>CBDDLQ010000001.1:0-47202 GCA_965230775.1 Terasakiella sp.
AGTTTGGCGCGGATATCGCGAATACGTATGTATTGGTTTTTCAGGATCAGAAAGTCCGGTTCGTCCAAGATGGCGGATATGTGCTTGAGTCTGCGGTTACAATTACCGGGATCACCCAAGCCGATCCGGGTGTTGTAACTGCAGTCGGACATGGTTATTCAACCGGTGATCTTGTTTACATCACTGATGTTGAGGGAATGACTGAAGTTAACGGGCGAACTTTCGTTGTAACCGTACTCACCGTTGACACATTCGAACTCAACGAAGTGTATGACAGTACAACGAACATCGATACAACCGCCTACACTACATACACTTCCGGCGGTTCTGTCTACCGCGTTTATACAGTTACAACCCCATACGCCGCCGCGGATCTTTCTGGGCTCGTTGCTAAGCAACGTAGGGATACGGTAGTTCTTACCCATCCTGATTATGCCGCTCGTGAACTTGTTCGAAACGATGCAACTGACTGGACAATGAGCCCGATCTCTTTCGAGTCAAGTGTTGACTCCCCGACCGGGGTTAATACCATCCCATCCGCTGCAGGCAACGCATCAGTTGGGTATAAAGTTACCGCCGTTAAGGGGAAGGAAGAAAGCCTACCTAGTCGGATGAACGTGAACCAGAATGTGTTTAACTTCACCATCGCGGAAGGACAGGTAAATGTTACCTGGAACGCCGTCGATGACGTCGATCATTACCGTATTTACCGAACATCCCTGGCTCCAGAACCGGGTGCTGTAATCGCCGCCGAACTCAGCGGCTTTATTGGAATATCCTATGCCTCTGCCTTTACTGATGCCAATATCATTCCGGATTTCACTGCTGTTCCCCCGTTGGGTCGTGATCCTCTCGCTAACGGAAGGATTGATTACATCAATATTACAAATGGGGGCAGTGGCTATACACAAGGCACTGCTACTGTTTCAGTAACCGGTGATGGTTCCGGGTTCAGTGGGTATCCGGTAGTCGACTCAAGTGGCGAAGTTATCGGGGTTTATATCCTTAAACCAGGAAAGAACTACACCACTGCTTCTGTTGTGTTCGGGAATACAGGCGGGGGATCGGGTACTGGCGCAACGGGGGATGCCACACTAAGTCCGATCGAAGGGAACAATCCGCGCGCATCAGTTATCTTCCAGCAAAGACAAATCTTCGGTGGAACTGATAATGCACCGCTCGGTGTGTTTGGCTCCAAGCCGGGAGCGTATCGAAATTTCGATGACTCAACAATTCCAACCGATGGTGATGCGTATGAGTTCGATCTTGACGCGGAACGAGTGAGCCCGATCCGGCACTTCGTTGACCTTCGGAGTAGCCTGATCGCATTCAGTGGTTCCGGGGTTTGGAATGTTACGGGTGGCTCGGAAATCGCGGTAACTCCGCTCAACGTGAACGGCGAAGCGCAAACATATATCGGGATTGCGCCAGTTGCCCCAATCGCGATTGACAACGATATACTGTACGTTCAAAAAGAAAACGGAGTTGTTCGCGCACTTTCCTATCAACGCGAGCGTGATGCATACACCGGCATCGACCGCAGTGTTTTATCAAATCACTTCTTTACAAAAAACCGGATCATTGTTAACTGGGCATACGCCCAGACACCTTTCTACCTGATCTGGGCGGTACGTTCGGACGGTCGTCTTCTATCCATGACTTACCTCCGTGAGCAAGAAGTCTACGCTTGGACTCAACACGAAACACAAGGACTGTTCGAAGATACAACTGCAATTGAAGAATTCGGTCAGAACATTCCGTACTTTGCAGTATCTCGAAAGGTTAACACGGTTTGGCGGAAATTCCTCGAACGTATGACCGTCCGTGAAGGCGATAACGCCGAAGATTATATGTGCCTCGATGCGGGTATTCGTCGAGGGAAAACGGCTCAATCCGGACGTATCGAAGTATCCGCAGCGACGGGTGAGGTGGATATCATGGTCTCCGGGGCAACACCGTTTAGCTCTGGAAACATTGGCGATCACATCCGCGTAAATAACGGTATGATTGAGATCACGGCCTTTACAAGCTCCACTGAAGTTACAGGAATTGTCCGCATTCCATTAACCGATTTGCTTCCAAATAAAACGCCCCTTCCAACAGAAGATTGGTATATGGATACTCCCTCTGCTACGGTTAATGGTTTGTGGCATCTTGAGGGAACATCCGTTGTCGCTCTTGCAAACGGAACGCCAGTACCCGCGCAAACTGTAACCAACGGGACAATCACTGTCCCCGAAGATACTAGTCTTGTTTCTGCCGGTTGGGGGTTTACTTGCCGGGCTAAAACCCTTCCGGCAATCTCACGCAGCCGCGTCATCGAAGGCAAGCGCCGTCGTCCTATCGGCATGGCGTTACGCGTTAACCTTGCTCGCGGTCTATATGCCGGAACAGAAGACTCGATGTACTTCGTCGTAGAGAGGAAGAACGAACCATATGATACGCCAACAGCCCTTCAGTCCGGAATTAAAGATATCACCCTCTCCAGCACTTATGATCGAGAGGGCTCGGTTGAAATCGCGGTTTATGATCCACTACCTGCATCAATCCTCGGATACACCCTTGAGCTGGACGCCGGAGATGACAATGATTAAACATGCAGCGGTGGAACTGGAGAAATACGAACCGCTTCCTACCGACCTCCACATAAAAGGGTTGGCGGATAACGCGCAACTTTGGTATGATAGTACTCAGAAGTGGGTGATCGGAACGCGACAAGCTGGGATTGTCATGTACGTCGGGATACTCCGCGACCTCGATATGTATGGTGACGTTTATATCTGGATGTGCCCGACGCAGGCGTTTAAAGATCACCCGATCAGCTCTGCCCGTGCGGTAAAACATTATCTTGCTCGTTGGCAGGAACGTAACCGTGGAACACTCTGGTGCTACGTTGCGAAAGAAAACGCGCGGTTCACCCAGCTTTTCGATTTTAAACAAATCGGGTACAGCTTCACCGTTGGGCAAGACGTCCACGAAGTTTATAAAAGGGAACTTAACTAATGGCGTTTCTTATCCCTGCCGCTGCTGGTGCAGCCGGTGCCGCTGCTGGAGGTGGATCATCCATTCTCGGTTCTTTGCTTTCTGTTGCGGGGACGGGTTATAGCGGTATTGCTGGAATGCAGCAAGCGCAATATCAAGCTGAAATCGCCGAGATGAATGCGGAGATTGAGCGAAACAATGCCGATCGCGTCCGTGACGCTGCGCAGATCGAACAACAACAGGCGGATATTGACACCGCTGGATTGCTTGGACAACAATTCGCCGCGCAAAGTGCGAGTGGGATTGATGTGGGTTCCCGTTCACACCTCGGTGCAAGGAAAGCAGCCCGCGCACTTGGCCGCCGTGATGCGCTGAACATCCGTCATGCGGCGGAAGTTGAAGCGACTGACCGCCTTAACCAAGCATCCGCGTTTGATGCTTCCGCTAGTGCGCATCGATCGGCTGGGCGAAGCGCAATTGTATCTTCGTTTATCGGCGGTGCAGGTTCGCTTATTGGTTCCGCGTCAAGTGTTAGCCCGTTTGCCCGGCGTCGTATCGTCGGTGGTGGCATCCCTCGTTCTCGCAGTTTTGTATAAGGAAATAAAATGGCTCGGACTCCTCTACAACTTCAGCGTACAACACCATCCAGCCGCGCTCTTTCTCCGATCCGAGTTGACGCACCCGCCGCCGCGTTTGGAGCGGGGATTGGGCAAGCGCTCGCCGGGCTTGGTGGGAACCTTCAACGAGCAAGTGCTGCGTTTCGTCAGCGGGAAGATCGCACCCGCGCGTTTAACACCGCAACTGACTACGCTGATTTCACCACCGGGATGAATGAAAGTCTCGCGGAACTTCAGCGAACATACGATCCAAAAACCCAAAACTTCACTGAAGCAGCGGAAGAACTCTATTCTGTTCGCGCGAAGAACTTCATTCTGCAGAATGTCCCGGAAGATATGCATGATGAGTATGAACTTAAACTCGCACAACAACGCGGTCGGATTATTGGTAATGCCTTGAAGTTTCAGTACACGGAAGCGGACAAACATTATCGGGCTGAAATCAATGAAAAATATCAACAGTCCCTGATCCGCGTTCGGCAAGACCCGGAAGCTTTTGACGAGGAAAGTGAAGTTCTCGCTGACATGGTGGCGGAGTCCGACCTTGCGCAGGTAGAGAAGCTTGCCCTCGTTCGGAACCTCCGTCGTGGTTTACAAAGTGCATTTTATAAAGGCGGGGTTGAGACTGGGGCAATCGCTCCGAATGCGATTGGCCTTGGAACCCAACCCGGTTCTGCCGCGCAATTGCTTCGTGAATTCGAAGGGTTCCGCGAAAAACCATATTGGGATGCAACCACTCATCGTATTGGTTACGGCTCGGATACAATCACGCGAGCGGATGGAACTGTAGTTAAAGTTAAACCGGGAATGCGCGTTACCAAGGCGGATGCGGAACGAGACCTTGCCCGTCGTCTTGATGAATTCGAAGGTGTTGCGCGTAATCAGATTGGTGCGGAAGGCTGGGATGGACTTCCTGAAAACATCCGCGTTCCTCTAATCAGCATGACGTATAACTACGGCGAACTTCCTGCCAACGTCGTTCGTGCTATTAAAACCGGAACGATTGAAGATATTGCTGTTGCGGTGGAAACACGCGGAAGTGATAATAACGGAGTTAATCGGAAACGTCGAGCAAGGGAAGCTGCGATCATTCGCGGGGGTGAAGCTGTCCCAACCGGAACGATGGATGATCGCCTATCCGGTATCAGTTATTCTGACCGCGAAGCCTTATATAACCAAGTCACAGCTGAACAACGTCGTCAAGCCGCCGCTGCGAATGCGGATGCGCGAGTACAGCAGCAGGGTTATCTCGACTCTGTCGGTAAGCAAATCATCGGCGGAACGTATGGGTTATCCGAACTCAAAACTGACCTCGATGCGGGACGGATTGACGCGGATAATTATTGGTCGTTCAAAACGAAAATTGATAAGAGGGACGAAGAACTTACCCTTGCGAATGGCTATGCCGGTGCGATTGAGTCTGGACAGACTTTGTCCCTCGATGACTCCGAGGTGAAAAAAGGCGCAAACCGCTTTTACGAAGTAAGCCAAGGCGCGGAACGTTTCGCCGCACATGATCAAGCATACGGTCAGCTTATGTCCGTCGCAATGGGGCGTACCGGAATAATCCCTCCAATGGCTGCGGGGCAACTTGAGGCGATGGTACTTAGCACGAACCCGACTGATGCGCGTTATGCAGCAGGTGTGATTGAGTCGGTTAAAGCCGCTAATCCGAATAAAGCGCGTTCAACCTTTAACGATAGCGCACTTACTCAAGCTGCGGCGTATCGGGTTGCACAGAAGTACGGCGCAAATGAGGAAGAGATTAATGATCTTTCCGCGCGTATTGCTGGACAGGATATTACAAGTTACGCCTCGATTGACAAAGCAGGGCAGCAAAGTCGCGCGGATGAATTTAAAAAACGGGACTTCAACCGGATCACGAAAGAGTTCGATGTTAACCAACAATACGTACAACCAACTGCGCTTAGCCAGTTGAAGCGTGATTATGACGCTTTGCATACAATCGGTTATCGGTTCTTCCGGGATGAGGATAAAGCTCATGACTATGCAATCGAACGACTCAAAGAAGTTTGGGATCGTACAGCGGTTGGCGGCGTGGATAGTGTTGTCCAGTATCCGGTTGAAAAACAATTTCCGACATTCACACTTGACGAGATCGATCAAAATCTACGGCGTGAAATTGACCTTGATCCGGACGAAGAGTATATATTGCTGGGTGATAGTAAGACTGCTGCGAGCGTAACACCGGATGAAAACGCGCCGCCACCGTCTTACCTCGTGGTTCGCGTGGATGACGATGGGAGCGGAATGGCGATGGTGATGGACCCGGATAATCCCGGAAAACACCTGCGTTACTACCCAACGGTTGATGCCGAGATTGCGGAAGAACGTGCAAGGCAGACTGAAATCCAAGCGCGGGATCAGGAACTTAGTCGAGTACAACGAAATCTTTCAATTGCCCGAACTGAAGTTGCGAAGATTAAGGAAGAGAACCTCCAACGTCTTCGTGCGGGCGCGGAACAACTTCCAATTCCGGAAGAGTTTAACGAGGCAGTGACACGCCTTGAAGAAGAACGAACTGAATTACTTGAGGCGCAAGATCAGGCTGAATTCGAAGCTGCATATGCGGGGGCGGAAACAAACACGAAGAAGGCGGGGGAAGCGATTTCGGAAGGTCCGGAAATGCCTGACTCAGTCGAACGTTCCCTTGCAAATGAAATCGCACAACATAACCCGTTGGAAATTGCGCGGACATTCGTCGGCATTTCCCCTCAACGTTCCGACGCGGACTTTGCTAAGTTCATCCGTGAGTTTATTCCGAGTGGACCGGGGCAACGGTTGCAAAAGACTGATCCCGGCATGGCAAGACAAACTGTTAATGATTTCTGGAAAGCGAGTGGATATGACCAGATTTGGCAATTGATGTCATTTCATAACAAAGTTGCAGTGTATGATGCGACATATGCGCTTAATACCCTGTACGCGGACACCGCTTTGAATGAAAATTACAAAGCCTTTGTTTCCGATCCGCGTTCTGGTATTCAGTACGCCATGCGAGATCTACTCGAACTTGAAAACCCGAACGCCAACCCGGATCAATTCAACAAAGCGTTGTTGCAACGCCTCGTCAATAACAAACTTACCACGGGGATTTTCTACTAATGGGTAAGCTCACACCTGCACAGATTGAATGGTCGGCTCCGGATTATAACATCGAACCTGGGTCAACGGCTGTAGCGCAAGACGTTACCGACACCGTGAGTGAAACGCCGGAACGGAGTACGCTAAGCCTTGCCTTTGAATTAGAAAACCCAGTTTACAATTTTGTCGATTATCTTTCCAGTCCGACTTTTGAATATGATCCAAACTTCACGACCGAACGGTATAAAGAAAAAGCCGCGACAATTCCGTGGTTTGATGAATACTCAAATGAATTTGTCGGAGTGAAAAGTGAGGCGGAATTCGATTATGTCGCGGATCGCCTGTCTTCCGATATTGAAAAAAGGCAAGAACTTGCTGCGCGAGGTTGGGCTGGAACAGCGGCAGCGGTGGCTGCCGGATTGGCGAGTCCGACCGTCTTGCTTCCTTTGGTCGGACAAGCTCGAGGTTTGCAAGCAGTAGCTACGGGCGCCGGGTACGGTTTACTCGCCGCCGGTGTGGATGAAGTTGCACTACAAATGAACCGACCAGGTCGGACAACCCAAGAAACCGCGATCGCTGTGGGTGCAAGTACGATCCTTGGCGGATTGCTTGGCGGGCTTGTACGTAATCTACCTGCCGAACGTATGGTTTCTGTTCAGGTGGATATAGAGGGAAGACCGCGTCAATCGTATATATCGCCCTCGGTTCCATCTGGCCCGACCGCTTCCGAAGCGGGCGCAATGGTTTCGCTTAAGGACCCCGGTCCGCTTGCTAACGCGTTAGGAGGTAACACCGCCGCGAAATGGTTCGGCCCAATTATGCGCGGAATGAGGCAGAACATTTCCGATGTATCTGGGTCTGTCGTGCACCGGAATGCAGTTGCTCAGCTTGGTGACGGCGGTCTTGTGACTAAAGCTACCGAACGCGGGATTAGTCCGACCGAAGGGCTCGGGACAATCGAAAACCGGATTACAACCTATCACGTGCATGAATGGAAACTCGATCGCGCTTTGTCCGAGGCATATCAAGAGTACATGGGGATCACGGACGGGATGTTCCGGGGTATGCGCGCACAGTATGCAAGTGCGTTTGCGGGTGACGGACGTCTTACATTCGGGGAGTTTAAAAAAGAATTCACGCGCGCAATGTATAATGATGGGGTTAGTCCTGCTGGGGTGAAGCAAGTTGAGGCCATTTCAAAAGAGTTCCGTCGTTCGCTTGATGAAATTTTTCAAGCTGGACAAAAGGCCGGGATTTATGGTGAAGGTGATGAAGAAGTTCTTGGAGACCTGAGCTATTGGACTCGTCAATGGGACTCGAACGCTGTTGCGAATAAGGTAGATAAGAATGGCCGGACATTCGTCGATAAGCTGAGCGTGCATATTGAGCAAAAGTACCTGCATAAATTCAATGAACTTGCGGATAAACTTGCAAAAGGGGAAGTTGATGAAAAGTCCATTCGCGAAGAACTTCGGTCACTCGGCGCGGAAAATTTGGACTTTGCAAAACGTGAAGCGGACTTCCGAGAAATTGCGCGGCAAACTGCGGAAGAGGTTCAAACCCGAATTATGGGGTCTGGCCCGAGGATGGCGCAGTTCGAAATGAAAGGTCGGGCGAACATTCCGGGGAGGCGTGGGGCGGAACTGAGTCGTGTGCTTGATGTGAATTCGCTTGACTTCGAAGATTTCATTGAGATGGACCCACAAGTCGCATTGCGTCGGTACATCCGCACACTTGCTCCGGACATTGAAATCGCCGAACGGTTTGGCGATCCGAATATGTCGAAGTATTTTGATGATCTTGAGTCGGAACGCCAAGTTAAAGCGGCGAATATTGAAGGAAAAGACTGGTCGCCAAAGAAGAAAGAGAAAGAACTTACCGCGCTTAACGCTCAATATGAACAGTTCGCGAATGATACAACTGCTTTACTTGAGCGGTTGAAGCATACACGCGGACTTCCGAATAACCCGAATGCTTGGTTACAGCGGGCCGGTCGTGTAGCGATGGGGCTTAACACACTCCGTTTCATGGGTAGTGTTGTTCCATCTTCCGTCGCGGATGTAGGTCGAGTTATCTTTAAGCACGGTTATGGTAATGCGTTTAAGTATGCGTTTCGTCCGCTGATCAAAGATCTGAAAGGACTCAAGCTTAGCGCAAGGGAAGCGAAGTATGCGGGTAATGCGCTCGACGCCTTGAACCACCGCCGCGCTCTCGCGATGATGGACATGTTTGAGGATTTCCATCGTCGGTCTAAATTCGAACAAGCTGTTGATTACGGGGCGAGTCGGATCGGTATGATCGCGGGGTTTGACTATTGGACCTCAGCAATGAAAATGATCGATACAGCTATTGTGAACGGTCGCGTTATGGACGCGATTTCTCGTCTTGACTCGGCGAAGGTTAAATCGTCATCCGGGGTTATGGTTCTTCCGAGTAAGTTAAGTAGGCAAAATCAAAAAGATTTACGCTATCTTGCTGAACTCGGTCTTGATGAAGGAATGGCGGAACGTATCTGGAAACAGATGGATGGGCTAGATACAGGTGGGGGCGGAAAAACTAAAGCTGGGACTTGGCTGCCTAACACTGAGTCATGGACTGATGAAGGCGCGAGGAAAGCGTATCGTACCGCGATTAACCGGAGTGCGGACGCAACAATCACAACACCGGGAATTGAACGTCCACTTACTGTTGACAGCGGTACAATTGCACGTATGCTCTTTCAGTTCAAATCTTTCGTCTTTTCCTCCACAACGCGAACTTTGCTTGCCGGCCTACAACAACGCGATGCGAATGCGGTGCAGGGAATTCTTACCTCCCTTGCAATGGGCGCGGCAAGTTACGCGATTTACATGATCAGCATTGGTAAAGGCGATGAACTCGAAGATGCTGACTATGGAAAAATCATGGACGAGGCTATTGACCGAAGTGGCTTGCTCGGCGTGTTCAGTCTAGGACAGCAATTACTTCAGCGTATACCTGCAACAGCAGAGTACACTTCGTTTGCAGGTCAAAGAACAACGCGAAGGGCAAGTCAAGAACTACTTGACCTTGCAATGGGACCGAGTTACAATATGGGTAAGACGGTGTCAAACATATTGATGGGACTGGACGAACCAACGGAGTCCACTTTGCACCAACTTCGCTTACTCCTTCCTTACCAAAATGTGTTCTATGCTCGATGGATACTTTCTCAACTTGAGGAAGCAACCGGGGAAGCGCTTGACCTACCGGAGACCAGACGATGACTGTTGAAAATGAAGTACGCGCACGTAACTATGCTGGTGACGGCGTTACCACAGTTTGGATTTACGATTTTAAAATCCCAACTGCGAATGACGTGGAGGTTCGTTTCTACGATACCGTTACGGAAGTTTGGACAACTCTGACAAGTGAACAGTATTCGATCACGGGTGTTGGGGAAGAAGCTGGGGGTACGATTACGTATCCATTGGAAGGTGATCCACTTCCCTCAACTTCGCGTATTTATATCACGCGCGTTGTTGCATACACGCAAGCGTTGGACATTCCGCAAACCGGGAACTTCGACTCCAGTACTCTTGAAGAACAACTCGACGATACAACGTACCAAATCCAGCAGGTTCGAGATGATGCGGCGGGTGGAATTAAACTGCCGGACGGGGAAACTTTTGAAACACTTCCGCCGAAATCAACTTTGCTTGAGAAGTATATTTATATCGACTCCGATGGAAATCCGGTTGGGCATTCCGGAACCGGCGGTGGAGGCGACCCGCTTGTTACGAGTGTGAATGGACAAACCGGCGCGGTTGTATTGAATACGTCTGACATTTCTGAGGATGGGGACAACCTTTATACAAGCGCGGCTGAAGTTTCAAAACTTGCGGGAATTGAAACGGGCGCGGAAGTTAATCCGACTGACTCAGAAATTAAAGCCGCATATGATAATGAAACACCAACACCAAGTGCAGGGGAAATCTCCGGAGGTACTGAAACGGAAGTACGTAAGTGGAGCCCCGCTAATGTAAAAGCAATGGTGGACGCACATGCTACAGGGGCAGATAGTTACGCGCGTGTATTCAAAATGATTGATTATATTCGAACACAAAGTGCCGTTTCAGCCCAAGCAATTATTGACGGGGATCGAGGTGCGCAAGTTACCACGTCTAATTCTATCGGTATGCAAAATTGTTTGGATGCGGCGGTATTGTTTCTCCGAGATGAGTGTGAACGTTTTGATGGCGTGCTTGTTGAACTACCTCCCGGTCCGATTAAAGTGAACCGATCAATTTTGAGTGACACAACTGCCGCGCAGGTTTGGAACCCGACAACTAATAACCTAGAGAAGAAGCGGCTGGCGATTTTCGGTGATGCGAAAAATGTCACGTTATTTGAACTGGATGGGTGGCCGCAGGCGGTACGAAATGTTAATACATCTGGGAATTACTCATTCGGCCCGTGGGATGGTGAACCGGGTCCTGATGCTTTCTTAAATTTCTTTTGCGGTGGGCATACGGGCAATCCGATGTTGTTGTCACTGCGTGATTTTATTTGTGATGGGGAAGAGAACGAGAACACCGATCCAATCGGAATGATCCACACTAAAGCACTCAATGCAGAATATGAAAACATCATCATTCGCGGATTTGCGCAAGGCGGACTTTTGAAATCCGGTGGGGATTATAATTCATTTGTTCGTGGTGTTGAGATTGAGAATTGTGGAACGATTATGAAGTCGTTGGGTGGTAGTGCGGCGGTTGGTTCTACAGGCCAGCTTCCGGAAGTTCTGCTTGACTTCACGCAGTTGACCAGCACGACCGGTCAAGTAGCTGTTGCGGATGGAACGACAACGTATTTTAACACGAACCAGATTGGTAAGAATTTCTGGATACAGGACACGGCCACAGTTGGAACCGGAACCACTACAGGTAAGTGGACGATTACGGGCATTCCGAATGCGCAAACGGCTAACATCACGTTGCAGGGAACCGGCGCAACAGCCCGTCCATCGATCAATGATGTGTATGGCTCGTTTGAATGCATCACCGGAGATGTTACGGCAAGTAGCACGACGTTAACACTGGAAGACCCGATCCGGATCGGGAACAACGCTGACAGTATGATCGGACGGCTTATTTGTATTCCAAAGGCTGGATCATTGCAGTCAGATATTTATACAGGTACTGGTTCCGGACCGCTGGATATGCTCGTTACGCGGATAGTTGGTGTTGGCGGTGCGGAAGGTGCGGGTTATACTACAATCACTATGGCTGAACCAGCTAAGTACACCGCATCCGATTGTCAGGTAGTTGTAAGCTCGGCAACAATGCTCGTGCGTGAAGAAACACATATCGCTGACGCCATTGCGAATGGTTATTTGATGTTTGGTTATAATGACATGGACTGGCTGCACTATCGATCTGAAGGAACAGGTCGGCAATTAGTTGCGCAAAACATCACTGGCGCGAACCAATGGACTGGTGTTAAGTTCCATGGAGCTGGAGCGACTATTCCAAACTTTGCTGCCGAGGGTAATATCATCTTTGACAGTATTCGAGGAATTGATTTTCTCGGCTGTAACTTCACTTACAACCACTACAATAAAGATACGCAAGTTTACGGCATGGGTCCGAATATGCAGTTCACTTGGGTTGGCGGCGGGTTCTTGAGTACGAAGTGTCCGGCGGATCAGCTCGCGATCAAGTATGAACCGACTAGCACACCGGTTGCTGGCCGAACTTACATGGAGATTGTAACGCGGCCATCAGTTACGTGGAATAACAACGCGTTTCCTGTTTCCGGTACAGGGCAAGGTTGGATTACTTCGACTGCATCGAACTCGTTCCGTCTGTACTTCGCCGAGGATGCCAGCGGCAACACCTACTATGAAAGCGGTGGTACGCACGTCTGGAAAACCCCGGATGGTCGAATGGAAATGTCAACATATTTGGTGCTGACTTATAACACGGTGAATGATCTTCGTGATACATGGACTTTCCCAGAGTCGTTCGACCGACTTGCCGGAACTGCTCCAACTGTCACGATGATCAATGATGCATCAAGCACAACACCGAATACGTATGATGTTCGGGTAGGTCAATACCTCGGACAAGGTGTAGGGCAAATCACCTTCCTGGCTAATAAGGATACTGGCGCTTCTAACTTTGGAGTGGCGGATGAAGTTCACGTTCGCGTAGGTATCAGCGGTTATTATTTATAAGGAGTACCCATGAAACTAACCCCGAAAATGTGTTTGGAAGTCGCCTCGCATGAGGCGATTATCCGGCAAACTTACGTCGACTCAGTTGGCGTGAATACGTGGTCGGTTGGCTTGACCAATGCAACTGGGCATAATGTGGAGCGGTATATTAACAATCCCGCTCCGCTTCAGCACTGCTTGAACATCTTTGTTTGGGCACTGGATAATTACGCGAATGTTGTGCGGGAAGTTTTCGCGGATCATCCACTGACGGAAGAACAGTTTACCGCTGCGCTTAGCTTTACTTGGAACCTTGGTGCCGGGAATTTGCGTGGAGCAACTTGGGTAAAGCGATTTAAAGCCGGGGATTATGTTGGGGCGCGTGAAGCCTTCCTTTGGTTTAACAAACCAAAAGAAATTATCGGGCGGAGGAAGAAGGAAGCGGCGTTGTTCTTCGATGGCCACTGGTCAAATGACGGAACGATGACAGAGTACACGCGGGTAACGCGGACGCGTAGTCCTGACTGGCGTTCCGCGAAACGGATCGATGTGCGCGCGGAATTGGTTCAAGCGTTGAAAGTAGGGCTCGGTGTTGGTGCGCCTGTGACTGAACATGCCGGGTATGAACCGAGTCAATCCACGCCGACACTTACCTCAGTTGCCGCGCCGAAACCGAAACCGGAATTTAAATCTACCACGAACTGGAGTGCGATCGGCGGGTTCTTCACGACAGTGGTGACTTCGTTGAGCGCACTTGATCCGATTATCGCTGTACCGATTATTCTCGTTGCTGGCGGTTTTGCTTTTTGGATTATCCGCGAACGTATGCGGAAGGGCTCGGAGTTTGGAATATGATTAATGTAAGTGGACTACCGATTTACGGCATTATCGTAGCCGTCGCCCTGACCATAGCCGGTGGTTTGTACCTCAAAGGTCGGACAGACGGTGAAGCTAAAATGCGCGCGATCGCTCAAGAGCAGCTGGTCGCTCAACTTAAGGAAAGGAGTGAAACCGATGCGGAAATTGATGCCCTTGATCCTGCTGGTATCTGCGAGCTTCTTGGCGGCGTGCTCGTCGACGGGGTCTGTGAATGACGGGGCAGGATATAATCGGCTTACCCCGAACAGCGGAACGCGGACGTATATCACTCAAAACGATCCGTTGTTCACAAATCAGGTCGCCGGACATAATCGGCAATGCGCCAAAGACAAAGGGTGTAAGTAAATGTACAACACGATAGGTGGACTTGTCTGTATAGCTTGCACGCCGCTGGTGAAATATTTACCAGTGGACAACGGGCTGCAAATCTTGTTTGTCATTGGTCTTGGTATTAGCGCAGCAGTCCTTATTACAAAGGCGCGCGTTAATGGTCGATCTGATTAAAAAGAATGTCAGCCGTATTGGCTTTTACGGCTGGCTTCGTTTCTTGGCCGGTCTCATAATTCTTTGCTTGATGTTGGTTTACGACATCCATTATGAAAGCGAAGTTGAGGTTTGGCTCTACACTTTCCCGGCGTATTTACTCGGGATGGATATTAAAAAGGTTGTACAACCGAAATGAGTGAAGCTTCTAGCATCCTCGATATTTTAGTAAAAATTATAGCCCTAGCAGTAACGGAATTGCTAGGGCTATTACTGTTTCTTTGGGTTCGATCGATTGGTCGGAAAGGGAAGAAGAAGAAGGATTAACCTTGTTCTATTGTTAGTTTAATACATTCGAGCAATCCGAATGCCGCGTATTTATTTTTCAACACTTCTCCGGCTGCGGCGTACCCGATAGCGCCATCTTTTTCAATCGTACAAATAATCACACCCTCCACCTTGTCCACTTTATCAAGAACAAAGTTAAGCGCACCAGTAGGTGTAGCTTCTTCCATTGTATTCGTCCGACCAAAACGCTGAGCTTCGATATCATTAACCATTTCGTACTGCTCCATTTGCTTGGAATTTAGCGACGGTGTATTTTGGATTTTCCTTACTACCGCCGCAGGGTTTAAGGACTTGTAGTTTCACAAGGTTAGTTATGAAGTGCGGGACCTTCCATGACTCGCTTGTACGATCTTGGACGAGGGAGAAGATACGACTGCTTGTGATTTCGCCTCCGGATTTACACGCTTCATTTCGGGCCGCGTACCAAACATCGAGAAGGATTTGACGATCACCTCCAGCGTGCATGGATTTGAAGATGTAAGGCATTCGTTTTTCCGCTTCAAGCAACCATGCTTTGGCGGTGTTGAAATGCCGGGTGTGGATGACAAGTTCCGGGTCTTCCATGATCGACGCTATCATGGCTAATTTAATCACGTGCATGGACGTTCGACGGGTCTTGTAATGTTCAAGACGTGGGTGCTTTGGTTGCGGTTGTCCGCCGCCCGTATGCCATTCTCGTGCCGCTTTAAGTGCCCCCGGTGTGAACCGCATCTCTCCGGTAAGTTCCCCGATCCCTTTAAGGTCTTCGATAAGGTCGTCATACACTGTTTCGTCGTGACTTCGGCTTGCGAATAGTTCCGTCATCACTGGTTCACTTTCATAAATCATAAAAGTACGGGCAGCGAAACCTTGGTCCCATGCTCCTTCCGGCATAAGTTCTTTGAGCTGACTTGGTGTAGTGGCGCAAAGCATATTGAGTTGAGGGCGCTCGATTTTAACTTGCTCTTCTTTCTTCCGGTGGCGTCGACGTTCGCTGAAAGGTTGGCAGTCGTAAAGTTCAGTGATTAGATTTAAAAACGCTGCATCGTATGAAGGTAAAAGCGCACCAAGTTCATTAGATAGGATTAGAAGAGAATTAAAGCTAGCTTCTTCCTCAAGTCCGGGTATCCCGATTGCCCGTTTTGCTTCGGCGAGTTCGTCGATGAGCGAGGCTTTTGAAACATCACTCGCGGCGCGTTTATGTTCTGGAAGGTGATTGTATAAATCAGCTACAGTACTGGTAAGCACTGTTTTTCCGATACCTGGAGGCGCAACGAGAAAAATTTGCAAGTTCGCGAATAACTTTCTGTTTTTCAACGTGCGCAAATATACTTTACGTTCAAGCGCCGCCCCGATGATAAAAATACCAGTCCAACGCCTGAACATGACAGACGTTGGTAAGTCATCAGTGTATTCCATAAAGCCTTCGAGCCAATTACTTAAGCGGCGCGGGGTATCCATATATTCCGTTTCCTTGTCCGCTGATCCGGCTTATCCGGGTTCCAATTAATAAGACCGTTCGGGTTCTTTTTCGCTGAACCGATTTGTTCAACGGAACATTTCCCGGCCTTATGGTCTCCTTTAGACCAGTCATAACGTGGTCCCCAATTCCATCCGACCTGTGCTTCAAGCGGGACGGAGAAAGGACGCTCATCTTTTCCGATCGGGATTGTTACTTCGAGCGCGGATAAGGCTTTTGGGATGATGATATCTTCGAGTTCTTCAGGGTATTGGAATAGAATTGAGTCGTGGACTTGGATAAGAAGTTGGCATTCCGGCATACGTTTCCAGAAATTAATTAGGCCGATATTCATTTCATCTGCGGTAGCGGACTGGCCGCAATATGCGATTGCTTTACGTAGTGTACTTTTATCCGGGATGCGACCGAAGAACCCTCGACGACGTCCGAATAGATTAGTGATGGTAGCATGAGCGCGGAGCTGTTCATCAACCCACTGATGCCACCGATGTATGGCAGGGAATGCACCGCCCTTAACTGTACCGTCATCTTGAAGTCGTCCGTAATACGCATCTTGAAAGTTTTGAATAATTGAGGTAGGAACTTTGGAGTGTTTCGCCATCGTTCTAGGAGTGCCGTAATAGTTAGTTCCGTGCCCGAGTCGTTTTGCAAGATCGCGATATGACATGTCCCGGTAAGCAATAGTATCGGCGATGCTGCGCCAATTACTTGGGTCGTCACCCCAGTCAAGGTCTTTCCAAGCCATTCTGCATACGGTTGTATGAAGGTCCCCGGACTCACAAGCATCAAGGTAGGCACTATCTCCGAAAAGGTGATAGATGAGGGCGCCAACATTTCGACTATCCGCCTGTTCCAAATCGATATTACAGAATTTTTGCCCTTTGTCTGCGATGAAAACCTCACGTAACTTTTTGTCGATATTCTGGAGGTTTGTACCAGTTCCGTACTCGGACATGGACGAAGCCAAGCGGCCCGTGTCAGTTCCCGCCACGTTAAAATTGCATCTAATTCGGTTATCGTCGTCAATTTGGGTTTTGAGAAATCCGATCCGTTTATTGTAGTCGCGGATTGCCAGTATGTATCGGCAGAAGACTTCGGCGTTTTTGTATTTCTGGAGTTGTTCAAGGGCATCGCGGTTCACCGTTGGGGCGTATACGCCTTTTGCGTTGCGGGCTTTGACTGGAGCGAGGCGTAGGACTTCGTAAAAGAATTTCTTAAGTTGGTGCGGGCTGGTTGGGCTTGCGACGAACCCAACTCCATCACCCATAAGACGTTCAAGTCGATCAGCAAGACTGTTTCGGATTTCCCGGTACTCCGCGAGAAGTTCTTCACGAACCTTAAGATCGATCTTAACTCCGCGTAAACCCATATCAAGAACGACTGCTTGCAGGGCCATGCTTCGTTTGTAGATAGCGAGACTGACTGGATCATCATTCTCGGAAAGTTTGTTGTGTATTTCAGAAGTTACAGTACAATCAAGGCCGTTGTAAATCCACTCCGTTTCGCTCTTGCTGAATTCATTTGCGGGGATGAGGTCCGCTGTTTGGATTATGGTAGCCATTTCGTATCCATGTAATGTTTGACAAGGTAGCCGATTAGCGTTAGTGAAGTCCAGTCGGATGGAAGCCAAAGACCGACAGCTTCCCCTGTTGAACTTACGAATTGGCAGTATCGATATTCGAATACGACTGGATTGGGTGGGGGTTTTTCAAGTATACGGGTTATGGGATGAGGCGCCTTAACTTTTTCCCCATCCTTCGGGCCAGTGATTGCGATGCCGGTATACATTTTATTTCTCTAACTCATAATAATCAATAGCATGAGGAGGATATAAACGGACAGAGTTATCATCGAACGTTATAACTAAGTAATTTTCAGAGTTAAAGGCGAGACTTTTAACAATTCGTGATCTTGTTATGCCTTCGATAGGGTCTACATCCTGAAGGTTGTCGCCAACTACCCAACGAACGCTTTTTGTGTATGCACATTTGACTTGCATTTCAATTCTCCATTATTGTGATAGTAGTTTCGATGGTTATACATACTGGTTTAAGTGTTCTCATATCTGGCTGATAATACCAAGGCATTCCATTATTCGCTTTAGCAGCAACCAATGCTTCATTTGCGGTTTTAAAGAAGCCTTGTTCCGGTTTATTAGGCGACCACTGTATATAACCAAATTCTGGTTCTATTATAAGCCAAAGTTCATCTCCCGGCGAAGGTCCAATATTTCTTGTATAACGTTTTGATTGTTTCGCTCGACACGTCCAACGTTTATTAATTTCTTTTGTTTTAATCATTGCTCTGTCCCCGCACTATTATATTTTTATATACGGAAGGAACACCGTTAATTTCGTCTCCTTCAATAAGAAGACGGATAACCATGGCAATTAAGTCAACACATTCGGTTTGTAAATCTTCATGCGTTTTCTTATTTGTATCACGGGTTCCAGACTCGGCGAGATGCACAGCCGCTTGAATAATTTCACCTGCTTCTTCCGCTATTTTAAGTGCAGTATAATTCGGGGCGGGAAATCGGTTCATCGCCGTTTCCGCTTGTATTTTAGCCATGTTGAAAATGCAAGCGATGTACTGATCTTTAGTAAGCATTTCAATCCTCCGTTTTAATCGTCTTCACATCACTTCGCATGAACTTCCAACTCGCTTCACTCGTGTGAACGGAAGCTAGGAAGTTCAAACCTTTTTCAAGTTCAGGTTGCTGAGCGTGCGTGTGAAGCATGGTATCGTGTCGATAGCCCGGAACTGCAATTCCGTACTTGTAAAGGTATTTGATATCGTATCCGAAGTTCTGCCCGACGACACAGGGAGCGTTGTTAAGGACAGTTCGCATGAAATTGTACGCGGTTTTTTCTTCCTTCGCGGTTGACCAATAATTGTTTCCGGGTTTAGTCCAGTCAACAAAGGGAAGAACGAGGGCGATGTCGGGGTTTGGGGCAAAACCGATGCAAGTGATCTGTTCCGCTTGAGTTTCGATATCACTGCTAAGCGGTAAGTGTTGATTGGGAATGATGTGGTCACGATAGAATACCTCAAGATCGTTGAGAGTTGGGGAAATCCAGAGCGTGTGGTTAGGCCGCCGGATTTCAGGGAAGGTCATTTCTTTGACGACCTTGCCAATATCTGCGTGAACGACTGGGTTTAGGTTCCACTGACGAATGACTGCGGATGGATGGTATGTTGCAAGGACTTTGCAATTCCATTTATCCGACCAGACTGGATACCCGCGCATTTTTTTAATACCGCTGGAATTAGTTGCGGCGAGCAAGGCAGTGTTACCGAGTGCAAGGACAAGGTTCGGTTTGCGTTCTATGATTTCCCTATCAAGTCTATCGAAATGTTCCGCGAATTCAGCCCGGAAATATTTACCTTGGCGGAGCATTCCACGACCGGGGATGGCTTCACTCTTCGGTCCGCATAGTTGTTCAACATCACCTCCGGGAGGGCGGATCGGAAATACAGTTGTGATGTAACATTGTTGGCGACGAATACCTGCGGCACGAAGGAAGAAGTTTAGGACTCGACCAGAAGCCCCCGCGAAAGGACCAACTTCGCGAGAGTTCTGATCTTCATTATAGGCTTCGCCAATGATGACAAGTTTGGGGTTCATAGACCGTATGTCCTCACCCTACAATTAAACGCGGGGATACGAATTTCGTGGGTACGAATAGGTTCCCGTGTGTCCAAATCCGTTTGAGCTTCAAAGTGTGTAACTCTTTCTGCGTTACGTGACCAGTCGAGGGAAAGTAGCACGTTAAGTATTTCTGGCTTAATGACAGGACTTAATTGATCCAAGACTCCTTTTATTACCTCCTTATAAATTTTTGAACCAAGTTCGGTTTTTGTAGCTACCGCACAAAAAGGTGGATCGATAGAGGCTACTTGTGCAGTTAACCTTTCTATTTGTTCGTCTTTCTTACGTAGTGTTTCAGTACGGATAATTGTAAAACCGAACATTATTTAGCCCTCATCTTTGCCGCGATTTGTCCACCGCATCCCGCGTAACCGGCGGTGTCAACCCAACTGTCGTGGTGGGTTGGGTTGAAATCAAGCCGGGCGAGCTTCATAAGCGCCATCATCTGCGCGACGTTATGCGGGGCAAGAGGTTTAGCGGTTGTGATACCGCAATTCTCAAGATGCATATTCCAGTAATTTGCGATACGTTCGAAGTTATCCTCCGGGGCATCGTAACTTACATCGCGCTCGGCGACGGTGCCGATTGCTTCTTCGAGGATATCGCGTTTTGTTGCGATAGCTGGTTGGGCAAAATGTTTCTTCGCCTCATTGGCGAGTTCAACTCCGAGCAAGCCCTCGTTAACCGGTTCCGGTTTGCTTGCTTCTTTCAATGCGGCTTTTAGTTTGTCTTGATCCGCCGCTGCCAGTTCCTTGGCTTGGTTGATCTTGTCTTGGATTGGGTTTGGCATTTTCGGGTACTCCGGTTTGATCCGCGATTTGCATAAGTCGGGAAAGTAATTGTTCGGACTCTAGCTCACGTTCCCGCGCATCTTTGGCTAGTTCCATAAATCCGTCATCATAGGCGGCGCAGAAACTTTTATGACTCATTGTGCGGTAATTGGAGATCGCACGACTTAGAAGACCAAGTTCTGCTGGTGTGAGGGATAGGCGGTATTTACGGGTCATGGTTTTTCCGCCTTCAACTCTTCCCGTTTAACAATTGGGTGTATTTCATACTCATTAACGGTATGACGGGCAATACAATTGCGGCTATTATCAAAAACCGCAACTGTGTAGAGGATCGCGCCTGCAAGATCGGTCATGACGGCAATGATTTTACCATCGGCGAAACGACTGGGGCCGGTCGGGTTCATACAAACCATTTGTCCGAGGGCGTACTTGTGCTTGAATGCGGTTGTGTGAAGTTCAGTCATTTCCAATTCTCCAATGCTCGTGCGTGGTATTCTGGGTCACGTTCCAGTCCGAAAACTGATTTCGCACCCATGGACTCAGCTACGCGAAGAGCATTAGCTGAACCTGCTGTAGGATCGAACACGCGGGAGTGTTCGTCTACAAACATCCGGAAGAAGTGAGCGAGCATGTCTCGGGGCTTCTCACTCGTGTGGATTTCTTTGGTGTTAGGCTGTGCAGATACGTTTGAAACTGCTTGGACGATAGGTCGGTCTCCACGACTACACAAAAAGGCTGTTTCGTAATTTCGACGCGGCCCCCGTTTCGGGTCCGGAAGGATGCCAGAGTTATCGGAGCGGAACCAAATGAGAGGGAAAGGGTTAACAACAAACCCTGCGCGTTCAAGGGTAGTACGTGTATCATCGTAGTAATCCATGCTGAACCAGAACATAAGGTGGGCGGACTGCGCGCAGAACAGGTCGAGGTGATCTACGAAAAAGTTAAGAAGGCCAAAATAATCTTCGACGGTATCGGAATACCCGCCGAATTTATCCGCTGCACCCCCATTATGTTTGTTGTAGTTAATTCCATATGGAAAATCACAATGGATGAAGTTGTAGGGAAGAGTTACGTTTGACTCGATAAGTCCTGCAACCCAATCTTCGAAGGTACAGTTGAGCAAGCGGTCGTCGTTGTCCCGAGTAACATCTCCATCATTGAGTGGTATCGTTCCTTGTTGCTCTTCACTCGAAGTTCCACTGATAGTAGCAGGCTGAGAAGTCGGTGCCGATCCGCCATCGACAACCGTGTCAACCGCATCGAGTTGATTTGCTCTAGCTCTTGCAGTGTGGCGTTCAACGATGCCGCGAGCCACGCTAAATTTGTCTGCATCGCGGACGAGTGGAACATCAAGTCGAAGGGCTTCTGATACTGCAATGTTTTGGCGGATGTGGGCAGGATCGACGTCGAGGTCTTTGGCTGTTTGGGCAACGGTCCACTCCTTATTTTCTCTAAGCATTAGATTGTGGTAGTCAGCGATTGCGTTACAACGTTCTTTCCATTCAAGGTCTTTGCGCCGAAGATTTTCTTCAAGCTCGATCCGGTGGAATTCGGCGGGGGTAAGTTCATTTGAATAGTGAATGTAGATATGGCTCCAACCGAGTAACTTCGCGGCGGTAAGCCGGCGTTCGCCCGCGACTAGTACATGCTCAGGGGTAATTACAATGGGATTAAGTTGCCCATCCTTCGCCATTGATTGGGCGAGATGTCGTACATCTCCGAGGTCTTTACGTTGACGCTCAGGAATTGTGATGCTGTCTATAAGGGCTGATTTGAAATTACCGCTAAGCATTTTTACTTTTGCTCCTTGGAAAAGGGAGGGGATGCGGGGTCCCCTCCCAGCCTCGTTAAGGTTGTTTATTCAACCGGCGCGGTTTGCCCGATGGAAACGAAAGGTGCTTCCGGATCATTCGGGTTCGGGCGATGAGTGACAACGCCGTAAAACTGGTGGTTCACGGCTTCCGTCATACCATCGCGCAAAGTTTTCGCGTCGATTTCCAATGCGTTTTCAATGAACTTTTTAAGCCGGTTAGCGGTCCGTGCATTAGCTTCAGCCTGATCCGGGGTCAAATCAGCTTCATTGTTGAACATGAACTCGAGGCGTACAGATTTTCCGGCAGGATTACCGTAAGCTTCAAGTGCTTCCGGATTGTCGATCTGATCACCAGCTTCAAGCACTTCGCAAGTGAAAGAAATGATGTTGAGCTGATCGTCTTTTCCGGCCTTGCGTTCTTCGTAAGGCTTTGTGACCTTGAAAAGATACGTGCCTTTTGGGAGGGTTTTTGGCGCCTCGATTTCGTTCATGTCTTGATTGAGGATGTCGTTAAAATTCATTTCATTTTCCTTTGGTTTGAGGGTGGCGGACTGTCACAGGATAGGCGCCGCCAGACCATAACGGAACAAAACTAAGGGCTGTTTTGTCCTGTGAATTATGTTGCAAGCCTTTCGAAGATTTCCGCTAAACCGGTGTCGAGTGGAAGTTCACCGTCGAACTCGAAGGGCTTTTCGTTCTTCAAGTCGAGGTCATGCGTTGGGATTGTGTTGATAAACCTGCGTTTAGCGGAACGGTTCGCGACAATCATGTTGTTGAAGTAACTTGGGATATCCGGATTGAGTGCTTTCCCGATTGAATTTGGAAGCTGCTTGCTACCGTTCGGGGTGTCTTGAATTGAAACATGAGCCATGACAATGACGTTTGTCTCGAAGCCGTCAGAAGTAATCATGTCGAAGAACTGGCGGAGCTTTTGTTGCGCGGCGTAGAACCACTGACGTTTGTCTTTGACAATCGGATTAAGTTTGGCTTCGTAGTTGTATGCGTAGTCAGCAAGGCGGGTTAGACTGTCGATGACAAGGACAGTTTTCATCCCCCATTGCGCAGGGCTGGACTCGTCCGACCACTTCGTGAGAAGCTTGAGGGTGTTGGTGAACCCGACTGCTTTCTTGATTTCGATCCCGGCGCTGGTTCCTTTGAGTTCGTCGGAGACTTGCTCGATGTCAAGGTTGCTAATTTTATCCGGGCACTTGTGGCGGACGAGGGATATAAGCGGGGCGGTTCCTTTGTCAAGGTCGATGATGCGAACATCGTAACCGGCCTCGACAAGGGAAAGGAGGGAACAAGTTTTCCCGGTTCCGGACATACCAAGGTAAAGGATTTTAACCGGATGCGGTTCGGGTTTATCGTCAGCAGATAAGCGGGCCATTTATTTATAACCTGTAGTTGCGAGAGTAAATTCAGATCGGTTCATTTTACGGACAGCTTTAATATCTCGCTCAAGGGCAGATACAGCAGCGATACGGGCTTCTTCGAATTCCCTGAATTTCTTTTTAGTTATATCGGATAATGGGATTTGTTCACTCGCTTTATCTAATCCTTTGATATAAGCGAGTCGTCCAATATAACCGTTTAATTTCCAAAGGAGTTTTGGTTTGTCTTTAAAATGCATGATTACCTCCGTTCAATCGGGTCCCAGCGTTTCCGTTTAGCGAACCCGCCTTTTAGAAAGCGGTCCCGGTTTGATGGACTCATTGCGCAGATATCTTTGAAAACGCAGCCACCGTAATACCCGCAGGCGGTCGTATCGCGAGGAAAGAACCCGGAGACGGTATAGTCCTGCATACGCTTGATTATCATTTCCGTTTCTTGGAGCCATTCTTCAAGTTGTTCCTCGGTCCGGTATGTTTCCCCTCGCATGAAGGTCGTTCCGCCGACTTGAATTTGAGCGGCGTCGATCATAACTCCACGGATCGGAGAACCGAAAAGAATTGATCCAGCAAGGCTGTAGCCGGACATTTGGATCGAACGGTCGAAGCCTTTGAAGTACCATTCATTCAGTCCAGAACCGGTAGTCTTTTGGTCCATGACGAAGATGTCACCGGTTTGGCCTGCGATTAAACGGTCGAAGTGGCCGCAGTAAGTTATGTCTTTGGAAAGTTGGAACTCGAAGGATAGCTCAACTGCGGGCTTGCCGTCGTTTAAAGTGACGACGGAAGTTGTTTCATGGTTCGACTCGATGTAATGACAGAAATACCAGATGATGGTGCGGATAAGGTTCCACCGGTTTTTAATCGGGTCATTTGACTCCCAGGGTGAACCGGTTTCGGGAATACGCTGAAGTGATCCATGTGTTTTTGTGAGGCCGTCTTCCCCATCGAGTTCTTCCGGTTCGCCTAGTTCATGATCCCATGTCTCAAGCATGGCTTCGCGGACAATGAGATGTAGCGCTTCTTCGTGTGATTTGTTTTTGACGATGACATGTTTGTAATAGTGCTCGACTGCGGTTGCGAAGTGGCGTCCGAAGCGGAGGTCTTTTGGTTCTTGTCCATCAAAAACCCAACCTAGTAAGATGGTGTATTGGTACTTACGTGGGCACTCAGTTGCGGCAGAGATGCTGGTCGCATCCCATGCCCATTGTACTCCGTCGGTGGTAAAGGATTTCATTGTGCGGGTCCTAGATGAACTGGTTAATGACGAAGATTGCGTATGCGAGTAGTATGCACGGGAGGATTACATACTGGAAGATGAATTGAAGTTTTTCCATTACAGGATATCGGAGATGTCAACTTCGATTTTTGGTTTTGGTTTTGAGCGGGATGCGTTCTTCGATCCGGCTTGGTTGTTACCGAGGTGGAATGATCCGCGTTGCGTGCGATAGTACTCGATCATTTTATCGACTTCCGCATCGGTATGGGAGATGGGGTCACGGGCGAAAAGTTCGCTGATTTCATTGTGATCGATGGTCATGCTTTGATCCAATCTGAGATTTTGAATTTGCCCTCTTCAATGCTGAAGGTCATGTAGACGCACTCGTCGCTGACTTCAGAACTGTCTACAGCCATGTGATACTTACCGGGAGGAATGAACATGATTTCTTCCGACGGTACAAGTGATTTGATTTTCATCAAATGTCCTGCGGCGATGAAGGCTGGGGCAGCTGCGCCAAGACCAAGGAGGAAAGAACGACGGTTCATCGCTTACCCTCCATGCGGCATTGGATTGGGCTGTACTTGCTGGTTGGAATGTATTCGGCGCGGAAAGACGGGCGCGGTTCACTTGGGTTCCGACCGGGGATTGGGGTGACTCGGTAATTCCGTCCAAGACCGGGAGTACCTTGGACGCGGTGGACGACTGTAAGCTGGCGTGTCTTTTTATTCAGCGCAACATCCATGAAGTATTTGAATACAGATTTAACGATAGACATGTTAAAGGTCCTTCGGATCGATCGGTGTGGCGGGATTAGAGACACGGGCCTGTTCGGCTTTGATCTTATCAACCACCTTTGAAATTTGAGTACGGACGATATCACTCATGTTAATGTCTTTGTTCCGACAAAAGTCTTTGAGAAATTCAATATCCCCGTTGCGGAAGTTAAGACAATGAGGTGTTACGTCAAGTTTTTTCCGAGCCAACGTCTGGTTCCTTTTTGATAAGCCAGATTTCATCCAGCTCGGTTCCGGGTCTTACCATTAATGCACTCCAGCGATGCTCTTCTTTCTTTACTTGTTTTGCGATGCGAAGAACATACTGGAGTGCATCTGCGTGGATGACGAGGCCGATGGGCTGTGCTAGTGCCTCGTCAAGGAAGTGGCGGAGCTGGGCTTTAAGTTCCGCCACCTTGGGGCTGGGACGTCGTCCCATGTGCACCTCTTAAAGTTGGGCAAGGCGGTCGAGTTGACTCGATGCGTTATCAAGATGTTCGTTGATCATCTCAAGCAAGCCATTGATCCGGTCAAGGTCGCCAGCTATTGGACGCTCAGGAGTCGTTTGTCCTGAGTCAGGACTTGTTCCGTAAAGCCGCTCAATGATCATTTGTTTCCGCTCGTTATGCCCGGAAATACGGCCATTGATGTTTTCGAGTTTGCTGATAATGATAGTAAGGTCATGCTCTTTTGCACCCACATTTGGGCTTTCAGTCATCGTCATTGGTATCCTCCGTGACTTCTTCCACGGTGTGGACAAGGAGCTTGATCCAGATTGTTGTACCGCGTTTGCCGGTGTACTCAAGGCCGGTGGCTTCGATCCGGAACTTTTGCCCGGCATCCATTTTCGGTGCGAGAAAGGCTGCGATTTCTTTCGCGACGTAACCAATTTGCACGTCATCGAGGCGGAGAATGATTGCATTCTCGTCGAACTGATTGGTGGGTTCGCGTTCGTATGTGAGATCGACGGGAAGGTCGGCGTCGAGAACGAGCTGCCTTGCGCCTTCCGGTTGGGCGTGGAGCCCTTTACAATATGAGTGGTAAGTTGCCATGTGCGTGTCCTTTTGGCTTCGGGTTTTAGCTGGGAACAAAACGGTGAAACAAAGAGCGGTAGAGACTTCGTTTCACAGGTTTGGGGGGTTGTTCTGTCCCCATATAAAACTCGAAATTGGGGTCACTTGCGGAGTCGAACCGCGTCCAACCTGAATTGCGGTGATGCTGCCGTTACACCAAAGTGACCGAAAAAGACCGGGGGTAGGAGGTAAATACCCCCGGCCAAGTTTACAGGGAGGCGATCCTATGGTAGGATCACTCGGCGGCGTCAGCCAGGCCGAGGTCGTCAAGGATGCCGGATGTAGCATCCTGAGCTTTCTTCACGTTGGCTTCGGCTGTCTTCCAAATCTTGGAACCTTTGACAACGAGAGACTCGAGTTTTTCCTGAAGTTTTTCGGCGGTGTTGGCGGCGACAGACACGCCTTCGACTTCTTCGCCTTTGAGGATTTTGCGAGCGATAGAAGATTTCACACTGAACTTGCCAGCAATGGCGTCGATCAGTGCGTTGGTTGCAAGTTTGCGGGCTTCTTTTTCGACAGGATCGGTAACGCGAGGTTGGGCCGGTTTCTTCGCTTCGAGTTTGTAATCCTTGTCGTATGCGTCGATGATTTTGGATTGAACTTGCGTGACGAAATTGGTTGTTTGAACGTCGGTAAGTTCACCGCCGGCTTCAGCAATAACGGCTTCCGCCTGTTCTTTGACTTTTGCGCGAAGGTTGTTGCCGATGTTTTCGGCGCGGACCTGATTGAGTACGGCGGCTTCGTCAGCGGTGACGGTGTGTCCTTCGGAATATGGCGTGGAGATTTCGAATTTGAAACCCGAAATGGTTGTTGATTTGGTCATTGTATTTCCTCTTTGTGGGCGGGTTGCCCGATTGGAACTAGATCGGGCGGGATTGCCCTTTCGCGTTCATGATAATGGCATAATACGGGGTTGATGTAAAGGGGGTATTGCAGGTTTATATTGATAAAAGACGCTGTCAATTATCTATATCGACCTCATAAGTTTCCGTTTCCATAAAGTCACTATCAATGAAAGTAAGTTGGTTCATTGAGCGCGTTACGATGACGTACCAAACATTCCAATCCTGTCCACGTTCCCGATTGCAAAGATCTTGGTTAAGGAAAAAGACGTTGTCGAATTCAAGTCCTTTGGCTTTATGGCCGGTCATGAGTTTAATACGGCCTCGACGTTCTGCGAGGGATTGGACGAGTTGAAGCGCTTCACCGAGGGTTTCGGTTTGTTCCGCGAAAACAAGCATAGCGTCACGGTAATCACCGGGAGTGGTGCTGTCGCGATTGCGTCGTTGTTCGCGTTCGTACCAATTGTTGATTTCGACGAGAAGCTGGGCACGGCGGATTTCATGCTTGCCGAGTTTCTTCATCTTGTTGTACAGGGCTTTGACGACATCGCGGCCGAGGAATTCGGGAGATTTCCCTGCTTTGATCATTTGAATGGCGAGGTGGAATAGCGGTGCGTTGTTTCGGCAGATGACCACGGCGGAGTCGGGGATATCTATTGGTTGCCATGAGGGAGTATAGGTAACCTGTCCTTCTTTCGCCCACTCTGGTGCTTGCATGTCAGGGGCTCGTTGTTGGGCAAGTTGGATGACTGAAGCCGGGCACCGGAAACTTGTTGTGAGGTACATCCGTTGCATGGAGAATTGTTCGGCGAGAACGTTCATGGAGTCTTGGTGAGCGCCTCGGAAGCCGTAGATCGCTTGGCAATTGTGAGTTACGATGTTATCAGCGACGTAAAGGTGGTTGTCGCTAATGGTGAAAGAAATAACGTCGTCGGAGTAGGGTTCATGAATTATAGGGTAGGCGGTCCAGTCGTTCTTTCCTGTTTTTCTATTTCCGGTGTATGAAAGTAATTCGCCCCCATCAAGTAAGTTACACGCCCTGGTTATAAAAGGACGTTTGGCTGGGATTGAGTCACCGATAGTCCATAGTGGGTAATCAAACTCACGATGATACGCGGTAAGACAAGCGCGTGCACGGGTTTCGAGATTAAGTGTAGCCATTTCATTCCAAAAGGCGGTAAGCCACGGTCGAGTTAGGTCTATAAAGCATAGGTCACTAAGGCCAAATTCAGTTTGAATTACAGCTTCAGCAATAAATGCTTCTTCCTCTGTTTTGTATGTGGAAAGTATCCACATGGCGTCCGCACCTTCAGCTTTGGCCCTGATTTGCGGGCCGAGTCCTTGCTCGCCGTAAGACATACGGGCCTTACCAATGCGGTAAGCAGAGTTTTTACGCATAAGGTAAATGCACCAATGATTTGCTAGCGAAGCAAATCGCGTGTAACAGTGATGATTTGGTGTATAGCGTGTTGGCCCGGCACAAACCAAATTACCTTCGAACGGTTTTCGTGTAATGCCTAGTACTTTTCGGTTGTACATAAAACTACCATTGGCGTTGTGACCGAGAAGTAAGTCGCCTTCACAAATGTCTTCAATTGGGACCTGCTCAAGTTTCGCTTCATTCCAACGATCCGCTTTTTGTTTTACTCGCGTTATAAGTGTGCCAAGTGGTTGGCAGGGATCACCTACTGCGATAAGGCGGGAACGTTTGGCGATCTTACGGAGCATGGCGTGGTTGATGAGGGAAAGGTCCTGCGCTTCGTCTACCATGACGACGGGGTAATATTCGAATGAGCAAGGGAAGATTGTCGGCATGTAAATTTGATCGTCGTAATCGATCTTTCCGACGAGTGCGGCCTCGATGCTGCTTTGAATGACGAGGCGGATAAGGCGGCGTTCTTCCGGTTCAAGTTCGAGGTAGCAACGTTCGCCGAAAAACTCGTCGTCGGAACAAAGTGGGCGGACGGTCTTTTTCTTTTCCGCGACAGAGTCCGGGACGTAACCGCATTGCTTCGCGAAGCCAGTAAGGCGAAGAAGATCGGCGAAATTCTCGTTTAGAATTCGTTGTTCGTCGAGGGAGAAGTCATCGTTGATGTGGAAGATGACGAGGTCGAACATCTTTTTCTTATCGACGAAAAGTCGTTTGTTGATCTGGCTGGACCAAGCGCGATGGCCGAGGGCGTTGAGGGTGCGTGCGGTGCAATGAGAAGGCAAGCGCTGTTGCGCCTCGTCCGCAATCTTTTTGTTGAAGGCGAGGTAGAGAATTGGTTTGGACTCGGGAAGGACATTTGCAAGCATTTCGAGGGTTGTGGTTTTCGCCGCACCAGCGCGTGCCTCAATGATGAGGTTGGTGGTCGTGTTTGTGCCTGCGTTGATGATGGCTTCTTGTTCAGGGGTTGGTTTGTGGGTCATTTTACACTCCGGTTAAGTAAGTTACGACAAGATTCGGTTTTATCTGCATTAGCCAATGCAGCTTTCGCATTGTCGAGTTGTTGTGTAAGGATTTTAATTTGTTTTTGTTTTCGGCGCTTATAAGCAGTAAGTGCCTCCTCTTTCGTTGCGTGGGCAAATTGCTTAACCCACATTGGGTTTATAAAATGCTCAGTTATTTCATACTGATCTATTACCATAAATCCGGACGGAGTAAAACGTGATACCTTGAACGTTTCGAGGTAAGGCGGATAAAAATATGGATCTGGACTAACGCTATAACGGTAATAGATTTGACCGATTGTAGGCATCATAAATCTCCGAGTATGTCATCAACGTCGATTACGACAGTCGGCGGGGGCGGTTTGTTATCCCACGGACTGGCACAAGTTATGCCGGGGGTTTCAGGAGGAAGGTGCGCTTCGAGTTCATGCCACGGTCCGATGGCGATTAGTTCTCGTTGCGAGCCAACTATCCGAAAAAGAGCGTAGCCGTCCTCGGGGGAGAGGTAGAGGACGGCTACTGGAGCGGCGGTGTACTTCCGGCTAAGGGCCGCCTGCTCGTCTGGTGTCATTGTGTTGCCTTCGTCCATTCGCGGAAGAGGTAGGTTTGAAGCTCGCGGGTACAGTCTCTGTAACCCGTTTTGATGTGGACCATTTCTTCGAGGAGAATGGCGGCGATTTCTTCCGGAACTTGCTGCATCACCCAGTTTTCGTCGATGAGGATGACGCCGTCTTCCGCGAGCGCGCGGATGTTTCCTTTGGTCTTTTCCCCGATACCGAAAATTTCATAATTGTTGATGTTGTAACCGGTGCCGGAGACGAGTTGTCCGGCTTCGCGAAGTTGGGTAAGGACCTCCGGTTTTAGTTCGTAACGCTTTATACTTTTGTCAAGGATGTTGTGTTCACGTGCATGTTGAATGATGCTGGTGTCGAGTTCAACCCCTTCGAAATAGAGTTCTTTTACGACTTTAGCATAAGCAGCGGAAGGTTGGACGGAATTAGCATAAAACGGGCAAACGCGGCCCCATGTGTGGTTCGTGATAAGTTCGCGAACGAATTGTTCATCGTTGGATTTGAGCGCAAGACGGGTTGCACCGAGTGGGCTGAATTCGGATATATAACTGATGGTTCGATCTTCGGTAAGGTCGATGCTTTTATTGATTGCGATGCAGTAGCGGGAAAGGCGGTCTGTGTTGTTGGTATCGTTTTGGTGGACTTTAATACCTTTGTAGAAGATTGCCCCGCGAGCGGTTGGATGGATGAAAGTTTCGATAACGTGTGAGCCTGTCTGTTCACGACTATGCGCGGCTTGTGATGCAACCCACTTGTCCGTGACGAAGTAGTCGGTGAAGTTTGCGACTACGTCGTTGAAGGCTGCGAGTTCGACTGTAATTGTGGTATGTGGGCCTTCGGGCGGTTCGGCGATACTTCCGCCTTCATCGAGTGTGTTGGTGTAAAGTTCGCGGTACGCCATCCACGGTTCCCAGTTTTTTCCGTATTCAAGGGTGAGGGGGAGATCGAAAGGTGCGTCATCGTTGATTTGGCAGACGATTTTTTGATACGGAACACCTCGGAACATTCCGGTTTTGCTCACGAAGTGCGCAGTATAATCGGGGGTTTCGATTACAATCGTTCCGTTGTTACGGAGGATAACCGCGATGGCGTACTTCAGCCCGGTTCCGAAGTAACCGATTGGATTGTCACTGTTTGGCTTTGCGTTGAGACCGAGGATGGTGAAGCATTCACGCTGAAGCGTGCCGGGTGTGTAGAATTTATGAAACATGGGTACTGGTCCTTTAGATGCTGGTTATTATGGTGACTATGAATCCGATGATACCGACGGTTAGTCCGACGTTGAGTAGTAGTATGGGGAATGAGGCTGTTTTTGGATCGGGGTTCGTAAATTCTCCTCGCATGGTGACGTTTGATGTGGTGGCGGGTGCGGAGTCTTCTTCATCGATCCGAAAGTTAGTCCTTCGATATGGCGAACCATTGGGTTTGGGGGTAAGGAACTGGGACGTGGGTGAAAAAACAGCGAACTGACCAAGACGGCCTCCCTTAAAGTTCGTTGATGCGAGAAAGTAGTGCGCCTGCTGCGTTTTCGAGGCGAGTTTCGACGGGAAAACCCTCATTAGTACGAACTTCCGTGATCACGCACTCTCGGTTATCTTCTTGTTTTGTAAGGGAGAGTTTGACTTTCCCGAGTGCATCGATTGACAGAGATAGGTAGAGTTCCGCGCTTACGGCGTAGCTGAACAGGGCGAGTAGGTTATTTCCCATTTTTCTTCTCCTTAATTGCTTGATTGATCCGGTGAAGGCGGTCGTTCATTTCTTCAAAACGACCGCTGATGAAGAAGAAGTTATCGGAAATTTCTTTCCGTTGCATCTCCGCGCAGTGATTTGCGCGGAGATCTTTAAGCTTATGAAGGGAGAGGCTACTCAGCATCTCTGGCGTCTTCGTCGATGACTGGACCACCGATTAGCGCTTGCACGTCGATTGGTAGTTCGTTGAAAACTGCTTTCGCCTTGGCTTGAGCTTCAGCGGAAACGATTGCGTGGATCAGGCGTTTTTCTTTGAGTTCGGTTTCTTTCGCGCGTTCGATGTCAACGCGTTGAATTGCCCAAATGTACTCGCGGGAAAGATTAAGGGCGAGTTGATCGACTTCTTCACCCACTGCGCAAACGCGGGCGATTGAGTATCCGTCAGTGGAGATGACGACGTAATCGTTGACCTCGACCGGCGGGCAGTCTTCGTGAAGTTTCACCGGCCACGGTTTTTGATTACGATCTAACTGAACCATGATCAGTTGGATGCCTTGGCGAGAGTAAAGCAGGTTGAGTGTTTCAATATTGGTTGACATTTCTTTCTTTCCTTCGTAAGGTTCGTCGGGTTGGAATACTGCAGCACAAGAACTGCAGCGGTAGTAATAGTGTTCGATGGGGCCGTTACGGGTTATACCCTGTATTTTTGATTGGAGTTCAAGGTGCCCTTCATGGCATTCGGGACAATTTTCGCCTTCATCCCAAAGAGGTTCACCCTCTCTATGGCCACAAGCGTTGCAACAGTAATCGTGGCGCTCACTCGGGCCGGTTGGGGTTTGGTAGATTTCGACCAACATGCTTTCATACTGGCCATCGGCACAGCGATCACAGCAAGTTCTTTTTATACGCATAGCCATCTATTTAACCTCGTTCACATTCGTTCACGATAGCATGAAAAGACGCGTGGGTCAATCCGGTGTTTCAGGTGTCTTCCGGATCATCGAACATCATCGCAGCTTCGCCCCGGATGTCTTCGAAATCATCATCACTGATTTCAAGGTTGACGGGGGCGGGGACGAGGCCGGTTGTGGACATGTTGTCTGAAACTGCGAGTGGGTTTCCGTCGAGGTCAGTAAGTTGGCCCGGCGGCATCGCTGCGCGAATGCGGAACGTGATTATGTTGTCGAGTGGTTTTCCTTTGCTGGGAAGAGTCATCTCGATGTCATCGAAGGGGGTTGGCCCGGATTTGCGAAGTTCCGCAATTAGCTGGTAGCAACGTTTGCGGAATGTTGCAGCTTCTTTATAGGAACTCGCAATGTAACGTCCGCCGTTTCGATTGATGATGGCGGTAAGGGTGTTGTATTCCGCTTTATAGGTTAGGGCTTTGGACATTAGGTTATAGCTCCTTGTTTTTCCGCCAAAAATCATAAAATAGGACCAGAACTGAAATCGGCCAGATGATTGCAAGAGCGACGCTGATTGTTATACAGGATAGCCAATGTAATCTTATGAAAATTACAAAGAAACTAAACCAGATGATGGTGCAGATTATGTATTCAGTTGGAATTTCGATGACCATGCTTACCCCCGTATCAAGCGGTACTGGATTGGCTTGGCGAGCTTTTTCGCAATATCGATTGCGTGCGTCATGCCGGGACTTATATCGAGGTCGTGATAAACCGCGATGAGATCGGCCCGGCATAGGAACTCAACGTGTAAAGCGATGCCGAGTGCACGTTGTTCGGGATTGAAATCGTCGAGGACTTGCGTATAAAGCAAGTGTCCCGCGAACGGCGCTTCACCTCGATCGATACTGTCAAGCAAGGCGGCGTGCGCGTACTCGTCGTTGCGGGTTCGCTCGATTTGACTCGTCGGGGCGTAAGGTGATTCGATCACGACGAGTGGTTTGGGGTTGAGGCGGTCAATCATGCAAACAAACTCCAAACAACAAGGCCGAGCCCTGCGAGGAACGCGATGACGGTTGCGAAATCATACCACTGGAATGATACGATCGGTTCACTGGTAAATTCGTCCACCGGTCCTTTGATCCATTTCATTTTATTTCAAGTCCTTCTAATAGATCATCCACGTCGATTGAGTCGAGGCGGACTGTTTCGGGGATGGTGGGTTTTATGGACTGCGCTGGTGCAGGACGATTGGCCGCAAGCCATTCATCCACGATAATTTGCGTGGGTGCGGTCATATCTGCACGGATTGTTGCGTGCGGCTCGCGTTCTCGACGAGTTAGAATGTGGACTAGTGCCCGCATTCCGTTCGCGTCGGGGGTGAGTTTGATTGTGTGTTGTTCTGCACGCTGACCCGGCATGTGAAGAACAACCTTCCCGTCCGTTGCGAGGGAAATTGCGCACGTTCCGGACGGTGCGGGAACTCCGTTAATTTCAATTGGCATCGAGTCGCTCCCTTGCGATCATTCCGCGTAAGTGAGTCCATTCCCGCCGGGTTTGGTTTAGCCAAACTCCTTGTCCTTCGTTTACAGCGAACGGGTAAACGCCGTGAAATCCGGCTTTTCTAAACTCAAAACCAGCATTGTCGATGCTTTCTTCCCAACCACAGTCCTTATACTTAGCCAGCATGAAACAGATTGTTTTATCGACCTTAAAGATCGGATGGACGGGGAAACCAGCTTCAGCCCACGTGAGAAGTTCCGCGTAGAACTCATCAAGTTCTGGAAGTGTGTCGGCAGGATCAATGTGCATCTTTAACCCTCTTAACTTTGTTCACAACAACCGACTGCTTAAGCTTTTTCATTCGCTTGAGAAAAGCGGTGCGGGCAGCGTCGGCGGTTGAACTGAATAAAACAACCGACTCCCTTACACCATGCGTGTTGTCAAAAAAGATGCGAAATTTCATTCTGTTACCTCCTCTACAAGTGCGGAAGGAAAGCGTCCGGTTACGGTGAAGATTGAGTTAACCATCTTCCCTTCCGCCGTGCCGTTTTCCGGGGTTGCGCGCGGTCCGATCAGCCCGCGCGAACGGAACGTGCGCTCCGTGAATGCGCCGTGCCGGTCGTGGAATTGAAATGTGTAAAACACCCGATCAATCCCATCCTTATCCGGCTTCCCTTCCGCGAAAACTTCCGCGTAGATGGTTCCGGTAATCCGTTCCCGGTCGGCACTTGAAAACGTAAGCAGGTTTTCAAACATTTTCGGACCCCAGAAATCCTAGGTTAAGATTGTGGCGATAACCGAACGAATATAATGCCTCGGTCAACGTTTCGGCGGACTTCCAATTTTCCTTATTATCATGCAGGAGTTGAAATTCTTTCCAGAATTGGTTAGAACCAAATGTGGAATAATTCGCGAGTTGAAAGATTTCCGGAAATTTCCGCGCGATTTCTTCCGCTGGCTCATCTTCAAATTGTTCTCTATATAACTCATCCGGAATAAACGCGCCAACCACGCAGCGAATTGGACATTCTGCTGTTCCATTCTGTCTATAAAGACGGCGCTGGGCATTAATCATCCCCATACGTTGAACGGAAGATTGCTTCCCTTGCTTGATTAGGTGCTTCGCCCCTTTTTCAAACGCTTCTTGCATCGTGTACATGCTTTTTCCTTTCGGTGGATACGCGGGAAAGGATAGCATAAACCGGGCTATTTATCAATATGGTATGTAAGCGATTTCGGATATTCTTGAATATTCGCGTGTATTCGTGGATATTCCCCCTGTTTACCCCTGGTTTCTCGCGTTTCTTTTCGGTTGGGGCACTTGTGTCCCCGTGGGTTGGTAGATTTACCGATAGGTCCCCGCCCCTCCCTTTAGGGGTGTTTTTTTTTTTTTTTTTTTTTTTTTTTTGACTTATACACAGAAAGAGACTTGACAGAAGCGAAAGACGGCAAAAGAAAGGGCCGGGGGATGCAAACCCCCCAACCCAAAAGAATTCCGAAGAACCAGCGGAAAACAGGCGGAATATTCGAGAATTTGTGCGAATATTCCCGAATATCCCGAATGATCCGTTCCGTTAAATTTCAATTCCTTCCGCCATTTCTTTTTCCGCCGCAATCAAGCGTTCCGCTTCTTTCCGGAGTTCCGTTTCATATTTTTCAAAAACCCGATTTTGGATTTCTTTCCGAACTTCCGGTTCCGCCGCTTTATATTTTTCCTTCAGTCCCGCATTCGCTTTAATCCAAACCAAAGCGACAGATTTCGCACGCTTTCCAATCGCATCAAGCGGAACCGTTTCTCTCCTTTGACTCCATTCTCCGGAAGCAAACGCAACGCATTTACTTTCCATCAGACTTACCGCAATTTCTTCAACCGAACGGTCTTCATTCGGTTCTTCCGCTAGTTTCTTCGCATTAGCCGCCGCATCGCTAATCGCTTGCTTCAATCCGTGAAGTGCGGCGTGTGCGAAAAATTCAGCCCGTTTTTCTCCGGTTACGGACTCCATACCGAATGTTACAATTTGCCCGCGCGATGCTACTTTAAGTTCTTTCGGAAGTTTGATCTTAATTTCCATTATTTCAGTCCTTTGCCGGAATTCCGCCCGGTTGCGTTCAATCCGATTGGATTGTGTTGACACATTAACACAGGCTGGCCAATGTGTCAAACCAAACCAACCGTTAATTCAGGTTTAAACTCATTTTTCTGCTTTTTACCGGAACTTCATAAAGCGTAATGCGAAAACAGTCTTCCGATTTTAGACCATTCAAAAGCATTCGCGCCTTAAGTTCCGCTTCCTGATAAAGCGCCATTCTTTCATCCCGTTCGGTCATCGTTTCGTCTTTTCGTTTCGTTATGTTTTGAATATAAGGCTGGAGATGCAGAAAGTCAAGGGCAGGGAGGGAGGAAATCGCCAATCCCTACAAGAAATGTGTAAAAAATTCCCCTTCGACAACCCGCCTGCCGAGTGATTGAAGCAGCCCGAATGAAACCCAGCTACCTGGGAGCGCAATTCCATTCGAAACGCGACCCTCCCTCCCCCTTCAATCAGGCCGAACGGCCGGGGGTACTTCGCCGGTACGGCGGCCGATTTTGACAGACAATGACCCTCTGCCAAATTACATCAAAATTCCATTCCTCAATATAAAAAGAAAACAAAAACAGCTGAAAGAATTTTCAAAACTATACCGGGTAAATTAGGAATGGAAAGATATAGGTGTTTGAGTGAGGCTGGAAAATTGTGGAATGCGGGAGGGAATGATATAGATGAATGACCGTGTCTTTTGTATAGATGTTTGGCCGCTCGATTGACTTCGCGCCTACGCGCGTGTATAGTGTGGGATGACGGAAGCGGGTACATCCGTCTGATGGAGCGTGATGATGGAACTGGATCTGGATTTTCTTGAAGTTGGGGGCGTCGTGCGTGGGCGTGATCTGGCTTCGACTGATCTGGAGAATGGCGCTGGATCGACGGGACCGATTAAGCGACTGAGGGAACGTCATCACGCTCTAGCCCGTGAGGTTGCGGGAGGCGGGAAGAGTGATAAGCAGATCGCGATTGAGCAAGGGTACACACCCGCGACGCTTACCCGCCTTCGTTCCGATCCGTCCTTCATTGAGCTTGTTGACTTCTACGCACGCGGGTACGACGCGGATAAGAAGGACATGCTTGACCGCCTAACTGCACTTGGTGAAGAAGCAACGGACGAACTTCGCGAGCGATTGGAAACAAAGCCTGATGAGTTCTCCAACGGCCAGCTCATGGAACTTACCAAACTTGCATCAGATCGTACCGGTTTCGGCCCGTCCAGCAAATCCGAAGTAAACGTGAATGTTGGTTTCGGCGCGCGACTTTCCGCTGCGGCTGAACGAGAAAAGTTAATCGATGTCACCCCTAATAAGGATGCAGCAGAATGAGTCTTGCCCAGCAGAACCCGACGAAAGAGCGGGTAGTCATCACTGCAGATGCAGACACAGTCTATACCCCGATGTTCCGCGCGATTGTTGTGGACGTGGCGGGGACTGTAACAATCCAAAACACTGAGCGTGAAGGCGCCCCGATCACCATCCCCGTTACCGCTGGTGTTCCAATCGGTCACTCTTTCAACAAACTTACCGCAGTTGACGGTCCAACCGTAGTTATCGGATGTCGTTGAAATGAAGATTGGCCTCGTCACCCCGGCTATCACCACAATCTCAATCGGCGCGGATAGCATCACGGATGATGTGACTCCACTCGCGCCGTTGTACGATACTCCGGTGACGGTTTATGATACTGCCCAGCCGGGTGATGTTGTTACGACCTTCACGCCTCAGCCTGGAGCTGAAAGCGGCCTGCCGCTGACCATGAGTTTGTCGGATGTGAGCGGGTGTTTCGCGCTGGAAGAAAACGGCGGTGATTATGATTTGAAGGTTGCCGGGGATGAAGGTCCGGCTTCCAATGCTGCCGCTATTGAGGGACCAAACAACTACTTATATCGGAACGCAGATCTTATCGGCAATCAAGATAGCGATACGGTTACAATAAGTTTTTGGGCCAATACGGCATCAGGCGCTACAGGTTCTATTTATACGGCGCAAGAAACCGGGGACGGCAACAGAACATGTAATGTGTTTTTTAACGGCGGTTATCTTTACTTTATTTTCTTGAGGCCGGGCACAACAATTACAATAATGCAGGGCTATGCGGCAGACGTAGCCGATGGTGAATGGCATCACTATTTACTGTCGCTTGACCTCAATAATACATCATTGAGATCCCTTTATATTGACGATGTAGAAAAAGGAGTTACCTGGCCTATTTACAATACAAGTGACACCCTGGATTTCACTAGACAAAATCATTTAATCGGTCGGTCTCAGGATGCATCGATCCCTTACGTTGGTAACCTAATGCACCTGTACATTGATCAGACCTATCGTGACCTTTCTGTTGAGGCTAATCGCCGGTTGTTTGTTACGTCGGACGGGGTTCCTGCCCAAAATCAAGCCGCGCTTAATCCGATCCTTTATATGCCCTTGAATGAAGTGGGCAGCTACGGGAGTAATGAAGGTACCGGGGGCGATTTTACCATTGTTGGTGATATTGACGGTGTTCCCGATGTTGTTGCGCCACCGTTTGAAGCTGGCGAAACCTACCCTATCACCGTACGCACCACGGAAGCGAGTGAGGGTAAGTTTCAGGACGAAGATGTGAATGTTCAGGTGGTTGAAGACCCTTCAACCCGTTATCACGGAATGTCTAATGTCTCTGAGAGCGGTGGTATCATTACCTACCCTGAAGGAACAGAGGAAGGTGACTTACTTATCCTTGTCCGAGCGACCAGAAATAGTGTTGCCTATGTCGCCGCCAACGGATTTACCCTCCAGAGCCAGCGAGACTCAGGAGAGTTCAGCCGTCTTTGGGTGGATTACCGGTATGTGGGTGTTGATGAAACGTCCACGCCTTTTTCTATTCCAAACACTAATCACACTGTGTCTCAAATCTTTGTTTTTAAAAACGTCCACCCTACAGTCCCGTTTGTGGATGTAACAACATACGGTACCAGTACCAATTCTGGGACTAATTTTAGAGCGCCATATAACTCCGTTCAAACCGCGAATGCAGGATCTCTTTGGGCTTTTGCAGTGTGTGAAAGAACGGCAGTATCCGGGCCTGTGACGGTTACTGGACCTTCCGTACCAACAGTGCCAGAAGTTCTGACAGATTTTGAATTACACTCTGTCCACGGCCATTCTTCAAACATACCCGTACTCGGATTTGCAACCGGCATTATGGCGCAAGCGGGCACAAATTCAGGAACTACGCAAACTCCTGTATCTCAATCTATGTACGATCACGCGGGTATCCGTATGGAAATCAATCCAAAGGTTTAAAATGGCCATAACCGAACTAGAAATGTCTGAAATCATCGCGGGTCTGGCACGCTACCAGAACGATCCGTATGGTTTCGCTATGTGGGCATTTCCGTGGGGCGAGCTGGGAACTGAACTTGAAAAACGCCAACTCGAAACTTGGCAAATTGAACTTCTCCAGTGTATCCGTGACGGGCTTATGACTGTCGAAGAAGCAATCCAAATCGCTACAACTTCCGGTCACGGTGTCGGCAAATCTTGCCTCGTCGCAATCATCATCATCTGGGCGATCAGCACAATGACCGACACACGCGGCGTTGTAACTGCAAACACCGAGAACCAGTTGAAAACAAAAACATGGGTTGAGGTTGCCAAATGGCATCGCCTTTCAATCTGCCGTGATCTATTCGAATACACCGCTACTGCTCTGTTCAGTCGTGACCCCGAACACCGCAAGACTTGGCGGATCGATATGGTTCCGTGGTCTGAGAACAACACTGAAGCGTTCGCCGGAATGCACAACCAAGGCAAGCGTATTCTTATCATCTTCGACGAAGCTTCCGCGATCCACGACCTCATCCACGAAGTCACCGAGGGCGCACTTACCGACGAGAACACTCAAATCATCTGGCTTATGTTCGGCAACCCGACAAAGACCAGTGGCCGGTTCCGTGAAGCTTTCCCCGGCGGTCAATTCGCCAAGCGTTGGAAACATTTCAAAGTCGACTCCCGCGAGGTTAGCTTCACGAACAAGAAGCAAATCGACAATTGGATCCACGATTACGGTGACGACAGTGACTTTGTCCGAGTCCGCGTAAAAGGCGAATTCCCTCGCGTCGATGCATCCAGCTTCATCTCCCGCGATGCTGTTGTTGAAGCCCTTGCTCGTGAAATCCACTGGCGCAGGGACGAACCGATCGTTATCGGCGTTGACGTCGCACGTTTCGGCGACGATCCTGCTGTCGTCTTCACCCGCCAAGGTCTTGATGCAAAAGCTTTCCCTCAGCATGTGATCCCATCGATCGACACAATGTCACTTGCTGGCTTCGTCACCAACCTATTCCACCGTCTACAAGCAACCATGATCTTTGTGGACAGCGGTGGAGTAGGCGGTGGCGTTGTTGACCGCCTTGCTCAATTAAACCTTCCCGTTGTGCCCGTTGATTTTAGTAATAAACCAAAAGGCTATATTGGACCGCCTGGTGTCGTTTACGCGAACCACCGTGCAGAGATTTGGGGTGCAATGCGTGACTGGCTTAACCGAGGTGCGATCCCGGATGTTCCCGGTTACGATATCCTTGCGGAACTCACCGCACCAACTTATCAACTCAACAAAAGCGAAGCAATTCAACTTGAGTCTAAAATAGAAATGCGGCGTCGTGGCGTCGCTTCCCCGAACATAGCAGACGCGCTCGCCCTTACCTTCAGTGAACCGGTTCTATCCGCACGGGAAACGGAAAACCTTCCTGAAATCGTAACACACGTGGAAGATTACAATCCACTCGCTATCGAAAGGATTTACGATGGGGTTCTTTAAACCAAAAGTCCCGGAAGTCCAAAAACCACCGAACGCGCCCCGCCAAGCTGACGCTTCAGTCATCGGCGGAACTTTACGCAATCGTGCGGGCGATCTTGGCACATCTAGCCTGATTGGGACTTCCGCTACCGGGCTAAAATCCCGCGCAGCTACAACCAAGCGCCAGACTTTCGGAGGCTCTTAATGCCTGTTATCAGTGCGGACTTCGTCCAAGCCAAGAAGACACAACTCGCGAAGATGCACCTCGACCGGGAAGACTATCGCCCGTATTGGATGGAGCTTGCGAACTTCATCCTGCCTTATCGTTACGTCTCCCTTCAAAGTGGGGATAGTGATAAGAAACGGCGTGCGTCTCTCCGTAACGAGTACATCCTTGATCCGACTGGCTCGAAGTCCGCACAAGTCCTCGGTGCCGGAATGCTTAACGGCATCACCAGCCCAGCCCGCCCGTGGTTCCGTCTCCGCATTTCTAACTTCGCGGATGAAATGACGCATCCGGTTCGCGTCTACCTCGACGAAGTTGCACGTCGGATGCTCCGCGTAATGGCGGAGTCTAATTTCTACAAAGCCCTCGGCACGATGTACCTCGAACTTGGCGTGTTTGGTACAGCTGCTTGCCTCATCTACGAAGATTTTGAAGAAGTCATTCGTTGCTACAACAGTCCAATCGGTGAATACTACCTCGCCCAAGATCCGCGCGGAAAGGTGGATACATTCGCTCGGCGCTTCACCTGGACCGTGAAACAAACGGTTGAACGGTTCGGTTTGCAAAATTGCAGTGAAACCGTCCAGCGTCACTACCGTGAAGGTCAAGACAAACAATACGCCTCGGTTGAAATCGAACATATCATCGAACCAAACACAGATGATTGGCGAAAGAAACTCGGCCTTCCGCCAACGATGAAATGGCGGGAAATTTACTACGAGTCAAAATCGGTTAGCGGTAACACCGCGACCGTTCCGTTGCAAGGTCAGGTCCTTTCCGTTAAGGGTTTCCGCGAATACCCCGGCATCAACCCGCGTTGGAGTACAACTGCGAACGACGTTTACGGCACAGATAACCCCGGCCAGAACGCTCTCCCCGACATCATCCAACTACAGCACCAAACAAAAGAGCGCGCTCGCATCCTCGACACAATGGCTCGTCCGCCACTCGTCGTAGATAATTCCATGAAAAACAAACCGAACGCGCTTGTTCCGGGTGGGATTAGCTACGCTAAACTAGACTCCCAAAACGCTGGCGCTCGCCCAGCTTATCAAATAAACGCACCATACGCTGAAATCACACAAGACATTCAGTTCACTCAGCAACGCATCCGTGAAGCTTTCCACAACCAGCTTTTTGATATGATTTCCCAACTCGACACTGTTCGCAGTGCAACGGAAATCGATGCGCGCCGGGAAGAAAAACTTGTGCTTCTCGGTCCGGTTTTAAGCCGTTTCGAGAACGAAGCCCTTGACCCATCCATCCAACGCGTCTATGCTATCATGGATCGTAAGGGCTTGCTTCCTGAAGCCCCGCCTGAGCTGGAAGATGTTGAAATTGAAATCCAATACGTCTCTATCCTTGCCGATGCGCAAAGTGCTGTCAGCACTGCGCCAATCGAGCGGTATCTCGCATTCACGGGTGAAGTTGGTGCAGCGTTCCCTGAAGCACTCGAAGTTCCAAACGTTGCTGAACTCAACCGGATTTACGCGGAACGTCTCGGTATCCCTGCCGCCGGAATTAATTCCCGAGTGGCCGTTGAAGAGAAACGTCAGGCACAAGAACAAGCTGCCGCAGGTGAACAAGCAGCGGTACAAGGTTCGATGGCCATCGATGCTGCAAAACAGTTAAGCGAGACTGAAGTCGGTGGTGGGGTGAACGCACTCCAAGCAATGTTAGGTAACGCATGAGTGATAACGCACAAAGACGCGCGGCGGAACGATTTGAAAGCGATGCAGAACGAATCGAGTTCGAAGCCGTTACTGCGCTTATGAGTAAGGTTTCTGGCCGCTCTTGGATGGCTGACCTTCTCGGAACTTTCGGGGTTTTTCAAAGCCCCTTCACGTCTGCCGGAGCTGAACAAACCAGTTTCAATTGCGGTATGCATAACGCGGGGTTGATCCTGCTTAACGCTGTAACCACGCACACACCTGAGCAGTACCTACTTATGCTCAAAGAAAGGGAAGAATTAAATGACCGAGTCGAACGAAACGATGCAAAACGAAGCGACGACGACGACGGAACCATCGACTAATACGTTGATCACTGCCGCGCTGGATACAGGCGGTGACACCGTGCAAGGCGCGGATACTGTCCAAGCAGCTGATACCGTTCAGGGCACGGACACCGTCGAAGGTTCCGATACTGTTACGGGTTCCGATACTGTCGAAGCCGGGGAAGAATATACTCCGTTTACCGCGGAAAACTTTCAAGTCCCGGAAGGTTACGAATTTTCCGATGATCGCCAATCCGCAACAATTGACATCATCAACAAATATCAAATTCCGCCTGAAGCCGTAAATGAACTGTTGGCTCTTAACGGAAACTGGTCTGCGGAGGATGCTGCATCTGCAGCAAAAGCCCAGACCGACTCTTGGGCGCAAACCCAAGAACAATGGGTGACTGAGATGAAGGCTGACCCTATCTACGGAGGGGAAAAGCTGGACGGCAACCTTGCCAAGATTTCCAATCTTCTCAACACCTACTCACGCGATGCGGATGGCAACCACGATGCAAAATTCGAGGCTGCTCTTCGCACCGCATTTGACCTAACTGGGGCCGGAAATCACCCAGCTATGGTACGGTTCTTAACCTCAATCGCTGACGCTACTTTGGTAACAGAGGGCGAAGTTCAGCCGGGCGGGGGCGGAGCAAAAGAAGGAGGCTCAGTCGGCCTCTATCCTAACCTCAAGGGATAACTGAAAATGGCAGTTAAGCTTATCACTAATCCCACACTGCAGGATCTCGCTTCCCGGTCAGAACCGGATGGCGGCATCGATACGCAGATCGTGGAAATGCTGCGGCAGCAGAACGAAATTCTCGACGACATTACCTGGGTGGAGGGCAACCTTACTACAGGTCACCGGTCGACAGTTCGTCTCGGCTTGCCTGCAGGTACATGGCGTAAGATGTATGGTGGCGTTCAGCCCGCCAAGTCGAAGACCGCCCAGATCACCGACAACTGCGGTATGCTGGAAAGTTACGCCAAAATCGACAAGGCGCTTGCTGACCTTAACGGAAATACGAACATTTTCCGTACCACGGAAGATCAGGCGTTTATCCAAGGTCTGTCGAACCAGATGGCTTCCACCATCTTCTACGGCGATGAAACTCTCTACCCAGAACGATTCACAGGTCTTGCCCCTCGTTTCAATGATTTGAGCGCTGAAAACGCGGATAACATCATCGATGCGGGCGGATCTTCGAACCTTCGTTCAATCTGGTTGATTGCTTGGTCAAACCAGACCTGCCACGGCATTGTACCGAAAGGTTCAACGACCGGGCTGAAAATGCGCGATCTGGGTGAAGATACAGACAACGCTCCTGACGGCAGTGGCGAATATCAGATTTACCGCACTCACTACCGGTGGGATGCTGGTCTGACACTCCGCGACTGGCGTTATGTTGTCCGCATCGCCAATATCGATCAGAACGCTTTGACTGCAGACGCGTCATCCGGTGCGAACCTTCCTGAACTTATGTTCGAAGCACTCGAACTTATCCCGGAATTCATGTCCGTGACTCCGGCGTTCTACATGAACCGGTCTGTTCGGACGAAGTTCCGTCAACAGCTATCCGCTGGTACCGCAAATTCTACCCTCGATTGGGAGAATGTTGCAGGTCGTCGGACTGCCGTTTGGCAGGAAACACGTCTTCGCCGGTGCGATGTACTGAACGTGGATGAAGCTCAGGTCACCTAACTTCTGGTGACATCCTGACTTAACTCGAAAAGGAACTAAGAAATGATCTTGGATTATCTCGTTGAGTTCTGTGCGGATACAGCAGTTCCAACTGCAACCGGTAATGCTCAGGTCGGTGACTCCATCGACCTTAGCGCCGGTGATCCGACGCAGACAGTTACGCGGATTGGCGCGGATGCCTCGAAACAAATGTTTGTCGTGATTACGGTTACGGAAGCATTTACTTCGGGCGGTGCGGCAACTGTGCAATTCGGTGTCTACACTGACGCGCAGGACCCAATCACTCCGGCCAGTGCAACGGTTAACGTGCTTGGCGGTACGTTTGCAGTTGCTGATCTTACCGCGGGTACGCGTATCGTTCTCGCACTGTCTTCTGTGCAGGGCGAACGTTACCTAGGTCTCGGCGCCGATGTTGGCACCGCTGCCTTGACCGCCGGTAAGGTTACTGCAGGTCTCACCTACGATCCGGTTGGTACATACACGTATCCAGATGCGGTTAACTAAGGAGTAGGCCGAATGTTGGTAAAACTTATTCGGCCGGTCTTCACAAGGGTCGGGTTCTATGAGCCCGACCCGGAAGGCACGGTCATGCCCGACTCCCTTGAAGAAATGGTCAAGGGAATTAAAGATGCGGTGATCCTCGAAGGACCGGACGAAGCAAATCCGGTTAATGATCCTGATGGTGATCCAAACGCCGGATCGTTTGTTTCCGTGATCACTGGAAAGGACAAACCGAAACGGCGTACTCAAAAAGCCAAACCGAAGATTTCCCTCGATTAAGGGTTGACCGATGAGTGATAGTAAAACCACCTTGTACAATCAAGCACTGGCCGAAGCAGGGATCACTCGTCGGATTTCCTTACCGACGGAAGATTCAGTTGAAGCGGAAACTTGCGAACTTTATTACGATCTGTTTCGACGTAGTGTCCTAAGCGCTGCTCACTGGCCATCAGCGCGAGGGGCATTTCGTCTTAATCAACTTGCCGCGAAGGATGATACAACTGATTGGGCTTTGGGTGATCCGCAACCGGGTTGGCTTTACGCCCACGCCCTACCCTCAGATTATATCCGTGCGCGGTACATCAACAATATGGAAATATTCGAGCTGTCAACTTATACCGCAGCCGACTCCGCCACGCAAAACGCAATCATTTCAAATCAAGAACAAGTTGTTCTTACCTACACACGCGATCAAACTAAGATCGATGCGTGGGAAGTTTCACTCCGAATGGCGATGGTTTACGCCCTCGCCAGTGCAATCGTTTACGCAATGACTGGTAAGATGAACCGGACTGATATGTTGCTTCAGCAAGCAAACGAAGCGATTAAAACCGCTCGGGTTGAAGTTGGTAACGCGGAAGAGTACCAGCAAGAACGATTGGCTCCGTGGCTGGAAGCACGTCATAGCATATATCGCCCGACCGTATCCCAACAATACATTTACCCTCACGGCCCCTTACTTTCGTTTCAGGGAGTTATAAACAATGCCTGAGCCGATTGTTCAATTCGCTTTTACTGCTGGTGAATTTTCGAAAACCTTATACGCACGAACCGATCTTGAGAAGTACGATTTCGGCCTGGCACTTGCGTACAATTTCTTCGTTGATTACCGAGGCGGCATCTCTTCCCGGTCTGGATTGGAATTTTCCGAAGAACTTCAAGACGCTGATCTTGCGGTAAAGATTGAGAAATTTGAGTTTGGCGC
>CBDDLQ010000002.1:0-42309 GCA_965230775.1 Terasakiella sp.
TCGGCCGTTCGGGGGCCGGGAAGTCGACCCTCCTGCGGATGATCAACGGACTTACCGCACCGACGCAGGGCACCATCGTCTACGACGGCCACCGGGTCGACGATCTTACAGGGAGCCGCCTGCTGGCCTGGCGCAGCCGCTGTGCCATGATCTTTCAGCAGTTCAATCTGGTGGGCCGGCTCGACGTGATCTGACGAACGTTCTGATCGGTCGAATCGGAGCGCAGGCCACGCGGCCCTGCCGCTGATGCTGAAACGCTTCACCGACGGCCGAACGTGCCCGATTGCTGTGGAGGCACTGCTCGATCGCCTGGAAATGCTGGCGATCAAGCCTTCCAGCGCGCGGAGACGCTGTCCGGCGGTCAGCAGCAGCGCGTCGCCATTGCACGCGCGCTCGATGCAGAACCCGAAAATCGCTGCTCGCCGACGAGCCGATCGCCTCGCTCGATCCGCGATGAATGCGGTCGCGGGTGATGGATGCGTTGCGCGCGGATCAACGGCGAGCAGGACGGCATCACCGTTCGTTGCAATCTGCATACGCTTCGACACTGCCAGGCGCAACTATTGCGACCGGATCGTCGGCATGGCCAATGCGGAAGCGTTGTGTTCGACGGTACGCCCGGCGGACCTGACGTCCGTGACGCTGCGTCAATGCAATTTATCAGGTGCCGGACGCACACGGCCATCACGTGCAGGAGCAGATCACGGCGACGTCAACCGCTCCTCGCCATCGAGCGTCGAGCCCCCGGAAATGCCGGAAGTCGGGCTCTCGCTTGATTTACCGGGTGTCACCAAACCATCTCAATTCGTTCAACGTCCCGTAAAGAGAACTTCATATCGGAGTCCTCCGGCCGCATCGCATGATGCTGCGGTGGCAGTGCATGACGCGAACCGAGGGTCATCATGAGGAGAATTCGCCACATGACCGGATTACGGACTGCAAGGAAGTTTACGTCGATCCTCGCCGCCACCATCTTGCGCCTGACGCTTTCAACCGGTGCCGCAACGGCCGCCGACTGGAGCGCCAAATACGTACGAGACTGATCAAGATCGGCGTCACGACCGCAGAGAATCGAGAAGGACCAGCTCGCCGCGCTGGGCGCCGTTACAAGCCTCTCGCGGCTTATCTGGAAGGAGAAGCTGGGCACCAAGGTCAAGCTCTACACGCGCGATCCGACTATGCCGCGCATCGATCGAGGCGCTTTCAAGGCCGGCCACGTCGAGTTCGCCCGTATGGGCGCTGCGGCCTACGCCGCAAGCTACCTGGACAAGGTGATGGGCGACAAGGTCGATGCCGGTCTGCGTCACGAACGTCGAGCAGCTACGGCAGCTCCGGCTACTACTCGGTCGTCTGATCGTCCGCAAGGACAGCGCATACAAGTCCCTCGCCGACCTCAAAGGCAAGAAGCTCGCCTTCGCTGATCCCGAACTCGACCTCGGGTTTCGCTGGTCCCGACCTATTTCCTCTCCAAGGACAACGGGCATGGATCCCGAAGAAATATCTTCGGTCCAAGGCCGGTTTCGCCGGCGGAATCACGAACAGGGCGTCATCGCCGTTCATCCAGGGAACCTACGATGCGGCCTTCGGCTGGACGTCGCCGTGGCGCAACGAAGGCGGGTCGAGCAACGGTTCAACGCATGGTCGACAAGCAAGATGATCGAACCTCGATGACAGGTCCGCGATCATCTGGAAGTCGCCGGTCATTCCGAACGGCCCCTCTCGTCGATCCCGGTCCGATCGCTGCCGCAAGCAGTTGATAGGAGGATCTATAAGCAGGCGTCTTGCTCGTCGTCGCGAAAGAGGCAACATGGACGATGGCTGGAAAACGATGCTGCCCGAAGCAAGATGAAGCGGCTTCATCCAAGCCGATCTCGCACGAGGACTACATCGACGATCATCAAGATCCGCCGAGGCGAACGCGTAAGAACCGGCGCGGCAACTAGACCGGTGAGGCTGGAGTATCCGAACCTTCTTGTTGATGCGATCCGCCGCTACTCCGGACGGGTCGACAACGGCTGTCTTGACCAAGTCCCTCCCCCATCAAGGGGGAGGGACCTGATGAGCGTACTGGTCGACGTTCGCGCCGGCGAAACGTCGCATTTGCAGGCGTTCGAGGACGGCTACCGCGGCGTTGCTTCTGCGCGCGCGGCGGCAACATGACGATCCTTTGCGTTGGCGCTGTTCGTCGTCGCTGTTCGTCGCCTCGACGATCGTCGGGCAGTTTCAATCCGTTGCCAAGCTCGATCCAGGGCTGCCCCGAAAATCGCCGCCTATATCGACCGGCACGTTGCCGACGTTTTGCGGCATGGAGACAGCCTGCCTCACCGACTATCGGCTCACTGGTACTGGGACATCGGACCGCTGGCTCGACGCTGCATGTTCGATACCAGTCATCATGGGCGTATCGTCGCGTCCCTTTTCGGCGATCGGCGGGCGCCTTCCTTCTCTGTTTCCCGGCCTCGCGCAACCTGATGCCGGTCGCAGCGCCTGGATCTACTTTCGCGACCCGCCGGCTGATGGAGCTCGGCCGTGTCGGTGCCGGATATCGTTGTCTACGCGCTGATCTTCGTCTTCGCGTTCGGCCTCGGCCCGCTCGCCGGGGATTCTGGCGATCGGTGTTCACTACCATGGGCGCGCAAGGGCAAGCTCTTTTCCGAGGTCAACGAGAACGTCGATCCATGGGGCCGCTCGAAGGCGTACGGGCGACCGCGGGCGGGTCAACTGGGTCCAAGGTCATGCGCTTCGGCGTCGCTGCCGCAGGTCCTGCCGAACTATCGCCAGCTACTACGTTCTGCTGGCGGTTCGAGATCAACGTCCGCGCCGCCTCGGTCATCGGTCTTCGTCGGCGCCGGCGGCATTGGGGACCGAGCTGTATTTCGTTGCCGTGCGGCTCGTTCGAGTATGTCGACATCAGCGCCATCGTCCTGATCATGATCCTGATCACCGTCGCCGTTGATCGACATCACGTGCGAAAAGCTGCGCCATCGGCTTGATCGGCGAAAGCGCCGGACGCGTCGGTGATAGACGATGGCCGACACGACCGATCGCCATCCATGAGCGATGCGCGCCTGCGCGCGGCCCGGCAGAAGCTTCGCACCGCCGCCTTTGCGCGTCCGTTGCGCCGGCGCGTGCTGCGTGGTGCGATGCGTGGGCTGCGTTCGCCTTGCCTGGTCGCCTTTAGCCTGTGTGCGCATCGACTTCTCGATCCCGCGCGGATATGGGAAGGTGCTCGATCAAGCTCGGCTGGATCGTCGTGCAGCTTCATGTTCCCGCCCTCGGCGCGGCGTGCCGGCTCCCGGCGACCTGCTTTATGCGCATGCTCGAGACGCTTCTCGATGGCGTTTCTCGGTACCCTGATCGCGGTTATTTTCGCGATCCCGCTTGGGTTCCTTTCTGGCTGCGCGCAACACTTGTCATCCCGCTCTTGCCGATCTTCCATGTCCCGTTGCGACGGCTCTCTCGATGGCGCTGCGGGGAATCGACTCAGCTCATCTGGGCGCTGATCTTCGTGCAACGCGGTAGGGCTGGGACCTTTCGCAGGCATTCATCGCCATCTTCGGTGTCCGATACCGGAACGCTTTCGAAGCTGTTCGCGGAGGCGATCGAGAACATTCTGATCCGAAGGCCATTGTCGGAAGGAGCGCGCGCGGCCGGCGCGAAGCCGTCTTCAAGATCCATGCGGTTCGCGAGTGTTGCCCCGGCGTGCTTGCCGGTCATGTATTTCTCCAGCGCGCTGTATTTCTTCGAATCGAACGTCACGCTCGGCGACGATCCTCGGGATCGTCGGCGCCGGCGGGATCGGCTTTCAGCTGTCCGACCGGATCCGCGCCCACCGCTGGGAGGAAGCCTGCTTCATCCTGATCCTGATCCTGATCTCGGTCGGCGTTATCGACTGGTTGTCGAGGTTGCTGCGCGAGCGGCTGATCGGCGGCTCGGCGCAGAGCGGAAAGACGCGGCGTTCGGCTGACGACGATTGATCTCCGGCAAGCGAGATCACTGCCGCATCTGGCCGGGAGGCACGCCAGCCAGTTCGCGGTAGCTTCGAAGAGCCCCTCGGCTTTCATCTCACGGAGCACTTCGGCGAGGCGAGGGGCCAGCTCGCAGTGCTGCTCGTGGAGCCACGCGTGACCGGTCGTCTGCTCGCGCGTCCCGGCGTTGCGGATGTCCGGTTCGTTGCGATGATTCTGCCTCGCCGCCCGTGCGGGTTGGCCGATGCAAGATCTGGCCGCCGCACATGCGGACGCTGCTCCATCCAGTGGGTCGGGAAGAGCGATGATCGAACCGCGCGATTGAGGGCCCCCTAAGGCGAGCCCTTCAGGACGCGGCGGATCGGGGCCTCAGGCCACGCGATAATGGCCCCGTTCGAGATACGGGTCTTCCCGAGCACCAGCCAGGGGTCGTCCGGGCTGCCGATCGGCCGGTCGACCCTGAGCCTGTCCGGGTTCTCCTCGGCGATCTTGAGCAAGGTGATACCGCTATCCCAGCGGCCCGCCAGAAGGCCTTCGGCGACAGCCAAGATGGAGCCTTCATAGACTTTCTCGGGCCAGGCGGACAGGTCGGTGTAGCTTTCGGTCGCCGGTTGGAGCGCGAGGCTGCGCGGTGCCTCGATGCCAATGCGGGACACGATAGCAAGCGGTTGGCTCGGCGAGATGAACACGTCCATCACATGGATACCGTGCGCGAAGCTGCCTTTGCCGACGGTGGCTGCGCATTGCGGGTGTACGCCGCAGATCAGGATGTAGTCGGCATCGCCGTGGTCGACGAGCGCGAGGGCATCGTCGAAGTCCTCGACGAAAAGAACGGGTGAGGCGGCGAGATCTCTGAACGCGAGATAGGTGCGTGTCACCTGATCGTGGTTCGTCCCGGCGGGGCCGAGCGTTACGAAAACGGGCGGGTTCATCGCAGTGTCACCGCTCATCAGAAGTATCGGACCCGGAATGGTTAGACGACTGCCAGACCGGCGCAAGAGCCGCGGGGGCGAGTGGGCTCGCGCCATCCCCGAGCATTCCGTGCAGCGAGAAATTCAGGCGAGCGCTCGGGTGTATGGGGATCTCAAGTTTAAGAATCACCTATATTTAATAGCTAAAAGTACTGATTTAATGAATAGGGAGCGTGATTCCGGCGAATATTTACTGGCGATTAGCATGGTCTCTGTAGAGTGCCTAGTATTCGCGGTGGAATAGAGCTTCCAAGGGGACTTCGCATGATTGGTAGAGTAGTGGCGCTGCTGGCGCTTGGTCTTGTCTTCGGTACGGCAATGCCGGTCTCGGCCGGCGACCACACGGGGCGCAAGGTTCTGTTCGTCGATAGCTATGACGAGACGCTCCGCTGGAGTCAGGATCTGGCCAAGGCGATCACGCAGACGCTCGAGCCGCATGGTATCGAGGTCCGTGTCCATCGCATGGACACGAAACGCCAGCCGAGCGCCGCTTACAAGGAGCGTGCGGGGGCCGAAGCGAAAGCTCTGGTCGAGGAATTCGAGCCGGACGTTCTGATCGCCACCGATGACAACGCTCAGATTCACCTTGTCGTTCCCAACTACGTCGGATCGCAGCTTCCCGTCGTGTTCGCCGGCGTGAACGCGGATCCGGCAACCTACGGCTACCCGGCGGCCAACGTCACGGGCATGCAAGAGGTCAATCCCATGGGCGGTCTCGTCGATCTCCTGTCCGCGGTCTCCGGCGGCAGCAGGATCGGCTACCTGGCACTCGATAACGAGACTGAGCGGGCCCAGCTCGAGGTTTCGATGGCACAGGTCAGCCAGCCGGTCGATGCGGTCTTCGTGAAGAGTTTCGATGACTGGAAACGTGCCTTCCTCGACCTGGGGGCGCGAACCGACTTCATTCTCGTCGGTCCGATTCACGGCCTCCAGGGTGTGGATCCCGCCGCCGCTCAGGCCTTTCTGATCGAGAACATGAGCGTACCCACCGGCGGCTGGCAGGCGATGATGCGCGACTTCACGCTCCTGACCCTCGAGAAGACGGGGACCGAGCAAGGCTTGTGGGCGGCGGAGGCCGCGCTGCGAATTCTCTCCGGAACCCGGCCGGGCGACATCCCGATCACCCAGAACACCCGCGGCAAGATGGCTATCAACGCAAAGATCGCCGATGCCATCGGGATGGCCGTTCCCGCCGAGCTCTTCGAACTGGCCGACGTTATCGTCGAGTGACTGGCAGTGGGCCGGTCCCGACGCGCCACGGTCTGCGCAAGAGGGGCTGTCCTAGAGGGGCCGATTCTAGAGGGAATGTCATGAAGTCGCTGAAGCGCGGGATCGTTCTGGCCATTGCGATCCAGTGTGTCCTGGCACTTGCCGGATTGGTCGCCGCACATCTCCTGGTCGGGGTCGAGAGCCGGATCCGGGAGATCAGCGACCTGGCGGCCGCTCAGCGTCACCAGTTCCTCGAGTTGCGCTCGACCCGCCAGCGGCTCGTGCGCGCGATCGAGCGCGGCGCGCCGCTGGAGAGCGTCGAGCGCATCCAGGAGCGACTGGGCGAACAGGTGAGGGAAGTCAGGGAGAGCAGCGAGCGGATCCGCGAGAACCTGAAAGCGGACGCGGTTCACTCCTTCTTCTTCAGTGCGGGCGATTCGTGGGAGCGCGCCGAGCGGATCTATCCGATCCTGCGGAACTTCCTCACCGAGCTCGACCGTCTTACGGAGGACCCGCCGGATCAGATCGCCCAACGCTTGGGTGAGATGGGAACGGTTGCCAAGGCCGCCTTTGCCTCCGTCGCCATCGTCGGGGGATTCGAGCAGATCGCGCGGATCATGCGCGCTGCCGGGTCCGAGGCCATCCTGCTGGTCCGGAATGCCCTGAGCCTGGTCCAGGTGTTTACGGTGCTGGTCGTTCTTTCTGTCGCCGCGTTCGTGATCCGCCCGGGAATCAAGTCGCTTGGGCTTGCCTTCGAACGGGAGCGGCAGCTCCGGCGGGAACTCGAGCATACGGCCGAGGAGCTGCAGACCCATCGCGACCATCTTCAACACTTGGTCGACGACCGAACAAAACAGATCTCGGCGCAGGCCACCGACCTCAGGCGGGCACTCAACGCCGAGAAGGAGCTGAGCGGGCGCCAACGGCAATTCGTCTCCATGGTTGGACATGAATTCCGCACGCCGCTGGCCATCATCGACGGAAATGCCCAACGCATTCTGCGCCGGCGCGACAAGATCACACCGGACGGGCTGACGTCGGCCGTCGAGAAGATCCGCACGGCGGTGGTGCGCTTAACGGAGCTGATGGAGAGCGTCCTCAGCGCCGCGCGCCTCGAGGCCGGGGCGATAAAGTTCGAGCCGCGGGCAAGCTCGCCCAAGTCGATGATCCTCGAGATCGCGGCCAACCACCAGGAAGTCAATCCGAGGTACAAGCTCATGATGGATGTCGACCGGCTTCAAGATCAGTTCGTCATGGACGACAAGCTGATCCGCCAGGTCGTCTCCAACCTGGTCTCCAATGCGATCAAGTACTCCCCGGAGGGCAGCCGGGTTTGGATCTCCGGCGCGCCGACCGCCGACGGAGGGCTGTCGATCTCGGTGCGCGACGAAGGGGTCGGTATTCCGGCCTCGGAGCTTGACCGTGTGTTCGAGCGCTTTTTCCGTGCCAGCACCTCGACCGGGATTGCCGGCACCGGCATCGGACTCAACATGGCAAAGACTCTCGTGGAGATGCACGGCGGCACTGTCGAACTGGCCAGTCAGGAAGGCCAGGGCACGACGTTCTACATCAAGCTTCCGTGCCGCGCCGGATCGTCGGACGACGAGATGGATCCGGGCGAAACGGTCAGTCCCCAGGCTTATGCCGTCGGGCAGTGAGCCGTGTCCTACGCGGCTCTCCTTGCTGGCTAAGCTTCGTCTTCCGAGGCGCCGGTCACCGCGAGGACCGAGATCTTGAGCGAAGTCAGCAGGGCCTCCAGTTCGCTCAAGCTCGTGGCGCCGTACTTGATCGCCATCGCCACGGTCACCACGAAATTCGCAAGCTCCCGGCAGGACTGTCCGTGTCCGGCGATAGGCTCCTGGTAGGGCGCGAGGATCTCCGAGAGAAGCTCCTCGTGGCGGCGGTGCGAGCGCACGATCTCGGATTTGCCCGCCGCATTGTGGCCGCTGATGAGATCCTCCGCGTCGGCTGAGCTCTGCAGCAGCTCGAACGACTTGCGTGTTGTCTCGGCGAAGTAGATCTCCAGTCGCCCGGCGAGCGAGGGGCAGTCCTCGATCCCGGCGCGGACGGCTGCCAACGACCGGTCGGTGACGTGCCGGATCGCGGCGACAATGACCCCGTCCTTGTCCCCGAACAGGGCATAGACCGTCTGGCGCGACACCTCCGCCGCCTCGGCGATATCGGCCATCGTGGTCTTCTTCGGGCCGTAGCGGACGAAGGCGCCGATCGCCGCTTCGATGATCCTCTCTTCGGTTTCGCTCATTTGATCCGCGATGTTTCCCTGTGATCGGCCCTTAAGCGTTGGCAGTTGAAAGTCCGCTGTGCCTGACGTCTTGACAAATCCAATGCGAATGTTAAGTCATGTTTACAAAACAGATCAAATTGTAATCCGGTGTCGAGACACGTCGACCCGGGACAGCAGGGCGTAACTCCGGCGAGAGGACCACCGCGATGTTCGGGACGATGATCTCCGATATGATGGTGAAACCCCATCAGTCTCCTCTATTCGACAATCCCGAGGCCTATGGTCTCGACTACGAGAACGTGGACTTCAAGTCCAGCGACGGGGTTACTCTGCGCGGCTGGCTGATCAAGTCGGGGACCGACAAGGTCATCGTCCAGAGCCACTTCGGCGTGCAGTGCAACCGCGCCGGCTATTGCCCCGACGGAAAGGGGCTGATCAAGCCCTGGAAGCGGAACATCAGCTTCCTCCGGCAGGCGAAGTACCTGGCCGAGCGGGGTTACTCGGCCAGGTACCCACCAGCTCGTCCTTCGCCACGAGCGCTTATAAAGTATTCTGAAATGACCGCTCTTATACTGTCATTTTCAGAACCTACTTTTGCGCCCATCCCAAGAGGGTAAGCCAAAACATCAAAGGCTACATCAGGAAAAACCTGATTGATTTCCGTCTTATTTTTTTCTATTTCCTGAACAATTTCTTCCGGATTAATAGTGGATAAATCTTTCGCTGAGTACGTTCTACTACCCAGTTCATGTTCGTATTTTAATAGTTTTTTTAATTTTTTGAAATTGATATTCTGCGCGCTAACAAAAAAAGTCCCCTTCAATTCGCTTTTCTTTAAAGTTGGTAGTGCATATTTGTATTGAATATCGAAATCACCGTCGAACGTTATTGAAACAGCGGCACTTTTCCCCTGATACCACCTTAAAACGTTATACTGCCCTACTATTTCAGTACTGAATAGAACGGTAAAAATACAAACAATATACTTCATATCACTTTTGTGATACGAATTCAATTATAGGGAGTTTCATTTTTCCTACGCTAAGTACCTATATAATTGTAATTTTTAATTATTTCCCTTAGGTAGGTCTTCATAGTTCAAAAATCAATTTTGTAATAACAAAGCGCTTCGAATCAAAAAAGCGTTGAATTCAGGAACTTAAATTTCCTCAAAATGTTTAAAGAACCACAATTCTAATACAAGCATTTAAACCTTTGTAAATTTATTGTATTTTCGTTCACTTAATAAAAAAGGATAGAAGCATGAAGGAATCAGAGAATTTTGAATCGCAGGCAATTCGGGCTCAACTGGAAAGAAGTCAGTACAGGGAACATTCTGTTCCTTTGTACCTTACATCAAGTTTTATGTTTGAAAACGCAGAACAGGCACGAGCTATGTTTGCTGATGAAGAAGGTGGAAATATTTATACCCGGTTCTCTAACCCCAACTCTTCTGAATTTATCAATAAAATTTGTTTACTTGAAAAGGCTGAAGACGGCTTTGCTACTTCATCAGGGATGTCTGCTGTTTTTACCAGCATCGCGCCGTTTGTGGCTTCGGGAGATCACTTGGTAGTTTCAAGATCCGTTTTTGGCTCCACACATCAGATTCTCACCCAAATTTTCCCTAAATGGGGAATCGACTTCACCTACGTTGATATGGACAATCCCGAGGAATGGGAAGCGGCCATCAAACCGAACACCAGGATGATTTTTGTGGAGACGCCATCAAACCCCTCTTTAGATCTTATTGACTTAAGTTGGTTGGGAAAGCTGGCAAAAAAACACGGCGTGCTATTAAACGTTGACAATTGCTTTGCCACTCCTTATCTACAGCAACCTATAGTTCATGGTGCCGATTTGGTTATGCATTCTGCCACTAAGTTCATGGACGGACAGGGACGAGTTATCGGTGGTGTAATTGTTGGCAGGGCGGAACTCATAGAAAAAGTACGGTTCTTTGCTCGTCACACCGGCCCATGTATGTCACCATTTAACGCATGGGTATTAAGTAAAAGTCTGGAAACGTTAGCGGTGCGCATGGACAGGCACTGTGAAAACGCACTCAAATTAGCGCAACACCTGGAAAATCATTCTGAAGTAGAAAAATCGATATATCCCTTTTTGGAAAGTCACCCACAGTACCAGCTGGCAAAGCAACAAATGAAAGCGGGCGGTGGTATCGTTACATTTATTATCAAAGGGGGAATAGAACGTGGAAGAAGGTTTCTCGACAGTGCCGACTCCCTATCATTCTCAGCAAACCTGGGAGACACTCGTACTATTGTAACACACCCAGCATCGACCACTCATTCCAAATTAAGCGATGAAGAACGAGCTGCAGTAGGTATTTACCCCGGATCTATCAGAGTCTCCGTAGGCCTTGAGAATATAAATGACATCATTGCAGAAATTGACAGGATGATCGAAGTATCGAAGTAATATTCAACTAATAGCCTTGCTCAGGCAGGCTATTAGTTTTTGATTACCTTCACAAAGTTCAATTTAGTACCGGCAGTACTATAGATATTTATTTCATCTAAACCATCTCTAAACAATACGCCAACTTCATTACTATTAGCTATAGATTTCCCTGCATAAACCGACTTACCGGTTTCATCAAACACCATTAGTTTGTTTTCTTTCAGGTCTGTTACAAAGTAAGAGGTCACGCTGCCTACATGATAAAGCTGGCATTTGAAATCCTGTGAAATAGGCGTTGCGAATGTCGCCACCTCGTTCAATTTAGTATCAAATATTTTGGTTTGACCGTCATCATTGACACATAATACGATTTCCTTCTTATAAGCATCCGACACCAATTTCACAGCACTCTTATCCCGATCTCTCAGTGGGATAAGTTTTCTAAACAACAATTCTCCACTCAGGTTAAATCCTACCAATTCATTCGTTGCTGTTAACACATACAAGACGCTATTCTTACCACTCTCTCCTTTTTTTATGAATACATCAGAAACAACCTCTGCATCCAGTTCAAGAGGAAATCCTTTGACCATTCTTCCGCTTCGTGCAAACACTTTTACAATTCCATCCTTTTGAATAGCCAACATATAGTCTTTTCCACGTACTCTAATATGTCTACACGGGTTTGCTAAGGTATTCATGTCGTGTTTTAAAGGATCCCACCTTTTCAACGCTTTACCTTTTATATCAAATAGAAAGAGATTTCCAGTTTGATCAGATAAAAATGCCCGGTATTTCTTACTTTTATCATAATCTACCAATGAAAAAGTATTGATCTTTTTTCCTTTTGGTAGTGAATAGGGATAGTTAGCTACATCATGACCATTACGGTCTATGCAGTAGACTTTATTTTGTGTGGTAAACAGGTATTGCAATTTTTGATTCTTATAAACGTCCACCTGAACAACGGCACTATTAATAGCGGTATCCAGCTGATAGCTCCACAACTTTTTACCTTTATTATCTATTAAACAGATATTAAATGCGGCATCCTGGACTAAGGTTTCCAGGGTTCTGGTATTGTGGTTTTTCACGATATGTGGCCTGGATATAATAACTTGGCCTAAATCAAATTGATAGATAGGACTGATCGAAACATTGTGGTTCACAACTTGTTCTTCTACCACCTCTGATGAATTATTACCGGCAATTTTCAAGGCTACATCTGTATAATAATTATTATTTCCGGTACTAAATTGAATGGTCATCAACTCCATATCTTCGAATATGGATTTGTATTTTTCTACCAGCCCTTTGCCCGGTTCATTCAAAATACCTTCAAACGACTTCAACACACGTGGCATATCAAAATAAACGCCAAAATGTGATGCGATAAAAAACTCGTCCATTAAGCGGCTATAATGCACAGAATATCCCCAAACGTGGTCATTTTCTATCTCATCAATTAATAACTTCAGCGCCTGCATGCTATTTCCGAAGACGATCATATCATCGATACGGGTGAAGCAGGAAGTTCCATAGCCCTGAAAATAGTATCCCAACAAAAGTTCCGGAAAGTCTTCCATCCCCATTTCAACCAATTGATAATCTCTGAATGCCACCTGATTGAGGGTATCGCCATCCTTTAGCAAAGAAGAGGCCAGTTCCGTGAGATTATTGGCTGCTACTTCACCGTCTTTTACGGGCACGTATAAAAACCGGTCATAGCCTCCTACTTCAGATTCATTAATCGCATAGCCTATCGTTTGATTCACCTGATTAAAAAAGCCTACAAAATCGAATCCATGTTCCTCAAATACAAGGTCTCTCTTTTCAATAATTTCCTTTTTATGTGCATACCAGTCTTTCCCCATTTCTTCCAAAAGAAGGCCTCCATCGTCCATTCCCATGTAACAAAATGATACGGCATTTCTTGAAATGTAATTGGCAAGGCGGAAGTCTTTGGGCACCTGATCTTTGAAACTATTCAGAAAAGAAACGTCTTTTGACGAAACGTGTGTAAAACCAGTAAGTTTGAAGGTATTTTCTTCGAATGAAAAGTCGAGAAAAGCATCATCGGCAAAGTACGACAGCATATTTACGTAAGGTATAAGTGATTGATCAATCACTGTTCCCATTCCCTCAGATAACTCCTCAATATCTACAAAAACACGTACTGAACCATCATAAACTTCATCGGTCTCATATTTTTCCTGTAAGGTTGCTAATTGCTGATCCGTACCATTTTTTAAGGATTCCAACATGAGCTTCTCTGAAAAAGTAAACCAGCAGGTACCGTTAAGGTCTGCCACATAAATATTCTGAAAGACATTATCTATCTCCCAGTAAGTCTTTCCTGAGGTTTTGTTCTTCTTAATCTCTAAGCCGTTTATACTGCTAACCTCTTTCTTTAATGCCTGCACAAATAACTCATCGTTTTCTTGCAGGTCAATCATAAACATTACTTCAATCTCTCCATCCACAAAATGCAAAGACAAAAAAGCAGACTTATCACCAATAAGATCCAACACTGAATAGCCGGATACTGACTTTTTGAGCACCGAATCAGCAAATGTCAAGGAAGAGCGGAGATTAGCTATCGCCTGAAAATTAGTTAAAAATTGAATCGTTCCGGCATTTTGAAGCACTTCGAGCTCTTGCGCTATGTTTTTTGCTTCCATCACCGCAAAGGCAGATTTAGGTATTGATGCCCAGACACTTTTCACCTTCTCCGCCTTAAAATAGAATACATAAGCCAAATAAGCTCCCGCTACCACTGCCAAAACGAGTATTACATATAAAATTCTTTTCAATTCGCCGCTCTTTTTTTGGATTGATAAAATTAACTATATTTTTACAAGAAAAAATGGAGAGCTTTATTAATTAATCGACAATATTATTCCTGGCTCTAAAATCGATTGCATATTTCTAGATTTATGACTATTACTTTTCAACACGTAATTCCGGAGCCTTTAAAAACCTCCATAAATCCTGAATCTGACATTTGGAATGTCGACCAACACTTTGAACCAGGCAAACACTACTTAATAGATGCTCAATCAGGGAAAGGTAAGTCTACTTTTGTACAATGTATCTATGGCATACGACGCGACTATAGCGGATGTATTTTAGTCGACAACAAGGACATTTGCAATTTCAGCACCAAACAACTAGCCTTATTAAGACAATCGCAACTAAGCATCTTGTTTCAGGATTTACGTTTATTCTTAAACTTATCGGCACGAGACAACATCACCTTAAATAGTCGCTTAGCATCTAACAACTACGCCGACCGTGTTGATGAATTGGCTGAAAGGCTTAAAGTAACTCACGTGTTGGAAAAACAGGCAGGCCTGCTCTCCTATGGTGAAAGACAACGTATTGCTACGATACGCGCACTTGTACAACCCTACAAGTGGATTCTATTAGATGAGCCTTTTAGTCATCTCGACAAAGAAAACACTTTGAACTCATTTGAACTTATTAGAGAGGTATCTGGTGAACAAGGCGCAGGTATAATTCTCACGACGCTTGGTGAAGATAACTTCATTCACTTCGAAAACCACCTTAAAATCTAATGAAGAAACTATTTGATAAGATCTTTGGTCGAAAACTAGGTAAAGGGGCTTTAATCGTTTCTATTCTTGGCTTCATAATCGGCATGACATTAGTACTTATAGCCACAGAAGTCTATATCAAAACCGACAAAATTCTCAATAGCAAGCAAACCACCTCTGTTCTTATCGTTAATAAACGCGTTTCGCTGCTGGCCAATACGCTTTTAAATGCTAAAACGTCATTTAGTTCCGATGAGCTCGAAAAACTTAATGAGCAGTCGTTTATAAGGAGTGCCAGTCCAATTCTATCCAGCAATTACTCCAATACGGTCATAGTAGATTATTTGGGAGCACGTTTTCGTACCGACGCATTTTTTGAAAGTATTGCAACGGAATACCTGGATATTTTACCTGGTGATTTCAAATGGAAAGAGGGAGACGAAATAGTTCCCGTGATCATACCGCGCGACTATGTTCATCTATACAATTTCGGTTTTGCGCAGAGCCAAAACCTGCCTCAAATTCCCGCCTCGATGTTAAAAAAGTTAAAATTTAATATCGTTATTAAAGATATTAATGGCGAAAAGCACACTTATTTCGGAAAACTGGTTGGGTTTTCGGATCGCATCCCCACCATTCTCGTTCCAGAGCGTTTCAATCAATATGCCAATGAAAAATATGGCAACCCGGACGAACGGGGAATTACATCGCGTGTATTATTAGAAGTAAATAACCCAAGTAATCCTGATCTTAAAGACTTTCTAAAGAAAAAAAACTACCAGACCAATAACGACAAACTAAACACGGGTAAAGCGGCATTAATAGTGAGTATTGTTATGCTCATATTACTGATTTTCGGGCTATTCTTCCTCACACTTTCTATCGTTAACATTATTCTTTTCTTTTCACTACTTATCTCAGAAGCCAAAAACGAGGTCAAATTACTGTTGGAACTTGGTTATACCAGTAACAAAATTGCTTTCTATTTTGTGAGGTATTTGATCATTCTTGTGGCGATAGAAGTAAGTTTTACAATGGGAATATTTATCACCTTCAATAGTTTTTTCAATGCTTACTTAAGCAACCATCTCGGCTATGAATTGGATACTTTTGTACATACCATCCCATTTTTATTGACCACTTTTCTGGTAGCCATCAAAATAATAATTTTCTGGCTGGATTTGAATAAGATACTGAAAAGGTACTAAAACACCTTATAGGTTTATGGAAATACCTTATAGGTTTATGGAAATACCTTATAGGTTTATGGAAACACCTTATAGGTTTATGGAAACACCTTATAGGTTTATGGAAATACCTTATAGGTTTATGGAAATACCTTATAGGTTTATGGAAACACCTTATAGGTTTATGGAAATACCTTATAGGTTTATGGAAATACCTTATAGGTTTATGGAAATACCTTATAGGTTTATGGAAATACCTTATAGGTTTATGGAAATACCTTATAGGTTTATGGAAATACCTTATAGGTTTATGGAAATACCTTATAGGTTTATGGAAATACCTTATAGGTTTATGGAAACACCTTATAGGTGGCGAAAAACACATTATAATCCAATGAAGGCATTCTTTTTACGCCATTTCAAACCTATAAGGTACCTGATTCAAAATTATTCGAATCTGATTCCTTACTATTAGTAAGGTACTACTATCTGCAAAATTTCGATAAAATGTTTTCGCTCCACCGGGTTTTCTTTCAGGTGAACACACTGAGTTAAGAACTCCTCCGATTCCAACTCATGCGCTATAGAACCTTCTTCAAACAGGTTCTTATTATGTAGAAATCGTAATGAACATGCCAATGCCTTACATTGCTCCCTGATCCAGGATGCACGTCCTTTGAAAAGCATGAAGTAATCTCTGGCCAGCAAATACCTGAGGTAAAAAATACGTATTTGCCGTGGTGTTATATGATCGATTTTGCCAATCACTTTTTTTAGCTCTCTATACTCCCAGGGTAATATTTCATAATCAGACTCTCTGGCACCCTGCTCTTCCGCAATTTCAATACTTACTTTTATACCTTCATTTATGGAAGATTCTGCGACTGTTATTTCCGGATTTTGTTCAGGGTTATCAAAATCATCGTCAAGAATTGCTTGATTTACCTGTATTTCCTGATCGATCAGGTTTTTATCAACTTTTTCTTTCGTTAGTGCATCGAATATGGAGGCTCTTTCGTCATCGTTCAAATCACCTAATTTAATTCCGGCTATAAACAATTTATCCAGGTATTCACGAGTGAGCTGCCCCAATTTTTCTACCTTTTCACTATGCTCAATTCCGGAAAGTAACTTATCATATTTGTAATGAATAGCTCTGCGTAATATCCTCTCATCCACGGCTACCACCACTACCAACCTTTTCGCTATAGCTTCGTCCTCAAGCATTACACGTAATGCATCTACCACCTGAATGATACGGTCTTCTGAACAACGATCCACATCGTCAACGAATAATAATATACGATTTTTGAGATTCACATCTCCTGCTTCTTCCTCTCTCGACGTTTCCTTTATCCAGGTTTCCAAGAGGGTTTTCAATTCTTTTTGTACTTCTGCTTGCGTTCCTAAGAGCGATTTGAACGAATGTTTTTTGGAATACTTCTGATATATTTTTCTGGCCTCTGAAGAGTGAGACTTCAATAACTGCATCATTTTTGATCCGCTCAATGAAACAATCAGGGTATAAGGAATGGAAATAAACCACCAATTAAATGATTGGCCTTCGCCTGCCTTTTCTGATGCTGATAGCTGCTTACCATTTTGTAAAAGACTCATTATAGCACTAAATGTTAAGAAGGAAAATGCGGACACCAAACCGACTATAAAAAATGTAAGTTCAATACGGAGGCCACGATTCCAGTTTAACTTCAAAATCTTTAATTGCCTTCCTAGCCATCCATTCGATTGTTTATAGTATTTAGCCGCGATTTCCTCATATAAATAACCCCACGAAGCTTGCGTTTCCTGATGCTTCCACGCATGAAAATCTACGCGATAGAAATGGCTATTGTATATTTCCTCTGAGTCTAATTTTCTCCAAATTTGATTAAACAAAAAAGTTTTCCCTCTGCCCCACCTTCCAAATATCCCTATCAACATTGCCGCATCTCCTTTCAAATTATAAAGAAACCTTGCCAATTCGGCAGCAAGCTCTACTACATTGATAGCCGCGGGCATTTTACTGGCCGGAACATGCTGATAATCTTTTCGAAAAGTAAAACCCGCCGCTTCACACCAGGAATCCCAGTATTCTTTTGTACGCCCTAAGGCCTGCGATGCTACAAGAAAGTTGTACCAGGCGAGCTGGACTTTAGAAAGATGTTCATCGCCTTTTAATAATTTTTTGAGTGAATCGTCATCTGAGAATAATACCAACGTAATAAGCTCACGTCCGAACACCATTTCATTACCTTCCCAAAAGGAGCGCGCTATTTTAAACGACCTTTGAATTCCTTCACTAAATCGATCGCCGTCCAATTCACCCAAATCAACTTTCATTGCTTTGGGTCGTGGCCTCTTATATGCTTCATCATTGTTTTTATTGGTGAGCTTAACGATGCTTTTAATTTTATCGAAAGCGTTTGATTTTTCTTCGAAGTCATATACTAAAATCGACAGCAGAATATGCGCTGCATTTATGGGCTCACCCGGATTGGCAAAGTTCACCGCAAAATTCAACGCTTGTTGCACATGTATCATGTAACGGTATTCCGGCTTTTCCTTGGACATATTTTGTATAATTAAAAATTAATAGGTTCCAAAACATGTTTCAATTACGCAATTTAAACATTGACCAACAAACCTTTGAGACCAAATTGTTTCAATATTATGAGTCGTCTTTTGTTAAAAGACAACTGGGTTTTATTAATTCCCCAAACTACTTTGAACCGGTTTTTTTATGTAGATGCAAAGTCTGGCAAACGAATAGCGTAAACCGGTGGACAAAATTTTATTCCCTTGAGTTATAGCGCAAATTGAAAACTATAAATAAAATAATGTACTAATTCCTGTTGCTAACATCCTAAATTATTTTTGTATTGACCACGTAGAGGGGGCATAGGAAGGTTGCCCTCAAAATCCGGAAGGTTACTCCATATACCTATAAGGTTGGTAAAAAAACCTTATAGGTGGAAGGCTATTATTAACGTAATATCGTCAAATCACCACTATATATTAAACCACGATAATTGAGTTTGATTTCGAAGTAGTAGGTACCCACTGGTAAAGAAGCTCCGCGTTCACTGTTTCCAGTCCACCTATTGTCATAACCATCCTTTTTCTTCCATACCAGGTTTCCCCAGCGGTTTCTTATCTTGATCTCTACATCCGGGTAATCTTCTATGTTTGTAATCACCCATGAATCGTTCTCCCCGTCACCATTTGGTGTGATCACATTTGGAATCCTGATCGCACTGATTACTTGAAGGTATACACTAGCCGTATTGCGACAGTCATTGTCGTTGATCGACTCAACTATATATATGGTACTCTCCGTTGGGTTAACTGTTATATTATTCAATTGCGGATACACTCCTTCATCTACCAATTCACCCGTCTCTTCTTCACTCCAGATCACATAGGTACCATTCGTCGTTGCATTCAAAATTGCCGTTTCACCTTCCATGATATTATCCGGACCTACCTGAGCGGTCACGGTCACTTCTTCTACCGTTACCTCCACCGTATCTGTTGCCTCACAATTGGCCAAAGAGTTGTCAGTGACTGTCAGGACAAACAATCGTATACCAGAGCCTGAAGTGTTCACCGTAGGATTAAATGCATCTGCATTGGCTAGTAGCTGCTCTGCAGGAGACCAGCTATAACTGGGACCATAAGCTCCATTCAATGTCAATTCATCATCCTTACATACCGTTGTATCTGCCCCTGCATCGGCATAAACGTTTGCCACTTCTATCGTGGTGCTGTCTACATCAGGACACTGACCATTACCGTCGGTAGCTGTTACTGTGAGAATATACGTTCCAGTATCTGTCGCTGTAAAGCCAGGGGTTTGGCTGCTAGTGCCTATCAATATACCTCCATCGCTCTGCCAGCTAAACAGCGCACCTGTTGTCGTTGTCGTTGCACGCACCTGACCTGTATCGCCCACACAGAGTCTCGGACTTAATGCCTCCGCGTTTACTATTACATCTCCTATTGTCACCTCCACCGTGTCTTTATCGACGCAATTATTGGCATTGCTCACACTTACTTCGTACGAAATGGTTCCTGCTACTGTTGGATTCACTATCTGAGGGTTGGCTATCGTGGCATTGTCCAGATAGGTTATTGGGCTCCAGCTATAGCTCGTCGCTCCGGGAGCTGTTACATTCAACAGGCTACTGGTACTCCCCAGGCACATGAAGAAATCGGCGCTTGCCGATGCCACTATACTGTCTACATCTATCGTTAGCTCTGCCGTGTCACTACACTTACCACTACTATTGCTTACCGTTACCGTGTAAGTCGTTTGTATGAGCGGGGCGACTGTCGGCGTTGCTGATGTCGGGTTGGTGATGTTCGTACCTGATGGTGTTCCGGTCCACTGGTAAGTACCGCCTCCCGTTGCTGTTAATAACAGCTCATCGCCCCGGCAGATAATCTGAGGGGCCGTGATGATGCCTGCTGTTACATCTTCTACATAAATAGTAATCGAATCGCGGTCTTCACAACCTGCTATATCAGGGTCTGACACGTGAACCGTGTAAATACTTGTCACTGTTGGCGTGGCCAGCGGGTTATAAACGGTGGTACTACTCAAGGTATCATTGTCCGATTGCCAGCTGTAATCTCCTACCACTCCTACATTGAACTGGTAACTTTCGCCCAGGCACAAGGTGTCATCGGGGCCAAGATCTACTACCAGGCCACCCGTATTTATCGTTACGGAATCGTAAGCCACACAATGGCCGATGGCACTTCTTACCTCCACATAGTAAGTGGTGGTATCTATAGGGGTGGCTATGGGGTTCACTATCGTTGTGGAGCTCAGTGTTCCGTCATTCGGCGTCCAACGATAAGTATCGCCACCACTGGCCGTCAATTGCGCCTGACCACCCACACAGATATTGATATCATTGCCTGCTTCTGCTTCTACGTGGTCTACGGTGATAGTCACCGAATCCGTATTCACACAACCATTGGTATCGGTGCCTGTCACGGTATAAGTGGTTGTTACTGTAGGTGTCACTTGGTGTATACTATCACCTGGCAGCCCGTTATCCCAGATATAGGTGTAGGCCCCTCCGGCCCGGACTGTAGCCGTATCTTCCAGACATATAGTTGTGTCTGTCTCGGCGGTGACCGCTGGAAGCTCATGAACCACCAAAATTACCACAGTGTCGTGTGAATTGTTACTTGCATCCGTAACAGTAACATCATATATAAGGATTCCACTTGTAGTAGGAACCGCAGTAACCGTATCACCGGTACTTGTGATCAAGCCATCACCCACCCAATCAAAAGTATAGCTACTGGAATCGCCTCCCGCTCCCCAAGCTAGCAAAGTGGCAGTGTCTCCAATACAGATCGTATCGCCCAAGCCGGTAACCTGAGGGTTACAAAACTGAAGCGGAATTTCGATATCCAGCAAAGCACACTGATTATCAAGGTTGACCCCCACGGAATACGTTCCCGGACCGTAATTATTGTCTGAAACACCTACAATAGTATCTGTCTCGCCCGGTAACTCCTGATTATTCAGGTACCACTGGTAAACAGCTCCGGGAATATCGCTGATAAACACCTGTAAATCATTCCTACAAAAACTACCAATTGTATCTAATTGAGCATTATGCGAAACGGTACTTTGCAATTGAAGATTGTCTATATAAAAGTAACGGCTGTCATCATAGCCTGTTGCCGGCAATGTACATGGAGCCCCCATCATAAACGCTCTTACATCAAATGTAGGGTACAATGTAATTGTAACTTCCGTCCAATTATCCTCAATAGCGTTTGGATCAATATCCAGCGCACCTATTAATTCCCAATTACCATGTTCGGGAGGACATACTCTCCATTCCGGTATGGGTAATTCATTACAATTGGGTGTTCCATAAAATGAAAAGGCAGTCTCCGGAATATCTTCTCCTCCTGTTCCATTAATTGGTAACGCTACACTAAAAGTAATCACATATTCGCCTCCGGCTAACATTGGTTCATCGAGACAAGTACCTATAAACTCGCGTGTCCGATCTGACCATATCATACGTGCAACCCCATCGCCATCCGGAAAAGGGAGTGGTATATTGGTAGGAAAATAATCTTCGGCACACTGATGCATAAAATCACTGGTATTATTAGTGGCTTGTTGCCAGCTTACTGCACATTCCAAAGGATATGCACCCCGATCACCATCCCAGACCGGGCAACACAAGGTATCTTCAAATGACGGATTGGGTATCAAGGAGCCTCCCGGGCCTCCTATCACCAGGCTACTGTCGCAATCGCAATTCTCCAGCACCACAACGGTAATAGTTGTATCTCCGGCATTACCCGATCCGTCTGTAACAGATATCGTATAGTCTGTGGTAGTGATAGGACTATCTGTCTGATTTTGACCATCGGCGTTCACAAGCCCACCACCATTCCAGGTGTAAGTATAGTCGCCATCGCCTCCCGATGCTGTTACCGTAAGATTCACCACCTCACCAGGGCAGATCGTATCTGCTACTGCAATTACTGTTAAATCGCAGTCTTCCTCTACCTCTATGTCCAGTTTCGCACATTGATTGTCAAGGTTAATCCCCACGGAATACGTTCCCGGACCGTAATTATTACCAGATACATTTACAATGGTATCCGTCTCGCCTGGTAATTCCTGATCGTTCAGGTACCACTGATAAATAGCTCCGGGGATATTGTTAATATACAACTGGAGATCATCGGTACAGGGTGTGCCCAACAATTGAATACCTGGACTATAAGTACCACTACTCTGCAAACTAAAGTGGTCTGCATAAACGTAATAGGTCCATGGACTATCGCTAAAACAACCTTGCTGAAGAGCGATTGAATAGATATCTCTTGTAGGGGTAAAACTCATGCTTACAAATTGCCACCTGGCATCGCCATGATCATAAGCCACCTCTATGGATTCCAGCACCTGCCAATCAAAAAACTCGTGCATACACGCTTTATTACCCAGTTGTTGAACGTTAATGGAATTGCAATCTCCACTACCGAAGATGGCTAACTCCAATAAATCACCTTCAGCCAATTCTTTGGGTACAGAAATATAAAAACCCAACGTATAATTGATGCCGGCCCGCATAGGGTTTGACAAACATACGGATACATTTTCGTTACGAAGCATTCCTACGTAACCGTTTCCATCTGGTGGCGGCATCGCAGGGCCTCCTACTGGCATGGCAGTAAAACCGCAGGTATTAAAATATTCACTCGACCAATTCCCCACCCAGTCATCTACGCAAGCCGTTCTGTTAACGCCCGGAGGGCAACAAGACATATCTTCAAACGATGGATTGGGAATAAAGGTACTTGCTGAATCACTCAACGTTAAGCTACTATCGCAATCGCAATTCTCCAGCACCACAACCGTAATAGTCGTATCTCCGGCATTACCCGATCCGTCTGTAACAGATATCGTATAGTCTGTGGTAGTGATAGGACTATCTGTTTGGTCTTGCCCATTGGCGTTCACAAGTCCACCACCATTCCAGGTGTAAGTATAGTTGCCATCGCCTCCCGATGCTGTTACCGTAAGATTCACCACCTCACCCGGGCAGATCGTATCTGCTACTGCTGTCACTGTTAAATCGCAGTCTTCCTCTACCTCTATGTCCAGTTTCGCACATTGATTATCAAGGTTAATCCCCACGGAATATGTTCCCGGACCGTAATTATTAGCAGATACATTTACAATGGTATCCGTCTCGCCTGGTAATTCCTGATCGTTCAGGTACCACTGGTAAACGGCGCCGTCTATTCCATTGACAAAAACAGAAAGGTCATTGGTACAGAAACTACCAATTGTATCCAAGCTAGCATCGTGTTGAACGGTGCTGTTAAGTGATAGATTATCGATCCAGAAGTAAGAACGATCATGGTTCTGAAAACCTGAATTTTGAGGCAATTCGCAAGGACCACCTATAAGCAAAGCAGATACATCAAAATCAGGCGTTATGGTAACCGTAAAATTATTCCATGTTAATGCTATTGTACTCGGATCAACTACTACAGTTCCAATTTCCTGCCAGTCAGAAAAATCTATTGGACAAGGTTCAACCGTATTCACTGTTAGTTCCGAACAATTGGTATGGCCATAAAAAGTAAAATTAAACGGGGGAAAATCAGCGGTATTGTTAAATGTACTGTGAGCCAGGTCAAAAGTAACAGTATAAGTCTCACCTTGCTGCATAACTCCGTTTAAGCAGGTACTAATATATTCACGGACATCTTCTCTAATGATCATTCCCATTACTCCATCTCCATTTGGCATTGGCATAGGAGGTGGGTTATGATCCCTTTCTATACATATATTGTGAAAATCACTGGTTCTATTAGTACCCTGAAACCAACTGGTAGCGCAACTTACATTAAAACTGCCATTTTCCCATACCGGACAACACAAGGTATCTTCAAATGACGGATTGGGTATCAAGGAGCCTCCCGGGCCTCCTATTACCAGGCTACTATCGCAATCGCAATTCTCCAGCACCACAACGGTAATAGTTGTATCTCCGGCATTACCCGATCCGTCTGTAACAGATATCGTATAGTCTGTGGTAGTAATAGGACTATCTGTCTGATTTTGACCATCGGCGTTCACAAGCCCACCACCATTCCAGGTGTAAGTATAGTTGCCATCGCCTCCCGATGCTGTTACCGTAAGATTCACCACCTCACCCGGGCAGATCGTATCTGCTACTGCAATTACTGTTAAATCGCAGTCTTCCTCTACCTCTATGTCCAGTTTCGCACATTGATTGTCAAGGTTAATCCCCACGGAATACGTTCCCGGACCGTAATTATTACCAGATACATTTACAATGGTATCCGTCTCGCCTGGTAATTCCTGATCGTTCAGGTACCACTGATAAATAGCTCCGGGGATATTGTTAATATACAACTGGAGATCATCGGTACAGGGTGTGCCCAACAATTGAATACCTGGACTATAAGTACCACTACTCTGCAAACTAAAGTGGTCTGCATAAACGTAATAGGTCCATGGACTATCGCTAAAACAACCTTGCTGAAGAGCGATTGAATAGATATCTCTTGTAGGGGTAAAACTCATGCTTACAAATTGCCACCTGGCATCGCCATGATCATAAGCCACCTCTATGGATTCCAGCACCTGCCAATCAAAAAACTCGTGCATACACGCTTTATTACCCAGTTGTTGAACGTTAATGGAATTGCAATCTCCACTACCGAAGATGGCTAACTCCAATAAATCACCTTCAGCCAATTCTTTGGGTACAGAAATATAAAAACCCAACGTATAATTGATGCCGGCCCGCATAGGGTTTGACAAACATACGGATACATTTTCGTTACGAAGCATTCCTACGTAACCGTTTCCATCTGGTGGCGGCATCGCAGGGCCTCCTACTGGCATGGCAGTAAAACCGCAGGTATTAAAATATTCACTCGACCAATTCCCCACCCAGTCATCTACGCAAGCCGTTCTGTTAACGCCCGGAGGGCAACAAGACATATCTTCAAACGATGGATTGGGAATAAAGGTACTTGCTGAATCACTCAACGTTAAGCTACTATCGCAATCGCAATTCTCCAGCACCACAACCGTAATAGTCGTATCTCCTGCATTACCCGATCCGTCTGTAACAGATATCGTATAGTCTGTGGTAGTGATAGGACTATCTGTTTGGTCTTGCCCATTGGCGTTCACAAGTCCACCACCATTCCAGGTGTAAGTATAGTTGCCATCGCCTCCCGATGCTGTTACCGTAAGATTCACCACCTCACTCGGGCAGATCGTATCTGCTACTGCTGTCACTGTTAAATCGCAGTCTTCCTCTACCTCTATGTCCAGTTTCGCACATTGATTATCGAGGTTAATCCCCACGGAATACGTTCCCGGACCGTAATTATTACCAGATACATTTACAATGGTATCCGTCTCGCCTGGTAATTCCTGATCGTTCAGGTACCACTGGTAAACGGCGCCGTCTATTCCATTGACAAAAACAGATAGGTCATTGGTACAGAAACTACCAAGGGTGTCTAATTGAGCATTGTGCGAAACGGTACTTTGCAATTGAAGGTTATCTATATAAACAAGCCTGTTACTGGCATAACCAGACAAAGGCAAAGTACATGGTGGCCCCATTATTATGGCCTCAACATCAAAAGTAGGATTCAATGTAATGCTTACTTCTGTCCAATTATCCTCAATAGCGTTTGGATCAATATCCAGCGTACCAATAAGTTCCCAATTGCCGTGTTCGGGAGGACATACATTCCACTCCGGTATAGGTAATTCGTTACAATTGGGTGTTCCATAAAATGAAAAGGCAGTCACCGGAACATCTTCCCCACCGGTTCCATTAATCGGTAAAGCTACCTGAAAGGTTATTTCGTACTCACCTCCGGCTAACATTGGTTCATTAAGGCAGGCACCTATAAGCTCACGTGTCCTTTCTGACCATATCATACGTGCAACCCCATCGCCATCCGGAAACGGGAGTGGTATATTTGTAGGAAAATCATCTTCGGCACAAAAATGCATAAAATCACTGGTATTATTGGTGGCTTGTTGCCAGCTTACCGCGCATTCCAATGTGTAAGAGCCAGTAGTGCCATCCCATACCGGACAACACAAGGTATCTTCAAATGACGGATTGGGTATCAAGGAGCCTCCCGGGCCTCCTATTACCAGGCTACTGTCGCAATCGCAATTCTCCAGCACCACAACGGTAATAGTTGTATCTCCGGCATTACCCGATCCGTCTGTAACAGATATCGTATAGTCTGTGGTAGTAATAGGACTATCTGTCTGATTTTGACCATTGGCGTTCACAAGCCCACCACCATTCCAGGTGTAAGTATAGTTGCCATCGCCTCCCGATGCTGTTACCGTAAGATTTACCGCCTCACCCGGGCAGATCGTATCTGCTACTGCTGTCACTGTTAAATCGCAGTCTTCCTCTACCTCTATGTCCAGTTTCGCACATTGATTATCGAGGTTAATCCCCACGGAATACGTTCCCGGACCGTAATTATTACCAGATACATTTACAATGGTATCCGTCTCGCCTGGTAATTCCTGATCGTTCAGGTACCACTGGTAAACGGCGCCATCTATTCCATTGACAAAAACAGATAGGTCATTGGTACAGAAACTACCAATTGTATCAAGCATAACTTCGGCAGATGTACCACCTTCTATCAGCATATTATCTATCCAAAAATAAGAACGCTCGTCGGTCTGAAAACCAGAATTTGCCGGTAACCCACAAGGAGATCCAAGCATTAATGCGGCTACATCAAAATTCGGAGTTATAGTGACAGTAAAAGTACCCCAGGCATTATAAATGTTATTTGGATCTACTTCAACAGAACCTATTTCTACCCAGTTTGAATGATCACTCGGACAGGATTCTTCAGTAGCTATGGTTAATTCTGAACAATTAGTGTGACCATAAAAAGTAAAATTAAACGGAGGATAATTACCTGAAAATTTATCATGAGCCAAATCAAAAGTAATGGTATAAGTTTCACCGGCTTGCATCACACCATTTAAGCAGGCACTTATGTATTCACTGTAATCCTCTGTAATGATAAACCCAAGTACGCCCTCACCATCAGGAATTGGTTCCGGGGCTGGATTAAAATCGTCTTCATTACAAGTATGATGAAAATCACTCGATGTATTGGTTCCCTGAAACCAGCTTTCAGCGCAGCTCATTTTAAAACCATTATCTTCAAAAACAGGACAGCAAAGTGTATCTTCAAAAGAGGGATTGGGTATTAGTGCCCCTACGGGGCCGCCTATCGTTAATGTGCTATCACAACCGCAATCTTCTGCTTCTACCTCATACTCCACCAATTCACAACCGCCTGATACAATAATAGTTACCTGATACATTCCCGGACTATGAACGTTGGTATTGTAATTAAATGTGACATCGTCTTCATCGACTAAGGCTTCGCCATTAAAGTACCACTGATAAGTAGCATTTGGTATCGAGGATGCTGTTAAGCGTAGGTCACCGCTACATATCGACCCGGACGGAGTAATAGTTCCACTTATACCGTCTGTACGAGTGAGAACCAAATCGTCAATAAAATAATAGCCCGTACCATTGGGAGGCACGCCACAAGTAGCGCCTATCATAAATCCATTAACCGCAAAGGTAGGCGTAAAGGTTATACTTACCTGCTCCCATTCCCCTCTGGGTCCAGCTAATTTCCATTCCAATTCTCCCAAAAAGCCCCAACCATCGACACCTTCCGGACATTCTATTCCCGGGTCTCCACCAAAAGTCAGATCGCTGCAATCGGTTTTCCCAAAAATGGAAATATTGATATCTTCAAAATTATCATTCGCGCTTACATAAAAGCTAATTTCATATTCTACACCAGACTCAAGGGTATTATTTAAACAAGAACTTACATATTCTTTTGACGGATCGTTGTTCCAGAACCCTACAATTCCATCACCGTCAGGATAAGGAAGGTCGGGTTTGACAAAAACGGCTGTAAATTGATCAGGGTCACAATTATGATAAAAATCAGAAGTACCTCTCGAAGGTTGAATCCATCCTGATAAACATTCATTAACCAATGACAATTCTGCCGGGCAACAGTCATAATCTTCAAAAGAAGGATTTGCAATGTAGTTATCAGTAATTTGTCCTTCACAAGTACAATCTTCATGGTCATTTAAGTCAATGAGATCATCGTTGTCATCATCTAAACCGTTGTTACAAATTTCTTGTGCAGAGGCCAATGCACACCAAAACACAACTATTGCTAATATAAATTGCTTCATATTTTAGATGATTAACTTCATGCCTTCAAAACCCTTTTATTGAAGGAGTTGATTCTTTGGGTGTTGTCTTACACTATTGTATACCCTGGAGGTTTTTGATATTGATTCTAAAAATACTCCCTTTAAGCATAAAATAATGGTTAATATACACAAAATGACCTATTTAATCAATCACGAAATTATCATCGTCACGACAAGCATCAATTTTCAGCTAAAAGTACAAGTACACCACAAAAAGTTAAAACGAAAAAACGTGGATATTAAAATAATCATTCCAATTCGACAAACAACTCTTTACATTTTTGCAACACTTGCTATTATATTTTGGGTAGGTTGCGGTTAAAACCCGGAAGGTTATTTTTTACACCTATAAGGTTGGTAAAAAAACCTTATAGGTATAGTAGTAATTATTTAAAAGATTATTAACGCAATATTGTTACATCGCCACTATACCTCAATCCCCGATAGTTAAGCTTTATTTCGAAGTAGTAGGTGCCTACAGGCAATGTTACTTGACGTTCGTTTCCTCCTGGCCAACTGTTGTTGTAACCATCTTTTTGTTTCCATACTATATTGCCCCAACGGTTCCTTATCTTGATCTCTGCATCAGGGTAGTCTTCGATGTTTCTTATTACCCAGGTATCATTTATACCATCTCCATTCGGTGTAATCACATTCGGAATCTTTATCGTACTAATTACCTGAAGGTGTACACTGGCTGTATCCCGACAGTCATTGTCATTAATCGATTCTACGATGTAGATTGTATTCTCTGTCGGGCTTACCGCCAGGTTGTTTATTCCAGGATACGCTCCTTGATCTACCAATTCACCCGTCTCTTCTTCACTCCAGATCACATAGGTACCATTCGTCGTGGCATTCAATACCGCTGTCTCGCCTTCCATGATATTATCCGGACCTACCTGAGCGGTCACTGTCACTTCTTCTACCGTTACCTCCACTGTATCTGTTGCCTCACAATTGGCCAAAGAGTTGTCAGTGACTGTCAGGACAAACAATCGTGTCCCAGAGCCTGAAGTGTTCACCGTAGGATTAAATGCATCTGTATTGGCTAGTAGCTGCTCTGCAGGAGACCAGCTATAACTGGGGCCATAAGCTCCATTTAGTGTCAATTCATCATCTTTACATACCGTTGTATCTACCCCTGCATCGGCATACACATTGGCTACGGCTATCGTGGTGCTGTCTACATCAGGACACTGACCATTACCGTCGGTAGCTGTTACTGTGAGAATATACGTTCCAGTATCTGTCGCTGTAAAGCCAGGGGTTTGGCTGCTAGTACCTATCAATATACCTCCATCGCTCTGCCAGCTAAACAGCGCACCTGTTGTCGTTGTCGTTGCACGCACCTGACCTGTATCGTCCACACAGAATCTCGGACTTAATGCCTCCGCCTTTACTATTACATCTCCTATTGTCACCTCCACCGTGTCTTTATCGACGCAATTATTGGCATTGCTCACACTTACTTCGTACGAAATGGTTCCTGCTACTGTTGGATTCACTATCTGAGGGTTGGCTATCGTGGCATTGTCCAGATAGGTTATTGGGCTCCAGCTATAGCTCGTCGCTCCGGGAGCTGTTACATTCAACAGGCTACTGGTACTCCCCAGGCACATGAAGAAATCGGCGCTTGCCGATGCCACTATACTGTCTACATCTATCGTTAGCTCTGCCGTGTCACTACACTTACCACTACTATTGCTTACCGTTACCGTGTAAGTCGTTTGTATGAGCGGGGCGACTGTCGGCGTTGCTGATGTCGGGTTGGTGATGTTCGTACCTGATGGTGTTCCGGTCCACTGGTAAGTACCGCCTCCCGTTGCTGTTAATAACAGCTCATCGCCCCGGCAGATAATCTGAGGGGCCGTGATGATGCCTGCTGTTACATCTTCTACATAAATAGTAATCGAATCGCGGTCTTCACAACCTGCTATATCAGGGTCTGACACGTGAACCGTGTAAATACTTGTCACTGTTGGTGTGGCCAGCGGGTTATAAACAGTGGTACTACTCAAGGTATCATTGTCCGATTGCCAGCTGTAATCTCCTACCACTCCTACATTGAACTGGTAACTTTCGCCAAGGCACAAGGTGTCATCGGGGCCAAGATCTACTACCAGGCCACCCGTATTTATCGTCACGGAATCGTAAGCCACACAATGGCCGATGGCACTTCTTACCTCCACATAGTAAGTGGTGGTATCTGTAGGGGTGGCTATGGGGTTCACTATCGTTGTGGAGCTCAGTGTTCCGTCATTCGGCGTCCAACGATAAGTATCGCCACCACTGGCCGCCAGTTGCACCTGACCACCCACACAGATATTGATATCATCACCTGCTTCTGCTTCTACGTGGTCTACGGTGATGGTCACCGAAGCCGTATTCACACAACCATTGGTATCGGTGCCTGTTACGGTATAAGTGGTTGTCACTGTAGGAGTAATTAGCTGACTGCTATCGGTCGGGCCGTTGTCCCATTGGTAAGTTGCTGCTCCGGTGGCATAAATCGTATCACTGCTCCCTCTGCAGATCGTATCATCGGCTAACGCTGTTATTGTCGGTAGTGGATACACCACTAGTTGTACAATCGCCGTATCGCGATCGTTGTTACCGTCGCTGACAATAACCGTATAGTCTGTCGTGGCAGTGGGGTTGTCTGTTTGCGTTGCTCCGGTGGCATTGACCAGGTTACCCCCGTTCCAGGTAAAGGTATAATCGCCGGCACCGGCGTGCGCTGTGGCATTCAGGTTCCCCAATTCCCCTTCGCAGATGGTATCGCCTGTTGCCTCTACAATCGGACCGCAATTAGCCTCAAAATTCACACAAGCAGTATCTTTATTCACACAACCATTGGCATCACTACCTGTGACTTCAAAACAGGCCAACGTGTCGACCGTATTGCCTGGTAAACCTGTTTGTACCGTCAGGCGACCATCATCTGCTCCAGCAAGGATAATACCGTGGTTCAGTGACACCCAACTATAGGCACCACCTCCAGTAGCTACTATTGAGATCGTATCATTTTTACATACACTTGCGTCACTGCTTGTTATATTTGGCAGTGGGTCCACGCTTACCTGAATAGAAGCTGTATCCACACAGCCATTGGTATCTAAACCTGTTAGGTTATAAGTTGTGGTCGTCGTTGGACCAACGGAATGCGTAGCTCCGCTGTCAAGGCCATTATCCCAAAAGTAGCGCACGCCGCCAGTGGCGGTAATGTCCAGCGAATCGCCCAGGCAGATCGATGAATCAGCTCCTGCTTCAATACCGGGCAGGCTATAGACTGTGACTACTACTGTATCTGTTCCTTCACAACTCCCATCGGAAGATGTCAGCACATAAATAGTTGTACTGTCTGGTGTAGCAATGGGGTCTGCAACGGTGCTATCACTCAATCCCCTTCCCGGGCTCCATACAAAAGTAGCACCACCGGTGCCGTTTAGCTGCACACCGCTACCTCCTTCACAAAAAGATTGATCTTCACCTGCGTCCACGACTAGCACAGCCACAACAATAGTTGTATCATCGTAAGCATCGCAACCACTACTATCGCTTACAGTTACACCATAAGTTCCGGCAAGCACATTACTCAAAACCGGATCGTTACCCAAACCATTGTCCCAAACGTGGGTATAAAGAGGGGTTCCTCCAATGATCGCAACGCTAAGGTCTATCGGCGAAGACACGCAATTATTGAAACAAGGTTCAAGACCCGTATTTCCAGCAACACAGTCGCCACAATTATCAACAAACGCCGTCCCACCCCAATTTCCTTCACAATCCTGCTCACAAGGTTCTACACCGGTTAATCCTTCTACGCAACGTCCGCAATTATCAATAAACGCTGTTCCATCAATATCACCGTGACAGTCTATGGTGCAGGAACTATTAGGGTCTATATTGGTATTACCACCGGCACACACTCCACAACTATCTGTAAATGCCGTTCCGTTGGCGTCGCCATTACAGTCAAATTCACATAGATCGTTGGCTTCAATACCTGTAAGACCGCCGGTACAATCACCACAACTATCAATAATTGCAGTCCCTCCGCCAACGCCAAAGCAATCGGCACTCAAACTCACACAACCTTCCGAAGTATTAGTTCCCAATAAAAAGTAATCCACTTCAAACCAACCGTCCAGCGGTTCAGTATAGGGGTTAATCTCATGCTCATCCGGATTTGGAATCAGAACTAAGTGATGTAATACTTGTTCGTTGAAATTATTCCCCTGGAAAATCCATCCATCCTGAAGTTGAGCGACAACGCCTAAATCGATCACAAATTCCTGCCATTCGGTAGTAATATTTAAATCGGTTTGAGGCTGAAGCTGGTCCATTTGCGCTTGTGTCAGGTTACCATCCCGCAGTGTTACGCGCATACCCATAGCTTCGGACGCCCTAATCCTGATGGTAATAAATCGTGCGTTTGCAAAATTAATAGGGGCGCCTGTTAAAGGTAAACTTGCCGTTGTATGTTCCGAACCGTCAGAGTCCACATGTAATGCTCCGTTTACAATACTGGAAGTTAACGCATCTGAATTGACCACCCTGTTCGTTTGCACATCACGTACAAACTCCTCATAGTGATTTATTGCAGGCATCGTATTAAACTCATCAACATATGCCGCTTTACAATCATCTCCTGCAGCGGAGATAATATTTACATTCCGCGTGAAAGTCTTTATGTTTCCAAGATTATCTGTAATAGTAAGTGTAACCGGGATAACTCCTGCTAAATTATAGGTAACGACGTGTGGCCCCTGAGTATTAGCCACAGCGGGATCGGCCCCATTGCCAAACTCCCAATCCCATGAAACAATATTATTACCAAAACTTGCATCAACAAAGGTTATAACATTATCCTCCACGATAAACCAATTGTCAGCCAAAAAAGAAGCCTCCAGGTAAATACAAGCATCATTACCCGTGGTTCCACCAACGCAGTCACCGCAGTCATCGAGGTAGGCCGTACCGCCCCAGTCTCCGTTACAATCACGCGTACAAGGTATTTTCCCTGTTGTTCCTCCTACACAGGTGCCACAATCGTCTAAAAAGGCTAAACCATCAATAGTTCCGTTACAATCGACAGGTCTATCGGTAATCTGAACAGATAGTACACCTGGTTCGGTAATAGTCGCCGTATCAGAAACGCTACAACCCGACTCATCTTCAGTAACAGTAACAATATATTGACCAGGGCCCAAGCCGCTTGGATTTGCTCCGGTCCCGGTTGGAGACCATGCATAAGACGCAGGTCCGTTAAAGTTGTTCAACACTGTAGTAATTTGTCCGTCATTAGCCTGGTAGCAAGAAACGTTTTGTGGTGTTAATGCCACTTGCAAATCATTTTTTTGATCTATAACAACAGTGTCAGTCTTAGGATCGCAAGGTAAATCTATGGAGCTGTTCATTATTGTCAGACTAATAGGGGGCAACGAAACATTACAAGGAACTGTAATTACAATATCACCCGGTACTCCGGTCCCTGAAAGCGTTCCACTCACTACCGTGACACCATTCGGCACGTTCCACTCAAAAGTATTGTCAACCAAATTTGTCATTGTATTAGTTCCTACTCCTGGGCCATTGTAAGATAGTACCGCATTATCACCGCAACAGGTAGGAGGTGTAATAGCTATTGAAAAATCGGGGGTCGTACAAGGTTCAACGATTGAACAATCAGTTTCTCCTTCACCGCCCACTTTCGAAAATGCGACATCCGTCTCCTGCCTGGAAAAATTAGTAATCAAAAGCATGTAAAATTCTCCAACCTGAGCATCTTCTATATTGCATTCCTCATCAAACCTGGGATCGTAACTACAATCCATCACCTTATCTTCCGTTAATCCCGAACACATGTCGCGATACTGGTCATAAGGCCCCCAACATATAAAATCGACGTCAAACTCACCCGGAGCCGACCTTATGTCAATATCTATATCACCCGCTTCCGAAATTCTCAAAAAATACCAAACCGGATTAGGCTGCGTTGCCAGACAATCGTAAAAAGGACCGTCCTCGCTGGTATTATCTGTAGCTAAAGGAAAATTATAGCTCAAATCAGTACAAAAAGGTTGTGCATCAGAACAAACATCCTGCCCAAATGATAATAATGACATAAGCAGCCATGTTAAAAAAAGTGTATGTTTTAAAAATGAACATACCGAATTAAGAAATACCGACATAATGTGTAATTAAATTTTACATAAGCACAACAATGTCTGACGAATTACTAAAATCCGTAAAACAATGTCATATAACACATTATTAAGTCCTTAAAGAATAGTCAAAACCAGGTATCGCGTTGTAATTCAACATTTTATACCAAAAAATAGTGTTCATACTTTACCTACTCCATATACTCACTATCAAAACAGTACAAAAAAACCTTAAGTACCCATCCTCTATAACCTTAATAACTAAATAGTCCGTAGAACTTCCATGGTAATAGGATTTTGATTCACGACCTATTTTCAGGTATTTTATTGGGGTGAAATAAAATACACTGTCGGGGTTTCTATTTATGAGCTTTTGTGCAAAATGGTAACCTAAATTTTATCAAATAAACTACCTTCAATGCTACATATGTTCGTTAAAATAACGAAACACTAACAGATTTACAACAAAAAATACTGATTATCAGATAATTAAAAAACAGGAAGGTTGTAATCAAAACCTGGAAGGTTATTTCCCGCACCTATAAGGTTAGTAAAAAAACCTTATAGGTTTGCTCAACTACTTTACCGCTCCAGGTCTCCTTTTCTTTACTCGGAAAATCGAACCTGCTACGCCCACCCACGTACAAGCGAAGTAAGTTCTGGCGCTTACGACACCGCTATGAAAGACCAATCTATTAGAGGTATTGCTCCAAAATTATGATTATACTTATTAAAAAGTAAGCATTTCACCGACTCACCATCACTCAAATTATACGTATATATTATAAAATGCAATCACACCTCAACACAACTAAATGATCAAAAGCACCTTAAAGATCGATAGTGGATAAAACCCTAAACATGTTAAGCGTTAAATTAAACCAATGGAAAAAATTGTCAAATGGGTAATAGGTGATGTAGAAAAAATCACATTCGAAGAGCGCATTCTCAACAGCACCAGCTTCATTGCTGCATGCGTTGTAGTTCTTTTTATTGGACAGGTAACCGCCATTTGGGGCCTCGGCCCGGAATTGGTATTTATTGTGGTCGCGGCTTTCGCTTTCGTATCGATCTTCTACTTATCCAGGTTCAAAAGAAAAAAATATGCTTCATACCTGTTTGTGATTTGTTATCCGATTGCTGCCGGCACTGCCTTTTTTACTTTTGGCGGAATCGATTCCAATCTTGCATTCTGCAATATGTTCAGTTTTGTGATTTGCGTCCGAATTTTACCCAAACGTCACGAAGCAATCTATACAGTATTATTTATAATCTTTTGGTGCCTTTTGGTGCTTAGCGGCTACCTGTTTCCTCAATCGGTTACCCCTTGGCCTTCTATGGAAGCACGAACCATTGATTCAATACTGGTTTCTTCATTATGTGTTTTAGGTTCCTGGTCGATAATGCGCTTAATTAAAAAGAATAACTGGATAGAAAAAAACAGAATAGAAACCCAAAATGCTGAATTAAAGAATTATCAGCAGCAGCTGATCAAAGAAAAGGAACGAGCGGAGCAACTATCGAAAACAAAGACCGATTTTCTTTCTACCATGAGCCATGAATTACGAACCCCACTAAATGGCGTGGTAGGCCTCACCAATCTGATGCTGGACAACAGCCATGAAGGTTCAAAACAACAAAACCTGGAGATCTTAAAATTTTCTGCCGAACACCTGGTAAGCATTGTAAATGACATTCTCGATTACAATAAAATTGGTGAGGGAAAAATCAGCCTGGAATGTGTGGAATTTAACATCAAAAAAATCCTCACCCATCTAGTGGCCACTTATTCCATACAAGCACAAAAAAACAATATTAAACTACGGCTTGTTTTTCCGGATGGCATGCCCGAAAACCTCAAAGGAGACCCCACCAGACTTACCCAAATTCTCAATAATCTAACCGGTAATGCAATCAAGTTCACGAATACAGGAAGTGTCACGATACATATCGATTACAATATGACACCTGATAATCAGGTAGTAGTTTTGTTTAAAATTATTGACACGGGAATTGGCATTGCGGATGAAATGTTAACACACATATTCGACCGATTCACACAGGCTGATAACTCCACCACCAGAATGTATGGAGGAACAGGATTGGGACTTTCGATTTGTAAAAAACTCATTGAACTGCAAGGCGGCTCTATTAATGTAGAGAGCGAAATAGGCAAAGGAAGCACCTTTTCGTTTGACCTGAAATTCCAGGTTAACGAGGAACAAAATCAATTGACAGATCTTAAACAAGAAGAATTTGATCTGTCCTCAAAAAGAGTGTTGTTGGTTGAAGACAACATGGTGAATGTTATGATTGCCAGCCAGTTTCTTAAAAACTGGGGACTAAATGTTGTTGTTGCGAATGACGGGGTAGAAGCAATTGATAGTTTTGGTGCTTCGGAATTTGATATTATTTTAATGGATATACATATGTCGCGTCTGGATGGTTATGAGTCGACCAGGCACATTAGAACCATGGATGCAGGTAAATGTATTCCTATCATTGCGCTTACCGCATCGGTTGCTCCCGACGTAATGCAGAAAATAAAGGAAGTGGGCATGGATGCCTACATTCTAAAACCTTTTGAGCCTGACAACCTTAAAAGACGAATTATTAAGTTATTAGCAGCCTGACGGCGCTGTTTCTTAACGGTATTGCAAATGATCGGACGAGATATATGGGAAAGTAGAGTAAACCATTTGATAGCACTACCACCTTAAAACACTAATTCATACCAATCTTCCTTATATTTCTTTTTAATTGCGTATTTATACATTGAAACAAACTCGTTAGTATCCATCATATACGCCATTAGTATTGATTCACCCGGACCTACTTGAACATTAAATATCATAGAGTTAGTATCCTGACATTCACTATACATCTCTTTATAACTATACTTATTGAAGTAAGTTTGCACTCCATAAATAACATCTTTTGGGATTTCATGAGTCCTTAAAATCGAATCTATTTGAGATTGCTCGTAATAAAATCCTCCACTTTCTTCTTCGTTATACCTTATCAAAGTAATATGATTATCTGAAAGGTGGTAATTAACCCTAATTTCTTCGCAGTTATTTTGTATTGAAACTAATTCATTTTGTATATACATGATACTACGGCCTCTCAAAGAATTAAAGAGTTCCAAACTATCCAAAATTTGAAAATCCCTAATCTCTTCTTCGCGTTGCCGATCACTTAAATTCGTTTCAGAACAACTTGTAGAGCAAAATATAATAACTGATAACATTATACTTGCTTTTATTGTATTTAATTTCTTTTTCATCTTTCAGATGCACTCATCACTTTTTTATTTGATCCAGACAACGGCATATATTCCGAGTTTACCTTGGAATACCCTCTTGTCCTGGGTTCTGGCCCTGCAAAGAATTCGGGATTACGATAGTCTAACATTTCTTTTAACGCATTGCAAATGCTTCGATAACAGTACGATATTACAAATCGCGAACAGCAGAAAGAACGACCCTTCTTACTAAACACAAGTTACGTTCTGGTTAAACTTGCGTCGGCAAACAACTCTGGAAGTATTAAACCATATGGGGATTCCAATCAACAATAGTTGTTAAAAGTCGCGTGTTTGTGCTAAAGCTCAAACGCCATTAGGGAATCAGTTATAGAAACGGAAGTTTTAATCTTGGTGCCCCTAATACCTCCATAGCAACTGGTTCCCAACTTCCATCAGCATCTCGTTCAAAAGATGAACCAAAAGCCGCTAATGGATTAACTTTTATTGAATCATCTAATGTAATAATATTTAACGCATTGATTGGAATGAAATTACTAGAATCTTCTAAATAAGCTTCAGATTCACTACCCCTAAATATTCTCCGCCCACTATCTACTTCATTTGTTGGCTGTTTTCTATACATCCAGCATGCCTGTTCGTTTTCTTCGATTATTGCTTTATTTGTAATATTAGCCCTTATATTTAGTTCTGTACTACCCATATTCTATTTTTGTTCATGCTTATACCTTTATTCTAGTCTTTATCTATAAGGAGACTCCGCTTGAAACATTATCATACTAAAAAGTCTGAAAACACTTAATCTATTTTGTATTTATCAGTCAAACATTTGTTAGCTCAAATAACAGACTCCTATTAAATCTGTCTATCTCTATTATATCATAATTAAGATCGGAATCGCCCACAAATCGATAAATTCCATTTTCGTATTCCCAACCAATTGGTATTGAATCAATTTTACCATTCTCTGTGTAATGAACTGTAGAAGTCAATTGCTTAATGAGCAAAGAAAAATTCTCCTTTGAATATCTTATCAACAACTTTTGACTATTATCATTAAAGCCAATTGAATTATATTCATCATCTATTATTTCATACTCGTCGGGTAAATTTAATTGTGTTATATACTCTACTTGATTAATTATATCTGTATGTGACGGTTCACTACACGAAATAAAAACAAGCAGAATCAAACATTTAGCGACCGTTATATTCATATTTTTAATTAATCTTCACGTGAGCGTTTTTGTCGGAGTGCTTACTTTTTTGTTAAGATGCGCTCTCAAAATACTAAAATGGTCAGGAATATTACAATTTTGCATGAATTTGTTCGCCTTTCACACCGTTAAGCTTTATATACGATAACTCAATAATTCACACGACTATGAAAACACTATTCAGTGGTTTGGCCTTCTTTATGTTCACTTTCCTTTATCTTCCCGCACAAAGTCATCACAATGCAAATCAACATGAAGAACTAGGCAAAGTTAACTGGTACCGGAATTACGATAAAGCAGTCGTTGCCGCCAAACAAGAAAAGAAAGACATTGTCATATTGTTCCAGGAAGTTCCTGGCTGCGCCACTTGCCGTAATTATGGCCATAAGGTATTGAGTCATCCATTGATGGTAGAGGGGCTTGAAAATAGTTTTATCCCATTGGCTATTTTTAATAACAAAGGGGGGCATGACAAGAAAATTCTGGAAAAATTTCATGAACCGAGCTGGAATAACCCAGTAGTACGTATTGTTGATCCTACAGGTAAAAATATTGTGCCGCGTATAAACGGAGATTATTCCGCCAAAACACTTTGCGCACGTATGATTGATGCGCTAAACTGGCGCAAGAAGGAAATTCCCGAATACCTGCGATTATTGGAATTGCAACTCACTTCTGCGCAAAACAATAACTTAAAAGAAGATTATTTTTCCATGTATTGTTTCTGGTCAGGTGAAAAACAGTTAGGTAAACTGGATGGTGTGTTGGATGTAGAGTCAGGCTTCGTTGCGCATCGGGAGGTGGTGAAAGTTACTTATAATCCTGATTTTATTAGCCAAACAAAATTGAATAGTTACGCCAAAAAGCAAGGTTATCGCTTGGAAAAAAAACATGCTTATACCAAGTCAGATAAGGATGTTCATTATTATTTGCAGCATTCCAACTATAAATACCTGCCGCTAACGGAGCTACAAAAGACTAAAATCAATAGTGCCCTGGGCGAAAATAAATCAGGAGCGCCTTTCCTGAGTCCACAACAGCATAAATGGTTGCTGGCATTGGGTCATGATGCCAAGAAAACGATTTTACTCGACAAAAAATTTGAAACCGCATGGGCTTTAAAAATAGCACAGACGGATCGGTAGCAGGCGTTGAAACACCATTTTGAGGTGAAGTGGAAAGAAGTCAGGCCCGTATTACTGACTTCGATGAAACGTCTGCTACTCTTAATTTCATATTTTTTAATTGATCGACTAATAATTCCAGGTCAGAGTACCCTTTAGTTACGCTGAACCGAGGTAGATTTAAATAACTTCTGTAATCACATACATTCTCCAACCTGTTCTCCTGTGCCCGACTGCCCTAGGTACGCCCGGAATTCCGATAGTTTTCTCAGAGTGTCCTTATGCCTCCGGTTACTCTGAGAGGAGACACAAGCAAAATATTACACAGTTCCTAATGTACACATACACTACCATAACAAGTATTGCAGCTTATATTTCTTTAACGATAAACGCCTTTATTACCATTTGCTCCTGCACTACTTGAAATCCTTTCTACTTAAAAAGGCAAAGCGGTGATACTCGCTTCAATATATCAAAGCTCACTGGCCTTTCCCCTGCTCCTGAGCTAACGGCACCTAGCAATACCAAGGCTACTCCCCACCCTTTCGTATCAGGGTGCACATACCAAAAATCAATGTAGTCACGAACAGCTCTTAAACGAACAAAGAAATCCATGTCTTAACTGTTTTGAGGGGGTAACAAAAAAAATTTAAACAAAATCGAAATCATTTTGTTTAACCTTTAAAATCAAACATTAAACAAAATGAAAAAAATAACCTACATTTCTTTTCTGCTCTCATTAATCCCACTTTGGAGCCATGCGCAAACGGCGCGTTTGCAAGCCATCCACAACTCTGCAGACGAAGCCGCAGCGGTTGTTGACATTTACCTGACAACTCCGCTTGGCAGCGATCTATTAATCAATGATTTTGCTTTCAGAACGGCAAGTCCTTTTATCGATGCTCCAGCAGGTATCCCGATCACATTGGGCATAGCGCCGGAGAACAGCCAAAGTATTGACGACACTATTCCTGGTCTCAGCTTTGATTATAATCTGGAGAGTGGTGAAACCTATATCCTTATCGCTGAAGGAATTGTTAGCCAATCCGGATACAACCCGGCAACACCTTTTGATATTGCCGTTTATCCTTTGGGACAAGAAGCAGCAAATGAAACAGGTAACACCGATGTATTGGTGCATCATGGAAGTACCGATGCACCTACTGTCGACATTCGTGAGCGTGAAGCAGGTATTCTGGTCGATAATGCGCCTTTTGGTGCTTTCAGCGACTACCTGGAATTACCGACGGCCGATTACATCTTGGATGTACAAGACGAAACGGGTATGTACACAGTTGCTTCGTTCGGCGCACCGTTAGCTACGCTCAACCTGGACGATGCCGCTGTGGTTGCCGTAGCTTCCGGATTCCTGGATCCTTCGCAAAATTCAGACGGACCAGGCTTTGGTATTTTTGTAGCATTACCTGCCGGTGGTCCTATGGTATCCTTACCTATGGCCGACATGCCTACTGCTCGTGTTCAGGTCATTCATAATTCGGCAGATGCTGCTGCTGAAGTAGTGGATATCTATTTAGACGATGAGCTATTATTAGACGATTTTGCTTTCAGAACCGCAACACCTTTCGTGGACCTTCCGGCCACTAAAGACATTACCGTTTCTATTGCTCCGGCTAACAGCGATTCGGTTATTGACACGATCCCGGGACTGAGTTTTGATTACAACCTGGCTATTGGCGAAACCTATATCCTCATCGCCGGAGGCATTGTAAGCCCAAGTGGTTATACGCCGGCAACACCTTTTGATATTGCCGTTTACCCCTTAGGACAAGAAGCTGCAAATGAAACAGGTAACACCGATGTATTGGTGCATCATGGAAGTACCGATGCACCTACTGTCGACATTCGTGAGCGTGAAGCAGGTATTCTGGTCGATAATGCGCCTTTTGGTGCTTTCAGCGATTACCTGGAATTACCGACGGCCGATTACATCTTGGATGTACAAGACGAAACGGGTATGTACACAGTTGCTTCGTTCGGCGCACCGTTAGCTACGCTCAACCTGGACGATGCCGCTGTGGTTGCTGTGGCTTCCGGATTCCTGGATCCTTCACAAAATTCAGACGGACCTGCTTTCGGAATCTATGTAGCGATACCTGCCGGT
>CBDDLQ010000003.1:0-25619 GCA_965230775.1 Terasakiella sp.
CTGCCCGTTCCAAACGGTACACGCGTGGAAACCCTTCCGGCAGGATAAACAACCGTATTATTTATTTCTGAAAATTGCCCCTGGCAAATGAACTTATGTAAGAAATAAAAATCTTCACCTGCTTTTCTCCTGTTCATCCCCCCTTGTTTTTGATAATCTCTGGAACGTACCACCATACAAGAGCCTAATGTTTGATGCGCATGGTAAAACCCGGCATAACGCTGCGCATTGACATAATAGCGCAAGTGCAGCTCATATAATATGATACCTTCTCTGAGGTCTTTTTCATGTTGCTCATCTATGGGGTGCTCATAATAGATAATACCCGCTGGCGTTTGAGGCCGATTTTCAAAGTGCTCAACAATTACTTCGAAATAATTAGGTTCACATGTACAATCAGCATCTATACACGCAATAAGACCATCTTTTTCCAAGGCCTCAAACCTACGTACTGCTTCGTCCATACCTGTTTTTCTGGCAAGGCCAACACCGGCATGTTTAACAGGCATATCTTCAACCTGAAGCAAATGCAAAACGATATCTGCCCTGTTTTGTTGCGCATACCAATGGGTTACCTCTTCATATGTACGTCGGTTTTGTTCAATGATATGAGTAGCTGCTTTGATTCCGTTATTTATGACCAAAAGCACTTCAATAGAAGCGTCTATGGGTGCACATCGCCATAGGGATTCAAGCGTTTTTACAATATGTACCTCATTGCAACAAGGAATCACTACTACCAGCCCTAAATCGGTAGCCGGAGCGTCTAAAACGTATTGTTTGGAAGTTGCATAGCGTTTTAAATAAATACTTTTGCTTATCAAGGAGCTATTCTTTTTATCCGCCAAACCGATCCCGGGCCTGCTTCATAAACAAAACGATCGTGTACCCGGTCGGGTCTCCCCTGCCAAAATTCGAAATAAGCAGGTCTTAATGCATATCCTCCCCAATTGGCAGGGCGAATTGGTTTCGAACCTTCTTCCCGGAGTTTATTAATTGCTGCTTCCAGTGATTCACGATCTTTGATTTCCTCGCTTTGTTGTGAAACCATGGCACCGTACTGACTACCTATTGGCCTGCTATAAAAATAGTCGTCTGATACCGCTTCATCGATTTTATGTACTGTTCCTTCCACACGTACCTGCCTGGAAAGCTCAGGCCAAAAGAACAAGGCGCATACGGTATTGTTTACTTCAATATCGTGGCCTTTCCTACTGGCGTAGTTCGTAAAAAACACCATACTTTTCTCATTCACTTCTTTCAGCAATAATACACGAGACGAAGGTTTGCCCTCACTACTTACAGTTGACAAAGTAAATGCAGTAGCTTCGGGATTATCAGACGCGATCGCCTCATCCAGCCATTCATTAAATTGATCAATAGGGTCTAAGGCCAAATTTTCACGGATCAATCCTTCAGATTGATAGTCATTTCGTACATTTCTCAAGTCTTTCATTCTTCACTATTCTTTTAAGAATTTTAGGTAATCAGCTCCCTCTTCATCCAGCACAAAACTTTGTTATTCTTTTTTGTAAAAATACAAAATCTCATTGCATTAAACGGATCATAATGCAATATTGCTAGTATTATTTCGCTCTTGAATTGATATTAATCATAATGAGGCGAAATAATTTATAGCAAAATTGCCAAAACATTTCTCGAATGTTACCACAGGGACATCAACATAAAGGTGAAGTAAATAAGGGGGATTTATTATTATCAAATCCTTTCCTAAATGACCCCAATTTTGAGCGCACAGTAATTCTTATCTGTGAAAATGATGAAAGTGGTCACGTTGGGCTGGTTGTTAACAAACCCATAACAGATGTTGTGCTGGGAGATATTATGCAAGATCTACCGGAACGAACCAATGAGCTATTCGTAGGAGGTCCGGTTGACAGAAATTTATTACAATTTATTCATACCAATGAACAAACGTTGAGTCATAGTTTGCTCATAAAAAACGATTTGCACTGGGGAGGAGACTTCGATGAGTTGAAGTCGCTTATACGGATAGACTTAATAGACGACGCCAAAATACGTTTTTTCCTTGGTTATTCGGGTTGGGCTCCTGAACAACTTGGCAATGAACTTGAAGAAGACTCATGGATAGTAAATCAAAATTTTAACTTAAATAAATTACTCTCTATCCCTCCGGATAATATGTGGGAAGAGATTTTAAGAAGTATGGGGGAGCACTACAAAATGTTATCAAATTTCCCTCTTGATCCTCGACTTAATTAACCTATAAAATTATGGAGACACAAGATTTTGCAGAAAACGTAATAGAAACAACTAGTGATACCGAACACGAAATTGTAAAATCTGAAATCAATTACGAATCTTTGAACAAAGAAGAGTTATTGAACGCTTTAAAAGAACTGAAGCAACATTCAGATTACAGACATATACTAAATGAACTTCGAGTAATCAGCAGCGCATATTATGTTATTCACGATGAAGAAAAAAATGCTGCGTTCGAGAAATTTTTGGCCGATGGAGGCACAAAAGACGCCTTTGAATACCGAGTCGATGCCGTCTCCAAGGAATTTGAGGAATTAAAGTCAAGCTTATACAAAGAAGCTAAAAGCTACTTCCAGCAACAGGAAGAAGGCCAACGCAATAACCTGGTCAAAAAGCAAACGATTCTTGACAATCTTCGCAACATCGTTGATAATGAGGAAGATGCCGACAGCTTCAAAAAAATCCAAGCTTTACAAGATGAATGGAAAAACACCGGTCCTGTTCCTACACGCGATGCGCATGAATTAAATGCGAACTACCACGCTTTACTCAATAGATTTTATAACAATAGAAGTATTTACTTTGAGTTAAAGGAGCTGGATCGCAAAAAGAATTTAGAGGCTAAGACGAAATTGTGCGAAGAAGCCGAGGCGCTGAAAGAGATGGAATCTATTAATGAAGCCATCAAAAAGCTCAACGGATTGCACGAAGAGTACAAAAATATAGGACCTATCCCTAAAGAACATCAAGAAGAACTCTGGAACAGGTTTAAACTGGCCTCAGACGCCGTTTATGAGAAAAGAAACCAGGTTGTAGAGCAATATAAGTCAGAACTGGAGAATAATTTGAAACTGAAGCAAGTGCTCATAGAAAAAGCGGCATCTTTTTCGCAATTCAATTCAGACCGTATTACCGAATGGAAGGCTAAGACCGACGAAATTAAAGTGGTACAGGAAGAATGGAAAGCCATCGGTCCTGTTCCTCGTAGCTCATCGAAAGAAACTTCCAAAGAATTTTGGCAACATAGTAAGCAATTTTTCGCGAATAAAGGGGAGTTTTTCAAATCCTTAGATGCCGAGAAGGAAGCCAATATGCAGGCAAAAATCAAATTATGCGAGCAGGTAGAAGCATTACAGGACAATGAAAACTTCAAAGAAACGGCCCAAAAGATTAAAGACCTTCAACAAGACTGGAAAAAAGTAGGCCCGGTTGCCCGTAAAGACAGCGACAAAATTTATGCACGTTTCAGAGCCGCATGCGACCACTTCTTTAATAAAAGAAGAGAGAGCTTCGAAGAAGAGGAAAAAGAATTTGTCATTAACTATGAGGCTAAGCTTAAAATCTGTGAAGAAATAATAGGCCTGTCCCCAACAGATCTGGATAAATTTGAAGACCTTTTTGATCAGTTTGATGAAATTGGTTTTGTTCCAAGGGACAAGAAAAAAGACATTTCCAAAAAATTCAAAGAGGCGGCTTCGACATTCCTCGAAAAAGCAGAAGGAGACGAAGACCGCATTCAAAATTTGGAACTGGAAGTTGAGCTCGACTCATTGCGAGGTAATCCCAATGGTCGAAATATAATTTTCAAGAAGAAGAATAAGATGAAAGATGAAATCCAGACGCTTCAAAGTGAAATTGATACGATGAATCGTAACATTGAGTTCTTCGCCCATTCAAGTTCATTGGAAAGTATCAAAAAAGATGCCGAAATTAAATCGGCTGAAAATACTGCTAAGATAAAGGAACTCAAGAAGAAACTGCGAATCCTGGAGAATTTCAAATAAAACATCTTCAAAAAAATTGCAAAAAGTTAGCCTCCTCGTTTGGATTTAATTAACAGATCGCTAACTTTGCATCCGCATTTGAGAGAAACAACTTAAATGTTCAGAGCAGCCTCCTTAGCTCAGCTGGTAGAGCAACTGACTTGTAATCAGTAGGTCATTGGTTCGATCCCGATAGGAGGCTCCACTTAAACCCTTGTAAATCAGAGATTTGCAAGGGTTTTTTGTTTCGTTGAAATTTACTTTTTTATCGATTTCGTGAATTCTAAGGTTTTCTGGGATCAATCCGAAAACATGCCGGAGTAAGTCATTAACAAAAAAATGTTAAAGCTCTTTTAAAGCTCTTAATAATTGATACAACCGTATCTGAAGACGACCTTAATAAAAGAGCGTCAAAAAAATCAATGTGAGCGAAAATTAAATGAATGTATATTGTTTGAGCGCAGCGAGTTTATACATTCTGAACGGATTTCATTAATTTTTAGCTGTTTTATTGTAGTCTTGATCTTTTGGTTCTTTGGGATCAAGCCAAAAGAACAGAGAAAACTTGAAATAAATGGATTTACTACTTCCATTTTAGTTGCTTTAGTGTTTATAGTTACAAAACAGAATTACTAATTAAAATTGCTCCACTAACTTTTCCGCTTGATCCATAATTTCCCCAAACCCTCAAAGAAACATTTGACAATATGAATTAACGCAAATTTCATATTTATATAGTTATGTATTAATATACGATAACTACATTAGCGATCTCAAACAACCCTTGCGATATGAATGCAAGATTTTTGGTACTTTTTACCTGTTTGTTTTTAGTTTATGCAGGTAAGGCACAAGTCGATTTAAATAAGGGATTAGTAGCACATTACCACTTCGATGGCACTTTATTGGATGCTAGCGGAAACGAAAACAACGGACAGGTTCGTAATGGAATATCTTATGGCGTAGATCGCTTTGGCGATTCTTCTGCATCTTTAAAATTAAATGGCTCGGCTGGATATGTATCCATTCCTTCTAGCAATTCGCTCGCCAGTATCGAAGACTCCATGTCTGTATTTGCATGGATTAATATAGACCAGTGGTACAATACAAATACAGATTGGGCTGCAGTATTAAGCACGAATTCGCATCAATTTTTAGTGCTGACGCCTCGTTTATTCCATGTTAACGAAGGTAATTGTGATATCAACTATGATTTCGTTTTGGACAAGTGGATGCACATTGGTTGTATATGGAGTGCTGGTAAAGTTTCTTTCTTCGTAGATGGTCAATATCTTGGAGATATTGATTGTCAGACACTAAATGGACTTAATAATAATGCCCTGCTCATTGGAATTGACCCAATAGGTGCTTCTGAGTATTACTATGGGCAAGTCGATGATATGTACATTTACAACCGTGCGTTGAATGAAGCGGAAATCGAAGCACTTTATAATGAAGAAAATGGACCAGTAGTTAATTTAGATTCAGGGCTCGTCGCTTATTTCCCTTTTAATGGTAATGCCCATGACGTTTCTGGCAACGGCTATCACGGCGTACCTGAAAATGCACAATTGACTACCGATCGTGATGACCTAGCTAATCGGGCTTACCAATTTAATGGAAGTAGTCGAATAAAAGTGGGTGGTGGTGCCGAAGAAGGTTTGCGATTCGATAGTACGTTTTCTATCTCAGCATGGTTCATGGCCACTGGTTCAGGTACTGGAACCTCGCCTACAACAGGAGGTATCATAGCGAATAAAGAAGGTGAGTATGAAATAGCACGTTTTGCCGATGGAACCATGCGTGTAGCTGCACACAATGCGGCTGACGCTCAATGGATTTGGATTAACACTAATTATACGGCAAACCTAGATACCTGGTATCATATTTACTGGAGCTACGCTCCGGACGGCACACAGGTATTTATGAATGGAGAATTGATTTATTCAAGTGCAAAAACTGCGATTCTCCGAGATTTTTTTCCTGATTTGAATGAATTATGGATAGGAAATAGACAATATGTGAATCAAGGATTCGACGGGAAAATAGATGATATTCGTATTTATAATCGTGAACTCAATGAAGCTGAAATTGAAGCACTTTACAGCGAAACGAATGTACCACTCGTCAATCTGGATTCAGGATTATTGGTGTACCACCCCTTTACTAATGGTAGTCTTATTGATGAAAGCGGTAATGGTCGCAACTGTGAGCTCCATGGAGCGGTACCTACAGAAGATGTTTTAGGCAACGCCAATCACGCTTATGAGTTTGACGGTGAAGACGATTATTTAAGTATTGCCAGTGACCCTGAATTACAAGGCGGTGCGAATCCCTTTACCTTCAGCCTACAATTTCAACACTACGATGTTACGCAAGAAAATGCAGCGCTGCTTTCAAAATATCCAGACCCAAACAACAAAGATTGGGGATTTTATACCTTGTTCGATGAGGTACAATTCCATTCTGAAACGTATAACGTTGTAAGCGATTTATATTGTCGTTACAACTCAAATGCCAATACGCGTATTAAAGATTCAGTATGGCATAGCCTTGTTGTAACACTCAACGAACCCTTTGTCACTATATACCTTGATGGCGAAATGGTGGCTTCTTGCGATAATTTCGACAATGCTTTAGCCAGTACAGATGCGCCCATTCAAATTGGAGGGATAACTTATCTTTCGTATTATTTAAAAGGTAAAATTGATGAGGTTAGAATTTACAAGCGCATTTTAAATGATACAGAGATTGCAGTACTCTCGGGCTTAGACACCAAAACCAATCTACAACTTATTAGTACAAATTTTGAGAATAAAGCTGTCATCGATGAAGGCAATTACCCGATAATTGTGGACCTGGTCAATTTGGGTAGTGCCGCAGACACTGTACACAACCTTACCTTTTCCTGGCAAATCGATGATGAAGTCTTCACCACTACATGGAATGACACCCTGCTGCCTTTAGACACACTGGTCTTCACCTTAGGGAACTATACCTTTAGCCCCGGAGTTGTACATTCACTCAATATACAAGTAACCCACATCAATGGTGATAGCATAACAGATACAATCGCCCTGGCTGTTAACAGTATTTATGTGAATCCGGCTTTGGATCATTTTGCTTACGCGTTTGATGGAACCGACGATTACATTGATATTTCAGCGGTAGCACCGATTATGGCTGAATCCGACGCGTTTACTTTTGAATGTTGGTTTAAACATGACGGTTCACCCAATTATCGGATGCTTTTGGGTATCAATGGCAATACCGCATCAGATGTATTTCTTCTAAATCTCCGTAATAAAAAACTGAATTTTTTTCATGGTAGTTCCGGGACAGATGTTACTGATTATGCCTTGGATACAAATCGATGGTATCATGTGGCTTGTGTCTACCAAGATGGACAAGTTGCCTTTTACCTCAATGAAGAATTAGTAAAAGAGCTCTCTTGGAATTTCAATCTGAAAACGGATAATTTGTATAGCATTGGCCAGGATTTTGATGGCAATTTCTTACTAACTGATCTATTTAGTGGCCAAATCGACGAAGTACGCCTTTGGAACAGCGCTCGTACTCCCGAACAGTTGCGGGCATGGATGACGAAGAACGAAGGTATTTATGATGAACCTGGTTTAGTGGCCTTATGGCATTTTGGAGAGGATAATCCGGATGTGGCCCTGGAGTTTAATGCCGAATTCCACGGTAAGTTAAACGGTGAACCTGCTCATGTCACTTCAAGCGCTCCAATTAGCGATAATGATCAGCGAGCTGGGTTTAAGCTCGGCTTTATCCAGTCCAACTTTAGCGATAAACAGGTCATCGATGAAGGCAATTACCCGGTAATTGTGGACCTGGTCAATTTAGGTAGTGTCACAGACACTGTACACAACCTTACCTTTTCCTGGCAAATCGATAATGAAACTTTTACTACGACGTGGAATGATACCCTACTGCCTTTAGACACACTGATCTTCACCTTAGGAAACTATACCTTTAGCCCCGGAGTTGTACATTCACTCAATATACAAGTAACCCACATCAACGGTGATAGCATAACAGATACAATCGCCCTGGATGTCAACAGCATTTATGTGAATCCGGCTTTGGATCATTTTGCTTACGCGTTTGATGGAACCGACGATTACATTGATATTTCAGCGGTAGCACCGATTATGGCCGAATCCGACGCGTTTACTTTTGAATGTTGGTTTAAACATGACGGTTCACCCAATTATCGGATGCTTTTGGGTATCAATGGCAATACCGCATCAGATGTATTTCTTCTAAATCTCCGTAATAAAAAACTGAATTTTTTTCATGGTAGTTCCGGGACAGATGTTACTGATTATGCCTTGGATACAAATCGATGGTATCATGTGGCTTGTGTCTACCAAGATGGACAAGTTGCCTTTTACCTCAATGAAGAATTAGTAAAAGAGCTCTCTTGGAATTTCAATCTGAAAACGGATAATTTGTATAGCATTGGCCAGGATTTTGATGGCAATTTCTTACTAACTGATCTATTTAGTGGCCAAATCGATGAAGTACGCCTTTGGAACAGCGCTCGTACTCCCGAACAGTTACGGGCATGGATGACGAAGAACGAAGGTATTTATGATGAACCCGGTTTAGTGGCCTTATGGCATTTTGGAGAAGATAATCCGGATGTGGCCCTGGAGTTTAATGCCGAATTCCACGGTAAGTTAAACGGTGAACCTGCTCATGTCACTTCAAGCGCTCCAATTAGCGATAATGATCAGCGAGCTGGGTTTAAGCTCGGCTTTATCCAGTCCAACTTTAGCGATAAACAGGTCATCGATGAAGGCAATTACCCGGTAATTGTGGACCTGGTCAATTTAGGTAGTGTCACAGACACTGTACACAACCTTACCTTTTCCTGGCAAATCGATGATGAAGTCTTCACCACTACATGGAATGACACCCTACTGCCCTTGGACACACTGGTCTTCACCTTAGGAAATTACACCTTTAGCCCCGGAGCTGTACATTCACTCAATGTACAAGTAACCCACATCAATGGTGATAGCATAGCAGATACAATCGCTCTGGATGTCAACAGTATTTACGTTAACCCTCTTCAGGATCATTATGCCTACCAATTTGATGGAACAGATGACTATGTGGATATTTCTTCCATTGCTCCTACAATGGCTGTATCTGATGAATTTACCTTTGAATGCTGGTTCAAACACGATGGATTAAGTTCGCATCGAATGATATTTAGCATTAATGGGAATACCAGATCAGATAATAACGCATTTCTTTTTGGCCTTCGTAATGAGAAATTGATTTTTTGGAAAGGTGGCACAGGTCTCAATGTTACTGATTATGCCTTGGATATCAATCGATGGTACCATGCTGCTTGCGTCTACCAAAATGGGCAAGTTGCCTTTTACCTCAACGAAGACCTAGTAAAAGAGCACACTTGGAATTTCAATCTAAAAACGGATGATTTGTATAGCATTGGCCAGGATTTTGACGGCAATTTCTCGCTAACTGATCCGTTTGGTGGCCAAATCGACGAAGTACGCCTTTGGAACAGCGCTCGTACTCCCGAACAGTTACGGGCATGGATGACGAAGAACGAAGGTATTTATGATGAACCCGGACTTATCGCCGCCTGGCACTTCGGTGAAAATAGTCGCAATACAGCACTTGAATTTAAAGGGCAACACCACGGGATATTACACGGAGATGTCACACATGTGTTGTCCGAAGCGCCTGTTGCTGATAATGATGAACGGGGCGGATTACATGTTGAGCTGTTAAAAACAAATTTTAACGATTATGAAGTGATCGATGAAGGGCCATACGATGTGTTGCTTACCCTGGCCAACCTAAATAGTGACACCATTAATAACCTTTCGTTGACCTGGCAAAGCGATGATGGCATTATTGGTACATTAAACTGGAACGACACCCTTGCACCGGGAGATACCGCTGAAATAGTATTAGGCAATATGCTTTTCCTACCTGAAAAGGTTCGATCCCTGGACATTAGCCTCACTAAAATCAACGAGGAATATGTAACAGAGAAGGAACTCAAGCTTTCCGTTCAAAATATCTTTGTTAACCCGGCTTTGGATCATTATGCTTACCAATTCGATGGGAAAGACGATTATGTGGATATTTCTTCGGTGAGTGATATTATGGCAAGCGCTGAGGCCTACACCGTTGAACTATGGATGAAGTTTACACAACAAAATACACCACAGGTACTTTTGGGAATCAATCGAGATGGATTTAATGACGAATCATCGAACAAACTCAACTTGTGTACCATCGATCGGAAACTGCATTTCTGGATGAATACGGTTTGGCAATCATCCACTTTAATATGGGATGAAGAACTGTCTGAAAATACCTGGTACCATATCGCTTATACCTATGAGCAAGAGTATCTTCATTTTTTCGTCAATGGCGTTTTGGTCAATAGTTTTAACCGGACTCCTGATTTCGAATCAATAGATCATTGGCATTTAGGTATGGAACTGGATGGTACGAACAACACCAACCCGACAGATTTCTTCACAGGGAAAATGGACGAAGTCCGCTTCTGGAACACTGCTCGCACTTCCGAAGAATTACGTGAATGGATGGTGAAAAACGACGGTATCTATGCCGAACCAGGTCTGATCGCCGCCTGGCATTTTGGTCAAAATAGTGCGGAAGCGGCCTTAGAATACCAGGGACAACACCACGGCACCTTATTTGGTGGGGTAACACAGGTACTTTCTGATGCACCGGTGGGTGATAATGATTTTGTTTTACTGGACAACGACCTGGGTTTAAAATCCATTCTTTCACCACAAACGGCCTGCTTCAACCCCAATGACAGTTTGCGCCTGGAAGTGATCAATTACGGACGCAACCCCATTCCACAATTCGACATCGGCTACCGCCTGAATGATGGTGCGGCTATATGGGAGACGGTAGACAGCAGCATTGCTCCGGGCCAGCGTTATGTGCATACCTTTGCCAGCCAGCCTGCTTTTGTTCCCGGCGATTACCTGATCGATGCCGCCATTCAACTTTTTGGAGACGAACTGGACAGCAATAACTACCTCTTGGAGCAGGGCCTGTCATTGTACAGTGAGCCCGACAGCGCTACGCGCTTAACCCCTTCCGATGGTAGTATCGACCTCGATTTGCCAATTACATTCACCTGGTCACCAGCCGATTTTGCTGATTATTATCAGCTGTTGGTATGGGATCTGGCGGGTGCAGATACCTTACGCTGGACTGTTGAAGATGCAATTCGATTGAAAGTAAACAGCGGTTTGGCTTATGGACACCAATATGCCTGGTGCGTCGAAACTGTTAATCCTTGTGGCCGCAAAAAGAGTGAGGTACAAACTTTTAGCACACGTGCGCTGCCCGATTTGCAAGTAATTATCAATTCTTTACCGGAATTAAAAGCAGGTGAGGAAGTTTCGATCGAATTAGAAATTAAAAATACCGGCACCGGAGTCACACGTCCGGCTACCTTTCTCAACCGAATTGTTCTTTCCACCGATTCGGACCCGGGTCGTTTTAGCCGGGTCACTTTTACGACGGACTTTAATGTAAGTAGCATCGCTCCGGGAGAGAGTGAGACACTTGAACTAACGATGAATATCCCAGCGCAATTGCAACAAAATATTTATTACCTCGTCGCAACTGTCGATGATAACCGCAAAGTACAGGAGATCAATGAAGGAAACAACCGTGCTACCCTGGCCATTGAAATTGAACCGGTTCCCTATGCCGATATGATTGTGACCGATGTCATTAAACCTTTTGGGGCTGATCCTACATCAGGAGATTCGGTGGATGTAGCATGGGTTCGTAAAAATGATTCACCTAATGGAGGAACCATGGAGCGCGCTTCCATCAGAGATCGGATTTATTTGTGCGAAGAAGCTGTATTTGACCAAAGCACCTGTATAACCTGGTATACCGGTTATTTTGGGGATCGCCTGTTGGCGCCCCAGGAATCCGATACGCTTGAAGTGAGGTTGCGCCTTCCTCGGGGATTGCCTACCGATACCTTCTATGCATTTGTTGAAACAGACATCAACGACCATATTTATGAATTCACTAAAGACGGCAACAACCGCTCCAACGAAGGAAAGGCGTTTAAGGTAATTGAGTCGCTGACTGCCGATCTGGAAGTGGATTCGGTCGGAAACCTGCCGGCTACAGTAAGTCCGCGAGAAACGATTCAATTCTGCTACCGCGTGCATAACGATGGAGCACGAGCGACCGAAGAAAAAAGTTGGTTCGATGCCATCTACATCAGCGAAAATCCCCAATGGGATGCCTCGGATCGAATTTTGAAGACCTACAAACGCAGCGGCAGCCTGGATCGATATGCCAGTTACATGCAGGTGGCTAATTTGGCCATTCCAGGTGACCTCAGTGGCGACTATTACCTGCACATCGTGACCGATTATCAAAACCACGTACTTGAATACCTGGAAGAAGAAAACAACGACACCACACTCCTTCCATTCAATATTCAACAACCCGATCTGGAGGTGGTAAAGGCTACGGCAGACTCGGTATTATTCGCCGGCCAACAAGTGCTTAGCACCTGGGAGATGCGTAACAACGGCCCCGGTGCCTGTTTCAGCTGCGAAAGTGTAGACCGCATTTTCCTTAGTCCGAGTGCCAATAGCAATGGCCCGGGAAGTATCCTGTTAAACCAATTTGGCCGCTCCGTCAAGGAGCTGTTGCCCGATTCCTCGCAAACAAGGCAAGCGACTATACAAATTCCTCCAAGCCTCTCTGCAGGCACCTGGTACCTGTGCTATCAACTCGATTACACCAATCGCCTGTTGGAGACCGATGAAACGAACAATGAGTTCTACAGTGAGGCCATTGAAGTACGAATTCCGCCACGGCCAGACTTAGTCGCAGATGGCATTGCAGCGCCGGATACGCTCATTTCTGGTGCATCGTTTACCGTCTACTGGCAGGTGGCCAATACCGGTGATACCCTGGCCGCCGGAAATGGCTGGTTCGATTACATTTACCTGACATCAGCACCTGAATTTGATGCAGCAAAGGCAAAGTTGATCTATGTACATGAACGTAGCCAATCGCTTGAGCGTGATACGAATTATGTGATAGCAGCCACTTTAAGCATTCCGGCGCAAATGTCCACTGATAGTGCCTATTTATTCTTGGTAACGAATGCCACAGGCAGCCTCATTGAGCAAACAGACAGCAATAACCGGGCTTTGGACACGGTATTCATCTTCCAGCCACCTGTTCCGGGCGTAGATGTGGCGGTAAGTGCCTTCGACCTTAGCCTGGATACGCTTTCCGGTAATCGACTCAACACCACGATTGAAGTGCGCAACACCATACTACGACCGCTTAGTGAAAGCTTCAACGTAAGTATTTATGCTTCCGGTGATTCTACTTTCGAAGCTTTTCTGGATGAGCGAATCTATACCTATACCATAAACGGGCTCGATAGCCTCGAAATCGATCAGCGTAACTTCAGTTTTGCCTTGCCTCCGGGCGTGGAAGGTCCTTTGTATTTCTTTGCGGTGGCCGATGTGAACCAGGCCTTGAACGACACGATGCGCAGCAACAATTATTTACGTTTCCAATCGCTTATTCCAGGTGATACAAACATTATTGATGTCCCGGTCATTTTGCGTCCGGACTTACAAGTAAGCATATTGAGTTTACCCGAAGAAGTACCGGCTGGCAACACCATTGAACTCGTGTATGAGGTAAAAAATGTAGGCAAGGCGACCGCAAAGGCGCCCTGGATCGATCAGTTTTACCTCTCTTCCAATCCTACGGCAGACAATGGGGATGTGGTGCTGGCAGGCTTCAGGCAAATGGATTCACTGATGGTCGATTCGATGTATACGGATACGGTGTTTATTGAAACAACTTTGGAGGTAGGCAACAATTACTACCTCATTGCTTATACCGATGCCGGCAATCATATCTTCGAAAATAGCCTGGAAAGCAACAATCAGGATGCAGCGGCCATTTTTGTGATTCCTCCCGAGCCTGGTGATCTGCTCGTTCGGGAGTTGGATGTCCCCCTTACCGCCATTCCGGGAAAACCCTTTGCCATGCGCTGGAAAACCTACAACAACGGACAATTCCCGGTGAATGGCACCTTAAATGAGCTGGTGGTGCTGTCGGCAGACAGTCTGTACGATGACGCTGACCGGCCCTTACTGCAACGTGAACAATCCATTGCACTCATTCCGGGGCATTATGTTGAGGACAGCATACGTGCTATTTTTCCGGAAACGGCCAATGATTCGGTCTATTTGTTTGTGCGCACCGATGCCGCCCAACGTTTTATTGAAGAAAATGAAGCAAATAACCACACACGGGCAAGTGCTGCGGAGATAAGCGTTCCCGATTTGCCGATTGATCAGTGGATACAGGATACGCTATTTAGTGAAGGCTTTTTGTGGTATCAGTTGCTGATTCCGACGAATTTGACCGGAGAAACCGTCATTATCGAATTGGAAGCCACTAGTGGTGTGCATGAATTGTATGTAAGCTTTGAAAAAGCACCTTCACGCATCAGGCATGATTTCGAAGCAGATACCCTTTACCAGACTAACCAGCGCCTGATTATTCCATCAGTACAGGCCGGTCGTTACCTGATACGTGCCCAGGGAAACAATGCACTCGATATGGAGGTAAGCCTGCTTGCCCGTGTTTTGCCCTTTAGCATTAGTGAAGTCAATACCAATTATGGCAGCAACAACGGAAAAACCACGCCGCTGATTACGGGTTCGGGTTTCAAACCGGACATGGTCGCCCGCCTTGAAAATGGTAGCACTATTATTGAGGCGAGCGCCTACTTCTACCGGGATGCTACTGCTGTTTTCCCGACTTTTGACCTCACCGGGCAAGCTTTGGGATTTTATGATGTGGTACTGGAAAAAAGCAATGGTGACATCGTGCGTTTGGAAGATGGTTTTGAAATTATTCGGCCTATTCCGGGTGATACCACCACAGGCGGTCCGGGAGGAGGCAGTAATAACCCAATTACCGGTCCCTGCCTGATTGAAGGTTTGAGCGATCTACCAGAAGGCCTTGAAATTGAAGTGGAATTCCCGGACGCCATTCGTACCGGACGCTCTTTCCCGATTCGTATGTATTTCATCAATCGCGGTTCCAGTGATATGGTAATCCCTAAAATGATGTTTCGTTCCTTATCAGGTGCACCAATCGGCACAAATGCAGATCTTCAGGAATTGTTAACCAACCTATTTACAGCGTTATTGATGGAGTTATTCGAAGTAGACGGTCCTCCGAATATACTACGACCCGGTGCACGTGGTGTACTCACCTATTATTCCGCACCGCCAAAAGGGTTCAGTTTCAGGAACAATACGGTCACGAGAAAATTAAAATACCTAATTGCACGTTAAATGAGCAGACAAACAATCATCGGCTTTTTTCTGAGTGGGCTTTTGTTGCTAGCCGGCCTGCACACGAGTGCACAGCAAAACATCACCCGTCCCAATGTGATCGGTCCTGATGGCATGGCCGTGAATACCTACACCGGCAACTTGTATTTTAGCCGCAACGATGTAAACATTCCCGCCCCGGGCCTCGATTTGGACATTACGTTCTCCTACAACAGCTACCTGCGCAATACAAACTGTGGTTATGGCAACGGCTGGATTTTCCCCTTCTGTGTGCGTTATGAGAAAAAGGCGAATGGCGCGGTCGATTTAATCATGCCCGACGGGCAGAAGGAAAGCTTCCGATATGGAAGTCCATTCTCTTTGTCAAGTGTCAAAAATCAGAAATCCGACCAGCAACAATCCAATACCCGACGCTGGATCGCTAAAAAAGCAGTATTCAGTGTGTTAAGATTCCTGAACCCCAACGACAGTACCTTGGTTTTGACCAAAAAGAACGGTACCACCTACACTTTCGCTGATACGACCCACAAAATGGTGACCGTAATCAAAGACCGCAACGGCAACCGCATCCAATTGGACTACGACGATGAGGGACACCTCTTATCCGTGGAACACAGCAGCGGACAAAAACTACGCTTTGAATGGGTGGGCAATGAAATGCGCAATATCATTGATGAAAATGTGGCTGGCGATACCCGACAGTGTATGTTCACCTATAAAAATGGAAACCTAAGCACCGTGACCGATCCGGAAGGGGGAGTTGAACGCTATTATTACCGCAATAAATTGCTCGTTGCACGTACCGATAAAAATGGCAACACCATCGACATTAGCTATAACAGCAACAATGCGGTGACCAAGCTGACATCCTGCCGCAGCGCTTTGCAATTCTTTTACAACGTCGAATCATTCAACACCGTGGTGCTTTCGCGGGGCAGCAATGGCGATGTAAAAACGGTGTACACCTTCGATGAGGACGGCAACCTGGTCAACAAACAAGGCAGCTGCTGCGGTTACAACGAATCCTATGTTTACGACGCCAATCTGAACGTACGTACGCGTATTGATGCCAACAATGGGAGCTGGCGCCATACCTATGATACACGTGGCAATGTATTGACCCGCACCAGCCCCGAAGGTAATCGTTATGCCTTTAGCTATGAAGCGAAATACAATCAGGTAACGAGTGTTACCGACCCCAAAGGCCATCGCACTGAAAACCGCTACGATGATAAAGGCAACCTGCTGGAAATACGCTATCCGCTCGCTATTACCGAGCGATATACTTACGAAGACAATGGTAATATTGCATCAGAAACGAGTGGGCGTGGGTTTGTCACGGCTTACACCTACGATGACAGGGGCTATCCACTCACGGTCACCAATGCAGATGGCGGTGTGCAGCAATTTGAATACGACAAACGCGGCAACCTGCTCCGTTATACCGATGAACTGGGTCATGTTACCCGTTATGAATACGATCGTTTAAACCGTCGCAAAAAACAAATCAATGCACTCAGCGGGGTGACGGAATACAAATACGACTGGAAAAGCAACCTGCTCGAAGTCAAAGACCCACTCGGTAACGTAACGAAATACGATTACGACGAGCTGGACCGCCTCATTCAGGTGACCGATGCCATGGGTTTTGTCCGTAAAATTGCCTACGACGATCATGGCAATGTCATCGCTATGACCGACCCGAATGGACTGACTACCAGCTTTCAATACGATGCCCTCAACCGACGTCAATCGGCGACCAATGCCAATGGGGAGGAAACCCGCTTTGCCTACGACGGCATCGGAAATGTGGTAGAAACTTACCTGCCCAATGGCAATATCATCAACAACCGCTTTGATGGTGATTACCGCCTGACCGACTCTGAAGACAATATCGGCCTGATTGTGCACCGGGATTACGACCGCAACAGCAATGTGGTGCAGGAAGTGGACGGCAACGGCAATAACACCCGCTACGAATACGATCAGCTGGATCGGCTAACAAGCATGTACGATGGTTTGGGCAACCAAACCCGCTTTGAGCTGGACAAAAACGACAACATAATAAATGTATGGGACCGCAAAGGACGTTTAACGGAAAACACCTACGACAAGCTGGATCGCCACGAGCAGGTGAAAGATGCCTTGGGCAATATTACCCGCTACGAATACGATCCATTTAGCAACCTGGAAAAGGTGATTGATGCCAATAGCAACGCCACCACTTACCAATACGATTCCCTCAATCGCCTTACGCGAGAAATCTATGCCGACAACAGCTTCCGTGCCTTCAAACTGGACGCTGTTGGCAATGTGCTGGAACGGACCGACAACAAGGGGGCTATCACGAAATACGACTATGACAACATTTACCGTTTGAAGTCGCGGCAATACCCGACCTACACCGATGAATTTCGTTACGACAAAGGCGGACGTATGGACAGTGCCTGGAACGATGTGGCCCGTCTCACTTTTGCCTACGATGCCGCCAATCGCCTGCTTAGCGAAACACTGAATGGCCAGGCGACGGTTTATAGCTATGATATCCCGGGCCGCACACGCGGATTGGTTTATCCGGGAGGAAGAGGCATAATAGAGCGCTACGACGAACGCAACCGCTTAAAAGAAGTGCTCGACAACGGTAATTCGCACGCCCGTTTTACCTACGATACAGGTAATCGTTTGCTCGAAAAACACTTTCCGCCTAACAATACCACGGCCACGTACCAGTACGATGCCAATAACCGCCTCACCGAATTAACACACAACCCAGGAGCGCAGCTGCACTATGCCTACACTTACGACCAGGAAGACAACCGCACCAGCGCCGAAGCCCTGCACCGCATGGCCAGCAGCGAAACGTTTGGCTACGATGCCCTGGACCGCCTGACCGCATTTAATAAAACCGGCCGCAGCATCAAACATAGCTACGACGGAGTGGGCAACCGCTTAAGTACGGACATTAACAATGTAAGTACCGCGTATAAACCCGATGAGGTAAATGCTTACGAAACGATTGGTATATTTGAACCCGTTTACGATGCCAATGGCAACCTCACCCTAGGCCAAAACCACCGCTACGGCTACGACACCGAAAACCGCCTTATCGAGGTAGATGGTGGCACGATCGCCACCTATCACTACGACCCCCTGGGCCGCCGCATGAGCAAAACCACTGCTACAGGCACCACCAATTACTTCTATGCCAACGACCGAGTGATTGAAGAACAAAATACTTCTTTATCCACCACTGCTACCTACATCTACGGCACCTGGGTCGACGATGTGCTGAGCATGGAAAAAAGCGGGGCGCTGTATTTCTACCACATCAACGGCATAGGCTCGGTAGCTGGCATCTCCGACATTTCCGGCCAACTGGTAGAACGCTACGAATATGACCCCTACGGCAAGGTCACCATTTTTGACCCGCTATACAATACCCTCACCACCTCCGGCATTGACAACCCTTATTACTTCACCGGCCGTCGCCTCGATACCGAAAGCGGCCTCTACCACTACCGCGCCCGCGCTTACGATCCCGTGCACGGCCGCTTTTTACAACGCGACCCGCTGGGGTATGTCGATGGGCTGAATTTGTATGAGTATGCGGTGGGGAATCCGCAACGATTCAGTGATGCCTTCGGATTAAGCGCTTATGATTGTGACTGTCAGACGAATGAAGTACTCCGACAGCTTTGTATGACTGGTAATCTTTTTTTAGGTGGTGCGTATGCTTTGACGGGCAATGATGATAAAGTTGCTGAAATAGCCCAAACTTTTGACAATATAAATGATGTATATGGTGCTGCAATAAATTTTTTGCCTTGGGGAACAGCATTTAAAGGGTTGGGTATGCTTGGAAAGGTGGCTATTCCTTACTTGGGTAAAGCTGCTAGGATTTCTTGGAATGGTTCTAAAGGAGTCATAAGAAATTCAGTAATTTTTGGAAGTACAAAGTCAGTGGTGGAGGAAGTCGGAACTGATGTTGTTAAAAAGGTATCTAAACGCTTGCAGTATATGGGAAGAACACCAGGTAAGTCATCAGCAACAGGGAGGAAGGTGATTGATCGCATGACTGCTGAAGGAAAGATTAGAGATGCGCCACCACCTCCAGGAGCCAAACAGTTCAAAGCTGGGAATGGCGATTGGTATCCATTAGAAAAGGCTGATATGGCACATCGGATTGATGCTGTTACTTGGTGGAATAAAACGGGAAGAAAGTATGGTGCCAAATCACGCGAAGTCAGAAAATTTATGTTAGATTCAGATAATTATTACTTGGAATATTTCTCTATAAATCGTTCTCAAGGCGCTAGATTGAAAGAAACATATTTACCACCGTTATAATGTAAGTTTAGATGGAGTTAAACAGTCTTTTATATTCAAAAATAGTTTCACTTACGGATGAAGGTAATAATTTGATGGATAATGGTTTTTTTGATAGTGCATTGACTAAATTTAAGAATGCGCTGGAATTAATTCCAAATCCAAAAATAAATTGGGATGCAAGTTATTGGATTTATACAGCAATAGGCGATGCATATTTCTGTAAGAATGAATTCATACTGGCACTAGACTATTTTTATCAATCAGAAAACTACGCTTATAGTAGGCATAATCCATTCATTCAACTTCGAATTGGCCAATGTCTATTCGAAAAAAATGATATGAACAGTGCTAGACAATATTTTATAAGGGCGTTTTCTCTAGCTGGCAATAATATTTTTGAAGATGAAGATCCTAAATATATAGATTTTTATGAGTCATGAAGCTGTTAATAGAATTGATGAATTGCTGCTGCTCAGTGATACCGTTATATTTAAGTTAAAAATATTGAGTTATTCAAAATAACGAATTAATGTCATAGTTTAACCATGGGTTTAAAGAAAATCTTAATATTTATTACCATACTTGGGTGTTTCAATATGGTTCAATCACAAACTTGTGTGAGAGGTACAGTTGAAGGCGAACACGGAAGCGAAGAAGTGATATACCAGTTAGACAGTTGCCGTACCGAAGACTGCCGCGAATGCCCGGATAATCAATTGGTAATACAAGATGGCAATGGCCACTTCTTTTGTGTCACCATCATTCGCCCTATAGACCCCAATGACATTGTTGGTCCGGCGGGGGTAGGCAAAGCCCAATGGGTCGCCTGGGATGAGCGCCTCAACTACACCATCCGTTACGAAAACGATCCCGAGTTTGCCAATGGTGCCGCGCGCAATGTCTCTATCAACCATGTCTTTCACCCCAAAGCCAATCGCAACAGCATGGAGCTGGGTTACTACGGTTTCCATGCTTACGCCTTTGAAGTGCCAGCCAAACGCAGCTACTATGGTGCCCGTCACGATGTCAGCGATTCCCTCGGCGTACATGTCGATGTCAACGCCGGCATCAATCCCGGTGAAAACACTGCCTTTTGGCGCTTGGTCTCCTTAGATCCGGCCACCGGCCTCGAACCCAACAGCGTCGAGCTGGGCTTCCTGCCTGTCAACGACAGCACCGGCCGGGGTACAGGTTTTGTCACTTTTAGTGTGCTGCCCAAAGCAACTGTACAAACCGGCGATACCATAAGTGCCCAAGCCAGCATCATCTTCGACGACAACGAAGCCATACTTACCAACACCCACTTCAATAGCATCGACGCCGACCTTCCGGAATCGGAATTGTCCCTCGAAGCCATCGGCGACTCTGTACAGCTCACCATCAAAGGCAGCGACATCGGCAGTGGCTTGGCCTACATCGAACTCTTCCAATCCATCGACCAGGGGCCACTCACCCTCATCGACACCCTATACCCCGGTGACACCCTGCGTACCTACGCTTACCAGCCCGAAGACACCGTCTGTTTTGTGAGCTTCGCCACCGACAGCGTAGGCAACTTCGAAGGTTTCCAAAAAGCCCTGGAAGCCTGCTGGCCCGATGTGATGGTCAGCGTGGAAGAAGAACCGGAAGAGAACGAAGCATTCAACGAACTCAAAGCCTTCCCCAATCCCACCTCAGACCTCATGACGCTTCAACTCCCCGAAGGCTTAGGTAAAGGTGAATTAACTATTTCCAATATAGCCGGCGTTAGCCTGCAAACCATAGCCCTTTCCGGCGATCAAAACGAAGTGGAAGTACCATTAAGGGCTTACCCGGTGGGCGTCTATCTATTGAAACTGGCCACGGAGGAAGGGGTGTTTGTGTTAAGGGTGGTGAAGGAGTGATGGAGTGTATAGAATCAGCCTATTAGGTCATGCTATTAACTTACGAAAGTGAAAAATAATTAAAAATGCCCATTAAACTGGGCACTCTTAAGCAAACTATTGTTAGGGCTTAGCAAACAGTGCTTTAATTTCATCCCTACTATTAATAAAGCTAAATCCAAAACCAAAATACCACGGATTATTGGACCCTTTAATATGTAAATTATAGCCAAATGTGGCAGACAAAGTATTGTCAAATAATCCCAGAACAGCACCAACACCTAATTCCAAATCTCTTTCCTGGCTGAAATCGAGGAAACTTACATTAATGCCAAAAGATGGATTTAGAGCATAGCCTTTTTTACGTGCTCCATATTGTAAATAAAAAGATGCCCCCGGACTTGCTTTAAATCTTGAATTCGAGGCATCGGTATCATTAGCCAAACCTCCCTGATCAATTCTATTAATGAATAGAAACGAATCTGAAATTTTTCCATAAAACCCGGTTTTTCGGATATATAAAGTAACGACATCATACATTAACCCATTGTTGGTATTAGTACCATTTTTATTAGAATCTTTTATTTGCGATCCTTTGCGTATTAATTTGATATATAATTTATCTCCTGGTTTAGCGTTTACTTTAGCGAGATCTATTGTTGCAAAATGTAATTCACTGAATAAGGCTTCTGCGATTTGTTTGGAATGTGCCTTAATAAGTTCTGTTTCTTTTTCAACGTTTACTGTGCTATCTAATTTTTCTTTTTCGTTGTCTTTCTTTTCCTTAATTAATTGTATTAAATATTTAGTGGATTCGAATACCTCTTGATTTAAAGAATCGATTGAATTAATGTCCTTTTCCAATAAGCTATCTAGTGCGAGGAAGTTGGGACGAATGGTTTTATCATAAAGTGTATTATCTATGCCTAATCTGGATAAAAAGATTCTTTTTGTGCCATTATTTAGGCTATCTGCCCAATCTATGTAACTTTTGAATATTCGAAAATTAATTACATTAGTTTGAGATTGGTTAAACTCTTTTAAAAAATCAATCTTTTCTATTGAAGTATTAAGTTTTTCCAAAATGTCTTCCGTTCTTACCACACGAATCGCAATTTCATTTGCGGAATAACTGGAGGTTGAGAGTGTCGTGTAGTTCTGTCCTATTTCAGAATATGGTGAAACCTCAATGGGGTTTGTATTTAACATGGCGATTAATGAATAATCACCACGTAAACCATAATTATTCTCGACCATAGAATCAATTTCAAAATGTATTTGAATTTTTGAACCGGGATCCACAACCTTTTGCATTTGGGTATAAGGATTCGTTGGATATTCAAGCGTATCATCCCATGTATATATGAGTCTTTGCCATTTCTTATTTTTTTCATAAATATTAATGAATTTTCGTGCGTCTTCAGTATGAAGACTTTTTTGGGAGTCGCTGTTTTTAATATGAGGTCTTTTATTTGTTTTTTTTGGCTTAGAACGATTAGTTAAATTTGACTCTTTGGGTTTATTTTTATTATCCGTTTGCCCCATTGTCGAATTTGAATGCACAATCAGCGTAAAAAGGACTATTAGAAAAAATAAATTATTACGGTGTAAAATTTTCATTGGTGTAAAATTTAGGTGTATGGAAAATTTGGATTAAAAGTTGCTAAAGATTAAGCTTCCTTTTGGATAGTAGATTAAAGATTTTAGTATTGAATCCTTGTAAGGCTTCAGGTTACTGAATGATGTAATTACTTGTGTGAAATAGGTCTGTTTCTTACAATAGATGTTCTTTTATAATATTAGAATAATTGGTAATACTTAATTGTAAGTCTCTATGGCAAATTTAATGTGACTCAATTTATTATACAACTATATATGTATGTATTTTTAAATTATTCCCTATTTTATTACTAATAAAATCATTGAATAGTTAAATATGACTAGGTAAGAACACCTATTACTAACAATTTACTTGTAAGAATTTTGAAAGAATATTTTGATAACATTACTAATATGGACTTGAATAAAAGTGATGTCATTGCCCTGACAAAATACAATAGCACTATCTGTTGTCAATATTCAGATTTTTACTTTTATTAAGAATTCATATACCTTTAGCTAATAAACCATCTGCTGTAATAAATTAGGAGAGCAAATTTACACCACAGGTGTAAGAAAGTGCACTGTTGAACAGCATGGCTCATTATTTAACATGAATAAACAACTTACTGCTCAAGACATCAAAAGTATTGTACAATCCGGGGAAGGATACAATGCTGAATTTAAGCTTAGTGTTCCCAAGAAAGTAAGAGAAATCAGCGAAGAGATTTGTGCATTTGCCAATGCCGCTGGAGGTGTTTTATTAATAGGGGTAAGTGATGACAATACCATTCAGGGGGTGACTATTTCAAACGAAAAAAGATCCGCGATACAAAATTCTATCAACGAAATCAACCCTCATCTTACTTGTGCGCTTTATGAGGTAGCGATCGATCAGAAAACCATTTGGGTTATTGAAGTGAACACCGGAATGCAAAAACCTTACGCCTTATCCGGTGCAATATATGTTCGACAAGGTCCAAATACACAAAAATTAACCACGGTAGAGCAAATGAGAGATTTCTTTCAGCAGTCTGACCGTATTTATTTCGATGAAGCACCTTGTATGGATTTTAACAGGAATTCGGATATAGATGCTGATTGGTTTGAAGAATTTCGTATGCGCAGTGGTTTATCAGCTTCGATTAGTCAGGAACAAATTATACGTAATTTAAAGCTGATGCTACCAAGTGATGAATTAAAAAATGGTGGTGTTTTATTCTTTGGTACTTCTCCTGAACAATTTATCGAAACGGCCGTGATCAGGTGTGTGGCATTTGAAGGTGTTAATAAAACCAGGATCATTGATGATAAGTTGTTTGGCGGACCGTTAATGAAACAGTACGAACAGGCGATGCATTGGCTCAAAGGAAAAATGAATGTAGCCTATGAAATTAAAGGCAGCGGTCCAAGAATCGAAATCTGGGAAATACCGGAAACTGCATTTAAGGAAGCCATCATAAACGCACTTGCTCATCGGGATTATTATGATAAAGGGGCCAAAATTACTATCGAGGTTTTTGATGACAGCGTGGAGATTAGTAACCCCGGTGGACTCACAAGCGCCATATCTCCTGATGAATTTGGTACTAAAAGTCATAGCCGCAATCCGCTGATTTTTGGTCTGTTTGTACGGATTAATATGGTGGAACAGGTTGGTTCGGGCATAGGTCGCATGCGCGATTTGTTAAAAACGGCTAAACTTCGGGCACCTCAATTCAAAACTGATGGCATGTTTACCGTAATATTTTCCAGAACTGTGGAAGAAACTGTGGAAGAAACTGTGGAAGAAACTGTGGAAGAAACTGTGGAAGAAACTGCTGCGATCATACTTAAAACCATGAAACTTAATCCAAAAATAACAGTTAAAGCATTAGAAGAAAAAACAGGGCTAAGCAGAAGAGGATTGGAGTATCAGATCGATAAATTAAAAAAGAACGGGAGGATAACACGTGTAGGCCCCACAAAAGGCGGATATTGGCAGGTTATAGATGACTAAATCAACTCAAAACTCAATACCTATTCTTTCCATCATATTTTTAAGATCCCGGAATGCGGTATCATTGGTCACCTTGGCCATCTCACCATTTTTTTCACGCGTTAGCTTACCAAAAAATCGGTTATCAAACAACTGTTTTTAATAGTTGTTTGTGGATTAATTGCCATAATATTTTTGAGCTACAGAAGTATCGAGGCAATTACAACTTTGAAGTGTGTCGACCAATATTTTCCGATTACTCAGTTTGCCATAAGAATGTCTTAATCAAATGAAAATTAGACACTTGTTTTTTAATTAGTTCTTTAGGATCAATCCGAAAACATGATGGATCAGCAAAAATTAAGCATCAATTTCAGCTAATCTGTATAAGAATTCACATTTCTTACTCCTCTAA
>CBDDLQ010000004.1:0-25331 GCA_965230775.1 Terasakiella sp.
ACCTTTGCCGGGACCGACGGCGAGGTGCAGACCTTCTCCGTACCCATTGCCGACGACAACGTGATCGAGCCCACCGAACGGTTCTTCGCAAACCTCTCGGGACTCTCCACGGGACTTATAGGAATCAACAATGGACAGGGGACCGTAACCATCAACGACGACGATGCCATTCCGGGGACCTCCGGGATAGCCATCAACGACGTCACCGTCAACGAGGGCGATGGGTCCGCCTCCCTTTCCGTCTCCCTAACGGGCAGCGTTCAGGGCGGCTTCACCGTCGAGTACGCTACAGCCGATGACTCCGCCATCGCAGGAAGCGACTACACCGCCACCACGGGGACGCTCACCTTTGCCGGGACCGACGGCGAGGTGCAGACCTTCTCCGTACCCATTGCCGACGACAACGTGATCGAGCCCACCGAACGGTTCTTCGCAAACCTCTCGGGACTCTCCACGGGACTTATAGGAATCAACAATGGACAGGGGACCGTAACCATCAACGACGACGATGCCATTCCGGGGACCTCCGGGATAGCCATCAACGACGTCACCGTCAACGAGGGCGATGGGTCCGCCTCCCTTTCCGTCTCCCTAACGGGCAGCGTTCAGGGCGGCTTCACCGTCGAGTACGCTACAGCCGATGACTCCGCCATCGCAGGAAGCGACTACACCGCCACCACGGGGACGCTCACCTTTGCCGGGACCGACGGCGAGGTGCAGACCTTCTCCGTACCCATTGCCGACGACAACGTGATCGAGCCCACCGAACGGTTCTTCGCAAACCTCTCGGGACTCTCCACGGGACTTATAGGAATCAACAATGGACAGGGGACCGTAACCATCAACGACGACGATGCCATTCCGGGGACCTCCGGGATAGCCATCAACGACGTCACCGTCAACGAGGGCGATGGGTCCGCCTCCCTTTCCGTCTCCCTAACGGGCAGCGTTCAGGGCGGCTTCACCGTCGAGTACGCTACAGCCGATGACTCCGCCATCGCAGGAAGCGACTACACCGCCACCACGGGGACGCTCACCTTTGCCGGGACCGACGGCGAGGTGCAGACCTTCTCCGTACCCATTGCCGACGACAACGTGATCGAGCCCACCGAACGGTTCTTCGCAAACCTCTCGGGACTCTCCACGGGACTTATAGGAATCAACAATGGACAGGGGACCGTAACCATCAACGACGACGATGCCGACGGTGGCAACGGCGTGGACTTCGACAGTGACAGCGTGACCGTGACCGAGGGCGACCCCGGAGATACCGTGAACGCCACCTTCACCGTCACCTTCACCGGGGACATCGCATCCGGGGAGAACGTATCCGTCGACTATCGGACACTGCCCGGCACCGCAATCGCTACAGATGACTTTACGGCCACTTCGGGCACCATAACCTTCGATGCCGACAACACATCCTTCGACATCAACGTGCCGATCACCAACGACCTGACCATTGAGCCACAGGAACAGTTCTCCGTGCTGCTGGACAACATCACGTCAAACATCGGCGTGGGGTTCGTCGACGGGGGGACCGAAAACACCGCCATCGGAACCATCAACGACAACGATGCCGACGGTGGCAACGGCGTGGACTTCGACAGTGACAGCGTGACCGTGACCGAGGGCGACCCCGGAGATACCGTGAACGCCACCTTCACCGTCACCTTCACCGGGGACATCGCATCCGGGGAGAACGTATCCGTCGACTATCGGACACTGCCCGGCACCGCAATCGCTACAGATGACTTTACGGCCACTTCGGGCACCATAACCTTCGATGCCGACAACACATCCTTCGACATCAACGTGCCGATCACCAACGACCTGACCATTGAGCCACAGGAACAGTTCTCCGTGCTGCTGGACAACATCACGTCAAACATCGGCGTGGGGTTCGTCGACGGGGGGACCGAAAACACCGCCATCGGAACCATCAACGACAACGATGCCGACGGTGGCAACGGCGTGGACTTCGACAGTGACAGCGTGACCGTGACCGAGGGCGACCCCGGAGATACCGTGAACGCCACCTTCACCGTCACCTTCACCGGGGACATCGCATCCGGGGAGAACGTATCCGTCGACTATCGGACACTGCCCGGCACCGCAATCGCTACAGATGACTTTACGGCCACTTCGGGCACCATAACCTTCGATGCCGACAACACATCCTTCGACATCAACGTGCCGATCACCAACGACCTGACCATTGAGCCACAGGAACAGTTCTCCGTGCTGCTGGACAACATCACGTCAAACATCGGCGTGGGGTTCGTCGACGGGGGGACCGAAAACACCGCCATCGGAACCATCAACGACAACGATGCCGACGGTGGCAACGGCGTGGACTTCGACAGTGACAGCGTGACCGTGACCGAGGGCGACCCCGGAGATACCGTGAACGCCACCTTCACCGTCACCTTCACCGGGGACATCGCATCCGGGGAGAACGTATCCGTCGACTATCGGACACTGCCCGGCACCGCAATCGCTACAGATGACTTTACGGCCACTTCGGGCACCATAACCTTCGATGCCGACAACACATCCTTCGACATCAACGTGCCGATCACCAACGACCTGACCATTGAGCCACAGGAACAGTTCTCCGTGCTGCTGGACAACATCACGTCAAACATCGGCGTGGGGTTCGTCGACGGGGGGACCGAAAACACCGCCATCGGAACCATCAACGACAACGATGCCGACGGTGGCAACGGCGTGGACTTCGACAGTGACAGCGTGACCGTGACCGAGGGCGACCCCGGAGATACCGTGAACGCCACCTTCACCGTCACCTTCACCGGGGACATCGCATCCGGGGAGAACGTATCCGTCGACTATCGGACACTGCCCGGCACCGCAATCGCTACAGATGACTTTACGGCCACTTCGGGCACCATAACCTTCGATGCCGACAACACATCCTTCGACATCAACGTGCCGATCACCAACGACCTGACCATTGAGCCACAGGAACAGTTCTCCGTGCTGCTGGACAACATCACGTCAAACATCGGCGTGGGGTTCGTCGACGGGGGGACCGAAAACACCGCCTCCGGAACCATCAACGACAACGATGCCGACGGTGGCAACGGCGTGGACTTCGACAGTGACAGCGTGACCGTGACCGAGGGCGACCCCGGAGATACCGTGAACGCCACCTTCACCGTCACCTTCACCGGGGACATCGCATCCGGGGAGAACGTATCCGTCGACTATCGGACACTGCCCGGCACCGCAATCGCTACAGATGACTTTACGGCCACTTCGGGCACCATAACCTTCGATGCCGACAACACATCCTTCGACATCAACGTGCCGATCACCAACGACCTGACCATTGAGCCACAGGAACAGTTCTCCGTGCTGCTGGACAACATCACGTCAAACATCGGCGTGGGGTTCGTCGACGGGGGGACCGAAAACACCGCCATCGGAACCATCAACGACAACGATGCCGACGGTGGCAACGGCGTGGACTTCGACAGTGACAGCGTGACCGTGACCGAGGGCGACCCCGGAGATACCGTGAACGCCACCTTCACCGTCACCTTCACCGGGGACATCGCATCCGGGGAGAACGTATCCGTCGACTATCGGACACTGCCCGGCACCGCAATCGCTACAGATGACTTTACGGCCACTTCGGGCACCATAACCTTCGATGCCGACAACACATCCTTCGACATCAACGTGCCGATCACCAACGACCTGACCATTGAGCCACAGGAACAGTTCTCCGTGCTGCTGGACAACATCACGTCAAACATCGGCGTGGGGTTCGTCGACGGGGGGACCGAAAACACCGCCATCGGAACCATCAACGACAACGATGCCGACGGTGGCAACGGCGTGGACTTCGACAGTGACAGCGTGACCGTGACCGAGGGCGACCCCGGAGATACCGTGAACGCCACCTTCACCGTCACCTTCACCGGGGACATCGCATCCGGGGAGAACGTATCCGTCGACTATCGGACACTGCCCGGCACCGCAATCGCTACAGATGACTTTACGGCCACTTCGGGCACCATAACCTTCGATGCCGACAACACATCCTTCGACATCAACGTGCCGATCACCAACGACCTGACCATTGAGCCACAGGAACAGTTCTCCGTGCTGCTGGACAACATCACGTCAAACATCGGCGTGGGGTTCGTCGACGGGGGGACCGAAAACACCGCCATCGGAACCATCAACGACAACGATGCCGACGGTGGCAACGGCGTGGACTTCGACAGTGACAGCGTGACCGTGACCGAGGGCGACCCCGGAGATACCGTGAACGCCACCTTCACCGTCACCTTCACCGGGGACATCGCATCCGGGGAGAACGTATCCGTCGACTATCGGACACTGCCCGGCACCGCAATCGCTACAGATGACTTTACGGCCACTTCGGGCACCATAACCTTCGATGCCGACAACACATCCTTCGACATCAACGTGCCGATCACCAACGACCTGACCATTGAGCCACAGGAACAGTTCTCCGTGCTGCTGGACAACATCACGTCAAACATCGGCGTGGGGTTCGTCGACGGGGGGACCGAAAACACCGCCATCGGAACCATCAACGACAACGATGCCGACGGTGGCAACGGCGTGGACTTCGACAGTGACAGCGTGACCGTGACCGAGGGCGACCCCGGAGATACCGTGAACGCCACCTTCACCGTCACCTTCACCGGGGACATCGCATCCGGGGAGAACGTATCCGTCGACTATCGGACACTGCCCGGCACCGCAATCGCTACAGATGACTTTACGGCCACTTCGGGCACCATAACCTTCGATGCCGACAACACATCCTTCGACATCAACGTGCCGATCACCAACGACCTGACCATTGAGCCACAGGAACAGTTCTCCGTGCTGCTGGACAACATCACGTCAAACATCGGCGTGGGGTTCGTCGACGGGGGGACCGAAAACACCGCCATCGGAACCATCAACGACAACGATGCCGACCCAACACTGGGAGTACAATTTGACCTAACCAGTATCGACGTAAATGAAGATGCGGGAACGGTATCATTGGATATTTCCCTTAATGCTACGGTACAGGAGGAGTTTACCATAGCGTTTTATACAACGGATGGAACCGCAATAAGTCCAAATGACTATACAGGCGTTCCTGAAGATACACAAACGCTTACTTTTGGAGGAAGTAATCCGAATACCCAAACCATTGTCATACCAATTATTGATGATGTTATCATAGAGAGTACGGAAGATTTCCAGATACTATTGACGGACATTTCAACCACCCTAGTTAACATCCTTGGTAACGATACCGCCACAGTCAACATCATAGACAATGACGGAGATGAAGGATGGCCTGTTGATATCACCGTGGAAGCTTGTGATGTAATACCTGACCCATTCGAAATCACTTCGGACAGCACATGTTCTATTTCAGTAGATTTTACCGAAGTTATTACCGGGCAAGATGATGAATGTCCAATAGAATATACCATTACAAGAACCTGGACCATTACCGATTGTGTGGGTAATATTCGTGAACATGTTCAGCTAATTACCATAGAAGATACTGAGGCACCAACATTTGTTGAAACATTGCCTGTAGATGCAACCGTATCATGTGATAATGTACCTGACCCAGCAATCCTTACGCAATAGACAGTTGTGAGCCTGATATGGTGGTCAACTTTGAGGAAACCATAACCGGTCAGGATGATGAGTGTCCATCTGAATATACCATTGTTCGTACTTGGACGGTGGCCGATTGCGCAGGGAATGAGATTTCCCACACACAAACCATAATCGTGGAAGATAACGAAGCACCTGCTTTTGTTGAGGCACTGCCTGCTGATGATACCGTTTCCTGTGATGCGGTTCCAGATGCGGCGGTACTTACTGCCACCGATAATTGTGATGCAAGCGTGGATGTGAGCTTTGAGGAGACCATAACCGGTCAGGATGATGAGTGTCCATCCGAATATACCATTGTACCAGTACTTGGACGGTGGCCGATTGCGCAGGGAATGAGATTTCCCACACACAAACCATAATCGTGGAAGATAACGAAGCACCTGCTTTTGTTGAGGCACTGCCTGCTGATGATACCGTTTCCTGTGATGCGGTTCCAGATGCGGCGGTACTTACTGCCACCGACAATTGTGATGCAAGCGTGGATGTGAGCTTTGAGCAGACCATCACCGGACAGGATGATGAGTGTCCATCCGAGTATACCATCACCAGGACTTGGACCGTGGCCGATTGCGCAGGGAACGAAACCTCCCATACACAGACCATCACCGTGGAAGACAATGAAGCTCCCTCCTTTGTGGAAACACTGCCCATTGACGCCACCGTATCCTGTAATGCCGTACCCGATGCTGCCATACTTACCGCTACTGACAATTGTGATGCAAGCGTGGATGTAAGCTTTGAGCAGACCATCACCGGACAGGATGATGAGTGTCCATACGAGTATACCATCACCAGGACATGGACCATGGCCGATTGCGCCGGGAACGAAACTTCACATACACAGACCATCACCGTGGAAGACAACGAAGCTCCGACCTTTGTGGAAACGCTGCCTACAAATATTAGCTTGACATGTAATGATGCTATTCCGGAAGCTGCCACCCTTACGGCTGTTGACAATTGCGACCCAAATGTATCGGTAAGCTTTGAAGAAGTCAGTACAAATGACGCCAACTGTATCGATGGATATACCATAACACGTACTTGGTCTACGGTAGATTGTTCTGGTAATTCCAATGAGCACATCCAGATAATCACAATTCCACCAACAGAACCCATTACGGCGAGTACTTATGATGATGAACTGACCATCACATGTGGTGAAGAACTGCCACCAATACCGGAGTTGATATTCTCAGGAGGTTGTGGCGATTATGATGTGGTCTTTACCGAGGAAACTATTTTTCCTGATGGCACCGAAGACTATATGGTTGAAAGAATTTGGGAAGTGACCGACAGATGCGGAAATATGGCTACGTTCACCCAAACCATATTCGTCATGCAGCCGATGTTGGAAGAGGTCAGCATTAAAATCTGTGTCGAGGACGAACCCATCGACCTCATCAATTATTTACCAGAGACCTTTGCCACCAATGGCTCTTTTGTAAGTGAAACCCCAGGCACCTACCTTAACAACACCCTATTTGTACCTTATGGTCTGAAGGTAGGGAAATACTTGGTTTCTTATAGTGCTGTTGATGGTCCCTGTAAATACTATGTGGACTTTGTCATCAACGTCCATTCAGATTGTGTGCCATGTAGCCCTGACAAATTCAAAATTTCGAAAACTGTTACCCCAAATGGTGACATGATCAATGATTATTTCACCATCGGAGGCAATGAATATTGTGAGTTTGTAGTCAAACTTAAAATATTTAACCGATGGGGAGATATGGTTTACGAGTCAAATGATTACAGAAATGAATGGAACGGTTCCGCTCCGAGCAATGCTGTGGGCAACTCTGGTGTGCTACCCGCCGGAACGTACTATTATATCATTGAACTTGAACATCCTGCGTTAATTGAAGCAGACCCAATAAACGGATTTATATATTTGAATACCGAAAGATAAATTACTGAAAATCAAAACCAAAAATTGACTAAACAAACAACATGAGTCTATCAACAGAACCAATACTGAGAGGGTTTAAACGGGCAACTTATGGACGTTTGGTCAAATATGGTTTCTTTGTCACATCGATTGCGATTTCAAATCGTGATCAGATTGATAAGAAAATTAACCTATTATGAAGTCGATTCAAAAAATTGCCTTGTCCGTCTTATTGTTGATTGGGATGTCTGTTCAGGCGCAACAATTGCCCCAGTTTACCCAATACATGTTCAATACCACATCTATAAATCCGGCCTATGCAGGAAGCCGAGAGGCCATGAATTTAACCGCACTGCACCGAAACCAATGGTCGGGCATCGATGGGAACCCGGTAACAAGTACCTTTTCGTTTCATTCCCCCTTGAAAAATGAAAGGGTCGGTTTGGGACTATCCTATATTTCGGACCAGCTTGGTTTTGAAGACACCAACTACATTTATGGTGATTTTTCATACACAATACCCATTTCATGGGAAGCCAAACTTTCATTCGGATTAAAAGCAGGCTTCACCAATTATAAAAGATCGACAATAGATTTAAATGACCCCAATGCACTAGGCGTAAACAATTGGAACCCGAACTTTGGTGCGGGTGTATATGTTACCACCGATAGGTGGTATGCCGGTTTTTCATCGCCCAGAATTTTGAACAACAGCTTAAATCTTAAAAGTACCGATGTTATTAAAACAGTGGAGCGAAATAGTTACTATGCCATAGCCGGGCTGGTTTTGGACCTTTCATTGGATATCAAGTTCAGACCTACGGTAATCTCAAAATTTACCAACGGTGCCCCAATGTCATATGATGCTACGGCAAGTTTTCTCTTCTACGAAAAAATATGGTTCGGGACATCGTACCGGTTTAATGATGCTGCAAACTTTGGGGCCTTTTTAGATTATCAAGTAACCAAAAATTTTAGGATAGGCTATGCCTATGACCTTCCCACATCTACCATAAGACCCTATTCTGGTGGAACCCACGAAGTCATCCTGATATTCGAGCCAAGATCATTACTAAAAACCAAGGTATACAGATCCCCCAGATACTTCTAAAAGCAACAAAATGAAAAGAAGAATAACATCTGTAGCAATTATAACCGCATTGATGACCATTGGTTGCCTTAATGCACAATCTACCCTACAAAAAAAGGCCGATGAACTATTCAGCAAATTTGCCTATGCAAAAGCTATTCCCCTATATGAAGAGTTGGCCATAGAGGGATCCAATTCCAACCATGCCTTTATGCGACTTGCCGAATGTTATCTTCTTATGCGGGAATTTGACAAGTCCATCCCCTTTTTCAAACGTTTTATCAATAATGCCGAAACCCCCACCAGTTATTATTTTAAATATGCCATGGCCCTAAAAAGCTCCGGTATGGAAGATGAAGCTACAGAATGGTTGAAAAAGTATAAAAAAACCAATAAAAATGATGCTAGGGTGAAGCGCCTGCTCAAAGACGGTAGTCTGGCCACAGTGGTCTTTAACAGTAACGAAAGATACGAGTTGGAACCTGTTCATTTTAATACCGAATTCAGTGAATTTGGTGGTTTTGTCCATGATGGCAAACTCTATTTTAGTTCCAATCGTATTCAAGACAGGGCAGATTCCCAAAATTTATATGATTGGGACGGAAAGCCATGGTTGGACATCTATTACATTGAGGAAGGCAGCGATAATGGCATCCCAGAGCGTATACCGGGTGATATCAACTCAAAATACCATGAAAGTTCAATCGTGTTCTCCACGGATTATAAAAATGATACCATTGCCTATTTTACCCGCAACAGTTTTTTTAACAACGAGGAAAGCTTTTATACCAAAAAGACAGAAAACACAGTTGAAAACTACAACAACCTAAAAATTTACAAGGCAGAAATGGTCAATGGCAAGTTAAAGACCACCCGAGAATTAAAAATGAATGCCGACCATTATTCTACCGGGCATCCTTCTGTAAACTCAAACCGTTCTTTGCTCTATTTTGCATCGAACCGGCCGGGTGGTTATGGCGGTAGTGATATCTATTATGCCGAGATCCATGAAAGAGGCGGGGTCTTGTCCATCAAAAATGCAGGGCCAACGGTCAACACCTCTGGAAATGAACTGTTTCCCTACATCAATAATGAAGGACAACTGTTCTTTTCTTCCGATGGCCATTTAGGCTTCGGTATGTTGGATGTCTTTGGTACGGTCTTAAATGACAAAGGGGAGATCATAGATGTGATCAACCTTGGCAAACCCTTGAACAGTCCAAGGGATGATTTTGGATATTATGCCCTTGACAATGGAATTGATGGGTATGTGAGCTCCAATAGAAAAGATGGCAAGGGCAGCGATGATATTTATAAGTTTAAGTTTGTCCCCTCCCTTACCCTACAAGGCCAAGTTACCGATGCAATCAACCACAAACCACTTGGCGGAGTGAGCATTCTACTCTATGATCTGGCCTCTGGCGATTTGGTCTCAAAAACCTTTACCAATGAAAAAGGGTATTATAATATGTTGATCGAACGACAACGAAATTATAAGATTGAGGCAAGGAGCAAGACCCATCCCAGAAAATCAATGAATTTTGAAACTTTGGGTATTACAAGGGCAACCAAAAAAATAAAAAAAGATATTGTTCTAGAACCCGTTATGGACGTAAAACTTTTGGCGGGATTGAACAAGATCTATTTTGATTTCAACAAAAGTAACATTAGACCCGATGCAGCCCTTGAACTGGACAAGGTGGTAAAACTGATGTTGGAGACCTACCCAGAATTGGTCATTAAACTTGAATCGCATACCGATCCCGTTGGCAGTGATTCCTACAATGAAAGATTGTCCGAAGCAAGGGCAAAATCAACATATGAGTATCTAATTTCACAAGGTGTGCCCAAAAAGAGGATTGTTTCCTATAAGGGCTATGGTGAGAGCAGACTCGTAAATGATTGTAAGGGAAAGCATGATTGTACCGATGACGAACTCGAGCTTAACCGTAGGACCGAGTTTCCCATCGTCCGGTTTTCCAACAAGGCAAAACGCACGGTCAGCAACATAGAATAATAATGGGACCGTCCCAAAATGACATTCTTTAGTCACTATGGACAACTTCATTTTTCCTTTATCTCTACCCGATTTGAGATTACCTCATCTATGGGCACGACTATTGTTCCCTTTTTGGTCTTTAATGTTATGCTGATATTGTCGATAGATTCAACCGTTCCTTCCAAATCCCCAATGACCAAGGTGTCCCCTACCATATATCTTTTTCGGGCATAGAACATCTTTAGCAAATCGGAAATCACCTCACGCGAACCAAGTCCAAAACCTAGAGCAATGGCCAACAAAAAAGCGCCAAGGACAATGGTAAAATTACTTGTAATGATCTGCGTGTCCACCCCTGCTTGATTCAAGGCCGTAATCGAAATAAAAAATGTAATCAGGTAAAAAAGAGCACCACTTGTCATTTTGGAGCCTGATGCCCCCATAGATTCCATAAGCTTAAGTACCGCTCTTTTGACGACCGATGCCAAATACAGCCCCCCGATCAAGATGAGCAGTGCACTTAGCAGTGTTGGCAAATAGCCCAAAAGGGAGTAAATGGCATCAGAAATTGCCTGTAACTCCAAAATTTGGGCCAGTATTACGGTAAAGAGTAGGATCATGAGCACTTTAACCGTTGTAAGGATCACTTTGAGCAAATCTATCTTTAATTGCTTATCGCCAAACAGCTTGGCATCGGCCACGCGCTGCGATAGGGTATCAATTTTTGCCGCTTTCAATATTCGTTTGAGTACAAATAGGATGATCTTTATGACCAACCATGCTATGATCAAGCCCAAAAGTCCTAAAATTAGCTGTGGGACCATGGCTGCCACACCGTCCAGTAAGTTGCCAAAGCTATCAAAGATGGTGTCTTTTAATTCGGTAAGTGTTTTCATTGGTATAATGGTTATGTGTTCTTTCTTTTATTACTCCTTAACAAACTTGAAACAATTGACGAATAGTTGGCCGTGAACATGATGGCCATATCCAAGACAAGTTTGGCAATGGCCACATCGTTCATTACCTTCTTACGCATTTCCGGTGGTACTTCACGTAAATTGGTGTTCAATTGCTCAAAAGGATTTTTAGTTGGATCAGCCATCTTCCTCTAAAGTGTTATAGGTCTCCAGTAATCTGGCCTTGGCCCTTTTTAAACGCATTTTTACAGCACTCTCCCCAATTTCCAACAAATTGGTCAGTTCCTTGATCGATGCCCCATCTTGATATTTTAGCAGTAAAATGGATTTATCCTCGGCATCAATCTCATTTAGAGCCTTTTCCAACCTACTGGCCTGTAGCTCAAAAATATTGCCATCCGTAACCTCTTCTTCCATCTTATATTCCACATTATCCATGGGCACAGACTTATCGCTTATTTTCCGTTGTTTGTTCCTGTTCACATAGTTCACACAAAAATTATAGGTGAACGAATACAACCAGGTGGAAAACTTTGATCTTCCCTTAAAAGATGCCAGTTTTACAAATAGCATCAGAAAAACATCTTGTGTCAGGTCCTCTGCCTCATCTTGCGATTTGGCAAAACCGTAACACTTATTGTACACCATCTTGGCATGGCGATCATAGAGCACTCCAAACAACAAGGTATCATTTTTGGCCACTATCTTGGCCACCAATTCCTCATCGGTCAGTTTACTGAACGGACCATGCTGCAAGGCCTTTTTGCCTTGGTTTACTATAATTAGAAACAGTCGCTTGAGAAAAGTCACCATCAAATTTTAATTTGGCCGACAATATAGTTTAAAAGAGGGTATCTTTGGCCAAAATACTTATTATGAAGCCGTTTGCCCTTTCCATTTCCCTTCTATGCATAACCCTCCTGTTCTCTTGTAAGGCAGACAGCAAGAAAGAAGAGCCTATTGCCCAGGCCAAGACAGCGGATTTGACCATTTTGGAAAAAGTAGCACACGCCCATGGTTATGGGGATTGGAAAAACGTGGAACAGGTTTCCTTCACTTTTAATGTGGATAGAAATGGTAACCACTTTCAGCGTAGTTGGCAATGGAACACCAAAACCAATGATGTTGTCTACCGTTCCTTAAGCGATACGTTGACCTACAATAGAAACCAGATGGACAGTATTGCCCACAAGACCAACTCGGGTTTCATCAATGACAAATATTGGTTGCTGGCCCCCTTTAATTTGATATGGGACAATCACAACTTTGAGCACCAGCATACAGAAAACGAATCAGCACCTTTGAGCGGAAAACCGATGCAAAAGCTTACCATTGTATACAAAAATGAAGGTGGTTATACCCCGGGAGATGCCTATGATTTTTACTTTGAAGACGATTTTCTCATCAAGGAATGGGTGTTTAGAAAAGGAAATTCCAAAGAGCCATCCATGGCCACCACATGGGAAAGTTATGTGGACACCCTAGGAATAAAACTGGCCAAAGAACATAAAATGCCCGATGGGAATTTTAATCTTTATTTTGATGGGTTATTGTTGGAAACGTCCCATTGAGCTATCTGCGCTTTAGCACAAAAACCAGTAACAATACCATAAACACTGAAGCCAGAAGCACCCAAAAACTGGTTTTCAACGTAAATTCCTCGGCCAAATATCCCAATGCCACAGGGCCCAACAAGAAGCCCGAATAACCAGAACCTGCTATAAACGCCACGCCCTGTGAGGAATCCACCCCCTTGATCTTGCCCCCAATCCTGAAGAGTTCGGGCACTATGACCGAAAAGCCCAATCCGTTTAACAAAAAACCAAAAATGGCCCCTAGGGTATGTGCAGACAAGACACAGAAATAACCCATTATGGCCACAATTGTCCCCAGTGCCAAAATATTAATCGACCCCAAACGCTGACTGAAGCCATCCCCCAGAAAACGCCCTAGGGTCATGGCTATGGAGAAGGCCAAAAAACCCATTCCAATAAAGGCCTCATCGGACAGGGTAATCTCCTTTAAATACAATCCGCTCCAATCTACAATAGCCCCTTCACTCGCCATGCTTATAAAACATATCAGTCCCAAAACCATAAGAGGTCTGAACAACCTTATGTTAAAAGATTCGTTTTCCATGGGTGCCGAACGTATGGGTAGGTAATGGTCTTTCAACAAAAAATTCACAAAAAAAACCAAGGCCACTACAATGGACATATGCCAAAGTGGATTACCAATAGACGGAATAAAAAAACTGCCCAAGCCTGCCAAAACCCCTCCCAAACTAAAGAAACCATGGGTTGCCGACATTAAATTCTGGCGGTCTTTCTTTTCAATTTCAGTGACCAAGGTGTTCATGGAAATATCGGTGATTCCATTGGACACCCCAAACAAGAACAAGCCCAAGCATAACACGGCATAATGGGTAGATGCCAGCGGAACCAAGGCAAAAACACTGCACAACAACACCCCAAACCAAGTAGCTCTGCCCACACCCAGCCAATTGATCACCTTGGGGGCCACTGGAAACACGACAAAAACCCCAAAGGACAAAAAGAACAGTGCAATGCCCAAATCGGCCTTGTCTATGTCCAATTTTTCCTTAATGGTGGGGATGTAGATAGCCCAAGTTCCGAACCAAATATTCAAGCTGGCAAACACGACTGCCGGTGCCAAATAACGGGGGTTGGATAGAATTAACCGAAGGGATTTCAAAATGGCTGTGCTACTTCAGGATTCCTTCCCTCAAAATTTCACCAAACCGGTACATGTCTTCAAAAGAACAGTAAAAGGGGGCTGGGGCCAATCGGATGACATTGGGCTCCCGCCAATCGACAATGACCCCACTTTTCATCAGATAATCGAACAAATCCCTGCCCTGTCCATGCAGTAAGACGGACAATTGACACCCTCTGGCCTTGGGCGTAATGATCTCAAAGGTGCTTTCCACCTGCTTATCCACCTCTTTGAGGACAAATTCCAGATAAGCTGTCAGTTTCTTTTGTTTATGAATCAAGGTCTCCATTCCCACCTCATCAAACAATTGCAAGGATGCCAAATATGGGGCCAGTGACAGTACCGGAGGGTTACTCAACTGCCAGGCATCTGCAGTTGCCATGGGTTCAAATTCAGGCTTCATTAAAAAACGGGTCTCCTTTTTAGTGCCCCACCAGCCTTCAAAACGCGGAACCCCCGTTTTACCCAAATGCTTTTCGTTAATAAAGATTCCCGAGGCATTCCCAGGCCCGCTGTTCATGTATTTATAACTGCACCAAGCGGCAAAATCAACATCCCAGTCGTGAAGGTTCAATGCTATATTGCCCACAGCATGGGCTAGATCCCAGCCCACAAAAGCTCCTTTGTCCTTCCCAGCCTTGGTGATTTGCTGCATATCAAACACCTGACCGTTGTAGTAATTTACACCGCCAAGGAACACTAGGGCCAACTCCTCTCCCACTTCATCGATCTTGGCTAGAATATCTTCGGTCCGCCAAAAATGTTCCCCTTCCCTTTTTTTTACTTCCAAAATGGCCTCATCGGGGTCAAAGCCATGAAAACGCACTTGACTCTGCAATAGGTATTGATCCGACGGAAAGGCCTTTTCCTCGCATAAAATCTTAAATCGGCCTTGGGTGGGCCTATAGAACGAAACCATGAGCAAATGCAGGTTTACCGTTAAGGTGTTCATCACCGAAACTTCTTCCGGTTTTGCCCCGACCATCTTGGCCAAGGGTTTTGCCAAACGCTCATGATAGTCCCACCAGGGTTTTTCTGCATAAAAATGCCCCTCTACGGCCAGATCTGCCCAATCTTTCATGATGTCATTCACAAAAGTCTGGGCCAACTTGGGTTGCAATCCCAACGAATTCCCTGTAAAATAGATGACATTCTTGCCATTGTGCTGTGGGTGGACAAACTTTTCGCGATACCCCTTTAGGGCATCCTTTTTATCCATCTCCCGAGCAAATTCGATTGTATTTTCAAATTGCATAGCTATGTTTTCAAACGTATACGCATTTCATTGATATGGCTTTTAAAACCCGATTTTTCATAGGCCTTGATGGCGGGAATATTGTCTTGGTAGACGGTAAGACGTACTTCGGTCAATCCCTGCTGTAGTGCCCATTCTTTCAATTCTTCTATCAATTGTTGAATAATGCCCTTGCCACGATATTCCGGAAGACAAAACATAAAGCCCAAATAGGCGTAATCCCCATGGTCAAGATAGGGTCTGGCCCTTTTGGCCATAGCGTAGCCTGAGGCGACCAGTTGTTGGTTGTCCTCTGCCACCAAGACCTTTACATCGTTTCTTTGGATATATTCCCCAAGGTCATAATAGTTGATAGGGTCTGGTCTAATGGTGGGGTCAAATGGGCGTTCTGCCTTAATAATCTCCTGCTCAAAGGTCAAAAGGGTCTCTAAGTCCCTCATTGTTGCATCCCTAATGAGCACGTTTTCCATGTCGCTAAAATAACCCATATTTGAATAACGATTCCATAATACGACCATGCACTTTCTTTCTCAGGATTTAGAACATTATATCGCGCTCCATTCCGAACCAGAGCCAAGGTTACTGACCCAACTAACCCGGGAAACCCATTTAAAAGTGGTGCAACCCAGAATGATCACCGGGCACCACCAAGGCCGGGTATTGAGTTTGCTCTCCAAAATAATGGCCCCAAAGCACATTCTTGAAATTGGCACCTATACCGGTTATTCTGCCCTTTGCCTAGCTGAAGGCCTACAAAAAGATGGACAGTTGCATACCATAGACATTAATGAGGAACTCTTTGGGATACAACGAAGGTTTTTTGATCAAAGCGGTTTTGGCCCACAGATCATACAGCATATTGGCGATGCCATTGAGATCATTCCCCAACTTGATATTTCTTTTGATCTAGTATTCATAGACGCCGAAAAGAAAAACTATGATGCCTATTTTGAAGCGGCCCTACAAAAATGCAGGGCAGGCAGCATTATCCTTTCTGATAATGTACTGTGGTCGGGCAAGGTCGTTGAGCCCTTGACCAAATCTGACAAAGCCACCGAGGCCCTGCTGGCCTATAACCAAAAATTGGCGCAAGATCCAAGGGTAGAAACGGTCATCTTACCTATTCGGGATGGATTGACGCTAAGCCGCGTTCTATAAACCGTTGGTAGAGGTAATAAAACAGGTAGCCAGAACCCGCCCCCACCAAGCTCCCGACGATGACATCCAAGGGATAGTGCACCCCTACATAGATTCGGCTTGTGGCAAACAACAAGGGCCATACAAAAAAGATGGCGGCCCATTTGATTCTTTTCCGAAGGAACAGAAAAACCAAGACCGTTATTGAAAACGAACTCGAAGCATGGCCCGAGAAAAAACTAAAGCCTCCCGGGTTTTTCACAATCCGAATCAAGGTATTTATTTCGGCATCGTTGTTGGGCCGTAAACGGGAAACACCAAGTTTCACCAATTGGGTGAGCATGGTTATAAAAAATGCCAACACAATGATCCATACTATTTTTTTCACCACTTCCTGCTTGGGAAAAGTGAAGAAGAAAAGCACTATAAGAAAACCAAAAAAGGGATACCAAGTGGTCATTTCGGTAACGGTGGCCCAGAAACCATCATATTGTTCTGTACCTAAACCATTCAAGTATATGAAAGTGTCCCTGTCCCATTGAAGCAGTTTCTCGAACATGGTATTATTTGGAGCCCCGTTTTATGGTCCCTGCCACCTCCTCAACATTTTTCTTGACCCCCTCGATCTCTTTTTTGATGTCCTTGGTCAGATCGGCATCCAGTCCCTGTTTTTCCGCACTTTTCTGGATTTCGCGCTTAATATCATCGGTGGCATCCCGTAATTGTCGCATTCCCTTGCCCAGACCACGTGAAATCTCTGGTAGTTTATCGGCACCAAAGACCATGACCACAATAAAGAGGATAAAGAAAATTTCAGCTCCGCTAATAAACAAGAAATACATACCGCAAATATACTCAGAAGTTGATGCCCATAAAAAAGCCCCAACAAAATCGTTGGGGCTTTTTGGGAAAATCATATCAAATTATCCCTTTACTTTTTCCTTGAATTGCTCAAAATCAGATTTCTGGTCTTCTTTTGGCCAAGCGTTGTTGGTGGTATCAATATCGGCTGTCTCCAATTTTGGATCGACCACAATACCTACCAATTCCTTATCTGAAGAAAAAACACGACTTACTTCCTTATCGTTCTTTCTCCATATTTCTGGAGGATAGGTTACACTTTCTGTAGTACCATCGGCATAGGTGTACTCAACAATCAAGGGCATGGGTATACCTCCTGGTTTATCAAAGGTGACTTGGTAAAAATACTTGGGTTCCTTAACCTGGGCTCTTTCTTCTGGAGTCATATTATCCATCATAAACTCTTTTAGGTTTTGTGATGTTTCTGAAGGCGCTTTTCCCTTTAGTTCCTCATTAAAATCCTCACTACCTTCTTCCGCCAAATATACCAATGGTGGCAGATCGGCTTCCGTAAGGTTTCTAGCGGCCATATACTCTTCCATTTGTTTGGTAGGCTTGTTGCTTACATAGTACTTTTTAACTTCCTTCACTCCTATGTCTACATAATCAGTGGTGTAGAACCATCCTCTCCAGAACCAATCCAAATCCACGGCGGAGGCATCCTCCATGGTGCGGAAGAAATCTTCCGGGGTGGGGTGTTTAAACATCCAACGTTGGGCATAGGTCTTGAACGCATGATCAAAGAGTTCTGGCCCCATTACCGTTTCCCGAAGAATGTTCAACGCTGTTGCTGGCTTTCCGTAAGCATTTGGCCCTAAACTATATACATTCTCTGGGTTTGACATGATCGGGGCAATGTAATCTTGGTTGCCAGACATATAGGGCACAATTTTTGACGGCTCTCCCCTTCTTGAGGGGTAATTTTCATTAGGAGCAACAATGTCTGGATAGGTCTTGCCAAAGGCCTGCTCTGCCAGGTATTGCATAAAGGTATCCAATCCTTCGTCCATCCAGCCCCATTGGCGCTCATCTGAATTGACGATCATGGGGAAATAGTTGTGGCCCACCTCATGAATGATAACACTGATCATTCCGTATTTGGTCCTGTCCGAATAGGTACCATCTTCATTGGGTCTCCCGTAATTCCAGCAAATCATAGGGTATTCCATACCTTGATTTTTGGCATGTACCGAAATCGCTTTGTGATACGGATAATCGAAAGTATGATGGGAATACGTAATCAAAGTTTGAACCACTGCCTTGGTTGACATTTCTTCCCAAAGTGGATTCCCTTCTTTAGGATATACAGAAACGGCCATTACATCGCGGTTGGCCAATTTAACGGCCTGCATATCACAAATGAACTTACGCGAAGAGGTAAACCCAAAATCACGGACCAGTTTGCCCGGTTCGGTTTTAAACGTCCACGTCTTTGTCTTTTCAGAGAAGCTCCCTTCTTTGGCTTCGGCTTCTTCTTGGGTTACTATGATAACTGGTTTATCATATGATTTTTTAGCCTGCGCATAGCGCTTCATCATCTCCTTGGTGTAGACTTCTTTTCGATTTTGCAGTACACCGGTAGATTCTACAAAGTGATCGGCAGGAACGGTAAGGTTCACCTCGTAATTACCAAAGGGTAGAGCAAACTCGCCACTGCCCCAGAATTGGTGGTTTTGCCAACCTTCAACATCGCTGTATACGGCCATTCTTGGGAAGAACTGTGCAATTACATAGGCACGGTTACCATCTTTTGCAAAATATTCATAGCCAGAACGCGCCCTATTGACCGTATGGTCGGGGATGTTGTACCACCATTTTATGGAGAACGAAACACTTTGGCCACTGGCCAAGGGCTGGGGAATATTAATCCGCATCATGGTCTGGTTGATGGTATGTGACAAAGGTTTGCCATTGGCATCTTTGACCCACTCTATATTGAAACCGCCATCAAAAGGTTCCGTTACAAACTTTTGGGCAAAATCACCCGCCATGTACGCAATGTTAACCCCGTTGCCATCCCTAAGGGGTGATTTCGAATCTTTTGCACGGACATTCTGATCCAATTGAACCCAGAGAAATTCTAGTTTATCAGGGGAATTATTGGTATAGGTAATGGTTTCTTCACCATAGATACGGGCATTTTTGTCATCTAAGGTAATGTCCATTTTATAATCGGCCTGTTGCTGGTAATAATCAGGCCCGGGAGCTCCCGATGCGGAGCGGTAGGTGTTGGGAGTGGAAAACTCCTCATACATTTGTTTGAACCTGCTCTGGTTATAATGTCCAGGATCGCGTTCTTTTTTTTCTTCTTCCTGTCCTTCTTGGGCAAAAGCCATGGCACCAAACAAGAACAACAAAGAAGCTAAACAGTACATTGACTTCTTCATTCTTTATTGATTTTTATAATTGCGGAAATTAATCTTTCTCAAACGTATTGTTAAGGAAAAGTTACAAGTTTAACATTCCTTTATTATTTTCCTTAGTGAGCAAAAAACTTTTTTTGTTTTCCTTCCATTTAAAATGGACAATGTTCTTCTGTTCTGGGAAGAGGTCGGTCAGCACCTCATTTTGCACGGTTATACTGGCCAAGGAATCAAAATTCACTTTTTTTAACTCTAAGTAACAAATGACCACATCGGTATCATAGCGTTTGCCCAAGAAGACAAATTTGGCCGGAGCGCCATCCAAAGCGACCAAAAACTTGGTTCTAAGGTATTTTTCAATATACCGATCGGCAATTGACGCTACTTCTTCTTCCGTTGCCAATCCGGGCTTGATCCCGTAGCGTTCTTGCATAACTTCTTCCAGATCATCTATAAAGATCCGTGTGGTGATCTGTAGGGCATCTTCTTCTTCGGCATAATACACATTGGTTACGCTAAGATAGAATTTATGGGCTGTGGTAAAGGCCAAAAGGGGCAATAGGAAAAGGATAAGTGTTTTTTTCATTTTCTAAGTATCATATCAAAAATAACAAAGGTCATACCAAATTCAATCCAATTCATAATTCTCACGATACACTAGGCTTCGCCTAAGTAAATATTCCCAAAGCTTTAATTGATCGCCCACCGCAACGAGTTGCTGAAAATCTGGGTCTACTTCGCAGAAATACATAAAATCGGCTATGTTTTTTTTGGGGATCCTTAATTCGTTCAGAAACAAGGAATCCACAATGGATGCCTCCACCGCTTGGGTCTGGGCATATTTTTTATCGATGGCAACCCGTTTTTTCAACATTTTTGTACGTCCTGTTATGGCATTGATTATTGGGTTTAATCCTACTCTAAAAGGACGGTTAAGAGAATACACCTGATGAAGCCTCATGAAGTTTTCGCTCACTTTGGGTAATGACCTTTACACCAGCATTGGGCAACCCCAGATTTTCCGCTGTAACGGGCGCTGCTTTTAACGTTGATGCGTCTGTGCTTAAATTCCCTGACAGGCTGTAGGGTTGCACCACCACTTCCCGAAGTTCATTTACAAAGGGCCGCATGGTCACGTTCACATAGCCAGACCTATACACCTCTGCATGTATGGGCAATACCTTTCGTTGCAATTGAACCGCTGAAAAAACCAAGGTATCATTGAGTCGGACCTGAATGGAGAAATTGCCCTCAAAGTCGGTAATGGTCGCTCTTTGGGAGCTTATGTTTTGAACGGTGACCCCCGTGACATCCACCCCCTGTACCACAATTTTTCCCCGTAACAATTTGTGGGTGCCCTTTTGTGCAGAGACAACGGAAACACAACATAAAAAAAAAACAACAAGGCTAATTTTCATCCAGATCGGCCATAAAATCTTTGCTCTGCGAAACCAAAAAGTCAATGAGTTCAAATTCATTTTCCTTGCGCAACAGTTGTTTGGAGGTAACCTTGTCATCTACATAGAACAAAAAGGCATCTATTTTATCTTCCGGCAATTTTAAATCGACCAGAAAGAACTCATCAGGGTAGATCTGGCGCAGCACATCACTTATTTTAAGGTCTAGTTGGTTTTTGTCCCGATCTTTATCAGACTTAAAAATTGGCTTGGTTATGGCCTTAAAGATGTTCACAAAATTAATTCCGTCCCGCATGCCCCTATCGGCACGGGACAGGGCTACATTCTCAACTTCTGCACTCCTATCCAAATCATAGGTAAACTCCTTAAATTCTTCGTTCTTCACCTCTAGAAACTTCTCTTGGTCTTCTGGGCTTACCACAACCTCATCCAGTTCTCGTACCTTCTCCTTTACCTCTACGACCAAGCGGTTGTTTTCCAAAATTTCATCGGTGATGGTAACGACCTCCAACTCATAATTGACCGCGGTAAAGACCAATTGATCCCCTTTTTTTACCAAAATGGCAAATTGCCCATCATCATTGGTAATGGTATAGGTCTCTGCCGTAGAATTAAAAACACTCTCGCCAGACACATTATTGCTACGATAAAGCACCTTACCCCGTAATAGGACCCTACCATCCGTTTGTGAGTAAGAGATTAAAAAACAGCTTGTTAAAAAAAATAAGGTGAGGAAAAAGCGGTATTTATGGGTATCTTGCATAGGATAAAGAAAGCCGAAGAATTTGACTAAAAAAAATTAGGAAGTTCTAAACTTTTGTTAATTATGGTTTCACACCCATAGCACAGCCCCTTTTAACCCTGCCGTATAGCATTTTAACGGTAATACTTAGGATTATTTTACGATCCCTATATTTTTGCTGAATTGAGAATTTTATCAAACCCCAATTCCAATGAGAACAAGTGCCCACTACATAATTGCCCTTATCCTGTTTTACAGTCTTTCCCTTTCCGGACAGGTCAAAATAGGATTTAACCCAGAAACCATAGACCCTGGATCCATACTGGAATTGGAAAGTGACTCTAAGGTCTTGGTGATTTCCCGCTTGACCGATTCGGCCATGAATACCCTCACCCCTTTAAGGGGAGCTTTGGTATACAATACCGATGCTGGCTGTATCTATTATTATGATGGTAGCCGTTGGATCAATTTATGTGAAGACACGGGTGCCGTTAACATTAGCCTAGAAACCAATGAGGATTCCTTGGTATTGCTGGACAGCAACGACAATACAGTGAGCGTACCCTTAGATTCCATAAACACCAACACTTTTACGAGCAATCCTATTGTAAACCCTGCAGAACGGGACAGCACCATAGTCATCACCCAAACAGGCAACAACTACAATTTTGAGGTGGGCATGATTTCTGGGGAAAATATCATAGATACTTCCATAAATGGCCAGCTAGATATACAAAATGGCTCCATTACAGGCAATAAAATTCAAAATGATGCCATTAATGCCTCCCTGATAAACGAAAATGTAGCCGGTACCGGTTTAACCCAAGACGCAACAGGCGCCCTGCAAGTGGATGTAAGTCTAATAGCAGGCGATGGCGCACTTTCCTCACCTAACGCTACCATTGCCATTACCGGGGAACCATCGTTGGCATTATTTGATGATGTGGGCATAGACATTGCGACAGGGAGTGCCAACCAGGTGCTTAAGACGAACGCCGCCGGCACCAATGTGGAATGGGCCATACTCGATGCGACATCATTGGCAGGCCAGAACCTCACAGCCACAGATGGATCCATAACGGTTACCAACGGTACAGGCGCCACCTTGGTGGCCAGCTCGATCCAAGTGGCCGATGATGGCATTACCTCTGCCAAAATACGGGACGGACAGGTACAGACCGATGATATCGCCAATGCCAATATCACCAACGGCAAACTGGACAAGGCCAACATACCCGTGAGCGGGTTTGGGGCAGCCGCAGCCGACGTAGATATGGGCAGCAACGCCATAACCAATGTCAACGACCCCGTCAATGCGCAGGACGCAGCAACAAAAAACTATGTCGATACCGCAGATGTAATCAACTCCAACGACATCACAACCAACGCCACCAACATAACCACGAACACCACGGCAATAGGTACCAACGCAAACGACATCACAACCAACGCCACCAACATAGCCACGAACACCACGGCAATAGGTGCCAACGCGAACGACATCACAACCAACGCCACCAACATAGCCACGAACACCACGGCAATAGGTGCCAACGCAAACGACATCACAACCAACGCCACCAACATAGCCACGAACACTACGGCAATAAGTGCCAACGCGAACGACATCACAACCAACGCCACCAACATAGCCACGAACACCTCGGCAATAAGTGCCAACGCAAACGACATCACAACCAACGCCACCAACATAGCCACGAACACCACGGCAATAAGTGCCAACGCGAACGACATCACAACCAACGCCACCAACATAGCCACGAACACCACGGCAATAAGTGCCAACGCAAACGACATCACAACCAACGCCACCAACATAGCCACGAACACCACGGCAATAGGTGCCAACGCGAACGACATCACAACCAACGCCACCAACATAGCCACGAACACCACGGCAATAGGTGCCAACGCAAACGACATCACAACCAACGCCACCAACATAGCCACGAACACCACGGCAATAGGTGCCAACGCGAACGACATCACAACCAACACCACCAACATAGCCACGAACACCACGGCAATAGGTGCCAACGCCACCAACATAGCCACGTGCCAACGCCACCAACATAGCCACGAACACCACGGCAATAGGTGCCAACGCAAACGACATCACAACCAACGCCACCAACATAGCCACGAACACCACGGCAATAGGTGCCAACGCAAACGACATCACAACCAACGCCACCAACATAACCACGAACACCACGGCAATAGGTGCCAACGCAAACGACATCACAACCAACGCCACCAACATAGCCACGAACACCACGGCAATAGGTGCCAACGCAAACGACATCACAACCAACGCCACCAACATAGCCACGAACACCACGGCAATAGGTGCCAACGCAAACGACATCACAACCAACGCCACCAACATAGCCACGAACACCACGGCAATAGGTGCCAACACAAACGACATCACAACCAACGCCACCAACATAACCACGAACACCACGGCAATAGGTGCCAACGCAAACGACATCACAACCAACGCCACCAACATAGCCACAAACACCACGGCAATAGGTGCCAACACAAACGACATCACAACCAACGCCACCAACATAGCCACGAATACAAACGGCATAGGTCAACGCAAACGACATCACAACCTTTAGACTTTGACAAACACCACGGCAATTAGCCAACACCAACGAAATACAGACAACGCCACTGGTGATAGCCACGAATATTATCGTAAGTGGGGGCAAACCATTAAGACTTTGACTTACACCAACGATTTACAGTCTCTTGGTATGGGGGCGGATTAATAGTCTCTTGGGTCATCTATTAATCCTGATTTTGGCGTCCAAGATATCCGTGGCGGTAATATTTTCTCTAATGGTACAATGCTGCTGGTACCCGACTACGTCTTCCAAAACTATTTTGATGGTTTTTCTACTTTGAATGGTGAATATCAATTTAAATCACTTCATGAAATTGAAAAGTTTATTAAAGAACATAAACATTTACCTGGGGTTACTTCGGCAGAAGAAGCCAAAAAGAATGGTTCCTGGAATCTAAGTCAGTCCAACCTACAAAACCTGGAAAAAATAGAAGAACTCTTTTTGCATACCATAGAACAGGAGAAAAAGATAAAGGACCTAAAGCAAGTAAATGAGGAATTGGCCAAGGAAGTAGATTCTATGAAAAAAGAATTGGCATTGATCAAAGCACTATTGACCAATAAAGGGAACT
>CBDDLQ010000005.1:0-41888 GCA_965230775.1 Terasakiella sp.
TGCTGAAAACACTCCAAACTCAACGTCAAGTGAAGCCAATTCTTTCAAGATAGAATTGAACCAAGACAATTTTCCGAAAGATTTTTTCCGCATCCCCACCGACTAGACAAACCGAAAAACATAACGGTCTTTTTCATTGAACCACGGAAGAAGCAATGATGATACTGGGGTGCCTGCTAGAGCGTTTTGATTTTAAACCGGGTCATATCCTGCAGCATTGAAGTAGTTTACGCATTCTTCGGGTTTGAATGCGTCGACAGCTAACCCAATCGTGTCCCAGAGTTCCTTTATTGTCCTGCATCCTTCTGCCTTGAGGATAGACTTGAGCTTTGAGAATGCCATCTCTATTGGATTGAAATCCGGACTGTATGGTGGCAGGAATCTCAGAGATGCCCCCGCTTTCTCAATGGCTTCACGTATTGCAGTTGGTTTGTGTGCTGGCAGATTATCCATAACCACGATGTCACCGGGTTTGAGCGTCGGTATCAGGACCTGCTCGACATAAGCCAGAAAGGCTGCCCCATGCATGGCCCCATCCAACACCATTGGAGCAGTCATGCCTGTGCGTCTGAGTGCGCCAACAAAGGTTGTTGTCTTCCAATGACCATGGGGGATGGAAGCCCGGCACTGCTCACCCCGCTTGGATCGGCCATAAAGGCGGGCCAGTTTGGTAGAAGCGCCCGTCTCGTCAATGAACACAAGCTTGTCAGGATCAAGGTCGAGCTGATCCTCGAACCAAGCAATGCGCCGCTTCAGGACATCTGGTCGGGTTTGTTCACTGGCATGCGCTGTCTTTTTTTGAACGTAATGCCATTGCGATCAAGAAAATACCAGATGGTTGAAGGATCAACCCGCAAGGAACGTTCAGCCTCCAGACGATCGACCATCTCACAGAGGGTGATATCGGCACGTTCTTCTATCAGCCCCATCAGAAAGGCACCGTGATTATCCAGAATGGAGCCCTGAGGTTTGCCCTGCTTTTGCGCTTCATAGCTGCCTGTATCGCACCAATGCCGATACCAGGAGCCTGCAGTTGAAATGCCAATTGAGAATTGCTTCGCCGCCTTTCGAGTTGAAAGCCCTCCATTAATGGCATCAACTACGCGGCGGCGAAGGTCTGAACTGAAAGAACGAGCCATGTTCACCTCCACCAAATCACCTCAGTGAGTGAATCACGACAAAGCGCTGATGGGAATCCTGAAAATGACTCCGTATTCAGTCAAAACGCTCTAGTGCTTACAATGTCCCCTTCCTTCGCATCAAATTCTGCCAGACCAACACCCCAGGCCCTTGAATCATGGCATCTGGATCAGACAGTGTCTCCCCAAACTCTTTCAAGATTGCTGGATTAAGATCGGCTTTTTCAGACCCGCTGGAAATGGTCAGGAAAGTACGCGCCAACTCAATCTTGGGATTGTCTGCGTCAAGTTCCAACCGAAGTCGCTCCAGATCAGCGTGGGTGAGATCGTACCAGGCAAATGGGTTTTGCATGTTTGATCATGATAGGCACAGAGCATTGCCTGTCAAAGCTAACGCTCCAATCCGCCTTGCCTATTCTTCTCAACCTCGTCCTTAGACAATGATTGTCGAAGTTCCCTGGCGCGTCTGTAGTCCCTGTCGCGCTGACCGATGCTATGCCCACGTAGCCACGCTTCCGTATGCTCCTGGAAATCGCGGGGTACCTGACCAATCTGGCCGGATATACCCGCTTTCCAACCAGCTTCAAATGCGACGTCGGCTTCTGAGCCTTCAAGTTGTCCAGGCGTTGGGGTTTTGGCTTTCACTTCATCTAACAGGCGTCTGCGTTCAGCCTCCCTTTGGGTGCGTTCCTGGTCAGCATAGGCTTGCCGGTAGGCATCGAGGAAATTCTCCAGGTAACGCGGAGAAATGATGGCGAAGGAAAATGTTGGCCGTGGGCGTTTAGCGCGCCCCTCTTCAGCATCTTCGCGACCTGACCGAGCCCCACTTACCCTACCGTAATTGGCCAGCATTTATCGCTCCCGGTCTTCTTCGTGGTCGTGCTCGGGCTGTTCGTCACGTCTTAACGCATCACGGCGCTGTTTTTCTTCAAGCCCAGCCTCGTAGGCTCGTTCATAGGCTTCAAGGAACCGTAACCCATATCCCGGTTGCAGCAGTTCATAGCCGACGTCCGGGCGTGGAAATTCCGGCATACCACGCAGGGCATCGCTCCAGCCTTGTTCAAAGCCTTCCTGTTCGGCCATCTGAAGGAACTCATTGGTCATGATTGGAGCCTTTCGGTTAGAGTTGGATCAATGGTGGTTGCCCAGCCGTTGCGTTGGGTAATGGCGCAGGTGTTATCTGCGACCGGCGACGCAGGTCGGATCGCTCGAAATAACGGCGCGTTTTCAGGATGAGGGGGAGTTGGTTGGAATGCAGGATCAATGCTTCACGATCCTTCATGCGAATGAGATCATTGGCCGCCATGAGCGGTCCTTTGCTCTGTCGTCCCAACCTCGCTTCCAACGCACGGGCAGTATCAAGCGCCATACCAGGCAGATAGATCTCGGTTGCCAAAGCCTCCTGAATCGTTCTCGCGCCGAGCGCCCCATAGCGGCTATCAAGTTGCGCCATGGATTGCAGAAACAGGGTGAAAGCCACTTTGTATTTCCGAGCGGTTGTGCCGAATATTTCAAAACCAGGGATAGACAGATGCCCAAACTCATCCAGAAACAGCCAGACCGCTCGCCCTGGATTGTGCTGATCATTAAGGAGCGATCGAAACAGATCGGCATAAAACAGGTTCAACAAAAAGGCATAGAGTTCCATCTGGGTCTGATTGACGATGACATAGATGATGGTTGGCTGTTGACGCAGTTCATCAAAACTGAAGGAGTTGGTGGCTGTCAGCGCTGCCATTTCCGGTGTCGCCAAGGGATCAAGCGCCACGTCGGCGCTCATCAATACCGATTGAATGGTTTTCAGATTACCCTGAACGAAAGCTTTGTAGGCCTGATAGGTGCTCTGATCCTGGCGAGTGGCGTTGAGAACGAAATCATCGATTTTACCCAATTGCCCTTTCGGCGCGACATGGGCATCAAAGCCTGTGATCAGGTGACGTAAGTTTGCCAAATTCCGAAACTGCGGATCGGATTGATTGTGAAGGCACTGCCCCATGATACGGATCAGTTTCTCAGCAGCCTGTTCCCAGAATGGGTCATTAGGGGTATTGGCAGTATGCCCCCTGGATGATCGAACCAGCACCTTGGCTAACTCGGCCATTTGCTGCGACGTAGTTGCCCGCGCTAATGGATTGTAGGTCTCAGATCGTCCTGGCTCCATTAGATTGAGCACGCGCAGGCGATAACCGATCCACCCAAGATATCCTGACGTCTTCTGGTAAATCTCTCCCGACGTATCGGTCACCACGAAACTCGGACAATGTTTTGGCGGCATCAAAAGATTGGGCATGACAAAGGTTGAGGTCTTGCCCCTCCCCATGCCACCTTGAATGAGAAGGCTTTCATAACTGGCACGCTCTGAAAGCCGCGCCGATTTACCATCGATCAGAATGCCTTGATTGTGACGGCCAAAGAGCCGTATCTGTTCGAACCATCCCATAAATTTGGCAGGAGTACTTTCACCGGAAAATAACCAGCCGATAGTCAGGCCAAGCATTTTTGCGATGCTGGTCAGAATTGCTGATGCAAACTCTGCCAGTGCAGAAATGATCGACAAGGTAAACCGCCTTATAGGACGCAGTCCTACCACGCCTGCCAGAACAATGATTACGATCGCCAATGGCGATAGTGTCATTAGCAGGGTTGGAATGACCGGAAGAAGGGCAACCACGACTATGATCAGGGCCAGGGTTTTATTGAATTTTGATATCATCGCTCTCTGTCCCCCTCATGCTCACGCTCGAAGTCTTCAAGGCGTTTTCCGGCAAGGTGTTCGAGTTCAGCGCGCCGATGATCGATTGTCTTTGAATCTCTGGCGCTGTGTGGGGTGGTTTTCGATTTGGGCAATTGGGTTTCAGTCTGACGATCGCGCCAGTTCACAAAGGCTGTTGTCAGCCCTAGCGTTCGCAACCGGTAGCGTTTGGCGCTCTGCCGATCCTCAATGCTCCAGTTTTGCCCCCGTCGGTGAAGGCAGAGGCCTTTTTCCTGAAGATTTAGAGCCAATCGCTCAAGATCATCGGATCTGCTCAGGCAATCACGCACCATAGCGGCGACAACCTGCTTCCGGCTGGGTTCGCCGGTTCTTCGCTCCAACTCTCCTTCGGCTCGGGTTTTCTTGACCACATCGATGGGCACAGAGCGGGCATAGACAGGTTTCAGGTTGAGTTCCGGGAAATGCTCTCGGGCATAGATTTCTGCCGCTCTCTGTGCTTCGGCAAACTGCTTTTTCGTCAGACGGGTGCGTTTGTCCGAGAAGGCAGCATTTGATGAGATCATCAGATGCACATGTGGGAAATCGGTATCATGATGGGTCTTGCCCCAGACCAGATGCCCTGGCGCTCGATAGTCGCAATAGACCTGGGCAATCTGGCGCAACCGTTCTGATATCTGCCGCTGGCTCAAATGCGGCTGGGGTTCCAACGCCAGAATTTCATGATAGAGCGCATTACCATTTTGCCGAGGTGGCAGTTTTCGGAAATTATCCAGGAATTGCAGCTCAACCCAGTGGGTGTTCACACCGGCATGGTAGAGGTTGTGCGCGAACGGCTCTTGATCACTCTCATCACGGCCAATATAGGTGATCAACTGACCAAAGGTTGGGGCCTTGCGGGCCATGGATTTAATGATCATCTTGCCCCGCCTCCTGGTTTCCGGTCAGCGAAACACTGATCGTTGTGCCATCGGAAAACCGGGTAATCAGCCGCTCAAGCCGCGTAAACTGCCGCAACGTCTCCGCGCCAATGCGATCGCCAGCAGGCGCTTGCAGCCCACCATGCTTTCTGGACTCTATATGTCCCAATCGGGCAAGCTGATTGATATTGTTACCGATGCGACGGAGTTCAGAAACAACCAGCCGCTGCCGTTCCATCTCATCAAGCGTGAGAATTCGCTCACCGCGCCGATAGGCACAAGCTTCAGCCCAGACCTGTCCCCAGACAGAACGTCCAGAAGCATCGGCACGGGCTTGTAATTCGGCAAATTCAGCATTCGTGATCGTGCCGAAGACACGCTTTTTGCGTTTGTTCCACTTTTGCCAATAGTCGCGACGATATCGTGTCCGATTGGCTTCCTTGGTGAGTTCTTTTTGATGGGTAGCATCAGAAGACAGCCGCAACCCTTGCGACAATGTCTGTCCGATACCAGTTTGGGGATCTTTCATATTTCTGCACCAATTTTACCGAGGTGATTGTTCTCGGCAAACTTTGTGCAGACTTCAGATCAAAAACAGGGACGGAGTTCTGTTGGCGACTAAGGACAAAACGGCCCAGAGAGGACCTTGTCAAGGGAGCGCATCGCTGCGTGGCAGCCTGTCAGACCGGAGTTTCGCGGCGACCACAATAACATGGTTTTGGCAAACCAAATAATAATATCTTGCAGTCCATCGGTCCTAACTAGGCTTCTTCCTTGTAATTGTTAAATATAGTTCTCATCGTCGAATCACAATCCTCGAATTTGAAGAGATTGTAGGCTGTGTAGCTGTTCGGCAAAAGGTGATGGAGAATCGCTTCTCCACCTATGAAGATACGTTTGTTCTGAGGGTGCATTTCTTGGATTTGACGCTGCTCACGCATCATCGTTTCAATTATTGCGCCTATGTCACCACTATCCGGAATGGAGCATTCGGGCTTAACACGCCAGCCGTAGTCGAGTGGTTCCGACAAGAAGCTATCTGTGGAACGGTAAGCAAAACCACACATCCTCGCATCTTCTTCGGATGTTCCGAAATGATAAACGGTAGTCGTAATATCTGCGGAGACATCATGCTCTTTGTGAAACTCCTGCCAAAGGACACGCAAAGCATCCGGCGTGTGATAGTCAAGGTTGTTTATACCGGACAGAACCATTGATGCTGCAACTTGGTTTGCCCATCGGTTTGCAAAACCACCAACACCAGTCCCCATGATCAGAGTCTTTAGGTGAGGCACGTGGGTGGCCTTGCTTGTAAAGAAGCTTGGGGTACCTTCAGGTGTCGTTGCGAGAGTATCAGTTGCCAGAATTACTTGGTCTTCGCCCATCATACAAATAAATGAAGTCATTGATCCTACCGTTTTAAGACTGTGACTAGAAGCTAACGTCCTGTTCGCCAAAGCTTTGGAATGGACGTTAAACGCTTTGCCTGTAGTATTTCTAACTCTTGATCGGGATATCTTTCGCACGTCCACCCGAACGCCGCAGTGACAAAGGTAGGAAGCAATCAATTTCGTCATCAGAAAACGTGAGATCTTCCATGTTTTTCAGGCGATCTTGAGCTTCAACATATGCTTTACCGTTCGTCCTCGGCGCGGCAATGTAAAGAGCGGCAAGGGTAGATTGCAACTCATCGCGTCGCTCAATCGCCTCTTCGCGTGTCAATTTCGGCAAGTCAATCAGTAGTGAAAAGTAACACTCTCTGACATTCCACAACTGGGCAGCGGTATCCCTGTGATGTTGCGCCATTGCCCCTGGATCAAAGTTCTTCAGATATGCAGACACAAACAGCGTCACCCCAGAACACAGAGCCGTTGCAATCTCAACCCAGAACTCATTCCCTACGACAACGCCAATGGTCCCAGCACTTGTCAGCGCCGTTAGTGTAATTTGCAGAAGTTTGTAACGAGAAAGCGTAGTGGTGCAACGATCAGCCATGCGCTCGTGTGTCTTATGCGTATAGACGACACGGCCAAAACAGTCTCTAATTTGGTCTTCAAGTGCTGTATCACTATGCGGCATAGGTACTGGCCCTCGCACCTTGGATGCTGATCGGCACAAGGATCGAGTCTCGCGCCACGACAACGCCACGATAAACCACGTAACACTCAACTAAATGGTCACCTTGGAAGGACGTTGACTCGTGGCGTTCACGGAATCCTTGATCTTGCACGATCTGCCCACGCACCATGTCACGTCTTTCGGCTTCTTCACCCCTGTTCAAGACCTTCCAGTAGACTTCGACATGATCAAGCGCGAGGTCTGTTTCGGCTATGAAGAAGCGCAAATTCTTTTTGGGTAGAAGAACGCCATAATTCTCCAGAAGATCACGCAGCAGACCAGGACGGAAACCATCCTGCGTTACTTCACAGTTGATGCGAAGATGATGGCGAATATCGACACGGAACTGGTCTTCCACAAATTGCTCTGTGTTTTTGAAAACATGAGCATATGCCGCCGACTCCCCTGCCACACTCTTTGTCAGAGGTGCTGGGAAGGCATTGCCGAACACATCACGCCACTTCTGACGCTCATTTTTTTGACCGCTTGCATCGATGGCTTTTACACATAAATCATATGCCTTTTTAGCTTTCGCCTCGAAACGCTTCTTCACCCTCACACGCTGACGACTGCCTAGCGCAGCGTATTCTGACTGCTTCGGTTGATCGGCTAGAAATTTGAAAAAGTCCCGGCACATCCAGTCGTAATAGTAGTAGCTGCGCTCGTCGTACTCATTAGTCGATTCAAGGAAATTATAGGCCAAGGTGTCGATCAATAGTCCGCCCATAGCGACGCCATGTTTGTTCTTCCACGCACGAGCCATTTTGCACAAACGGCGAAGATTTCGGTTCTTGCGTATGTTTGCCTCTCGCATTTCATCTAGCTCGGCTTGTGGCCTGGTGATTTTCCATGATCCCCCACTAGCCGTATCAGGATACTTGTAGCTTCCATCAGCCTGTTTAAACGCTGGCATCACTTCAATATGGAAATCTTTGTAGAGGACTTGCACAACCAAGCGATCCACTTGCACTGTTGTTTTGGGATAGCGGCGTTTAATGGCATTTTTTGTGTCTTGAAGCAGATCATATTGCCCGCCGCTTTTATACTCGTCCCATTTTCCAGCTGGCATGATGTAAATCATGTCCAAATCAGATACGCCTTTGATGGCTGTCCATCGCCCATAGGACCCAACTTGAAGGCTGTTTGCAGTCTTCGATTCAGTATCCCGAAATTGCTTATTTAAGGCAGCGGAGACTTCGCCATATCTCAATGAAATCGTTTCCGCATTATCGATCTGAATGTTCTCTATGAACGTTCTAAAATCTTCAGAAATACTCACTTTGACCTCGGTTTCTTTAACAGGATACGTCACGAGAGAAATTGTTCTTCAATGATTTCTATTTCTCTCGTAGAGTTGTGTGGGGATTCGACTTTCCATATTTTGCTGTTACAAAACGACCACTAATGGCACTACGATAACTTCCACCCGTAGATCCACTATTTCCTGGCGCCTCTTTCACAGTCGTCCGTGGATGCGATTTCCCATATGCCTTCGTCACGTACCGACCCGACTTTGCACTGCGGTATCCACCTCCGCCTTTGCCCTTACTGGCCATTATTTGATTCCTTTTTCTGTGTTGGTTGATTCTCAGTTCGATGACATCGACCATGGATGGATAATTTATTGTTGTCAATACCAACATTCTAGTGTTTAAAATACAAACATATGTTGAAAATATTGACACGCCCCTGCTAGAATGGGTAACAAGTAGCATGTCAAAGGAAATGATACACAAGGCTTTCGGTCGCGCAGTAGCGATCCGAAGGAAGCAGCAAGGCAACATGACCCAGTTAGAGCTTGCACAGAAAACTGGGCTGTCGCGCGCGTCTATTGCAAACATAGAGCGTGGTCAGCAGAATGTTGGGCTGCATCATCTTTATTCGATAGCGCACGCACTCGAGGTGGCCGCGATTTCTGATCTTTTGCCACCTCTCGGTATTGATCGCGCAAGGGAGGAAGAAACGATGATGAAAACTAACGAGATTTTGTCAGAGTCCAGCAAAGCTGGAGTTGAACAACTGGTCCGTAAAGCTCTTAAGCAGGGAAGCAAACAGAGTACCGGCCGATGACTGGAACCGAGGAAAATGCTAGAGCCAAGGAAAAAGCTATCGAAGCAGCACAAAGAATTCTTAAAGAGCACAACATAAAACGCGCACCAGTTCCCGTGGAACGGATTATCAAAAGTAGAAGTATCGTGCTCGACTACGCGCCTCTTGATGAGGATTTGTCGGGAATGGCTTACATTCAGGATGGCGTATCAATCATTGGTGTAAACGCTCTACATCATCCCAATCGTCAAAGGTTCTCTGCCGCACATGAGCTTGCTCATCACATACTCCATGAAGAACAATTGCATGGAGAAATCCACGTATCGAAGGGGTTGCGAGCACTAAGACGAGATGCTGTATCTTCTCAAGGGACAGATCCTTTGGAAATTCAAGCAAATACCTTCGCGTCTGCGCTGCTTATGCCAGAGAAACTTCTGTTTGAGGCTTGTGATGAGAAAGGATTGGATCTTGATGATGAGGTCAATGTCGAACGGCTCGCAAAAAAATTTCGCGTCAGCGTATCGGCGATGAAATACCGGCTGGCCAGTCTCATGTGATTCAGGTGGCCACATGTCGTTTGTTTTCTTTGATACAGAAACTACAGGTTTGCATGCTGGTTTTGATCAAATTGTCCAGTTTGCGGCTATAAAAACCGACAACGATCTCAATGAAACGGATCGATTGGAATTGCGTGCAAGGATTAATCCTCATGTGGTTCCAAATATTCAGGCAATGCTTGCTAACGGTTTGTCAATTAAAGACCTGACGGATCAAAGGCTTCCGACTCACTTTCAAATGATAGGAGACTTAAATGCTCGATTGGTGTCTTGGTCTCCTGCCATTTTTCTAGGCTACAACTCTATTCGATTTGATGAAGAGTTTCTTCGTCAAGCATTGTATCAAACGCTACATCCACCCTACCTCACAAGTCTCCATGGGAACGGGCGCAATGACATTATGTCACTGGCATTGGCCTGCTCCGCATCTGACAATGGTGCACTACGTGTGCCGCTCAATGAATCCGGTAACGCGAGCTTTCGTTTACACGATCTTGCGGCCGCCAACGGCATCACAGCGCTCAAAGCACATGATGCTTTGTCTGATACTGAAACTGCGATTGAAATCTGCCGACTTGTAAGAAAGTCAAGTCCTGATCTTTGGAGCAGATTTGTACGCTTCTCCAAAAAAGCTTCGGTTGCAGATTTCATCTCGTCGGAAGAGCCCTTTATCCTAACCGAGTTTTTCTCAAATCGAGCTTATCATACCCCAGTTGTTTTCGTCGCAAATGAACCCACACCGCCAAATGGCATGCTTTGTTTAAATCTGAGTGTGCAAATCAACGACCTCGCATCTTTTTCAGATGAAGAGTTGGTAGCCAAGCTATCAACCCCACCAAGTCCGATCCGAAGAATCCGAGCAAACTCAGGTCCAACACTGACACCTCTTTGGGAAGCATCCGAACAGCATTTCGAGGGTTTGTCATCTGAAGAGTTGGAAGATCGTGCAACTCAAATCTCGGAAGACGATGATTTGAAAATCAGGCTTGCCGAAAGTTACTTGAAAACTAGTGCAGAATACCCTGAGCCAACTCATGTTGAAGAGATGCTCTACACCAAGTTTTCAAGCAGGAATGACGTTGAGCTTTGCAGCCGCTTTCACGAGGCGAGCTGGAGCGAAAAACTGAATATTGGGCAGAGTTTTCAAGATGATCGCCTCAGAGAACTTGCACTTCGTGTAAGCTATTTTGAATGTCGTTCCTCGCTTCCAACTGAGACTGTCCAGAAGATGGATTTAGATCTCGCGCATCGCCTGATGTCGTTTGACGAGAAACCTCCGTCTGTTGAAAAAGAGCTGAGGCATGTCGATGAGGTGCGGTCAAATTTATTAGAAGAAGACGTGGAGGAAACTAGGTTAATGGAAAGCTACGCGGCATTTCTTGCCCAACGTCGATCGAGGATTCTAAAATTTCTTGATGCAAAATGAAGGTCGGCTTAGTTGATTTCAACTGTCCTTCGACCTCCTACCCCGAAGGGCAGGAATCCGCCCATCTTACCAATTGCGATTAGGTTCATTTTGTCATTGCTCTTTTCTTTCTGCTAGTTTTCGGGGTTCCAAGGGTACTCCCTTGGCAAGTTGTATGTCGTCAAACTCGGGCTTTGCCCGTGTTTGTGCGATCATGCAAACTTGCGGGCGCAAAGCGCCCCTCTCGGCTTTGCCGATAACGCAGCGTCCGCTCTGAGGAAAGAACTCCCGCTATGCGGGGTTTCATAAAGCGGTTCGGGCTTTGCCCGTTCAAATTCTGTATCTCAAGTCCAGCCCTGCACAACGCCATGAAAGACTTGGCAATCGCCGCAATCCAGCTACGCTTAGAAGACTTTTGATGGTGATCGTGTTTCCGGGTGCATAAACGGTGTCCACTTATGCAGCAACACGATTGCTGACGGAACTCCGTCCCTGTTGCAGGACACGCGCGTTCTGCACAAACCTTCCCATGAACAAGCTAGACAAAGATACCGCTCGCCTGACGCCGGAGCATCTGGATGAAATCCGTGCTTCGGTACATTGGCAAGAAATGTTTGCCGGGCTCGGATTGCGTAAGGCTGAGGGCAAAAGCAAACCCAATGACTGGTGGGCGCTTTCACCATTCCACGAGGAGAAGACACCGAGCTTTCATATGGGGCAGGGTGGCCTGTGGTATGACTTTTCGATCAGTGAAGGTGGCGGTGCTCTGGAACTGATCCAGAAGCTGGAAGGCTGCAATTGTTTTGAAGCCGGGCGCTTCCTACTGGATCGGGGCTGGGCATTTTGTTCGGCTGAGCGATCCCAGGCAAAGGCAGCGCATCACAAGACACGATTGCGGGTTCAACAAACCATCGATCCGGCGGGATCACAGTCATCACAAGAAGAAACCTATGAAAATCAGCCAATCCGGCAGGATTTGATCAAGCTCTGCACCTCTCATGAGATGCTCGAAACACGCGGAATTGGCGAGGAAACCTGCCAACTGCTGGGGATAGGTTATCTGCCGCAGGGGCGTTCACCCCTGAAAGACCGCATCGTATTCCAAGTGGCGGACGCCCGGATCACATCGAAATCACATAAGAAAACACGTGTGATCCTTTCCCATATCGGAAGGGCTGTGAAGGACGGGCAAGAGCCCAAATACTTGTTCTATGAAGGGTTTCACAAGTCCGCCGAGCTCTACGCCCAGGAAATCCTCTGGCTGGATGAAGATGCTGGGGCACAAGCCCGTGAATGCGGCCATATTACGTTGACTGAAGGGCCGTTCGATGTGGCGCGCGCTTTTGATGCGGGTCTGCGCAATGTCGTTGGTAGCTTCGGGGCATCTTTGTCCCGTGCCCAAGCGTTCAAACTCAAGGAATTTGCCGATCACTGTAATGTGACGCGTGTGATTGTCGTGTTTGATCGTGACGAGGCAGGTCAACGGGGGGCGAATAAAGCGCAAACCATCCTAAATGAGCTTGGATTGGAAGGTCGGATTTTCAACTGGGATGCTCCACTGGGGCGGACAGCGGAGGGAATAGTGAAAATTCCCGAGGGGATCACTGATCTTGCAGAACTCAACAATGAGCAGATCGCCTGGCTTCGCCGTCGAGGGCGCTTGTGATGGGGGCCGCGATGAAAAACCTTTCCCTCACCATCAAGGGCGTATGTGTCAGTGATACCTGGCTGCGCATGATCCTGGCAGATATCCCCGAGACCTTCACACGCGATGATTTGCTGAACCGGATGACAGCACAGCCTTGGCCAGACCTGACGCTAAATGAAGCCACACGTCCGATCTTGCAGCACCTGAAGCGACAGGGCGTGATTTCATATTGTCGGAACCGAAAATGCTGGCAGAAAACACTCTTCACTGAAGAGGCTCCACACAACACACTCCCTATTGAACTGGATAATGCTTTTTCTTCTTCGCTCAGTGAAGAGCCAAAAGCGACGGAGGCAGACCACAATTGGTTGGCGATCATGGCCGCATGGCTGGTCTCAGCCTGTCTGGTTGGCGCGCTGATGATTATCAATGCGGGGTTTGCCTGGAATTTGACAGAAGATTCGATTTTCCGTTTGGCTTTTACCATCGGTTTCATGGGGCTAGATGGACTACGCCCTCTGTTGATGGCCGTAGCTCTGAGATCTTCCTGCTTGTCACGATCCGTGCGAGCACTCGCACTTGTCATCGCCTTGGGGCTTGCTCCGGCTTCAGTCATATCCAGCACATCGGTGATTTCCTCCGCATTGATACTGGGTGCTGAAGCACAAACCGAACAGGCGGGACTACAACGACAACTGGCCAGTTTACATGCTCAGCTAGAACGACTGGAATCACGCGTGTCACGGGTCTGGAGTGATTATCGTGACGAATGTGATCGGGGCGGCTGCGGTGAAGTCGCCAATGGTCTGAAAGCTGAAGCCCTGGACATGGAGGCGCAGATTAATGCGGTGCACAATCAGCTTGGGCGGCTGGAAGCAAATCGTCCGGCGTCTACCTTTGCCAGCCGTACTATTGAAACGCTCCAAACCTTTGGCTTGCACGGAAAAGATCTAAAATGGATCATGCCAGTCTTTCTGGCGCTGACATTGGAAATCGCCGCGCTGTTCGGACCGGCACTTGTTCTGGCGAGGTCAAGGGTTTGATTTGAGTGGTGTGATTGTACCGCAGTCTTTAGGGCGACAATCACAAACTGCCGGGGTGACTGGGCGGGGGGACAGAAAGGTCCCTATCTTCTGAAATCTTCGGGAATTTCAAGGTCGTACTCTCTCAGAAATGCATCATAGTCATCAAAGATTTCGGTTTCGTCTTCTCGGTCACTGATCCAGAAGCCTTGATCTTCTGCATAGTGAACGGTCCAATTGGGCCGATACGCAAAAACTCCGTTCTTGATCAGATGGTCTTTGAAAGATGGCTTGTGACGAACCGTCTCTCTTTTCAGTACTATCGGAGCTTCGGATCGGAATCCTTCAGGAACCCGAACGCTACAGACCACCCTGAATTCTTCGTAAGTCGGGTAAATGTCACTCTCTTGTCCTTGGTAGTTTTGCCAAAAACCAGAATTCTTGTTGTAGTGGACGGTCCAGTCAGGCCGGTAGAAATAATCGCCCTTCTCCATCAAATACTCTTTGAAGGATGGCTTTTCGCCATCAATACTGAAAGCTGCTTCATTGAGAGTGCACATCATATCGGTGATAGCGTAGCCGGATTTTTCTTTGCTCATAATTTATTTGGTTAAGAAATAAGCCCGGCCACTTATGACCGGGCATAACGTGTGATTACCACCAGCAGGAATAAATTACCCCTTCTTGGGCATTAATTGTGGCTTTGGCCCATTTGCAGAATTCCAGATCCTGTTTTTTGTAATGATCTTCTTGTTCGTCTTGCCATTGATGCCCGAAAAAGAGACCTCCGCTACATTCGGGCAACTGCCCGTTACGAACGTCTGCCTCCAGGCGCTCGATATCTGCTAAAGTCAGTTCCAAATCGACGCAGTTAAAATTATCAGCGCTTGCACCGGTTTTCTCCGTGTAGAGTTGTTCCATCCAGGTGTGCAGTTTGGCATGTTTGCGCCAATAAAAGTCTACATCGCCGCTATCGCGATCTTTTTTGTAAGCGAATTGATCAAGTCCCATGTTTAAATTGGATTAAGAGGTATGCCCGGCCAGAGCTGACCGGGCGGAAAAGATTAGGCCGTGAATGGCTCGTCAGATGACGATTGTCCATCGGTCTTTGGAGGAAATAACCAGATGCGTCCGTCAATCGGGTTGGAGTCAAGCACCAGGCTCAAAGTGCCTTTGTCATTCTCGAAGGCGGCTCCGACACGAATCCAGATCGGTTTGTCTGGCTTGCCGGATTTAACGTGGGCGAAATAGCGAGGCCGGTTTTTTGTGTTGCTCATGATGGTTTGGGATTAGAAAATATTGAGCATCTGAGACATCACCGGTCGCCCCAAGGGTGGCTGTCAAAAAGGGCAAACGCGCCAGCGGCAAACCTTTGACCGACACCCGCGAGCGGTAGTCTCAAAGATCAGCGAGATTTCTCATCCCCCAAATTTCAGAGCTCCAAAGAAGCTGACCGGCTACTTTTCGGCTACAAATTGGCTATGCGAGACAGAGATTGCTTCGGCGCGAAGAAGGACAATGAGCGATAAGTCACCTTGTTATCGCTCATGAAATGGGTATAATGTGAGCGATATAGAGAGTAATTATCGCTCATGACGACAATACCGCACTGGAACTGGCAACAACCCGACTGGCCGAACTGGCACTTTGATGCGAATGCCCTGAAGGCTTTCGAGGATCGCTTTCTGCTGCAATCTGGTCGCTTGCTTGGGGCTTGGCAGTATCTCGCTCCAGCCGAACAAACAGATCTCAAGATCAGCTTGCTCAGTGATGAGGCCATGAAAACCTCCGAGATTGAAGGGGAATATCTGGACCGAGCCAGTGTACAATCATCAGTACGGCGGCAGTTTGGCCTCAAGGTTGATCGGCGTGTAGGTGCGGCAGAAGCTGGAATTGCCGAACTGATGGTTGATTGTTTCAATGGCTTTGGCGAACCGTTGACCCATGACATGCTGTTTCACTGGCATAAGTTGGTTTGTGCTGGGCGGCATGATCTCTCGGTTATTGGTGGATACCGCGAGCATCCAGAAGCCATGCAGGTGGTCTCTGGCCCCATTCATAAGCCGAAGGTGCATTTCGAAGCGCCCCCCTCTGATCAGATGCAGGCAGAGATGACCAGCTTCGTCAATTGGTTTGAGAAAACCGACCTCCCTGCTCTGACAAAGGCGGGGCTTACCCATCTCTATTTTGTCAGCATTCATCCATTTGAAGATGGCAATGGGCGGGTTGCGCGCGCATTGTCAGAAAAGGTGCTGGCTCAAGCTCTTGGGCAACCCAGCTTGGTGGCGCTCTCTACTCAGATTGAGAAAAGCCGAAAAGGTTACTACGCTGCGCTGGAAGCTGGGAACAAAGCCATGGAAGCGACTGAGTGGCTCATCTGGTTTGCCGAGACCACACTGGCGGCGCAAGCCTTTTCGATCACCTTGATCGACCATCTGATTGCCAAGACCAAAATGCTGGATCGCTTGCGTGGACAGCTCAATTCTCGCCAGGAAAAGGTGTTGATCCGCCTGTTTGATGCTGGCCCTGAGGGATTTATTGGCGGGCTAAGCGCAAAAAACTACATCTCGATTACCGGCACGGCTCCGGCCACCGCCCGTCGTGATCTTGGCGATCTGGTTTCCAAAGGAGCGCTGAAGCGAACTGGCGAGCGCCGAGGAACCCGTTATTGGTTGGATTTGTAGCTTACCGCTCGGTATCAAAGCGCCTGCTCCTTCAGAAGGCATGTCAGGTCGCCTGCCTTGTCGTGTAGCCATTTGCGCCCAAGTTAAAGAATCGACGCATGGCCATTTCTGGTCAAATCCATAAGAGCTTGTGTCTGACTATCAGCGGTGAAAGCCAGCCAAGCTATTCCTGGCTAGCCGATCGCCCCGCTTCATAAGCCTGTTCCAGAGCTTTCCGGACAGACCAAACTGACACATCATGGAAGTCCAAGCGATCACTGTTTTGGATGTGCAAGGTCGGAATGAAAAGTGTTTGTTCTGCGATCATATTAAAGAGCGCGAATTGTCGGTCATTGTTCATTTTGTGTTGGATTATGGATAGAGAATGATCAGGTCCAGCTAGGCCTGATCTCTGAATTTGCTCGTGGACAGCCACCAGAACTTCGGCATGCCGGAAGTTTTGGGTCGCCACACAGCCCAGTAATATTGCTGGCGAGCAATACGCGCTGTTTTCGAGGTTGGCTTTCCTTCGGGCCAGCAAGTCAGATCATCCAGAACATAGATCGCTGACGGCGGCGTTTTGCAGAATTTCGGCGTGCGGGCAGGATTGGCCAAAGATCGCAGGTTCAAAAGCATAGCCACTGATCCACCGGTCTTCTGACAGTGGATCAACGCCTTTTTGACAAAGGCATCGCCAAGCCCATGCGTACCGTAGGGCGGATTGGTGATGATGTTCTTTGCCAGCGGCTTTTCGGACTTCAGAAAGTCCAGTTGACCGTCCCCATAGCCACGATCAATCAGGTCAGTTGAAACGACGCGGTGGCCAGCTTTGATCAGCTCATTCGAGATCGCACCATCGCCACAGGCTGGCTCCCAGATATCGCCGCAGAACTGTTCGACCGATAGCAGAGCCCGAACAGCTTCGGGTGGGGTTGGATAGAATTCAAAGGCAGCACGTCTGCGACGCGCACCAGACCGGGACCGGGAAGCAAATGTTGTCATGTGATATGTGATTAAGAGACAAAACACACGCTTAACCCCCGATCGCAGCTAAAGCGCCTATCAAAGCGGGCAAACGCGCGGAGAATTTTTCGCAAAAAGTTGCAGACTTTTTCGTCTCTAAAATTCGACCGAAAAAGCGCGGCAAACCGTTGAAAGGCGCTGGCGATCGGGCAAGGTGAGCGGTGTTTGGCGGATCACATATCACTGGGACAAATGCCTCTCAACAGGTCTGTGCAATATTCGCTATGCCCGGGTGCCGTGATTATTCTGATCACACCTAACCACCCAATAATGCCGGAACTCAGCGACACATGGCCGGACAGAGAACAGTTAAGCGAAACGGATCAACGCATTCGCGATCTCAATGATGCGTTTCGGCGCTCATTTTCTGGCGGGAAAATCCTGATCACGCCTGGTGTGCAGGGTTTGGCAACAGACATTGCCAGCCGTGTCCTTCAGGCAATCCAGAATTTTGATGGCTTCTGTGAAGACAACGATCCCTACGGTACGCATGAGTTTGGCGGCGTTGAGGTGGAGGGGCAGAAAGTCTGGTTCAAGATTGATGCGTATGATCAGAACCTGGAATATGGTTCACCTGATCCCAGTGACCCGAGCGTCACGACGCGGGTGATGACCATCCTTTTGCCCGAGGAATACTGACATTTCTTAATCTCTTTCATCCCAATGGGGCTCGACCAATATGCCTACTCTTCCGAAAACGCAGAAAATCCAGAATTCATCTGGCGCAAGCACGCCAAGCTTCAGGAATTTATGGAACGTCTGTTTGTTCTACGTACAGGCAAAGATGACACGGATCTCAACTGCGGGGAGTTGGAGCTGACTGCCGACGATATCCAGATGCTCGAAGAACTCGTCAAAACCGGCAAGCTTCCCGACAGTGAGGGCGGGTTCTTCTATGGACATCAGTTCCAGGATGAATCGGCACAGGAATACCGTGATCAGGATTTGGCCTTCTGCGAATGGGCAAAAGAAATCCTGAAGACCAGAGAAAAGGTGATCTATTCCTGCTGGTGGTAGCCATCAGCCTATTTTCTAAGCCAAAATCCATGGGCACGCGTGCCACGATATCCATTTCCGACAAAGATGAGTGTTTCGATATTTATCGCCACTATGACGGCTACCCAAATGGACCGCATGGGGTGATCCATGACATCCGCGCGGCGATTGATCGCGCCTGGCCACAGCCACGCTTTGAAGCCGGTGACTTTGCGGCGGCAACAGTCGCGCAGATGAAACAATGTCCAGGTTCGGTCTATCTGACCCCAGAGGCCGAACGCCATGTCGATAGGTCATTTCATTACGATGTTCGGTTCGCAGAAAACGCACTGCAAGTGATCGTTCATGACTATGCCTCCCGCATCGACAAGGTTATTCCGAAATGGGAAGGCACGATTGACGAAGCCGTTAAACATTTTAAGGCTGAAGAGGATTATGACGGCGAACCTGTTTTTGAGCACCGTACCGTCGCCATCCCGGTAGAAGGTATCGATGTCATCGCAAATGCTCTGGAAGCAGCTGCGCTCGATATCAATCAGGCCTGTAAGTGGCGACCCGACCCGGATTCCAAACGCACGCTCGACAAAATCCGTATGGCAAAAGCACTGATTGGTCATGCTTGAAGACTGGTACGGTCAGCTATGAACAGGCACCTGTATATCCGGTAAATTGAGCTGAAATGTACAGTTTTTTCAATGCCTATCCCGCACTCTCTGGGAATTATACCGGCTTTCCGCCATTCCTTTGAAAATTGCTATTCGGCTTCGACTGTTACAACAATATCATCACCATAGAGGCGAATTATTTCGCTACCAGGTTGAATAGCATCGAAAATTACCTCACGCGCCGGTGTGATACCATTACAAGATCTGCTTGATCTAACACCCAGCTCTCCCACTCGGAGTTTGCCAGTCTTAAGATCTGTTGGAAGCTTTGCTAATGTTTTTTCTGCGGACTGAGGAAGCTCTCCGCATTTCCCTCGTTTTCCGTGAATAACCATTGACTGACCCACTTTAAGGGCCACGGTTCTTGAAAAATTGATTTTGTTATCAGCAAAATCCCAGGATGTCTTCTCATCTCTTTCAAACAAGGGAAGGACCTGGGTTATCCCAACGCCGACGGCTATACCCACACTTAAAACAACGATGGTAACGAGGTAACTCCGACACTTATTGCTCAACGGCATAGTTTTCCTTTCCAGGTTCACTTGCAACCTGAACATTGATATCATTTCCAAACAGAAAAAAGGTTTCGTGGCCTTGCGTATGCGCCTCGAACACGATTTCTCGTGCTGGTGTCAAGCCGTTGCAAGAATTGCTAGCCCGCAAACCAAGCGCTCCGGTGGTCAGCCGACCGGTTTTAAGATTTTTGGGGAGCTTAGCAAAAATCTCCTCGGCAGGTGGAGGCATTTTCCCACAGATACCTTTTTTACCATGGACAACGATCTTCTCCCCAACACTCATGGTCACATTCTTCCGCCAGATTATGGAGTTTTTGGCAAGTAGGCGCATATCGTCCTGATACCAATCAAGGAACCAAGCGGTTCCGCCCGCCATGCTGAAAAACACGACCAAATTGAAAAAAAATGAAGTAGATACATCCTTACCAAACAAGCTGAAGATGACATCAGACTTGCAGCTCGCTCGACCTTGCTCGCTTGTATGTTCCTGAGGTAGCTTAGCGCTGTTTGATTTATTGTAAACGGCGTACCAATGAGCTTCCAGCTCTGGGTCCTTAGCAATTTCCATAAGCTCCGTTAGAACCCGAAAGTTTCTCCGGCTCGGCAGATTGGCACCAGTTCGCCAGTTGCTGATACTGCGCGTTGTAGCCTCCATATCCTTCTGCGAGGTTCTGCTCTGTTTTTTGCAAAACTGATAGGCCAGATCTGTGTTGCTAATATGATTCCGTTTCAGACAAAGCGCATCAAAAAGCTCACTCCAGCGATTGAGTTGCTTCCATTCACTGTCAACTGATGGCATTGGGATTTTTCTATAAGTCATTGTTTTACAGCTGTAAAATCTAAATATTTTCCATGTTTTCTTAGCTTTTCCGTGAATCTAGCTGACCATCTCTAGTCAGTAAATCTAAAGATGGCTTGTCAAATTCATGTCTGTTTTCAACAGATGTGACCCTAGGAAGTCAACTCAAGCGGACAAGAATAAAGGTAATTCTCATGAAGCGTATCGCCATTCTCACTCTGATACTTACATCAATCGCTGGCCCGGCTATGGCTTGGTCCGTTGAGAAAAACTACGGCAGTTGGATACAAATTCGTTGTGGTAGCGGCACTCTGGTTGGCATCAAGCAAAAATCCAATGGGAAATGGGCCAACACCGCGTATCTCGGTGAAAATTTTGGCAGCAAGGAGGCCGCTGCCAGCGCCGCTTGCCGGGGCCGAGGTGGCTAGACGTCCCCCAACGACATCATTCACCCCAAGACAGGTGGGCATATCGAGCAGGTATGCTCGCTCGCAGATTGCCAAAACAGTCGACTTTCTCGCTCTGCGACATTCAGATCAAAGCACTCCAATCAAGTCGTTCCATCCAGGCTTCGACCGATTGGAGGCTATCAGATCACCGCTGCGAGATTGCCGACTGTTATGTATGGGCACTGAAATATGAGCAGTTCGCAACTTTCTTGTTTAGACCTTAGCTCATCCGAACAACGCTGTCTTCAGGCCTTGGCGGATGGTTTGTCACAAAAACAGGCCGCCATCCATCTTGGTCTGCATATCCGGACACTTGAAGAGCATATCCGAAATGCACGACGACGATTGAATATCGAAACAACCTTTCAGTTGTTAGAAATCGCCGTACACAAACAATCTATAGGAGTCTTGCGGATTCTAACAATTAAAAGTAGTCTCTGACTCTTGCTAGGAAAAATTAGATGAACGGAGCAGTTGACGGTATGCGTAAACAGTTGCTTTCTTACCAAGTTATACTTCTTGGAATTTCTATGTGTGGAGTGATGACTGATACTCGCTTCGGCCATGCTCTAGCGGTACAAGGAGGGGCCGAAGCAGGTCGGATTGAGGGGCGGTTTGAGACACAACGCTCGGCATTAGCTCGACCTGCTGTGGTGACCAACCTGGAAAGCACTATGGCCCCGGCGGAAGCTGCCAAGATATCCCTCAAGATTGATGGTTTCCGGCTGGAAGGATCATCTGTTTTCTCTAATGAGGATGTGGCCGGATTCTATGAGCATCTGATCGGCAGGACCGTGACGCTTGATCAGGTCTTTGCAGTCGCCAGACAAATCTCCTCCCATTATGGCAAACAGGGCTACATGCTCTCCCGTGTGGTCGTCCCGCCACAGGCATTAGACCCGAAAGGCTCGTCCATCACTTTGCGTGCCGTGGAAGGATTTGTCGATGATGTGGTCTGGCCGGAGGGATTGTCCGGCTATCACGATCTCTTTTCCGCCTACGAAGAGAAGATCAAGGCGAGCCGCCCCCTCAATGTCCAAGAGTTCTATCGCTATGTGATGCTGGCCTCGGATCTGCCGGGGTTCAAGTTCCGCACCAATTTCACCGCCTCTGACACCAATCCCGGTGCCAGCACTCTGGTGGTGACCGTCGACAAGGACCCTTACGACACCTCCGTCTCCATTGACAATCGTGGCAGCGAGGGAAGCGGCCCGGTGCAGGCGACCGTCTCGGGGAGCCTGAACAATATGTTGGGCTGGCATGAGCGGCTGTCGGGCGGTTACACCATCGCCGGTCCATCGCGCAATTCGGCCAATCCGGAGCTTCACTACATTTTCTTTGGATATAGCCAGGTGCTCAATTCCGAAGGGCTGACTTTTTCACTGAATGGCAATGCCAGTTGGGGCGACCCGGATAGCGAAGTTCTGTCGGCGCTCGATTATGAGACCGAGGGGCTCAATCTGTCCGCTGCGTTGGCCTATCCCTTCATCCGCTCCCGCGATCACAATCTGACTGGCACTGTCGCTTTTGACTTCAAAAACTCCGAGAGCACCAATGCAACCGGAGTGGCCTCCAAGGACCGGCTGCGGATCTTCCGTGGTGAATTGGCCTGGGATCGGGCCGACAGTCTTAAGGGCACCAATCAGGCCATTGTGACCGTCTCGAAAGGCATCAATGGATTGGGTTCGACCGACAATGGAAATCCGGACGCCTCCCGCACGCCGGGCAAGGTCGATTTCTTCAAGGTCGAGGCCAGTCTGTCACGTAGCCAGAATCTGGCACACAGCTTTTCGCTGTTTGCCCAGGTAAAAGGGCAATGGACCAATGATCCGCTGCTCTCTTCGCAGGAATGCGGCTTTGGCGGAGCGCAGGATGGGCGCGGTTTTGACAGCTCCATCATCACTGGCGACAAATGCCTGATAGGACAGGCCGAGTTGCGCTATGACATGCCACTGAGCCAATTGAAGCTCGACAGCATCCTTGATTACAGCCAGCTCTATGGCTTCATCGATTATGGTCGTATTTGGAATATCGATGCGCCCCTCGGCACAGCTGACCAGGATGATGCCGCCTCAATCGGCCTTGGAATTCGGCTCGCCAAGGACAAGATTTCCGCTGATTTCATGGTCAGCCACACATTGGAAGAACCCGATAGTACGGGCGATCAGGATGACGTTCGTGGCTGGTTCCGTATTTCTGCACATTTCTAGGGGCTAGAAGAATGACTTTTGTATCCGCTAAATCCTGGCTGCAAACCACAACAGCCCTGACCTCCATCCTGCTTGTCGGCACCATGCTCGCACCTACCGCTCATGCCAACCCAGAAGGGGGGCAGGTGGTGGCCGGTGAGGCAGAAATTTCAGCGCCCGATGAACTAACGGTGCAGATCGACCAACAGAGCCAGAATGCTGTCATTGATTGGCAACGATTTGACATCGCGCCCGGTGAAACCACCCGGTTTATTCAGCCAAACAGCAGCGCATGGGCGCTCAACCGTGTAGTCGGCTCCCTCAACCCCACCACCATCGAAGGGGCGCTTGAGGCCAATGGCAATATTGCCATCGTCAACCCTGATGGTATTGTCTTTGCCAATGGTGCGCGCGTTGACGTCAACAGCCTGATTGCCACAACCCATGACATTTCCAATCAGGATTTCACGGCGGGCAAACTCAATTTCAACAAGCCAGGCAATCCGGCAGCCTCCGTCATCAATGAAGGCTCCATTACCATTGCGGATGAGGGGCTTGGGGCCTTCGTTGCCCCCGGCGTGCGCAATTCTGGTGTGATTACAGCTCGGCTCGGCACCATCTCACTGGCGGCTGGCAACAGCTTCACGCTCGATCTCTATGGCGATGGGCTGGTCAATCTGGCCATTGATGATGAAATCACCCAAGAAGTGATCGATGTAGCCACCGGCAAACCCATGGCCGATCTTGTCAAGAATGAAGGCACATTGAAAGCTGATGGCGGCATCGTGGCTATGAAAGCCTCCACCGTTCGCCAGGCCGTCAATTCGGTCATCAACAATAAGGGCGTCATCGAAGCCAACTCCGTTGGTATGCAAAATGGCAAGATTATTTTGGGCGGCGCCACAGCAGCCACCAAGCTGGCCAAAGCGCCGGTTCAGCGCGTCAAGGTCTCCGGTCGCCTCTCTGCTGTCAGCCTGCCGACCAAACTAACCGCTTTGCCTGCATCCAAACCCGCGGGCGGTACCATCGAGATTACCGGCGAAGAGATCACGCTTGCCTCAGCAACAATCGATGCCAGCGGCACCTATGGTGGAGGCAAGGTTCTGATCGGTGGGGACTATTTGGGAGGACGGCCCCTCAGTGACCTCTATCCGGTCGGAGAAGAAATTCGAGAAGATTATGAAGTCGCAACAGCCTCAACCGTGCGCGTGGATAGCCATAGTACGATCAGTGCGTCAGCAACTGAAGACGGCAATGGCGGTAAAATAGTCCTGTGGTCCGATGAGGCGACCAGCAGCGCTGCCGACATCACCGCCATCGGAGCTGGCACCGGGATTGGTGGATTTATCGAAACGTCCTCTGCAGGGACTTTAAATCTGCCAGAAGGAAACGTAACTGCGGGCGCGGGAGGCCTGTGGTTGCTTGACCCTGAACAGCTTTATGTCTCTGCAACTTCCTCGGTCTTTGGGAATACCGAATACGTGGCCGCTTCCACGATTGAAAGCGCCCTGAATTCCGGCACAAATGTTTCCCTGATCAGTACGGGTGCAGACGCCCGCACGGGTGTCCATGCTGATATAGAAAAAACTGCCGGAGGCGACGCCACGTTGACCTTGGGATCAACGGGCAGTGTTTCCATCACCCACGATATCACCAGCACCAGCGGAGAGTTGAATATCTCCGTACAGGTCGCGGACATACTGGAGCCATTTGTGGGCGGCTCTTTGACCGGGTTCCGTGATGGCGAGCTAGTAGTTTCCGGAGCGCAGATCAATACAAATGGGGGTGATTTCAGCTTCCGGGGGGCTTATTTCCAGATCACCAATACAATCCAGGGCATCGTAGGTCAGCCGCAGAGCGACTTTGCGCCTGGACAAATCCGCACCCAAGGGGGCAACATGACCTTCGCGCTCGCAAATAAGGCCGACACCAGGAATGAAATTGCCGGTTACATCGGGTGTAATGGTTTTTATAAGGTTTCCTGCGGACAATCAGCATTCGCGCTGGATGCCGGATCAGGCAATATCACTTTCTCACAAAACCCGAATTCGACGGCAAGCGCTCAGGCTGATTTTGGTAGAATCTATGTGGGTGACTACGGCATTCGTACAACCGGAGAACTCAGTTTGGATGGCATCTACATGCGTCGTCTGAATCAGAGCAATGCAACAAACCTCAACGGGATCAACAATATTGAGTTTGGCACATTGACGCTTTTGAATGACGCCAAGATCAACTTTTATGAACAGGACGCCCCCGGGATCACCGCCGCCACCAACACGCCCCCGGAACCGATCCTGGGCGCAACGCTACCAACTGGTGACTATATCGTAGGTGAGCAGTTCGACATTCTCTTGCCAACACTCTTTACTGATAGCACCGGTACGATCGTTGATCTTCGCGTGTTTCGATCCGGAGATACAGCCAACTTCCAGATTATCGAGATCAATGGCCAGAAGCGACTTGTCGGCACCTATAACGGCGATGCTGGCACGGTTTCACTGACCTTTGAAGCGACGGACAACACCGGTGCAACAGCGCAGTTGGTGTTGACGATGTCATTCTCTGATCCTGCGGTGACACCATCACCAACTCCCACCGCAACGACTGGCCTGGAGAATGGCACAGCTGGGCAGGCGGTAGATAACAATGCGTCCTTATTATGCGCACAGACAAATTCATGCTGGTCAAGGAATGTAGGGCAAGCATCTTGGGCGATAGAGTCTCAGACCTTAGCTACTCCGGTTCAAGCATTTGGTGGCTTAACGCATCAAGAAATACTAGCTAGCCTTCATGAGATTGATGATCTTTTCGGCGGTGTCGTAACAGTTGCTCAAGTGTATTCCGCCATTGATGAACTCATGAAGCTCCCTGCAGCGCAAAATGCGTTTATTCGAATATTCGGACCAGTAAGTAGTACAGATGAGTTGCTTCGATATTTTTCAACACCTTGGGGTAAGCATTATTTAAAGAATTTCAAGGAAGCAGCAGCGACTAACGTCAAAGGTTTCATTCCGACAATTGCCGACCTTCTTGGTGGGCTGGCAATGACGAAGCTTGAGAGCGAAGGGCATACCGATGATTGGATTTGGGCTACAAACAGAATTGCCATTAATTCCGCCATAATTTCAATGAAATACAGTAGCCCTAGCTTAATCGACAAAGCTGACGCATTTAAAGATGCCGCGATTTGGGCTAGTGAAGATACTGCACGCTCTGTTTCATTACTTGTTGAAGGAGCATCTCAAGCGGATACCATGCGCATAGAGGTAGTCAGAATGAAAAACTATATTATCCGCACCGCGCAATTTGTCTCAGAAAATATCGATCAATTGCCACCCGAGAAACTTGATGCTTATGCAGATGCGATTAATAAAACCACTGAAACAATGATAACTCTTTCTAATGAAATAAATACCAATCCAGGCCTTTTGCTTGGAGAGTTTTTCCGAGAAAGGGTGTGGAGGCCTTGGCAATCATGATTCAATCTCTGATGCATTGAAGTGAGCCTGTGGCTGCGTTGGTCAGTTCGGTAATCGCAGCAGTGACAGATTCATCAAACTCATCCAGATATCGTTCGATTTGCCCTTTTCTTCCAATTGTTTGATTCGAAACTATGCGTGAGTACAGTTCGTTTCTGAGATGAAAACTATCTTTCCTGCTTACTTTTTCTCCCGCCGCCTTTTTGACAGGCGTAACACCTACATAGATCGGCTTTAAATTCACCAGCATCAAGTTCCATAGATTGATCCCTAGTTCAGAATAAGACACTACAGTTTCACACTCACTGGGTACATGCCAACCATCCGGGCACACACCCTGCGCTCGTTCTTCCCTTTCTCCGTTCATAGCAGCATCCCATGTATATAGAAGACCTTCTCCGGGAGATAGTTCGTCTTCGGCATTGTCATAGTAACCATACCAACCTTTGTCAGTCGTAGGTATTTCCTTAGAATTGTCCGCGAACCAACACTGGTCACCGATCTCGATCAGGCGATAAGCGTTTCCCTGACCGGTTGTAATTTCAGTTTGGCCGTCGCAGCCAGAGACCGATATAAGTTTGTCGGCGCAGTAATCTGGCAATCCTTTTATTTCTTTCCCCAAAACGGGCGATTTTGTCGGATATTTTGTCACCGACTGGACCTCAGTTCTGGCTACCTCTTCTGGTTCTACAGGAATGGTTTTCGAACGCCCTGCCAGAATAAAACCGAACCAGATGCAGGCAGTGACGCCTAGCAGAATAACTATTACTGTAAGTGAGTAAGTTGCAGCCTTCTTCATGAGTTTTTTGGGAAATCTACCTCATGGTACTCATGGAGACAAATTTCGCAAAAGATTCCTGCTCTACCGCCCACAGCACTACATGCATTTCTTCACTGAGCCACAAGAACGAGTAGAGGTGAAAGATGGAGTTAATGACGGATGATGCATTCCTTTCAATGTGCCCGGTTGTAAGTCAGCTCCGTTCCAGTTTAAAACCACACCTCAGGTAAGCCCCAAGCAGCTCAAAACTTGGTGTCTCGTCTTTGTTCGCCAAAACGAAGCGAACTGCCCGACGAATGTTGCGATAGTTCCAACGACCGTCGGAACGAACAATACCTAATCGCCGATAGTCGGTGATTTGGCGTTCGAGTAATCGGTAGGCGCGATGGTCGCTGCTTATGCTGCAGACCCAGGACTTGTAGAGTTTCAAGAATGCCTGCCATTCTTGGTCTGATACAGGACACGATTTTGGAATGTGATTATACCGTTTGTAAGTGTTGATGATGACTTTGTAAGGGCTGGGGTTGGTGTTGCTTTGCTGAGTTTCCGATTTTTCATTTTTCTGCGGTTTAGCCGTTTGCAAACCAAAGCGCTTCTTGAGGGCTTCGATCTGAGCCAGCGCTTCCAACTCTTCAAAGAAATGCGGATTCTTACCAAGGACCGTACCGAACATGCGGGTTTGATGCTCGTCCATCTTTTCGAGAAGGGGAAGAATATCAGCCTGCATGGAAATGTCAGAGGCAAGAATGTCGTCTTTGACACGGTTCTCAAGGATAAGATTTCGGTTCAGGAGTTCTCGAACACGGCTTTCGATTTCAGGCATTTGTTAAGTAAATCAATATATTATACCTGAATCCCCACTTTTCAGCAAACCAGAACGGAGCAGCTATGCCGCTCTGTTTCGGGTGCTGTCAAAATCAATATCACCAGACCTCCTTAAGGCTTCCCCATCCTTTCCAACGGTGTTGTAGATTTTGCTATCTCGCCAAAGGCGTAGCGCGTCATAGTCCCATTGATTGGTCTGTGGACTGAAAACACCAAGTTCGCTTGCGTATGATTTCCAGTTGTCAGGGTTCACGTCGTCGCGTCCAAGGTCACCACGAGGGTGCAACATCTGCATGATCTGACGCACACGGTCAGAATGCTCGGTTGTCCAAAGCGAACCAAAGTCGGTTCTCAAACCAGTTGCCCGAGCGAAATTTTGAAAATTGTCCCGTCGGACTTCGTTGTCGGTGAACTGTGAGCCGAAAATATCGGTGTAGCCTTGCTGCTCAAGATCAGCGGTTGCTACGAGATAATTGATTTCTCGCATTCCGCCCATAGCGAAATTATCTGCATCAATCCGTTCAACAAGCGGTGTTCTGGACGCACGATGAACGTGGACGTAATAGGCGTCTGTTCCTGGCTCAGGCTTCAAATAGATTTTCAGGTGCGGGTGATCGATTGGGATAATGTCGTTGTTTTCCTCGGTGATCGTTTCATAAATGATATTCCCCTCGCTATCTCGCATCGGCTCGCCCGTAGCTGGGTCGAGTTTCGGAACTTGCCGTTCAACGTTGCGACGATCACGAAGCTCCCGAGCCATCTGTTTTGGGTCATCAGGAAGCTTGTAGGGTTCAGACGGCGCTTTTGGGGGAACGCCCAGCATAACCCTTGCACTGTCGGCATCTTGCTCGGTGATTGCACCCGAAGCCAAACCTTGGTCGATCTGGGAGAGCAAAGAGGCGTGCATTTGTGCGGATGCGGTAGCCGTAAAATTCGGCGTTGCACTATCAACGGTTTGCCGAAAGAAGGTTTTGGCAGCTTCTGTGCTTCCCAAGTCGGAAACCTGTTCCAATTGCCCGAGAATTTGCTGAACCTTGGCGCGTAGTTCGGGTGACTTAACACCGTCTTCGCCAAGAAGCGTTCGGAGGGCTTCCAGTGTACTGCCACTGTTTTGGGCTTTGACTTCGGCAAAACGGTCTTGAAGCTGCTGCATGGTGGTTAGATCGGCAGTAGCGATTTCGTTTCGGTCTGCCGCGCTGTCTCTATCTACTCGTAATTTGTCATTGCCGGTAGTGAGTGACGTGAGCATAGTTTCGCGTTCAGTTTCAGTGGCAGGGATTTCAAGATGCTCTCGTTCAAGCTTTTCGCGTTCAGCATTCGAGGTAGGAATATCCTCGGTGTCACGTCGCTCAACTTCAGTGCTCAACAAGGCTTCGGTGGTCTCTCGTTCGGCGATAGCTTCATCATTGGTTGCAATTTCCGCCGACTTTTCTGCCAATGCTGTGATTTTTTCTCTGAGAGATGGGTCACTTGCGTCTTCATCCCCCAGCACTAAGCCTGGTTCGCCAAATAGCTCACGACAGCCATCTTCATACAGACAGCATCTTTCTATAGCCAGAGATCGCGCACCTGGTGGACAAATCTCAGCGAAGTGGGTTTCTACGAACTTTCCGAGCCGAGCAATTCGAGCTTCTGGTGTTTCAGTCGCCTCATCTTCGGTCGTTCGCTCCACAGAGCTTACGTCCGCTATTGGCGGTAAATGCTTGCGAGCAGCCGCTTCCAGCCGATCCATATCATGAAATAATTCGTCCTTGGTGATTTCAGGGTCGGCTTTTCGAATAGCCTCTCGAACGATCATCGGATCGTCAAAATCTTCAAAGCGGCGGCAAAACTCATCACATGCCTGTTTGATGGCTGGATCTTGCCGCTCGGCATCTGACAGCTCAGGAATGTCATTCGGCGTAAACGGACTAGATTTAGCCGCTTCCACCGACGTAGCTGTAGGGTCATGTTGATTGCCAGGGGTTTCTGCACTCATCAAAGTGGATTCTACTCATGATAGCAGAATTTGGTAGTTTTATCAAAAGTTTAAGACACTTACGAAGTCGCTAGACGTTGGAGAATTCTTTCGGCTTCTGCTAGTTTCGCAGCTGTATCAGCATCCAACGCAGCAATTTGTGTTTCCAACTGCTTTCGAATAATCAGTTGGTTGTTGATCGCTATAATCTGGGCAATGGCTCTCCCGTTTGCATCCAAAATCCGTGCTTGCTCATCAATTCGGAGATTCAGCTTGGCGATAGCCGCGTCAAGTTCCGCGATAATCCGTTCCTGCTCTGCAATTCGAGCGTCTAGCTGACCATTTTGGCAATCCAGTAATAGGCCTTTCTGTTCGCTCCTGCTCATTTGAACGCCATTATCTGCCGCCAGCGCTCGTTGGTCTCTCACAAATGCCACACAATCCGTCACCTGACCACTGGTCATTCCAGCCAGTTGTACCGACGGTCTTTGATCTTCTGCCAGTGCTGGTTCCGCTGCTGCCAATGCTCCAGCCAGTGCCAGCCCGCGACCGAGTTTGTCGAGTTTACCCATTTTGAGGAGAGATAAGTAAGTATCTCTATTTTCTAGGGATTTTGGTGATTTTGTCAAATTTTCTTGACAAAAAAGATTTGACTTTAGGGTATTTTGACCAGTCAGAAATACAATAGGGTACTGGGTGTTTTTGCGATATTGACGCATAATGACTTCATGGAAAAACATGATTATCCCTTTCCTACAAAGTTGGAGATACCGCCAATGACAGCGGCGGTCGCAATGCCAGTCACGGACGCATCGTGAATGCCGTGACCGAAAACAATGTGAGTGAAAAACCAGGTTGCCGTGCCTGATGTCACGGACAGCAAGAACCGCCCGCCATAGGTGGCGCATAGAGCAACGATCAGTCCGAACAAACCTGACAACGCCCCTGAAACAAACAGGAAATACACCAGCACGGCGGTGGCTGCCCGCGCAAAGATCGGCTCAAGTGGCGGATAAAGTTCGCCCAGGAGTTTGCCGAATGCTTCCATCAGACAACCCCGCACTGATAGTGGTGAGTTTTCCTGCTGGCTATGGCACCGCAGCCAAATGAAGAACCGGATGTCTTCCGGGACGCAATTTGGGAGGTCGAGGTTTCGTGTTGGATGGGGCGCGTTTCGGGAAATCCACGGTCAGCTGATACTTTCGACACATCGCACCCACGCGACGTTGGTCGATCCCCAAGTAAGCGAGGGTAGAAGCTTCCGAGGCGTGGCCGTAGGCCTTGGAGATATCGGCTACTTTCTCTCCGGCTTCGTAAAGGATCACGCCTTTGGTCCGGCGCAGCGAATGGCTGGCATAATCGTCGGGTGGATGTCCGAGCCACTCGGCCCATTGCTTGACCAGACTGGACAGATGTTTGCGCGTGATCGGCTTGGCATCGCGCCCTTTTTTGGTGCGGGTGAACAGAAATTCGTCGGAGCGCTTGCCGGAAAATGCGATCCAGTGCACCAGCGCTTCTCTGGTCGCATCGGTTAGTTCTGGTCGCACAGGGCGACCTGTTTTCTTTTGCTTGACGGAAATAGTCATCCTGACACGCCCGTCGGCATAGCACACGTCCCGAACGCGAAGCTTGAGCAGATCGACCGAACGCAGCATGCTGTCGAGTGCGAGGGAAAACAGCGCTATATCGTGCCAGTTCTCTTGAGCCAGCAACCAGTGCGAAATCTGCCTGGTTTCTGCCAAGGTGAAATGCTGCTTCACGCCTTGCGAGCGGTCTTTGTTCCAGCCTGCGCCATTGCGGCGAAGTTTTTTTCTCATGAAGAACAGGGGTTAAAGGTTCGCTTCTTTCAAAAGCGAACGTATAATATTGATTTAATCTTCATTTTCAGAGGCTTGCGAGCCGAGGGCTACGGGAGCTTTGACCATGGAACCGATCAAAACCGCAGAAGAACAAGGACTTGAAAGGTTTGCTTTTGAAAATTGCAAGAGTAGGATGAGGGCACAGTCACTCTTCCAACATGACAATTCTGCCCGACACTTACGGTTTTGTGCTTGAACAGGAATACAGGCACGTCCGTACCTGGGTGCAGACGGGCAATGTTCCTGCGAACCTTTCATTTCTGGCAGGCATATTGCGAGCAAATCGCACCATCGTCACAGACTGGGTTAATCACAACGATGCTCATCGGCGCATGGTATTGCGCCATTTCCCAAAAGCCACAGCACCACTCTGGTCGATTGGCTTTGCTGAATATGCGGTGATGTATCAGCTCATGCTTGCAGGTAAGGTAGCCTAAGCGAAGACCAAGACTGAACTCTCAAAACAATGATAATTGCCGTCGAGCTTGCCAATCAGGCGACTTGGCGGCCTCTTCGATCCACCAAATGACAAATGCCATGGGATCATTTTCAAAATCGCTCAGAGCATCGTCTCCATGCATGAAATGGGAACAGTATCCGGTTCCAGTTATAGGCAAAGCAACACGATCGTCGCTCAGGATTTCGATATGTTGAATGACATGTTCTTGACCTGAACAGCTCAGCCAACAGGGGCAGTGGCGGACCGTTATCCCGATCCCCTGCCATTCAGTGCGGTACTCGTCATACCCCTCTCGATTTCGCTCCATCTCCAGAGTTGAGTATTCCATGGAAGACATCTTGGAGAATGAGGAAGTTTTGACAATCTTTGCACAGTGAATGGCTTCAATCCTTGAATTCCAGTTTTGGGAGAAAGCTCACATCTGGCTTTGACGCCGGGCCTTCAAAATCGGTCATAAGCACACGTATATTCAGCTCAAAAAGTGCTTGGTAGGCAACATCCGCAAGCCCAGTCAGCTCTTCCTGCTTGGAAACAAGGGAGTTTTCAACGACGTATATCTCCGATATTTTCAAAGAGGATCATGCATATCCCAGAGAAATGCTCTTTGTAAAACACATGTAGTTCTTTTTCATCGGGTTCATGCATGACAGCGCTCATGATTTATTTAGTGAGTTAAAAACGGCAATATCACCGCACAATTCGACTGGACTTGAATGGGAAGTCGTTTCAGTAACGGTCTGCCAATGCATTCAATAAAAACAGCTATCAGGCGGAGCGGGCGGGCACATTCAAACATGTCTTCTGAGTAATTCACTTGAACCTTCCTTCGTAGCGGCGATTCTTGGTTGTTGGAAATCTAACTATCGGGGCGGGAACGAAGGTTTGTCGGATTGTTAGGCAACGAAAAACCGTTCCTGCAACGGTATGCCAACGCATTTTATAATGCCAACATGCAACATCTGTCTGTCCAAAATCCCGCACTCACGCTTTTGGAAGCACATCAGTTTCTCGCAGAACTGGTGGCAGCGGGTCATCACGTCTATCTTCCGATATTTGATCGCTTGGAACAAGAATTAGCGGATCAGGAGGATGACCGCATCCTGATTGAAAAAGCACGGCGGATAGCGGCTCAGAAAAAACTTATTCGCGACAACCACTCTGCTTTTTGAGTTAAGCTCGGCCCCGCTCCATAACGCTCTCGCACATAGCGATGTCCCATAAGATCGGCTTGAACACGATCTGGCGCTTCGACGGCGGTCATTCGATCCTGAAAACCATGGCGAAACGAATAAACACTGTGATCTGGAGTAGGCCGTAGGTCATTGACCTTCAGGAATTTGTTGATCGTCTGGCTTAGTGAACCAGTTTTGTCGAAGTAACGTGAAAAGCCCTCGGAATTCCGTTTCGCTGCGTCTAGGGCAATTCCGACTAAGGGGATGTCACGAATTGAAGTTTGAGTTTTGAGCTCTCGCCCTTGCCTCGGGCGTATCGCGACATAAGGTATTTCCGTTTCCAGAACGACATCGCTTGGAGCGAGCCCTGTGACTTCTGACGGCCTCATACCAGTGTTGATCAGAATTCGAAGAATGTCCGCAGCATCCCCATTCAAGATGTCCCGATCCAAAACAGGCAAAATCTGATCGCGAATGAAGGTTTCACCGTAGGGCGGTCGGTGACGTCGCTTGGCAGAAAAGGCCAGGTTCTTAAACAAGTTCGGATCGCCAAGTCCCTTCAGCTTGTAGAGCTTGGAAAATACGCCTGCAATCGCTGTGAGTTCTCTGTTGGCCGAATTGGAAGTGAGACCCTCGTCCTGAATGCGTGTGACCCAGTGGTTGCGATAGGCCAGAACATCTTCGCGAGTGAGTTTATCAATAGGCTTGTCGCCCACAACAGACATGAGACGACCTATAGAGCGCCTGATCGTGTTTTCCCAAATCCGACGCTGATCGCGGCCTTTGTCTTTAACGTCCACTGCGACAAGTTCAATATAAAGATCAATGATCTGCGAAAGCTTATGAGTTGGGGGCTTTTCCGCTCCCAAAACGGCGGCGGCAACGGTATCATTATCCTGCGCGACGGCAGCTCGTTTGAGGATTTCTGACAATGGCTGCTCGGAAACCTGTTCAGCAGGCAAATATGGAAAGCCCCGCGACGCAGCCAGAGCGGAAAGTGCGTCAAAACGCTGAAAACTCTGTGATTGCCCGGACAGCTTCGCAAGCCACTGATTTTCCAGATCGCGAGCTGCGTCGTGCGCTCGTCTTTCAGCTTCTGCCAGGCTATCGGTGCGCAATGCAATCCAAACCTGCTTGCGGGAGTCAATCTGGGCGAAGCGTTCTGGGACGCGCTTGACCAGGTAGAATTTTGAACCTCTCTGCGTTAGTTTCATCGCCAAACACGCTCCACATGTTTAGCAAAATGTTTAGCAATTTGTTTAGCAGGGAGAGTAGGAACGAGGGTTCGTTCTGGCCTGGTGGCCAGAATTTCCCTCATATTCCAATATCTTAGAAAGAAGTCCGGTTTGGACAATCCGGAAAATTTGGAGCGGGCGATGAGCATCCTACGCGACCTTCCACGATTTCAAATCGGTTGAAATTAGCATAACAATATCAGTTAGATGATGGTGTTTCAAGCTTGCAAAAAAGTAGTGTCTAACCTCGTTAATGTTTAGCAGTTTGTTTAGCAAAATGGTTGGCAAGCGAAAGGCCCGGGCGTTTAACACCCGGGCAGGCTTCAAGCACGCTCAAGAGTTAGCTGCACGGCAACATCACCCAGCACCAAATCTATGGGCTCTTGTTCAAGTTTCGATATCGGCCACCAGAGTTCGTCCAGTTTGAACCAATTCCCTCGATACCGGATCAGCGTGTGATTCCGACCGCAATGACGCAGATGGAGCTGATCGGCATGAAAGAGCACATCCAGGTGGCGTCCGGACATTTTTGATGATACCGGACCCAGTTTCTCTCGTCCAAGATTTATTGATGATTGATCCTCAATCTGGACGCGGTAGGCTCCGCCGTGGTTGGGCAGGCTTATTTGCAGTTTTGGATCAGCTGTGATCGCCGCATTGCACCAGGGGCAATAACTTTGGTGGGCCTGAACGTAAGCATTTCCACAAACGTGGATATCAATCTCTTTCAGCGCCTGACTAAATGCCCTGCGCCATTCATCTGCCGCAGGACGTGCCATAGGATTGAGTGAGAAGGCACGCTCAAACAGCTTGGGCAACTCATGACCGAGTGCTGTGACGGGTACACCTCTTAGCAGCTGATATTGATCATAGCCGGTCCATCGGCCTGCCGACATCACTTGAGGGACTTCTGAAGATTTCTTCGCCACGCCGTCAGCCGGATGACGTTCGAATAGCAGCATATGAAACCAGACCGCATATTCAAAGCGATCACTTTCCCTGGTGGGAGCCGTTTTCAAATCGCGAAGCTCTGGAGGCATCATCATTGGATCACCGGCCATAGGAGGCGGCGGGATTGATCCATCTACAAGCCCCCCGTTGTCATGGTCAATGAGAGAGACCGCTCCTTCCTTTGAAATCAAAAGATGCTGAAGACGGATATCGCCATGAAAATACCCGATCTCTTCGCATGTGGTCCAATTACAGGCGGCATGATGGGCAATCTCCATACGCTCCGGAAAAGATCGAGCAATATCCTTATCGAGGGGCTTTCCTTCAACAAAGGGAGCGATATGGACGATTTCATCCGTATTGCGCGATTCATAGATTACTGGCCCTGCCAGAAATGGGTTGCGGGTGGGCAAGGATAACGCGGCGATGCCTTTTGTTCGGGGTAAAATGCCCTCTGATTTGACCTTCAAGGACTTGAATACATATGGCTCTTTTGAGAGTACACGTGATGTTACGAGCTTGGCAGTACCTTGCGCTCCCGATCCCAACTTGGCATTCATCACATCAAGCTCAAGATTCTGGACTACTTCAATATTGGTCATGAAACGTCTCCTTCAGATTCGATTTGATGAAGGCTGGCCATCAGTAAAGTCATGTTATCCCGATGGAAGTATGCGCCGTTTTCTGGGTGTCGGGCCTCTTCGAATTGCTTGAGCAATTTGGCGGCGATGTCGCTTTCTGGTTGTTCCAACAGCTCACGATATCTCTCTCGTTGACGGGCGTAATCTTCGTAAGGAAACAAATCCCCGGCACCGTCTGACATAACCAGCACCTGACAACCTACTTCCAGTCGCACCGATCCAAAGCGCGGTGGGGTTTCACATCCCCGCCCAATGAAGCCAGCGATCCGGTTTTTCGGTTCATCTATCGTGTGGTGCGGGGTCAAATGCTCGCTGACCATACCGTCTGGCCAGATGACGGCGAGATTACCGTCACCGAGGGTCGCGAAATGCAGCCAGTCATCTTGATACCAAGCGATGATAGTAGTGGTTATCCCTTCAAGTTTCGCATCAATTGCCGCTTGCTGCGCCAAGGTAAGCGCTTGGTTCATTGCCTGAATGGGATTGTCGCAATTGGCTTGATCTTCAAGATAGCCAGCAATGGTGATAGCTCCCAATTCCGCAGCTTCTGCTCCACCTTTATGCCCACCTGCGCCATCGCACTCAATTTGGATGACTTCAAAGGGGGAAAGTGAAAGCTCCCGAAAACGATCCTGGTTCTCTGATCTCATTTTTCCGGTTCGGGTTGCGCAAGACGTATGCCAGCGAAACGGACTGTCCAATGGCTCCACCTGCTCTTTTGGTCGGGGTTCGTCATCAGGCGCGATCATGTTTCTCATCTCCAGGGTTTGATTGTGTGTTTGGTTCTGGAAAAAGCGGTTTTGATGCGTTTGCAAAATGACGATCCTGAAAAGCAATACGACCGTAGCGGCAGATAAGGCTACTAACCACGTATCTGCTGGTATGGATTGAACCGCCTCAAGCACGAGATCGATCCATTTGATAGGCTGAGTAAAGAATGGCGTTTGATCGGTCTCTTCGAATTCATGACCAGCCGCATAGACATCCCGTGCACCCAAACTACCAAGAAGTAATCCACTTCCCCAGGCGATAGAACGGATCAAATCGTGTTCGTGAGGTTTGCGAATGCTGAGCAAGTCGTCTCGACGACGATTCTGCTCTTGGTGAACAGTTTCGACTAGACGTTCAATAGCTCGGTTTTGAACAGGATGGCGTTTATCTGGATGGTCGAGATCAAAGCCTGATTGTCTGACGAACTCCCGGTGCTTTTGGCTCGGCTGATATCTGGTAAGTTGCTTCATGATGGCACTCCTTGGTTTGAGGTCCGTGCCGTTTTCTTTGAAGCAATTGTGCAGATTGGTTCAGGAACGAACCTTCGTCAACCTGACGAATTCTCGTTCATGTGAAGCCGAGTATTGTATTTTTATGCTCTAGGTCATTCGTTAATCATCAAGCAGAAAGGAAAACGAATGTCCCTTGAACTTAACCCCGTAGATCCTGCTGGGTCTGAGAAAAACGAGATTGCGTCTCCCATTAACGTTACAGAGGCAATGGAAGGTGCTTCCGATGCCCCGAAGCTCAGTATTGGTCAGGGCTTGACCCTACCGGGCTGGGTGTCGTCCAACTCGAAACAAGATGTGATCCTCACTCTGGACAGCTCAATTTCCATGCGGGCGCTTCTGGCCCAGCTGGATCAAGCCGTGATGGCGCTTTGGCACATTTTGGCCTCTGAAGAGAATAAGAACGGGTTTCGCCTGTCGATCATCCGCTTTTCTGATGATGCCGAACTCATTCTTGATGGCATCATGGTTCAGGAAGCCAAAATTGAGCGTTCACGAGTGATCAACGGGACGAATTTCGATCGTGCCGTTGAGAAGACCTACGAAGTTGTGGGCGATCTTGTGACGCGTCCAAACCCCGATGGATGGATGTGGCTTCGCCCTCAGGTGTTGTTTCTCTCCGACGGCCATTCGCGAGCCAGCCAGGAGAATATAAACCGGCTGCATGAAGTAGCGGATGTATGGTCCATTGCCTATGGGGCGGGGGCAAATCTCCGCGAGCTTTCACGGATTGCCTCAGATGGTCAAGCCCATGTGGTTGGTACGAACGGCGGTGAGCTGCGCAGGTTTCTTGCTAATGTGGGTGAAACTTTAAGCGCAGAGCTCATGGACGCCCGGTAACCGGCTGAAACCGGCGGTGTTTTCTGCACCGCCGGTTTTGTCTATGAATACTTCAAGGACAAAGAAAAATGACAAATTCAAATCGATACCCAAAGCTGACCAAAGAAATGGTCTCAAAAGACGCCAAGGTGGGTTCTCCTGTTGGATTTCGCGAAAAAGCGCGGCTGCTATCTGCATTTGGTGTGCTTGGATATCACGGAACCACAAAAAGCAATATTCGCGAAATTATTTATGAAACTAATTCAGCAGAAAATAGAAAAAACTCGATATCTCGTATCGATAATTTCTGGCATCACGATCTCATAATGGCCCAATGTGAGTTGGACTGGCTTCGCCAACTTTTCGAAATTGCTTTCGGTGTAGATGCAATGAAAGCAATAAGCGATTCAGAACTGGCGTTCGACAAATCAATCACATTAGTTCGCAAGATCTTCAGCCAAAATCCGCGCCCAAATTGGGAGAATGTTGATCCACTCTCGGCGTTATTGGAATTCGCAAATTCTTGTGATCCGATCTCAATCTCTTTTGAAGACATGGGAAATTCAAAGCGTCGTTTGGATCTGGATGAGTCCTATGAGGACTTTTCATATTCAGATCAAGACTCAGCAGTGTTTACGAAAGACACCCGTTTCAAGTTCTATATTCCTCCGACATTTAAAGAAAATGGCGTTCCCAGCAAACCTCTAGTTCTAAACTTCTTTGACCAAACCGGACACACAAAAAGCGGCATCGAAGCTCGTGCGCAATTGCTTGGACATGTTGTAAGGGAAGAGCCACGTGAGGGCCGCTGGAGAATTTCTAGACGTAACAATCTTCCGTTCTCAGTGAAAAACGAAACAGGCCGTTTCGGTATTTTGGCGATATGGGGACTCGGATCAGCGGGAGAGCCATTGTTTGGGGAAGACTTTGATGCGATGGCTCTAGGGAATGATGAACTGAGGAATTTGTACTCAGCCCTTATTGCTAGTGCCTCATCCGGCTCTTTCCCTAGAATAGGCATATTCCGCTACCAGGTGGTAAACACTTAAGCTGCAGGAAGAGGCGACCGAGAAGTTCTCGGTCGCCATATCTGCGCTTTCAGTCACCATATCCGTCAAAGACATTTCCCCACCAGCAATGAGACGAAAGCCCGAACATCTCTGGTGGCAGGATGTTGGGAAAATCATCCAAACCACAATCCCCAATTTCCCATATCTTCGTCCCACCCGCACCATAGACCATACCTTCCCAAGTCAGTCTGGTGGTGTCAGGAGTGCCAATGATCGCATGGAAGGCCGTCTCTGCAACGAAACGGTCTTGATCGTCGATTGTTTGCAAGAAAGAGATGAAGCGGGTCTTTTCGGTGACTGTCACATTGTCAAGCGAGCCAAACGACGGAACTTCCGTCAATTCGTAGGGCACACCGCAATCCAGCGGCAAGCCATTTTCTTCATCAATGATCTGTTCACCGAAGACCCAGCATTTGTGAGGGATTTCATTGCTTGTCAAAACATAATATTTGGGCATCTTTACTCTCCTAAATTCAAGTGTTGTGCTGCTGACGCCCGAAAGCGATGGCAGCATTCACTCGAACCGGAGAGGGATACCTGTGGCTGAAAGAGCTGTTTTGAAGCGCGCCAAGGCCGATCCGAAGGATAGATATGGCAGACAGCTTCATAACATTGTATCACGAAATCAGTGATTTGAGAAATCTTTGTGCAAAATGGAATCAATAGACAGACGAGGGGTAAATGATGGCAACAGAAGCACAAGATGAACTGGAAAACGAGCTTTCCAAGCTTACGTTTTATCTATTCTCTATTGGTATCAATTCATACAAATGCCACCGAAATCTCCGAACTGCTGAGCGCGGCGCAACAGAGGTATCCGATGTCCTTGTAGAACGTTACGGTTTTGATCGCAGCAATGTAACGCGCCTACTTGGTGATCAGGCAACTGCCGACGCGATTGATCGGCAGCTTCGTAGGTATGCGAAGACGCTCAAATCAAACGACGTGCTGGTCATGTACTATGCTGGACATGGTGAATATGACGAGGCCTTCACGGACGGGACTTATCTGATCCCTCATGATGCTGGGAAAGATAGCACAGCGCTGTGGATCGACCACGAAAAGATCAAACAGTACTTTGGTGCGATCAAGGCTCGACACATTTTATTGGTTTCAGATTCTTGCTTTTCTGGCGGTGCGCTGCGCTGGATCAATGATGTCGAGTCTCCCGACGAGAATGCTTTTGCGTTAAAATCTATTGCGCAATCTAGCCGCCAAGCTATCACATCGGGTGGACTAGAAAGCGTGCAGGATCGCGGATATGCTGGACACTCTGTTTTCACATATTTTGTACTTCAAGCGCTTAAGGACAATGACAATTACCATTTTTCAAGCTTGGACATTTTTAACAGCATAAAAAATGGTGTAGCAGCGAATTCAGCACAGAAACCAGAGTTTGGATCACTACCTAATTCTGGCCACAATGGGGGAAGCTTCTGGTTCTCAAAAACACCATTGAGAGCTATTCCAAGTTCAGTAGAGGAGAGTGCTAAGCTATTGTCCATCTACCATAAGGGAGTTTCTTATCTCAAGAATCAAATTCTTAAAGATAGTCCAATGATTTACGAAATAGATTTGATGCCTGGATTTGAGATGGTCTGCAATCGCTACAATCAAGTGATTAGAAATTTCATACTTCTTTTTGACTATGGAGATAAAAAAAAGAACACCAGATTTGCAGATGCAATATTCTCACAAAGCATACTCAATCAGATTGATAATATTTCTAATCTCAAAAACAAAACAGAAAGTGACACGCATCTTCTTAATTACTTGATACAACTGTTTTGTCAAGGGTGTTCCGATGTTGATCAAAGACATATCGCTAACATAATACTGCAATTAAGCTCTGAAGATGACGTGTTGTTACCTCATTTTATTGTTACTTTCTTTGATGAGCAGTTGCTTCGACAAACTGAGTATTCGTTTGATCTTTGAATGTATCGTCAGAAACAAGATTCACATCTCATTGTTGCATGATTTGTACCGCCAGATGAATTTTTTGTGAAGTTGGGATGTTGCCAATATCTGCATTTTGATAATGCAACGGCACTTAAACATAAACACAATGCAAAAAATAACCATTCGCGGCATAAATTTTGAGGTTGACGACCAAGGGTTTGCTCAAGGGCCGACCGGACCACTAGGCCACACCGAAGAATGTGAGGTCGTGGCAGACCTTTTCCAAACCTTGTTCGATATCATCGAACATATTGACCTGAATTAGCCGACGATTTGACCTGTTCAATCAAATAGGTATCACAATCAAACACCTTAATCTCCTTTCCCATGTTCTATTACGAACGACCGAAGATCCGTGAGGTCTTCGAATATCGGCGGCAATCTCTTGATGAAAAAGATGTTCGCCAAACGCATTCGCTCCCTCTCCAAGCTCAATTTAATGACGAATTCGCTGACCGTTTCGGACTGAAAATTGTTGACCGGTTCGTTGACGATGCTTCGGCAAAAATTCCAAACAATCGCCCAGG
>CBDDLQ010000006.1:0-212500 GCA_965230775.1 Terasakiella sp.
CGCAACAGCATTGTCGTGAGAGTTCCCTTTTCGGCTCATGCTTGCTTCCAGATTGTGGTCTGCAAGGAACTTTCGCCAATCTGAGCAGGTGTATTGGATACCTTGATCAGAATGGATGAGCACTTTGTTATTCGGTTTACGACGCCATAACGCCATGACCAAGGCATCAATCACAAGATCAGCCTTGGGGTTATTCTTCATACTCCAGCCAATGACTTGTCTTGAGAACAGATCAATCACAACTGTCAGATACAACCAACCTTCATGAGTGCGGATAAAGGTAAAATCCGTTACCCATGCCAGATCGGGTTTATCGGCATCAAACTGACGGTCCAATGTGTTCGGGGCGATGTGACTGACATCCCCACCTGAGAAACCGCGATGGCGTTTGTATCCTCGCTGAGAACGAATACCTTCTTCCCGCATGATACGATGAATGCGGTTTTTGCCGCAATCTTCACCCAAATCCTTCAAGTCTTTAGTGATATTGCGATAACCATAAGCCAAACCACTTTCTAGCCAGGATTGTTTAATCAGTCCCAGTAAGCGTTGGTCTTCCACAGCACGTTTACTTAAAGGCTGCTTCAGCCAAGCATAGAAGCCGCTACGATGAACATCTAATGTTCGACACAAAACCGCCAAAGGGAATTGATCGAGCCGAGACTTTATGAACGCGTACCTTTCCTTGACTCGCTTGCAAAGTACGCTGCGGCCTCCTTTAAGATATCACGCTCCTCTGTGACGCGACGGAGCTCAGCCTTCAATTTACGCAATTCATCCTGCTGACTGACAATCGTTTGATGCTGGGCACCGGTGTCGCCAAATAATTTGATCCAATCCCTCAAACTCTTGTTGGAAACACCCAACCGCTTTGCAACATCACTGATACTGTAGCCTCGATCAACAACTTGACGGACAGCTTCAATTTTAAATTCTTCAGGGTAACGTTTACCGCTCATATCTAGAACCTCATAGGTTGCACAATGTGTACGCTATCAGGTGTCTAGAATACTAGGGGCTTGCCAATGCCATGATCGGGGATATCAAAAACGTCGATCTGGCTGCCGTGATCGCAGAACAAGAACAACTGCAAGTGCTTTTGGAAGCGAGCTACAATGTGACCGTTTCCATGAGCAAAATGAACTTGTTTGAATTCCTATCCTAGAAAAACGGCCCCAAAAAACTAGACAGGGTGCTAAGGTGGAATAGCCGCTTTCGACCTATTATTCCGTCTGCGAGGGGGGAGAATTCCTATAATCTTAGGCTTATCCGGATGATTGACGAGAAGTTTTTCGAAGAGCCTTGTTATGAGGCTCGTCAGATGGTGCGTTTTCTTTCTTTTTTTGGCGTAATTCCCGCAATTCTCGCACAGCTCCTTGTTTGTCGAGCCTCGCATATTTTGCCTGTTGTGACGCATGCCATAGGGACAACCCTGTCAGGGCGACACCTGCACCAATGTGTGTGCGTTTCCATCCCGGTCCACGAACAAACCCTGTGTAGAGCAAGGTTCCCAATGCAATAACCATTCCCCCAATTGTCAGGGTGGTATTGTTTAAGGGGTTGTTACTTTTTTTTCTCATTTGCAATAGACTTTCATTGTATCCTTTATCGGGCAAGGAAAGAACCAACACCTTTTGTAATAGCGCGCTCCAATAAAGCATGCACAACAGCGCGACCAAAGGCACCACTGACATGACTGACAATTGGAGGAAGGCTTTTTGTTTGCTTTCGTTCAGTTTTAACCAACCCGTAACGAGATAAGAAGCCTGCAGATATCAATTTTCCTTCTATGACGTTTAAAGATATTTGCCTTGCATCATAGAAAATTACAAGGGATCCGGCTTTTACATTTGCCTGAATACGTTTAATTCCCTTTAAGGTCATAAAATGACCTTCTATATCAGCGAGTAATGAATTATCCTCCTTAAGTTGCGTTAATTTGAAACGCGCCCGACCGGGAATATGATGAACACAGCCGTCCATGTGGAACTCCTGACAAAAACATAATAAGATATTAATAATCACTCTCATTTATGGCGTCAAGTTTAGATTGCTTCTAACATGTTTATGTATGTGAAAATATTATCGTTCGCGCACGCCTGATAGGGCACGGGCAAGTACCCCCAATGTTGTTCCATTATGTAACAGAGACGAGACTACTGGTGACGTCCATCCCATTGAGGCACCGACAAATAAACCAGAATTGATTCCAACGGCCCATTTGAAATTGGATTGGATTAGTTTCATAGTATCGCTTGATTTCTCATAAGCTTCGGCTACGCCTGAAATATTATCATCGGTTAAAACGATGTCGGCGCTGGCTCGTGCCAAATCTGCCCCTTGTGGCATGGCAATCCCTACGTCGGCATTTACAAGGGCAGGGGCATCATTAACACCGTCCCCGACAAAGGCCAGCTTGCGACCTTGATCTTTTATTTGTTGGACAATTGCGGCCTTTTCTTCAGGACGTAAATCGGCGTAGACTTCTTTAATCCCCAGTTGTTCAGCCAGCGCATGGGCTTTACGTGCGCGGTCTCCGGTCAGAATGGCAATACGGGCCACACCATTGGCATAAAGACGATCAATCATTGATTTTGCATCTTCGCGTAACTGATCGCGTAATCCGATAACGCCTGTCAGTACGCTATCCATTGAGGTATAAAGTAAAATGAGTCCTTTATTTTCCAGTCGGATAATCAGCTCTTCATATGGGGTGATATCGACGTTTTCATGTTCTTCAAGAAAATGTCGGCTACCGATGACTACACGCTTGCCGTTTACCTCACTTACCATCCCATGAGCGACAATGAAATTCACTTCGCTGTGATTGATATGAGGGAGTTCATGTGCTTTCGCATTTGTGACAACCGCATTTGCCACCGGATGTGTGGAATGTTCTTCGATAGAAGCCACCAGTGCCAGCAAGCGATCCTTTGGCCATTCTTCCGGTTGTACGGATTCCACTTCGATTACGTCCAGTTCCCCATGTGTTAAGGTCCCTGTTTTATCAAAAACGACGGTATCAATATCTGCAAAGGTTTCAATCACTTGTCCCCCTTTTACAAGGATGCCGTTTTTTGCGCATTTATACATGGTTGATTTCATTGCGACCGGTGTGCTTAGTTTCAGCGCACAGGAATAATCGACAAGAAAGACAGATGCCACACGGGTAAAATCGCGTGTTAACAGGAAGGTCAATGCGCCTAGACCTAACGTAATCAAAATACGTTGGTTGGCTTTTTTTTCTGCCTTTTTCTGAGTTTCTGATTTATTTTCCAGCGAGTCTTGAATAAATCGGCTGATCCGTGCCGTTGTTGTGTCATCACCGACTTTTACAGCACGAATGCGTAATGTGCCTTCTTCAACAATTGTACCCGAGAGCACCCGCATATGAGCTTCTTTATTGACCGGAACGCTTTCACCAGTAACCGAAGATTCATTGACCTGTGCGGTTCCACTGAGCACTTGCCCATCCACGGGGATGGTGTCGCCGGGATTCACGGCAACGACGTCGTTGAGTTTCAATTGACCTGCCGCAACTTTCGTCAATTCGCCATTTTGTTCTTTCCAGGCACTCGTAGGTGCCGGATGTAATAGTTGACGTAGGAGTGCATTGGAATTGTTGTTGGTCTTTGCCTCCAACAGTTCTCCCAGATGGATAAAAAAATTGGTGCTTAAAGCAGTAATTGCATCTCCCCGTGACGTGGCCACTCCAATAGCAATAGCATCCAATAACTCAACTTTGACACTCCCACTAAAAAGAGAGTCGATCCCTTCCCAGATGGTCGGTGCAACCAACGCCCCGGCTAAAGCAAGGCGTTGACCTGGTGTCAGGAATGGTGAGGCCGCAAGTGCCAGGCCGTTCAAACTGGCATGAAAAAAGTGCTTTTCTTCGCTGTTGGATTGCTGAACATAGGGCTGGTTCGTTGGCTCCAACCTGTCTAGAAAGTCTAAGACAGCAAGGCGAGTTTCCGGCTTTCCGTCATAGCGTATAACGACGGACTTAGCCCCTTTGTTTACACGCGCGGTCTCAATACCTTCCATACGTTCCACCAAAGTGGAAATGTGGCTGGCATCGATCAGTTTGCGTTGTAACCAATCTATACGCACACGAAGACGTTTTAGTGTTTCATGCACGATTTTCGCTTGCTTATAAACTTTCACACGACAAATCCTGTTTTACGGTCTATAGGCTATTCTTCAGCAGACGCCGCCGTGGTTTCGTCTTCTGCTTCAGCTTGAATTTCTGCTTCGGCATCATTAAAGCGTTCTTTAGCCTCTTCCAGTCCTCCTTTTAGGGCGTTGACAGCGCCAGCGGCTGTGCGAAAGATTGTGTTTTGAACGTTTTTGTTGGTCAGCACATATGCGGCAGCTGCGCCAATCACCAAGCCATAGACAAACGGTGGCTTCACCCATGCGCCTGAGTTTTTCATTAATCCTGTAGCCATAATTCTTCTCCTTTATCTTATTTTATTCATTGCCTGCATTTGCGGTTTGAGCTCTACGAATACGCCGTCGTTTCGGCTTGGATGGCTCAATAGACACGTTTTCGACTTCTCCCTCAATCACCGTATTTTGGGCTTCATCTGGTTGTGTTTCTGTATGTCCTTCCATGCTGGCCGCATGCAGGAGGGCATCTTCCTGTGCTTTTTTCATCATCAAGAAGGTGCCTGCACCCACAGCGGCAAGAGCAACAAAGCCGATTAAGGGACGCGTACGTACGATGTGGGATGCCACAGACGCCGCGGCCATTGTCGCCGCTGATTTGGCTCCATCTCCCAAGGTTTCGTTAATGGCATCTTCTTGATTGATTTCACCAGCTTTAACCCGCGTGTAGTTGGCAAAGCCACTGGTGGCGACCCCAAGAACAGCACCGAAAGCACCGGCCTTGGCGATCTCGTTGGTGGGGGGGAGCCAGCCGTTTGCCGTTTTATTTTTTGCCATATTCTGAAAGATTGAAAAGGCCATAATTGTATCCTCTTATTCTACCGCCAATGCATCTTCGCCAAATAAACGGCGTAAGGCATAATCAGCTTGTTGGTTGCTACCATTTAAAAAATCCTGCCAGATGGAAGGGTCCAGAGTTGTTTTGTCATAGTCAATGATGGCACTTAGCGCTGCCAAGTTCACGCGCACGGATTTTATACCGGGAACAGCTTCCAAAGATTTCTTAAGGCTTGATAAAAGGTTTTTATCAAGCTGTTTAATGGCTTTAGTTGAACATTTTAGCCGCAATCGACCAGGAACATGCGAAGGGGTGGATAGAAAATGTCGATTTTCCTGAAGAGTTTTTGCAGTAAGTTGAGAAAGAGACATAACACTCAAATTTATTAATTCTAAATAAGTTATTTATACAGAGTTTGATGAAATATGTCAATTAAATCAATAGTTTATAAATGAATATCATTCTCAACAAATAAGGCAATCATTCTAATTACTACCCCAGATGTTTGAAATGTTACATTTATATGTCTGTACAATTAAAGAAAACACAAGCCAGTAGGGGTTAGCTTGATAAGCGCCTTAGCAACTATTTGCTGTTGTTGTACATTCCCAATATCGACTTTAGGGATAGAATCTACGTTATCCCCTGCAAGTTTGTAACTACCATCACTATTGCGACAAACAATTCGTTTGATCATCATAGCCTCGCCTAGTCGTTTTATAATAACGATGTCTCGAACCTCATAAAATCTGTGGGTGGCGGCAACCTTGGTCAAAATAAAGTCACCACAGTGCAGCGTAGGAACCATACTATGGCCTTTAATCTTTAGGATATGCAAACCGAACATATGTTTCACAAAACAGGATAAATCATTGCGATTTCCGGTGGATAGGGCGCTTTTTTACGCACGGTTTTTATATTCTTCGTGTCCCAGAATATTTCAGCAAACCGATTTACCAGTTCGACCAGTTCTTCTCCTACTTTTCGGTCTACTCCCTGTTTGCAGGCACTAGCCTTCATCATGATTTGGTGAACCACGTCATGCACATTTGGGTGCTGTTCAATTTGGGCCTGCTTGATGTAATCTCCCCAAATAATTCGGACCTCATCCTTTACTTTTGCCGCCTCCAGTTCTTTCAACGCAATGCAGCGCGAAATCGTATTTTGTGTTTGTAGCGGATTGATGTTTTCTTTTTCCGATGTTTCCAGCATGATATCCATCATACGAACAACAGATAATGCAGCCACCTGTGCAGTTCCGGGATCATATACTTTGCAGGGAATGTCACAATGCGCTTTCACTTCGTCAAATTTCACAATTCTATCTATTAGAGAAAAAACTTTATGCAGCATCAGCATGGCTCCTGATAAAATCATAATATGCAAGTGATAGTCATTATTAATTGAATGGTATATTTTTTTGTATTTTTGTCAATGCTGATATTCAGATTTGTTATCACTTTTGTTTGATTGACGCTCAGTCACCTGTAGGAAGGTCTAATCAGGTGATAGGGCTTAATTTTGGGTGCTTTGGAATGATGCGTCGCTATGAAGGTTTGAAAATTTATTATTGAGCAAGCGGGGAAATCATATCTTTTCTTTTTGGGTTAACGAGATGGGTCCATACTTTGTGAAAGCGCCAGATAAGAAGGACTGATCCGGTTGCAAACCCAAAAGCCATTCCCCACCATATGCCTTTTATGCTCCAGTCCAGTTGGAAAGCGAGGATGTAGGAAAAGGGGATCGCGATAAACCAGAAGCTGCCCATTGTGAGGCTGATAGGGGCATGACTATCCCCTAATCCGCGTAGAATACCTATTAAAACAATACGTGCACAATCAACGATCAGGCAAATTGCTGCAATCGTTAAAAGACTGACCACTTCTTGTGTGATTTGGATATCCAATTGATTGGAGAAATTAAGAAAAAGAGATGTGATCTCCTGTCCAAAAACAATAAGGCAAAGAGCATATATAATCATTGCGCCAGAGCCAAACAGGATGGCTTGTTTACATGAACGTTGCAATGCCAGTTGGTTTTGTTGTGCCATATAACGTGCGATAACGATGGAAATTGCCTCGCTGAAACCAAAAGCCAAACCTGTTCCGATTTCTGCCATTTGTAACGTGATTGCATGTATGGCGAGTTGGGTGGGACCCAAAAGGCCGACGAAAAATGTCAGGACAGCAAAAAATGCCAATGTTGCACATTCAAGGATCATCATGGGCACGCCATAACGAATGATTTCCGGCAGATGTAAAATGATTTGTTGCAGATCAATGCCTTCAACAGGGAGTGCTGTGATATTGGATTTGAGGCGCAACCAGAATAATAAGAAAATTGTTTCGAGACAGAAAGTTACAAAAGTGCTGATCCCTAAACCGGCAAGCCCTGAAGCTTCAATCGGTCCCCAGCCGAACATAAAAACAGAATTTAGTCCCATATTTACAAATATGGATACAAGGGAAATCCAAAACAGCGAGGAACCTTGTCCGTTCAGGGAGGCAATGATCCATAAAAAACTGAATAGACCGGCAACCGGTAAAGTCAGAGTAAGGTAAAAAAGATAGTCAAGTGAAGCCGTTATGAGCCTTTCATCCTGTCCAAAGGCAAGTAAAATGTCATCCCCAATGTATAAGATAGCAATGCAAAGCCCTATAATAATCAATAGGCATCCGACGACACCGATCAAGCGGGTTTGGTAGGCTTTTGGGTTGTCCTTCCCTTTATATTTTGAGAGAAAGGGGGCGCAACCGGCGCAGAAACCAACACAAGACAGCATCACAACATGAAACAGGGTTGCTGCAAGAGTTGCTGCGGCAAGCAGGAAACTGCCCAACATACCAGCCATCAGTACATCGGTGACGCCAATGGCAATATGTGCAAGATTGGATAACCCTAAATAAAGTCCTAAGCCAATTAACCCCGGTACTTTATCGTCTTTATGCATTTTCGTGGTTTTCCTTTAGCGGGGCAATAACGTCAATGCGTGGATAACCTTTGCCCGTATCACTGATTTCTGTCTCTACATGATAAACACGTTCGATATTTTGGCTTGTCAGAACCTCGAACGGGGGGCCGCTGGCAACGATGCGCCCCTGCTTTAGAAGGACGAGGATATCGCAATAACGTGCGGCCAAGTCCAGATCATGTAGCGCTGCAAGGGCGATTTTACCTTCGGATTTCACTTTGCCATGAACCAATGCAAGTACACTTATCTTCCAATGAAGGTCAAGTGCGGAGGTAGGCTCATCAAGAAGAAAAAGTTCAGGTTCGCGGATGAGAGCTAAGGCAAGGCCAACCAGTTGACGTTTGCCCCCCGATAGCGTGTGCAGGGGAGAAAGGGCAAACTGGACAAGTCCCAAGTCTTTGAAAATTCGTTCAATATTACGTGCCAGTTCTCTATCTGAAATGGGTAAGGCGAGCGTGCGTGCAGTACTCCACATCAATTCAGTAGGGGTCAGGGCTGTGGGCGAGGGGGGCGTCTGGGGCATGGTTGCGACTTTATTGAACCAATGCTTTTGGTCTGTTTCTGCCACGTTCAATTTATCAAATGAAATATGCCCGTCGCATTTTTTTTCACCGGCAAGGCATTTCATCAATGTTGATTTGCCAGACGCATTTGGTCCCAGCAAGCCGACGATTGTGCCAGCAGGGATATTAGGCAAGCTGACATCATGCAGAATTGTCTTTTTTCCATAAGTGGTTGAGACACTTTGTACTTTTAGTCGCATCATTGCCTCCTGCTACGTTGGAAGAGAAGGGAAAGGAAAAGTGGCACGCCTACAACAGCGGTTAAAATACCCACAGGAATGATGACTCCGGGAATAAGTGTTTTTGATAAAGTTGAGGCCATAGATAAAAGCAAGGCCCCGCAAATGGCTGCGCCGGGAACCAGCATGCGATGATCTTCGCCTAATAATAAGCGGGCGATATGGGGGCCGACAAGTCCAACAAAACCGATTGTTCCGACAAAGCAGACTGCAAAAGCAGCAAGAATGGAGGACCTGACAATGACCCATGTACGTAACCTTGAGACATTGACGCCCGTACTCCTCGCATGAGCTTCACCGCCACGCAGCAAGGTTAGTAACCAGACGTGTTTCAGGCTGAACGGTAAGATGATAAAGAAACAGGAGCTAACAATTGCAACTTCGAGCCACCCCGCTTTGGTCAAATTACCGATTGTCCAGAAGACGACCTGTTGCAAAGCATCTTCGTCTGCGATGAGATGAAACCCCGACGAAATCGCATTGCATAAAAAAACAAGCGAGATACCAAATAAAACAACGGTTTGCCGACTGCCGCCAGATATCTGGACAACAAATAAAACCAGTAAAGAAGCTCCTAGAGCCCCGCTAAGCGCAAGGAAAGGTAAGATAAACTGGGTGGGCAGATTGGGTATGTCCGGGATCAAAACAATGGCAATACTGGCGCCGACAACAGCAGCGGAAGATACGCCTAACGTAAATGGACTCGCAAGGGGGTTGTCCAGAACCGTTTGTGTTTCAATACCGGATAACCCAAGTGCTGCCCCGACAGCCAAGGCAATCAAGGCATCAGGCAAGCGAACGTCCCAGAGGATGATTTGATAACGTAATTCCAGCGTATCAGGATGTATCAGTCCTTTTAAAACTTGTCCGGCACTCAACCCAGCTGGTCCGGCAAGAATGTCCAGCCACAAACTAACGAGCAAGGCAATAAACATGCTGCTGAGAACGACAACTCGCCTGCGGGTGAGTTGACTAAATCCGGTATAAAGGTCATTAGAGTTTGTCATGGCGATAGGTCGCAAAATAGGTGCCGTCGATTTCAACGGGCATAAAACGGTTATAAAGTGTGTTAAGAGTTTGTTGTGGATCGATATCTTTAAAAAGGGTGGGGTGTATCCACTTTGCCAAGGCTTCCAAAACGACTATATTCAAAGGAGAATTGTAGAAATTGTGCCAAAAACTATGGGCCCGACCATTACGAATTGCATCCATAGCCTGAAATTCTGAAGTGGCAAGATAACGGGTGAGGCTTTCTTCTGCGATTTGTGCTGTTACACCCGCCCCTGTTGTGACAGGCAAGGCACCAGATTCAAATTCCGGGATAGTGCCCGATGCAGTCGCAATCCATACATCCGGGTTTTCAAGCAATAAGAATTCATGCGTATGTAGTGCGGTTGGTCCGGGTGCAATTTTATCGGCAATGTTATTTCCGCCCGCATATTCTACAAAGGGGCCCAACATGCCATCGGCCATTCCCCAACAGCATTCCCGTCGTCCGGCATGAACTTGTAAAAATACTTTTGGTTTGTCTATTACATTTTCCAGACGGGTGCGGATTGTGTCCATGCGATCCTGATAAAAATCAATATAGGCTTGCGCACGTTCTTCGGCCCCGAACAATTGTCCCAGTATTTTTAAGGACGGAAGGGTGTTTTTTAATGGGTTTTGGCGAAAATCAATAAAAATGATTTTGATGCCTGCCGCTTCCAATTGATCAATCAATTCTTTAGCTTTGCTATTGGGACCATGATCACCCAACCCCAGAATAATGACCTCTGGGCGAAGGTCGATGATTTTTTCTGCAGAGACGCTATCGGCCCCCTTTGTACCAAAAACCGGAATATTCTTGGCCTTTGGGAATTTTGAAAACAGCTTTTGTTCCAAAACCGGGTGCGTCCATTTCAAAGGAGACATCATTCCGACCAAGCCTTCAACAGGATTGTTTTCACGTAATAAGGACAGGGTTGCGATATAGCGTCCCTCACTCAGCCCAAATCTGGAAACGGGCGTCTCTACGGTAACCTTACGGCCTGCGAGATCAATTAATTCAAGTGGTTTTGCCTGTGCCCCGTGAACAAAAAAGACGGATAACAGTGTTACGATGAAAAACTTCAAAACCTTATACCTTTGTAAAAAATGAGTTAGCCCGACCCCATCAGGGCCGGGCTAATGGTCCATAGAACCCTTTAAAAGTCAGCGCGCAGAGAGAAGAGGAAGGAGCGACCAGCTTCAAGCATCGGTTCGACATTGGCAAAATCCTGACCGTATGTTGCACGGTCTGCATAAGCCTGATCGTTCAGGTTATTTCCTTCGAGACGCAATGTCAGGAATTCCAGCTCTTTGGGCTTATATTCTGCATAAAGTCCGTATGTCGTATAACCGTCCAGTGCGGCATTCCCTGCCTTTGTTGTATCTTTGTTTTTCAAGGCGCCATCAATGGTCCCGCCGACGGTGAGGCCAAGATCGTGGAAAGTATGTTCAGCCTCTAGCGCAAAAACTTTACCAAGCGGCGCACCTAAGTACTGTGTTGTATCGGAGTCTGATTTAGCAGCGGAACCATCGACCTTGATGGTCGAGTCAGAAAAGGACAGTTTTGCAAAACCGTTGTTCCAATAATAACCTGCACCGACTTCGTACCCACGGGTAATAAAATCATGCTTCAGATGTGGGCCGCCGGAATAAGTCGGGTTGCGCACATTATCCGCATCCGTGCGAAAAACACCGAAATCAAAGGTAAAGCCGTTATGCGTAGTTTCGACACCAACGGAGAAGTTTTGTGCCCGCGTTGGCTTAACCTCGTTGTTTTGGTAATCCCATGCCCCCTTATTATAAATAAACCCTTCAGACAAGATGACCCCGCCAAATACGTTGGAGTAACCAGCTTTCAATGTTGTGTTTTCGATTACTTTATAGGCAACGGATGTGTTGCCACTTAGCCCGTTTGTATCAATATCTGTGCCATCTAATCCGGTAAAGGTCTGTGTATCTCCGCGCAGGCCGATTGACCATTTCAAATCTTCCATCGGTTGAAGGCGAGCCTGAGTAAAGAGACCGAAATTACGGGCTCGTTCGTCAATTTCTGTTGTTGAGTTGTCCTGATAAGCGTTCACATCGTTGTAGAAATCCAAACCAGCGGTGATCTTGTTTCGTACATCCAGATGGAAATCATTTTCGAACTTTGCCGACAGGCTTCTGGTCTCCCCGTCACTTCCATAAGGGGAAGGGACTTTTACACTGGATACGCCATATCCGATTGTTACGCGCGGGTCCAGCCATCCTTGGGCATGTTCCATGTTGTAATTGAAGACGACATTCGTTCGTTCTACTGTGTAGATACGTTCTCGTGCTTCATTTCGGTTGGTTAAGTTTTGCAGGTTTGCCCGAAATGGCCGATTTGAATCATCTTTTACAGATTCACCGGATAATTCAAAGCGGTGATTGTTGGCTTCATAAGCAACTTTCCCTAAAAAGGATTTCAGGTTTGTTCCCGTCCCATAGGTCTGTTCCCCAAGCCCACTATCATAATCATCCCCTTTGCCCCATTTGAAGAACCCCAAAGCTTCGAAATCACCAAGACGACCATACATGGACTCGCTGTTGGTAAACGTTTCGCTGTTGGTATCGTAAGTAGCGGTCGCAAAACCGCCAAAGTTTTTGTCGGGTGACAATAAATCATCGACATCAACCGTTTCATAGGCGATCCCACCTGCCAAGGCACCGGGGCCCGCATCTGCCGGAGCTACACTGGGGTCTACTCTAACCGCTTTTAACAAGCTTGGGTCGATGAAATTGTTGCCTGAATGGTGAAACACCTTGTTGTTATGACGTGCACCGTCAATCGTAACGGCAAGATTATGTTCTTCGACACCGCGAACAAAGACTTTTTGGGAAGACGCAATTGCGCCGCCAACAGAAACAGCAGCCTCACCGGCAAATACCTTTTTGACTGTTGTGGGATTTCGGCGAGCCAAAACAGTACCTGAGATATATTTTGAAGCAACACGGTCTGCACCGCCAGCATGACGATCAAAATTAACAGCGTCCTGTACCATAATCGGTGATAAGGTTAAGGCGTTGGCATCGCTTGCTACATTTGAGACGACAACAGAACCATCCGGTTTGATTTCAAAATAAAGGCCTAGACCATTCGTCAATTGTGCCAGTGCCTGCTGTGCTGTCATACGTCCTTGTACGGGATGTCCCCGCAATCCCCTAATGGCATCTCCATGTGCAGAAACCTGTAGGCCTGTCTGTAAAGCAAAGCGATTTAAAGCATCTGACAATGTCTGGGCGGGGATATTAAAATCATACTCTTTGTTGACAGCACTTTGTGCCTCAACTGGTGCTGTTATGACAACTGTACCACTGAAGATCAATGATACGGCAATTGCCCGCAACATATTTTTATTGCGAAGATTGCTTTTGAAACGGCTCATTTAGAAATTCCTTACTCGTCATCTTCATATCATGAGTGCGAATGCGTCTCATTTAAAATTGTGTATATAGAGACGAAATGACATTCAGGAATTTTCAAAAAAATTATATATTTTTATTTTTAGAACCCTAATTGGCAGATATGACAAGCATCCACGGTGTCATTTGATAGGTTTTAGCGCCAATGGTTTGTCCCACAGCCTTTAGTGCAATATCAGGTTTGTCGAGCAGGTACATCCCGCTTACAGGTTGGTTTTCCAATCCTTCACCGTGCACAAGCACAATGCCATTATAATATCTTCTTAAGGTATCAATGACTTCTCCGGCAGGGCGGTCATTAACGACAAAACGCCCCTCACGCCAGGCAGCAACATAATCGGTAGAAATTATAAAACGTTTGTATGATCCATCGGTCGCAACGCTAATGCCATCACCCTTTTTTAAGATTTCATCTTCTTGCGTGGAAAAATCGGGCTTTACACGGACAACCCCTTCCTTCACCTTCACAGCAGTTTGGTGGTTAGACAAATTCACATCAAATGCAGTTCCCAAGACGGATATCTGTGTGCCATTTGCTATTACGCGAAAAGGATGTTCTACTTTCTTTGCAACTTCAAAGAAGGCTTGTCCCTCCAATAATGCCACGTCCCGGTATCTATCCGTATAATCTATATTCAAGCGACTGTGCGGGCCTAAATGCACGCGGCTACCATCTGCAAGATTTATAGAACGGTTTTCGCCCTGTCCTGTGCTGAAATCTGCGGTGTCTTTTTGAGTTTCGGTAAAGAGGGCGATAAGAAGTAACGAGGCAGCAATAGCCAATCCTGTCCATTTCTTTTTCTTAAAAAGGTCAATCTTTGTTCCAGGATGGGTTGATGTGTTGTTAGTTGTTGTCTGAGGCGCCCATTCATGAGTGAATTCAGGCGTAGTTTCCCCCATTAATTTGTAGGTATGAACAGTCTTTATCCAGTCACGTGCATGTTCCGGTGTTTGATCATACCAACGTGTGAAATCCGCCTTTAATTTCGTATCGTCGGGATTATCTTTTAATGCAAGCAGCCATTCAGTGGCTTTTTCTGGTTCTGTCATTTGACACATACAAATTCTCACTAGACAACAAGTCTTAATATTTAAAAACGCGCTTTCAAGAGTGCCCTGTTTTTTTTATACACTATAGACGTTTTTATAGAGCCCGTTTTTCAATTTCTTAATCAGTTTATAATTTTGCACTACAATACTCGAGTGCATGTAAAACCAAAGAATGTGCTGTTCCGACGGAAACACCAAGATGCTCAGCGATTTCAGGATAGGTGTGATTGCCAAAACGGTGCATTTCAAATGCAATTCGTGTTCGCTTGGGCAATTCCTGCAAAGCTTGTTTCACGAGCTTTAATTCCTGTTTGGCAGCCAACCTACGTTCGGCAGACGGTTTTTCTTCTTCCAAAAGGCTTAAGGCTGCATTTGAATCCAAATCTCCCCTGCTTTGATCTTTTGCAAGTTTTCGTTGAAGGTCAAAACACTTATTGCGCACGATGCCGTATAAATATGCTAACGGTTCAACAATCTGTTTTTCCTGGGTTGCTGTGACAAATTGAAAATAGGCATCCTGGACCACATCTTCTGCATGAAAGTCATCCCCTAGTATTTTTCTGGCATATCCGACCAGCTCTCCCCTGTGCACAATATATATATCGAGCGTTTCTGTATGGGATTGCATGATTTAACTCATTTTTACGTACGCGTTAAATGTTAATAATAATTATTATCAATACTTAACTACAATTTTAGTACAAAAATCACAAGAAAAAATTACCAGAGGCGTCCCCCCTCTCGTTTAAATTTTAACCTGAAGAGGGAAATTCGAAATTACGCTATGTATTCTGTTGTTCAAGCCTGCTGTTTTTTTGAATTTTTCTGTTGGTGATTATCATAATGGTAAATGCGCTCAGGGTTGTGGCGAACGCTAGGAGAAAAAGTGTGCTATATCCATAGAATGTCACCAACCAGCCACCAACCATTGCACACAGGATCGCAACGATCATATCTGCAGATTGAAACAGTGAAAAATTGACACCGGATTGAGTGCCAAACGACCATCGCATCAGCAACGTATAGAGTACAACGAATTTGGCGGCAGAAAGTAAGGAACATAAGATGTAGAGCGCTTCTATACTGCCTGTGATAGCTGATGAAAACTGAGGGGAAAAATAGAGAGCAGTATAGGAGAGGCTTTCCAGTAGAAGGACGCACAGAAACACCTTCTTGACGTTGATATATCTGATAATGATACCGCTCAGAAATACGGCGCAAAGGGCCGTCATCGTACCGCCACCGGCGGCAAGCAGGCCAAGTTTCTTTAGATCAAGGCCTTGATCTACGAGAAACGGTATCATCATAGCTAGAACGAGGCGAGTACCGATTTGTGAAATTACGACAAACAAAATTCCGTATAAAACGGTCTGGTTTGAAAAGGCATATTTGAGAGAAGGGCGCGAGGTACCTTGTGGCTGCAAGTTTTGAAATAGATTGGACCAGAGCATGAAGGCGGGTAGGGACATGATAAGGACGCAGATCAACAGAATAATTAATGCAAACTGCCAGTCTTGCATGGCTACGAAATAGAGGAAAAGGCCACCGCCGATCAAACCGCCAATATAGGAGCCACCCACCTGCATAATATTGCCAATTCCGCGATTTTTTTCACTCAACTGATCGATTGCCAACCCGTCACTGGCGATATCTGCAAAAGTAGAGAGTAAGGCCATACAAGTAATCAGAGCGAAGATAATGGTTAAGTGATTGAGATCGACGTAAATTAAAGCACCCAACAACAGGGCGGTTAATCCGTACGCACCGACAATCAACAGGGTGTGGTTTTTAAGTGTGTTGGCTTGTTTACGATAGGTTTCGACATATGGAGACCACAGGAACTTTAGTGCCCAAGGCAGCATGACGAGATAAAAAAGACCGATATGAGATGTTGATACTCCCTCTGTACGCAAGATGGCGGGTATGCCTTGCAATGCGAACATGCTGATCAAGCTTTGTATGACATAGGCACCGCCCAAAATGGTGAGCAGGATGCTAAGGGGCGGTTTCAAGGAAAGAGAGCCGGAGTGTTGCACGCAATTGTTCCGTTTGAAGAAGAAGGGAAGGCAGGTAAAGACAAAGAAGAACGTTATCGTGATTTTTTGGGCTTGCACAGCGCGATCCGGCAAAAGCTATTGTGATCGGTATTTTTGATGAGTGTGTCGCGTGCAAGCCAAGGGTGGAGGCAAAAAATCCCCTTTGCAATGATTGCGAACGGATTGCAATAGTGCGCGATCAGCATGCGGTTTTAAGGTGCTGCCTTCTTATTAATATCACGGATATAAGTAAAGCGCGGATGGCACATTCAACATTTTCCAGTCTGATTAATTTGGCGCCGGGGCATCGCCATAAAGTATTCCTGTCCTCTTTTCTAGCGATCTTGTCTGTATGTGCAGAAGTTCTGCCGTATTTATGTGTTTACGGGATGTTGCTTTTTCATGGGGAAAATGAGGTGGGCAGGGTCTGGGGTTTTGCATATGCCTGTGTGGCGGCTTTACTGGCTCGACCGCTTTTGTTCGGGGCATCAACCTGGCTTGCACATATTGCCTCGTTTGATATTCTTTATGAAGTTCGCTTGCGACTGTTAGGTAAGTTGACCCGATTGCCTCTATCGTATTTTACGACCCGACAAACAGGCAATTTAAAGCGGATGGTGAATGAAAATGTAGAAGTTCTAGAGCTTTATTTTAGCCATCAATTGCCAGATATGCTGGCGGCTATGGTGATGCCGCTTTTGACATTGCTGTTGTTGTTTTGGGGCAGTTGGCCATTGGCTCTTGCCGCGATTGGTGTCGTTCCTTTGTTGTGGTTTTCCAACTTTTTAATTATGCGGGGGCATGGTGATAAAATTAACCGATATTTCGCATTGCTGGGACAGATAAACGGGGTCTTTGTCGAATATCTACAAGGCCTGGAAACGTTAAAAAATTTACATGACAAAGATGCCCCCTTTGTTCGTCTGGAAGAAAAGACGCAAGAATTTAAAGCGTTTAATGCAGACTGGCAAAAAAGCTGGTTGGCGCCGTGGACTTTGTTCTCTGTCTCGACAGGTGCGTCCTTGTTGTTTGTGATCCCATCAGGTGTGTGGTTATTGCAATCGGATTTGGTCACGGTCTATGATTTTATGTTTGCCATCCTATGTGTTACGGGGATTGCGGCGCCTATTTTGAAGTTGATGATCTATATGGAAATCTTTCTGCGTGTGCAAAAGGTTGTAACGTCTATCAACCTTTTGCTAGAGGCGCCGGAAGACAGGGCAGGTGGGCATATTACGTCTGTTGATGAGCAAGACCAGATCCGTTTTCGGGATGTTGTGGTCTGTGACGGTGACCAAAAATTGCTTGATCACATTACGTTGGATATTCCGCACAAAGGGATTACCGCTGTTGTTGGACTTTCAGGTGCAGGCAAAACGACGTTATTAAGGGCCATGTGTCATTTGTTGACACCCACTAGCGGTAAAATCCTGATCGGAGGTTTTGGACTTGATGATTATCGTCCTGAAGCCGTGACAAAACATATTGCTTTTGTCAGTCAGGATGTTTTTTTGTTTGAAGGTGCAATTTTGGATAATATCCGAATAGGGCGTGCAGAAGCGACAGAAGATGAGGTAATTAAAGCTGCCAAGGACGCTAAAGTCCATGATTTTATCGAAAACTTGCCTCAGGGGTATAAGACGGAAATTGGAGAAAACGGGGTACGTTTGTCCGGCGGAGAGCGTCAGCGCTTGTCCTTGGCGCGCGCGTTAATTTGCAATACGCCTGTTCTGGTGTTGGATGAAATTACGGCCCATGTGGATATGTACCATGAACATCTTATTCAAACAGCGATTAATGCGCTGGTGGGACAAAAGACGATCGTGTTGTCGTCTCACCGTCTCGACAGTGTTGCGACCTGTGATCACATTATCATCCTGGATAACGCTACGGTGGTGGGGGCAGGTTCCCATCAAGAGTTGATGGCCGACAATATAATGTATCAACATCTGTGGCAGTTGCAGCAGGAAAACATCGATTGGACATTAAAAACGCATGATGTCAGTACGTGCAACCGAGGTAAGGCAGGGTAATCCGATATGTTCTTCTTTAAATTTCTGGAACTGGCTGGCCCAGACCGCAGTTGTCTGATCCGGGCAATTCTTTACAAGATTTGTGAAAGTTTTTTTGCCGCCTTGCCGTTTGGGGTGGGGTATGTGTGTTTAAGTTTCTATCTGGATGGGGGATATGCGCAGGAATTACTGCCGTTTGCACTGACAGACCGGTTTGCTCCTTTGTATCTGGCTATTTTGTTGCTGGTTCTTTATGGGATGCAGTGGCTCTGTTTCTGGCGCACAAACGTCAATGCCTATGCGGCAGGTAACCGGATCAATACCAGATTGCGTCTGCGCCTGATGTCCCATTTACGTAAACTCCCCCTTGGTTATACAGAGGCTAAGGGAACGGGGGAAACTTCACATGTATTGATGCAGGATGTGATGGCGCTGGAACAAGTGCCGGGATTGATTTTACCGCGCTTTGTCTTTGCAGTGACGTTTCCTTTTTTTGCGGCTGTGTTGGTGTTTAGTCTGGATTATCGACTGGGGCTGGCACTGGTTTCTGGTCTTCCTTTTGCTATATTGGTGCTGGTTTGGGGGCATCGCAGCATGGCAAACGCCAGCGAGAAACTTCGATGCGAAGGTGGGGTGTTGAATGCGCGTTTGCTGGAATTTATCCGTGGGATTGCCGCGATTAAAGCATTTGGCTTGCTGGAGAATAGGGAAAATCGCTGTTTTCAGGCTGCAAAGGCGTTTCAGGTGGCCTGTAAGCATATGACCTTTCGTTATGTGATGCCGACGTTGGTGTTTCCCGTGTTTTTATTGACGGGTATTTGCGCCTTGGTTTTATTATCAACGTCAGACCTGCTGGCGGGGCAAATGACAGCGTCTTTGATGTTTTTGTATTTCTTTTTGGGGTTGCGCCTGTTTAGTCCTTTCTTGGATTTGATGGACTTTTCGGCCTTGGTACGACAAACCGAAGGGGCTTTAAAGCGGGTGCTGAATATTCTGGATCAGCCGATTGAACAGAGGCCGAAAACGGCTGTGAGCCTTCGTGATCATGCGGTGTCGTTTGAACAGGTCTGCTTTTCTTATGAAGGGCAGGGTGAAGGCGCAAGGCAACAACTTGAACAGGTTTCATTTTTTGTCCCACAAGGGCATAACCTCGGGATTGTCGGTTATACCGGGGCTGGCAAATCGACAATTGCAAAGCTGCTTTGCGGGCACTATTCAGCGACATCGGGTCAAATCAAAATCGGTGATGTTGATATCCGTGATCTACCGAGAGATCAACTGAATGATCTGGTATGTTACATCTCGCAGCAGGTGGTGTTGTTTAGTGATAGCGTTCGCAACAATATCTCGTTAGGTCGGGCGCATCTTGGGGAAGAAGATGTGATCAAGGCAGCAAAGGCAGCGCGTTGTCATGATCTGATAATGGGTTGGGAGAACGGGTATGGTACCGTTTTACAGAGCGCCGGAGCGCAGTTATCTGGCGGGGAACGCCAACGCATCGCGCTCGCAAGGGCTTTTTTGCAGGATAGTCCGATCCTGATAATGGATGAAATTACCTCTGCCATGGATATTGAAAATGAAAGACTGGTGCAACAGGCTCTTTCTGAGCTTGCCAAAGAGAAGACGGTGATTGTTATCGCGCATCGTCTTTGGACCCTAAAAGAACAGGACGAGATTATTGTACTGGAAAAAGGCCGTTTAATTGAAAAAGGTAGCCATGAAGATCTTCTCTCTCAAGCTACTCTGTATAAACGTTTTTGGGAAATGCTGCGCGAGACAAAGGGGTGGGGGCATGTTGCATCCTGAGACATAGAAGAGTGAAACTTATTGAGAATGATTATTTGTTGCATTATAGTATATTTCATGTTCCCAGATGAAAGTTGCTATGAATGAATCATTTCAATGCAGATGTGCCGAAAATTTCTTCGCTCATTGAAAAGAACTGCCAATTGGATATCTCAATAGAAAATGAGGGATCCTATAAGTTGTTTGAACATGAAACGTCAAATGGCAGTTCTATATGTCTTTATGATGTTTTTTTTGAAAAGCAGTTTTCCGATCGGCGTGTCACTTCACCGATGTTGCAGGTCTGCGTTATGATGGAGGGAAGCGGGGTATCTTATCTAGAAGGATGTACGGCCCCGATCACCTATTTGCCGGGTCATATGTTTTTGTTTTTTTCAACACGGTCATTGGAAGCTACACATTCCAGCCCTGCCATGATGCCAATGAAGCTGGTAGAACTTCGGTTTGACGTGAGTTACGGAAACAACATCTTTCCGGATATTTTGGGTGCGTTGAAAAAAGACGCTTTCCTTTTTTGTGATGACAGTGATGAAGGCGTTTGGTTAGCACGTTTTCCGACACCAACGTCTATTCGCTGTTTAGTCGAAGAAATGCATAGTAAGCAGATTGAAACAGCTTCGGATCGGTTTTGGCTGGAGGCCAAGTCTGTAGAAATTTTGTCAACAACGACAAAAATGTTGGAAAAACAAGTGAACCTCAACCGACAGGCTCCGGTTGAATTGACCCGTAGGGAGCGTAAGGCAATTCATCAGGTTTATGATTTGTTGCTCTCTTCTTTAGAAACTGAATGGACGATCCGTCAACTTGCCCGCAAAGCCGGGATCAACGACAATAAATTGAAGCGTGGCTTTAAATCTATTTTTGGAACGTCTGTATATGCCTGCCTGCAACAACACCGTATGACCAAAGCGGCAGAAGCTCTGCGCCATAGTCAAGAGAGTATTACGATGATTGCGCTGGATGTGGGATATTCAAGCCCTGCACATTTTGCCAAAATTTTCAAACGCTACTTTGGCATGACTCCGCGAGCGTATCGTGCGCAAAATTGAGAATGGTTCTTACTATTAACTGCCGATCCCTATAGTCTTACACCGACCCCGATAGTTTTGATGTTTTAGCTGATCTAAGAATTGATCAGATTAATGGAAGCCGTTGCATGCGGTTATCAAAACAGGAGTTCTTATGCGAAATATTTCAACGTTGAAAGCTGCCCTTTTGGTGGGCGCCGGGCTTGTTTCGTTTGCCGCACAGGCAACGGCACAGGCTGATGATACCATCCGGTTGGCCCCTTTGTCTGTTACGGCGACAAAGCTGGAGTTACTAAAAGAAAAAAGTACCACTGCTTTGCAGGTGATTAGCGCGCAGGAACTTTTAGATGCAGGCGTGACCAAGATGACGGATCTGGATCGTATCGTTCCCGGGTTGATGATTAATAAACAGAGTAACAATGCGTACACCTCTTTTTCCATGCGCGGTGTTTTCTCGGCGGATTATTATAATCCGTCCGTCGTTGTCTATGTGGATGGTGTCGCACAGGATCAGAATTTTAGTGACCGCGTTTTAATGAATGTTGAGCGTATTGAAGTGCTTCGCGGGCCGCAGGGTTCACTTTACGGTAAAAATGCGCATGGTGGCGTGATTAATATTATCACAAAAGCACCGAATAATGATGTGGCGGGGCAGGTGAAAGCGCGTTATTCCTCCCTTGAACGATCATTGGAAGCCGGGGTTTCGACACCGTTGATTAAGGATATCTTGTATGCAAGCCTGACTGCGCGCGGGTTTAGTGGTGGTGGCGAAGCCGACAATTCTGCCACGGGGGAAAAAGAGGTAGATGACAAACGCAGCCGTCATCTTTCAACCCAATTTCGTTTTGCCCCGAAAGATGGTCCCTTTGATGCCACACTCGGGTATCAACATGATCGCGAACATTTTGAAGATGTATTTTATAATGAGTCGGGCTGGAAAGAGAAAATCACCACATCCACAATTGGTGATCGTGGCGACCGTACAAGCGATGCCTTGTCTTTGAATGCAAATTATAATTTTGGCGAGTTTAAACTGACATCCGTGACCGGGTACCAGAAACGCGATATGAACCGTATTCTCATGCGCCGGCAAAATGAAGATCAGGAAGTTATTTCGCAAGAACTGCGTTTAAGCTACAAGCCAACCGACGGTGCATTATCAGGTCTTGTAGGGTTTTATAGTGATCAAACGGACTATGAACGTGATGCGGTGTCCTTTTTCTCTGGCAATGCCTACATGACTGAAGTGACGCAAAACAGTTTTGCCGTTTTTGGGGAAGGGGTTTTTGATGTGACGGACCGCTTGGCACTGAGTGCCGGAGGCCGGTATTCAAAAGATAAAAGCGATTTTGATTTCGTTGAAAATGGCGGACTGACCTTAAATCGAGACGAAAGTTGGACGACATTTACACCAAAAGTGGGCGGGACCTACAAGTGGACGGATCAACTCAATCAATATGTCACGATTAATCGTGGTTATAAACCTGGTGGTTTCAATAGAACTGCAACAAATACAGCGGCGGAAGTGCCGTACGATCCAGAATATAGCTGGAATTATGAAACCGGTTTACGCAGTGACCTGTTTGGCGGCAAGTTGAAACTGGATGCATCTGCTTACTATATCGATATCAAGGATATGCAGCTTTATAGAGGTGTTGGAGGACAACAAATCTTGAGAAACGTGGGGGATAGCACATCAATGGGGCTTGAGTTTAATGCAGTTGCCCACCCACTACAAAACCTTGAAGTGATGGCGGGCCTTGGCCTTAATCGTAGCGAGCTGGAGACATTAAATAATCTGGATGGCAATAAGACGCCTTATACTCCGAAAATGAAGGCAAACCTTGGCATCCAATATTATCTGGAGACGCAATCCTTGCCGGGCACATTCATTCCACGGGTTGATGTAAATTATTACGGAAAATCTCATTTGGATGTTGATAATAATTACAGCCAGTCAGCTTATACTCTTGTTGATTTGCGTTTGGGTTACGAATGGAACAACTTGAACTTTGCACTGTTTGCGCAGAATGTGTTTGATAAAGACTATAAAGTTTATCAAAGCGGTGCGAGCTATATTCAAGTGGGTGATGGTCGTAATGTCGGATTGGAACTGTCATACGCCTTTTAAGTTCGCTTACAGCTAAAAAGACCAGATTTCTAGACATCTTGCCTCATTGTGTAACCGGCAAGGTGTCTACTGTTCTAGGGACTATTCACTTAGATACAGGTGGACGACGTTCCGAGGTTTTGGGATTGGATTGGAAAAATGTGAACCTTGAACAAAGACGTATTACTTTTGTTAAGACCAAGAATGGTGATGACAGAACAATTCGTCTGACGGAGAGAGCTTTTCATGTGTTGATGAATATTGGACCACAAAAAAGTGGTCCTGTATTTACCTACAAAGGGGAAAGTATGAATGGGATTAAAACGTCCTTCCGCCGAGCGCGTGAGCAGGCTGGGTTGGATGATTTCCGTTTTCACGATCTTCGTCATACATTCGCATCACGTTTGGTGCAAGGAGGTGTGAACCTCTATGACGTGATGCACTTAATGGGTCATAAATCGATTGAAATGGTTCATCGTTATGCCCACCTCGCACCGGACTATCAGGAAGGCCCAATTAACGTGTTAAACCGTGCGTGGCACGATTTTGACACAGTGGGTAATAATGTGGTCCGGGTACAGTTCGGTAAATAAAAAACCCCTTGGTTTCCCAAGGGGTTATGTTGGTCGGGAAGAGAGGATTCGAACCTCCGGCCCCTGCCTCCCGAAGACAGTGCTCTACCAGGCTGAGCTACTTCCCGTTACCGATATGTCGAAGCGGTGAGTGTTATTTTCGGGACACCGTTTCAATTTTGTGTGGGCGGTATATAGCCTGTCAGAACAGGCGTGGCAAGCCCAAAAATATTTTTTTTAATAGGCTCGTTCGATGCAGAATTCCACGATGCCTTTCAGGGCTTCTCTAGCAGGACTTTCCGGGAAAATATCCAGATCGGCAATGGCCTTTTCACCGTATAGGCGTGCTCGTGTCACGGTGTCATCCAATGTATTATGTTTTTGCAGCAAGTTCAGGGCGCGTTCCAGGTCACCATCCTGAAAGTCCTGATCTTCCTGCGTGCGTTTCCAGAAAGCTTTTTCGTCTTCATCCCCACGCGCAACAGCTAAAATTACAGGAAGCGTCATTTTGCCATCACGGAAATCATCCCCGACAGCTTTGCCCAGTTCTGCCTGTTTTGCGCTGTAATCAAGTGCGTCATCAATAAGCTGGAAGGCAATGCCAAGATTATTACCATAAGACTGCAAGGCTTCTTCCTGTTCTGATGTCGCACCGGCGACAAGGCCACCAACATGACAGGCGGCGGCGAATAATTGTGCGGTTTTGGCCTGAATGACTTCGAGGTAGGCATCTTCGGTGGTATCGGCATCGTTGGCGGTAATAAGCTGGAGAACTTCACCTTCCGCAATGACGGAAGAAGCATGAGAGAGAATTTCCATCACTTTCAGGCTGTCGGCTTGCACCATTAATTCAAAACTGCGGCTGAATAAAAAATCACCGACCAGAACGCTGGCCTTGTTGCCCCAAATGGCATTGGCGCTATCTTGGCCACGGCGCAAATCGCTTTCATCGACCACATCGTCATGGAGCAGAGTCGCTGTATGGATAAATTCCACACACGCGGCCAGGCCAACATGCTTGCTGCCTTGGTAATCCAGTAACCGGGCGCTTGCAAGGGTCAGCATCGGGCGCAGTCGCTTTCCGCCGGCGGCAATGATATGACCAGCCAGTTGCGGAATGAGGGCGACGGGGCTTTGCATACGTTCCAAAATAGCGGCGTTTACTGCCTTAAGGTCGTCTGCCACCAGATTGGTGAGTGTTTCAACTGCCGAAGGGCCTGATGAGTGCTTATCCATGTTAATCCGTAACCGATAAATTGTAGTATAGCCTTGTGTTTTTTGGTTAAATCATCCAATAAAAACACAGCGCACAAGTCAAATAGCAGGTTTGGGCGGCTCTTGGAAGGGGGGATGTTATTTTATGAAAGAGTTAGTTGCCACCGGCGATTTGGTATTGCTCTCGGCTCTTAAGTATCACCTTGATTCAGAAGGGATAGAGTTTGATACCTTCGACGGATATGTTGGTAGTCTTTTTCCCGGTGAAATGTCTGTCGCGTCCAGTCGTATCATGGTGATTGATGAACATTACGACCGCGCCAAGCGTTTGCTGAAAAGCTTGCAGGATGGAGAAATGGCTTGTGAGTGATGGGATCGCACTAAGCGAAGACTTGTTTTTAGGTGGAAAAGTCCGCCTGTTGCAACCCGTTGACGGCTATCGGGCGGCAACGGATCCTGTTTTGCTGGCCGCGAGTATTCCGGCACGTGCCGGGCAATGCATTTTGGATGTGGGATGTGGCGTGGGGGCTGCAAGTTTTTGTCTGGCTGCGCGTGTGACAGGGGTGCATCTGTGCGGAATTGATATCCAGGACACATTGGTGGATATTGCGCAGAAAAATCGTGTCTTGAATGATATGGAAGACCGTGCCCGTTTTGTCTGTGCTGATTTGCTCAACCGCCCTATGGACCCGGTACCTAATTCATTTGATCATGTCATGGCGAACCCCCCGTTTTACGAGGCCGGATCAGGGCATCGCCCCCCTAATGAAATCAAGGCCCGCGCCCATATGGAAATGGTTGAAGGCGCGAGTTTGCAAAACTGGGTGGACTATATGTTACGCATGACCAAACCAAAGGGAACCGTTACATTTATCAACCGCGTGGAACGTCTGGAAGAAACGCTGGCCGCGTTGAAAGGGCGATTGGGGGAGTTAATTCTGTTTCCCATCTGGTCGATGAGCCCAACAGGTGGGCAAGCACGCGGGGCCAAGCGATTTATCCTGCAAGGGCGCAAAAGTATTAAAACACCGCTAACATTTGCAAACGGTTTGGTGGTTCACGAGGATGACGGCAGTTATTCAAAAAAGGCTAAAGCAATCTTACAAGAGGGGGACGGTTTGCTTTTAAAGCCCTGATTTATATCTGGGGCTGACCTTTTATAAAGTCTGCATAGTGATAATAGTCGTTTTTGCCGCGCTGCTTGGCGATATACATGGCGACATCGGCAAAACGAACAAGGTCTTTTGCGCTGTTGGCATCGCGCGGCAGAATGGCAATGCCGATAGAAGCGGAAACGGCAAATACGTTTTGTTTATATGTCATTTCCTGTGCAGTCTCGCGAATGATTTTGCCTGCAACATTTTCGACGGCTTCAATGGATGAGGCATCCTGAATAATGATGGTAAATTCATCGCCCCCTAAACGGGCGGCTGTGTCGCTGTGTCGCAGGCACGATTGCAGTCGTTCGGCGGTGGTTTTTAGAACAAAATCGCCCGCATCATGTCCATAGCTGTCATTGATTTGTTTGAAACCATCCAGATCGATAAAGAGCAAGGCGAGATGACGGTCTTCACGTTGAGCCAAGGCGACGGCATTTTCAAGACGGTCTTCAAACAAATTTCGGTTGGGCAATTTGGTCAAGGTATCGTAATTAGCCTGTCGCCATGCCTCGTCCATTTCTGATTTATAACCGGTGATGTCACGTTTAACGGCGACAAAGTGTGTGACTTCGTCATTGTGTTTAATGGGGGAGATCAGCGTTTCTTCCCAAAATAAACTGCCATCTTTCTTTTTGTTTAACAGTTCCCCATGCCAGCTTTTGCCTGCACGCAGGTTTGTCCACATGCTGTGATAAACTTCAAGGGGGGTGTAACCTGATTTCAGCAGGCGCGGGGTTTTACCAATAATCTCGTCTTTTGTGAATCCTGTGATTTCGCTGAAGCGTTTATTGACATATTCGATTCTACCATTGGAATCGGTAATAATGGTAGAAGCAGGGCTTTCTTCAACAGCGGTCGAGAGTTTGAGAAGCTCACTATCGCGTTCTTTACGCTTTGTAATGTCACTGAATGTCAGAACAGCACCGATGAGGTTTTGCCCCTCGCGAACAGGAGCAACATAATATTCAACGGGAAAGGCCTCACCCGTAGATCGTCTGAAATGTTCGCCGTCACTGCCGGTTTCGTGGCCTGAGCGAACTGCATCAGCAATTGTGAGCACAGCCGTGTTGTTCTCAACCCGGCTGTGATACCTGCTGACGTCATCAAAGTTTTGTCCAATTAAGTCGTCAGGACTATTCAGGTGCAGCAATTGCGCGGCTTTGAGATTGGCGAACGTACAGATGCCTTGTGCGTCCAATGCAACGATTCCTTCGGCGGATGCATCAATAAACCGGCGAAATTGCGCTTGCGCTTCATGGCGTTTCTTTGATTCTTCACGCAAGTCTTTGGTGCGTAAATTTACAATGGCTTCCTGTTCTTCGTTGACAGTCAATAAAATCGCGAGATGGTGACGCAAGCTTAACAACGCAAGCAGGCTTAAACTACAGAGCAACAGCCATGTAACAATATGGATCATGCGTTGGCTGGCAATCTGGTTATTTTGTGCGTTTAGAAAGGGAGTGGCATCAAAGGATACACTGATCCCACCCCGAACATCACCGACCCTATACCCCTGATGTTCATGGCATCCCATGCAGGCTTGTTTGGTAATGAGGGGGGCCATGTACCTGAACTGTGTCTCAGCAGCATCAAGGGGAACGAATTCAAACTGTTCGCGGGCGCGTTTTTCAAAGGTGCTAAGGGCCGAAGCTTCCCATTCATCCGGGGTGTTATCCGGGTTGATGGGGACAAGGCTGGTAATGTGAATTGAAGTATCGCTGTTTTCGCGGATCACGTCACCAAGCTGACGGGTCATATAAGCCGGGTTTAGTTTAGTTAACTCTTGTCCGAGATCAGTTGTGACATCTTTTGTGTCATCGATTAAGTATGGGTTAGATGGTGTCTGTGTGGTACGTGGCACATATACGCCACCGTGTCGTGCGTTCCAAAGGCGAACATCTTCAATCATGGAAAAAACAAAACGCCCTTTGTTTGCAGCCATTTCCTCAATGTTATTTTTGATTTGAGCGACATTATGGAAATAGGATGCGAGAGCGATAACGCTCCAGATCACAATGGGAAGCAACCAAAAGACAGGTTTTAGGATGAAACTGTTTACTAACGCATCCTTATTCCATGCGAGTGCCTGTGAAATATTTTCGTTATTATTTTTCACATTCAGTTCCATGCTGAGCGTATATTCCTCCATTTCGCATAGATGTATTTTCGAATAATCTAACATACATGATTGCGTAGTACGTGACTTTAATCAACCACAAAGCCTTTTAAAATGATGGTGAAAGGTAGTTTTCTATGGTGTTTATTCTGAGTTCATGTAGTCTGTAGAGAAGTTTACATGATCTGAAAATGACGAGTATAAAACGAATAATGTCTAATCGTGTTGACACAGTATGCCCCATGAGGCGGTTGTTTTTAACGAGGGAAGGGCGCTAAATGAGCGGTACGGCGACGATTGCCATTACCGTAGGTGTTGCCGTTGCGGTTTTGGTTGGCTTCTTCATTGTCTATTATCTGGGCAATGTCGCGAATTCTATTTATGACGTCAAAGTGGGCGTGCGTAAGGATTTCGATAAAAAAGTCAAAGAGCTTCAGGAATGGGTTGAAAAAGATACCAAGCAACGTGTCAACTGGATGCGCGACGAAAATAAATCCGAAGGAAAACGTTTCAAGGAAAGCATGGAAGGTCATTTGGAAGAAACCTTCGGTGAAATGACGAAAGAGGTTGAGCGTTTACGTGCAGATATCACCTCTTTGCAGGTTCAGTTGCAGAATATGCAAAAGAATCAAGGGGTGAAACCTTCTTACAATCACCAAGCCAGTTCAAATAGTTCGATGCCGTCTGGCGCAATGTCCAGCCCGTTGGGAGATTTGGAAGTCCCTCGTGTTATGACAGGACCGAGTGAAGAGGCACCGGATATGGCAGCGGTTATTGATAAAAGCAATGTGAGCGCGCCGCCTTCAGGTGTTGAAAAACCGGCTATTAAAAGCAAGCCATCTCCGCCACCGCCGCCAACCTCCAAACAACCTGCCGGTCGCCCGTCGGTTGATGAAAAAATCAAGCAAAAGCAGAAAAAAAAGCGCCGTGACCCGGACGCGTTTGAATCTTTCAATCAGTTTTCGGAAGATTTCAAGGCCGGGAGTTAGTCTTCTATCTGCAAAACAAATAAAAAATCTATTTCTTGAGGAGGGCAGCTTTGCTAAAACTGCTCTTTCGCTTTTTCTGTCCTAAGGATTGTTTGAACCGATGTTTGGCTTAAGTCCGAATAAGATCCTGTTTACCGCTTTGATTATTGCCGCTGTCTGGTATGGCTTTAAATGGTTAAATCGGTTACAGGCCGATCAAAAAAAGAAGACCAAGCACGCGGCGCGCAACGATCGCACGTCAGCGGCCGAAACCCGCTCCAAAGATGTGGATTTCGAAGAATTGGTCGCTTGCCCGACATGCGGTGACTACGTCATTGCCGATAAAAAATCGGGCTGTGGCAAAGAGAACTGTCCTTATGATAAATAATCGTGAACGAACTTGACCTGATATAGGCTTATCAGCTAGTTTTTCCGCGCTGCAACAAACGTTTTTTAAAGATTGTGAAGACTATGGGCACGACACCCAATAAAAAAACCTGTTTTCAAAACCTGATCCTGTCTCTCCAGAATTTCTGGGCGGAAAAAGGATGTGTCATTCTGCAACCCTACGACATGGAAGTGGGGGCGGGGACTTTTCACCCGGCGACCACCTTGCGTACATTGGGACCCAAACCGTGGAAAGCTGCGTATGTGCAACCGTCGCGCCGCCCGGTTGATGGTCGTTATGGGGAGAACCCCAACCGTTTGCAGCACTATTACCAGTTTCAGGTTGTTTTGAAACCTTCCCCGGATAATTCACAGGATTTGTATCTGGAATCATTGAAGCATTTAGGGATTGATACGGACCTGCACGATATTCGTTTTGTCGAAGATGACTGGGAAAGCCCGACATTGGGGGCTTGGGGTCTTGGCTGGGAAGTCTGGCTGGATGGCATGGAAGTGACCCAGTTTACGTATTTCCAACAGGTGGGCGGTATTGAATGTGACCCTGTATCTGTTGAGTTGACCTATGGTCTGGAACGTTTGGCGATGTATATTCAAGGCGTGGAAAACGTCTATGATCTGGATTACAACGGTGAAGGCGTTTCCTACGGTGATGTGTTCCTGCAAAATGAACGTGAACAATCAGCCTTTAACTTTGAACATTCCAACACGGATATCTTGTTCCAGCATTTCCGTGATGCTGAAACCCAGTGTCAACACTTGCTGGGATTGGAGAAACCGCTTGCGCTACCCGCTTATGAACAGTGTGTGCGCGCCAGCCACACCTTTAACCTTCTGGATGCACGTGGTGTTATCTCTGTAACTGAACGTGCCGCTTATATTGGGCGTGTACGGGCAATGGCAAAAGGCTGCTGCGAAGCCTGGATGACGACACAGACAGGTGAGGAGGCATAAAAATGGCTGAGCTGTTACTGGAAATTTTAAGCGAAGAAATTCCGGCTCGTATGCAGGTGCGTGCCGCAAATGATCTGAAACGTCTTGTCTGTGAAGGCTTGGATAAAGCCGGTTTGGTCTATAGCGATGCGCGTTGTTATGTAACGCCGCGCCGTCTTGCTCTTGTGATTGACGGGTTGCCGCAAAAACAACCGGATGTGCGCGAAGAACGCAAGGGACCGAAAGTAGATGCGCCGGAAAAAGCCATTCAAGGCTTTTTGGGATCAACAGGGCTGACGTTGGATCAATGTGAGATCCAAGAAGGTAAAAAAGGCAGTTTCTATGTCGCTGTTATTGAGAAAACCGGGCAAGATACCATTTTGGTCCTGCCGGAAATTCTTGTTGCAGCATTAAACGCGTTACCTTGGCCCAAATCCATGAAATGGGGGGCTAATTCTTTGCGCTGGGTTCGCCCGTTGCAGAATATCCTGTGTATTATGGATGGGGCAGTTGTTCCGTTTGATTTCGGACCTGTAACCTCTTGCGGTTATACGCACGGTCATCGTTTTCTGGCACCGAAAGATTTTTCGGTTGATGATTTTGCCAGCTATCAAACGCTTTTGCGCGAACATAAAGTCATTCTGGATCAGGATGAACGCAAACAAGCCATTCGTGAGCAAGCCGAGGCTGTCGCTAAAGAACAGGGCTTTGTTTTAAAAGAGGACGAAGGCCTGCTTAATGAAGTCACGGGGCTGGTTGAATGGCCGGTAGTTCATGCAGGCCAGATTGACGATGCGTTTATGGAAGTGCCGCAGGAATGTTTGATTACGTCCATGCGTTCGCACCAGAAATATTTCTCTTGCCTGAAAGAAGACGGCACATTGGCCCCGCGTTTTGTCGTTGTGGCCAACAAGGTCGCCCCGGATGGCGGGCAGGCGATTATCGCCGGGAACGAACGTGTTTTGCGTGCGCGCCTGTCTGATGCCAAGTTCTTCTGGGATCAGGATTTGAAGAAGAACCTCGAGGACTTGTTACCGAAACTGGATCATATGCTGTTCCATGCCAAGCTTGGATCGATGGGGCAAAAAGTCCAACGGATGGAAAAACTGGCCGGGGAACTGTCTTCGATGATTGAAGGCGCCGATCTTGGCCTGTCTTGTCGTGCGGCTCATCTGGCAAAAGCCGATCTCGTTTCGGAAATGGTTTATGAATTCCCGGAATTGCAAGGGATCATGGGGGAATATTATGCCCGTCGCAAAGGTGAAAAGGACGAAGTCGCCCAAGCCATTGCACAGCATTATGCACCACAAGGCCCCAGTGATGAATGCCCAAGTGCGCCAAATTCAGTTGTGGTTTCTTTGGCTGATAAAATCGACACGCTGGTTGGATTCTGGTCCATTGATGAAAAACCGACAGGTTCCAAAGACCCGTTTGCGCTTCGTCGTGCAGCTCTTGGCATTATTCGTCTGGTCTTGGAAAACGATCTGCGTTTGAATTTGTTGAATGTCTTCTCGCAGGCCCATACCGCTTATTCTACGGTCAATGGCCTAAGCTCCGTTCCGGCAGATCCGTCTGCGAACGAGCAAAGCCTGCTGGATTTCTTTGCTGATCGTTTAAAGGTTCACCTGAAAGACGAAGGCATCGCACACGACATGATCACGGCTGTTTTCTCCAAAGGGGATGAAGACGACCTTGTTCGTTTGCTGGCACGTGTGAAGGCGTTGAAAGAGTTCCTGTCAAATGATGACGGGGCAAACTTGGTTGCGGCCTATCGCCGCGCAATGAACATTGTTCGCATCGAAGAGAAAAAAGACGGCGTCAAATATGACGGCGATGTCGATGCATCCCTTTTGGAACAGGATGAAGAACAAAAACTGTTTGAGAAGCTGGAACCAGTCATGGGGACTCTGGGCTCTGCTCTTAAAGACGAACGTTTTGCCGAGGCAATGGCGGCTCTTGCTGCCTTGCGGGGACCGGTGGATGCGTTCTTCGATAAGGTGACGGTAAACTGTGAAAACGCCGATGTGCGTGCCAACCGTTTGCGCCTGTTGTCGCAAATTGGCCGTGCTTTGGATGGGATTGCGGATTTCTCCAAGCTGGAGGGATAAGCCGTTCGCCTGAATTTGTGTTTCCCGAAGGTTTCGGGAATCTGTTTGACAGAGTTCCACGTCTTTGAAGAGGCGGGGACACAAGTGCTTTGAGAGGCGACAAGAACATGACGAAATGGGTTTACACCTTCGCAAAAGGCAAAGCCGAAGGCCGTGCCGATATGAAGGAACTGCTGGGTGGTAAAGGTGCCAACCTTGCGGAAATGAGCAACCTTGGTATTCCCGTCCCCGCCGGGTTTACAATCACGACCGAGGTTTGCACCCATTTTTATGATAATGGACGGGCCTATCCTGATGATCTGAAAGAACAGGTCATGGCGGCGTTGACGGAAATCGAAGGGCATATGAATGCCCGCTTCGGTGATCCGAAGAAACCGCTTTTGGTGTCGGTACGCAGTGGGGCACGTGCCTCCATGCCCGGCATGATGGATACGGTTCTTAATCTCGGTTTAAATGATGAAACGGTTGAAGGTCTGGCAAAGGCATCGGGTGATGCGCGTTTTGCCTATGATAGTTATCGCCGTTTTATCCAGATGTACTCGGACGTGGTTTTAGGTGTCGATCATTATATCTTTGAAGAACTGCTGGAATATCTGAAAGACGAAAAAGATTATACCCTTGATACGGATTTAACGGGTGAAGACTGGAAAGAACTCTGTACGCAGTTCAAAGACAAAGTCCGTGAAGAACTGGATGAAGAATTTCCACAAGACCCCGGTGCACAATTATGGGGCGCCGTCGGTGCTGTGTTCAAATCATGGATGAATGCACGGGCCAATACCTACCGAATTTTGCATAATATTCCGGCCGAATGGGGGACTGCGGTCAATATTCAGGCAATGGTCTTTGGCAATATGGGGGAAAACTGCGCAACTGGGGTTTGTTTTTCCCGTAACCCGTCTACAGGGGATAATCATTTTTATGGTGAATATCTGGTCAATGCGCAGGGTGAAGATGTGGTTGCCGGGATCCGTACGCCGCAACCCTTAACCTTGTTTGAAAAAGAAGAAAGCGGATCCAGCCTTCCGGCAATGGAAGAGATTATGCCGGATACGTACCGCGAACTGGTTCAATATCGCGATCAACTGGAATCTCATTATAAAGATATGCAGGATATGGAGTTTACCATACAGGAAGGTAAACTTTGGATGTTGCAAACCCGTGTCGGTAAACGAACCACAAAGGCGGCGTTAAAAATTGCCGTGGATATGTGCCATGAAGGTTTGATCAGTCAGGAAGAGGCGGTCATGCGCCTTGAACCACGTTCCCTTGATCAACTGTTACATCCAACGCTTGATCCTGATGCACCGCGTGATGTTATCAGCCAAGGCTTGCCGGCTTCTCCGGGTGCGGCCTCCGGGCGGATTGTGTTCAGTGCTGAAGATGCGGAAAGCTGGGTCAAACGCAAAGAAGAAGTTATTCTGGTGCGTACAGAAACCAGCCCGGAAGATATTGGCGGAATGCATGTGGCACAAGGGATTCTAACCACACGCGGGGGAATGACTTCACATGCGGCTGTGGTTGCGCGTGGTATGGGCACGCCTTGTGTGTCCGGTGCCGGGGATTTAAAGGTGGATCATCGCGCCAAAACACTGACCAGTTTCAATGGTAAGGTTTTGGTTGAAGGCGATATCATTACAATTGATGGTTCCAACGGGCAGGTTATGGCCGGGACGGTTCCCACGATCCAACCGGAATTAAGTGGCGATTTTTCCAAGTTGATGGAATGGGTGGATAAAATCCGTACAATGGGCGTTCGCACCAATGCCGAAACACCACATGATGCCGAAATGGCGCGATCTTTTGGGGCAGAAGGGATCGGTCTGTGTCGTACGGAACATATGTTTTTTGACAGTGCACGCATTAATTATGTCCGTGAAATGATCTTGGCGGATAATGAAGATAAACGTCGCGAGGCATTGGCGGATATTTTGCCGTTCCAACGTCAGGATTTTGAAGACCTGTTTGAAATCATGGAAGGTTTGCCAGTTACCATTCGTTTGCTGGACCCACCGTTGCATGAATTTTTACCCCATAGTGAACGCGATATGGCCTTGGTTGCCGAAGTCGCAGGCATGTCGGTTGAACACGTTAAGGAACGCGCGAGCGAAATGGCGGAACAAAACCCCATGCTTGGCCATCGCGGATGTCGTTTGGGTATTACCTATCCTGAAATTTATGAAATGCAAACGCGCGCTATTTTCGAAGCCGCGTGTAATGTCACCAAGCGTGGAGGCAAGCCGGTTGTTCCGGAAATTATGATCCCGCTGGTTGCCATGAAAGCGGAGCTTGATCGTCTAAAAGAAGTGGTCGAAAAAACCGCGCATGAGGTCTGTCAGGGTGAAGGGATCGAGATCGATTTTATTGTCGGAACGATGATCGAATTGCCGCGTGCTGCCTTGCGTGCCGGTGATATCGCCAAGACGGCAGAATTTTTCAGTTTCGGGACAAATGATTTAACGCAAACGACTTTTGGGTTATCGCGTGATGATGCCGGGAAATTCTTGCGCGTTTATCAGGAACGCGGTGTGATTGAGGTCGACCCCTTTGTTTCTATTGATCAAGATGGTGTCGGTGAACTGGTTCAGTTGGGCTGTGAACGGGGACGGGCCACACGCCCGGATATCAAGCTGGGTATTTGCGGGGAACATGGAGGCGATCCGACATCGATTGCTTTCTTTAACCGTATTGGCTTGGACTATGTGTCGTGTTCACCGTTTCGGGTACCGATTGCTCGTTTGGCTGCGGCGCAGGCCGCTATTCGTCAAAGATAAAAAAACTAAGGCTAACGATGATGACGATTGATTTCGACCAATTAAAAAGCGGTAAAAAAGCCGCAATGGCACGGGCCTTGGCGCAGGTGGAACGTGAACCCGATAGTCGGGAAACACTGGATTTGCTCAATCAAGCCTATCGTGAACCGCAGGCACAGGTTATCGGCATCACCGGACCACCGGGGGTGGGGAAATCAACATTAACCAATGCCTTGATTGCCCAGTGGCGGGCGTTGGGCCGCACTGTGGGTGTGATTGCCGTGGATCCAAGTTCACGTCGTACCGGTGGGGCATTGCTGGGGGACCGCACCCGTTTTACCACCAACCCGGACGATCAGGGAATTTATGTGCGTTCAATGGCGGCACGCGACCGTTTGGGCGGTCTGGCCGGATTGACGGTGTCGGGCATGGTCTTGATGCGCGCTGTGTACGATGTTGTTTTGATCGAAACGGTCGGTGTCGGGCAATCAGAAACTGATATTGTCGGGGTGGCGGATACGGTTTTGTTCTGTGTGCAACCGGGGTCCGGCGATAGCCTGCAGTTCATCAAGGCCGGTATTGTTGAAATTCCACATATCGTGGCGATTACAAAGGCAGATATGGGGGCACCGGCACGCCGGGCAATGGCCGATATGAAAGGTGCCCTTAATCTGGCGGGACGTATGGGAAGCGAGCCGTGGGATATCCCGGTTTTGTTGTTATCTTCCATGCGCCAGCAAGGGGTGGATGATCTGGTTGCCGCCTTTGATACCCATTTTGAATTTTTAAAAACGAATGATTTTTTAAAGGGTGCACGTCATGTGCAAGCCCGTCAATGGCTGGAGGAAGCCGTGCGTGAAAAATTCGGACGTGTGGGCCTCGGCCATGTAGAAGGGAATTTGAATATATCGCCCGCAGACTCGCCCTTTGAACGTTTGTATGAAATTTCACAGACATTCCAAGGGCGATGGGGGGATTAGTTTTCCCTATTCAATCGTTTTCTTGGCTTGGGCGACTTGTTCCGGCGTTAAAGTGAAAACGTCGACGGTTTTTTTGCCTCTTTCAATGACAACGGCTTCCAACGGATTGGTGAGAATAATTGTTTCCTTTTGACTGGTGATGCGCAGTTCACCATCATCCAGTAGGGCCATTGTTAGTTTGTTATCGGTCTGATGCCCCCAAAAATCGGTCCCGCGAATACCGATGGTTGCCAAAGGGGTTTGGACGGTAAATGTGCTGCCATCCATTTTATTTAATGCGCCACTGACCATGCGAAAAACGCCTTGGCTTAATGTGAAAAAGGCTTTGCCGGGTTTATTAGGCTGATAGACCAGTTCATCAATTTGTAAGCTGGAATGATCACCGAGATAAAGCATTGTATTGTCTTTAAATCGGATTTCCATGCGGGAGGCCGCACCTGTTTTAATCTTGTCCTGCCAAAACACGGGATCGTCCTTGCGTTGACTGAAAATGTTGTCCAGACGCAAAACCGCTGTGTCACCGCTGGCTCGCAAGGTTGTTCCGACAGGCTCATTGGCCCAACTGATCGATGTACAGACGAAAGAAAAGAGAAAAGCAAGAAGAAGGACGGAATTTTTCAAGGGGGGATACTCCTGTTTAAGGGGAGGCAAAGACATATTGCTCGTAATAAAATTACAAAATTGACCATTTGGTCAAGGGTTTCATTCTAATTTATTCAGAATCTTCGCAAGCCTATTTCTTACGAAACCATGTAATTTCGCCCGTTATGGTGTGAATAAAAATATACGTCATAAGAACGTCAAAGCAAGCACCTTAACTTGGTAAATTGGGATTTATATTAGCAATGAATACACGGGAACAATGGGGTTCACGTCTTGGTTTTGTTCTGGCGGCTGCGGGTTCTGCAGTTGGTCTGGGTAACATCTGGAAATTCCCCTATATGACAGGTCAAAATGGCGGTGGTGCCTTTTTGATCATTTATCTGGCTTTGGTTTTCACAATTGGTTTGAGCGTCATGCTCGCTGAATTTGCGGTGGGACGTGCGGCCCAGCGTAACCCGATTGGGGCCTTTGCCGTCCTTAAAGGCAAGTTATGGCCTATCGTCGGCGTCCTAGCCGTACTGGCGGCTTTCTTCATTCTGTCTTTCTACAGCGTTGTTGCGGGCTGGACGATCGCCTATATCGTCAAGATGGCCAGCGGGGCTCTCGTTGGTGGGGCGGATGAACTCGGCGCTGCTTTTGGTGGTTTTATCTCTGATCCGGTTCAGCCGATTATCTACCATGCTTTGTTTATGGGCCTGACGATTGCGGTTGTATTGGGCGGTGTCCATGATGGGATCGAGCGGGCCTGTAAGGTTCTGATGCCGTTGCTGTTTATTTTGCTACTGGTTTTGATCGGTCGTGCCGTAACGTTGCCGGGTGCGGAAAAAGGGCTGGAATTCTTCTTGATGCCGGACTTTTCCAAAGTGACTGCCGATACCTTCAATGGTGCGCTGTCTCAGGCATTCTTCTCCTTGTCCATTGGTATGGGCGCAATGATCACTTATGGTTCTTATTTGAATAAGAAAGAGAACCTCGGCAAATCTGCAATATGGGTTACGTCACTGGATTCCGGTGTTGCGGTTTTGGCCGGTTTGTTGATTTTGCCGGCGGTTTTTGCTTTTGGCTTTGATCCTGCAGCTGGTCCGGGTTTGACATTCATTACGCTTCCGGCCGTGTTTGCACAAATGCCTGGCGGTACGTTCTTTGGTGTTCTCTTCTTCTTCCTGTTGACGATTGCGGCTTTGACGTCTGCAGTTTCCCTGTTGCAGCCGATTGTCTCTTATTTCAGTGATGAAAAAGGTTGGAACCCGAAAATTGCAGCCGTTGTGGCAGGTGTGACTATTTTCGTCTTGGGTATTCCGTCTTCCTTGTCTTTGGGTGTCTGGAGCGATTTCCACATTATCGGTGAAAAAGGTTTCCTCGATTCTATGGATTATGTTGCCTCCAACATTCTGTTGCCGGTTGGCGGTATTCTGATTTCCATTTTTGTCGGCTGGGTAATGGCTGACAAAATGAAAGAGGAAGTTACGAACAATGGTGAAAAACCTTTCCCGTTCTTGGGGGCGTGGCTTTTCATCTGTCGCTTTGTTGCACCGGTTGCGGTTGCATGGATTTTGGTGAGCGGCCTGTAATTTCAGACTCTTAACCTAATTTTGTGAACACCCCGTTCGAATTTTATCTCGACGGGGTGTTTTTTTTGTCTTAAGGACGATTGGCCTGTTTGTTGAAAGTGAGCGACATATGATTGAAGGACAATTTCTAGCATTTCTGGTTGCCATCACCTTGTTGACCATTGCACCGGGGGCAGACACGGTGATGATGACGCGCAATTCCATTCGTGGTGGCTTTAAAGACGGGTTTGTGACCAGTGTCGGGATTTGTTCAGGATTGTTCATACATGCGGCAATTTCTGCGGCCGGGGTGTCTTTAATTCTGTTAAGTTCAGCCTATCTTTTCAGTGTGATTAAGCTGTTGGGCGCGGGGTATCTGATCTGGATGGGGCTGCAAAGTCTTCTATCTGCCCTTAAGGGGGGCGGGGAAGTCGCAAAACTGAATGTGATAGATAAACGTTTTTCGTTTAAACGATCCTTGCGCGAAGGTTTCTTGTCGAATGTCCTGAATCCGAAAACAGCGGTCTTTTACATGGCTTTTTTGCCGCAATTTATTGACCCTGCGGGCAATGCCTTTCTGCAGGCGCAAGGATTGGCACTGGTGCATATTCTGATTGCGATGATCTGGCAATGTTTGATCGCTGCGATGGTTGACCGGGCGAAAGTTTTCTTGTCTTCGCCCAAAATCTCGCGTTGGTTTGATGGTCTGGTTGGAACCTTATTGATTGGGTTCGGCCTAAAGCTCGCCTTTAACCGGGATTAAACCACGACCGGTGTATGTTTGCGATTGACCAGATAAATCCCGATGCCCACCATCACCATTGCAATCAGCAATGCCGGGGTCATGGGTTCATCCAGAATAAGACCGCCTGCTAAGACGCCGAAAAAGGGTGTTAAGAAGCTGAAAGACGCCAGTTTAGGGGCTGGATAGATACGGATCAGCCAGAACCAGACAATAAAGGTAAAGGTCGCAATCCAAATTGTTTGATAGGCCACACTTGCGATTGCAACCGGGCTAAAGTGAATGTCTGCCCATGTTTCACCCGAAATCCATGCGGCAATGGGCATAATAAGGGCAGAGATAGATAATTGATACAGCAGGGTCTTGCTGGATGATGCTTTTGCTAATGGCCCCATCTTAATCACAACTGTTGTCGCCCCCCATGCGATTGCAGCAATGATGAGCATAAAGTCGCCAATTAGCATGTCTTGAGAGGGAAGGGTAAAGGACTCACCAAAGGCGACAAGGATGCCGATAAAGGAACTGATAAGACCGATATATTGCAAACGGGTCAGTTTTTCTGTCGGGATGAAGAATTGCGACCCAATGGCAACGACAAAAGGTGACATATAAAGAAAAATAATGGCACGCGAGGCATTGGTATATTCCAGACCGAAATAGACCAGCACAAATTCAAATGAAAAAAGCAATCCGGCGGCAATCCCCCACCACAAGGTGCCGTCTTTTTCAAACATAGGTTTACGTCGTAAAAGGACCCAGATCCCAATAAGAATCGTTGCTCCACCAGAACGGATGGAGGATTGAACAATGGGGGCAATATCTGCGGCTGAAAGTTTAATCGCGACTTGTTGTAAGCCCCAGCTTGCGCATAGAACTGTCAACAGGATGATCGAAAGCCCATCCAAATGGCTTTTGGTCTGGGGCATCAGGTGCTTTCAGGCAGGACCATCCAGTCCGGTTTTTTCGGGGTCAGTTTGGCCCCGTTTGCGCTCAGTTCATCGTCCAAGGCATCCAGTTTAAGGGTGGCAAGCGCCATGTTTTGAATGCCGGAATGAATTTCGCCGACCACCTTGTCGCCGGATGTAATCTCGGTTCCTGGGGTTGGGAGGTCGCCCTCAATCATCACAGGAAAAAGACGTTTTCGGATCAGGGCACGGTATTTTGTGCGTGCGGTCAGTTCCTGGCCCATATAACAACCTTTATTCCAATCCACACCGTGTAGTTCGTCAAAGCCATTTTCCAGTAAAATTGATTTTTCAACCGTCATGTCGCGGCCCCCATCAGGCAGGCCCAACTGGATGCGCATTAATTCGTACGTTTCAAAAGGAACAAGCTCGGCATTTTCAATGTCTTGCCCGTTTGGCAAAATGGCGCGATATCCGGCTTCTTTCAGACGGGGGTCGCTAAAGACACCGGCTTGCGTGGTTTTATCACCAAAGGCTGCAAAAACATCATATTGTGCACTGACATCGGCAATGGCGACATTGGCGCGCAATTTATACATCATCAGTTTTTTCTTAAAGGCGGGCATGGCCTCTGCATCAATGTCCAGCAAAAGAGCGTCATTTTCTTGGGCAATAAAAAAATCACAGAGGAACTTACCTTGCGGTGTTAGAAAAGCGGCATAAATTCCATCCGTGGCATTGACTTTGTGAATGTCGTTGGAAATCAGCCCCTGCAAAAAGTCCAAACGGTCTTCACCTTCGATTTTCAAGACGGCGCGGTTGGGAAGTTTGCAGTAAGAAAGGGACATGATTTTAGTTTCCAATGAGGGGCAGTAGGGGATGTTTTTCTAGAAAGTGGGATATTTAATCAGTTTTCGCAAGGCTCTTCTCTTTGCAGAATGTAAAAATCGACTTATAACAGCAGATAACGACTGATTATTTTCATCAGGGGATCCTATGCATATCACCATTATTGACGATTCAATCGCCTATGACGGCAACAGTCCGATGATCCAGCCTTTAGGTGGGACGGAAAAAGCAGTGGCATCACTGGCGCCAGCCTTAGCAAAACGCGGGCACGATGTTTGTGTGATCAACCGCATTGAACAAGGGGCAATGATTGACGGGGTGTCATGGGTGCCGTTCGATGCACCGCGTCCCCCGGAAACAGACGTTGTGATATGTGTGAAGAAACCACAGTTGATGGATGAATTCCCCGATGTGGAAAAAAAACTCCTGTGGTTGGCAACGCCTGCAAAAATCCTGAATAAGCCGAAATATCAGGCATTAATGGAAAAACATAATCCGATTGTTGTTTTCATGGGCGATACGCATTACCGCACGTGGGAACCGTGGAAATATTTCCGCAAAGGGATTGTGACACCGGGCGTACGTCACGAATATTTAACAGATGCGGAATATGCACCGGTTAAACCGCCACGTGCCATAGTGACAACAAACCCCTTACATGGACTGGATCGTCTGATTGATTTATGGACCGATAATATTATTGATCAAGTCGGTGGTGATGCTGAATTGCATATCTATTCCGCTGGTTTGTTCAAGGCACAAAACGGTGGAGATGTGCCGGACAAGTTGCGTCCGGTTTTTGACAAGGTGCAAGGGGCGGCAGAACATGGGGTGAAAGTGTTTAAACCTGGTTCTGATTTGGAAATGGCACAAGCCTATCGTCAAGCCGCGTGCCACATCTATCCCGGTGTGGAAACGGAGATGTATTGTTCCACTTTGGCAGAAACGCAAGCGATTGGATTACCTTGTGTCGCCCGTCCGGTCGGTGCCTGTTCTGAGCGGGTGAAGAACGGGCAGACCGGTTTCCTCGTGCCGGATGTGGAAAGTATGGCGAACGTAACGGTGCATTTGCTGACAAAATCAGCCTCACGTGAGAACATGAGCCGGGATTGCCGTATGATGCAACGGGCGCGTACATGGGATGTGGCGGCGGCAGAATTTGAGGCCCTGTTGTAATGCCCCAATTGTCCGCCCTGATCACTGCGCATAATGAAGAAGATCGTCTGGCAAGTTGTCTGGAAACGTTAAGCTTTGCCGACGAGATTGTTGTTGTCTGTGATAAGTGCACAGATGCAACCGAAGAAATTGCCCGACGATATACGGATAAAGTGTTCGTCGGGGCGTGGCGTTTGGAAGGTGAACGACGCAACACGGCAATTTCATATTGTAGCGGGGATTGGGTGTTTGAAATTGATGCCGATGAACATATGACACCTGAACTGGCAGCAGAAATTCTTCAAACCATTGAAACGACCTCTTTTGATTGGCACGAGGTTCTGGTCGATAATTATATCGGGGATCGTTTGGTGCGACATGGCTGGGGCGCATCCTTTGGCAAAGCGGCCTATCCCGGCTTGTTTAAAAAAGGGGTGAAAGAATGGGGGCCGGAACGTCTTCATCCTTCGCTAAAATGGTCGGGCAAAAAAGGGCCGATGTTAAAGGGGCGCATTCAGCATTATGTGGATCGCAATATTTCCGATATGATCCGGCGATTGGATAGCTACAGTACGGCACGGGCAAAGGATTTGCGCGAAAGCGGCAAAGTCGGAAGTTTTGCAAATAACTTAAGAAGGCTTTTCTCGCGCTTCTTCAAGTGCTATGTGTCACGCAAAGGATACAAGGAAGGTGGTTATGGGTTTTTAATTGCCCTGTTTGCCGGGATGTATCCGCTTCTCTCTTATCTTAAAGCGACGTTGGAAAAAGAATAATGGCGCGCATTGTATTTGCCGATGACGGCATCGAATTTGATGGTAAAACACTGGAAGAACGCGCCCTTGGCGGGGTGGAATCTTCTGTCATTATGATGATGGAAGAATTCGCCAAGCGCGGGCATGAGGTCATTGTGCGCAACAAATGCAAGGCCCCGATGGTCTATAAAGGGGTAGATTGGGCGCCGATTGAAAATGGTCTGCCGGAAGAAGCCGATCTTTATATTGCAAATCGGGGTGACAAGCTTATTGATTTGATGCCAAAAGCCAAGCGTACGGTGTTCTGGACGCATAACCCTTGCCGATTTATGGTGAAATGGCGTTATCTTAAAAAATTCTGGAAAGTGCGCCCGACGATTGTCTTTATCGGGACGTATCATGCCGATACATTGCCGGGCTGGGTACCGGATGGGGGGCGCAAGATCATCCCTTACGGGATCCCCGATATGTTTTGCCATGCCGAAGAACGCATGGTTGCCCCGGCCCCGAAGGCAGTTTTCACATCAAACCCGCTGCGTGGTCTGGATTGGTTGATGGATCGTTGGGAAAATGAAATTCATCCGCAATCGCCCAAGGCTGAATTGCATGTATTTGGTGGTCCCAGTGTTTATGGTGCTGTCGGGGCAGAAAAAGCAGCATTGATGGATCAAATTTTCAAGCGCGCTGAAAGCCTGTCTGAAATCGGGATTGTTTTACGGGGGCCAGCCACAAAACAGCAGTTGATTGAGGAACTGCAAACGGCCCGTATTATGACGTTTCGCGGTGATATTAACGAAACATTTTGTCTGGCAGTGGCTGAAGCACAGGCCTTGGGTACTCCCACGGTTGTGCAGGATTTCGGATCTATGGCTGAACGGGTCGTGGATGGAAAAACAGGTTATGTCGCCCAAACGGATGAGGCATTTAGTGCAGGGGCAATTAAGCTGTTGAATGACGATGAACATTGGTTTGAACAACATAAAAATTGTTTGAAAACACAACGCAGCTGGGGTTGGGAACAAGCCTGTGCTGCATTTGAGGAGCTAATCCCTTAATGCGTATCTTGCAAACAATGGCAGGGGCCGAGTTTGGCGGGGCGGAGGTGTTCTTCACCCGTCTGGCGATTGCCCTGCAAAAGACCAATATCGAACAACGCATCATCATTCGCGAGAATGCTGCACGTGCCCGGATGTTGCGTGACGGTGGTGTTGATCCGGTTCAACTGCCTTTTGGCGGGGCGTTGGATTTTAAAACGGGATTTGGGATCAAACGCGAGATTAACAAATTCCAGCCTGATATCGTTTTATCGTGGATGAACCGGGCGACAAAGAAAACACCGGCAGGTAAGGGCAAGTTTGTCAAAGTTGCCCGTCTTGGCGGGTATTACGATTTGAAATATTATCGTGATTGCGATCATTTGGTCGGCAATACACAGGATATCGTTGATTATCTGGTCAAAGAAGGCTGGCCGCAGGATCGTGCGCATTATTTACCCAACTTTGTTTTTAGCGAACAGGCAGAACCGGTTTCGCGTATGGATTTATCTACGCCCGAAGATGCCCCCTTGCTTCTTTCCTTGGGGCGCTTACATGAAAATAAGGCGTTTGATACGTTGCTGCGGGCCGTTGCCCGTGTGCCCGGTGTTTATTTATGGCTGGCAGGTGAAGGGCCCTTGCGCCGTGAATTGGAATTACTGGCCGAAGAATTGAGCATTCGCCCGCGTGTACGGTTTCTGGGTTGGCGTGAAGATACGGCAGCTTTGTTTGCGGCAAGTGATGTGTATATTTGTCCCTCACGTCACGAACCGCTGGGCAATGTGGTTCTGGAAGGCTGGGCACAAGGTCGCCCCGTGATTGCCGCCGATAGCTTGGGGCCGGGTACGTTGATCACGCATGGGCAGGACGGGGTGTTGTGTCCGGTGGATGATGTCAAGGCGATGGGAGATGCCATCAAATGGGTCTTTAGTGATCAGGAATTTGCTCATCAATTGGCAACAAATGGTTGGAATACGTTCCAAAGGGAATTTACCGAGAAAGTCGTGGTGGATAAATATCTGGAATTTTTTGAGAAGATTATCCACTCCAAAGACTAAAATATCCGCATGATGCGGCAAAACTAAAAAACAGGATAAGACGATATGTGTGGTATTGCAGGCTTTATGACCGTTGATGGGACATCACCCAGCGATCAGGTGATCGAAGCCTTTACGCGTTGCCTTGCACATCGCGGTCCGGATGGGCATGGCGTTTTTCGTGAAAAAAATGTCGCATTGGTGCAGACCCGTCTTGCAATTATCGATTTGGAAACGGGTGATCAACCGATACTGGATGACAAAGGGAATGTGATCAGCGCGAATGGCGAGGTTTATAATTTCGTTGAATTACGTGCAAGCTTGCCGGATATGGAAATGAAAACCGCATCGGATTGCGAACCGCCTTTGCATTTGTATGGACGCAAAGGTTTGGCATTCGTTGACGATCTGCGCGGCATGTTTGCCATTTCGATTTATGATCAGGAACGTGGTCGCCTTGTTTTGACGCGTGATCCATTTGGCATTAAACCGCTTTATTATGCAGAAACGCCACGGGGATTTGCCTTTGCTTCTGAACCCCAAGCTTTGATCGGGGCGGGCTTGGTTAAACCGGAAGTGCGCAATACGGCACGCGATGCCTTTTTACAATTGCAATTTTCCACCGGACGTCACACAATTTTTGAAGGTATTAAACGCGTTTTGCCAGGCGAAACGCTGGTTGTTGAACGGGGCTTGGTGGTTGATCATCATATTAAATTGGCTATTCCACCCGGTGCCCCTCGTGCGATTACCGCAGATGATGCCACGAAAAAGATGGAAGAGGCACTGGTGAATAGCGTCAAGGTGCATCAACGCGCCGATGTGCCCTATGGTTTGTTTTTATCCGGTGGGATCGATTCATCTGCCTTGTTGTCGTTAATGGCGGAACTGAACGATAACCCGATCAAGGCCTATACGGCGGGCTTTAGTGGAACAGACGTTCCTGACGAACGCCAACACGCACGTATGCTGGCGAAAAAGGTTGGGGCAGATCATACAGAAGTTGAGTTTGATGAAATCGATTTCCTGAATTTGTTGCCCAAGGTTGCCGAGGCGATTGACGACCCGGTTGCAGATTATGCGGTGTTACCGACCTATAAGCTGGCCCGCGAAGCCCGTAAAGAAGTAAAAGTCGTGCTAAGTGGGGAAGGTGCTGATGAATTGCTTGGGGGGTATGGCCGCTATCGATCCTATTGTCGCCCGTGGCCTTTGCGTAAACAAATCCGGGGGACAGGCACTTTTGACGGGCTTGGGATTTTCAAGCAGGAAATCGGTAAAGACTGGCATAAGGGCATTGATATTGCCGAACGTTATCTGAAGAAATTTGAATTCACCCGTTTGCAGCGTGCACAAGGGATCGATTTAATTGATTGGTTGCCCCATGACTTGTTGATCAAGCTGGATCGTTGCCTGATGGCAAACGGGGTTGAAGGACGGACCCCGTTTCTGGACCCACAGGTAGCAGAGGCCGTTTTCTATTTGCCGGATAGTTTGAAAGTTCAGAATAAACTTGGAAAATCCATTTTGCGCCATTGGTTGAACCGCCGCTTACCAGAGGCCCAACCGTTTTCTAAAAAGCGTGGATTTAAAGTACCGGTGGGGCATTGGATTGCCAATCATGGGGCGAAACTCGGCCCATTGGTCGCCGATCAACCCGGTGTGGCAGCGTTTGGGGATCGGGATGCGGTGATTAAACTGTTTAAAACAGAAGGCAAGGAAGAAGGCTTCGCGGCTTGGACTTTGCTGTTCTATGCCTTGTGGCACCAACGCCACATTTTGGAATTAAAAACGGATGGGGATGTGTTTGAAGCCCTGTCTTTGACATAACATGTAAGGAGACAACCATGTACGATATGATTCTCAAAGGCGGCACTTGTGCCACATTGGCGGGTATCGTGAAAACCGATGTTGCCATTAAAAATGGGAAAATCGCCGCAATTGGTGATATCGATGTCTCCAAGGCTGAACATGTAATGGATGTTACAGGCCTGCATGTTTTACCCGGTGTAATTGACAGTCAGGTACATTTTCGTGAACCGGGTCTGGAACATAAAGAAGACTTGGCCACTGGTACAGCAGGGGCTGCGCTGGGCGGGGTGACGGCTGTTTTTGAAATGCCGAACACCAAACCGTCGACCATTACCGCGAAAGATATGGCGGATAAATGCCGACGGGCCAAGGATCGTGTCTGGACGGACATTGCCTTTTTCGTTGGGGCAGCAGCTGAAAACGTTGAAAACCTGCCCGAACTGGAACGTGAACAAGGGGTGTCCGGTGTTAAAATCTTTATGGGCAGTTCGACTGGTAGCCTGCTTGTAAAAGATGATGCGACACTTGCACGCGTACTGGCATCCGGTAATCGCCGGGTTGCCGTTCATTGTGAAGACGAAGATCGTCTGGAAGAACGTTTTGAACTGGTACGGGATGGTGCACCAGTTTCCATGCATGCCCAATGGCGTGATGCAGAAACAGCGGTACGTGCGACCACCCGTCTGTTGAAAATTGCCAAGGGTGTGAAACGTCGGGTCCATATTTTGCACGTGACAACGGCTGATGAAATGGAAATTTTGCCGCAATATCGTGACATTGCAACGGTGGAATGTACCCCGCAGCATTTAACGTTGAATGACGAAGCCTATGATCGCATCGGCACACGTGCACAGATGAACCCACCGATCCGTTCCCAACATCATGTGGATGCATTATGGGAAGCATTAAATCAAGGGGTCGTGGATTGTATTGGGTCCGATCACGCCCCACATACATTAGAAGAAAAGGCGGCACCTTATCCCAACAGCCCTTCGGGTATGACGGGGGTTCAAACACTTGTGCCGATTATGCTGAACCACGTCAATCAGGGGCGTTTGAGTTTGGAGCGGTTTGTCGATTTGACAAGTGCGGGTCCGTGTCGCATTTATAATGTGGCATCCAAGGGGCGTATTGCCAAAGGATATGATGCAGATTTTACCATCGTTGACTTGAAGGCAGAACGCACCATCACAGATAAATGGATTGCGTCGCGTTGCGGATGGACCCCATATGATGGCATGAAGGTAACGGGTTGGCCGATGTCAACCATTGTACGCGGAAATGTCGTTATGCATGAGGGCGAATTGATCGGGGATCCGTTGGGAACGGCTGTTCGCTTTGCTGAATGCCTGTAAAAGGAAGATGCATGGAAGAGAATAAAGCGGAAGTTCAACAGTTCGAACGCCAAAAAATCGCCAAGGGTCGCCGCATTTTTAATGAAGGTGAACACGGTGATTATGCCTATATCGTTGAGACGGGTGAAATCGGCATTTATAAAATGATCGACGGCAGTGAAGTAGAGCTGACGGTGGTACATCCCGGCGAAATCTTTGGTGAAGTTGCCGTTTTGGATGGGCGCGAACGCATGGCCTCGGCTATTGCAACGATGGAGTCTACTTTGATCGTTGTCTCGCCCGCCGCTTTGGAAGAACGTATCGAAAAAAGCGATAAATTTGTCAAAACCCTTTTACAGATTTTTATGACGAACCTGCGCGAAACGCACAAAACATATAAAAATCCAAAACATAGTTTTGAAGGCCATATTAAATCGCTGAACCGGACCCTGAATGCCATGCGTGAACTTGCAAGCATGACGGAAATGGATGACTTTATGGAAGAAGTTGAACCCCATCTGGTGAATATTCGACGCGAATGTGATAAACTTTATAAGCTGTCGCAAAAATATAGGGAAAAAATAAAAGGTTAGAGAATTTATTAACCTTTTTCGCTCTATAAACACACAGTTGGGAATGTGTCCCGACGATGAACCGTAAGAGTTAAGAGGCGCTTATGGCGGACGATGAAGACGATGACGATCTCTCCGTAGATTGGGGAGCGGCACTGGCGGAAGACCACAATGCACCGTCTATGGATGAAGACATGGACATGGCGGCAGCGTTGGCGGAAATCGAGGCTGAGGAAGCCCAGAAAGCAGCCGGTGGTGGTGGAAATGGCGACGAAGGCGGTGCGACTTTGGGCGGTGCCTTGGGTTATAGTGAATCTATGGATGCCGTTTACGATGTCGAAGTCAGTATTCGTGCTGTTCTCGGTATGGCAGTGATGCCGATGAGCCAGATCCTGAAACTTGGCCGTGGGGCCGTGGTGGAACTGGATCGTGGTGTCGGTGACCCGATTGATGTCTTTTCCTCGGATCAAAAGATCGCAGAAGGGGAAGTCGTTGTCGTAGAGGATAAGCTGGCTGTAAGCATCGGGGATATTATGAGGTCGAAGCGAAGCCGATGAAAACCGAAACAGATATCTATAAAACAGCCAATCAGGTCATTGAGAAATTCGGTGACGAAGCGGCTCTATATGCGGCAATCCGGGGCGATGAGTTCCAACGCTTAGGTAATCAGGAAGGCGAAGTTCTGTGGCGCCGTATTACCCGCGCCGTCGAAGTCCTGTTGACGAAAGAACGCCCGAAAAGTGCGGTTCTGCATTAGGGCACGAATACCTGCTGCATAGATTTGAATATGATTGAGCATACCCTCTCCTGCTAAAGAGAGGGTATGCTTTTATAGACCTGTTATTGGGCTTGTTTCACCAAAACATTCAGGTGATAGTCCCGAGACCCCAGTAAATTGTTGATACAGGTCAGGCGTTTAAAATAATGACCGACGCTGAGTTCGTCGGTGACGCCCATGCCGCCGTGCAATTGAACAGCTTGTTGACCGACGAACCGTGCCGCATTGCCGATGCGAACCTTTAACATGGCGCAGGCCCGCTCAAAACCTTCGGCATTTTCTGCGGTTTCGATGGCAGCGTAGTAAAGCATGGATTTGGCTTGTTCTTTTTCCATGAACATATCAGCTGTACGGTGTTGCAAGGTCTGGAACTTGCCAATGGGGGCGCTGAATTGTTCCCGTACGCCTAAATATTCAGCTGTCAATTCGACCAGTTTTTCCATGATGCCGACGGCTTCGCCGGATAGATTGACGATCCCTTCCAAGAGAACACGATGAACCGCGTCATAAGCTTGATCCAGTTCCCCGATAACCGTGGTCTCTGGAAGACTGACATTGTCAAAAGTTATGTCGGCAGCGCGCAGGCCGTCATTTGTTTCATAGCCTTTGATTATCATGCCCGTTGTATCGGGTGTGAGGCTAAAAACACTCAGTCCATTTTTATCGCCGTTTTGACCGGAGGTACGAGCAACAACAAGCAACATGTCGGCGTTTTGTGCATCCAGAACAACAGATTTCTTACCGTTTAACACAAAGCCATCACTGCCTTTCTGGGCTGTCGTGCGCATTTGTGTCAGATCAAACGGCGCATGGCCTTCGCTGTGGGCGAGGGTGAGTTTTTGTGTCCCGCTAATGACGTTTTCCAGAATGGTTTCTTTTTGATCATCACGGGCAAATTTGTTGATCAGGTTGGCCCCCAATAAGGCCGTGGCGAAATAAGGTTCGACAACCAAGCCTTTGCCAAGTTCTTCTTGCAGGATGATCGTATCCAGAACACTGCCGCCAATACCGCCGAAATCTTCGTCCACAGGCAGGGCAAGCCAACCAAGTTCTGCGAAGAGTTCCCAGTTTTTCTGGCTATATCCCATCTCGCTTTTGCTTAGCTTGCGACGGGTTTCAAAGTCATATTCTTTCTGAATGAATTTAGACGCACTTTCGCGCATCATTTCCTGAATATCGTTAAGAGAAAAATCCATGATCTGCCCTCTCCCTATAGCCCAAGCACTTGCTTGGAAATAATGTTTTTCTGAATTTCGTTGGTACCACCATAAATGCTGACTTTACGGTTGTTGTAATAAGTCGCACTGGTTTTCGCCGCAAATTGCGGGCCGACAGGTGTGTCATTAAACCCGTCACGGTATTGATCCGGGACATAGGGCAGGGCATATATGCCTGCAACCTCGACAAACAGTTCGTTCAACAACTGCATAATCTCTGTCCCTTTGATTTTCAGGATAGAGGATTCAGGCCCCGGCGCTTTACCTGTGGAAACAGCGGATAAAACACGAAGTTCGGTATATTCAAGGGCTTTGAGTTCGATTTCCGCCTCGATCAAACGGGTCATGAATACGGTGTTTTCTTTCATATTGACCAGTTCATCGTTCTGGGCATCGACCATGCGTTTTAGGGAAGCCAGCAGGGCCTTGGACTCTGCCACGCGCGCAATGCCGGTGCGTTCATGGGTCAATAACACCTTGGCATAGGTCCAGCCTTTTCCTTCTTCTCCGATCAGGTTTTCTGCCGGGACACGGACATCTTCAAAATGGACTTCGTTGACTTCATGGGTACCGTCGATGGTAATGATGGGATGAACGCTGACACCGGGTGTTTTCATATCAATCAGCAGAAAACTGATGCCTTCCTGTTTCTTTCCTGTGTCGTCGGTCCGTACAAGGCAAAAAATCCAGTCGGCATGTTGTCCCAATGTGGTCCATGTTTTTGTGCCATTTACGATATAATCGTCACCGTCGCGCACCGCCTTGGTTTTAAGGGAAGCCAGATCAGATCCTGCGTTTGGTTCGGAATAACCCTGACACCACCAGACGTTGGAGGCCAGAATATCAGGCAAGAAACGTTTTTTCTGTTCTTCATTGCCATAGGTAAAGATAACCGGGGCAACCATTGTTAAACCAAAGGGAATAATGCGTGGTGCATTGGCTTTGGCTGCTTCGTTTGCGTAAATGTATTTTTGTGTGGCGCTCCAACCTGTGCCGCCATGTTCAACTGGCCAGTTGATCCCGGCCCAGCCTTTGGCGTGCAGGGCCTTTTGCCAACGAACGTGATCGTCTTTGCTCAGGTAAATGCCTTTAGCTTGTTTTTCCTTGATGTCTTTGGGAAATTCGTTGGCAAAGAAATCCTGTACTTCTTTGCGAAAGGCCAATTCCTCGTCTGTTAAATGAATATTCATTGTGTCACCATTTTCAGTAAATAGGTCATTGTTATTTCAGGGTTTCTTTACGTGCATTCTGTGATGCATCAGATTGCAAAAGCCGATTAAAGGTGATGGCTTCGGCTTCGATTTGATCTGCGGTCGCATCTTGCAGGTGGGCTTTCATCAGGCGCTTGGTTTCCATCAGGGCCTGTGGGTTCTGTTGAACCAGCTTTTGAGCTTGTTCCCAGACAAAATCATCAATTTTATCCGGTGGAAGGATCCGATTGATAATGCCGTGCTCTTTGGCTTCTTCAGGGGTGAAGTAATCACCAAACAAAAAAAGCTCACTCGCGGCGCGATGCCCGGCTTTTTGCGGTAATAACAAGGTGGAACCGGCTTCCGGGCAAATTCCCAGATTGACGAAAGGCAGGCGCAGGCGGGCATTGCTGGTGGCATAAACCAGATCACAATGCAGCAACAACGTGACGCCGATCCCGATCGCCAGACCTTCAATCTGCGCAATAAGCGGTTTTTTAACGTGATGTAAGGTTCTCAGGAAGAGGTGACCTTTTGACGGACCATTTTTAGGACGATTGTTGAAATCACCAAGGTCGTTTCCTGCGGTAAAAATACCACCTTTACCCCGGATCAGGATAACGCGCACATCTGTGTTGGCGTCGCCATCTTCCAGAATGGTCCGTAAACGGGCATACATATCGTTGTTAATCGCATTTTTTTTATCAACACGGTCCAATTCAATGATTTGAACATGATCCTGAACGCGGGTTTTGATGAATTGCGTACTCATTGGCTAATTTTCCTGTCAAAATAATCAAGACGGGATAGGGCCATTTGGGCTTCTTCATTCAATGTTGCGATAATATTGGCAAGCGGTGCAATTTTATCGATCATGCCTAAACTTTGTCCGGCAGAAAGCACGCCTTTGGTGACATCCCCGGTTTCGTAGGCGGTTTTGCCAATTTTGCCGGCCACATGGGGCAAAAGCATTTCAATCGTGATATCACTTTGTTCGCGTTCAATGGCCTGTACATAGTCGGTGGTATGGTTTTTAAGGGCCCGAACTGTGTTACGGATACTGCGCATGATCAATGCCGTGTCGCTTTCAGAAGCATGGATCAATGCTTTTTTATAATCAGGATGTGCCCAGATTTCTTCAGCAACCAAAAAACGGGTACCGATGACAACACCGCTGGCCCCCATTGACCGGGCGGCCACGATTTGGGCGCCATGGCCGATCCCACCGCCGATAAAATAAGGGATATCAAGTCGTTGCAGCGCAAGGATCGAATTTACCATACTGCCGATCATTTCTTCACCCGGATGACCACCGCATTCCGCCCCGACAATTGAAACGGCATCAACACCGATTTTCTGGGCCTTTTGTGCATATTTAACGGCGGGCACCTTATGAATGATTTTAACACCCGCATCTTTGAGTAACTTGACGTAGGGTTCCGGGTTCCGACCGGAGGTTTCCACCACCTGAACACCTTCATCAATAATCAGGCGAAAGACATCTTCGGTTTTTTCCCCCGGGACCAGTTTGGGCAGCATGGAGACATTGACCCCGAAAGGTGCCCCGTTACTTTGTTGGTGACATTTGCGAATTTCGTTACGCAAATCACCTTCGTCAGGGAAGCTTGCGGCGGTGATAAATCCTAAAATACCGGCACGGGCACACGCGCTGACGTAATTGGCATCGGACAACCACATCAAACCACCGGCGAGTATCGGATATTTCAACCCGAATGTTTCGATCAGATAATTTTGTTGTGAAGGCATAGGACGGTTCATCATTATATGCCTTTTTCCCAGTCGCTTAGGTTTTGGTTGGCTTCAACCAGATTTTTCAGCAATGTGGAGGGTGTCCAATAAAGATCGCCGTGGCTTTCGCGATAGGCGCAAATATCTTCATAGACTTTGTTCAAGCCACGGGTTTGCGCAAAGAACATCGGGCCACCGCGATATTTGGGGAAGCCGTAACCAAAGCAATACACAACGTCAATATCGCTGGCCCGTTGGGCAATGCCTTCTTCTAAAATCTTGAAGCCTTCATTAATCAGGGCCAGTGACAAGCGGTTGAGGACTTCTTCATCATTCATGGCTTTGCGTGTAACGCCAAATGCAGCGGCCTCACGTTCAATGATATCATTGACGCTGGGGTCTACCGTGCGGGCCTTGGTTTCCGGGTCGTAGATATAATAACCGGAACCGGATTTCTGACCGATCCTGCCCATTTCAAACAAGACATCGGGAATGCGATAACTTTTAGGATCGCCTTTTTGTTCATCACTCAGGGCTTGGCGGGCCTTGTAACTTATATCCAATCCGGCAAGGTCGGCAACCATTAACGGTCCCATTGCCATGCCCCAATCCATCATGACTTTGTCGATTTGTTCAGGGCTTGCCCCTTCAATCAAGCACATTTGTACTTCGCGCTGGTACTGGCGCAACATGCGATTGCCGATGAAGCCATAACAGACACGGGCCTGAACCGGGACTTTCTTGATTTTACGGGCAAGGGCCATTGCGCTGGCCATGACATCGTCAGCCGTTTCATCAGCGCGTACGATTTCCAGCAATTTCATAATGTGTGCGGGGCTGAAGAAATGCAGACCAATCACATCTTGGGGGCGTTTGGTAAATTGAGCGATTTCATTGATATCGAGATAAGAGGTATTAGTCGCCAAAATTGCCCCGTCTTTACAGACTTGATCAAGTTTGGTGAATACGTCTTTTTTAACCTCAATACTTTCAAAAACGGCTTCGATGACCAGATCGACATCTTGCAAGTCATTGTAATCTGTTGTGCCGCTGATCAAGGCAATACGCTTTTCGCTTTCTTTTTCGCTGATGCGTTTTTTTGCAGCCATTGAACGGTAAATTTTGGCGACATTGGCAAGGCCTTTGGTTAACGCGTCATCGTTGATTTCCAGCATTTTAACTGGAATGCCTGCGTTGGCGAAATTCATGGCGATACCGCCACCCATCAGTCCCGCACCGATAATGGCAATGGATTGGATGTCGCGGGTGGCGGTATCTCTGGGGAGATCTTTAATCTTGGCAGCTTGTCGTTCGGCGAAGAAAATATGGCGCAGTCCGGCAGATTGATCGGAGGCACGACATTGCAGGAAGGCATCGCGTTCTATTTTAAGGCCATCGGTAAAGTTTTCTTTTGTGGCGGCTTCTACACAATCGACAATCAATTGGGGGGAGTTTTGATTGCGTAACTTCTTTGCATATGTTTTGCGATATTCATCAAAGATTGTGCCATTAAAGCTATTTCTATCGATTTCTTGTTCGCTGGCACGGCGCAAAGGTGCCTTTTGAGCAACCAATTCTTTGGTGTAGGCCAAGGCCTGTGTTTTGAGGTCGCCTTCTGCAAAAACGTGATCAATAAGATGGTCCTCAAGGGCCGTCGATGCTGAAATTGGTTTACCGGATAAAATCAGATCCAGTGCCACTTTTACACCTGCCAGACGTGGTGTGCGTTGTGTGCCACCAGCACCGGGAAGCAGGCCAAGGTTAACTTCGGGCAGTCCGACCTTGGCACTGGCGAGGGCACAACGATAATGACAGGATAAGGCTGTTTCAAATCCCCCGCCAAGGGCTTGACCGTGCAGGGCCGCAACAATCAGTTTATCTGATTGTTCGAGCGTATTGAGCACATCAGGCAGAAAAGGTTCTTGCGGAGGTTTACCAAATTCGGAAATATCTGCGCCTGCGATAAATGTTTTGCCTGTGCAAATCAACAACAAGGCGTCGCTTTCATCATTTTGGGCCTGAAGAACGGTTTCAACCAAACCCACACGCACCGCATGGGACAGGGCATTGACTGGCGGATTGTCGATGGTAATGATGCCGATATTCTCAATAATTTCGTAACTGACGGGGGACATGAAACTTGCTCTCACTTATTGATTATACGCAAATGCGTCATTGCTGGTTGTGTTAGGCTGCTCTAAACGCGCTCAACAACAACGGCGATACCTTGGCCGATACCGATACACATGGTCGCCAAGCCGTAACGACCGTTTGTGCGTTCCAGTTGACGCACCGCTGCCCATAAAATGCGCGCACCACTTGCGCCTAAGGGGTGACCGATGGCAATGGCACCGCCATTGGGGTTGATACGGGGATCATCATAGGCAAGACCCAGTTGGTTCAAACATCCCAAGGCTTGTGTCGCAAAGGCTTCGTTGAATTCCATGACATCAAGATCGTTGAGCGTCAGGCCTGCGCGTGCCAGTGCTTTTTGTGTCGCTCCGACCGGACCAAGCCCCATAACCCGAGGGGGCACACCGGCGATTGCCGAACTGACAATACGGGCACGCGGTTTCATGCCGCTTTTCTCGCCAATGGCTTGACTGCCGATCAGGACTGCGCTGGCCCCGTCATTGATGCCGGATGCATTACCGGCTGTGACCACGCCATCGGCAAACAGGGCACGTAATTTCTGTAAGGACGCAATATCACTGTTCGGGCGGGGGTGTTCGTCTTCGCTGATAATGACTTCGCCTTTTTTGCGACCCATATAAACAGGGATGGGAATAATCTCGTCGTTGTAATAACCGTCTTTGCGCGCAGCTTCGTATTTGAGTTGGGAGGCAAGCGCAAAGGCATCGCTTTCTTCGCGGGTGATACCCAGATCATGGGCGATGTTGTCGGCGGTTTCAGGCATGGAGTCTGCGCCGAACTGTTCCAGATGTTTGGGGTTGCTGAAACGTGCGCCCATTGTTGTATCGGCAATGGTTTGTTGACGATCAAAAGCGGATTGTGCCTTGGATAAGACCAAGGGGGCCCGGCTCATGGCTTCTACGCCACAGGCAACGAATAATTCACCTTCCCCGACTTTAACGCAACGTGCGGCATCCGCAGCAGAGGCCAAGCTAGACCCACAGAGACGGTTAACCGTAATACCACCTGTTTCCATCGGAAGACCGGATAGAAGACCGGCAAAACGTGCCACGTTGCGGCTGTCTTCACCAGCCTGATTGGTACAACCCGCAATAACGTCTTCGTAGTCCTTTAAGTCAAAATTGTTTCTGTTGATCAAAGTTTTGATGACATGAGCGAGCATGTCATCAGGACGTAAAGAGGACAATGCCCCGCCATGTCTGCCAAACGCCGTTCTGCCACCGTCATATATATACGCATTAGTCATTAAAGAACTCCAAATTAGTTTCGCATTGCGAAATAAAATTCCGAAAACAAGATATAGATAATTCAAATCATCCAAAATTGTCCATATGTTTTTTCAAAAAAAGAACATTTTAACGCAAAAAATAAACCATATATTCCGCTATGCGGTATTTATTTTTGTTTACAGCATGTGTAAAGGTGGGATAAAACGCCTTTAGAAGATGTTTAAAGTTGCGCGAATATTGAAGGAAAAGCGTAAGATGAATAAGAACGAGAAAGTTTTAGGTCAGGATGTCGAGGAGGTTATTGCCGCGCTTCCTCGACGCGTGAGCCATAAAATCTGGGAATGGATTGAAAAGACGCCGACTCGCGATGCTGTCAGTGATCCGAAAAAACAGTGGACCTATGCGGATCTGGGAAATGCGATTAAAAGCGCGCGCACGCATCTGGAAGCACACGGCGTGATTGCTGGTGATCGTCTGATGGTGGTGATTGAAAACTGCTGCGCTGTGTTGGCCTTTATGCTTGCTGCCAGTGATATGGATGTGTGGGTTTCTGTGGTGAATGCACGTATGTCCAATGCAGAGCTTGATGGCATTCGTCAAGATTGCGATCCGAAACACCTGATTTGTTTTGTCGATTATTCCAAAGATGCGCGGCGTTATGGGGACTTCATTGGCTGTAAGACGGTGGAGGACGACTTGCTTGGCACCTTGGTCTGTCAAACTTTTCCCGATTCCAAGGCTGAAGCGGTAGAGACGTCTGCCGCAGAACAGGTTTTTGCCATGATTTATACATCTGGAACCACAGGGAAGCCCAAAGGGGTGATGCTGACACATCGCAATATTGGTTTTATTGCGACAGTTTCCGGGGCTTTACGTGGATTAGAGCAAATGGACCGCGTTTATGTGGTTTTGCCAATTTCACATGTTTTTGGTTTGGCCTCAACCTGTATGGGCAGTTTATTTGCCGGGGCGACCTTGTTCATGGAAACGCGTTTTGATGTTGAAGTTTGCCTGAATGCGTTACGAGATAAAAAAATCACAGTGATGCAAGGTGTACCACCAATGTATTCCATGTTGATCGAAGGTCTAAAAAATCATGGCTTGAAAGCCGATGATCTGTTCTTGCGTTATATGTCGGCAGGTGGGGCACCTTTGGACCCAGAAACTAAAGCAATTACGGAAACCTTCTTTGGTCGGCCTTTGCACAATGGCTATGGATTAACAGAAGCCAGTCCGACAATTTCCCAAGTTCGATTAAATGAGAATTTACAAACTTGTTCCGTTGGTAAACCGATCCCGGGCCAAGACGTAAAGTTAATGAAAACGCCTGATGAAGAAGTTAAGGATGGCGAAACCGGTGAATTATGGGTGCGTGGCCCCAATGTAATGAAAGGTTACTTCAGAAAGCCGGAAGAAACGGCTGCCGTTTTGACTGATCAGGGCTGGTTCAATACGCAGGACCTGGCGCGTCAAGATGAAGATGGCAATCTGTTTATTGTTGGTCGCACCAAAGAAATGATTGTGCGTTCCGGTTTTAACGTTTATCCGGCAGAAGTAGAAGCAACGTTGAACTCCCATGATGGGATTATCCAGTCAGCCGTTGTCGGTGTGGAAGTTCAAGGAAATGAAGAGGTTCATGCATTCGTACAAGTGCCACGCAAAAGCACCTTAAGCGAGGCTGAGATAAAAGCATTTTGCAAGGAACGGTTGACCGCGTATAAAAGACCGTCCTCAATAACAATTCTCCATGAATTGCCAGCCAGTTCCACCGGGAAAATTTTGAAACATCACCTAAAGGAAATGGCAACGGCACAACAAGCCGCTGGTTAAGAATGTCCTATGTGAATGCCTTCCTGCTACTTTTAACCTTGTGTTCGACCATTGTGTTTAAAACACAGGGGATCGGGGAAATGTTATATATTTCCTCTGGTGCAGTTCTACTTTTCCTCACGCTGACTTGGCGGAAGGTTTCACGGCCCGGTAAAATCTTTATTGCGATAAATATCGTGATGTTGGTGTTGTTTTGGGGGAATGGGGTTGATCGCGCTATTGTGGAACAAGGCTTTTCGCGCGTCATCCTGTTTTCCGCCTTTATGATTGCGTTGGTCTTTTTGCGGGTGGCGGCGAAACGGTCTTTGATCATTTCGCGCTGTGGCAATTTTTTGATTAACCAGAAACCGGGCAAACGCTATGCCGTGCTGTCTTATGGCAGTTGTCTGCTGGGTGCAATTTTAAGCTTTGGTGCTTTAAACCTGATGGGGCAAGTGATTGCCAATGGCAATACGTTGGAAGCGGCCAAAGGTGATAGCCGTATTCATCTGATCCGGTTGCAACGCATGGTCTTGGCCATGTTGCGTGGTTTTTCGACCTTACCCTTATCGTCGCCCTTTTCCATTTCGATGGCGTTGGTGTTATCGATTATTCCATCACTGGAATGGCAATCGCTCATTCCGTTATCCCTCGTTTTTGCCATTGTGTTGATCGGACTGGGCTGGATCATGGATTATCGTGCTTATCCGCCACCAAAATCCGGGACAGGATTGATTGCAGGACAGCGAAAGAACTTTCAAGCCGTTTTGGCTTTTATAGTGATTGTTCTGTGCTTGTTTGGCCTTTCCGGCGGGCTGAGTATGTATATGGGCTATGGTTTGCCAACTTCTATTTTGTTAGTCAGTCCGCTGTTTGGCCTTGTCTGGTTTTTGATCGAAGGGGGCTTATCCGGTTTCGGTTTGAAATCGGTATCCCTGCTGTTTTCTAAAAATCTGGGAGAAGAACTGAACGCTATGTCGTCTGAGGTTGCGGTAATCGGCGGGGCGAGCTTTACCGGATCGTTGGTGGCAGCCATTATTCCGGCTGATCTTGTGCAGTCTTTGACGGGCTCTATGGGGCTGGAAGGGTTTGCCTTGGCGGTCTTTTGCGCAGTGATGGTAACCGGAACCAGTATTGTCGGGGTAAGCCCGTTTGTGTCCGTTACCATTTTGGCCTCGACTTTTGCTAATGTGGCTGCTTTTGGTTTATCGCCCTATGTTTTGGCACTCAGTCTGTTGATCGGTTGGGCAATGGCGTTGAACGTTTCCCCTTTGACGATCTCGACAATTTTAATCGGGCGTATTCTGGATTGTCGTCCGCGTGACATTACGTTGGTGTGGAACCTGCGGTATTGTTGTGTGGCGTTGAGTGCCGTCATTGCCATTTTATACGTTTTTCACTTGATATACGATTAAGGCGCAAACTTGTTTGTCGTTTGCGCCTCTTTGATCGTGTTTAGGCCTGTTTAAGCCGTACCAGTCCTTCTTGGGAGGTACTGGCAACATGACGCCCATCGTGGGTGTAGAACTTCCCGAAATTAAGCCCACGTGCGCGTCCGGACCAAATTCCGCTATGTTGATAGAATAGCCATTCATCTGCGCGAAAATCATCATGAAACCAGATGGAGTGATCCAGACTGGTTCCCTGTACATTTGGTGTATTGAAGGTCAACCCATGCGGGCGCAAAGAAGCGGCATAGAGAAAAGAGTCGGAAAAATAACCAAGTAAGGTTTGGTGAAGGCGGGGATCATCGCCAATTCGTCCCTTGGTTTTGATCCATATACCCGTTTCCGGCGATGTGGGGGTCGGGTCAAACCAATCTATCGGCCCTGTATGGCGGACATCGTTGGGGCGAAATGTGATCTTACGATGTGGATTTTCTTGAATGACAGGGTGAGTATTCCAACGTTCAGCCTCTTCTATAAAGTTTTCCGGCGCATCAACGCGGGGCATGTCTTTTTGAAAAGTCAGGCCGTCTTCAATGCGATGAAAGGAAAAGGTTGCGCTGTACAAAACATGATCTTCCTGTGTGACGTTGACTTGGCGTGTGCAAAAAGATTTACCGTCACGGACCCGGTCCACATGAAAATGAAACGGTAGGTCCGTTTGTCCGCGATTGAGGAAATATGAATGTAAAGAATGCAGGGATTTGTCAGAGGCCACTTCTTGTTGGGCTGCGCTGATGGCTTGGGCGACAATTTGACCGCCGAAAATATGGTTGGGGATAGCAGGAATATAGCGCCCGACGTAATGGCCTTGGGCAATTTTTTCCAGTGACAAGGCGTCCAGAAGCGCCATGAGGTCTTCGGTCATGTGATCCTCATTTATGTATAATTGGGGGGAGGCGGCCTTAGTTAATTTCCGTTAAAGGCCGCTGTTCATAATATCGCGGGCAACGTGGATCAGGCGTGGGCCGATGACGTTGAGCAAAGTATCGGTGGAAATGACGTAGCTGGGACCACCACAACTGATGCAGAAAATTTTATTTTCTGATAGTTTCAACGGGACGGCAACGGTGTTGATGTTGCGATCCCAATCCCCGAAGGAACGGGTGAAGCCCAATGTGCGATAGCTTTCCAACGAATCCTGAATGCTATTTTCAACATCCGGCCAATCTTTACCGTGAATCTCAGCAAGTTGCGGGAGAATCTGATTGCGTTTTTCTTCAGGGATTGCTGCCAGATAGGACCGTCCAATCGCTGATTTTCCCATAGGCAACTTACTGCCGATATCAACGAGAACGGATTTCAACTGGTCGCCGCGACAATATTCAACAAAAATCATTTCGTTTTGAACATTGGTCGCCAGTCCGATATTGACGTTGAACTCGCGGGCAAGTTCCAACATATGGGGTTTGGCGATTTGGCGAATACGCAGATTGGCGGTGTAGGCATGTCCCAGTGTCAGGTTGGTTGCGCCTAATTCGTATTTCTCATTACGTTCGGAATAGACCAGATAGCCCAATTGAGTGAGGGTATAGGTCATACGTGATACGGTGGGTTTAGGCAGACCGGTGATGGAGGCAATATCCTGATTCCCAAGAGGACCAGACATTTTGTCGAACGCGCTGAGGATTCGCAGGCCACGTGACAAAGCTTCTACAAATTTTCTGTCTTTTGTTTGTTCTGTATCGGTCATTTTGATCTTCTTGGGATGGAAAACGTGAATTTAGAATAGCTTGGAAGATACATCAATGGAGTAACTCTGTTAATAGGCGTTGAACTATCTAGTCTAAAAATAACCATAGTTTGTAAAATAATGCAATATAAATTTCGCTATGCGGAATTAAATTTTAATATTTGACATAGAAATTTCATTTAAATATAAAGAGTGACAACTTGCTTCCATTCAAATGTCGAATTGTGTCGCGAGAGTAGTTAAAAAACACAAACAGGTTGAGGCGAACATGAAGTTTCTAGGTCTTTCCGGATTTATCGGTTGTGCATTGGGTTTGGCATTAGGTGTTGGTTTTTCCGGCCCGGCTCATTCGGCAAATTTCGTTATTGGGGAACATACACCGCTGAGCGGTAAGCTTGCGCGCGTTGGTACGGGTTCCCACCGTGGTGTCATGACAGGTATTAAGGTGCTGAATGATAAATATGCAGGTCAGCATACATTCGAATTAAAAACCATTGATGATGAAAGTTCCCCTGCCAAGGCCGTGAGTGCGGTAGAGAAATTGGTAAGTGAAGGTGTGATTGCATTTAGTGGCGGTTACGCATCCGGCGTTATCGGTCCGGCGTCTGAAGCCGCCAACAAAGCGAACATTCCTTATATTACCTTTGGCGGCGTTGCGACGGCGTTGTCACAACGTGGTCACGAAGGTTTTTTCCGTATCAACAGTGCAGCAGGTTATGGTAAGGCAATTGTTGGTCTGGTTGATGAAATGGGACTGAAAAGCGTTTCAATTGCATATTCAAATAAAGAAGCCACACATAAAATGGCAGGCTATATTGAAAAGAAATTGAACGAAAAGGGCTTGAAAGTCTCTACACACGAATATGATGCCCATGTAAAAGATTTTAAATCCATCGTGAATAAAATCAAATTGCGTGATCGCTCCGAAGCCATTCTCATGGTTGGATATGAAAGCGAATATGTCGGTATCTTGCGTGCTGCAAAATTGTTAAAACCCGATGTAAAAGCCATGATCGGCGTGTGGTCCTTGGCGACAGGTAAGATGGCTAAGGAATTTCCGGATTTGATGGAAAATGTTTACGGAACTGCAATGCTGCCATTTCCGGTTTCTTTCAATTCCCCGAAACAAAAGCTCTTTTATGAAGCTTTTAAAGCCAACTTTAAAGATGAGCCGAGCTATCTGGAACAATTCGGTTACGTTCAAACTCGTTTGTTAGGCGAAGCCATTGTGCGTGCGTTTGATAAAAACGAATTGAACCTGAAAGGTATTGCTGATGAGTTACGCAAGACCGATGAGGAGACCATTTCCGGCCGGGTTCGTTTTGATGAACATGGTGATAACCCGGAATTTGTCCAGCGTGTCGGTCAACACCAAAAAGGCAAAATTCCGCTTGTTTGGCCTGCATCTTCGAAAACAGGCGAGAAAGTGTTCCCCGGAACACCTTGGCAGTAAGTATTCAGCAATAACATATAGCCCGGGCTTCGGCCCGGGTACCTGAAGGAAGATGAAAGATGGAACTTACGGCCCAGGCGATCTTCACCGGACTGTTGATGGGAGGCTTCTACGGACTTGTTGCCGTTGGTCTGGCACTCGTTTTCGGGACGATGAAGGTAATTAACCTCGCACATGGTGAACTGGTGTTGTTAGCTGCATACATCGCTTATGCGGTTGAAAGCCAAACCGGGATCAATCCTTTGTTGGCAATGCCGATTGCAATGGCGGTTGTGATTGCAGCCTCCCTGATCACTTTTTATCTAACCAATCAAATCAAAAAAGACCGTGAACTGAATTCTCTGATCCTGACGTTTGGTTTAGGCATCGTTTTAACCAATGGTTTGTTGACGGTATTTTCTGCTGATATTTATTCGACCCAAAGCGCGTGGTTTATGGAAGGTCTGGTGATTGCGGACTCTTTATTTAGTATGCGTAGTGAAATGCTTGCGTTCGTTGTAGGGTTGTGTGCGTTGGGCGGCCTTTACTGGTGGCTGAACCATACATGGCATGGACGTGCAATCCGGTCTGTATCGTCAAATCGGGATGCGGCTAAATTGATGGGGATGAACCCGACCAAAGCAGAGCTTTGGTCCTGGGGTGTTGCTGGTGTTTTGGCGGCCTTGGCAGGTGTTATGTTATATGTCACCAGCGTTATTCACCCCCCAATTGGTCATAGTCTGACAATCAAAGCCTTTATTATCACCGTTCTTGCCGGTATGGGGTCTATCCCCGGCGTACTGGTCGGAGCCTTGATGATTGGTGTGATTGAAGGGCTGACCACAACGTTTTTCCAATCTTCACTTTCCGAACTGGCAAGTATGACCGTCTTCCTTTTGGTTCTGCTGGTTATGCCGTCCGGTTTGTTCGGAAAAAAGGCGGGCCATTAAGATGAATATTAAAATTTCTGCTCTCATGTTGGCTGTCATGTATCTTGGCGTCCCGTTTTTTCTTGGCAATAATGACTATTTGATGGGGCTTGTCGCATCAGCCTTAATCATTGCCGGTGTTGCGGTGGCCTGGGCCTTGCTTGGTAATCTCGGCGGGATGGTTAGTTTTGGACACGCTGCTTTCTTTGGGGTTGGTGCTTATACATCGGCTGTCTTAACGATGGATTATGGTGTACCCGTTTTTGTTGCTCTTGTTGTCGGTGGGATCGGTGCGAGTTTATCATCTATCTTTATGATGCCGGCGCTTCGCTTACGTGGCCCTTATTTTGCTTTGGCTATTCTGGCTTATGCCGAGATTTTTAAAATTTTGGCAACCGAAGCCACGGGGTTAACTGGTGGAGCCGGTGGATTGTTAAGCATCCCGTCTTTGCCTGTTTTTGCAGGGGTTGATTTCGGGACCAAATTGGGCGGCTATATCGTTATCCTGAATATCGTAACCCTGATGTTGATTACCTATTATTTCATCCGTCGCAGTTCCTATGGCTTGGCGTTAAAAGCCATGCATGATTCTGAATTGGCAACACGGATTGTCGGGGTTCCTGCAACTTATTTAAAAGTTGTTATGTTGCTGGTGTCTGCCTTTATGACAGGTGCGGTCGGGGCGTTTAATGCGCATTACATTAACTTCCTTGAACCCGATTATGCGTTTTCCGGCACATGGACGGTCTTTCCGATTGTCGCGGCAATCTTCGGGGGATACCGGACGCTGAGTGGCCCGGTTTTGGGGGCGCTGTTTATTTATCTGGTGGATCAGCTCATTTTCAAAAACCTGATGCCGCAAGGGCACCAGTTGATCCTTGGGGTGATGCTGGCCGGGATGATTATTCTCAGCCCGTCCGGTTTGTTGCCGGTGATTACCAACCTGTTTACGCGAAAAAAAGCAAATAACAAACGGGGAGAGGCGCAACATGCTTAAAGTCGAAAACCTAAGTGTCAATTTTGGTGGCGTACGTGCCCTTCAGGACGTGAGTTTTGAAGTTCAGAAACATGAAGTTCTGGGATTGGTCGGTCCGAACGGAGCGGGTAAGACGACAAGTTTTAATGTTTTGTCCGGTACTGTACGCCCAACGGCGGGCAGTGTGACTTATGACGGACATGATATTTTAAAGTCTTCCATGCATCAGCGGGTGACGTTCGGGATTGGGCGAACATTTCAAATTCCCCAACCCATGCATGAATTGACCGTGCGTGAAAACCTTATTGTTGCCCAACGTTTTGGCCGTCCTGATGGCAAGGTCAAGCAAGACCGGATTGATGAAATTTTAAAATCCGTCAATCTGCTGCATAAGGCGGAAGCCGATGCGGCAAACGAACTGGCCTTGACGGAGCGTAAAGCCCTTGAAGTTGCCAAGGCGTTGGCAACAGAACCGACTTTGTTAATGCTGGATGAAGTTTTGGCCGGTTTGGAGACAACCAGTAAAAAGCTGTTCATGCAAACCTTGAAGGATATTCGGGAACAATATTCCCTGTCCATGATTGTAATTGAACATGATATCGAAACAATTATGAACATGTGTGATCGCGTTGTGGTCTTTAATTTCGGTAAGGTTATTGCCGATGGTGATCCTGAAGAAACGTTCCGCAACCCCGAAGTAGTAAGGAGTTACACCGGTGAAGTACCTGCTTGAGACTGAAAAATTAAGTGCCGGTTATGGAGCGATGGAAGTTTTTTGGGATTTGTCGCTGACGTTTGAAGCCGGACGGACCACAACAATTGTTGGTCCGAATGGTGCCGGGAAAAGTACGTTTTTGAAAACCCTGATGGGGCTGATTGAACCGCGCGAAGGCGATATCCGTTTTAAAGGGCAAAGCTACGTTAAAGAACCGACATGGAACCGAATTAACGATGGTTTGGTTATGATTCCAGAAGGGCGTTTGCTCTTTTCTGATTTAAGTGTGGAAGAAAACCTTATTATGGGGGCTTATCCAAAAAAAACACGCAAATCGATGGAAAAAAACCGTGATCATGTTTTTCAGTTATTTCCGCGTTTAAAGGAACGGCGCAATCAGGAAGCCGGAACTCTGTCAGGTGGCGAGGCGCAAATGTTGGCCATTGGTCGTGGGTTGATGGAAGAACCGGAAATTTGTCTGGTTGATGAACCCTCGCTTGGTTTGTCTCCGGTTATGACCAATGAAATTTTTTCAATCTTTCGGGAATTGAAAGAGGATAAAATGACAATTGTGCTGGTGGAACAAAATACCAATCAGGCCCTGAAAATTGCCGATCATGTTTATTTGATGCAGGCGGGTAAGATTACTTTGTCCGAACCGCGTGAAGCTGTGGATTTACAACGCCTTGAAGATTTGTACTTCGCAAGAACAGCATAAACTAAGAATTTAGACCAAATAATCCCTAGATTTGGTTTATTGCCCTTATTTAAGGGTTACTGGCTCTGTCATTTCTGATGATAGGGCCATTTTTTTGTTAATTGAGGGGGAACTTAACGATTGGCAGTCGGTATTATATTTCGACTGGCTATTGGAACACTATCGGATAACTGCTTCCAAATCATCGTCTTTTGGGAAGATTTTTTACTAATACCGATATAAAGCGGTATTTCATCAATCACATTGATTATCAGACCGGTGGTGTTGCGGTCTTCGATGAAATTTCCCGGCATAAGGGAGTAATCTGCCCGGCCGTTTCGAATCAGTTCTAGAATATTGGGGATGCGCGAGGTTTCTGAAACGCGCATGGATTTATTTGTGTAATCTTTTATAAGGGATGTACCGCGCAAGAAAACCCCGTGGTAATTCTTGATGTTACCAAGGTGGATATTCTGCCCGTTTCGTCGAACAAGAATAATCGGTAACATGGCAATTGGGCCATAAAGGTCCAGAAAAGTTTCGCGCTCATGCGTTTTGAATATGCAAGGGGTTATGTCGGATTGCCCTGATTGTAAGGACTGAACAATTCGTTTCCAGGGCATATCCTGTATAAATAGATTGGGTAGTGCTTCTTCGACCCGTTCCAGGCAGCGTGCGTTCTGGGGCAGTCCTTTTATCATTTCCAACGATACTGCGATTTTCAGTTGGGGCAAATCATTTGCATTTGCGGGATTTGAAAAAGTGCCAAGAACAACGAACAGGCAGCACAAAAGAAAATATTTTATAAAAGACATTGTGCTGTACCTCCCTGTTTTAGAGAATTTTTGGAATCCTGTTTTTATTCCCGGTTGAATTTTGATCGTATAAGATATTGTTCTTATATTCAATAACTGAATACAATAGAATGCTAATGATTTTAGAGATAAGTATCTAAGCTGAATAAATGTTCCAGATGTGGTTTGGCGATGGGCCCATCCAAATCAACGCCTGTACGGACCAAACCTTTAACAAAATCACGGACATGTTTATGCATCCATGATTTCGCTTCTGCGACATCATGTTTGCGGAGCGCATCAAGCATGATTTTATGGGCTTCGAGTAGACGGGACGGGGCTTCGGGCACCGTTTCGAAAATATACTGGGTTGCCGGGTAAATCAGTAAGCCGGAGGGTTCGCGTGCGAGAATAAAGACACGGTTTTGTGCAGCTTCAGCAATAATGCTGTGGAATTCGGTATCAAGGCGTGCAAGTTCGTTTTTATCATTTAGTTTTTCTTCTGTTTCGCGCACATTGCGTTCCAGGCGATCAAGCTGGTCATCTGTTATATGTTTTGCGGCAAGTTCAATCGTTTTTGGTTCCAGAATTTCCAGTGACTCCACGAGTTCGCGAAAGGTAACTTTGTGTAGAACCAAGGAACGGCTAATGCGTGTTGCCAGTTTGTCGTATCCGGGAAGGGAGACATAAAGGCGGCGTTTTTCGCCCCGGCGCAACATACCGCTTTGTTCCAATAGGCGGATGCCTTCGCGAACCGTGGATCGATTGACACCAAATTGTTCAACAAGGTCGGCTTCTGTGCCGATGGGTTCTTCGGGTTTGATCAGGCCTTCCATGATTTGCTGTTCGATTGCATCGGCGACCTGACGATAGGCAGGTAAGATTTCAAGCTTTTCGAATTTTTGTTTTTTCATAAGAAGTACGAGAGTCCCGATTAAGCCTTTGAACAAAGGCATACTGATTCTCGCGAATATAGTGGAGATTGACGTACTTGTCATCAGGGTTGTTCGTCGCCGAATCTTTTACATAGTTGCTATTTATTTGCATTCCGAAGGGGATGAAGATGCGGTGATCTTTTGCATTTGACGCAGGGGATATAAGGCATCGCTGCACTGCACATAATAAAGTTTCAAAAAATGCTTGATTGGCGAACATAATTTTATAAAGTCCTATTGTCCGACAATACGAAGATCCAAAGATCGTTTAAACCAATAATTATAAGGGAGGCTGTTGGATGTTTGAGAAATTGTCCCTTCAACCTGCCTTTAATCAGGTGGTCGAAGCGATTGAAATGAAAATTATGCGCGGGGAACTTTCCCAAGGCGACCAAATTGGTACGGAAGCGGAATTGGAAAAACAATTTGGTGTCAGCCGTAACACTATTCGCGAAGGGGTGCGCGTTCTTGAATATTTGGGTTTGTTGACGCGTCGAAAAGGGCGCAGGCTGAGTGTGGATCGCCCAAAAAGCAATTTAATGAGTGCGCAGATCAAACGTACCCTTTTGATGCAGCGTGCGACTTACCGTGATTTGGTGGAATATCTTAGCTTTGTTGAAATGGCCTCCATTGAAAATGCCTTGCAGCATGATAATACGGCGTTGTTTAGCGCATTGCGTGAAAATTTAGCACAGACCCGCATGGCCATGACAGAACCGGAAACGCTGGCGCGATTGGATATGGAATTCCATACCACATTGGCGCGTGCCACGGAAAATGCGGTGATGGTTATGGCATATGAACCGGTCGGTCAGCTGATTTACGCTTCTACTCAGCAGATTTTTGAAAAGGCGCCGATCGGTGCGCAACGTCTTTATGACGCGCATCGTATCTTGTTGGAGGCGTTGGAAGCCGGTGACCGGGATAAGGCGCTAAGTTGGATGAAGAAACATATTCTCGATTTTGAAAAAGGCCTGCTGGGCGTAGGCGTTAATTTTGATGATCCGGTGACGTCAAAATACTGGATCGATAAAGAGCATTAACAGGGAAACTTCAAAAAGAAGAAAGCAATGCAGATGAGGCAAGTATCACAGAGTGCGCGGTCGATAGAACCTCCGCTCTTAAATCAGGAAATATTGGCGGTGGACCGTGTCAGCCTATCCTTTGGCGGGGTCAAAGCATTATCCAACGTGTCTTTCAGTGTGAAAGAGGGCTCGATTACATCGGTGATTGGGCCGAACGGGGCGGGGAAGACGTCTTTGTTCAATTCGATATCCGGTTTTTATAAGCCGAGTGAAGGTGATGTGCGTTTTTTAGGTGAAAACGTCAATAAAGTAACGGCACCTGAACGGGCAGAGCGCGGCATGGCGCGCACCTTCCAAAACATCGCCCTGTTCAAGGGGATGACGGTTTTAGACAATATCAAGCTGGGCCGTCATGCTCATTTGAAAACCAATGTACTGGATGCCTTGTTTTATTTTGGGCGTGCCCGGCGTGAAGAATGTGAACTGCGCCGTGAAATCGAAGAGCGTATCATTGATTTTCTGGAAATTGATCATATTCGCAATCAATCCGTCGCCAATCTGTCTTATGGGTTGCAAAAACGGGTGGAGCTGGCGCGTGCCTTGGCCATGCAGCCGAAAATTCTGCTTCTGGATGAACCTGTTGCGGGTATGAACCGCGAAGAAACCGAAGATATGGCCCGCTTTATTCTGGATGTGAAAGAAGAATGGGGGGTGACGGTTTTAATGGTGGAACACGATATGGGATTGGTCATGGACCTGTCTGATCATGTGGTTTGTTTGAATTTTGGCAAAGTCATTACCGAAGGTTTGCCCGGTGATGTTCAGGCGCATCCCGATGTGATTTCCGCTTACTTGGGTTCCGGTGATGTTGCGGCCCTTCGCAAGAAATTCAAGGAGGGAAAATAAGCTATGGACTGGTTATTTTTCAGCGAAATCGGATTAGCCGGGATCGGCAGTGGCGGTCTTTATGCCCTGACCGGTTTGGCCCTTGTTCTGATCTATAAGGCGACCCGTGTTGTCAATATGGCAATCGGCGAGATATTGATGTTCGGTGCCTATGTTTTTATGGGCTTCAGTGCGGGACTAGCTTTGCCGATGTGGGCGGCCATTCCGTTGGCGATCCTTGTGACAGGCTTGATGGGTGGTGTTATTGAACGTTTGATCATTCGTCCAATGCTGGGTGAAAGCGCAATTTCCATCTTTATGGTCACTATCGGCTTAGGCAGCGTTCTGGTTGGTTTGGTTGAGATTATCTGGGGGGCAAACCCGCAGCGTCTGGTCGAGTTTATGCCGTCAGACCCGATCTTTATCGGTGAAGCTTATTTGTCATCCAAAGTTGGTTATGCCTTTGCTATTGCAGCGGTCGTTTTGGGCCTGTTCCTGATTGTTTTTCGCACATGGCGCGGCGGTGTTGCCTTGCGTGCAACAGCGGGTGATCAGGCAGCGGCATATTCAATGGGGATTAACGTTCCCGGTGTTTTTTCCAGTGTTTGGGTCATCACGGCGATGATTTCTGCGGGGGCAGGCATTCTGGTTGGCTCCATCGGCGGAATTTCACCCAACATGGGGGTCTATGGCCTGTCTGTACTGGTTGTCGTGATTGTCGGCGGTTTGGACAGCTTGTTGGGTGCCCTGATTGCCGGGGTCTTGGTCGGCATTATTGAGACATACGCCGGGGCTTATTTAGGCGGGGAATACAAGATGTTGGCAACCTTCTGCCTGTTGGTTCTGGTTCTCGTCGTTCGTCCTTATGGGCTTTTCGGTACACATGAAATTGAACGGTTGTAAGTGATATGCGTATTGGTACAGCAAAAGAAAATTATCTCCATGATGCAGCCCTGTTTGACACGAACGTGCAGCGCGCATGGATGGTCGCATTGGCAGCAGCCTTGTTGGTTCTGCCGTTTATCAGCGGACAATATATCGGTTATCTGGTTTGTCTGGTTTTGATCAATATCGTCAGCACGACCGGGTTGAACATTTTAACCGGATTTACCGGACTGGTGAGTTTAGGCCAAGCTGCCTTTATGGGCGTTGGGGCCTATACGGTCGCAATCCTTGAAATCAACGCCGGAACACCATTTTTGTTAAACTTGCTGATTGCGGGTGGAGCGGCCTCTTTGGTCGGTGTCGTCGTCGGATTACCAAGCTTACGGGTCAAGGGCTTATATCTGGCGATTGCAACGATTGCGGCGTCTGTCATTTTGCATTTTGTTTTTGCAAACTGGACAAGCGTAACAGGCGGTGTGTCCGGTTTGACCATGCCACCGGCGTCGATCTTCGGGTTTGAACTGGTACAGCCCAATCAGGTTTATTGGATCATTATGCCGATCACCGTTGTCATGTTATTTGGGGCGGCGAACCTGTTTCGCACCCGCATCGGGCGTGCCTTTATCGCCATAAGGGATCGCGATATTTCTGCCGAGGTTCTTGGTATCCGTCTTTTGCGTTATAAGTTGTTGAGCTTTGCGATCTCGTCTTTTTACGCTGGCGTCGCCGGGGGCCTATGGGCCTATTTCTTCCGCGTGATTACGCCGGAAAGCTTTCCTTTGATGATGTCGATCTTCTTTTTGGCGGCCATTATCGTGGGCGGCATGGGGTCGATCCTCGGCGGTATTTTAGGCGCAGTCTTTATGACGATGGTGCCGGAAGTTCTGAAAATGATGGTGGGCGTGTTATCCCCGATCTGGCCGGATGCGGTTGCGGTGATGTCACCTGTGCGGATCATCGTTTTTGGCGGACTGATCATCTTTTTCCTTATTTTCGAACCGGACGGTTTGGCCGAAATTTGGCGCAATATCCGGCGGTTCTTCCATCTCTGGCCGTTTCGGACCTGAGACAATAATAAACTGTTAAACTTTAACTTAAACACGATCCTAACAGGGAGTAATCAATGTCTATTTTCCATAAGATAGCAAAACGGGCCACAGCCGTTGCACTGGGTGCAGGTCTGATGGTTGGTGCAGCACATGCGGCTGATAAAAAGGATATCGTTCTTGGTGGTTCCATTCCGTTGACAGGTGTCTTTGCCTTTGCCGGTGTTGGTATTCATGCCGGTATTCAAGACGCGGTAAAAATCACCAATGATAATGGTGGTATTGAAGGACACAAGTTGGTCTATGTACCGGAAGATACAGCTTACAAGGTTGATGCGTCTGTTGCGGCCTTTAACAAAATCACCAGCCAGCATGATGTAAATCTTTATTATGGGGATTCAACAGCCTTTTCTAAAACCATCGCACCCGAACTGGACCGTTCTGGGAAAATGTTGATGGCGGGCGCGTCCTTTGCATCTGAATTGGATGATCCGAAGAAATACCCGAATATCTTCATTCCGGGGCCAAGCTATACCGACATGGTTGGTATCTTGCTGGAATATATAGCCAAGGAAAAACCGGGTGCAAAAGTTGGTTTTGTTCATTCCGATACAGAATTCGGTCGTGATCCGGTTGAAGGGGCAAAAGCAAGCGCCAAGGCACTCGGCCTTGATATGAACCTCGTGATCTCTACCGCACCGGGTGGTGTGGATGTATCCACCGAAGTTTTAAAAATGCGTCGTGCACGTCCTGATTTTGTTATTTTCCACGGTTACGTTTTGGCACCGATCCCGGAATTTATCACACAAGCACGTTCTATGGGCCTGAAGACCAAATTCATGGGCACATTCTGGTCTATGGACAATTCAATGGTTGGCAAAATGGGTGATGTTGCCGACGGGTTTATGGGGGTCATGCCGTATAACTATTACTACACCCAATCTGAAAATGCGCCGATGTTGGATAAGATCCGTTCCATGCGCGACACCTATCAAAGCAATGCCTATATGCAGGGTTTCTTCAGCACCATGATGATGGCGGAAGCGGCACGCAATACGGTGAAAGCCGGAAAAGAACTGAACGGAGCAAACCTGAAAGCTGGCCTGCAAGCTATTAAAGACTTTGATACCGGCGGGGTGATCGGTGTGCCTGTTTCTGTGAAAGGGAACTCTGTCCCGGTTGGTCGGGTTTATCAGTACGATGCTGCGAAAAAACAAATGGTTGCAGCTTCCGACTGGATCAATCTGGACTAAGGAAAAACTTATGACAAGCGAGTCACCCATTTTGGATATCCGCAACATCGAAGTTGTTTACAACAACACTGTTCAGGTGTTGCGGGGCTTGTCACTGTCTGTGCCGAAGGGGGCGGTTGTCGCCCTCCTCGGTTCAAACGGGGCAGGGAAATCCACGACATTGAAAGCCATTTCACGACTGTTGGAACTGGAAAAAGGTGAAGTCAAATCCGGTGAAATTATGTTTGATGGCAAGGCCGTTCGTGAAGATAGCCCGCATGGTCTGGTGCGCCGTGGTTTGTTTCATGTCATGGAAGGCCGTCGCGTTTTTGAAGATCTAAGCGTTGAAGAAAACCTGACTGCCGCCACTTACGCCGATGACCTGAACAAGGCCAAAAAACGTTTTGAACTGGTTTATGAATATTTCCCCCGTCTTTATGAACGCCGGGACGGTTTGGCTGGTTATCTATCGGGTGGAGAACAACAAATGTTGGCTATCGGGCGGGCTTTGATCGCCAATCCGAAAATCATCTTGCTGGATGAACCGTCTCTTGGTTTGTCACCGCTGTTTACCGAAGAAATTTTCGGCATTATTGCGCGGATCAATAACGAGCAGGGGACCTCCATGCTGTTGGTGGAGCAAAATGCGGCAATGGCCTTTGCCGTTGCGGATTACGGCTACATCATGGAAACGGGCAAGATCGTTTTGGATGGTCCGACAGAAGTGCTGACCAGTGATTCAGACGTTCAGGAATTCTATCTGGGCATGGGCGGACACGGTGAAGGCGAGAGTAAATCTTTCCGTGACGTCAAACATTATAAACGCCGCAAACGCTGGCTTTCCTAAAAGAAAAAGAATACGGGACGTTTTAAGAATGAATGCGAACATATCCTTACCAGAACTGACCATCCCGCAAATGTTGCAGGCTCATGCCCGCGATATTCCTAACGAGGTCGCCTTGCGCCAAAAAGATCATGGCATTTGGCAACCGATTACATGGCGCGATTATTATATGCGCAGCTGTTATTTTGCACTTGGTTTGCAAGAACTGGGACTGTGCAAAGGTAGTCATCTTGGCATTTTATCGGAAAATCGCTGGGAATGGGTGACGTCTCAAATGGCAGCCAATATTTTAGGAGCCATTTCAGTCGGTGTATATCCGACCAGCCCCGCCGAAGAGGTTGCCTACGTTCTGGAACATGGGGATGTGGAAGTTATTGTCTGTGAAGATCAGGAACAGACAGATAAAATTTTGGAAAGCTGGGGCAGCCTGCCCAAAATGAAAAAAATCATTGTTCTGGAACATAAAGGTTTTCGTAGTTATCCGGCAGATAAGGTTCTTTTGTTTGATGATGTGGTCGAGGCCGGTGCGAAACGTGCTGATGCCGATTTTGTGGCATTGGAAGAAGGACTGGCACAACAGACGTTATCAGATATCGGTTTGATGGTTTACACATCCGGTTCGACCGGGCGCCCTAAAGGCGCGATGCTGTCCTATAAAAACATGCGTGCAGAAGGCCATGCTGTGCTGGAAACATTGGGCGTTAAACAAGGGGAACGTTACCTTTCTTATTTACCTTTGTGCCATGTTGCAGAACAGCTTTTGACCGTATATGGCGCGATTTGTGGAGCTTATCAGGTGAACTTTGGGGAATCTATTCGCACTGTGCAGGAAGATGTGCGCGAAGTAGCCCCACATTTGTTTTTAGGTGTGCCGCGTATTTGGGAAAAATTGCAATCTGCCATCCATATCAAAATGGTGGAAGCTGGCGGTTGGCGTTATGCCCTTTATCAAAAAATGCTGAAAATGTGTGAACCATTTAACCTAAAACCGGTCCATGAGCGCACATTGGGTGAGAAATTGAAATTCCAGCTGGCTTATTGGCTGTTCTTTCGCGCGTTACAGAATTTTGTCGGTTTGCGTCGCGCCCATACGGTGATGAGTGGGGCGGCCCCGGTTTCGCCTTTTATCCTTAATTTCTTTCGTACCATCGGTTTGCCGTTTATCGAGGTTTACGGGCAGACGGAAACCACTGGGATGGTTACGTCACAAACCTTGCAAGATATCCGGCTTGGTACTGTTGGTCCCGGTGTTTTCAATGCCGAGTTACGCGCAGATGAAGAAACGGGTGAATTGCTGGTGAAATCCGATCTGGTCTTTGCTGGATATTACAAAAATGAAGAGGCCACCAAACAGACCATTGTTGACGGTTGGTTGCATACAGGGGATGTGGTGCGCATCGAAGACGGGCATGTGCGCATTGTTGATCGTTTGAAAGATATTATGATCACCGCCGGGGGTAAAAACCTCAGCCCCACAGAAATTGAAAATACCATGAAGGCCAGCCCTTACATCAAGGAATGTATTGTGATTGGGGAGAAACGCAAATTTGTCTCTGCCTTGATCCAGATTGATCCGGAAACGGTCGGTCAATGGGCGGAAAGCCAGCAAATTGCTTATACCAATTTCAAAAATTTAGCAGAAAACCCCGCTGTTCGGGAATTGGTGGAAAACGAGATCAAGACTCAAAATGAGAAAATGGCAACGGTTGCCCATATCCGCAAATTCCACCTGCTGACCAAAGAACTGGACCATGACGACGGCGAAGTCACGGCGACCATGAAGATCAAGCGTGCAAGCATTACGCAGAAATATGAAACGGAAATTGAGGCCCTTTACGCCTGATCTGGGACAAGGAATAGATACATGACGACTTATAAAGCACCGTTGGACGACATTCGTTTTGTCGTGCGACATATGGCGAACTACGATCAAATTTTTGATAAAATCGGCAATGATGACCTGTCTTGGGATATGGTCGAGGCCGTTACTGAAGAAGCCGCAAAACTGGCAGAACAGGTTCTCGCCCCCTTAAATGAAAGCGGGGATCAACAAGGATCAAAACTGGTTGATGGCAAGGTTGTCACACCGGATGGTTGGAAAGAAGCCTATGATGCGGTGGCGCAAGGTGGCTGGGTCGGTCTTGGCAGTTCGACGGCCTATGGTGGGCAAGGCTTCCCCGAAGTTGTTGCAGGTAGTGTCGCAGAAATGTTTCAAAGTGCGAACCTTGCCTTTTCCCTTTGGCCTTTGTTGAACCAAGGGGCAGGGGATGCGATTTTACGCCATGCCAGTGATGCCTTGAAAGAACGCTACCTTCCCAAATTAATAAGCGGAGAATGGACCGGCACCATGAACCTGACCGAACCGCAAGCAGGCTCAGACTTGGCGGCTGTTCGGACCAAGGCGGTACCAAATGGTGACCATTATCTGATTTCGGGTTCAAAGATCTTTATTTCTTATGGGGACCATGAACTATCAGACAATATCGTTCATCTTGTTTTGGCGCGCACACCGGATGCACCGGAAGGGGTCAAAGGGATTTCCCTGTTTATCGTCCCGAAACATCTCGTGAATGCAGATGGCAGTCTGGGGGCACGAAATGACCTGAAGGCGATTTCGCTGGAACATAAATTAGGGATTCATGCCAGCCCGACCTGTGTGATGTCTTATGGGGATGAAGACGGCGCTGTTGGCTATCTGATCGGTGAAGAAAATCGCGGACTGGAATATATGTTCGTGATGATGAACCGTGCACGGTTTGAAGTTGGTTTACAAGGGGTATCCTTGGCTGAACGGGCCTATCAAAAGGCCGTGTCTTACGCCAAGGAACGGGTGCAAGGCGTACCGTTTAATGGACAGCCTGGTGATACAATTATCAAGCATCCCGATGTTCGCCGTCTGTTGATGCATATGAAAAGCCAGACCCAAGCCATGCGCGCCTTGACCTATTGGGGTGGGGCACAACTGGATTTGGCTCATTATGAAGAAAATGAAACACGTCGCCAGTCAGTGCAGGCGGATGCGGAATTTTTAACACCGATTATCAAGGCATGGTGCACCGAACGCGGGGTGGACATGACTTCGCTTGGTCTTCAAGTTCACGGTGGTTTGGGCTTTATCGAAGAAACTGGCGCAGCGCAATATTACCGGGATGCGCGCATCATTACGATTTATGAAGGCACGACGGCCATTCAAGCCAATGATTTTGTTTTCCGCAAGACATTGCGTGATGAAGGCGCGACGGCGCGTCGTTTGCTGGCGCAATGGAAAGAGGATGTGATCGGATATCAGGACGGGCGTTTGCAAGATGGGAAAGCGAAGGTTTTAAAATCGCTGGATCATTGTGACGCTGCCTTGGATTTGATGTTGAAACGTGCCAAATCCGGCCCGGCAAATGTGGCGGCAACCGCTGTGGCTTATCTGGATGTCTGGGGATACGCCATTGGCGGTTATCTAATGTTGAAGGCGGCCTCTATTGCGATGGTGCAGCAGGAACAAAGTGATGCGAATACGGGTTTCCTGAAAGGGAAAATCGCCTGCGCCGATTTTTATATTACTCACATTTTACCGCAGGCTGAGGCCTGCCTCAGTATCGTTCTGGATGGCACGGATGCCGTTTGGGGACTGAGCGACGATCAATTCTAAGAAATTTAAAGAAAACGGAGAGACAAAAATGTCCAACCTTGAAAATGTAGTTATTGTTGATGGTGCAAGAACCGCGATCGGTGGTTTTGGTGGCAGCCTCAGTGGGTTTAGTCCAGCAGACCTTGGCACCATTGCGGCAAAAGAAGCGATTTCAAAATCCGGTGTTCCGGCAGAAGATATCGAACATTCTGTCTTTGGGCATATTATCACGACCGGGGCGCAGGATGCTTATCTGTCGCGCCATATTGCTTTGAACGCCGGGATGAAAGAAAGCTCGGTTGCCTTTCACATGAACCGTCTGTGTGGATCATCCATTCAGTCTTTAATTTCAGCCGCGCAAATGTTGATGTTGGGCGATTGTAAACTGGCTTTGGCCGGTGGGGCTGAGGTCATGAGCCGGGGCGTTTATTATTTGGAAAGTGCACGTTTTGGTCAACGCATGGGTGATGGTCGTTTGTATGATATGACAACAGGTGTTCTGGCAGACCCGTTTGACAGCGGGCATATGGGCATGACTGCCGAACGTGTTGCTGAACAATATGGCTTAAGCCGCGAAGAACTGGATGAATATGCGGTGGAAAGTCATCGTCGCGCCCAAAACGCAACGGAAAAAGGCTATTTCAAAAGTCAGATCGTTCCGGTTGAGGTTAAAAAAGGTCGTAAATCGTTTACCTTTGATACAGATGAACATATCCGCATGGATGCAACAGTTGAAGGCATGGCAAAATTACCGCCTGCCTTTAAAAAAGATGGCATTGTCACGGCGGGGAATGCTTCTGGCATTAACGATGCAGCATGCGCGATGGTTTTAACAACCGAAAGCGAAGCGGAAAAGCGGGGCCTGAAACCCCGTGCGCGCATTGTATCGTACGGTTTTGGTGGTGTTGCCCCCAATGTTATGGGCCTTGGCCCCATTTGTGCGGCACCTGCAGCATTGCAACGCGCCGGGTTAAGCGTTGCTGATATGGATGTGATTGAATCAAACGAAGCATTTGCAGCGCAAGCAATGGCGGTTTCACGCGAGCTTGATTTCGATCCGGCAAAAGTAAACCCGAATGGCAGCGGTATCAGCCTTGGCCATCCGGTTGGTGCGACAGGGTCCATCATTACCTTGAAAACATTGTATGAATTAGAACGCATCAATGGACGTTATGGTTTGATGACCATGTGTATTGGTGGTGGTCAGGGTATCGCAATGATCGTGGAGAAACTGTAATGACGCAGGATATTAAAAAAGTCGGCGTCATTGGGGCCGGTGTTATGGGGGCAGGCATTGCCGCACAGGCGGCCAATGGTGGGGCCGAGGTTGTCTTGCTGGATATTGTGCCTGATGGTGCAACGGACCGAAATGTCATTGCCCAAGGGGCGGTGGACCGTTTTGTCAAAGCCGGGGCCAATGGTGGATTTATGGGGCAGGAGGCGGTCAAACGCCTGAGTGTCGGCAATATCGAAGACGACCTTAATCTTCTATCGGATTGTGACTGGATCGTTGAAGTTATTGTTGAAAAGCTTGATATCAAACAGGACTTATTTCAAAAGATCGAAGCGATGCGGAAAGATGGCTCGGTCGTATCGTCCAATACCTCGACCATTCCGTTGGCGACATTGATGCATGGGATGCCCCAACGTTTGCGCGAAGATTTTATCGTGACGCATTATTTCAACCCACCGCGCCATATGCGCCTGTTGGAGATTGTCAAAGGGGAAGAGACCAAACAAAGTGCGGTTGACCGGGTCGCGGCTTTTAATGACATCCAGATGGGGAAAACGGTTATTCATTGTGCGGACCGTCCCGGTTTTATTGCCAACCGCCTCGGCGTATTCTGGATGCAGGCAGCAGTTTATGAAGCTGTTCGTAATGGACTGAGTATTGAAGACGCGGATGCGATCATGTCCGGTCCGTGTGGTTATCCGAGTACTGGCATTTTCGGCCTTTGGGATTTATGCGGGATCAATTTGATGCCGGATGTGACAGCCAGTTTGGGTGGCTTATTGCCTGAAACAGATGCATTTGCGCCTTATCGGGATGTTTTGCCACAGGTTGTTGGTATGGTGGAACGGGGTTATCATGGCCGCAAAGGGCGTGTTTATCAGGGGTTTTACCGTCTGAGCCGCACCGATGATGGCCAAAAAATCAAAGAAACGATCAATCTTCAAAACCTTGAATATCGGAACTTCGAGAAATCAGAACTCGTCAGTGCACAGTTGAAGAAAGGCCAGTTGGCTGAACTGTTGGCAAGTCCGGATAAAGGCGGTGTTTATGGCTGGAAAGTTCTGTCACAGGTTTTGAACTACGCCACAACTTTAGTCCCTGATGTTGCGGGGGAAATTACATCCGTCGATCAGGCCATGAAGCTTGGTTATAACTGGCAGTTTGGGCCGTTTGAAATGATCGACTTGATCGGCACCAAAGAATTTGTTGCCCGTCTGGATGCGGACGGCTTACCGGTTTCTGATTTCTTGCGCAATGCCGATGGACGCAAGATTTATATTGAAGAAAACGGTGTTGAAAAGTGCCTGAATGCCAAAGGGCAATATGTGGAAATCATACGTCCTGATGGTGTGCTGACCTTGGCGGATTTGAAACGGCGCAACGCTTGTGTGATTGAAAGTGAAACCGCAAACGTCTGGGATCTGGGCGATGATGTCTGGGCGCTGGAATTTCGCACAAAAATGAATATCTTGCCCAAAGAATTATTGGAAAATATTGATCAAATCCGCGAACGCGCTGAAGCTGAAAACAAGGCACTGGTTTTATATAACGAAGGACCATTATTTGCCGCCGGGGCTAATTTGGCGGATTTGATCGAAAAGGTCGAAGATCAAGCTTATGTGCGTGATTATATCGCTTATGGTCAACAGGTCTTTATGCGTTTGAAATATGCCTCAATACCGGTTGTCGGGGCCCCCGCCGGGCGGGCCTTTGGTGGTGGTGTGGAAATTTTGATGCATTGCCATGCCGTTCAGGCCCATAGTGAACTTTATATCGGGCTGGTGGAAAATAACGTTGGCATTATTCCGGCATGGGGCGGTACCAAGGAATTACTGGTCCGTTCACAGGAAATGTTGGGATCAGATAAAGCCATTGAAAATGCATACCGCGTTATTTCCGGGGCAATGGTGTCCGGTTCTGCCATGCATGCCAAGGAATTGGGATACTTGCGACCCACAGACGGCGTGACCATGAACCGGGATCGTTTGTTAATGGATGCAAAAAAACGCGCACTCGCCCTTAAAGAAACACCGTTCAAGCCAGAGCCTTTGAGTGCTTTGTCACCTGTTGCTGCACCGTCCTTTAGTGAAGGTGGTCATCAGGAAATGGTGGAACGCACGACGTATGAAACCATGCTGGCTGCCTTGTCTGATGATTGGGAAAAGTCATTGTTGGCAACCGAGTTGGAAAATGTGCTTATACTCTGTGCGAAACCAGCCGCGATTGAACGCATGCAGCATATGTTGAAGACGGGCAAGCCGTTAAAAAATTAAATAAAGGATTGGACCTGTTTTATTCGGGGTGAAACAGGTCCGTTTTATTTTAGGAAGGAAAGAAGGCTATGACTTTACCGCAAAATTTTAACGATAATCTGAAATTGCCGGTTGTTGCAGCGCCGATGTTTTTAGTGTCCGGCCCCGAACTGGTCATTGAAACCTGCAAATCCGGTGTGGTGGGAACGTTCCCGGCCTTAAACCAACGTACAAGTGATGGATTTGAAGATTGGGTTATCACAATTAAACAGCAATTGGCCGAATTTGAATCTCAAACTGGCGAAAAGGCAGCACCGTTCGGGGTGAATTTAATTGCCCATCGCAGCAATCCCAGACTGGAGGCCGATCTTGATATTTGTGTTAAGCACGAAGTTCCTTTGATCATCACCTCCTTGGGGGCGGTACCCAGCTTGATCGACAAGGTTCATGGGTATGGCGGTTTGGTTTTTCATGATGTGATTAATTTGAAATTTGCCAAAAAAGCAGCTGAGGCCGGGGCCGATGGTCTGATTTGTGTTAGTGCCGGGGCTGGCGGACATGCAGGCGAGATGAGCCCCTTTGCATTGGTTAGTGAAATTCGCCAATTCTACGATAAAACCATTTTGTTGGCAGGTTGTTTGTCATCGGGGCGCGATGTGGCAACCGCACAAATGATGGGCGCGGACCTTGCCTATATCGGGACACGTTTTATCGCGACCAAAGAAGCGATGGCCCAACCGGATTATAAAAACATGATTGTCGACAGCCGGGCGGAAGATATTGTCTATACGCCTAAAATTTCCGGTGTTTATGCAAACTTTTTACGTCCCAGTCTGGATCGTGCCGGGATTAATTTAGCGGTGACACCGGATAAGACCGAGATTGATTTCGGGTCTGAACTAACGATGGATGAAAAGAAGCAAGGCGCATGGAAAGATATCTGGTCAGCGGGACAGGGCGTTGGGTCCATTGACGATGTTCCACATGTTAAAGACTTGATCCATAATATGAAAAAGGAATATGTACAGGCTGTCATCCAACAGGTTGACCAAAGTAAAAAATTTATGGAAGAGGAAGAATAACAATGTCCCAGATCGTCACATTTGAGCAAAAAAATAAAATCGGCGTGATTAAAATGGATGATGGCAAAGCCAATGCCATGTCTTTTGAAATGGCGGCGCAGATTAACGAAGCCTTGGATGAAGCTGAAAAAGACAGTGACGCAATTGTTCTGGAAGGTGGTGCGAAATGTTTTTGTGCGGGTTTTGATCTTGAGATTATGAAAGCCGGAGGACCGGATCGTGACCGTTTATTAAAAACAGGTTTTGCCCTTTCTTATCGTCTGTTGAATGCAGGCCGTCCCGTGATTGCCAAAAGTGCCGGTCATGCCTTGGCAATGGGGGCAATTTTGCTGTTATCCTGTGATTACCGGATCGGGGTAAACGGTGCCTCTAAAATCGGTTTGAACGAAATTGCCATTGGCGTGGAAATGCCGGATTACGGCATTGATCTGGTTTTGGACCGTCTTGCAAAACCTGCACAAATTCCGGCACTTGCCAACAGCGTTATCTATACCCCGGATCAGGCAGTTCATGTTGGTTTTCTGGATGAGGTTGTGGAGGTAGATGCCTTGAATAATCGTGTCAATGATGTTGCCGGATATCTCGCAACCCTGAATATGCCCGCCCATCAAAAGGCGAAACGTGCTTTGCGGGCTGATTTTTTGGCGAAATATAAAGAGATGTACGGAGCATAAATCATGTCAGAAGATCAAGTTAATTTGACGGATCGTGCCAATTTTAAATTTTGGACGCCGGAAATTTTCCGTTTTGCGGATATGGATGCGCTCAATCATCTGAACAATATTGCGTCTGCGGTTTATTGCGAAACCGCACGGGCGGACTTTTTTGTGAAGAACCTAGGGCATGATTTCAGTGCCAAGGTGAACTGGGTGTTGGCAAATATCAATGTAAGTTATCTGGCCCCTGTTCATTATCCCAACGATATTGAAATCGGCACACGGGTTAAACGCATCGGCAATAGCTCGGTTACTTTGCAACAAGGCCTGTTTTGCCAACAAGGATGTTTTAGCACTGCCGAAACCATTTTGGTTTATGCCAATTTGGAAACGGGCAAAAGCACCCCTTTGCCGGATGATGTGAAAGAAATTTTTGCCAAGTATAATTAAGGATAAAAAGAGTTACTCTGCCGTTTGTGCCTGAACGGCAGAGTGATTTTGGTCATCTTCGTCCCAGTTTTCCAGTTCGTGTGAATCTGCCTTGGCAATGACGCCTTTGGCAATACGTTTGGCAAAATAATAGATGCGCTGCAGGCGTTCCATCGTTTCCATTTCACGCGAATAGGTATGATGACGGTTTTCTCCTTCCCCTAAAAGACGGGTCGCACCAAAGGCTGAAATAGCGGTGGCATCACTGGCGATGGTATGCTTCATATCAATGACTTTATGGGCAATTTCAACATCTTCGTTAATCAAAGCCTCTAGTGCCAGTTCAATGGAATGGTCAACTTTGTTGTGAAAAGATTTCAATAACCGGGTTGTTTCCGGGCTGACATGGATGCGTTCCTCAATCCGGCGTCGTCCGATTTGGACAAGATCGGTTTCGATTAAATCGCCGATGTTTTCAATATGATTGGCTGCCGACATCAGACGGACAACTTCGCGCATATCTTCTTCGCCCAACGATTGTGCCCCGATTTTACGAACGTATTTCAGGATCGCCATATGCAGGCTATCCACATTTGAATCCATGTCGGCAACCTTATCCAGTGACGCATTGGTCCCGGTCAAGGTTGCGGGTAAGATAGCCTGCATCATACGTTGAACATGTTTACCCAATTCGCCGATTTCCAGTCGGACGGCGTTTAAGGCAATGGATGGTGTGGAAATTAAAGGTTCATCCAGATATTTGGGTTTTGCAGAGATTTCAGCACGACTGCTTTCCAAGGGGACAAGGCGTTCGACCAGTTTGGCAAAGGGTGTGACAAACCAGATGAAAATAAAAGCATTGGCAACGTTGAAGATGGTGTGGGCATTGGCGATGTCGCGGGCCGTTCCACTTGCGTTTCCACCAATGTCACGCACCAGACTTGCCAGTTGATCGACAAAACCGATCCACAACAAGACCCCCGCAATATTAAATAGGACATGGACAACGGCGGCGCGTAAGGCTTCACGCGGTTTACCGATGGAAGCCAGCATTGCGGTGACACAGGTGCCGACATTTGCCCCGAAAATCAGGGCAATTCCACCGGGAAGAGATAATAACCCCTGCGTTGCCAAGGCGATGACAATCCCGGTTGTGGCTGAAGATGATTGGACAAGGGCTGTAAAGGCCGCACCCACCAGCAAACCCAGGAACGGGTTTTCCATGCTGACCATCAGGTTGAGAAAGGGTTCGTAACTGCGCAACGGATACATGGCGTCGGACATCAAATTCATGCCAAGAAAGACCAGCCCCAAGCCCATGATCATATTACCGTATTGCTTAAGTTTGTCTCCGCGTCCGAAGAAAAACATGAAAAAGCCAACGGCGACCATAACCATTGCAAAATGAGTAATTTTGAAGGCGATAATTTGGGCCGTAATGGTTGTCCCGACATTGGCCCCCATGATAATGCCGATGGATTGGGATAGTTTCATGAGACCGGCACTGATAAAACCGACGACAAGAACCGTTGTGACAGAAGACGATTGAATGATGGCGGTGACAAAAGCGCCTGTGACCATGCCTAAAAACCGGTTGGAGGTCAGCTTGGCGAGAATGGTCTTCATTTTTTCGCCAGCAACCGCCTTCAATCCTGCGGAAAGCTGTTCTAATCCAAAAAGGAAAATTGCAAGACCACCGCCTAAGCCAGCGGTAATGGTGAAAAGGTCCAATTCTGCGCCGTTTGCCATCATGCATCCCTGTTTTTTTGTTGTTTCATAAAACTGTAATCTAACAACAGAATGGAATCAAATGACAATTTAGCAGAAGGCTATGAGAACGGTCTCATTTTCGGTTCTGGCTTGTTCGGCGATAAAAAACTGTTTAAACCAAATGTCCACAGTTTTCATAAAACGGATGGTTATTCGGTGAGCCAGCTTTTAAACGACCCTCTTTTCCTACTTCAAATTATTGTTGCTTTGGGGGCAACAGGATTTATTGCCGGTGTTTTGGCCGGGTTGTTGGGGGTTGGTGGCGGAATTGTCATTGTGCCTGTGCTGTATTTTTTATTTCAATTATTCGGCACGTCTGCGGATGTCGCCATGCATGTCGCCGTGGGCACTTCTTTGGCGACGATTATTGGGACATCCATTTCGTCGGTGCGTTCCCACCATAAAAAAGGCGGGGTCGACTGGTTGCTTCTAAAAAAATGGGCACCGGGTGTGGTGATTGGTGTGATGGCAGGGACAATTCTGGCGGCCTTTTTAAAAGGGCAGGTCTTGACCATTATGTTTTCCGTTTTGGCCTTGTTCGTCGCGATCCAGATGTTATTAAGCAAAGTCGGCGGACATCTGAGTGAGGGCCTGCCCGGGCAGCCGTTGGAATTCGTGTGTGCTTTTGTAATCGGGTCTATTTCCGTTATGGTTGGTATTGGCGGGGGATCGATCAGCGTTCCTATTCTGACAGCATTTAATTATCCTATCCGCAAGGCCGTTGCTTCTGCATCGGGGTTTGGGCTGATTATTGCCGTGCCGGGTGCAATCGGTTTTATGCTATCGGGATGGGGAACAGAAGGATTACCGGTTGGATCGCTTGGGTATGTCAATCTATTGGGGTTTGGCTTAATTGTACCAATGACGGTTGCTTGTGCCCCATTGGGGGCGAAAATTGCTCATTCTGTAAATCCGCAGTATTTGAAAAAAGGATTTGCGGTTTTTCTATTCGTTACCAGCTTAAAGATGATGTACAGCGCGCTGGGGTTATAGAAAAAATATGTTTTTCCACCTGAAAGCTTTGAAACTCTTTCGCAATTAGGATAACTTGTTATCCATATGTGGAGAGTCCCACACGGGTGGTCATGCCCTTGCCAATAACAAATAAGGAGAAAATCTCATGGGGGAAAAGTTTCGTTTAGTCACACGAAGCGACTTTGACGGTTTGGTTTGCGCAGTTCTGTTGAAGAAAATGAACCTGATTGATGAAATCACATTCGTTCATCCCAAGGATATGCAAGACGGTAAAGTCGCCATTAGTGAACGCGATATTACGACCAATTTGCCTTATGTTGAGGGTGTTCACTTGGCATTTGACCACCATCTGAGTGAAACTTTACGACTGGATGATAATCCCGCAAACCATGTTATCGACCCGGATGCCCCGTCTGCAGCACGCGTGGTTTGGCGTTATTACGGGGGGCACGGCGAATTTCCAGCAAGCTGGGACGAAATGATGGAAGCGGTTGATAAAGGCGACGCCGCACAGTTCAGTCGTGAAGAAATCCTGAAGTCAGAAGATTGGGTTCTTTTGAATTTTCTGATGGATGCGCGCACCGGACTTGGACGTTTTCGCGATTTCCGCATTTCCAATTATCAATTGATGATGGATTTGATCGATTGTTGCGCCAATATGTCGATTAAAGAGATTTTGGAGATGCCGGACGTCAAAGAACGCGTCGAGATGTACAAGGAACATGAACCAAAATTTATTGATCAACTGAAACGTTGCACACAAGTTCATGGCAATGTTGCCGTCCTAGATTTACGTAACGAAGATATTATTTATACGGGCAACCGTTTTATGATCTATGCGTTGTTCCCTGATACAAATATTTCCATTCACGTTTTATGGGGCTTGAAAAAACAAAATACGGTGTTTGCCTGCGGAAAATCCATCCTCAATAAAACATCCAAAACGAATGTGGGGGAATTGATGTTGAGCTATAACGGCGGGGGACATCAAAATGCCGGGACGTGTCAGGTGGCCAACGACAAGGCGGTTGAAACGCTGGATGCTTTGATTGCGAGTATGAATGCGGATGGTTGATGTATTTTAATTATGCAGCAATAAAATTTTGATTATAATGAGCATTCCCGCGTTTTGCGGGAATGTTTGTGTGTGGTATCTTGCGATATAATACAGGATACCCCACATGTTTATAAGTTATCTACGATATAGATTGAATTAGAAAAGCTGTGTAAAAAATGAACTTTTGGCCCCGCCTTCCTTCCCTTTTAATGATTGTTCTGGCTTTGGCTGTTGCAACGGTATTTTTGCCGTCTCTCAGCGGTTGTGCCTTGCAAACGACGCAAGTGGAACGTTGGATGTCTTCCTTGACGGGAACGCGTGGCTTGCCAAAAGACGCAATGGATGAATTGGCCCGCTTTAAAGAAGTCTATTTGCAAAAAGCTTTTGAGACAAACAAACGTGACGAGCAATTTGACCAGTTTATCGATGCCTTTAAAGTGGTACGCAGTCATTATGTAAAACAGATATCGGATCAGGATTTGATTTCTTACGCGATTGAAGGGTTACAGACGGATGAAGACGACTGGCTGAATCAAAAGGATGATGGAACACCGCGCGGCAAGGCTAAACCGGAAAAAGTGGTGGAAGTTGCTGTTGATGCGATGCTGGCAAAATTGGATCCGCATTCCGGTTATATGACCCCTGCGGAATTTCAAGAACTGATGGTCGATACCAGCGGGGAATTCGGTGGCTTGGGGATTGAGGTTCAGAAAGGCGATGGTTTTCTGAAGATCGTTTCTCCGATTGAAGATACACCTGCCGATCGGGCCGGGGTTAAGGCAGGTGACCATATCACCCATGTGGATGGGGCATCCATCAAGGAATGGACAATGACAAAATCGGTTCGTGCCTTGCGCGGTAAACCGGGAAGTTCAGTGACGGTTACGATTGAACGTGAAAATACAGCCCCGTTTGATTTGACGGTTGTGCGTGCCATTATTCAGGTTCGTGCGGTGCGTTCTGCCCTTTACAACGGGTATTTACACCTGCGTGTGGTTTCTTTTTCAGAACGTATGGAAGCGGATGTTCTAAAAGCCTTTGAAAAAGCGCGCCGTGAATTGGGGACAAAACCCAAAGGGATTGTACTGGATTTACGCAACAACCCGGGAGGTTTGTTGACACAAGCTGTTGCGTTAAGTGATATGTTCTTAGAAAAAGGCAATGTGTTGTCGATCCGTGGGCGTAAGGCTAAAGACGTTCGTAATTTTGGGGCGTCTGTTGGGGAAGTTGCCGCTGGTGTACCGCTTGTGGTCTTGATCAACGGCGGATCGGCCTCAGCATCTGAAATCGTCTCAGGAGCCTTACAGGACCATAACCGGGCAATCCTGATGGGGCGCCGCACATTTGGTAAAGGGTCTGTGCAAACGATTATGCCGTTGATGCGCGAAGGCGCGGTTCGTCTGACGACTTCGCTTTATTATTTGCCGTCAGGGCGCACGATCCAAAAAGTGGGGGTTGCCCCGGATATTCGTCTTGACCTACCAGAAGTTCCGGAAGCGGCAAATGATAATAAAGCCGAAAATGCAGATAATGCTAAAGCAGAGGGTGGTGCAAAAGATAAATATCATGCACCGCGTGAAGCTGATTTGCCCAATGTGCTGAATGCAAAGAAATTTATTGAAGATACTTTGCACAGTAAGGAGGGTGTCTTAGGCAACACATCAGTTGAGAGTTGCCCTGAAATTGGTGAGAAGAAAGATAAAGAACTTGGCTGTGCACTGGAATTTTTAAAAGCCGGTACAGCCAAGAAATTTTTGGCAGGTCTGGTTGCGAAAGGTCGCGGGTAAATTTACACTGCCGGATTTATCACATTTATACTGTCATTGACGGCAATGCTGAACGTATTTTGTTGATTGTCCATATAAACATAGCTCGTATATCCATTGGCACTGCCGTAATATGACCAGTCATTATTCAGGTCCAACGTGTTCGTTGAGCTGCCATTGATGTATGAAATGCCAGTAGAACGAAATGTATTATTAATATCAACAGTGTTTGTTGAAGAAGATAAATTGAGAATATCAAAGTTGGTGATGTTTTGGGCACCAGTTGCGGTGAAATCATAGGTACTGGCTTGAATATTCAAGGTATCCTGACCCGAACCGCCTTGCAGTGTGGGGCCATTGCTTCCTGTGGAGAAAGTGCTGGCGAAATTGACGATATTTGTTTTGTTGTCCAGAATGAAATTTTCCACGCTGTTAAATATGTCATTTCCTAAAGTGGTTTGGCCTTCGTCTTTGTAAGTAATTGCTCCGGTGGAATCACTTTGGAACGTCAAAGTGACATAGGTATTGGCACCCACACTATCTTTTAGGTTTAGGCTATCTGTACCTGCACCGCCCGAGTAGGTGTTTTGTGATGCATCGTCATGGGCGTAAAATGTGTCATTCCCATCTTCGCCGACCAGTGTATCTTTACCAGCGCCGGAATATAAACTGTCGTCACCTGTCCCGCCTAATAGCGTGTCATTGCCCTCGCCACCTTTTAGGATATCGTTTCCGGCATCGCCTTTGAGGGTGTCATTACCTGTGCCACCTTCCAGTGTGTCGTTACCATCGCCACCTTCCAGTGTGTCGTTATCGCCATCGCCTTTTATCCAGTCATTACCGCCACCGCCGGAGATGGCATCATTTCCGGCGCCACCATAGATGACATCATTGTCATACCCGCTATCATTTCCAAGGAAACTTAGGATATCTTTAAACGAATTTCCTGTTGGAATGTCACCATGAATAAAATCGTTGCCATTGCCGCCGTAAATGGTGTCTTGTCCTAAACCACCACTGATGACGTCGTTTCCGTCATAGCCATATATTGTATCGTTCCCCGCGAGACCAACGATGCCATCGTTAAGGCTGCTGCCTTCAATATAATCGTTGCTTGCACTACCACCGATTGTATTTTCAATATCTTTAATCGCACCTTTTACTTTTTCTTCGATTTCTTGTTGTGCGATTTCAGTTTGTGCCTGTACTTCGCTTGCAACGACCTGTTCAATCGTTGTGTTTAGTTTCGCAACGTTTGTCTGGATGTTTTTTAGGATACCGGAAACGCCTGTTTCTCCCTCTACCACATCGTTATTGTTAGTAAAGATGTTTTGGAATTCTTGTGTGAGACGTTCCAGACTTTGTTGTATTTCGGAGATAGCGGATTCAAATGCCAAGCTGGTTTCAATAATATTTTCCAACTGTGCTTCAGCCTGTGCGGCTTCTGTCGCAGCTGCTTCAGCAGCAGCGGCAATTGTGGCTGCTTGGGCGAGTAAGGCTTCAGCCTCAGCTCCTTCCAACTCGGCAGCTTGTTGTTCAAGGGCTTCAGCCTCGGCTGCCAAGGCTTCTGCTTCTTCTTTTTTCTGGTCGGCTTTACGTTGGGAGGCCGCGCGACGTGTATTATTCAGTATGCGAATACTGGTTGTACCAAATGATCCGGTGATTTGTGCTAAATTGAGGGTAACAGATTGGCCTGGCGCTGTATTAAACGATAGAACAGCAGAATATTGGTTTGGCTGGTTCAAGGTAATGGAACCAACCGAGTTTGTTAGGGTTATTTCGCCGATAAAACCACCGGGTTCTTCCAAAAGTGCAGCCTTTAATTCACCCCCACGATTTTGTTGCAGGACACCTTGTGTACCACGGATACCGATTGTTGCCACGGGGGTGTTAAGGGTCATTGCATCGGGGTTTGTCTTTGCAATTTGACCGGAAACAAAAGAGAAAACTCCGCTTACAAGGCTGGTGCTGAAATTGCCTTCACCGCTATCTGGATCGTAAACCATTTCGTCAAGAATCATTTCGCCATTTTCATCGAGTGAAAACGCGCTTTCATCCTTAAATGTTATCCCGACATTTGCATTATCTGAGGTTCGTATGACGTCCCCTTGAAAAACCGGATCTCCAACTTTTAAAGTGATGGCTGTGCCGTCTGCATGTACGGCACTGACGGAGCCTTCTAATGTTTCAATTTGACCGATACTTTCACTCAATCCGGCAGAGGAGGTTGCCTGAGCATATTGTCCAGGGGCGAGGGGGCCGCTTAGGGTTTGCACCATTTGGAAACCAAGAGTACCGCTTTGTGAAATAAGTGCATCAGGTTGATGGATAAAGTAATCCAGCACGAGGCCGTGTTGTCCATTTTGATTGGTGAGGATCAAATCATTACCAGCTTGATGGTAACCGTTATTGCCAATGGTAAATGTATCGGGAAGTTTGATGTCGTTTGTTTGTGCCGCATTGACAACAAACTCAAAATGATCACTTGCGTGTGATGGTGCATAAACCATGACATGCCTCAATTATATATATGGAAACAGATCATGGTATTCTAACGATAAATCCTAATGTAGCAAATGTTTTTAAAGTTGTTTGTCTGTTGTTAAATGCAGATTTGGAAAGTGTTTTTGTACATTGTCATAAAAAAAGATAATGCTTTCACCCAAATGGGTGAAGGCAGGAAGCTTCGGGTCCGTCATTATCATAAACAGTTCTCCATATTGGGGTTCTGAGTACGACGTAGTTTCTCGGCGGACTTGGGGTGATAAGCTTTCTTATCACCCTTTTTTTTCGACATAGATTGAAGATTACTCAAATAAATAAATGAAAATTATTCTAACTCACCCAAATGGGTGAAGGCAGGCAGGCTTGTGTCCGTCATTATCATAAACAGTTCTCCATATTGGGGTTCTGAGTACGACGTAGTTTCTCGGCGGACTTGGGGTGATAAGTTTTCTTATCACCCTTTTTTTATATTTATTTAACATACGGGAAAGTGTTTCAACTTTTCTGTAAAAAGCCTAAACTACTGAAACGAAAATTATTAACTGGGTGGTTTGTGTTTCGCATGGGCAGGTTTCGTTTCGGTGTTTTTGCTCAATTGATAACGAGTTTTACGCTTGCCGTCCTCTTTACGGTTATTGCAGCCGGTATCGGTATATTTTCCATTCAGAAGATCAATTCAGGTATCAAGCAAGTTGTGTTGTCCCGTGTTCCTGCCATGACACAGGCTTACCAGTTGGGACAGCAGAGCGAGGCAATCGTTGCAAGCGCACCTATGCTTGTCCGGGTAAAGTCTCAAGCCCAACGCGAAACGATTTCTTTTCGCATTGCAGATCGTGTGCGCTGGCTTCAGGAAATTGTTGATTCGTTACGAGGTTATCAGGTTGATAGCGATGTTCTGGAAGTCATTAATCAGACGAGACAACAGCTATTGAATAATTTTGGTCGACTTGATTTGTTGATACAAAATAGAATCGATATAAATGTACGGATAGATCGACGTTATACGGAATTGTTGGATATTTTTCAGGCAAAAAAAGATCTGGAAAATGAAACAAATGATAAATGGTTTGCCGTTTTCAGCGATTTGCTGGATCAACTTTTGCTTATGCAACGTGTCACCGAACCCGTCCGGTTTGAAAAATTACGTGAAAGTGTCTTGATTGCATTCGCGCAGATGCCCTCGTTAGAACAAGAATCTGCAACACCACAGGAACGTGAATTGCTGTCGCGGTTGCGTGAAGTTGCTATGGGGAGTGAAGGGCTAATCGAATTACAAGGTCAATTGGGAGACGAATTACAGAAAATATCCGGTATCCTTGCCGTAAATGAACGTTTGTCCAGTCGGTTTGTCTATTCTGTCAACGATCTCATTCGGCGTATGCGTGAAGATATTGAAGAAAACAGCCATGAATTCCAGCTTTTGGTCGATAGTCGAACAGCATTGTTGACCAATATAGTTTTGGTTGCGGTTGTCGTGCTGGGGTTTATTTGTGCCATATTTGTATGGCGTATTCTTACCCGGTTGAACATGTTGAAAGAAAGCATGCGTGTTCATGCGGAAGGCGGGGAATGTGCGATCGAGATCGATGGCGCAGATGAGATTTCGGACATGGCCGATGCCTTGCGTTATTTGGTGGATGAAATTAAACAACGCGAAGAGATTATGAAGTTGAGTGAGGCCCGTTTTCGCGATGTGGCCGAAGCGACGTCGGACTGGGTTTGGGAAACGGATTCCGATTTGAAATATTCATTGGTATCGGATCGGTTCTTCGACATCACCGGTTTTACCCGTAATGATATTTTGGGAACAACCCCTATGGGGTTTGCGGCTTTGGCCCGCAGTGAAGAAGATGACCCTGAAAAGTGGCTACATCATGCAAACGATCTGAAAAACAGACGGCGGTTTCGCGATTTCTCCTATTCCATCCGTTGCCCCGATGGGGTTTGGCGTCAGGCCAAGATCAGTGGAAAACCCATCTTTAACAGTGAAGGGGTGTTTAAAGGATATCGCGGAACCGGGGCCGATATCACCGCAGAAACACAGGCCCGCAGCCGTTTGATGGCGGCGAATGAAATTATGCCGGGGGCCTTTGCCCTTTGGGATCACGAAAACCGTCTCGTTTTATGTAATCGTAAATATTATCAATATTACAAAGTGCTAAATGATCGTATTCGCCCCGGTGTCACATTTGAAGAACTCGCCCTTTTGATGGAGGAACGCCACGGAGTGCGTGACCACGAAGGATATGGAGAGCGTCGCAAACGTTTTCGTAAAAAACCCAGCGGTGTCTTTATGGAAGCCCTGTCTAACGGTCATTATCTTCAGGTCAGCGAAGCACCAACACTGGATGGTGGGACGGTATCATTGGTTATTGATATTACCGAACGCATCAAAACAGAAACCCGATTGGAGCAAGCTCGACAGGATTCAGAAAATGCCAACAAAGCCAAATCCAAATTTTTGGCAGCTGCCAGCCATGATTTGCGTCAACCGTTACATGCAATCGGTATGTTCTTATCGGCATTGGAAGACCGCCGCAGTAAGATCGACAATGAAAATGCCCGCGCCGACCTTAAAATTATTAATAATATTTCTGACAGTCTGGAAGCATTGCGCGGATTGTTAAATGCGTTGTTGGATATTTCCAAGCTGGATGCCGGTGTGATGAAGGCTGAAAAAACATCTGTGATGTTGCGTCCTTTGATTGACCGCCTGTTAAAACAATACAACGGACGTGCACAGGAAAAAGGGTTGGTTCTTAAATCATTTTGTCCCGATATTGCAGTTCATAGCGACCCGGTTTTACTGGAACGTGTTTTATCTAATTTGATGTCGAATGCGGTACGTTATACCAAGGAAGGTGGTGTTTTACTGGGCGTGCGCCGCCGTGGTGAAAATGTGGCGATTCAGGTGAGTGATACAGGTGTGGGCATCCCACAAGATAAGGTTTTAGATATTTTTGTGGAATTTCAGCAACTTGAAAATCCTGCGCGTGACCGACGCCGGGGTTTGGGCTTGGGTTTGGCCATTGTGGATCGGGTGGTTTCTTTGTTGGGACACCGCCTTGAAGTTAAATCATTCCTTGGCAAAGGAACAACGTTCAGTTTGGAAGTTGAACGCGATGAGGTTCAAGTAAATGCAAGGGACGAGGGGCCTGTTGAGGTGACTTTAAGTGGGAATCAAGTTCCCTTGGTTCTGGTGATTGATGATGAACCGGATATTTTGGAAGGCATGGAACAATTGATCTCGGGTTGGAAGTACGATGTGATTGCTGCGTCTTCCACACAAGAAGCTTTGATGCGGGTGGAGAAATCTGTGAAAAAGCCAAATTTAATTTTGGCAGATTATCGTTTGCAGGAAGACTTGACCGGGGCGCAAGCTATTCGTTTGATCCATGAACAATTGGGGAAACAAATTCCGGCGGCAATTATCACCGGAGATACGGCACCGGACCGAATTCAGGAGGCAAAATCAAGTGGTTTCATTCTGCTGCATAAACCGTTGCGACCTGCTAAACTACGTCAAATCATTCGCACTGTCCATGCCGGAACTTTTCCGGGACAAGACGGGACGGAACAATGAAAACCCAAAAAATATAAAGAAATGAATGGGATATAATAATGAAGACTACTTTCGTCGTTGCTGATGATCATCCGTTGGTGCTGGAGGGTGTTAAAGGGGTTTTGCGTGAAATAGAGCAAGATGCCGATATTTTGCAAGCAACAAGTTATCCCGATCTTTTACAGGTTTTGTCGCAGGATGTGGACTTTTCATTGGTGATTGCAGATTTGAATATGCCCGGTATGGCGGGGCTGGATGGTATTCGTGCCGTACAAAGCAAACGCCCGGAAGTACCGATCGTGATTATATCGGCAACGGAAAGCCGCAAAGCAATCAACAAAACTTTACAATGCGGTGTTGCAGGTTATATGTTTAAATCCTTCAGCCAGTCTGAAATGCGCCATGCCTTAGAACAGGTTTTAGAAGGCGAAACGTTCGTGCCCGAAGCAAACAATGAAATGTTTAGCTCGGATGAATTTTCAGAAGAACCAACACGTGATTTTGGCGCGGCCGCCTTAAACCAATTGCCGATGGGTGTGGTTATTGTCGATCGTTCTGCACAGGTGGTTTTTATGAATAACAACGCAAGTGACCTGTTTGCTCAAAATGATGGCGTCGATGTGGGACCAACCGGCATTTTTAGAACGGCAAAAGTTGCAGAAACAAAAAATCTTCATGCCTTGATTGCCGATGCTGCGATTGATCTAGGTGATGGCGATCAACGTGAAGGCGGTGCCATGACGGTCTCACGTCCGTCTTATCGACGATCTTTTTCCCTGCTGGTTGTCCCATTACCTGACGACGATGTCAGCCGGGATCATGGCAATGTGGCGGTTTTCATCAATGACCCGGAAAGACATAATGAACCACCGACAAATGTTCTTGCCCGTCTTTATGGCTTGACGGAAGCCGAAGCACGTTTATTACAGGCCCTGATTGTCGGTAAAAAATTGGAAACCTTTGCTGACGAGGTTGGGGTATCCATGAATACAGTGCGCAGTCATTTGAAACAAGTTTTTCGTAAAACCGGCACCAATCGTCAACCCGAATTGGTCAGTCTGGTGATGAACAGCTCAGCTTATCTGGCATCCAATCCGGTATGGGTTGACGAAGACGAGTATGATGACTGATCCTGATCTCAAGGCCTTCGAAGAACGATTACTGTCCTTAAAGGCAGACTTGCTTTCATTGGAGGCAGCATCAAGGGAAGGGCGTGCGCCTGTTGAGTTGGATCAAACCAAGGTTGGTCGGTTATCGCGAATGGATGCGTTACAGGGACAGGCAATGGCACTGGAACTTGACCGCCGACGTAAAATCGAAATACAACGCATCGACAGTGCCTTGTCGCGTATTAAAAGCGGGGATTTCGGGTATTGCGTTTCCTGTGATGAAGAAATTGCACTAAAACGTCTTGAACTTGATCCCGCTGTACCGACCTGTATTGCGTGCGCAGAACAAAAAGAAGGATAGAGGAAATGGACGACCAAACACGCATGGCATTAGAGGCGGCAGCCTTTCGCGGACTGATGGCACATCTGCAAAAACGAAGCGATGTCCAAAATATAGATATTATGAATCTGGCAGGTTTTTGTCGAAACTGCTTGGCAAAATGGTATAAAGCTGCTGCAAATGAACGCGATGTCGCCTTATCAATGGATGAGGCAAAAGAGATTGTCTATGGCATGCCTTATGAGGAATACAAAGCCAAATATCAGGCAAAGGCAACATCAGAACAGCTTGAAAAGTTTTCAGATACATCCGGGCATGCGGTGATTGAAGGACTGGACTAAGAATGAGTGGCTTTTCCACCAGCAACATTGAAAATGAAGGCAGTGTTCAAATTGGATTGACGGCTGTTATTGTTGCGGTCACGGATGCTGAGCCACGTATTTTGGTCGTCCGTCGGGTGGATCACGCTTTGGCCTCAACCGAAGAAGGGGCTGCGCGCCAAGGTGAGGCCTTAAGTGAAGATACGCTGGAAGCTTTGCCCTATGGGCCTTTTTATCCGGGGCGACACCGGACATTGGATATGGGCTTGCGATCTTGGGTGGAAGAACAGGCCGAACTCGATCTCGGATATGTGGAACAACTTTACACCTTTGGTGATCGGGGGCGTGACCCTCGCGAACGCGAATTAGGAGGGCGTATTCTCTCCATTGGTTATTTAGCCTTGGCACAAGAAGCAAAACCAGCCGGGGCCGGGGAGGCCTTGTGGCAAAACTGGTATCGTTATTTCCCGTGGGAAGATTGGCGCGATGGGAAGCCGGATATTATCACGCAGGAACTTGAACCCGGTTTGGAAGAATGGGCGGCCAAGGCGGAAAGCCCATCTGAAATTCGCGAACGGTTTGCCCGCATTGATGCCTGTTTTGGCTCCGAAGAAGTCCGCTGGAACGAAGATCGCGTTTTGGAACGTTATGAGTTGCTGTACGAAGCGGGTTTGGTGACAGAAGCAGCGCGTGATCAGGATTTAAGAACAGGACCGAATGACCCAAGTCATGCAATGGTTCTGGATCATCGCCGTATTTTGGCAACCGCAATGGGACGTTTGCGCGGAAAATTGAAGTATCGCCCGGTGGTGTTTGAACTTGTCCCGCCAACTTTCACTTTGTTCGAACTGCAAAAGGCTGTTGAAGCCATTACGGGTAACTTGCTGCATAAACAAAATTTCCGCCGTATGGTGGAAAAAAGCGGTTTGGTGGAAGGCACTGGAAAATTTGAAAGCCGCACAGGGGGACGTCCAGCAGAAACCTTCCGATATGTCCGCGATATCCTTGCCGAACGCTTAACCGCAGGACCACGCTTACCGGTCGGGCGTCGTTAAATTTATTTTTGGACGATTTCCAGCCATGTAAAACCAAGGCCGAGTTTGCGGGTATCTTCACTTTCCCCAACTTGTTTGGGTGATGTTGCACGGGGGATAGAGAAGGAAATACGCAAGCCTTGTGTCGTATCTAATAGACTTTGCGGGATTTCTATTTCTTTAATTTGTTTTCCTCGCTTCCTGAAAATCCATCTACTGATTTTGTGATTATTAAGAAAGACGTCAACCACTTGTCTTTCCAGTTTTGGTGGATAGACGTAACCGTCTACCAAGGTTCGCAAAAACAGTGGCCCTTTTTTTGTGATATCTATGGTTGGTACTTCAATGATAGCCTTTGTATCGTCGGTCCAGCTTCCCCAAAATTCTGGGCTGGAAAAACCTGCTTTGAGAAATACATTATTGCGCAGGCCTTTTTCGAAACGCAGTCCGATAAGCGTTTTACCTGGCATAGAGTTATGAGGGTGTAGTTTTTCCAGATAAAGGGCATGATTTTTGGCTTTGTCAGAAAGCCAAGGGCCATCTTTTGCCAGAAGGAAGAACAATAGGCAGGAAAGGGCAAATAGAATGCTGCCCAGAATATTGCGTTTGCAAAAAAAGGATGATGCCACCATTTAGTCTTCCTCTTTTATCCCGAGGGTGAGCCATTTGCTCCATGCCGTTGTACCAGATGGTGCGATGCGCAACTGAACTTGTTTGTATGGGGTTATAAATGTCTTCCAGTAAAGATAACCGATATCACAATATTCGACCTTATGGTCTTCAACCGTGATGTTGCCATTTGTTGCAAGTGCACCGCTTCCTGCCTCAAATTCAAGGGTATAACTGTTTGCGCCAACATCGCTCCATTGCAGGCGAAAACAACTCTTTGCGATATCTTCGTATTCAAAGAGTGTATTGTCTTTAGGTACCTGCCATTGTGGTGAGGTCAAGATATTCTGTATTTTAGATTGTGTTGGCGTATGCGTGAGATTGGCTGTTTTCACCCGTTGTTTTATAGTTGCCAAAAGTGGATCGTGAATATTACGGTTTATGATGGCAATATTGTATTGTTCATCGGAGTCATTTTGCAAATCATAGAGTGCGCTTATCCATTTCCCTTTTTTATTTTGTTGTGCATGAAGCTTCCATCTACCATCAAATGCAGCAAATCGATAACGAGAAATATCATTTAAATTGTTTTCGGCAAAACCTGCTTGGGTGGTGAGACCCAGCCAGATGGTTTTATGTGTTTTCCATCCGCTAAAAGGCGAAATTTGCAATTGTTTGAAGAGGAAAGGCATTACATCTGTATGCGTTGTCCAATTGCGCGTTTCCCCTTCTAAAAGGGGAGATGGTTTGTTTTGTGGTGTCCAAATCATCAAAGGAAGGCGAATAAGTTCCTCATATAAATGTCCGTTTTTGGTCGTTGAGGCATGACCAACATTCCCACGTTCCCCATGTTCATCACCATGATCAGCCGTTAAAATCAAAATTGTATTATCGATGAGACCGGACTTATTGAAAAAATCCCAAAACTTGGCAAACCATGCATCAAATTCACGTACGGATGCGGCGTGCATTTCAGTAATAATTTTGTTGTCTTGTGCTTCAAACTGAAAAGATTCTGCGGGTATGTTGGGATAGGAGGCTACTGCCTCAATTCTTTTGAGGCGCGCAGGCGAAGGGCTTTGGAGGGCGTTTCGCCAGTCAAATTGCCATTTGGGGTCGCGTTGGCGATAGGGCAAATGTGTATCCAGATAGTGATACCATAATAAGAATGGCGTTTTTTGCTGCGCACGTTGAGAGAGCCAAGGAGTAAGATCCCTGTCCGTTTGAATGTCTAATCCCAGATTTCCGAATGTTCCAACATTCATAAAAGGTTGTAGGCCTGCAATCTCCCAACCTTTTTCTTTAAGTATGCTCAAAGGACTTGGTTGTTTATAGGCATATGGGGTTTTGCCGGAATTAACATGATGATCAAACGGGGAAAGCCCCGTTAACAGGGATACAATACCTGCCCCTGTCCATGCAGAAGCGCCGCGATGATGTGGGTGAACATCTGCTGTTGTTGCAGCTTTTAAAAGGTTGGGAGCATTATGACCCGTAAGTAAGTCAGCACGAAGACTTTCAACACTCAGGATTATGACATTCATTTTGTCATTTGTCCGCCATAGCGTATCTGTACTTGATAAAAGAAAGTAACCGAACACGAGAAGCAGGCTAGTTAAAGCTAAGCGATAAAGCATGGCCCCCCACAAGATAGAGTCCGAGAGACAAAGAAGAAAAAACAAACAGATTGAAAATTAGATGTGTGTCGCGTTTGTGGAAAATGGGTTTAGGGGAAATGAGTAATGCCAGAACACTTCCACAATAAGGCAATATTGTCCACGCTGGAATATAAAGCCCCTTGTAGCGCCACAGAATGCTGAGAAAAAGGAGTGTGGCAACGGTGCAATAACTGATAAGAAGATAAAATTGAGGTCCCGCATCCCATGAAAGTTTTTCATTTCGCGCAAGCAAACGGTCACCAAGCCAGCAACCGACAGCGCCTGATCCCATGTTTACGATGATATCCATATATCCAAAATAACGCTCAGGGTGAAAACCTTGCAGGATTTCGTCGTGAATGCCTAAAAAGGCGACCATAAGAAAACTACCCAAGCTGAGACAACGTGAATTTTGGAAAAAAGGATCCAAGGCCCAGCGACAAAGCAGCGCGATAAAAATATATTCAGGGACATGGATTTTTTTTGCCGCAAATTGAGGATCGGGTAGCCAGAAGAGACATGTCAATAAAAGCGATATGGAAAATGTTTGTTTGCAGACCAGTTTTTTTAAATCAAGTTCTATCCATTTTGCCCACATAAGAAAAATTGTTGCCAATAACAATGTCGTTAAAAAAACAGCGAGATGATCATCCATATGGGCGGATAGGTTCCGCCAAACATCTACACCGTTTTGAAAACTAAGAGTGATGACGATGGGGAGGAGTAATCTGGCATATGTTAAATATGATTTAAGAATGGGCAACTTCCCGTAAGATATCATAAGTTTGTCTGGCTGTTTGATCCCATGAAAAGAAGGAAGATCGTGCCAGTCCGGCATTACAACGCATTTGATAGTCTTCTTCCGACAAATCCAGTGCTTCGATCAAGCGTTCAGCCCAAATTTTTTCATCCAGAGGCGGTGCATATGAAGCACCTGCTTCACAGACTTCCTGTAAAACGTCAATCTCACTCGCAATGACTGGGGTACCACAGGCCATTGCCTCAATCGGCGGGATACCAAAACCTTCGTAAAGAGCCGGGTAGGCGAAAACTTTAGCACCAGAATAAAGGGCAGGCAGGTCTGATGAGGGGGCATAACCGGTTAATATCAAATTGCCACCGGGACAAAGTTTCTCATAAAAGTCGTTATTACTTTCTTTCCCCCAACCGCTGCCACCGACTAAAACCAATGGCATGTGCGTTTGAACACTTTTAGGTAGTCGATTGTAAGCGCGTAATAAAGTTTCCAAGTTCTTGCGCGGTTCTAATGTGCAAACAGAAAGAAAATAGGATTTATATTTTAGGCCGTATTGGCTTAGAACGCTTATATTTTGTTCTTTATTGATTGGTTTATATTGTTGTGCAACACCATTGTATGTTACTGCGATTTTTTCAGGTGTTGTACCAAATAAATTTATGATTTCTCGTTTGGAAAATTCAGAAACAGTAAGTATTTTTTGCGCACGTTCAATAGTATTGGGAAGCCCATCCATCCATTTTAAACGGGATTTGGGGTGAAATTGAGGATATCGGATATGAGACAGGTCGTGTACTGTTGTGACCATCGGCTCCATTTGACCGGGAGGGACAAAGCATGGTTCCCAAAATACATCTGCTTTGATGTTTTTTGCGCCAGACTCAAATCTATTTTTTTTTAAGGCATTCCATAAATTACGTGCACCGGGGATGACTTTTATTTTTTCTTTTAAGGTGCTGTGCAAGCTATTTGATCCACCGCCACCATCATGCGCAAAATGAACGTCGCCTTGTTGCCAGTTTGTCCCGGTAAAATGGGAGAGTTCAAGCTCTACTTTAAAGGCAGGCAGTCTGTCTAGAATTTCACGCGTATAAATACCAATCCCAGTATGTGGAGTAATTAGAACACTGCTATCAATGGCGAGGTGCATTATATTTCTTTACTTTAATGTTAGGAAAAGTCGTTTGGGGGATCAAAACGTTCAATATCATCTTCTCCTAAATAGGTGCCACATTGAACTTCGATCACTTGTAAAAGGGTACTCCCCGGATTGGCAAGGCAATGCACGCCTCCTATCGGGATATATGTGGATTCATTTGGGTGGAGAAGAATCTCTTCTTCGCCATTAACGACTTTTGCAATGCCTTCAACTACGACCCAATGTTCACTGCGATATTTATGACGTTGCAGACTAAGGGTTCTGCCCGGTTGGATTTCAACAAGCTTGACTTTGTAATTTTCCATTTCTTCAAGAATAGTGTAGGTACCCCATACGCGGTGTACTTTTGTGTGGCTTTGACAGCGTTCGTCACCCGCCTTTTTTAAACGTTCAAATATTTTCTTAACATCTTGTGCTCTGGTTTTATCCAGTACTAGCAGAGCGTCAGGTTCTTCGATTATAGCAATGTTTTGAAGACCGATGGCTGCGACCAATCTTCTATCAGACCGTATATAACAATTTTTACTGTCTAAAAGTAGGGTATCATCTGAAGCTATATTTTGATTAGAATCACTATCATAAATTTGGGAGAAAGAATTCCAATCACCAATGTCACTCCATCCAATGTCACAGGGGACAACCGCAGCTTTTTTGGTTTTTTCCATAAGAGCGTAATCAAAAGATGTCTTTTCCAGATCTGCAAAAAGCTCTGTAGGTAAGTCTATATGTTCAATGTATTTTGATTGGCTGTGGTCAGAGTAATGGACACACTTTTCACTTTTTCTAAGAATTTCTGGGCAATGAATAGTCATTTCCTCAAAAAGATCGCTTGCACGCATACAAAACATACCTGAATTCCACAGCATACTGCCTTGGCTGATTAACTCTTGGGCTTTTTCTTTATTTGGCTTTTCAATGAATTTTTCAACGCAATGCCCCATTGCTTGAATATACCCATAACCCGTTTCTGGACGAGTCGGTGAAATGCCAAAAGTGACAATCTTGCCCGACTGTGCAAGTTCAACTGCCTGAGAAATGCTTTTTTTAAAGGCTTCTTCTTTTTCAATAAGATGATCGGAGGGGATGATCAGTAAAAGAGCATCATCGCCATGTTTGCGTGTGATTGCTTGTGCCGCACAAGAGATGGCTGCCATCGTATCTCGGGGCGCAGGTTCGGAAATAATGGTGAAAGATAAATCGGGTGGCCTTAATGATGTAATTTCATCTTTTGTTTTAAAAAAATAATCCCGGTTGGTTACAAGCGTAATTTCTGAAATTTCACCTAATTGTGCGGTACGCAAAAGAGTCTTTTGTAACAAACTATGTTTATCATCAATGCGAATAAAAGGTTTAGGAAAAAGTTCTCGCGATGCTGGCCATAGACGTGACCCCACACCACCACACAATATAATCGGAAAAAGCATGTTGTGTCTTTAGACCTTCATTGATGAGTTGTATTGGTTAGGATCGGATATTACCGCAATAGACGCAAGGAGGGCTAGGATAACTTTTAAAAAGAATTTCAGGGTTTAATGTCAAAAAACTTTAATGAATATCTTTAATATATTCAATTAGATAGCCTCTCTAGAGTTGTAAAAGGGCAGAAAAATCTTGACCCTTTGGATGAGCAGCCCTACCTTATGCTCAAATGGAGGTTAAGGATTCAGCCTCCGAAAATTTTTAAAAGATATATGCTCAGTTTGAGCAGAAGGAGCTTTGAAGATGACAGCCGTAGCCCAACGGGTAAATGACGATTTTGAATATACCGCCGATGTTGCCGAACGTATGGCACCTGTTTATGAGCGTGTGAAAGACCATATCACAGCCGAAGAATGGCCGGTTATTGCTCCGTATGTGGATGAAATCCTACGCCTGAAAAAAGAACGTAATGCTGTTATTTTGGCGCACAATTATCAAACACGCGATATTTTCCATTGTGTGTCCGATATTGTGGGGGACTCTCTGGCCTTGGCGGTTAAGGCAAAAGAAGTTGATGCCGATGTCATGGTCGTCTGCGGTGTGCATTTCATGGCAGAAACAGCCAAGTTGTTAAACCCGTCTAAAAAGGTTTTGATCCCGGACCCGGAAGCAGGCTGTTCGCTGGCTGAATCCATTACGGGTGCAGATGTGCGTAAACTGAAAGCGGATAACCCGGGTGTTCCGGTTTGTACCTATGTGAATACCTCTGCCGAAGTAAAGGCGGAAGTTGATATCTGTTGTACCTCTGCCAATGCCAAAAAGATTGTTGAATCTTTAGGTAGCGACAAAGTTTTACTGATCCCGGATGAGTTTCTGGCGCAAAACGTTGCCAAAACAACGGATGTCGAAATTTTGACATGGGCAGGGCGTTGCGAAGTTCACGAGCTTTATAAAAAAGAAGATATCGAGCAGATTAAAAAAGATCACCCGGAATGTGTTGTTCTGGCTCACCCAGAATGCCCACCGGATGTTTTGGATGCGGCCGACTTTTCAGGATCTACCACAGGGATGGCTGATTTTGTGAAAGAGAAAAAGCCCGAGCTGGTCGCCCTGATTACAGAATGTTCCATGAGTGATAATATCCGTGCGGACTGTCCAGATAGTGAATTTATCATGTCCTGTTCTATGTGCCCGCATATGAAAAAGATCACCTTGCAGAAAATCGTTGATTGCTTGCGTGATTTATCCAACGAAGTGCATGTGGATGAAGCGATGGCAGAACCTGCCCGTGCGTCGATTGAGGCAATGATCGCGGCGAGCTAACGGAAAAAGCAGTGCGATGAAAAGCGTGAAAACAGATGTACTGATCATTGGGGCTGGTGCTGCCGGTCTGGTCAGTGCGCTTGAACTGGAAGGCCTGAACGTAACTGTTTTAGCCAAAGCACCAGTTGGTGAAGGGTCCAGCAGTTCGTGGGCACAAGGCGGTATTGCTGCAGCTGTGGGTGAAGATGATCATCCCGAAGAACATCTGAAGGATACACTGGATGTCGGTGTTGACCTGTCTTGTAATAAGGCGGCGCGCATTATCACCCATGAAGGACCTGAATTGATCGAGGCCCTTATCGCATGGGGGGTCAATTTTGACCGGGACGCAGAAGGTAAACTGAGCTTGGGGCGCGAAGCAGCACATTCTTTTCGTCGTATTTTACATGCGCAAGGGGACAGCACGGGTAAAGAAATTATGCGTGCCCTTGGGCAAGCCGTGTCGCATACGCAGAATATCCACCTCATGCAAGATTTTACCGCCCATGAATTGATTGTTGAAAACGCCTGTGTCAAAGGGGCGTTTGCCAAAGGCAAAGATGGTTCTGATCTGGCGATTATTGCCAAGGCAACCGTTTTAGCAACTGGCGGGATCGGCAGTTTGTTTGCTTATACGACCAATCCGGCAGAATCTGGTGGGGAAGGTGTCGCGATGGCTGCGCGTGCCGGGGCGCGATTGGCGGATTTGGAGTTTGTGCAATTTCACCCCACTGCCATTGATGTTGGCGTAACCCCCATGCCCTTGGCAACCGAAGCCTTGCGCGGTGAAGGGGCGCATCTGATTGATGCCCGTGGTGTGCGTTTTATGCCATCGGTTCATCCCGATGCTGAACTGGCCCCACGTGATGTGGTTGCCCGCGCGATTTGGCGCCGTGTGAAGGTTGGGGAAAAAGTTTTTCTGGATGCGCGTGAAGCGGTTGGGGATGAATTTCCAACACGGTTCCCCACCGTTTGGGGATATTGTCAGGATGCCGGGTTAGACCCGCGTGTTCAACCGATCCCGATTACACCGGCGGCCCATTATCATATGGGCGGGGTGGATGTGACATTGGACGGGCAAACCAGCATCAAAGGATTGTGGGCTGTGGGGGAAGTTGCCTGTACGGGTGTGCATGGGGCCAACCGCTTGGCAAGCAATTCTTTGTTGGAAGCTGTGGTGTTTGGGCGCCGTGCAGCACAGGATATTCTGGAAAATCTGGACAATGCTCCATTGGACAGCCTGCCTGCACTTGGCCTGACAGGCGGGATTGATCTGGGACCACAATTGGCAAATCTGATGTATGCGGCCTGCGGTGTGGAGCGCAATGAAGCCACTTTGTTTGAAGCCCTCAGTCAGATTGTGGAATGGGAACAGAAATCTGAACTTTATAGCCCGGAATTTTGCAACCGTTTGACCAGTGCCAAGATGATTTTGGTCTGTGCGCTGGAACGTTGCGAGAGCCGGGGCGGTCATTTCAGAAGTGATTATCCGGAAACGGACGAGAAACAGGCAACACGCAGCAAAACAACATTGCGTGAAGTCGATGCATTTATAAGGGGCCTCAATATCGGGGCTGATATTCAAGGGACAGTAAACACATGTCAGACGCCGGCGTAAAAGTAGAACCGCTTTCTCCTATTTTGATCGAACCTGCTGTGCGTAATGCACTGGCGGAAGATTTGGGCCGAGGAGGCGATCTGACAACGGATATTGTCATTGATGATGATGCGTGGGTGAAGGCCTCTATCAACGCGCGTCAGGTCGGTGCGTTATCCGGTATCGATATCGCGGAAATGACCTTTGCCTTGTTGGATCCACGTGTGGATATGGAAGTCTATATTGCCGATGGTGGTCGTGTGGCCCCGGGTGATACGGTTGCCCTGTTGGAAGGTCCGGCACGCGCGATCCTGACGGGGGAGCGGGTCGCGTTAAATTATATGGGGCATCTATCCGGTATTGCATCTGAAACACGTAAAATCGTGGATGCCGTTGCGGGAACCAAGGCGCGCATCACCTGTACACGCAAAACAACACCGGGCTTGCGGGCTTTTGAAAAATATGCCGTGCGTTGTGGTGGTGGCTTTAACCACCGTTTTGGTCTGGATGATGGCTTGATGATCAAGGACAATCACATTGCGGCTTGTGGCGGTATTACCCAAGCGATTGAACGGGCAAAAAGCAAAGTCGGTCATATGGTGAAAATTGAACTTGAGGTCGATAATCTTGATCAGCTTGAAGAAGGTTTAAAAGCGGGTGCCGATGTTATTTTGTTGGATAACATGGGGCCGGACCTGTTGAAAGAAGCCGTTAAAATGATTGATGGTCGCGCTGTGGCGGAAGCATCCGGCGGGGTGACATTGGAAACGGCACCCGCCATTGCCGCCAGTGGCGTGGATGTCATTTCAGTGGGTTGGTTGACACATAGTGCACCTTGTTTGGATTTAGGCCTTGATTTTTAGTTGAACTCTTCAAAATTAAAAGATATCTCTGCGGAAAATCTTTAATATTATAAAAAGGTCAACTAAATGCTGCCATATGAAATTGATGTCGCAACCCTGAAAGAATATCGTGAATCCGGGCTGGATCATATTGTTCTGGATGTACGTGAACCAGCGGAAACCGCTTCGCACGCCTTTGACGGGGCATTGGAAATCCCGATGCACGAAATCCCACAGAACCTTGATAAAATCCCGGAAGATAAAACCGTTGTCGTTCTGTGCCACATTGGCGGACGTTCTATGCAAGTCACAGGTTTTCTGCGCCAACAAGGCTATGAAAATGTGACCAACCTGCGTGGTGGCATTGATGCCTGGTCGCGTAGCTGATTATTCTGTTTGGGCATTCAGGGCGGTTTGAATAAAACCGTCCACGTCTTCTTCTTTCGTATTGAAAGACGTCACAAGGCGGATGACTGGGCAATGTGCGTCATGCCAACGATAGAAGGCATATCCGGCACTTTCCAGTTTTTGTAAAACAGGTTCCGGCATGCTGATAAAAATTTCATTGGCTTCCACCGGATAATAAAGTTCACTTCCGGTAATACCATCCAGACCTTTGACCATCTTTTGAGCCATCGCATTGGCATGGGCGGCATTTTTTAGCCAAAGATCGTTTTCCAGATACGCATCCCATTGGGCGGCAGTGAAACGCATTTTGGATTGTAATTGCCCGGCGCGTTTGCGTTTATACCCAATGGATTTACCGATTTTATCATTAAAGAAAACGACTGCTTCGGCATTCATGGTTCCGTTTTTGGTGGAACCGAAGCTGAGCACATCGACACCGGCTTTCCATGTCATGTCGGCAGGGCTGCACCCTAGTGTGTTTAGCGCATTGGCAAAACGTGCACCGTCCATATGCAAATAAAGGCCATATTCTTTGGCAACATGGCTTAGGTGATGAATTTCACCCGGGCCATAAACTGTTCCGGCTTCTGATGCTTGTGAAATACTAATGGCGGCAGGCTGGGTATGGTGAACCGCATCATCTGTTGCAGAAAGGGCAGCTTCGACTTCGCCTTGATGAAGTTTACCATTGGGGCCGGGCAGGGTTACAAGTTTTGCACCACTTGTATAAAATTCAGGTGCGCCGCATTCATCGCAGTTGATATGGGCATCCTTGTGACAATAAATACTCCCATAGGAGGGGGAAATAGCACCAAGGGCCAAGGCGTTGGCAGCTGTTCCCGTTGTGACCAGATAAACAGAGGTTTCGCATTCAAAAAGATCGTTGAAACGTTGTTCGACCTTTTTAGTCAGGGCATCTGCACCATACGGCATCGCTGTATCGACATTGGCTTTTGCGAGCGCATCGAGTATTTCAGGGGAGACACCTGCCGTATTATCGCTGCAAAAGTTCATTTTAGCCTCCATTAATCTGCTCAGGCTTTTAGATTAACCTGAATGGGGATCTCTTCAAAGTCTTGTTTCGCCTCAATAAAGCGGAAAGCCTTTATTTCTTCCAAAGTTAAAATGACCCAGATGAGTTCGGGTTCATAAACCATCGATTTATCGGTTTTAGACGGGTAAGGCGACCCTGTGGGGTGGGAATGATAAAGGCCGAGGACGCTACGCTCCCCCGTTTGTGCAATCAGGTCAAAACGAACCTTTGCATCAATTTCAAAGGTTTTGGTTTTATCCCCAGCACTGACGTTAGTGGCCGGGTGAATATCACAAACCTGATCGTGTGTGCCACTGAGCAGGCCGCAACATTCCTCAGGGTAGGCGTTGCGTGCCTGTTCAAATAGCTGGTTTATTTGATCCTGTGTGAAGATCATTCTGCGGGGGAGAGGGATAAACCGCCCAGTTTGGCTCCGCTGTTGATATCCAAAATCATCAAGCGGTTGATGCCTTGTTCGTTGATCATACGCAAAACAAGCCGTTGAGAATCCATATCCGTTTCTACGATTTTATAACCTTTGGGGATTTCCAAACGCATGTCTCCGAACGCTTTTGCAGGGGCTATGGCAGAAGGGGAAGCCGTTGCTTGCGGTGTCGGTGTTGTGTCTTTTTTCTTGCCAACCAGTGGGACTTCAACCTCTTTTAAGGCTTGTTCCAGTTCGGGTGCTTCTTTGGCAAGGTCAAAAAATTTAAAATCAGGGTTGTCTGACTTCTGTATTAGGCCGTAAACCAAAGCAATCATACCGAGGATAATCAGAATTCCCATGCCGGCAACGGCAGAAACGAGTACAGTTCTCATAAATTTTAACTCTAGCTTTGGTGACAATGAGCGATACATTCACAGTAACAGCCCGCGATGAAGACCAAGGGATTCGTCTGGATAAACTTCTATCCTTGGGGGATAGCGGCTTATCACGATCTCGACTGAAAGCCTTGATTGAAGGCGGGTCCGTTTTCTGTGCGGGGCAGACCATAACCGACCCGTCGGTTCGGGTCAAACCCGGACAACAGTTTTCTATCGAAATTCCCGAGGCTGAAGACTATGAACCACAAGCCGAAAACATTGCACTTGAGATTGTCTATGAAGATGATGACCTGTTAGTGATCAATAAACCAGCAGGCATGGTTGTACATCCGGCAGCGGGCAACTACACCGGAACCCTTGTAAATGCATTGCTTTATCATTGTGCGGGCAGCTTGTCCGGTATTGGCGGGGTAAAACGTCCGGGGATTGTTCATCGCCTTGATAAAGAGACCAGCGGACTGATGGTGGTTGCGAAAAATGATATCGCCCATGTCTCGTTATCTGAACAGTTTGCAGCGCATTCTTTGGAACGGGCCTATCAAGCGGTTGTTTGGGGTGTGCCGAATCCAAAAGAGGGACGAATTGAAGGTAATATTGGCCGCAGTCCGCAAAACCGTAAAAAAATGGCAATGGTAAAGTCAGGGGGCAAGACGGCTGTGACCAATTACGGCTATATCAAAGCGGTTGGTACCTTTGCCTCGTTGATTGAATGCCGTTTGGAAACAGGACGAACACACCAAATACGAGTGCATATGTCAGAGCAAGGTCATACTGTTGTCGGCGATGCGTTGTATGGGCGCACGCCGTCACGCGTGTTGCGCATGCTCAGTAAGGAACAAAAGGCGGAATTCAGCCAGTTTACCCGTCATGCCTTACACGCATATATTATAGGGTTTTTGCACCCGCGAACAAATCAGCTTCTTCGATTTGAAAATAATTTACCTATTGAAATTAGTAACTTGTGTGAAATTCTTAAAAAAATATAAAAATGTTATATACCTGAGTATCTGAGTTAGGTACTATAAAGGTGAAGGGGATTTAAATTCTGAGGAGGGCATCCATGACGGATGGTTCTGCCGAACTGTCCGTGTAACCCATATCCGACAAGGGGGATGGCACATGGCGACAAATACCTTTGGACTTTCTTTTACACCCGAAAGTAATCTTTCGCGTTATCTGAGTGAAATTCGGAAATTCCCGATGCTGAGCATCGAGGAAGAGTACAGCCTTGCTGTAAGCTGGCAAGAGCGGGAAGATCACGAGGCTGCCCATAAGCTTGTAACCAGTCACCTGCGCCTTGTTGCAAAAATTGCAATGGGCTACCGCGGCTATGGTCTGCCGGTTGGTGAATTGATTTCAGAAGGCAACGTAGGCATGATGCAGGCCGTTAAACGGTTTGATCCTGAACGAGGTTTCCGTCTGGCAACCTATGCAATGTGGTGGATACGGGCCTCTATCCAAGAATATATTTTGCATTCCTGGTCTTTGGTTAAAATGGGGACAACCGCAGCCCAGAAAAAGTTGTTTTTCAATTTACGTAAATTGAAAGGCCAAATGCAGGCAATAGAAGAGGGTGATTTACACCCTGAACATGTTGCGAAAATTTCCAAGCAGTTGGATGTACCGGAAGATGAAGTTGTACAAATGAACCGGCGTCTTGCGAGTTCGGACCATAGCCTGAATTCCCCCTTACGTATGGATGGGGAAGGCGAATGGATTGATTGGTTAGTGGATGAAAAGAGCAATCAGGAAAAAGAACTGGCACAAAAAGAAGAACTGGATAACCGCCGCCTCATGTTGGAGGCCGGTTTGAAAGTTTTAAATGAACGCGAACGTCATATCTTGCAAGAACGCCGTTTGAAAGATCGCCCGACAACGTTGGAAGATCTTTCGCAGGAATATGGTGTATCACGTGAACGTATTCGCCAGATCGAAGTTCGCGCTTTTGAAAAACTGCAAAAATCAATGAAAAATGCGATGATTGAACAACGCATGCATGAAAAAGAAATGCGCGAAAATTTCTAACCTGTCTTGCGCGACAGAGCGATAAGAAAAAAGCACCGTTCATATGATCGGTGCTTTTTCTTTATTTCTTTCCTCGGTCTGCTTTTGGTGCACCCGGTGCGCCTGGGGCACTTGGTGCATTGGGTTCTTTTGCCTCGCTCTCTTCCGTTGGGTCGTCTTCAAGGTTGGCAACCGCATTGCCCCATTCAGCCAGTAATCTTTTTTGGTTGGCACGCAGGATTGACACGCGTCGCTGGGCAATAAAGGTCATAACTGTTGTGACGATGGGCGGGGTTACGATAAATAAAACCCAGCCGACAGCGGCAGATCCGTACATCGTGAAGAGAGAGAAAACATCGGTCAGGCTGTCAATCGCGACCGACATACTGTTACTCCCCATCCACAGGTCCAACAGGTAAGGGAAAACGCCTGCCAAGTTCATAGCCATAACGCTGATAAAGGCAAAACGTTGCGGGGACCGGTCCACAAGAACAGCCACAAAAGTCGGCAGCATGCCAAAGACAACCAGAACCAGAGAGGCCATTGAGACCAGCATCAGGATGACGGCGGCAAACAGCGCCATCATACCTAAGAGCATAAGGCCGCCACCGCTTTTTTTGGGAGGAACTTTTCTAACTGGTTTTTTTGCCATCTTGTTCGTGCCTTACCAGAGTTTACCCAAAAAGGTGACAGAGATGATGAGGAGAGCAATCACAATGGCTGTCATTGCAGCGGCTTGCTCACCCAGCCGACTGGAGTTTTTTTGCAAAGTGTTGGAACCGTCTTCTATATCTTTAATCTCATTTTCGGCATCTTCAAATTCTTTACAAGCGTCTTTGAAATCCATATGGTCTTGCGCGCGCTGTTCAGCATTATCCAGCAAATTAAACAAGTCCGCCAAGTTACCCTTGCGGATTAATTTGGGCACTTCCTTTTCCAGTTCTTCACGAATGGATTTGCTGTGATAGGCTTTGATTGCGGGCCCCATATGGGCGCCGACCCAACTTGTAAAACCAAGCACCGCACCGGATTTTGTACGCCATTGAACAAGGGCCAACAGGCTGAGCATACCTAATGTGGCAATCTCTTCGCGCTCATCGCCAACGGCTTTGACGTGGGGGTCAATGTTTTGGTTCAGGCGTGCGGCAATAAAGGCAACGATATGGCGGTCAATTGGTTTACGTTTTTTATCAATTTTTGCCGATACCCTTTCAAGTGCGGGCATGAGCTCCTTGATCGTTGTGACGTATTCTTCAATGATCAAAGGGCTTTGACACGGAAGAGTCGGGTTGGTTTCATAAAGGCAGCGTTCAATCCCATAACCAATTTTACGTTCTTGTACAAAATCGAGTAACTGATCAAAGTTTTTTTCAAGGGCAACGTAAACCGGGTTATAGGTATCCTGTGCATCGAACCATGCGCGTGGCAATCCACGCGATATGACTTCAACCGGTGTATTGGCATTGCCTTTTTGCAAAATTGAATGGGCGAGTGTGGTGCCGAACCCATCGGGCATAAACCAACAGTCTTTGTATCGCACCGGCAAGGAAGGATCGAGAACAATGCTGATCCGTGCGGCAATTAGGTCTTTGTCGCCAGCCTGATTTTGCGCCATATGAATCGCGTTGGAGGCAGCCGAAGACAAATCAGAATTCTCTAGATCGCGCTTAAGCCATGTTTCAAGAAGATTATCTTTCACCAGACGGTCAACTTGTGAGGGCATGCGTGAAACGGCCAAGGACAGGGTACGGGTATTAAAATGTTCGCGACCTGCATAATCAATATAACGTTTGGCTTTAGGCGCGGATTTTTTCTGAATAGGGGTTAAGCGTCGGCCATTGATCCAAAGATCCAGTTGTTCCAGACTCCAACGTTCATGCTCATCATCGGATAACAGCCCGCGTAAACATTCCACCATATTTGCCGGGATCGGTTCTTGTGCCACCAAGGTCGTGTAAGACCCTTCGATCATCTTTGCATAAAGAATTTCATCATCGGTACGTAAATGGGGAACCGGGTTGCCACCGGCCAGAGCGAACATGATGGATACGCCAAGAGCATACATATCGTCACTGACATCACCTGCACCGCGTCCTGCCGGTGGGGCGGCGCCGCGTTCTAATGTTTCAAATAAAATTGGCTGGTCATATCCGGCCGGAACAGTTGCGCAATCTCCTAGAACAAGCCGTTCCATTGACCCATCCATAAAAAATAGGTTCGATGGGCGGATTTGGCGGTGGGATACCCCGCGTGATGAGAGTTCCATCAAGCCGTGACAAAGGGGTTCAATGATTTTGCGGACCATTTCATGCTGGTTGATTTTTCCAAGGTGATCCAGCAATCGTCCGCCATTTGGGCGCTCATAAATCACGGCAATCGTACGTTGATTGAACAAAGGCCATGAAACGACCCCCCATTCGACAAGGCTCATGGCGCCGCGAATGTTAGCCCCTTTTAGAATTTCTAAGACGCCGGTTCTGACACCCAGAAAAGGCGGGCAGATTAAGGCGAAAAGTTTACGTTCGCTGTTACGTTTATCTTCGGCAATGTAAGCCCGTGCGGAGGGAGTGGACAGTTCAGGGATAGGTGAACCGGGCAGAATATTGAAACGATCCAACGTCACAGGGGGAATAGGTTTTGCCTTTTCCTTTGGTGCAGCGGCACTGGGGGCTGCGTCGGGGGCAGCTTGTGTGTCGGGTTTATCCTGTTCGGCCATAAATGGGTCTTTTCTCTATGCGCGTGGGTTTTGTGTCTTGTTTCGACTAACACTGCGCATATGGTAGCCGAAAAGAAAACAGAAATCACATAAATGTTAAAAGACAAACAGTTAAAAGGGTGTGAAAAAAATAAAAAAAATACCCCGATCCAAAGATCAGGGCATTTTTAAAAATTAAATTTTGACTGTACGAAGGATCAACCACCAAATGGATCTGTCACCAAAATGGTATCATCGCGTTCCGGGCTGGTCGAACAGACAGCAACTGGTGCTTCGATCAATTCTTCGACGCGTTTGACGTACTTCACGCATGTCGCGGGTAAATCACCCCAGCTACGTGCGCCTTCCGTGCTTTCTTTCCAGCCTTCCATAACTTCATAGACGGGAACGACGCGTGCTTGTTCTGCCGGGTTTGACGGCAGGTGTTTGATCACTTTGCCATCCAGCTCGTATCCGGTGCAGATTTTCAATTCGTCCATACCGTCCAAGACATCCAGTTTGGTTAAGGCAATGCCGCTGATACCGTTTACTTTAACCGCTTGGCGAACCAGAACAGCGTCAAACCAGCCGCAACGGCGTTGACGACCTGTGACCGTGCCAAATTCATGGCCGCGTTCTCCAAGGCCTTGGCCGACTTGGTCCAGCAATTCTGTCGGGAAGGGGCCGGAACCAACGCGTGTTGTGTAAGCTTTGGTAATGCCGAGGATATAGTTCAAAGATCCCGGACCCATGCCGGAACCTGCAGATGCTTGACCCGCAACGGTGTTGGATGACGTTACAAAAGGAACAGTTCCGTGGTCGATATCCAACAAGGTTCCTTGCGCACCTTCAAACAGGATGCGTTGGCCTTTGCTTTTTGCTTCATCCAGCAGTTGCCACACAATCTTGGAATAAGGCATCAACTTCGGCGCCATTTCCAAAAGCGGGTTTAAAAGTTCTTCAACGCTGAATTCATCTTTGCCTAGACCGCGCAGGATGGCGTTATGATGAGTAAGTAGCTTTTCGATTTTTGCCGGCAAAGTTTCCGGGTCTGCCAAATCACCAAAACGAATGGCGCGGCGTCCCACTTTATCTTCGTAAGCCGGGCCGATGCCGCGACCTGTTGTGCCGATTTTGGCATTGCCAAGGGCTTCTTCACGCACATTATCCAGTTGTTGGTGGATTGGCAGGATCAAACAGGCGTTTTCTGCAATAGCGAGATTATCCGGGGTAATTTCAACACCTTGAGCGCGAATAGTGTCCATTTCGCGTAAAAGGGCTGCAGGGTCGATGACGACACCGTTACCAATGACCGACAGTTTTCCACCACGCACGATACCGGAAGGCAGCAGGCTGAGTTTATATTTCACACCGTCGATAACAAGAGTATGGCCCGCATTATGACCGCCTTGAAAACGAACGACGACATCGGCACGTTCGCAAAGCCAATCAACGATTTTGCCTTTACCTTCGTCGCCCCACTGGGACCCGACCACTACTACGTTTGTCATTGGTGAAAATCTCCGTCTTGAATGCTGCCCTTAGCGGGACAGTGCTACGATGTTTCCGTTTAAGAAGATGTGACTGCACCCCATGCGCAAGCCTTCGGCTTGTTCGTCTGGGACCTCTTGCAATCCGTTTACGATAATATGTCCGTCCGCTCTGAGACGTGCGCCTTCTTGTGAAGGTGTCGCAAAAGGAAGGAAAACTTTTTCAGGTGTGTCTGGTTTTTCAAGAGCGCGCATCAGGCTATCTACAAACACAGTAAACCCTGTTGCAGCTTCGCCTGATCCTGCCACATAGCGACCGCCACGGCCCAGCTCCCCACGTGCCCCTTTTGCATAATAGGTATAGGCTACACCCGTATGATATTCATACCCGCGATTTTCAGAAGCATCGATTGTCATACTCAGGTTCGGGGCCTGTGATTTGACCAGATCATATACATTGATCAGGCGTTCACGTAATTCTTTTGCTTTGCCGCCAAGTTCCAGTTTTTTCAAAATAGCAATGGCATGGGATGCCGGTCCGGCACTGTCCAGCAATTGTGCAAAAAGGTTTGCCGCCACACCGCCGAGTGCCTTCACGCTTGCAGCATCCTTGCGATCCAGTGCTATGCGTAAATCTTCGCGGGTCTGTTGGTCCATGTTCAAATCTTCGCAAATCGCAGGGACAAGGGCCGGTAGGCCCAAATCAACGCTGAGATTTTTGACACCGGCTTTGCTCAAGGCCTCATGGGCGAGCAGGATAATTTCGCAATCTGCCGCATGTGCGTCTGATCCGATCAACTCGATCCCGGTTTGGGTGAATTGGCGTTCTGGACGAAGCTGTGAGCCTTTAACACGCAAAACCTGCCCGGCGTAGCTCAGACGTAAAGGACGCGGTGCATTAATCAGGCGTGTGGTTGCGATACGTTCGACCTGTACGGTCATGTCGGGGCGAATCCCTAACATGCGTTGGGAGACAGGATCCATAACGCGAAAGGTTTGTGCCGAAATCGCAGCACCGCTGCCTTGTAGCAGGTTGTCTTCAAATTCAATAAGGGGCGGTTTAACGCGATCATAGCCCATTGATGCAAAAGTATGCATAAGATGATCGACGACGGATGCTTCGTGTTGTGCATCAATTGGTAAAACATCTTCTAGGCCGGTTGGCAGCAAGGCTCTGTCAGTCATATCCCTATCCGCGCGAGTTAAGAGCGCAAAAATTCCAAACGCGGCTTTCTAGCCGGATTCAATGAAAACGGCAACGGTTAAATATTATTTATGTTACGTTGGTGTTTTGCCCGGTGCGAAATTAATTAGGGCTGCCGTTCTCTAATATGGAACTGGCAGCCCTTATTTTTATGGCCTCAACCTGTCAAACTTGCCTTTTGTCGGCAGAGGCACTCTAGGCGGCGTCAAAGCCTTCGGTCAAGAAAAATAGTTGCTGCAGCGCAGCAAAAATTGACGTTTGTCAAGGAAACTAAATTATTTTAAAAAGCATGACTGTGTATTTTATTGAACAAAAAATAGGGTCCCGTGGTTATGATCGAACAGACGATGAAGTGTGTGGAAATACGTGAGCCGGGTGGACCGGATGTTTTGACATTAGCAGACCGCAATGTCCCCGTTGCAGGGGCGAGCGAGATCCTCGTTAAGGTTGCGGCAGCAGGTGTGAACCGCCCGGATGTCATTCAACGAAAAGGACTTTATCCGCCACCGCCGGGGGCATCTGATCTGTTAGGATTGGAAATTTCCGGCGTGGTCGTTGCACTGGGGGAAGGTGTTACAAACGTGTCTGTTGGGGATCAAATTTGTGCCCTGACTAACGGGGGCGGCTATGCGGAATATTGTGTTGTCCCGGCAGAACAGTGTTTACCCGTTCCATCCGGTTTAACCATGGAAGAAGCTGCAGCTGTACCGGAAACTTTTTTTACAGTTTGGTTTAATCTTTTTCTTCAGGGCGGATTAAGACCAGGACAGACTTTGTTGGTACAGGGCGGTTCCAGTGGAATCGGGACCACCGCGATACAGATGGCAACGGCATTGGGGATGACGGTCTTTACGACAGCAGGCAATGACGCCAAATGTCAAGCGTGCCGTGATCTAGGGGCCTCATTGGCGATTAATTATAAAGACAAGGATTTTGTCGAGGTTATTAAAGAAGCCACAAACGGAAAAGGCGTGGATATGATTCTTGATATGGTGGGGGGCGATTATATCTCACGCCATATTAAGTGTTTGGCGAAAAAAGGACGTTTGATCAATATCGCTTATTTACAAGGCTCTAAGGCTGAAGTGAACTTCATGTCTGTGATGATGAAGCAATTGACAATTACCGGGTCGACGCTTCGCCAACAGCCATTGGCGATTAAGAAACAAATTGCACAGCAATTGCGTGAAACGGTCTGGCCCTTAATTGAAAGCGGCAAGGTTAAACCTGTCATGTTTAAAACATTTGCTATGAGCGAGGCGGCAGCGGCACATGAATTGATGGAAAGCAGCCAACATATCGGTAAAATCGTCCTGAATGTCGAAAGTTGACCCCTTTCATATGGAAGAAGTTTGACCTGAGCGAAAAGTCCATTATATATAAGGTAACAAATCAATTAGATTGACCATGTTCAATCGAGATTATTCTTACTTAAGAAAAGGAATACCAAGATGGCGCTGCCTCTTATGCCCAAGGCGACGGCCGTTTGGCTCGTCGAAAATACAGCTCTGAGCTTTATCCAAATCGCTGATTTTTGCGGCTTGCATGAATTGGAGATTCAAGCCATTGCAGATGGTGATGTCGGTATGGGCATGCAGGGCATGGATCCGATTGCAAATGGTCAACTGACACAGGCTGAACTGGATCGTTGCGCAGCTGATCCGGCGGCACGTTTGAAATTGGCACGCTCAACCAACCCGGTTCCCACAGCCAGAGGCAAAGGTGCGCGTTATACACCGGTTTCCAAACGTCAGGATCGCCCGGACGGAATCGCATGGCTGGTGAAAAACCACCCGGAACTGCAAGATGTGCAAATTTCCAAACTGTTGGGAACAACCAAGCCGACCATTAAAGCGATCCGTGATAAAACACATTGGAATTCTCCCAATATCACAGCACGCAATCCGGTAACTTTGGGTCTGTGCACTGAAGCAGACTTGGAAAAAGCCGTTATCGTTGCACGCGCACGTGCAGCTAAGCTTGAAAAAGCAGAAGATAAAGCTGCGGATCAGATTGAGGAAAATATAGAGGATTGATTCTGTTTGGACCTAATACGGAAAAAGTAGAGTATGTCTTTTAATTTAAATTGTGCTGAGGAAAGGAGAGGTGATAAGTTGCAAAAGCACCTTTCCTACCGAGGTTAGAGAAAAAATGCCGCTGATTTCAGTGTCAGTATCGGCAGTTTGAACTCAATACCGTGAATGAGAAGCCTTAGAACCCAATGACGATAGTCAAAAGGGATTGTCTGCTTATTAAAAAGGTTCGTGATCTCCGGGAGGAGAGGGCGGGGGAGCTTAGAAAAAAAGGGGAGGCTTGTTACTTTGAGAGCCAAAAGCCGTAAAGTTCCAATTTGTCCACCTGCGTCGTGAGAACCACGGCATTCCAAATTTCTGTCGTGGAATGGTTTCTAAAAGTGTTTGCTTTGCTTGATGTAACTGTCAAACATGCTACCATGAAGGTATGATTTTTTGCTTAAGTAAAATTCAATTACTATGCAATTGTTAGCCTTATGGGCTAGGTTAAAGGAAGAATTTCGTTGGCGAACATCGTCTATTCGGACTGTGAAGTAGAATAATGTGAGAGGCTGTAAAATTATAAGCTTACACACATGGTTGAGAATGACCATGCAATCAATTTCTCCCTTAATTTTAATGGGGCTTTACCGTGATGGGCAAGAGGGAACTACCTCTATTATAGGTCTGTCTCATACTTCCTCCATTTGAGAGATGAAAAATGGCAAGCCCTAGTATTCTAGACACCTGATATTTTTTCATAATACCGTTTTTCATATTCCATAGGAGACAAGCCACCATTGGCTCCATGTCTTCGTGTCGGATTGTAGAAAAACTCAATGTAATTAAATATCTCAGCCCTTGCATCATCACGGGTTTTGTAGATTTTCCGTTTGATACGTTCTGTCTTCAATAAAGAGAAAAAGCTCTCCGCAACAGCATTGTCGTGAGAGTTCCCTTTTCGGCTCATGCTTGCTTCCAGATTGTGGTCTGCAAGGAACTTTCGCCAATCTGAGCAGGTGTATTGGATACCTTGATCAGAATGGATGAGCACTTTGTTATTCGGTTTACGACGCCATAACGCCATGACCAAGGCATCAATCACAAGATCAGCCTTGGGGTTATTCTTCATACTCCAGCCAATGACTTGTCTTGAGAACAGATCAATCACAACTGTCAGATACAACCAACCTTCATGAGTGCGGATAAAGGTAAAATCCGTTACCCATGCCAGATCGGGTTTATCGGCATCAAACTGACGGTCCAATGTGTTCGGGGCGATGTGACTGACATCCCCACCTGAGAAACCGCGATGGCGTTTGTATCCTCGCTGAGAACGAATACCTTCTTCCCGCATGATACGATGAATGCGGTTTTTGCCGCAATCTTCACCCAAATCCTTCAAGTCTTTAGTGATATTGCGATAACCATAAGCCAAACCACTTTCTAGCCAGGATTGTTTAATCAGTCCCAGTAAGCGTTGGTCTTCCACAGCACGTTTACTTAAAGGCTGCTTCAGCCAAGCATAGAAGCCGCTACGATGAACATCTAATGTTCGACACAAAACCGCCAAAGGGAATTGATCGAGCCGAGACTTTATGAACGCGTACCTTTCCTTGACTCGCTTGCAAAGTACGCTGCGGCCTCCTTTAAGATATCACGCTCCTCTGTGACGCGACGGAGCTCAGCCTTCAATTTACGCAATTCATCCTGCTGACTGACAATCGTTTGATGCTGGGCACCGGTGTCGCCAAATAATTTGATCCAATCCCTCAAACTCTTGTTGGAAACACCCAACCGCTTTGCAACATCACTGATACTGTAGCCTCGATCAACAACTTGACGGACAGCTTCAATTTTAAATTCTTCAGGGTAACGTTTACCGCTCATATCTAGAACCTCATAGGTTGCACAATGTGTACGCTATCAGGTGTCTAGAATACTAGGGGCTTGCCAGACGGGATAGTTGTGTCAGGTAAAATAAGGACTTGGCAAAATACCGAAGGTTTGTAATCTTCATTATATTCTCCTATAGATTAGTGTGTACATTTGCCTCAGGAGACGTACCTTGCTTTATTCAGAGTAGGTCCAGTATTTCAATCAATGCGTCCAAAATCCAATTCAATTAACTGTTGCGGTTTAGTTTTCATTAGACTACTTTACGCCATCTTTATTGAATGGAGGAGGCGTCTATGCACGCTGAATATCAGGAACATCAAGAGATACAGGGGGCTTCAGATCGTAGTTTTGGTTTGACTGTAGGGGGAATTCTTCTTCTGATTGAGGCTTATCGTCTGTATTCAAGTGGTGAAGTTGACATGATAGGTGTTGTCCTTTTGTGCATTTCTATTCCTTTGCTTGTTCTTGGTCTTATTTATCCACGTATACTTGCACCATTGAATAAAGCTTGGCTTAAGCTTGGTTCTATCATGTTCAGGGTAGTTAACCCTGTGATTATGTTTTTTGTTTATGCTTTGACTGTCGTGCCGATCGGTTTGATCCTTAAGCTTTCAGGTAAAGATTTATTGAACATCAAACTTGATAAAAGCATCAAATCCTATTGGGTGGAACGCGACCCAGCAGGTCCATCACCTGAATCAATGAAAAATCAATTCTAAGAGATTTTATCCCATGTCATTTATTGTGGAACTTTGGGCGTTTATGAAAGAGCGCAAAAAATTCTGGCTCATACCAATTGTTTTGGTAATGGTCTTGTTTGGTGGTTTGCTTGTTCTTGCGCAAGGCTCTGCTGTCGCCCCATTTATTTATACCTTGTTTTAAGGGGCTCGTTCCTATGCGTATTCTTGGCATCTCTGCTTTTTACCACGATAGTGCAGCCGCACTTGTTGATAATGGCGCCATTATTGCTGCTGCACAGGAAGAACGTTTCACTCGTAAAAAACACGATGCCAGTTTTCCGGGTGAAGCCATCGCTTATTGCTTGTCTGAGGCTGGTGTTACGATGGCAGATGTTGACTATGTTGTGTTTTATGACAAGCCGTTTTTGAAATTTGAACGCTTGTTAGAAACCTACCTTGCTTTTGCGCCACGGGGGTTTATGTCTTTTAAAACTGCGATTCCGATCTGGCTGAAAGAAAAACTCTTTCAGAAAGATTTCTTGCGCAAGGAATTTAAGAAGCGAGCCCCTGATTTTGACTGGCAAAACAAACTGTTGTTTGCAGAACATCACCAAAGTCACGCTGCTTCTGCTTTTTATCCATCACCATTCGAAGAAGCAATTGTGTTAACGATGGATGGTGTGGGGGAGTGGGCTACCACTTCAGTTGCTATTGGTCGCGGCAATAAAATGGAGATGGTGAAGGAAATTCATTTCCCTCATTCACTGGGGTTACTTTATTCCGCTTTTACTTACTATACGGGGTTTCGCGTCAATTCAGGTGAATATAAAGTTATGGGTTTGGCACCTTATGGGGAACCGAGATACAAAGACCTGATTATGGATAACATCATTGATGTGAAAGAAGATGGCTCTTTCCGCTTGGACATGTCCTACTTTAATTACTGTACAGGTTTGACAATGACGAACGACAAGTTTGCTGATTTGTTTGGCAAACCTGTGCGTGGACGTGATGGTGATGATCTGGAGCAGTTCCATATGGATATTGCCGCTTCTGTTCAGGCTGTAACTGAAGAAGTTGTTTTGCGTTTGACTCGTTCCTTGTACGAAGAATACGGCATCAATAATCTTTGTTTGGCCGGTGGTGTTGCTCTGAACTGTGTTGCAAATGGTAAAGTTCTTCGAGATGCTGCTTTCGAAAATGTCTGGGTTCAACCAGCAGCGGGTGATGCAGGGGGCGCTCTTGGTGCGGCCTTGACCGCCCATTACCATTACTTAGGCAAGGAACGTACTATCGCTCCTGAGCAACAGGATTTCATGCATGGTTCTTATCTTGGCCCAGTCTTTGGACAAAATGATATTGAAGAGCGTTTGAAAAAAGCTGGTGCTGTCTTTGATGTGTTGAGTGAAGAAGAAGTCATTGCCAAAACAGCAGAGGCTATGGCTGATGAACGCGCTATTGGTTGGATGCAGGGGCGTATGGAGTTTGGTCCACGTGCTCTGGGTGGTCGTTCTATTATTGCTGACCCGCGTTCTCCAAAAATGCAAAAGGTTTTGAACCTCAAGGTGAAGTATCGTGAATCTTTCCGTCCCTTTGCGCCATCTGTGTTACGTGAAGATGTGGCAGAATGGTTCGATCACCAAGGGGATAGCCCTTATATGTTGATCGTTGCTGATGTTCACAAAGATAAGCAAAAGGAAATGACGCAAGAGCAAAAAGCGTTATTTGGCATTGAAAAATTAAATGTGCCACGATCTGAAATTCCTGCGATCACACATGTAGATTATTCAGCGCGTATTCAAACGGTGCATAAGGAAACCAATCCGCGCTATCATGCAGTTATTTCTGCGTTTAAAGAGCGAACGGGCTGCCCCGTTTCGGTGAATACAAGTTTCAATGTGCGTGGTGAACCTATTGTTTGTACGCCAGAAGATGCATTTCGTTGCTTTATGGGAACAGAGCTTGATAATTTGGTTATTGGGAATTGCTTCCTAAAGAAAGAGAATCAGGACGAAAAGCTCAAACTTGATTACAAAAATGCTTTCGAGCTTGATTAGTTCAGTCGGAAGAGTGTCGTAATAAATACAGTGTAGATTGATTATGCAGAAGCCAGTTGTTTCAGTTAGAAATGTTGGGAAGAAATATAACAGATACCCCAACTTGAATACTGGCCTCGCCCTTAAGGATGTCGTCAGGGCGGTTTTTGGGTCCCCCCAAAAAAACAAGTCAGCAGATGAATTTTGGGCACTTCGTAATGTAAATTTTGACCTACATTCTGGACGTTCACTTGGGATTATCGGGACTAACGGCAGCGGTAAAACAACGTTGATGCGCCTAATTGCGGGATTGATGCTCGCTGATGAGGGGGAATGTCAGGTTCAGGGTAACCTTCAGGCGATGATTGCCCTTGGTGCCGGGTTCAATAAGCGTTTGACTGGCATTGAAAATATTAAAGCGGCGGCTTTAATGCGTGGAATTCCACTTTCGGATATTTCCGGACTTATTGATAAGATTATTGATTTTTCAGAGCTTCATGAATCTATTGGCTCACCGGTAGAGACCTATAGTTCTGGTATGGCTGCACGATTGGGGTTTTCGATTTGTGTGTTTATGCAGCCCGAAGTGATTATTATTGATGAAGCCTTGTCGGTTGGAGATGCTGCTTTTCGCACTAAATGCCTATCGCGTCTGGAAGAGTTAAAAAAACAAGGTGTTTCCATGATCCTTGTTTCACATGCCATGTCGCATATTCGTCAGTTCTGCGACAGTGCTATTTGGATTGAAGAAGGTCAGGTCCGTATGCATGCGGACGTCAAGAATGTCATTCAAGGTTACGAGAAATATATTGCGGGTCTGCTGGAAAAACGCCGTAAGAGAATTGAAGAAAATCTGATTCAGAAGCAGGATGTAAAAGCCGCAAAGGTGCAAAAAGAAACTCCTTACGGGCCAATTATTACTTCTGGAAGTGTGATAGATGTTTATGCTGAGTTTTATCCAGTTGGACAGGATGTTTTTACAACTCACGCGAAATGTAAGGTCAAATATTCATTTAGATTGAAAGCAGAGGTTAGCGATTTAAATGTTTCTTTGGCGTTTTATCGTGAAGACGGGTTGCATTTAACAACAATTTCTACGTTGAATGGCGATGTTCTAAGTAGGTACAAGGATGGGAGTGTTTCGGTCGAAATTTTGATTGATGACTTGAATTTTATTCCTGGAAACTACGTGCTGATAATGCCTATTCATGATGGTCGTGCATATTTAAACCGCGAGCTGGTCACCACATTTACTGTTATTCCGCCCAAAAACATGACTTGGGGTGTTGTCGATTTAAATTATAAGATCGAACGGGTCTCTTATAATGATGAGAAATAAATGAGAGAAGAGATTAAAGCTGGGCTGGGAATTGCTCGTCGAGACATTTACGGCAAATATGCCAAATCAAAGTTGGGGATTTTGTGGGACTTTATTGACCCTCTGGTTTTAGCAATTGTTTTTGTTGGATTGTATAAATTTCGTGTTTTGAAAGTAGATTTGGGTGTATTGCCGTATTCTATGTTTGTCTTATCTGGTATGATTATATGGCAAACTTTTGTCGATACACTCGTGGATTTCGTGAATGTTTTTCGCAAACATATCAATATGGTCAAACATATCCGTGTGGGGCCTTTTTCTTTAATTGTTTCAAACTTTACTTATCAGCTGTTTACCGCCTTTTGTCGTTTTACAATTTTGCTGGCCTTTTTTTTATATTTTGGAGTAGGCAGTTTTTGGGGATTTGTGGTCTACTTTTTGGTTATGCTACTGGTGATGATTTATGCCGCTGGGGTTGGTCTTCTGTTGTCTCCCTTTGCTTACATTCTGGAAGATATCAGCAAGTTTGTGGATGTGTCACTTCGACCTGCTATGTTTATCAGTGGTGTTGTTTTTCCATTGAGTAATACAGGCATTAAATGGCTAGAAGATATTAATCCAATAGCATCTTTTCTCACTTACGCGCGAGGAGGGCTGGCAATGGGTGAGTTTTCAATTTCTATGGTTAATCAGTTTCATCTGATGATATTGTTTTTATTATTGGCAGGTGGCCTTTTTATCTTTAGAAAAACCTACTTGGTTATTTTATCTCAATAGGTGTGGGCTTGGGCGTGAAAAAGCTTTTTCTATATGCCATTTTTATCTCTTTGATTATGCTATCTACAGTTATGCTGGTCGTCGGGATTGAGTATACTTCTAGGATTGTTTTAGAAAATAGGGACAGTAAGACTTATCCGCTTTTTATCAATTCGGAAAAGCCTAAGGGGCTAATCCTTGAGGGTGGAACGGGTAACACGAATATGCTTGATCCACATTTAGGTTACGCGCGCGATGGAACCCACAAACGACTGAAATACGAACTCCCGGGTTTTAAGGTTTATGGTGACGGTAAGGGTATTCGTATTATGGCATTGGGAGGGTCGACAACAGACCCTTGGGATTTAAATAACTGGCCTAAAGCATTAAAAGCACATTTTGATGCGTTGGGAATTAAGGCAACGGTCTATAATGGTGGTGTTTCCGGGTATTCGACGTCGCAAGAGCTTTTGAAGCTTATTCGGGATGCACGCGCGATCAACCCTAATATTGTTATCTCTCTAAGTGCAATCAATGACCTCGGTTTCAAGCATGCGCGTAAACAGACACCTCTGGTTCATAGTTTTCAAGTCCGCTTTTTACAGTCTGTTCTTGAAGATAGCCCGCCAAAGTATATGCCAAATGCCATGTCTCTCTTTACTGGCCTTCTAAAAAGTAAGGAGAGTAAGAAAGGAGGTGTCAAAGGGGTCGTCTGGGGAGCTAGTTACAGGACTACGCCTTGGGAGCACTGGATGCTAAATACAAAAATTAGTGCAAGTGCAGCCTCTGTTTTAGGGGCCAAATATCAGGTGTTTTTGCAGCCAACCATGGGGGTAGACACCCAATATAATTTCAGTGGAAAAGATAAAAAGATTTTTGAAGTACTGCAGAAAGCACGAGAAGGCTCTCTACTGAAAGACACAGAAGAATTTTATCTCAACGCACGTAAAATGTGTGCACAAGAAAATCATTGCAATGATATTTCCAGATTATTTTCCAATAAAACAAACCTATATCGGGATGCCCGTCATCCAAATGCGGAGGGGTATCGATTGATTGCAGAAGAAATAGCAAAAATTCTAATGCAAAAAGGATTAGTTTCTCAGAAATAGTGACTAGCGTTCAAATGTGAAGCAGTAAATTGAATTAATGGGATTTTGAAGATGAGTGAGATGGGCGCACAGAACAAGGTAGAACTTAAGGGCAAAGGTGCTATTTCTTCTGTTCGGTTGGAAGAAAAGGAAAACCTTCTTGAACTTCGCGGATGGGCAATTGGCTTTGGTGAATCACCTGTTTTGACCTTGAAAACCGACAAGGGGTATACGATTGGAGAATACACAACAGGGTGTCGTCGCGATGATGTGTTGAGAAATTCTCCAGAATATACCGAAGATAAGCTGCCGGGTTTTGAAATTAAGGTCACGGATGAAAAGCTTAAAGACTGTAAGAATGTTGAGGTTTTTATTCGATCTCAAGATGGCAAAAAAAAGACACGCCTTGTGCGCAAAATTGAACGTTTTATTAAAGATGCTAAAACAGCACTTACCAAAATCAGTTATGACGAGAATTGGCAAATACTCTGGATGAGAGGACACTTTTACCATCCTTCAAAAGACTATGCTAATATTGAAATTTTTGTGGATGACAAGATGGTTGCTTATGCAGACCATGGTATTCGGTGTATTGTTGAGGATGACAAATATGCGGGCTGGATTTGCGAAACAGTATTAGATGAGCCGATTATTGGTTCCTGCAATATTTCAATCGACTGTTATCTTAAAGATGGGCGCAAAACCAACATCACTTACAAGTATCATCTGGACGTTGAAAAGGATGTGAAAAAAGACAAGCCCAAGGTAGAAGTTAAAAAGCAACCCGTGCTTGAACAAGGGAAAGACTCCAATGTGCAAATTGACGAAGAAGACCTGTCTTTTGCTTATCGATTGATCCGCTTGTTTGTTGAACCAAAACGTATTATGCCAGCTGTTAAAAAACGTTTGAATATTGTTGTTGAACAACACGAGCAGAAGCAAACGATTCAAAAATCAGACTTTTCTCCTTCTGTACAGCGTGAAAGAACGATATTTTTAGCAATGCACAATCTAGATGTGGAAGACCGGATTGACAAGTTGCGTAGTTTTGAAATGATGGGTGCTGCCCTGAAACGTTTTGGTTGGAAACTTGTAGTCATACATCATTCTCCGTTTGAATTGAAAACGGATCTGGAAGTAGTTCATTTCCAAAAAGTAAAGATAACCCCGAATGCTGATGGTGATTATGAATGGCAGAAAAAACGTACACCTGAAGAAATTACTCAGTATCGCACGGAGTTGTATGACGCGACTTGCTTGATGAACGGGCATCACGAAGCCATGGGTCGTAAAACGACTTGGGAACAGGATGCTAAGGTCGTTCTTGAAGAAGCCTTGAAATTTGAGTATCTACTGAGAAAACATAAACCATACCTGTGTATTCTTTGGCACCAATGGAATAGTTTTGCGCATATGAACGAATTTATTGCTCGTGAGCATGGCATTAAATCGGTATTTGCACACGAAGGATTTTTGGCGGACACTTTGGGGCTCGATGACATGGGGGAAATGGCAGAAAGTTATCCTGCGCAAAAAGTTGATGAGTTCAACGACTTGGAGATTGATACGCGTGATATCAAGCGTGCTGAAGATTATATTGATTTCCTTGTTCGTGAAAAGAAAGACCGCAAACCACAAATCAAGGCAGGTGTTGTTGAAGACGTTGTTTCCAGATTGCATGCCAAAGGCAAAAAAGTCTTGTTTTACGCTGGCGTAAACGATTGGCAGACAGGAATGCTTCCTGCACATTGGGATAAAAAGAATATCCACTCCCCATATTTTGTTGATACTTATGATGCTCTTAGAGAACTGGAACGTGTAGCGCGTGAAAATGATTTCTATGTGTTGTTCAAGCCTCACCCGAATACGCCACCACGTGTAAATACTATCGCAAGTGACCGAGTGATTTTTTTGCGTAATGCCAACATTATTGAATGTATTCAAAAATGTGATGTTGTCGCCTCCTTGATGTCTACGGTTCTGTATGGGGCATTGGTGCATAACAAACCAAGTATTCTCTTAGGGCGTATGACATTGTCTGGTTCTGGTGCGGTTTATGAAATGACCGATACGCAGAGTTTGCCCAAGTTGATTGATGAAGCTTTTGAGAAAGCCAATTATGAAGAAAAACGGATTGCTTGGATTAATCACGTTGCTCGTATGCTACGGTACTATCTTTATCCTTACAGTAAAGCTTCCGTAGACAGACTTCTGAAAAGTCATGATGATTCAGCACGTTTTTTAATTTCACGTGTCTCGAGTGGAAAATTTGATTAATGGTGCTTTTTAGAAAAAAAAACCCGGAAAAGAAGTGTCTTATTATCAAAAATGATGGCATCGGAGATCTCATTCTGGCTTCGGGAATTATCAAGTCCCTCAGCCAAGAATATGATATCGTTGATATCCTGACTTGTGATGTGAATGAAACCTTAAAGCCGCTGATGCCATATGTTCAGAATTGGTTTTTTGTTTCGCGTGAGGCTGCAACATACAATACTAAAACCTCGCGATTTGAGGGGGTCGTCGAAGAAGATCTGCAAACATTGAGGGAAGTCAGGCAACACGACTATGACGTTGCCATCTGCCTGAGACGTTTTATTCGTGCCAACTCACTTTTCTTGATGCAAAACGTTGATGCAAAACGAAAAATTAGTTTTTGGCAGTATCCTACAAATATAGAGATTGACGTTGCTGAAAAAGAAACTAAGGACTGGGAGCATGTTACAGCTTCTGAAAGAATACTTCATGAATCGCTTTATTTCTGTGAATGTATTAAAAAGTCTCTGAAGCTTCATGTGAGAACTACACCCAGTTTGTCCATGCCTGAGGTCGAGCCCAAGCCAGAACGTGCCAATACTGTAGCATTTAATATTGCGAGTAAAGGTTGGTCGGATCCATTTAAATATGTCGCTATGGCTGAAAGGCTGTTGGCTTTGGGGGTAACAGTCAAATTGTTCGGGGGTTCGAATGAAAATGAAACCCGACGAATGAAAGAGGTCATGAAAAAATGTCCCCAAGTAGAAAACTATTGTGGCAAGCTGAGTTTTGCGGAGTCTGTGAAAGAGCTTTCTCAATGTAAATATTATGTGGGGAACGACACTGGTCTTTCCCACTTAGCTATGATGACATGTGATCATGTTTTGGTCCTGCATGGAGGGGGGGGGCTTGGGCGCTTCTTCCCTTGGCCTGATGTTAATGCCAATCAGCATGTTTTCTATCATGCAATGTCATGTTTTGATTGCGCATGGCTCAGTTGTTTGAGGGCAGATAAAGACTGTTTGCGTTTAGCAGACCCTAACTATATTGCTGAGCAGTTGAAATTATTAATGTCAGGTAACAGGTTGCCCGCATTAATTAATTTTAGTGGTAAGAATGAGCCAATGTATTTGGCATGGCCATGGGAGCAAGGTGAAAAACTAAAAAAAGCCTCAGTTGAAGAAGCGGTTAATGCCACTTTAAAACGAGAACTGGTTAAATTTGTTGAGGTTGACAAAAAAACGGTTACTTTACGGACGTTAGATGTAAAAGCTGAATCTCTTGAAGGTAAGCCGGAGACCTTTAAAGTCAGGATAAAACGCAAGTTTCCTCGGACGTTACGGGTATACAGGCTTGTAAAAAGAGTAAATAACGAACGCCGTATGAATGGCTTGATTCATTCTGCGAAATGGGTGATCGGTTTAATACTTGCAAAATTTGCCGTAAAAGTAATGCGATTTGGTATGGTTTGGGACCATATTCGTGACAATGAAATCGCTTATAAGGAAATTGTTACGCATATTGCGCATAAGAGCCGTTATAACCAACATTTTGAGCCACACACATTGCGGGCAGTTGTGAATTTTCCTGCGATCCAGCGCTATTTGCATTCACCAAACTATTTGTCGAGTGACGATTTGATTTCCCGACAGTTAGGACTAATGTCTTATCGTAAGAAAGCAATTGGGCCTTTAATTGGTAAAATGAATGCACAAGGGCGTGAAGAAATAGAAATACTATTGAATACTATTTTGGGTTCTCATCTGACGAGCGAAACCAAAGAAGCATTGTTCAAAGAATATGTTTCCCGCTTGAAGTTGGATTCTAAGGTGGCTTTCCTACCAGTAGTGAAAAATTCCAAGTCACAAAATCAATATTTCTCATTCGTGAAAAATCATTCGATTGCAGATAAACTGGGTAATGCGTTGCCATTGCTAAATCTTGATGAAGATATGAAGGCTGAAATTATACGCGGTTTATTTAGTGACTTTATGCCTGTACGGGGTAATTCTTCCCAATTAGATGTTCAGTTTTTGTCTTTGAAAAATATATCAGATGGCAGTAATCAAAGCGTTTGTTTTGATGATGATGTTACATGGCTTGAAGAGGCTGCGAAAGTTTTGCCCGTTCTTCAAATGGGGCAGGGGCGAAAGGTCCAAATTCTGAAGAATTTACTGGATGAGTATCTACCGAAGGATATGGGGGCTTTTCTACCCGTAAAAGAAGAAAAAAAAGGAGGGGAAGTCACTCTTCAATTGGATGCAGATGGCTCCCGTTATGAAAGTCTGGCTCAAGTTCTTCCTGTATTGTACGGTGAGCGTGCTCAGAAAAGTCGTGTTTTGTCTGAACTGTTGCATGATTTCGTCAAAGATAACGGATGTGGCCTGTTCCCTCTTGCCAGCGTAGAGGGAAGGCTGACAGTTGCAGAGTTTTCAGCAGAGTTTGTGCAGCTAGGTGATATATTAGGGTTAAAACTATATTCGAAAGATGATCAGGAGCAATTGTTAAAGGGTATCTTGGTAGAGTACATTTCAAACAAGAATGCCTCGCTTCTTCCCGTTGCAAAAGATGATCAAGGGGTGAGTCTCCGTCTTTCTGATGAATTTTTGTCTTTTGATGAAATTGCACAAATTTTGCCTAATAACAAGATGGCCTTAGATGAAGATTTTGAAAGCAATGAGGAGATTATGGCTGATTATTGGCTTGGTCGTTCCGGTGTTGCTGGCAAAAAGTCTATTGTCAAGAAGGCCCTGCTCGAATTGTTTGAAAACGAGAATGCTTGGGTAGAAAGCTTGTTGATGGATGACCGCTTGTACCGAGAAGTTGATTCCAGAAAACTAAGCCCAGAAGAACTTGCTCAATCTCTGGAAACACGTATGCAATCGAACAGGAGCAAGGAATTGGTTCGTGACGTTTTTATTAAAGGTGCGTGCAATAAGTTCAATCAGTATGATAAACTGTTTTGGTCTTTAATGTTGCTGGAAAAAATTAAAGCGGACGATGTGATGAATAAAGCAGAATTGATTTCTGCTTTGGTTGTTGATGATCTTGATCAAAATCTGTTTACTCGATTGGATGATATTCTTAAATCTGGGCAGAAGATGATCAAGCACTACGACATTCTTGCGTCTGAAGAAAATAGAAACTTTATCATGATGATGGAAGTTTTTGCAGCAGAAGATTATTACTTTAAATGTGAGAGTTTGACGCCAAAGATCTTGGATTTAGGTGTGAACAGAGGCGTGAGTGTTGCCTATTTCAAACGTATGTTCCCCAAAGCCGAAATTACATGTTTTGAGCCAATCAAGACACTTTATGAAAAAGCCAATGAATTTTTTGAGAAAAATGGCTGGATGGAAACGGTAACATTCTTGAATAAAGCTGTTGCAGGTAAAAAAGGTGAAACAATTATTCATTTGTCAGAAAATGATGATATGGCATCTTCGCTCAGAGAAGAGATGGTTGATTGGCGTGGTGAAAGCAATACGCAATCCGTAGAATGCGTTGTTCTGAGTGAGTATATTGATGATCATATTGATATGCTGAAAATGGATATCGAAGGGGCTGAGGTAGAGGTCTTGAGAGAATGTCAGGACAAGCTTAGGAATATTGACAATATAGTTTGTGAAGTCCATTGTCCCAATCTGGGAGAGGGGCAGTTTGCAAATAAACCATTAGTGGATGTTCTACAAATTCTTAATGAAGCGGGCTTTAGGTCCAAAGTCAAAGAGAGTTTGATGAATACTTTGCGTCATAAATTCAAGCCAATAAGACATTCGCATGAATATCAAACGTATTTGGTGTATGCGTCGAGGCTGGATTATTAAGATGGTTTTTTTTAAATGTGATAATCTAGCTTATTCGAGTAAAAGAAAGAGCGCCTGATATTAGGAGTGAAATGGAGTTTGAACATTGTAACATAAAGTTCTTTGCCGCTAGAAAGCGATTTTAGAGCGACTATATTGGGGGCGGCGAATATAATGCATAACTGGCTCCTTAGTTCTTGAAAAGATGCTGACGGAGCAGCCGTCGTTAACTTAAATTTTCATGATGTTTAAAAAAATGGTGTGTATGAAAGACAACGCCTTTTTAGAAAATTAATGTTAGTTCATATAATTTCTTTGTAAGTTTTGATGAGCGTGACCAATTAGGGTTTCCAATCCGAGGAGAAAAAAGTTGAGTAAAAGACCTATCGTAGAGCTACGCCCTGTTGACCGCCGCAATAAACAATCGACTTGGTTGCAGGAACATCGTTGGGATTTTCGCTCTCAAGGTGGTGAAGATGGCGTTATTGAGAAAATTTTTGAAGTAATAGGCACAAGGAACAAGTTCTGTGTTGAATTTGGTGCGGGTGACGGTGAGAAACTCAGCAACACTTTCAAGCTGACCCAGAAAGAAGGCTGGGGCGGTGTAATGATCGAACCAGGCGGTGCGTATCCACGATTGGAATCACTTTACAAGCACAATAAGAAAGTTGGTACAATCAATAGCTTTGTTGGTTTCGAAGAAGAAATTCTTCTGGATACATTGTTAGACAAATGTGAAGTAGAAGTTCCTCAGGATTTGGATTTCATGTCCATTGATATCGATGGTAATGATGTACATGTCTGGCAGGACCTGAAGCAGTATAAACCACGTGTTGTTTGTATCGAATTTAATCACATGATCGGCAACGATATTTATGTTGTTCAGCCACGTGATATGTCCATAAACTGTGGCAGCTCTTTGCTGGCAACAACTGAAATTGCCAAAGAACTGGGTTATGAGCTGGTAGCGACAACAAATGCAAACGGTTTGTTTGTAGTGCGTGAAGAGTATGAAAAATTCAACATCGAAGATAATTCTATTGATGCCATGTATTATCCGGGGAACCGCGAGACAAAACTGATTCAAAGCTATGACGGATCTTTATATCTGGCGGGTCTTAAGAAAAACCCGTGGAAAGGTTACAACCTGGATGAAGAACGCATGCAGGTTCTTCCGACAAACATGCGTCAATGGAAATTTGACGGTGCAATTTTCCCCAAGAAAAAAATCTAACAGTAAGCAGCTAAGGTTTTGAGACCTAATCTCGATAGAGGACAACTATGATCAAATTTGGAATTATTGGCTTTGGCAAAATGGGGCAAATCAGAGCCAATGCATTGAAAGATACAGGAAAGGCAGAAATCGTTTCTGTATACGATGTTGAGCTACCTGAAGATAACCCATATCAGGTTGCTACTAGTGCAGATGAGATCATTGCCGACCCTTCTATTGAGGCAGTTGTTGTCAGTGTGCCTAATTTTTTGAACTATCCGCACACAGTTGCGGCGTTGAAGGCTGGAAAGCATGTGTTTTGTGAAAAACCGCCTGCTTTTACAAGTGATGAAGTTCGTGAAATTCAGGAAGCTGAAAAAGCTTCTGGGAAGAAGTTGATGTACGGTTTCAACCACCGTCATCATGATGCTATCGTCAAAATGAAAGAGTTGATTGATTCTGGAGAATACGGAAAAATCCTCTGGATGCGTGGTCGTTACGGTAAAAGTGTGGATGAGTCCTATTTCGATACTTGGCGTGCAAAAAAAGATCTAGCAGGTGGCGGGATCCTGTTTGATCAAGGGATCCACATGCTTGATCTGTTTTTGTATCTTGCAGATAATTTTGATCAGGTTCATGCTTTTGTCTCCAACCTTTATTGGAACTTGGAAGGTATCGAAGATAACGTATTTGCGATTATGAAGAACTCTGAGTCTGGTGTTGTTGCTTCTTTGCATTCTACCATGACCCAATGGCGTCACTTGTTCTCTTTGGAAGTTTTCCTTGAGTCTGGTTATATGGTGCTTAATGGTCTGAAAACTTCGTCTGGAACTTATGGTGAGGAAATCTTGACCATTGCCAAAAATCGTTCTGTCGCACCAGCTGCTACGTGGGATGATGAAGAGCGTTTGCATTTTACCATCGACAATTCCTGGAAACGGGAAGCAGAAGATTTTGTCGCTGCAATTGAGAAGGATCAACCTGTTGAAATTGGTACGTCTGCAGATGCGTTGAACGTGATGACATTGATCGAAGATATTTACGCAAATGAACGTCAAGAGGCTGATGTTTTATTCACTCAGTTAAAGACAGGGCAGTGATCTTCGGCTATAGTCTCTACGACCTTCAACTATTAGACGATTAAGTGTTATGAACGATACTGCATTTTTGGACCAATATTTTGGTGAATATAATAAGCTGGCTTTTGACAAAGGCATCTATGAGGATTTGACCCGTTTTAAAGAACTGGCTGAGACTGTACGTGACGCAGGTAAAAAAATGATGTTTGCTGGCAATGGCGCAAGTGCGGCAATCTCTGCTCATGGTGCGGTTGATTTTACAAAGCAAGGCGGTGTACGTTCCTTGACGTTCAACGAAGCAGACCTCATTACTTGTTTTGCAAATGATTTCGGCTATGATAAGTGGGTAGCCAAAGCCGTTGAACATTATGGTGATGAAGGCGATGTTGTTGTTTTGATCAGCGTGAGTGGCACATCTCCAAATGTTGTTGAAGCCGCAAAATACGCAAAATCTCGTGGCATGAAAATTGTGACTTTCACCGGTAAGGCAGAAGATAACGCTTTGAAGGGGCTGGGTGATATCAATTTCTGGGTTGATAGCAAGGCATATAACATCGTTGAAGGGATTCACATGATGTGGCTGACAACTGTTGTTGATATGGTTATTGGGAAAGCTGAATATTCAGTCTGATCTTTTCTTTGGTGTTTGGATAATGAAATCTCTTTCTCTGGCGAAGGGTTATCTCGCGCTGTGGCGCCATCTTTATTTGACCCGCGCCATGCGAGAGCAGTTTAAAAGGTTTCAGGACAAGCACAAAGGCCAGATGGCTGTTATCATCGGTAATGGTCCCAGCGTTCGCCTTGATGAATTAGAACAGTTAGAACCATTTGTGACGTTTGCCTGTAACCGGTTCCATCTGTGTTATGATAAAACCTCTTTTCGCCCGACCTATACCGTGGTCGTTGATAATCAGATGGTCAATGATTTTGGGGATGAGATTGCCGAGAAAGCAGAAACGCCTGTTTTTTGCAGCAACTCGTCTTATGTGGACAGATATGAACAGTTGTTCTATTTAACCCTTTGTAATCTTCGTCCTTTTGAATTTAATGATTTAAGGAAAACCTGCTACATTCATTCTGGTGATAGCGTGGTAGTTTCAGCAATTCAATTGGCCTATTTTATGGGAATGACGAAGGTTGTTCTTTATGGTGTTGACCACTCCTTTTCTTATTCTACTCTGTCTCAGAATGGCTTAGTTGAAGGTGAAGGCAATCATTTTATTCCCAATTACCGGGATCAAAAACTTTGGTATCCACCAAATTTAAAAACCATCGAGCAAGCCTTTCAGACGTGCGCGAGTTATCTGAAAGCCCATGGTGGTGAAATAGTCAATACAACACCCAATACCAAACTGGAGGAAATACCAAAATGTTCCTTTCCTTCAGTTATAGGAGACCTCCATGACGCTCGCTGAATATTATATGAATGCCCGCAAAAATGCGAAGATGCCTTCGGAGTTAAAGATCCCCGCGACATTGGAAGAGGCCTATCAAATCCAAAAGAAAAACAACGCTGCTTTTGGGGAAGTTCAAGCTTGGAAACTAGGTGGGACAACCTCACTGACCCGTGAGGTTTTCAAGACACAGGATACCTATTATGGTGCTGTGGCGAAATCTGTTGTCTTTCTGGGTGGTGAGCGCCTGAGGTTGCCAAGTTATATTACTTCTCCTGTTGGGGAACTTGAAGTTTGTTTTCAATTATCCAAAGCTGTCGAAACGGCAGTTGACCTAGATGGTGATATTGACCACTTTATCGACTATGTGATGCCAAGTATTGAGCTGCCTTGGTCTGTTTTTCCTTTGCCTGATGCTGGACTGAATGCTTTGATTGCAGATACCTGCGCTGCTGGAGCACTGATTTTAGGTGAAAAAATTGAATGGATTGCAGATTATGCAGATGAAAAACTGACAGGTTCATGCACGTTGAAGGCGGGGAACCTAGTTTTGGCAGAAGGTAGCATCGAAAATATTGTTGATGGTCCGTTGGAAGCTTTGCGTGATTTCTTGAAACTAGCCAAGAAATATAAGATTACCCTGAAGGCGGGGCAATTTGTCGCAACCGGCGGCTGTTGCCCTTGTGTCTCTTTGCCGTGCAGTCAAGAGTTGATCGTGTCTTTTGAAAAACTGGGGCAGTTCAAGTTTGAAATCGCCGGATTAAGACCATGATGGATGATAGTTTTAAAAAAGGCCTGATTGCACTGTTGGAGAGAACTGTGGCTGATAATAGAGTAGGTTTTTCAACCTCTCAAAAAGACAGCCATGATTACGTGACCAGTCTAGATTTGGTGTTGGAGAAAAACGTCAAAGCCTATATCTCTGAATTTTACCCAGATCATCAAATTTTTGGGGAAGAAAGTGTTGATAAAGCGGTTGATTTTTCCAAGCCATGCTGGGTGATTGATCCGTTGGATGGGACGTCAAATTTCTTGTTTGGCTTGCCCTTTTACGCCTGTTCTATTGCTTATCTGGATGAAGAGCAGGTGAAAGCAGCCTTTGTTTATGACTTTGTTCATAAAGATTGTTTTACAGCCGTCACGGGGCAGGGGGCGTTTATGAATGAACGTCGTCTGAAGGCAGGTAATAATTCTAGTGATTTTATTGGCATCAGTTCTGGTTTCATGGACAAGTTGGGCCAAGTGGATGGAGCACTGGTAAGTAGGTTGAAAAAGATCGGGAAGTTTCGTCTTTTGGGGGCGCAATCTTTGCATTTGTGTTACGTGGCTGCAGGCAAACTTAAAGCTTGCGTAAATTATGAAGCAAAAATGTGGGATGACCTGGCCGGAGCCTTGATTGTAGAAGAAGCCAGCGGGCGATATTCCAATCGTTTTTGGAAAGGGGTTAGAGGTCTTTCAATTCAGGCTATTGAGGAGTCTCTTTTTAGTGTTGCAGAGGCAGACAGGAACGGAGAAATTCATGGATTTCTCCATGAGAATGGCTTAAAAGATTTGTAAATTTTTTTCTATTTTTGATAGTCATCTCGTTTCAAGAGTTATAAGGGGAACACTATGTCTTGCACAATTGCCATGATCCCGGCACGAATGGGTAGCCAGCGTTTGAAAAAGAAAAACTTACGCGAATTAGACGGTGTTCCACTCATTACCCGGGCTATCCGCAAATGTAAGGAAGCAGGCTGTTTCGACGAAATTTGGGTAAACTCTGAAAATACAGAATTCGGCGCTATCGCTGAGCAAGAAGGTGTGAAATTCCATTTACGTCCAGAGCAGTTGGGTGACAACAACGCCACAAGCGAGCAGTTCGTACATGAGTTCCTAGAAAAGCACGAATGTGATTATCTGTTGCAGATTCATTCTATTGCTCCTTTACTCTTTGCGGACGAAGTCAAAGGCTTTACTGAGTTTTTCCAAAAATCAGATGCCGATGTGGTTTTGTCTTGTATCCATGATCAAATAGAAGTCGCTTATGAAGGAAAGCCTGTAAACTTTGTTTTTGATGAGAAAACAAATTCTCAGGACCTCAAGCCATTGCAACGGATCACCTGGAGTATTACAGGTTGGAAACGTGACACTTATCTCAAAGCTATTAATGAAGGCAAATGTGCGACCTATGAAGGTAAGGTGGAATTTTATCCGGTAAGTGCGATCTCAGGTCATGTCATTAAAACGCAAGAAGACCTCGATATTGCGGAAGCATTCCTTGGTGTGGTGCAAAAATAATGCAAGTACTTGTTTCAAACATTATGATGTTAAATGAGCGGGAACGTTTTGAAAAGATTCTAATCGATAAGGGACTGACACCCGTATTTCCAGAAGTAAACCAATTTTTGAAAGAAGACGAGCTTCTGGATATAGTTGGTGATTTTGAAGGTTGGCTTGCTGGTGATGATCAGATCACGGAAGCAGTTCTTCAGAAAGCTTTACCAAAACTGAAAGTCATTTCTAAGTGGGGCACAGGAACTGATTCCATTGATAAGGAAGCCGCCAAGCGTTTGGGCATTCCGGTTTACAATTCTCCTGGGGCGTTCAGAGATGCTGTTTCTGAGGTGGCGATTGCCTATATGTTTGCCTTATCTCGTTCAGTCGTTTCCATTGACCGTGCTGTTCGCAATGGCGGATGGCCCAAACCGGTTTCTATCGGTTTGACTGACAAAAAACTTGGTATTATCGGATTTGGTGCTATTGGTAAAGGCATTGCAGAGCGTGCCTTTGGCGTGAAAATGCAGGTGGATGTGTGTGATCCGTACTATAAAGCCGATCCTGAGTTCCCAACTGTGAACAACAAAGAACTGGAAGAACTTGCAGAGACTTCAGACTATTTGTGCTTGGCTTGCAATCTGTCTGCGGATAATAAGCATATGATTAATGCAGATATCCTGAAAAAAATGCCGTCGACCAGTTATTTAATTAATGTAGGGCGGGGGCCTTTGGTCGATGAAGAAGCCCTAATTGCTGCTTTGGCGAATGGGGAAATCGCAGGTGCAGGCCTTGATGTATTTGAGATCGAACCGCTTGCTCAAACATCACCGTTGATGAAATACGATAATGTTATACTGGGTTCACATAATGCCAATAACACTGTGATGGCAGTCGAGTATGTTCATATGAATACACTTGAAAACCTCTATAAGGAATTGCTGAGCTGAATTTCTTTTTGAGAAGAGAATGTTAATGAAAAAAAATGTGGTCTTTAAAGAGTTCGCGAGACTGAGCGAAGCATGTGATTATCTTTTATGTAAACTTTCTCCTCTGATTGAAGAAGCGGAAAAGACAGAAAAAGCAATCGTTTTGACAGGAGGGACAAGTTGTCAGCCATTATACAAGATGCTTGCGGAACGAAAGAAAAATTGGAGTGCTGTGCGAATTTTTCTTTCGGATGAACGCTATGTTCCTGTGGATGATGACGAAAGCAACTATGGGATGCTGAAAAAACTTATCTCAAATACTGTTGAAATGTCACCCCAAGTTATCAACTATGTTGATGACCCTATCAAGCCCATTGATGAACAGGTCAAGTATCTCAATAATCGCTCATTCGAAAAATATTTTCCGACTGTATTTACTTTTCTTGGGTTAGGTGAAGATGGTCATATCGCATCAATTTTTCCAGAAGAGCTAAGCTGTGATATTCTGCAGATTGAGGATTACTTTCTTGCAGCTAGGCCTGATTTTCAAAGTACTGAACGAATATCAATGTCTTATAAATCTTTACTTAGTACCGGCGAGGTTATTCTATTAACTAGTGGTAAAAATAGAAGAAAAATAATTGAAAATGCTGTGAAGTGCACTAATCCTCAGCTACCAATTGATTATTTGGTCAGCAGGTCTGATGTCCAGATTGAGATCGTGTTTGTAGGTGATTGATTATTTTAAGGTATAAGAGTAGGGATATAAAAATGAATTTGACTAAACTTTTTAATGATGAGTTGGATCGTCATGCAGATGCGGTGACGAAAACCAAAGAATTACTTTCAGATAATTTTTCTGAGTTGGTAACACTTTGCGAGAAGTGCTTAAGAAATAATGGAAAAATTATTTTTTTTGGCAATGGTGGGAGCGCGGCGGATGCTCAACATTTGGCAACAGAGCTGACAGTACGGTACAAACTTAACAGGCGGGCTTTAGCTTCAATAGCTCTGACGACAGACACATCTGCTTTGACTGCTATTGGGAATGATTTTGGTTTCGAGCATCTTTTCTCCCGTCAGATTGAAGCTCTCTGTAATTCCAATGATGTTTGCATAGGGATTACGACTTCTGGCACTAGTCTAAATGTCATTAATGGGCTTAAAATAGCTCGTCAATTGGGGGGGGTAACCATTGGCTTAGGGGGGAGAGATGGTGGTGTGCTGGGTGAATATTGCGATCTAACCTTGGTAATTCCGCATGAAGAGACTGCCCGAATTCAAGAAATGCATATTTTAATTGGTCATATGCTATGTGAGGCATTGGAGAAATTGATGGTTGAGTAATTCTTCCTCCATCCCCTAAAATTTCAATACAGGCTCCAGATTACCCCTCCCAGCCATTTTGCAAAGCAATGCGGACGGCTTGTGCGCGGTTGGCAGCTTCCATTTTGCGATAGATATTGCGCAAATGTACTTTGACGGTGATCTCTTGTAAGCCAAGTTTGCGGGCAATTTCTTTATTCGTGCTGCCCTCAATCAGGTGACCGAGAATTTCTTTTTCCCGGTCACTTAAGCGTGACAGTGGGCCGTTTTTCATATCGTTGCTGGTGGCACTGCGCCCGATCGGGCTGTCGTCATTTGATTCAGGCGTATCCTGAAAGGCGGCAGAAGGAATGTATTTTTCACCGGACAAGACCAGACGAAGCGCATTGACCATAGCAGACCCGCTGATGGTTTTAGGGACGTATCCCGCTGCACCTCGTTCAACGGCTTCCAGAACATCATGGCGATTGAAATGACCGGATAAGATGACAACGGGGACATCTTTATGGGCCTCGCACATTTTGACCAGACCATCAAAGGCGTTCATTCCCGGCATTTTAAGGTCCATTAGAATAAGACCCCAGCCAGTACTGGCCTGAGAAATTTCATAAGCTTGATCGAAGGATGCTGCTTCCATGATTTCAACGTTCGGGCTTAGCTCTTCAAGAAAGGGACGAAGGCCTTCGCGAACGAGATTGTGGTCATCTGCAATAAGAATTTTCATGTGCGCTTTTTTCTTTTTTACCAATAATTGTGCATATCATATTGTAATATTATCTATTTCTCAATCCTCAATAGTAGAAAACGTCTTTTCCTTGACGGATTGCAGTGCCTCTTCAATGCTTTCGGATAAATAAGAAAGGCTGACTGGCTTTTTGAGGATTTTAAAAGCCAGCGTATTCAGGTCATGCTGATCGGCATCATCCATCCCTGTATGCCCGGTGACAACAATGACGGGAAGGGACGGGCTGCGTTTTTTCAAATTTTGGATTAAAACATAACCATCCATGCGAGGCATGCGCATATCGGTGACGACCACATCAACAGCTTCCATGTCGTAGAGTTCGAGTGCTTCTTCACCGTCACCTGCAATATTCACCTGATATCCTTGATCGAATAAATATTCCATCATAGCTTCGGCGGCGTATATTTCGTCATCGACAACCAGAACTTTTGAACCATCGGCATTCATATCCAGATCGTCGTCTTCATCCTCAGTCAGTTCGATGATTGGGATAGGAGTGTTGTTGTTGATCGCTTTTTGTATAAAACGTGTAGGAGAGAATTTTTCCTCTTCTTCGACGACACAGGGCAAAGTGATATCAAAACGGGCTCCCTTATGAATGTTGCGTGCCCGAATAGCCCCGCCCATCGCAGCGATAATGCCATAGCTTACCGACAAACCAAGACCGGTTCCTTTGCCCACTTCTTTTGTGGTGAAAAAGGGATCAAATAATTTTGCAAGGGCATCTTCAGGAATACCGCCCCCGTTATCTGTAATCGCAATATTAATTTTATGGTCGGCCTGATCATAGGTGATTTGCAGAATGATCTGCTTGTTCTCATCTTCTTCCCAACTGGTTGTTTTATGTCGTTGGTTTATGGCGTCACGTGCGTTGTTAACGAGGTTCAGGATAACTTGTTCCAACTGGATGGGACGCCCGTTTAGCATGGCGTAATGGGCAGGATAGCGAACATCCAGATGAATACCTTCCGCAAGGAATTGGGACTCGATCAAATCTACAGATTGACGAACGACTAAAGTGGGATCAAAGAGTTCCAGATCACCGGTGTCTTTGCGGCTGAAAATGCGCATGTGATCAATAATGTCTGCCATGCGCCCGCATTGCATGCTGATAAGATCAAATTTTTTCTGGCTTTCATCTTTTTCAAGTTTGCCACGTTGCATTTTAAGCAAGGAACCTTCTGCGGCAAAACGCATGATATTGAGCGGTTGGCTCAGTTCATGGGTGATCCCGGCGGCCATTTCCCCCAAGGTTGCAAGCTTGGACGTTTGTGCAAGATGTTCATTGACGCGGTTGCGTTCAGTTACGTCACGGATAATGAGCAACCGGGTTGTAAGGCCCGCATAAGAAACTGGACGGGCGGTGATATCGGCTTCGAATAACCGGTCATCCATACGCCGCAAGGTGACGGACCCGATAAATTGTGTCGGGTCATCGTCTGTGATGCGGGGGGCATTGGCAAAAAGATCCTGTTCTTTCTCCAGAAAATCATAGAAGGATTTGTGATAGATTTCCGCTCGATTTGTGGTGGCAAACAACACATGACCTTCGGGGTTGGAGAAAACGATTTTGTGCTGTTCATCCAAAACCAAAATAGCATCCGGTGACATATCAACCAGACTGCGGTATCTGCCTTCACTTTCACGCAAGGCTTCTTCTGCAATCAATCGGCTGTGTTCGCTACGTAAACTGGTCAGGCCATACCCGACGTCATTGGCAAGTTCAGACATAAGGTTGATGTAGCGATTATGGAACGTTTCCGGGTCACTTGATACAACGGTTAGAAAGCCTGTGAGTTTTGTATCAATCCAAATTGGAAAAATCCCGGCAGCACGTGCACCCGTGTCTTGAAAGAATGGTTTGAAATCAGGGTAAGCCTGTATCAAAAGGTTTTCATTCAGGATCATATATTCTTGTTTGATGAAAGCTTGCTTTAGCGTGCTGGACGGGCGGTAGGAGGTCAGCGGAAGTTGACGCCCTCGCAACATATTAACTTTTAGAAATTCTGGTAATTGTCCTGTTGTATTGAAAAGAGAAATCCATGCCGTATCAAAGGGAAAGGTGTCGGTGATAATGCGACAAATTTCGGAAAGAATGAAACTTTCGTTGCGGGCATGAAACAGGATGTTGCTGCAAGAACTGAGGGTTTCGGATATTTTTTTACCTTCAAGGATTTCCTTTTCTCGCTCTTTCAAAGCGGTAATGTCGGTGTAAATGCCTACAATCCCCCCTTCGGAGGTTTTGTGTTCGTGAACGAGAAGGTGGCGTCCGTTGGTTAATTCAACTTCGTTAATGCCACAATTTTGATGGGCGTGCACAATGGCTTTTGCGTAAGTTTTGGTAAAGGGGCGCGGGTATTTAATGATCTTTTCGCGATGACAAATTTGCATCAATTTAAGAAACGTCGGCTTTTTGCTGGCATAAGGGGTAAGGGCGGGGAACATATCGAAGATGGTGTTGTTCCACATGATTAAACGGTCTTGAGAATCCCACATTAAAAACCCATTGGGCAATGCGTTTAATCCCTCTTCAAAGCGAGCTTTAAAGACAGTGCTTTCCGTGTGGTCGGAACCGGTGCCACGATATCCGGCAAATTCACCATTCTTATCAAAAAATGGTTTTCCGTTACTGGTGACGCTGATTTCGCGACCATTTATACGGGTTGTGTATTGGAAATTACGAAATGGTCTATGGTTGTCCAGGTCCTCCAGGTGTTGTTTCCATTTGGCGCTTTGCGAGGCATGTGGTTTTAAGTCGAGGCGTGTTTTTCCAATGAGTTGTGTTTCATCAATGCCGGTTAATTGTGTGAACTGGTCTGAAAAATAGCTAAAGCAATGATTGCGGTCGGTTTCCCAATACCAATCGGAACTGGCATCCACAAGGTCGCGCAATTTGGTCTCGTTGTCGGTTAAGTTTTCTTGTGCTTTTTGTAATTCTGTTGTCGATAGATAAAGCGAGAGAAGATCCGCAACAGCGTTGGCAAATTGGCGATCACTATCATCCCAGTGACGGTGTTGTCGTCGGGTGTGTATTTGAAGAATGCCGTGTGTTTTTTGTCCGAAATTAATATGCACCATCAATACGGATAACGGCCTGTCATGTTTTGTGTATATTTTATTCAGTTCGATAGAACGAAGATCGTTTTTAATATCTGTAATGCTCAAGGCCTTTTCACGTTGCAGGCTCGCGAAAAGAGTAGGGTGTCGCTCTGAGGAAATTTGCAAAGAAGGCGCAGGATTATCGTGCTGGCTGTCAAAACAGTAGCATTTGGCGAGGATGCTTTTTGTGTCATCAAAGCGCCATAAGCTGACTTGTGCACTATCAATTGTTTTTGCGGTTTCTTTCAGGAGCCAATGGATCGTTGCTTCGGTTGTATCTTTAGGCGGGTTTTGCAGAAGAAGAGGTTGCAACTTGTGTGACATGCTTTCAATTGCGCCGAGATATCGCTTTAATTTTACAGTGATATTATTGCGAGATTTAAGTCGGGGAATGAAATGCATCGCCAAAGAGATAAGCATCAAAATGGCAAGAACGAGAATGAGAATGGTCTCGGCCGACGTATTTGTGGTGGTGACATTTGCGAGTGCAGCATTGGGAATGATGCTTAATCCAAGAAAAAGAAGCTTGTGAAAGCGTGGATGCATGGTTTGTTTTACGCTTTTGATGAATTGAGCCAGAGTATTCTTTAATCAACGTTTAATCACTCTATCTCATTGCCTGACAATGGCAAAGTGTTGAGAGTGAATAATTTGTGACGCTCAGCCATAGTCAACATGATTGTGTAAAATCTAATTTGCCGCTTGCGTTAATTTTTAATATATTTAACAATTTAAAGTAAGTTAAATATGACACTATTGTTACATTTACTTTTTGCTGTGTACATTTTATGACGAAAAAGTTACAAGCTCCTGACTTCAATAGGGCGAATGGTGTTCAAATGGCTGAAAAACCTCTTCCATCCGGTGATCTGAAGAAACTCGATAAAGAGTTGAAAAACATCAGCAGATTCGAAGACGCGGTACAAGAAATTAGTCGCGGTAATCTGAAATTCGGTATTTGTATTCTTTTTCTGGTGATGGTCGGATTCTTCGCCTTCACTCAGGTTGCAGATGCCAGTAATCAGGTCTTTATTGTACTAGCAGGCTTGCTGGGTGCCTATATGGCATTGAATATTGGGGCGAATGACGTTGCCAACAATATTGGCCCGGCGGTTGGTTCCAAAGCATTGACCATGACGGGCGCGCTCATCATTGCAGCTATTTTTGAGGCTGCAGGGGCTATTATTGCTGGTGGTGATGTGGTTTCAACGGTGCGCAAAGGCATTGTTAACCCCGCTGCAATGGAAAGCGACATCATGTTTATTCATGCCATGATGTCGGCATTGTTTGCGGCCGCCTTATGGGTCAACCTTGCGACATTTATTGGCGCACCTGTATCGACGACACACTCTGTGGTCGGGGGCGTTATGGGGGCCGGGATTGCCGCAACGGGTCTGGGTGCGGTTAACTGGGCGACAATGGGGAAAATTGCGGCAAGCTGGGTGATCTCACCTGTCATGGGCGGGGTGATTGCAGCGGCCTTCCTTGCGTTAATCAAATTCCAGATATTGTTTAAAGAAGATAAAGTCACGGCCGCTAAAAAATGGGTTCCGATCCTTGTTGGTTTTATGGCGGGTGCTTTTGCGATGTACTTGACCATGAAGGGCTTGAAAAAGCTTTGGAAGCCGAGTGGCGAAGTCGTCATGTTGATCGGTCTGGCTTTCTTCGTGAGCACATGGGTGATTGTAAAGCCTGTTGTTGCCAAGGCGGCAGCAAAAATTGAGAACCGTCGCCGTGCAGTCAGTGACCTCTTTACGATTCCCTTGATTTTCTCCGCAGCACTTTTGTCGTTTGCGCATGGTGCAAACGATGTTGCCAATGCTGTTGGTCCTTTGGCGGCGGTCGTCGGTGTTGCCAGTGGGGCGGACATGACAGGCAAAGTTGGCTTGCCAATGTGGATTTTGGTTGTGGGTGCCTTGGGGATTGCGGCAGGCTTGCTGCTGTTTGGTCCGAAACTGGTGCGCACAGTCGGTGAAAAAATTACCAAACTGGATCGTGCACGCGCCTATTGCGTGGCCTTGTCGGCGGCGATTACGGTGATTATCGCTTCTGCGTTGGGCTTACCTGTGAGTTCCACGCATATCGCGGTTGGTGGTGTATTTGGTGTCGGTTTTTTCCGTGAATTTCTGAATAATAAGAAAAAACGGGAACGCTTGGAAAAAGTTCTACCGGAACCTGGCGAACCTGGTGAAGATAAAGGCCGGGGGGAAGCCTTGGAGCGCCTGACCAAAAAACAGGAAAAATCACGCCGTCGTAAACTGGTTCGTCGACAGCATTTAACAACGATTGTGGCAGCTTGGTTGATTACGGTACCGCTTTCGGCCTTATTGGCGGCGATCCTTTATTGGATGATGTCCACAATGTTGTAATCCAAAACGATTATAATTTTTTATTGAAAACGGCCTTCAGTTGAACGAAGGCCGTTTTTCTTTAGGGGAAGAAGCATTGATTGGTTGTTGTTGATTTTGAAAATTGCTATACCTTTCACCCAAATAGGAAAGTGTGTTTTATCCGTTTGAAAAGCATGCTTTTAATGAAGATATAACAGATTGGGTTAGTCACTTGACCAGCGACAACGAACAAACACCATCAAGTATGGACATTGCACCGGTTTCTATCGTCGACGAAATGCGTAGCAGCTACCTTGATTACGCGATGAGCGTCATTGTTTCCCGGGCACTGCCAGATGTACGTGACGGCCTTAAGCCGGTACACCGTCGTATTCTCTATGCCATGAAAGAAAGTGGCTATGAGTATAATAAACCTTATCGTAAGTCGGCGCGTATCGTCGGGGATGTGATGGGTAAGTATCACCCGCATGGAGATAGCGCGATTTACGATGCGATGGTGCGTATGGCGCAAGATTTCTCTATGCGCCTGCCGTTAATTGACGGGCAGGGGAACTTTGGTTCTATGGATGGCGATCCACCTGCTGCCATGCGTTATACTGAAGCCCGTATGGATAAGGCTGCGCATAACCTGATTGCAGATATTGATAAAGAGACTGTCGATTTTAAAGCCAACTATGACGATTCTACGGTTGAACCCAGTGTACTGCCTGCACAATTCCCTAACCTGCTTGTTAATGGGGCAGGCGGTATTGCGGTTGGTATGGCGACGAATATCCCGCCTCATAACCTTGGGGAATTGATTGATGCCTGTTGTGCACTCATTGATGACCCGCACCTGTCGATTGATGATTTAATCCGGGATTATGTTTTTGGTCCTGATTTTCCGACCGGGGGGATTATCCTCGGCCAATCTGGTTTGCGTTCCGCGTTTCATACCGGGCGTGGCTCCGTCATTATGCGCGGGCGCACGGAAATCGAGGAAATCCGCAAAGACCGCATGGCGATCGTAATTACGGAAGTTCCTTATCAGGTCAACAAGGCCCGTATGATCGAAACGATGGCGGGATTGGTTCGTGATAAGAAGATCGAAGGCATTTCCGACTTGCGCGATGAGTCAGATCGTCACGGGGTTCGTGTGGTTGTTGAAATCAAGAAAGGCCATCATCCGGAAATCGTCCTCAATCAACTCTTCAAATTTACGCCGCTGCAAACCAGCTTTGGTGTGAATATGCTGGCCTTGAACCAAGGCCGCCCGGAATTGATGAACTTGAAGCAGATTTTGCAGGCGTTTATTGCATTCCGTGAAGAAGTTATTACCCGTCGTACGGTTTATGAATTGGGTAAAGCACGCGATAAAGCGCACGTTTTGGCCGGTTTGGCTGTTGCCGTTGTGAATATTGACGAAGTCATCGCATTGATCCGTCAGGCGGCTGATCCGCAGATTGCTCGCGCGGCCTTGATGGAGCGGGCTTGGGAAGCGGGCGAAGTTGAACCGTTGATCCAATTGCTGGATGAACCGGACCGTCAGGTTGTCGACGGGAAATACAAACTGTCTGAAACACAGGCGAAAGCTATTCTGGATTTACGTCTGCATAAATTGACAGGTCTGGAACGCGATAAAATCGCTAATGATTTACGTGAGTTGGGCGCGGAGATCGAAGAATATCTCTCCATCTTGCGTTCGCGTGAAAAATTGATGACTTTGATGCGCAACGAATTGTTGGATATGCGCACACAGTTTGCAACACCGCGCCGTTCTGAAATTCAGGAAGCGGAGTTTGAACACGATATCGAAGATTTAATTCAACGCGAAGATATGGTCGTTACTGTGACCAATTCCGGTTATATCAAGCGGGTACCACTGGACACATACCGAGCGCAGCGCCGAGGCGGTAAAGGCCGTTCGGGGATGAGCACCAAGGAAGAAGATATTGTTGAAAAGGTATTTGTCGCCAATACCCACACACCGCTATTGTTCTTCTCTTCCAGCGGGATGGTGTACAAAATGAAAGTATATCGTCTGCCGTTGGGTAACCCGCAATCCAAAGGTAAGGCAATGGTGAACTTATTGCCGTTGGATGAAGGGGAAACCATTTCAACTGTTATGGAGCTACCGGAAGACGAGAGCATTGCAAAAGATATGCATATCATGTTCTCGACCGCATCGGGTGGTGTGCGCCGTAACCTGTTGTCCGATTTCACAAATGTGAAGGCTAACGGGAAAATCGCGATGAAACTGGATGAAGGCGATTCGATGGTGGCCGTTTCGGTTTGTACGCCAGAAGATCACGTCTTCCTGACGACACATAATGGTCAGTGTATCCGTTTTGCGGTTGAAGATGTTCGCGTCTTTGCAGGTCGAAATTCGACAGGTGTGCGCGGCATCCGTTTGCAGGGCGAAGATCGCGTGATTAGTATGTCGATCCTGCATGGCGGGAAATGGACATCAGAAGAACGTGACAGCTATTTACGTTATGCGAATGCGAAACGTCGTGGTGAAGAAGTTGTTGCAGAAGGGTTGAACGAAGAACAGATTGCGGAAATGGAAGCAGCAGAAGAATTCCTGCTGTCTGTTACGGAACGCGGTTTTGGTAAGCGGTCTTCTTCTTTTGAATATCGTACAACCGGGCGCGGCGGTAAAGGGATTGCAAATATCGAAATGTCCGAACGTAATGGCAAGGTTGCAGCATCTTTCCCGGTCGAAGTTGAAGACGAGATCATTATGGTGACGGATGGCGGACAGCTGATCCGCACAGGCGTGGATCAGATCCGTATTGCTGGACGTAAGACTCAGGGCGTGACCCTTTTCCGTGTTGCAGAAGGGGAGAGTGTTGTCTCCGTCAGCTGTTTCCGGGATATGGGCGAGGATTCTGACATTGATGTGGATGGAGACACTGAGGCTACATCCGAAAATGAGACACCTTCTGCAGAAGGTATGGAACAACAGGCAGAACAAACTGCCGATATACAGGAAGGCACTGACGAAGGCGTGGAAGGCTAAAAGCTTTCTACGCACTGCCCTGTTATGCTTTTGAGGAGTGATGTCTCATGGTTAAAAAGCGCATTGGTATTTATCCGGGCACCTTCGACCCGGTGACAAATGGCCATCTGGATATTATTGAAAGAGCGACGAATATTGTTGATCATCTGATTCTTGCCGTTGCGATAAATCGCGGAAAAGGCCCCTTGTTTTCGCTGGAAGAACGTGTCGCAATGGTTGAACACGAGCTTCCTGCGATTATGGAACGTACAGGTGCTACGATTGAGGTTAAACCCTTTGAAAGCTTGCTGATGAATTTTGCGGCTGCACAAGGGGCGAAAACAATCGTGCGGGGGTTACGTGCCGTATCGGATTTTGAATATGAATTCCAGATGGCGGGGATGAACTCTCATTTGGAACCGGATATCGAAACGGTTTTTTTGATGGCTTCAGATAAATGTCAGTTTATCTCCTCTCGCTTTGTTAAAGAGATTGGGAAATTAGGGGGCGATATCAGTAACTTCGTCACACCGAATGTGCGCGAAAAGCTTATGGAACGTTTTAACACGGACGAATAAGATAGAATCAGAACAATGCGCCGTTTTCAAAACGGGGTAATCTTATGGTTTCGACTAAACGAGATTCCCAGTTAAATTGAAAACGGCGCTTTTTTTTGTCGTCAATGTACCAGAAAAGGGTCTGTAATATATTGTTTATAAAGGACTTTAAAAGAAAATGCATTTTTTTAAAATTCTTTGTTGACCAGAGGCTTCGACCCCACTATGTTCCGCCTCACCAAACGGGACGGACACACCGCCAAGCGGTACAACGGACCACCTCAAATGAGGGCACTTAGCTCAGTTGGTAGAGCATTCGACTTTTAATCGAACGGTCACAGGTTCGAATCCTGTAGTGCCTACCATTACAAAACCTCGCTTCATTGAAGCGGGGTTTTTTGTTTTGGGGTTTAAGTGTGTCAAATATGATCTTCTAATTCTATCAATTAATAATGATTATGAAAAACACTTGCAATTGAGCGGAAGGTTCATTAAAAGCGGCTTATTGATAATGATTGTCGTTATCTATTATTTTTTAATTTTGAGCAAACCGGTAAGTGAATCAAATGTCATTAACGTTTCCATTCAAAAAAATTGCCCTCATGGGGGTGACTTCTGCTTTAACCTTAACATCCGTTTCTGCAATAGCGGCTGAGCCGACGCGTGAAGAATTGCTGGCCATGCTGTACAAGCAACAAAGCCAACTGAATGAGCTTCATAAAATGTTGAAGCAAACTCAGGCGCAAGTCGAGAAAACCGAACAGAAAGTAGAAGAAGAAAAAGCTTCTCCTGCGTTTTTGGATACTGTCCAAATTGGTGGGGTTCTGGAATTTGAAGCAACATCTACAGAAGACTTTGCGGGGGCTGACAGCAGCGATTTATCCTTGGCAAAGGCGGAACTGTCTTTTTCTGCCAAACCACACGAATACGTAACCACAAACATTGTGGCTTTGTACGAAGATGGTTCCAACAATATCACGTTGGATGAAGCAACCATCGAAATTGCGAACAAAGAAAACTTCCCACTCTATACAACAGTTGGGAAATGGGCATTGCCGTTCGGGAACTACGATACGGCGATGAGCTCCGATCCGATTACAAAAACATTGGGTGAAACCAAAGAAAATGCCATTTTGGTTGGTGCAACATATGCAGGCTTTAGCGTAGAAGGGTTTGTCTATAACGGTGATACGCAGCAAGCCGGTGAAGGCAACAATATTGACCAATATGGTTTGAATGTTGCTTTTGAAGGTGAAGATGCAGGCCTGACTTATGCGTTGGGTGCCGGTTATGTTAATAACATTGCAGATTCTGATGGGGTTACCGATGTTGTGACCGGCCCAACCGCATTGAACAGCTATGTAGGTGGTATGAGCCTGAACGGTTCTGTCACCGTTTCGGATATTACATTCAATGCTGGTTATGTGAAGGCAACGGATACGTTTAAAGCTGGCGAACTGGCCTTTAACGGTCAGGGGGCGCAACCGCGCGCATGGAATACGGAATTATCCTATGCAACTGAAATTATGGGTAAACCTACGACCTTTGCGGCGACTTACCAAGGTTCAGACGAAGCATTGGCTTTGAGCTTGCCTGAAACACGCGTGGGTGCGGCGGTAACTGTTGAAGTTTACGATAAAACAGCTTTGACATTAGAATATCTTGCAGATGAAGATTATAGCAAAACCGAAGGCGGCACAGGTGCTGACGGTCATACGGCAACGGCAAAGCTGGCTGTTGAATTCTAAAACTTAAAAGCCTTGAAAATAATAAAAGTTTTTTTCAGGGCTTATTGCCTATAACCGGAAACTGTTTTTACGTGAATTAAGCTGGTTTGACGGGTAAAAATATGCGACTAAAGTAATCTACGGATTACTTTAGCGCATTTTTTTTATGAGATTACCTGATCAAAATAACAGACTGGCTATATTGGAAGCTGAAAACAAGCGATTAAAAGAGGAAGTGGAGCGTGCACGCCTTTCCGAAAGGCGCTTTCTGGATGCTCTGCGCCTCAGTCCGATGGCAATGTGTCACCATGATCGGAATTTGCGTTACACATGGCTTTATAACGGTCATATGGGCTTTGTGCAGGATGATGTCATTGGACTGACCGATTGGGACATTCTTGATAAAGATTTAGCGGACCGTATGGGGACGATTAAACGCCGGGTTCTGGAAACGGGAATAGGCGAACGTGTCGAGATGCCTACCGTCGCAGGGGATGAAAATTCTGAATATTTTGACCTTGTTGTCGAACCGTTAAAAGATGAGGTGACAGGCAATATTGTTGGTTTGTCTTGCAGCGGTATTGATGTCACACAGGATCGGCGCCGCCGCGAAGCTTATAAGGCAAGTGAAGAAAATCTACGTTTTATTTTTAATGCCTCCCCCATGCCCATTGTTGTCGTCGAACAACAAGATAATCGGGTCTTGTTTTTTAATCGGGCAGCACAAGCCGTTTTCAATCTGGAAAATAATCAGAAAATATTTGATGAACTTGATCTGCCGGCGGATGTTCGTCAAAACTTGATCGATCAGCAGGGGATTGAAGATTACAAGCTTAGTTTTTGTAACCCCGCAGGGGAAGTTTTGGTTTTAACACTTTCCTGTACACCCATCTTTTATGATGGGCTGTCAGCTTTTCTTTGTACATTCCATAATTTAACCAAGGAAGTACACTATCAGCGCCAATTGGAGGAAGCCAAGGAAAAGGCGGAACTGGCGAGTTTGGCCAAGTCGCAGTTTCTGGCAGCGGCCAGTCACGATCTGCGTCAACCCCTTCATGCCATCGGGTTGTTGTTAGGGGTTCTGGAACAACATATCCCCGGCCCGCAAGGGCTTCAGGTTCTCGAACGTGTTATGACATCTTTGGAAACCATGAACGAACTGTTTTCCGGGATCCTTGACATATCGAAGCTGGATGCAAACGCGGTTCCCGTCAAGCTGGAACCTGTGGACGTGGCCCGGTGTTTTGAGGCTTTGGAAGACGAGTTTGCACCAATTGCCGCCAACAAAGGATTGAAACTTGTTTTCGTGAAACCATCTCTTTGGATTCTCAGTGATCCCTTGCAGTTTGACCGTATTTTGCGAAACCTGATCGCGAATGCTGTGCGTTATACGCAAAACGGTCGAGTTTTAGTCGGTACCCGGCGCGAGGGGGGGCGTTTGCGCATATGTGTTCTGGATACCGGTATAGGTATTGAAGAAAAAGATCATGGAATTATTTTTCAGGAATTCCGCCAGCTTGGCAACCGGGAACGCGACCGCCGTAAGGGGCTCGGTTTAGGATTGGCAATTTGTGAACGGGTTGCCAAACTTTTAAAGACGAAAATCCAGCTCACATCAGCGTTGGGAAAAGGTTCTATGTTCAGTTTTGATGTTGAGACATGTGAAGTAAAAGAAAGTGAGCGGATAAATTCTTCATGGGCAGGTGGTTCGATTTTACAGGGCAAACGCATTTTATTTATTGAGGATGAAATTGACGTTCAAACCGCGACAAAATATATGCTGGAAGCATGGGGATGTGTAACGTTCCTTGCCGCCACAGAGCAGGAAGCCCTAGAATTTTGTACGCAGGTTGATCAGAGGCTGCCTTTTGATGCGATTGTTGCCGATTACCGTCTGCGCGGTGAGGAGACAGGATTGGACGTTATTTTATCATTACGGCGCAAATTGGGGGTGAATGTCCCTTCCATCGTGCTTTCCGGTGAGACGGCATCGTCTTTAATTCGTAAACTGGAAATACAAAATGTGCCATTACTGACAAAACCTGTAATGCCTGCTGATTTGAGAGAGGCACTCAGTAATCTTGTGGCTTAAACAGTGTTATTTCGTAATATAATAGCATAAGAAGCTTGTATTTTTTCGAGCAATAAGTCAATTTATGGGAGGTGCAGGGGGAAAATAGGCTGAATAGATAGGGCATGAGTGAACAGCTAAAAATTCTGCTGGTGGAAGACTCTGAAGACGATTGCGAACTCCTTGGGTTGGAGTTGCGTCGTGGCGGTTTAGACACGGCTATCACGCGGGTTGAAACCGCTCGTGAATTTGAAGAACAATTGATTTCCGGCGAATGGGATCTTGTTCTATCTGATTATAATTTGCCCGCCTTTAATGCGCCTGCCGCCCTGAATATTGCCGTTAAACACGAAAGCGATTTGCCTTTTATCATTATTTCCGGGGCCGTAAGTGCCAAGGACGCGGTGATCTTGCTTAAGGCAGGTGCGCATGATTTTATCGAAAAAGGGGACTATGCGCGACTGGTGCCCGCGATTGAACGCGAATTGCGCGAAGTGAAAATGCGCAAGGAACGTTTGGGGGATCAGGCGACGTTGCGTAAACTGTTTCGCGCCGTGGAACAAAGTCCAATCAGTATTATGATTACGGACGGTAAAGGGCGACTGGAATATGTAAACCCTCATTACGAACAGATTACCGGGATCGGGCGTAAAGAAGTACTGGGGCAATTACCGGATATTCTTGCGGGTGATTTTGTGTCGTTGGAACAAAATGCCGCTGTTTGGGAAGCGGTCAATAATGGCAAGGAATGGCGGGGCGAGTTTTGTAATCAACGCAAAAATGGCGAACTTTTTTGGGAAAATGTCAGTGTCGCTCCGATCCGTGATGAAAATGGGGTTCTGACCAACCTGCTGATTTCAAAGGAAGATATTACTTATCGCAAAGAGACGGAAGAAAAACTTTACCGTCAGGCAAATTTTGATGAACTGACAGGCCTTCCCAACAGAGGATTAATTTTGGATCGATTGGGGCAGGCTTTGCGACGTTCCGACAATGTTGCGTTGATGACCGTCGATATGGATAATTTTAAGAAGGTCAATGAATCGTTAGGCCATAGTTTTGGGGATGAATTGTTGGTTATGGCCTCTCTTCGTCTGAAAAATTGTTTGGATAATAATTACGGTATTGGCCGGGTCAGTGGTGATGAGTTTGCCATTGTAATGTCCGATATTTCGCGTATCGGTGATGTTGAAAATGTGGTGCGCGATGTTTTGGATGCGTTCAGCGCGCCATTTGATATTCGTGGACATGAATTGTTTGTGACGATCAGTGCCGGTTTGACGGTTTGCCCGGAAGATGGCAATGATGCATCCACATTATTTAAAAATGCAGAAGCCGCCATGCGCTTGGCAAAAGAAGACGGGCGCAACGGTTTCCGTTTCTTCCGGCCCAATATGAACCGTGCAGCGGAAGAACGTCTCGTTCTTGAAGCCTGGTTGAGAAAGGCATTGGAGAAACGAGAGCTTACCCTTTATTATCAGCCGATTATTGAACCTAAAACCGGTCAAATTGCTGGTGCGGAAGCTTTGATCCGCTGGCTGCACCCTGAAAAAGGATTGATCCCACCTGATAAATTTATTCCATTGGCAGAAGAAACTGGCTTGATCGTTTCTATCGGGCAATGGGTTATTGAAACAGCTTGTCAGGCCTTGAAGGAACTACATGCCAGCGGGTTTGACGACCTTTACATTGCGGTCAACGTATCTCCTCAGCAAATTTGGTCCCAGACTTTGGTCGATGTCGTGAAAAATGCGCTTACCCAATATGACGTCCCAAAAGGGAGTTTGGTAATTGAGGTGACGGAAAGCGTTTGCATGGCTGAAACAGAAACCACATTGACCGCTTTGAAGGCCATGTCGGATTTGGGGGTCCGTCTGGCGGTCGATGATTTTGGGACCGGATTTTCATCTCTAAATTATTTAAAACGTTATCCGTTTAATATCTTGAAGATTGATCGGGCCTTTATTTCTGATTTACCGGAATCCAATGATGATGCGGCCTTGGTTAATGCCATGCTTGCGATGGGGCATAGTCTGGGGCTGAGTATTGTTGCCGAAGGGGTCGAGACAGAAGCACATGTGGCGTTCTTGGAGGAACGTGGCTGCGACCTGTTGCAAGGGTATTATTTTAACCCGCCAATGGAAAAAGAGAAGTTCCTTAAACTTAAGGACTATACGTGAGGATAGGTTTCTTTTACCTGTCGTTATAGTTTAATAGTTCGCGCATAACGTTCTTTAAATGAACGATACAAAAATCACGGCGCGGAATATTTCAACTATGGCTAAATACCAAATCGAGAATATCAGTATTCTTATTGCGGATAGTAACCGTCAACTGCGAAGCAGTTTGAAAGGTGTTTTACACCATTACGGTTTTCGTAAAATCACGGACGCTTATGACATTGATAGTTTTGAAGATGCTATTCGTGCTCATAGTCCTGATCTGATTTTATGCGATGTCAATTTAAAGGGCGAGCAGGTCTGCGAAGTTATCCACCGCCTGCGCCATAATCATTTGGGGCAAAATCCTTTTGCCGCTGTGATTCTGTTTATTGACGAGGCGGGTGAGGAAATTGTTCGTCAGGCTTCACGGGCGGGGCTGGATGATTTGCAGATAAAACCTGTTGTGGCCCAAAAAATCATCGACCGTGTGAAGTTCCTGATCGAAAAAAGAAAAGCATTTGTGGTAACAACCGATTATATAGGGCCGGACCGTCGTAAAGAAGTGCGTAAAGAAGGCCAAGAAGTGCCGCTCGTCACCGTTCCCAATACCTTGGCGCTAAAGGCCACAGGTGATTTTGATTCCAATAAAACGCAACGCCAAATCGCCAATGCCGTTTGGAGTGTAAATGCGCAAAAAATTGAACGTCATGTCTTTCAGGTTAAATATCTGGTGGACCGGATTGTACCAGCCTTTAAAACAGGGCAAGTCACAAAAGAGAGTGCTGAAATGGTGCAACGTTTGATGAATGTTGGTCAGGATATCAGCAAACGACTGAAAAATAGCGATTATGCACATGTCTCTACTTTGGCTGCGACATTGGTGACGGTGACCAAATCTATTTGGCAAAGTGGCGGCCAGCCGAAAAATAAAGATTTGGATTTATTGCCGGAGCTTGCAACCGCATTATGCACAACGGTGAATGCAGAAAATACGGAAAATACAGCGGTTAGCGAGATCCAATCATCCATTAAACAGGTGTATGGCAAATAAATTTATAGTTTATGCTTGTGGGTTGCGTTAAGATAATTGGGATAACAAAAAAAGCATCGAAAGTATTTGAATTTGTTGGACGAGATTCAAAAACAAGGTATGGTACTTTCAGATATAAAAAGGTGCGAGTGGAAAAGAGCAGCACTATTTAGTTTAGACGAGGAAAAAACATGGAATATAACGTTCGTGGCGATGACAATAGTAAGGAACTGTTCCTTCAAGGGCGCTTGACATTTTCCGACAATGTTGTGTTTCGTAAAATTGTTGATGACTTGAAAGAGTACAACGGTACGAAATGTGTTTTTGATTTAAGCAGCCTGGAATTTATCGATTCTGCGGGTTTAGGTATGTTGATGCTGCTGCGCGATGCAACCGTAGGAAAACCATTTACACTTTCCATCAGAAATGCAGACGGCCAAGTACGCCGTATGTTGGAAATTGCAAAATTTGATGCATTAATCCCGTTTGAAGACTGATTTATAAATAAAAGTTAGTTTAAAAAAGCACCTGATTTCAGGTGATTTTTTGATTTTGGTTTGAGAATTTGTCTCTCAAAAAAGTAACAGCAGCACGACACCCTTCTTCATCAATTGCATGGGGGAGGTGAGGGCGTTTTATGACGGAAACCTCAATGCCAGCTTGTGTTAATCCCTGAGCAGCAAGATCGACAGCGTGAATGGGCAGCATCTCGTCAGCTTCGCCGTGAACCAGTAAGACAGGGCATGTGGATGTCTTGTTTGATATCAGATGAGATGCACCAACGAGTGCACCGGAAAAGCCGACAACTCCCGCAAATGGTGTATTTTGCCTGAAAGCAAGATGTAGCGCCATCATGGTCCCTTGAGAAAAACCAATTAAAGAGACTTTGTCTGCACTGACGTTGTGTGTGTGTTGTAGATGGTCAATGTAAAATTGAAGGCTGTCTGAGGCATCTTGTGCCCCTTCGTACATGGCTTCAAAGGCTGTTGCCTGCGTTGCGGTTTGTCGCCGCAAGTAATCGGCATCGTAACGCGCAAGGCTGAACCATTGTCTTCCAAAAGGGGAAATTTCACATATTTCAGGGCCGTTAGGGGCATAAAAGGCGGTTGTTGGTAAGTGAGATGCAAAAAAAGGTGCCAACCCAATCAGGTCTTGCCCATCCGCGCCAAAACCGTGAAGGAAAACAACAACAGAATCTATTTGGTTGTGGTCAGGAAGGTATTCGGGGCCGTTTAAACGGGGCATAGGGCTGTATCCTTGTGTTTCGAGTCTTCAAGGATGTAGCTAATCTTTTTATCTCTATCAAATACATATTTAAAATGTTAATTGAAATAAATAACAAAAATAATTGACAAAATTAAAGGTTCAGACTAAATCGTAAGGACCAAAATGAAATAAGTTGAGATAGACAAAATGAGCGCAACATCAACAGCCGTTTCTTTTAGCCCTTTGAATGCCGCTTCGAGTGATAAAGAAGCGCGTTTGCAGGAGTTGATGCAACGTTATGGCAAACTTGAAGGTCAGGCCTTGTTGGAAGTGATGTTAAAAGAGGAATTTTCTGGCAAGATTGCCATTAGTTCGTCTTTCGGGGCTGAGGCCGCTGTTTTGTTGAAACTGGTCGCTGAAGTGGATAAATCAACGCCTGTTTTGTTTATCGACACCGGGCATTTGTTTGAAGAAACAATTCAATATAAATCGACCATCGAAGAATATTTGGGATTAAGTAATATTATTACGGTTCAGCCTGAACAAATCCATCTGGATAATGCTGATCGTGATGCCACCCTTTATCAGCGTGATACGGATTATTGTTGTCATATCCGCAAGGTTTTACCGTTTGAAAAAGCGTTGGGCCCATATGATGCATGGGTGAGTGGTCGCAAACGTTTCCAAAACAGTGAACGGGCAAAATTGCAGGGAATTGAATTGGACCATGATGGTCGTTTTAAGATTAATCCCCTTTATAATTGGGATTATGAAACGGTGGTTTCCCAGTTTAAAGCGATGAATTTACCCAAGCACCCGTTGGTTGCCAAAGGTTATCCGTCCATAGGTTGCGGCCCCTGTACCCGGGCGGTGAAGGATGGTGAAGATCAACGTGCCGGTCGCTGGTCAGGCCAAGGCAAGACAGAATGCGGTATTCATAAATCCCCTTCCTTCGAAGCGATTTATATCTAAAAAATCAAAAAGCTCTTGTTCTGTTGGCGAGGGTTTTTTGTATTTATGTACGATTTTCATTTTGTTTATAAAATTCCTATGTCTGCTTAAATCTCCTTGTTATAAAGGCGCCCCGCTTTCACAAGGATAAGAATTCATGCTGTCTATCATTGATCGTCTTTCTTCAGAGTTATCTATTGCGTCGCATCAAAGCGAGGCTGCGGTCCGCCTGTTGGACGAAGGGGCCAGTGTCCCGTTTATCGCGCGATATCGTAAAGAGGTGACGCATGGTCTGGATGACACCCAGTTGCGACAACTGGAAGAACGTTTGCGTTATATGCGCGAGTTGGATGAGCGACGTGATGCAATTTTAAAAACGATTGATGAGCAAGGCAAGCTAAGCGATAGCTTAAAAAAGGAAATCGAAAAAGCCGATACCAAGGCCACGCTTGAAGATTTATACCTGCCTTATAAGAAAAAACGCCGCACAAAAGCACAGATCGCCCGTGAAGCAGGGTTGGAGCCTTTGGCGGATATGTTGTTTACCGACCCGTTGAAAACGCCTGAAGGGGAAGCCCAAGCGTTTGTTGCAAGCGATAAAGGTATCGAAGATGTTAAGGCAGCCCTTGATGGGGCGCGCCAGATCTTGATGGAACGTTTTGCTGAAGACGCGGGTCTTATTAAACAGTTGCGTGATTATCTGTGGGAAGAGGGCAAGGTTGTTTCGCAAGTGATTGCCGGGAAAGAAAAAGAAGGCGCAAAGTTTTCCGATTATTTTGACTATAGTGAAGCGATTAACAAAATCCCGTCACACCGGGCCTTGGCTCTTTTTCGGGGGCGCAATGAAGGAATTCTGAAAATCGCGTTGCTGTCAAACGAAGAGGATGCCAGCGATTGTATTATAAAAGTTGCCCGTCATTTTGGAGTTCACGATAGTGGCCGGACAGCGGATAAATGGCTTGGTGAATGTGTTCGTTGGGCGTGGAAGGTTAAGCTTTCTCTTCATCTTGAAATGGATTTGCTGACTCAGTTGCGCGAACAATCCGAAGACGAAGCCATTATGGTTTTTGCCCGCAATTTACGTGACCTGTTGCTGGCAGCACCTGCCGGAACACGTCCGACACTGGCCCTTGATCCTGGATTTCGGACCGGGGTGAAGGTTGCTGTTGTCGATGATACGGGGAAGTTATGCGAGACCGCGACGATTTATCCCCATGAACCCAAACGCCAATGGGATCAATCCATTGAAATACTGGCACGCCTGTGCCGTGCACATAAGGTGGAATTGGTCAGTATCGGGAACGGAACTGCCTCACGTGAAACTGATAAATTAGCAGCAGACCTGATGAAACATTATCCCGATTTGAAACTAACCAAACTGGTGGTGAGTGAGGCTGGTGCATCGGTCTATTCTGCATCTGAATATGGTGCACAGGAATTTCCCAATCTGGATGTTTCTTTGCGCGGTGCGGTTTCCATTGGTCGTCGTTTACAGGACCCGTTGGCGGAATTGGTTAAAATTGATCCCAAATCCATAGGTGTCGGGCAATATCAACATGATGTATCGCAAGTTAAGCTGGGGCGGATGCTTGATGGCGTGGTTGAGGATTGCGTAAACGGGGTTGGTGTCGATCTGAATACCGCTTCTGTGGCGTTACTGAGCCGTGTATCGGGCCTTAACGAAGGTTTGGCACAAAATATCGTACAGTACCGCGAAGAAAAGGGACGTTTTAAAAACCGCAAAGAATTGAAAGAAGTGTCCCGACTGGGACCGAAAGCTTTTGAACAGGCTGCAGGGTTCTTGCGTATTTTAGGGGGGGATAACCCCTTGGATTGTTCTTCTGTTCACCCCGAGGCCTATCCGGTGGTGGAGCGCATTATTGCAAAGGCTTCAAAATCTATTGATGAGCTAATTGGGGATCGTGAAACTTTATCTCATCTGGATGCGCAGAGTTTTACGGATGAACGCTTTGGTCTGCCAACAGTGCGCGATATTTTGACAGAACTGGAAAAACCTGGTCGTGACCCCCGTCCTGAGTTTCATACAGCAACATTTCAAGAAGGGGTTGAGAAACCGTCTGATCTGAAAGAGGGGATGCGTCTGGAAGGTGTTGTCACCAACGTGACCAATTTTGGGGCTTTTGTAGATGTGGGGGTTCATCAGGATGGCTTGGTTCATATTTCTCAACTTGCAGATAAATTTGTCAAAGATCCGCATGAGGTTGTGAAACCCGGTGATGTTGTGCAAGTTCGTGTTATGGAAGTTGATTTGCCAAGAAATAGAATATCCCTTTCAATGAAACTACAAGAAGCAGTAAAAAATGACAAATATGCGTCAAATGACAAAAAAGCCGGTTCGCATCGTGTGAAAAATAAGGTACAGTCACCGCAAGCTTCTCCTACAAGGTTCAGCCGAAAAGATAATTTGGGGGCACAAGGTGACAATGCATTGGCAGCAGCCCTTGCAAAGGCTAAGTCTAAGCTAAAATAGACCTTGTAATAAGGTAAAACAGGGACAAATAAGACATAATGGCGATTGAAGAAACCGTTGTGAATTTAGACATCCTCGATCTGGCTCATGCAGGCTGGGCGATGAATCTTGTTCAGTCGGCGTCCAATCTGTTTACCATTTGTGTGGATGATCGTATCCAGTATATGAACCCGGCAGGCTTGAAGCTGTTAGGTATTGATTCTGCCGAAGATGTTATCAATCAGGAATTTATAAATTTTATTCATAATGATTATAAAGAATATCTCGCCTTTGGCTTAGAGGTTCTTGCTGAAGAAGATGATTTCATCCCGTTGAAACTTACAACTTTGCAAGGGAATGAACTGGACGCCAAACTCTTAATCCATGAACTGCAGATTAAAGGCAAGGCGGCCTATATTGTCGAAGTTCAGGATATTACGGCCTATAAACGGGCGTCTGAAGCGGTGCGGGATCGCGAACACCGGATTAAAAGTATTTTGAATACGGTGAGTGAAGGCATTATTACGTTTGATTCTGAAGGGAAAGTCCAAACTTTTAATCCGGCGGCGGAAAAAGTATTTGGGTGTACGGCCAACGAGATTATCGGCCATCATGTCGTGGAATTGCTTCCCTATGATAAGCATGAAAAATTCCGGCGGATTTTTGACCGTAAAGTCGCGCATGGGCGATCCAGTTTGATGGGCAAGCCGATAGAATTCAACGGTTATAACCGTACTAAGGGCAAATTTCCGATGGAGATTACCATCTCCAGCATGCAAGTCGGGCACGAACGTATTTTTACGGCGGTTCTACGCGATATTACAGAACGTATTCAAACGGTGGAACGTATTCGCCATTTGGCACACCATGACACGCTCACAGGCTTGCCAAACCGTCATTTGTTTACGGACCGTTTGCATCATGCCATTAAATTGTCTCATCGTTATGACCGCGCGCTTGTGTTGATGTTCATTGATCTGGATAAATTCAAACCGATTAACGACACATTGGGCCATGAGGCGGGCGATGTGGTTTTAATTGAAGTTGCACAGCGTTTTAAAAAGATTATCCGGGAGTCTGATACGGTTGCACGTATCGGCGGAGATGAATTTATTATTTTGCTGGAAGAACTTGATAGCGTGGAAATCGGTCCGGTCGTGGCGCAAAAAGTATTGGATTGCCTGGAAGAACCCATCATGGCCGGTGGGCGGGAATGTACGTTGGGGGCCAGTGTTGGGCTTGCTTGTTATCCCGATGATACGATGGATGCAGAAGAATTGATGCGCTACGCGGATGAAGCCATGTATGCGGTGAAAACCAGTGGGCGAAATGGATATCGTCGCTATGATTCCCAATTATCTGTTTTAGGGTCGTAGATACTCTGGCGTTTTCAGACTTTCTTTACGCCTATCTTTTAGGATAATATCTTTGAAATGGTTGCTGCTTTCAAGGTGAGGTCTGGCGTGCTTAAATTTGTAAAAATGAATTTTCGTTTTTTATGCGCCGCTATATTTTGGAGTATAGCCACCTGTAATGTAACACTGGCATCTGACGAAAAAGCATCCTTTTTCGGTTTGCAAATTCAGGGGTTGACCCCGGCTATTGCAACGGCCTTGGGGCTGGATGAACCCAGCGGGGTGATGGTGCGTGATATTGCGTTTCCGGGTCCAGCCAGTCAATCCGATATTCGCCGTGGTGATGTGATCGTGAAACTGGATGGAAAGGCCGTTGAATCGGTTGACCAAATCACAGTACGGGTCAAGGCCTTTAAACCGGGAATGAATATTCCTGTGACGGTTTGGCGACGCGGCAAGACCATAGATGTTGATATTGAGCTAGGCGATTTACCGGCAAGCTGGGCGATTGCGCGCAATAGTTTTTCAACGATCCCCGCTTTGGGGCTTACTTTTGCGTCATTGACCGATAAAGTGCAGCAACGTTTTGACGTGGCATGGAACACGCGCGGGGTTGCTGTCTCCCTCGTTGATAAAGAAAAAGCAGCAGGGCTAGACCTGAAAGTCGGGGATGTTGTGGTGCAGGTTAATCAGTCCGATGTCTGGACGCCTGCCCATATTGTCAGTTATTTCAAAAAGGCGCAGAAACAGAACAAGGAAATGGTTGTGTTACTGGTTGCCCGCAACAACGGCTACCGTTTTGTTCTTTTGCCCGTTCCTGTGTTGAATTAGGCCGCAAACTCATAAGCTTGCGACCCGGTTTTTAAACATACTATTCGTGCATCATCGGTGGGTCGAGGTCATCGTACCAGTCATTTTCCGGTTCCGGATAGCGACCAACCCATTCTTTAAGCATTTCAACGTGTTCGCTTTCTTCTTCGGCAAATTCCTGCGCCATTGCACAAACTTCTGGGTTGCTGCTTTCTTTGGCAATGCCAGCATAGAAATCCCGTGCGCCCTTTTCGACTTTCATGGCGAGTTGCAAGACGTGATAAGGTGTCATTTTATAATGTGTTTGAAAATGATCAGCCGCTTCCGGACTATCTTTATCTTCCCAGGCAAAGTCCCAAGGGGCAATATGTGGAATAACCAGATCTTTGGCACGTTCTTCCATTTCAGCGGCATGTTTGTCGGCATATCCAGCCAAAACACTAAAAAGTTTGGCAACCTCAGGATTGTTATGCACTTCCATGGCATCTGAAATTTCGCGGTAGCGTTCGCCCGCATCGGTTTCCATAGAGATGGAGTGCGCAAGCAGTTCTTCTACAGTTTTGATATTAAGTGACATGCTTATCTTCCCCTATTTTTGTCTTTCTTTTGCAATCGCTTCTTTCAGACCTTCTGGGGGAATGGCACCCGGAATGATCTGGTCCCCGATAATAAAGGCCGGTGTTCCTGTGATATTTAAACGTTGTGCAATGGCGCGTGTGGAAAGAATTTCGGCACTGACTTCGTCGCTCTGCATATCGTTTTTAAGACGTTCAATATCCAGTCCGATCTCTTCTGCCGTTTTCATAATTTTATCGGTGTTCAGGCGACCGCGAATAGTCATCAAGGCCGTATGCATTTCAAAATATTTGTCTTGTTTTTGTGATGCCAATGCAGCGCGGGCAGCAACTTCTGATTCCGGGCCAAGGATTGCAAATTCTTTTAGGACATAACGTATGTTTTTATCACTGTTGATCACTTCCATGACGCCGGGGAAGGCGCGTTTGCAGTAACCGCATTGGTAATCAAAAAATTCGATCATGGTCACATCGCCATCAGGGTTGCCAGCGATGGGCGTTAAGGGTCCCTTTTCGATGGAAGCACCAAGGGACAACAGTGCCGCTTTTTGCGCTTTTTCTTTTTGTTCTTCCTGACGTTGTTGCAGGACGTTCATGGCTTCCATCAAAATTTCAGGATTGGCCAATAAGGTTTCGCGCACCAGCTTGCGCACTTCATCTTGCTGGGTGCTGGAAAGTTCGTCTGCTGCATTTGCGGATGAGAAAATAATAAATGAAAAGAATGAAACAATAAAAATGCGTAACATGAATTTGTGGACCTATATATTAGTTTTTCATTTTCCTATCATGGGCCAGTCAGGCACAAGAGGCAAGTAGACTTATCGTGATAACGTTATCTTTGAGAAGGTTATGCCGCCGATACCGGGTTGGTCGTCTGCCCAAAAACCAACAAAGGTAATAAATGCGTTTCCGGTATTGTCTTTTGGCCAGGCCATTCGGTAAATAATCGACAAGTCGGCGGCCTCGAAATACCACTGGTTTGTTTGTTCAATGCCACCGCGTTGCACATAATATTTCAGATTGCCCATAGGGTAGAGGGTGGCCCGTTTTAATGCCAGATCATCAAAACCGATGGCGAGTAAACGATCATACGGGGGAAGCTTGTCTTTATTCCAGATAAATTGTTCTTGCGAAAGGGCGGGGGATTGCGCAACGCCGCCATAAAAACCGATTAGAAGTCGCACCGGATGGCGGGTTCCGCTATGTTCCGATACGTTCCAATACCAAGACAGGTATGGTGTGACGAGAAGTCGGGTATTTGTGTATCGTGCAAGAATGTAGTCCTGTTTGAAATTCTGGATATGTAGCCCTTGTTGTCCTTCTTTTTGGGTTTGAAAGATGTGACGCACTTGTTTATTGGAAGAAAAGATCATTTCTTCGTCAAGACCGGACAGTGTCCAGCCGCGTGGTCTGTGCCCTTTATAAAAACGTTCACGACCATCAAGAATATCAATCCGGCTTCCGGTTCCTATTTTGTAGGGCCGTTCGTCATATGACGACTTTTGCGTCATGCACCCGTTCAGAAGAACCGCAAGAGTTAGGAAACCGAGTAAATAGGGCAAGCGTGTCATTTGTTTTGTTTTTTCATCAGCCTTTCAGAGGTAAGGCGCAAATCTTGCGCTTGAATCCATTCAGGCGAGCCTGTTTTGAATTCTTTTTCCGCCCGTCCCGCCAAGAAGATGGCTTCCTTATAGCGACGTTGAAGATAGGCTTCCTCCGCCAAGGCAAGGGAGCTTTCTGCCATGCGATTGGCACGTCCATAGGCGATACCCAGTTGGCGCCATGTGAATGATGATGTGTTGTCCTGTTTGATGGATTGTTCAAGGAAGTCAATGGCATTCGGTAGATACTTATCCTTGCCGCTCTCTTGATAGGCGCGCCCTAATGCGAGCAGGAGCAAGGGTTGTTTAGGCAATAAGGCAACTGATTTTTTATAAGCTTCAATCGCATTTTCAATATCACCGTTTTCAAAATACATTTGCCCCTTGAGTTCATAAAAATAAGGGTCATTTGGATGGTCTGCGATCAAGCCGTCAATTTCAGAAATGGCTTTTTCTTGCTGATTGTCCTTGTGATAAGCCTGTGCACGGGCATAGCGGGCGGCCAGCGAGGTATTGCTTGTCGGATATAGGCGAAAGGTATGGGTTGGGGATAAAAGATAAGAATCCAGTTTTGCCCGCATACGCTCATGCAATTCAATAAATTCATCCGAAACCCGTTTGTCACTCAGCGGAGATTTCGCAACATGTTCTGCCAAAAAAGAAATACGTTCTGCTGTAAGAGGGTGTGTACGAATATAAGGGTTTTGTTCGGAAGTTGAGCTTAATTCCGTTTTTTTCAGAATTTCAAAAAATTCCAGCAGGCCACGTGTTGATGTTTTTGTTTCGTCCAGATAAGTGACGGCGGCTTGGTCGGCAGATCCTTCTTCGGTTCGGCTATATTGAAGTAAGGAACGTGTAGCCATTTCTTGTCCACCCATGATAATCGCACTGCCAGCACCGGGTTGCCCGGCAAGGATGGCGGCACCGCCCAAGATAAAGCCAAGAATGGATTCGGGGGAGGTCTCTTCCATTTTTTGACGAATACGGGATAAGTGGCCACCCGCGATGTGCCCGGTTTCGTGTGCGATAACACCAATAACCTGTTCAGGGCTTTTGCTACGTTGCAATAGGCCGGTATGGATGAAAAGTTTTTGTCCATTGGCAACAAAAGCATTGAGTTGACTGTCATTTACCAGATAGATTTCAATGTTGTCGGCACTGAGGCCGGCTGCCTCGAATATCGGTTTTGCAAACAGAGCAATCGTTCTTTCGATTTCTGCATCGCGCACAAAGGAGATGGCGTGCGATTTGGAAACCGGGAATGCCACGCTCCACAGAACGACAAAGAAAAGTAATTTTATGGTTTTTCGCACGCTTTATCACCGTCTAAATCAAAAGGTCTCTATGGAAGCTAGCCTGACAACAGGGTTGCGTCAATTGGCGGCTTGCACTTTGATCGTCTCACTCAGCGCGTGTAGTACGCTGGACAGTCCGCAAGAGAAAGGCAAAATCGGTGCTGTAAAAGGATATATCGGTGCTGTTGTTGCTGATGAACCACGCGCGGCGCTTATCGGGCGTGATGTTCTTTCGGCCGGGGGGACGGCAGCAGATGCGGTAACAGCCATGTATTTTGCCTCGGCAGTGACCATGCCGTCTTCCGGCAGTCTTGGCGGGGGCGGGGTTTGTGTTATCCATGACCGCAAGGATAACAAAACGGAAGCTCTTGATTTCCTAAGCAAGGCACCGCGTGCGGTTCCCGCAGGAACTGTGCGTCCGGTCGGTGTTCCGATGAACGCGCGCGGGTTTTTCATTTTGCAATCCAAATATGGGGATTTGCGCTGGGCACAGTTGATTTCCCCGGCAGAAAATTTGGCTCGTTTTGGGACGCAGGTATCAAGAGCGTTGGCGGCAGAACTGCGCCCCGTTGGTGAGGCCCTTGTTCGCGATAGTGAAGCAGCACGCGTTTTTGCCAAAGAAGATGGAACGCCTGTTCACGAAGGTGATTTTATTAAACAATATGACTTGGCTGCAACTCTGACCGAAATTCGAACCAAAGGGCCGGGGGCGTTATATGTAGGCTCGTTTGCCAAACGTTTTTTGGAGTCAGTGCAAAAAGCAGGTGGTTATTTGACCGCCGAAGATTTACGTGATGCGCTTCCTCAGTGGCGCGACACCGTGAAGGGACTGCCTTATAATTTCAGCGTTGCCCATTTTGCCCCACCGGCTGCAGCCGGTGGCGTTGTTGGTGCGCAAATTTGGTCGATGTTGTCTGAAAACGGGGATTTTGTATCTGCGGATGAAGCAACGCGTGCCCATCTTCTGGCAGAAGCATCTATGCGAGCATACGGGGAACGCACAAGATGGGGCACACCGGATGGGCGTGCGCGTGAAGATGTCAATGCCTTGTTGACGCAGGATTATATTGAAAAACTGATGCAAGGTATGAGACTGGATCGCCATCAGCCTGCAAGTGGACTGTCCAGTCCTCCGCAACCGACACCGGAAGCACCCTCTGCGCTGAGTTTGGTTGCGGTCGATAGTTTTGGTATGGGAGTTGCCTGTAACGTAAGTATGAACAGTTCATTTGGTGTGGGCCGTATCGCGCCCCAAACAGGGGTTCTTTTGTCGGCTTTACCGGGGCTGAATGGTCGTGGTCCGATGCCTTTGGGGCCGATGTTGATCGTGAATGAAAATTCCAACGAAGTTTATTTTGCCGGTGCGGCCTCTCGTGGGGTGACGGCACCGACGCAGTTGGTAAACATTGCCGCACGTACATTTATGGCAAAACAAACTATGCAAGAGGCTATGAGCCTGCCACGCACACATCATGGTGGTGCACCGGATAAGGTTTTTTATGAAAGCAATCTGGACACAAGTATTGTGGGCAAATTGCAGACTTTAGGCTATGAACTTTCCGGCGTTGAAGGCGGAATTGGTATTGTAAATGCAATCGTTTGCCCCGGTGGTCTGCATGCAGAACCGGAAAGCTGTCGTGCCATGAACGACCCGCGCGGATACGGTTTGACAACAGGGGCTGAATAATGGCTTTAAAAATTTCAAAACGCGGCAGTGTTGCACCCTTTATTGTTATGGATGTAATGCGCGCAGCAAATGAACGTGAAGCACAGGGCGGGGACGTTATTCATCTGGAAGTCGGACAGCCCAGCACAAGTGCGCCGCGTGGCGTATTGGAAGCTACGCAAAAGGCATTAATGTCTGATAAAGTCGGTTATACCGAGGCCTTGGGCATTCCGGCCTTACGTGAGCGGATTGCACAATATTATAAAGAATATTACGGTGTTAGCTTGGATGCGCGTCGCGTTGTTGTGACAACCGGGTCTTCAACCGGCTTTTTATTGGCCTTCTTATCTGCCTTTGAACAAGGTGACAAGGTGGGCTTAACAGCCCCCGGATACCCGGCGTATCGCAATATTTTAAAAGCATTGGGGTTTGAAGCCATTGAAATTCCTGTCGGCCCGGATACCCACTTTCAACCGACACCGCAAATGCTGGATGAGTTAGGCGTGGAACTGGATGGTTTGATTGTGGCAAGTCCGGGAAACCCTACGGGAAGTATGCTGTCGCGTGAAGATTTACAGGGGTTGTGCCGCTATTGTGATGCCAAAGGTATCCGGTTTATTTCTGACGAGATTTACCATGGCATTACCTATGATCATCGTGCTGATACAGCCATTGAATTTAGTGAAGATGTTATTCTGATTAACAGTTTTTCAAAATATTTTTCTATGACAGGCTGGCGTTTGGGCTGGATGGTTGTGCCGGATAATATGGTTCGTGCCATTGAATGCCTGGCACAAAACCTGTTTATATCTGCACCGACCTTATCGCAGTTCGGTGGTGTGGCTGCGTTTGATTGTCGTGCGGAATTGGATGCCAATGTTGCTCATTACGCCCGTAACCGGGAAATGTTGTTAAACGAACTGCCAGCAGCCGGTTTTGATAAACTGGCTCCCAGTGACGGTGCATTTTATATTTATGCGGATGTGGCGCACCTGACGAATGATGCACAAGAGTTTTGCAAGACCATTTTGGCAAAGACGGGCGTTGCAACAACGCCCGGCGTCGATTTTGATGGTGCGCGTGGTAATCACTTTATGCGTTTTTCATATGCGGGCAGCTTCGAACATATGGTTGAAGCGGCCAAACGCTTGAAAGTGTTCCTCAAGTAACGTTTTTAATAATATGTTTTGAGGAACCGGGTTTATCTGCAAACCAATCGCAACGGCCCAGTTTATTCTTGCTAAAGTGTACAGTATGGTTGGCACAGTTAAAGGTGCCATTGAATTTACAGTGCTGGCAATGTTCACCTTCACCGCATTTGATTGTAACGGACATGGTCTTTTCATTCCTTTGAATTAAGTTTTATATGAAAAAACGTGTTTCTCTGAGCTTTCGTAATATAGCATGATTTTTACGGAAATAAAGTGTTGAATTGTTACTGAAGTATGAACAAATAAAGCCCGGAAGATGGTTCTTTCGGGCTTTATTTTGTGTCAAGGGCGGCGGTTAGCGGCTCCACCATCCTTTGCGTTTCGGTTTGTCGTCAGCGACTTCCTGTTGGGAGCCATCACTGTTTTTGACAAGGACACCGGTTGCGGCAATCGCGACGGTTTCAACCTTATTTTCAACAACCGCTTTGGGCTCGTCTGTTTTTACCGTTTCAGCAGCCTTTGGCTTGCGCGGTGCACGACGCTTTGGTTTCTCTGCTGGCGTTGCATCCGATACGCTCGCATCGGTTTCATTTCCATCAGATTCAACCTTTTTCTTGCGTGTGGTTGTGGTACGTCGACGTGTTGTGGTTTTACGTTTTGGCTTTTCTGCGTCTGCATCAGCCTCGGCTTTACCTGTTGCATCCTCTGATTTGGGTGTCTCAACAGCTACATCGGCACTTTCGCCAGAAGAGGTAGGTGCGGTTTCCTCGTCTTTCTTCTTACGTGTTGTGCGACGACGTACAGGTTTGCGTTTTGGTTTTTCTTCTTCTGCGTCTACGCGAACAGCTTTTGTATCGGTGGATAGAACGGCCTCTGCAACGGCGGTGTCATCCTTTGAAGGGGAGTCTTCCTCTATTGCTTCGACAGCAGAAACATCTGTTGTTTCGCGAGGTGTATCGTCATTGCGACGACGGCGCATGCCGCGACGACGCGGACGACGGCGTGTTTTTTCTTCCTGCGTATCGTCGCTGGACGTTGTTTCAGGTTCGCTGCTTTCCGTATCCTGAACATCTTCTGAAGGGTCTGCATCAGAGTCTTCTTGTGAAGACTCGTTTTCATCAAAATCAGGATCATCTTCATTTGGGCGGCGAGAACGACGGCGTCCACCACGTTTACCGCGACGGCGACGCTTGCGCGGCTTGTCATCATCGTTGTCGTCCTCTGAATCAGTTTCAGCATCGCTTTCGACAACTTCAGAAACTTCTAAATCTTCAGAAACTTCTTCGTTTACCTGACCTTCATTTTTACGACGGCGTGGGCGACGACGACGACGGCGTTTGCGTCCATCATCTTCTTGTTCTTCGTCATTGCTATCAAGAACTTCGCCACGGATTTCATCCAAATGGGTGGAATCTTCTGGGCCGAGTGGGCGAACGCCGGATTCTTGTGCGCTTTTGGCTTTAATCCGTTCCAGTTTATATTCGGGCGAAACGAGGCTATCGTCGCCCAAAAGCTGCACGGTCATTTGGTAACGTTCTTCGATACCTGCCAGTTGGTCGCGTTTCTGGTTGAGAATGTAAAGCGCAACCTGTGTCGGTACATGAACGGTGATCTCGTCAGAACGACGGCGAATGCCTTCTTCCTCAATCACACGCAGAACATGAAGAACTGTTGATTCAAGGGAACGGCGCACCCCGGTTCCATGACAGAAATGGCAAGTTTCCGTGCTGGTTTCCGTGAAACTGGGACGTAAGCGTTGACGCGACAGTTCCAATAGGCCAAACGGACTGATACGTCCGATCTGGATCCGCGCGCGGTCATTTTTCATGGCTTCTTTGATACGACGTTCGACCTGTGCCTGATTGCGTGAAATTTCCATATCAATGAAATCGACAACAATCAAACCGGCAAGATCGCGCAAGCGTAAAGAACGTGCAATTTCGTCAGCAGCTTCCAAGTTGGTTTTTAGTGCTGTTTCTTCAATATTGCGTTCTTTTGTGGATCGACCGGAGTTTACGTCAATGGCGACAAGTGCTTCGGTCGGATTGATTACGATGTAACCGCCGGAAGGCAATTGAACGATGGCGCTGTGCATCGCATCCAGTTGGCCCTCCACCTGATAACGGTGATAAAGCGGAATTTGTAATTCATCACGATAAGGCTGAACTTTTTTCGCGTGGCTGGGGATCAACATTTTCATGAAGTCCTTGGCTGTGCGATAGCCTTCTTCACCTTCCACAAGGACTTCGTCGATATCGCGGCTGTACATATCACGAATTGACCGTTTGATCAGGTTCGCTTCTTCATAGATGAGCGAAGGTGCCTGACTTTGCAGGGTCACGTCACGAATATTGGACCAAAGCCGCATTAAATATTCAAAATCGCGTTTGATTTCTGCCTTTGAACGTTCCGCACCAGCCGTTCTGACGATAACGGCAGTCCCTTTTGGGATGCTCAGTTCGGATAAAACGGATTTCAGGCGCTTGCGATCTTTGACGTTGGAAATTTTACGGGAAATCCCGCCGCCTTTGTCCGTGTTGGGCATCAGGACGCAATAACGACCTGCAAGGGACAGGTAAGTGGTTAATGCTGCACCTTTATTGCCGCGCTCTTCCTTAACGACCTGTACCAAAATGATCTGGCGTTTTTTAATTACTTCCTGAATTTTATAGCGGCGTTGATTACGATAATTCGGCCGGATATGTTCGACCTGTTCGCTATCATCTGAACCGGATTCTTCAACCTCTGTCTGATTGCTGTTGTCCGTATCGTCGCCATTTTCTTCGATGTCGGCTTCAAATTCTTCACGATCAGAAACCGGGATCTGATAATAGTCTGGATGGATCTCATTAAAAGCAAGGAAACCGTGTCGATTGCCGCCATATTCAACAAAGGCAGCTTGTAAGCTGGGTTCTACACGGGTGACTTTTGCGAGATATATGTTTCCTTTGAGCTGTTTACGGCTCGCTGATTCAAATTCCAGTTCTTCTAGTCGATTTCCATCGACGACGACCACCCGGGTTTCTTCCGGGTGAGTCGCATCGATTAACATGCGTTTGGTTGCCATTAGGCCTGTAACTCCGATATGCAGAAACCGTTCTTTTCGGGGAGCGCTTCTCAAAGCGTGCTGAACCCGCCAATGTATTTCTGCGATAGTCTGTATTGAAATAAATGGTCGAAATGTCGGCGGCGCCCAATGCAGAACATAAAACGGACAGTTCCGTTTTTTGCGTTCTGGTCATGTGGTCTGCTCTTGCCGGCATGAAAACCTCGAAATTAAGTGTATAGTCGCTTTAGCACTTCGTTTCGCGCAAATGAGAGTTGCGTCAAATCGGCGTGAACATCGGTCTTGCTTAAACCTTATTCCATTTTTGTGAGGATCAATTATTCCGAAAATGGAGTTTTTACAGACAGGAGTGCTTTTTCACGCGGTCGTTAACATAACGGTAGGAATTTAATTTCACAATGTCTTAATCGCGTCATTTATGATTTTCTTTCTTTTAAGCTTGAATGAATTTTGCATCACCCTCTTGCAGTAAGGGATGAAATTGGGGTAAATCATAGGAGTCGCACTTATATAATTCGTATTTTTAATCTTTTATCGTCGAGCCATGATGTCGAGCTATCGAACCATAAAGGGACCATTTTTCAGAACGTTATTGCTCTTTTGCTATCTGTTTGGATTCGCAGATATCGCATTAGGGCAGGACGGTGGCATGCCTGTTGTGCAAAGTGTGCGTGTTGGTCAACATCCCGACCATACCCGTTTTGTTATGGAAGTAAGCGATGACGTAGGGTTTAAGGTGACAACCTTGGCGGAACCCTATCGCGTTGTTGTTGATTTTCCCGAATTGGGCTGGCAATTGCCCGAAGGGTTTAATCCGCGCATGTACGGGGCTTTAAGTGGTTTTCGTTACGGTCTGTTTAAAACGGGAACGTCGCGGATTGTTCTGGATGCAAATGCACCTGTAAAAATCAAGCAAACCTTGATGTTGCCTCCGCGTGGGCAGGTACGAAACTGGCGCTTTGTCATGGATTTGGTGTCAACGGATCATTCAACATTTATGGCCTTGATGAAGCCTGCGGTTTATCCCGATCAAGCGGTATCTACGCCAACACCGACAGTTGTTGAAAATCGGGCCCATATGCAGCAAGCGCGTGTACCGGCAGTTTTACCGCCCTCCAAACCTGCTAAGAAAAGCAAGCATGTGGTGGTTATTGATGCTGGACATGGCGGTGTGGACCCCGGTGCGCGTGGTGTAAGTGGAGCGTACGAAAAACACATCACTTTGGCAATCGCACGCCAGTTACGCGATACTTTGCAAAAAACAGGGCGATACAAGGTGGTGTTGACCCGCGACCGTGATGTTTTTATCCCTTTGCGCGAACGCACAGCGATTGCCCGCCGAGCGGGTGCTGATTTGTTCTTGTCGTTGCATGCCGATACGTTTCGCGATAAATCGGTTCGCGGGGCCTCCGTTTATACCTTATCTGAACGGGCCTCTTCCAAGGAAGCACAAGCCTTGGCTGAACGTGAAAACAAGGCGGACTTAATTGCAGGGGTGGATTTGTCGTCCACAACGGATGATTTAAGCTTCATTTTGCTGGATATGGCACAACGTGATACGAAAAACCAATCTTCACGGTTTGCTGAGACTTTGGTGAAAGATATTTCCTTGTCCGGTCATGTCTTGCGTAATCCGCACCGTTTTGCCGGATTTGCCGTTTTGAAAGCACCGGATGTCCCGGCTGTTTTAATTGAGCTTGGATTCTTGTCAAATAAGCATGATGAACGGGCGTTGCGGTCCAAAAAACATCGTGCCAAGTTGGCTGAAGCGATTAAAACGTCAATCAATCGGTATTTTAACCGGGTTGAAGAAGCCAATCGTTTATAAAATTCAAGACATTTAGTCCCGAGCGGTTATACTGCCGTCCCTTCATCGTTGGATTGTTTGGTTAAGACTTGTGAAAATATTAAAAATCATCACTGGATTATTGGCGCTTTGTCTGTTTTTTGCCCTTTTGGGCGCGGGGGCCGTTTTGTATGGTTTTTACCATTTTGGCAAAGGCTTGCCCGATTATACCCAGCTTAAGGATTACGAACCGCCGGTGATGACCCGTGTGCATGCCGGTGATGGCCAGTTGATGGCAGAATATGCCATTGAAAATCGTGTTTTTGTTCCGATCAAAGCCATTCCGTTACGGGTGTCTCGTGCGTTTTTAGCGGCAGAAGACAAAAACTTTTATAATCATATCGGTATTGACCCGATGGGGGTTGCGCGCGCAATTGTTACCAACCTTCGCAATGTCGGGTCCGGGCGACGGCTGGTTGGAGCATCCACAATCACGCAGCAAGTTGCGAAAAACTTTTTGCTGACGAGTGAAGTGTCGTATGTGCGCAAAATTAAGGAAGCTATCCTTGCTTTGCGTATCGAAAAAGCATTGAGCAAAGATCGCATTCTTGAACTGTACCTCAACGAAATCTATCTGGGGTATGGGTCTTACGGGGTGGCGGCTGCGGCGTTAAACTATTTCAACAAGTCGTTAGGCGATTTGTCGATTGAAGAAATTGCCTATCTGGCAGCTTTACCCAAAGCACCCAATAACTATCACCCCATTCGCAAAACCCAAAAAGCCATTGAACGACGTAATTGGGTGATTGACCGTATGGTGATTGAAGGCCTTATTGAACAGGCAGAGGCAGAACAAGCACAAAAGCGCCCGTTAAAAGTTGCGTCACGTTCTGAAACCGAATTTGTCAATGCACCTTATTTCGCGGAGGAAGTCCGCCGTGAGCTGGTTGATATGTATGGGGAAGACAAACTTTATAAGGGTGGTCTGTCCGTACATACCACATTGGATCCCGATCTTCAGAATGTCGCCCAGCGTGTTTTACAGGACGGGCTGGAAACTTATGACAGGCGCCATGGTTGGCGCGGTCCGATAACACGGGTAGAAAATATCCTGTCATGGGAACAGCAATTGTCTGATCTTGCGGTCCCCAAAGGGGCACCTGCGGACTGGCAACTGGGTGTTGTGCTGGAAGTTGCCGAAAAAAGTGCGAATGTTGGATTTGTTGGTGGTCATCAAGGGACTGTTCCCTTGGAAGAAATGAAATGGGCGCGTCCGTGGATTGAAGGACAAAAACTTGGCCCCCGGGTTTCTCGTGCCTCAGACGTTCTGAAGTTGGGCGATGTTGTCTGGGTTAAGCCTGTGTTTGCGCAAAAAGAGGGCGAAGAGCAACGTATCCAGCATTATGCGTTGCGCCAAATCCCCGGTGTACAGGGCGGGATTGTTGCAATGGACCCGCATACAGGACGTGTGCTGGCAATGGTTGGGGGCTATTCATATGAACGTAGCCAGTTTAACCGTGCCACCCAAGCCAACCGCCAACCGGGTTCCGCCTTTAAACCATTTGTCTATCTGGCGGCCTTGGATGAAGGCTATACACCATCGACCCTTATTCTGGATGCGCCTTTTGTTCTGGATCAAGGACCGGGGCAGCCGAAATGGCGCCCTGACAACTACAGTAATAAATTTTACGGTCCATCGACCATGCGGTTGGGAATTGAAAAATCACGAAACCTGATGACCGTTCGTCTCGCGCAGACATTGGGGATGGAAAAAGTCGCAGAATATGCCAAACGTTTTGATATCACCCCCAATTTGCAAGAAACATTATCAATGGCGCTTGGAGCCGGGGAAACGAAACTGATCAATCTGGCGGCAGCTTACGGGATGCTTGTAAATGGTGGCAAGCGCATCATGCCGACCCTGATTGACCGCATTCAAAATCGGGACGGGATTACCGTTTTTAAACATGATACACGCGACTGTAACGCTTGTATGGCAATGCAATGGCAAGGTGACGAGGTTGTCCCGCAAATTATTGATAACCGTGAAAGCGTGACCTCGCCGGAAAGCGCCTATCAGATCGTGTCCATTCTGGAAGGGGTGGTCAAGCGCGGTACAGGACGACGTGTCGCAGCCGTTGGTAAACCACTGGCCGGGAAAACCGGGACGACCAACCAGGAACGCGACAGTTGGTTTATGGGTTTTAGCCCGGACCTTGTCGCAGGTGTGTTTGTTGGTTTTGACACCCCCATTCCTTTGGGTAAACGTGAAACCGGTTCAAGTGTGGCAGCGCCGATTTTCCGTGATTTTATGAAGGAAGCTTTGGCGGACAAGCCCGCAACACCGTTTCGTATCCCGGATGGGGTACGGATGATCCGTGTCAATGCCCGCACCGGACAGGATGCGAAAATTGGCGATCAAAATGTTATTTGGGAAGCCTTTAAACAAGGGACATCGCCCAGCCAAAGCAACAGTGTTTTGGAAGGGCAAAGTGATGAAATTATCACGCCGGGTGATGTGGACACAGGCGGTGGTCTATATTGACCGCAGGCTTATTACAGTTTAAATAGCGTCCCATCAGATTATTCTTTTCTTTAGGAAAATATCCATGCGTGCCGAAGTCGAAACTCAGGTCGAACAAATTCGTAAATCCCTTGCCTTGTTGCGCAAGCATCTGGATTACGACAATGCTGTGCGACGTCTGGAAGAGCTGAATGCGTTGAGCGAAGATCCAAACCTTTGGAATGATCCGCAGAAAGCACAGGAACTGATGAAGGAACGCACACGTCTTGAAAACGGGATCAAGGCGTTGGAGGAGTCCGAACAGGAGCTTGCCGACAATATCGAATTGATCGAACTGGGCGAGATGGAAGATGATGCCGATACCATAAAAGAGGCCGAGCAGGCCTTGGTGGTTTTGCAGGAACGCGCAGCCAAAGAAGAGATTGAAACCCTGTTGTCCGGTGAGGCCGATGCCAACAACTGTTTCCTTGAGATCAATTCTGGTGCTGGCGGGACCGAGGCATGTGATTGGGCAAATATCATGTTGCGCATGTACACCCGCTGGGCAGACCAACATGGATGCAAGGTTGAATATATCGAAGAAACACCGGGGGAAGAAGCCGGCATTAAATCCACAACGATCAAAATTTCCGGTCACAATGCTTATGGTTGGTTAAAAACGGAAAGTGGCGTTCATCGTTTGGTGCGTATTTCACCGTTTGACAGTTCTGCGCGCCGTCATACGAGTTTTTCGTCTGTCTGGGTCTATCCCGAAGTTGATGATAATATCGAGATTGAAATCGAAGAAAAAGATCTGCGGATTGATACCTACCGTGCCTCCGGTGCCGGTGGGCAGCACGTTAACAAAACGGACTCAGCCATTCGGATCACACATATTCCAACCGGGATTGTGGTGCAGTGTCAGAATGACCGTTCGCAACATAAAAACCGTGCAGCCGCTTATAAAATGCTGCGTGCGCGCCTATATGAAGCAGAACTGCAAAAACGTGAAGCCGAAAGTCAGGCCGAACATGATGCAAAAACGGATATCGGTTGGGGCCATCAGATCAGGTCTTATGTCCTGCAACCCTACCAGATGATCAAGGATTTGCGCACGGGTGTGGAAACATCCAATTCACAAGCTGTTCTGGATGGGGACCTTGATCAATTTATGGCGGCGGCCCTTGCCAGCCGGATTAAAGGATCAGATGACGAGTAAGTGACATGACAAAATCAAAGGCACAGATATTTTACGATCTTCACCATAAAGGCGTGCCTTTTATTTTGCCGAACGCATGGGATGCAGGCAGTGCGAAAATGATTGCACGTGCAGGCTTTCCAGCAGTTGCGACGACAAGTGCGGGCATTGCCTATTCCCACGGCTTGCCGGATGGCAATAACCTTGATCCTGAATTGATGTTTGCAGCTGTTGAACGCATCGTGCGCGCCGTTGCTGTCCCGGTTACGATGGATATGGAAACGGGATATGGCGATATCACAAAAACAGTTAACCGGATTATTGAAATCGGGGCGGTTGGTGCGAATTTGGAAGATGCCAGTGGGGATACGGTAGATGATTTGTTCCCACTTGATGAGGCGGTTCTGGCGATAACCACTGCCAAAGAGGCCGCAGGGGACAGAGTGTTCGTTTTAAACGCACGTTGTGATACTTATTTGACAGGGCAACCGGATGCCTTGGATCAAGCCGTTTTACGTGGTCGGGCTTATGCAGAGGCGGGCGCGGATTGCGTCTTTATCCCCGGCGTGGTGGACCATGAAGAAATCCGCACATTAGTCCACGAGATCAAGGCCCCCATTAATATTTTGGGCGGTGTCTCTGCAACACCTTTGTCTTTAAAAGACTATACAGGTTTAGGTGTAAACCGCATCACAACAGGCGGATCGCTGATGCGCGCAACCTACGGTCACCTGAACCGCACCCTTGCGCAGTTACACGATGAAGGCTCGTTCACTTACGCCTGCGACGCGATCCCAGATGCGATGATCAACGACTGGATGAGCTAAAGCTTAGAAAGTGAAAATCGGTCACGACCCATTCTGACAAGGGAAAATTGCCCGAATTTCATATTTTACTATATTTTTGGTACTTATAGTCCGTGGACCTATAGTCACCTATGACCAATTATGATGGCATGATAAACACTAATAATTCCCCTATCACAGTCTCTTTTGGCATTAAGATTCGAGAGCTTAGGAAAGCGCGAGGACTTTCTCAAGAGTCACTTGCTGACCTAGCGGAACTCGATCGTAGCTATATTGGTGGCGTAGAGCGCGGGGATAGAAATATCAGCTTGATCAATATCCAAAAAATATCAATCGCGCTTAACGTCAATATAGTTGAACTTTTCAAGGACCTAAATGACTAATTTATCTGATACATTTAAGTATATCTCTCATTTCCGTCATGCAGGACATCAAGTTGGGCGGAAAGTGGGCGATATGTTGGAAGTTCTTACATATGCTGCGGTCGCTAGAGACGATGAAATGCTTTCACGTTTACAGGTTGAACCTAAGTTACATGGAATTTCAGGCGCGGGGCACAAGGTAGAATTCGTTTTACTGTCTGGAACTAACTTTAATGAACAGGGTGAGCCTAAAGCTATTAAGGGAGGTGAAATTACAAATCCTTCAGAAGTTATTAGCTTTATAGAATGCAAAAAGGTTGGAGCAGAGCAAACAGTAAATGGGAGTTTTAAAAAAACGTTCTCTAAAAATGGAAATAATAAGAGTTACAAAGTACCATTTGATCATACTTTTCCAGTCTCCTTCGCCCCAAGAGGAGGAGAGCGTCATACTTATAGTGTGACTTTCACGCCGGATAGAAAAATTCAAATAACAAAAGCTGAAGATGCAGATTTTTTCTTTGAAGAAAACCTGGTCGATGAAGGTCGAATTATTTTTACTCTGAGTCCTGATGGGCTTTCCGAAATAATAGGCAACAACAGAAGTCTAAGGAATTACGAGCCAACTTTGGCTCGTTGCCGGATTTTGGAAATAAATTCAATCACTGAATCTGGGGTCAATGCTTTGCTGAATGATTGTCTGCCCGGTCCTCAAACACCCGAAAAAGCAAAACAATCTTCTTTTGTTGCACTTGATGTAAGAAAAAATAGATTTAACAGTTTCGACAAACGAGAACCTGAAACGGAGATGGTCAGCGTCTTGGTCCTAACCGAATTTTCGCATTGGGAAGAAAAAAGTCAGAATATGGTAAAGTCATGTATTGATAAAAACTTTGTGGTTCGTGACGCCATTATAATTGAAGCATTTGAGGCCTTCGAAAAATACTTTGGAGAGTCTTTCTATGACGAAATAACTAAAAAGAAATTTGATGAAGATGATGATGTACGCAGAATTGCCTTTGATATTGTAAATCAATATGATGGTAAAATATTTTTTGATATCGAAGATCAAACATATAAAAAATTTCTTGTGAGAGATAATCTTTTTATTACTTCGTAAATATTATTATTCCATCTTTCTTCTTTTCTTGGTCACCGTGATAGTCTGCACGGTGATTATAAGCATACTTACCTAAGCCGTAATGAGTTGTTCTATAGTTAATTTCTTTGAGTTTGTAGCCGATTGACTCAATAATTTTGATTGTTTTATCCAGTACTGGAATTAATTGACCATTTCTTGTGCAATCTCCAATCACTACGGCCAAAACGCCTCCTTTCTCCTGAATTTTGAAGGTTTCTTTGTAACAAGCTTTCAAATGATTGAAATACTTTTCAGTAATACTTTCATTGGCTGGGTGCGCTTTCATTTCCGTTTTATATAGTTTGCTGTTTCCCTGTGCATATTCATCTTCAAAAACCTTACCCCAATAAAATTCCAAGTTAAATACAGGGGCATAGTTGAAGCTGTTAAGATATGGCGGATGACTTATAACTAAGTAGCATTTCCCGTCATCAAACTGTTTAGGCAGATCGAGGTTATTGCCTAAGAGGCACTCAGAAGGAACATCTATAATATTATTTTGAAACTCATTATGGTCGCGGCACATGTCATTGACTTTTTTAGAAAAGGCAGAAATGACGTCTCGTTGTTTTTTCTTTTTATTAATATGCGGCCTGACTTCACCATCATGCGCTTTGGATACTCTTCTAACTATACCAATAAAAGCAATAATTAAAAAATCTCGTATGTAAGAACTCGTTAGATTTAGAAGATAATTCTGTATAACCACTAAATCCCTTGCAGCACGGGATTCAAACCACTTTTTAGAAAAATCATCATCAGGTTCACTAAAAGAATCTTTGTTTTTCTCAAACCATGTGACCAAAGTATTAAGCTCTTGCTTTAAAGCATGCAGGTCTAATGCAGTCACTTTTACATTCGAGGCCAAGACCGAAAGCCAGCTGATATCTAATCCAAAAGATTTTATCCCTCTCAACTTGGCCTCAACCAAAGTCGTGCCTGAACCACAAAAGTTGTCTAGAACATAATGGTCTTTTGAAGGGGGTAAGTATTGTTCAAGGATTTGACCTGCAACAGCGGATGGAAACTTTCCATAATATCGATAATGGCTGTGTACATAGTAGGACAGCTCTTTAATGGTATATGGAATATCCCATTCATTAACTTTTGGTGATTTCTTACTGATTGGAGTAATTTTAGGAAGGTATCGTCTGAATATAGGTTCATTTTCAGACGATAAATCAAAAGCTTCAGCTTGCTTGGTCATATGCATTTGGACTTTAAGTAATGGTACTTAAAGTAAACATAACATCATGAGTTTTTTTGGCAATAGCAGATGTTAAGACACTTCAAAAATTCAAATTACATAATAACGATGGTACGGAGTCCGTATGAAAACTACTAAAATACGGGGTGTTACCCATCAATGGAGGGCGGGGTAATTGGGGCATATGTAAAAAACGGCAGACCTTTCCGAGTGTGTCCGCCGCTTTTTTTAGCCTATAGCATGCAACTGCTGTCAGAGTTATGTGATCTGGAAGCGGCGCAGGCAATCGGCGATGTCGTCGCCGAAATGTTTTCCTTTGCGAACCAGTCCGACAGAATGGGGTAGGGCTTTCAGGCTGGGATGTCCCCAGTCATTACTGGTCAGCAAGGCAAAAGGAATGTCTTTGGAGGTTGGCATGGCGGAAAATGCATTAGCAAGATCAATGCCGGACAGCTCATCAATTTGACCAGAGGCCAAAACCATATCCGGGCGGGTGCGAATGGCAATTTCAAATCCTTTAAAGGACGATTTGGCAAATGAAACGCGATAGCCGCATTCCGCCATTTCGCGCTCAACAATGTGGCCTGTGGCCTTGTCGGGAACAATGACGAGAACTTCGATGTTTTTCTTTTCAAGATCACCAAATTCATGGACAAATTTGCTGGTGGACGGCAATTCCCGCACCAGTTCTGCCCCGGCATTTGGTTTGCCAACTTCGAGGGTGCCGTCCAGCGCCCCTTCGATTTTATCCAGAAACATGCGGACATTATCGCCATGCGGGTCCGCCATTGTGTCAATCCGTTCCAGATAATCTTCCAGACGATGTGATAGCATACTGACGATACCGAAATCGGCCGCATGGGCCTGAGCGCCCAATAGCTGGACGTTGCGGCGCAGTTTCGCCATGTCGTCACTATTGAAGTTCGAACGCAGGTTTTCGCGTTGAACTTCAAGCTGGTTCATAATGTCGCGTGCTTCTTCTAAAAACTCGTTTTCGACCTGAATTTCCAGATCGCTTTTTTTACCGGCCATGTGATGTAATCCCCCATACTCAACTGATCAGAACATTATATGAAAGTCTAAAAAGTTCAAAGTGTTTTAACGGCTTCCAAGACCTCTGTAATATGGTCTTTGACTTTTACTTTGGGCCATATCTTTTTGATGATCCCGTTTTCATCAATCAGAAATGTTGTGCGCACGATCCCCATAAATGTTTTACCGTACATCTTTTTTTCCTGCCATACGCCGTATGTTTCGCAAAGGTCGCTTTCTGCATCGGACACAAGGGGGAAGTTCAATTCCTGTTTGGTTTTAAAGTTATCATGGCGTTTGACGGTATCTTTTGATGCCCCGATGATGACGCAGTTTTCAGCTTCAAAAGCCGCGCGTTCATCACGAAAACCTTTGGCCTGTGTTGTGCAGCCCGGCGTGCTGTCTTTCGGGTAGAAATAGAGGACAACTTTTTTACCGCGCAGGCTTGAGAGGCTGAGCTCGCCGTTGCCGTCGGTCGGAAGTGTGAAATCGGGGGCTGGGCTGCCTACTTCAAGTGTCATGGTCCGTGATCCTTATTGTTTATCGTCTTGTAAAGTGATAGTCGATGCGGGTGTATCGATCAATTGTTTATAATGTTTCAAAACAAGGTCGGCTGCATTTTTCATCCGTTCACAGAGCATATCGAATGAAGGTTCCCCGCAAGCCTGCACAAGGTCGTCTTTTAAGGCATGGGGCAGATCACCGCCGTCTTTCTTTTTCAATTCTGCCGCAACGGTGAGGCGCAGATAGCCCTGAATGATATTCCACAATTCCAATGCGGAGATCAGGTCATTAGCCATTGCTTCATCTATAATCTCCAGATCACGGGCCTTATGCAGGACGTCAATCGTGTTGTTTTGCAGAATGTCAGGATAATCGCAGGCATGGCGTAGTTGCAGATATTGCGCCATGAAATCAATATCGACGATACCGCCGCGATATTGTTTAATATCCCAGACGATATCCGTGTGATGTTCTTTATCCATTCTTTTGCGCATGTCTGCGACATCAAAGAGAAGTTTATCATTGTCACGTTGACGACAAAGAACATCCTGAATGTGCTGTTCGACTTTGGCACTGAGGGATGGCGCGCCGCTGATGACACGTGCACGGGTCAGGGCCATATGTTCCCATGTCCAGGCAGCTTCATTATGATAACGGATAAAAGAGTCCAGGCTGGAGGCAATAGGACCGGAATTACCAGATGGTCTCAGGCGCATATCGACTTCATAAAGCATACCGTCTCCGGTCGGGGCGGTCAGAGCATTGATAAAGCGTTGCGACAGGCGTGCGTAATATTGCGCGACACTCAGGCTACGTTCGCCGTTTGACCCGATGCAGTCTTCTGGTGCTTCATATATAAAAACAAGATCAAGATCACTGGTTGCGGTCATGTCCTGACTGCCTGCCTTGCCCAGGCCGACGATGCAAATTTCGCCTTGCTCAATGATGCCGTGTTTTTGGGCCAACTCGTTGATCACGCAGGGCAGAATTTCTTGAATGATGGCTTCTGCAATATGGGTTTGTGCCAATCCTGACTCTTTAATCGTGATGATTTGACGCAAGGTCTGCACACCGACCTGAAACTTGCGATCATTGGCCCATCGGCGTGACAGGTCCAGAACATCTTGAAAGTCACGGGCCTGTTCCAGAACTTTATGCAAATCCTCGCGTAATTCTGTGACATCGGGAAGTGGGGTAAAAAAATCGGGTGTGAGAACATATTCCAGCAAAGTGGAGTTGCGGGCGAGGTGTTCAGCCAGTCGAGGGGCTTCGCCCATAACCTCAGCCACCAAATCCAAAAGATGTGGATTGACCTGAAACATGGAAAAGAGCTGTACCCCTGAGGGAAGTTTGCTCAGAAAATCGTCAAAATGACGAAAGGCTGTGTCGGGTTCTGCCGTCTGTGCAAGGGCATGGAGGAGGGCTGGCATCAGATCGGTTAGAATTTCGCGTGAACGTCGGCTTCGTGTTGCGCGATAGCGCGCATGGTGCCAACCCCGCACGGTTGTGTCCACAAACTCTGGGTTTTCAAAACCAATGGAACGCAGGTACGTCAGGGTACCGGGATCAGGGTCTCCACCGGTAAAGACAAGATTGCCCGTTTCTTCCGCATGGGTGTTTACTTCGGTGCTTTCTTCAAACAGTTCGGCGTAATAGGTTTCGACCCGTTCCAGATGTGCGATGAATTCTTTTGCAAAACTGCCTTTATCCTCATACCCAAGGAAGATTGCCAAACGTTCTACGGCCTCGTCATCTTCGGGAATGGAATGCGTTTGTTCATCATTGGTCATCTGAATACGGTGTTCGACCTTGCGCAGATATTGATAGCTTTCAATCAGGTTATCGCATACGTCTTGTTCAACCTGTTCAGCATCAACCAGCGCCTGTAAGGCTTTACATGTCGGGGCAATCCGAACGTCAGGATTGCGACCACCCCAGATGAGCTGTTGGGTTTGGGCGTAAAATTCAATTTCGCGAATACCGCCATGTCCCAGTTTGACATTATGTCCGTTCAGGGCAATGTTATGTCCGCCTTTATGTGCATTAATCTGGCGTTTAATGGCATGAATGTCCTGAATTGCCGCAAAATCCATATATTTGCGCCACATATAGGGACGTAAAATTTCAAGGAAGGCATAACCTGCTTCGATATCACCTGCAACTGGGCGAGCTTTGATCATGGCGGCACGTTCCCAGTTTTGCCCAATACTCTCATAGTAGGTTTCAGCCGCTAAAACAGATATGGCCAGTGGGGTGGAACCGGGATCGGGACGCAAGCGCAGATCGGTGCGAAAGACATACCCATGTGCGGTGCGGTCATCCATCATTTGCACCAGTTGCTTGGTCAGACGCACCATATTTTTTTGTAAATCCCACGGATCGTCCGTTTGAATAACGTCGGTATCGAAAAGAACAATAATATCCACGTCACTGGAATAATTCAGTTCGCGCCCCCCAAGCTTTCCCATGCCGAGTACGATCAAGCCCGATCTTTTTTGTGGATGGTTTTCCGGGTCAGGTAATTTGAAATAGCCGCGTTGATGTCCTTCGCGCAGAAGTGTCCCACAAGCGTAATCCAAAGACGTTTCAGCCAGTGTTGTCAGATTGTCGGTGACTTGAAAAACATCCCAGGTCTGGCAAATATCGGCCAAGGCGATGGTCAGGGCCGCTTTTCGTTTGGTGATTCGCAACTCTTTGGCCATTGCTTCGCGTTCGGGTTGAGTTTCCCAGAAGGCTGTAAGGTCTGACATAAGCTGTTTAAAGGTCTTGTCCGGCCCTTCTTGCATCAAGGTGGAAAAGAATAAAATATCTTTTAAAATACAATGTGTTAGGAATGGGCTGTTGCCGAAAATAGTGGAAAATATTGTACGGGCCTGTTCATCTTTTATAAGATGGGTTGCAAACGCCTTGCGTTCAGTGTCATCAATGCGCTCGCAGGCTTCTTGCCAATGCAGAAAACCGACATCTGCTTTTTCTGTATCTGAGGCATGAGGGAGAGGGCTGTTAACCGTTTGGTACCAAAGTGATGTCATAATAATATCCCCCAGCTGTAAGCATTTTGTTTTTGCAACAGTGCGCCAACTGGATTTGTTTATCAAGTATGAAAAAGGATTGGATTAAGCCCGGTGGTCTGGAAGACATTAAAACATACACTCCAGATAGTTAGCGCGGTTCTTGCCGGGATTGCGTTGCTCGCGCTTGTGATTGCGTGGAAGTTGTCACAAGGTCCGATTTCTTTGCCGCAACTGACGCCTTATATTCTTGACGCTGTTTCGCACAATACCCGCGGGATGACTGTAAAAATTAAAGATACGGTCCTGAGCTGGGAAGGATGGGAACGCACCCTTGATATCAAAATTGTTGGTGCGAGTATTTTTACACGTGACGGTCGCCGCCTGGCTTCGGTTCCTGAAGCATCCTTATCTTTAAGCGCGCAAGCGTTATTGAAAGGCGTTGTTGCCCCCAGCAGTATTGAATTGATTGAACCGCAAATTAATTTGATGCGCCACGGTGATGGGACGTTCGCTTTTGAACTGGGGAACGGCATGACGGTGCGTGCAGACCGTGCCTTCCGACTGGATGATTTTATCGGGAAAACACCGGACGCGAACCGTCCGCTTAGCTTTTTGAAAAAGCTTGTCGTGAGTAAAGCAACGCTTGATTACAATGATCGCAAAAATCAAACCAGCCTGATTGCGCCTAATACATCTTTTGAATTGGAACGTATCGGCGAAACAATGGTGATGGATATCGGTCTGGAAGTTTTACTTGGAGGCAAGCCTGCAAAAGTTGATGTGAATGCCTCTTACAACCTGACAACCGAGATTTTAGATACCCAAGCAAATATTGGGACGCTCAATGTGGGGGATTTGTCCCTTCTATTGCCGGAACTGGATATCCTTAAACCGCTTCAATTTGATCTGGAAGGCAAGGTCAATATTGCCCTTGATACAGATTGGAAGGTCCGTTCCTTTTTTGCGGATTTGAAATCGACGAAAGGGAAAATCATCATCCCTGAACCGGCAAAACAAGCCCTGACTATTGATACAATGTCGTTGCGCGCGGCCTATGAAGATCTGGATGGCAAGCTTCGTATTCAAGAAGCCATGTTGGCGCTGCCGGTGGGCACATTGGTGAAATTACCTCAGCCGATCGAAGACTATATCCCGATGGAAGTTGTACGTCTGAGCGGGGAATATGATGCGCGTTTAGACCAGTTTCAGTTGGATGACTTGAATTTTGATTTGGGGGAAGGGCCGACGGGTACCCTGAAAGGTACATTTGTAGGGATTTTAAATGGTCCTGATCGGTCGGCTGATCTTGTCGGGGAGTTGTTAAGCGTTAATCCGTCTAATTTATATCGGTATTGGCCACGTGGATTGAATGATAATGCACGCGATTGGGTTGTCAGCAATATTTCGGACGGTATGGTGCATCGTGCAGGAATTAATCTTTCGTTGAATGCCAATGAAAAAGGTGAAATTACTTTAAACCATGTGTTTGGTGATATGGAGATGGATGGTGTCAGCGTTGATTATTTATCGCCCATGCCCAAAGTCAGAAATGCCAGCGGTTGGGCAAAATATGATCATCAGTCTTTTAAAATCACGGTTACAGGTGGTGAAGTCGATACGATCAAGCTTCAAAAAGCACAAATCGATATTGTTGGCTTAGATGAATATGATCAACGTCTTAATCTGTCTTTAACAGCATCCGGCCCATTGCGCGACACATTGACCTTTATTGACAATAAACCATTGGGGTTTGCCAAAGCTTTGGAGATCGCGCCTGAAAAAACGTCAGGCGAGGCGGTGACAGACATGACGATGTCGTTTCTGTTGTTGAATGATCTGGATTGGGATGGTGTCGATGTACAGGCCAAGGCCAAGGGATCGAACATTGCAATCAAGGATGTCATGTTCGATGAAGATATCAGCAAAGGCGAGATTAATCTGGTCGTCGACAAAAAAGGAATGGATGTCGAAGGAAAAATTATCCTTGGTTCAATCCCGGCTGATCTGAAATGGCGTGAAAATTTTACTGAAGATACCTTGTTTAAACGCCGTTTTTTGTTGGATGGTGTTGTGAATGAAGAACAACGGGTCAAAGAATTGCGACTGGATTTCCCCCCCTTCAACAACAAGATTATTGATGGGCCTGTTCATGTGGATGCGACCATTACCGAAGATTGGGGCGGAGTTGGTATTTTGGAAGCTTTTGCCGACTTAAAAGGGGCTGAGATAGATATTCCGGTTATTCATTGGCAAAAAGAAGCCGAAGGCGAGGGGGAAGCTTATGCCAAGGTCAATTTTAATTCCGATCGTTTAATTGGTGTTCCTTATTTCTCGGTTTCCAGTGGAGATTTAAAGGCTTCAGGTTCCATTGCGCTGGATGCGCAAGGTAAACAAATTCAGACAATGCAGGTTTCCCGCTTTCAGGCCGGAAAAACAAATATTACGAACGGCACTATCCTTTATTCTCCACGTGTGGGATGGGAGCTGGATATTTGGGGCGAAAGTCTGGATCTGACGCATGTGTTGAAAAGCAGCCGTCAAAATAGCGAAACGGCGCAATTGGATGAGGAAAAAGACACAGACCTGCCCGGAACCTTTTCCGGTCGATTTGATCGTGTTTGGCTGGATGATGAATATACATTGGACACGGTGGCAGGCGCGTTGTCTTCGGATGGTAAAATCTGGACGCAAGCCCATCTCAGCGGTGTGGTTGGTGGCGGAAAACCTTTTATGATCGATTTATCACCGGATGGGCAGAATCGCCGATTGAAAATGGAAACGGGTGATGCAGGGGCTTTATTACGGGCCTTGGACATGTTCGATGATATGAAAGGTGGGGATTTGACTATCGAAGGGGTGATCAATGATGATGTCGCGCGCCGCCCCCTTGTGGGGAGTATTCGCGTCAGTGATTATCGCATCACCAAGGTTCCCGCATTGGCAAAACTTTTAAGTCTGGCGGCTTTAACCGGCGTATTGGACAGCTTGCAGGGCGACGGGATCGGTTTTTCCTCGCTGGTTTCACCGTTTAAATACGATGGTGGTGTGATTGAATTTAAAGATGGCCGTACAAACGGTATTTCACTTGGTTTGACCTGGGAAGGCAAGATTTACACCTTTGCCAAGGTTGCCGATATTTCAGGGACTGTAGTGCCTGCTTATGGATTGAATTCGTTGCTGGGCAATGTACCGATCTTGGGCAATCTCTTTTCGGCCGGGGAAAAAGGTGGCGGCTTGTTTGCTTGGACTTATACGGTTAAAGGCAACCTTGATGATGCCGATGTCAGCGTGAACCCTGTCAGTGCACTTGCCCCCGGTGTGTTGCGCAAACTCTTTCAAATTGGAGATGGGAAAAGCTCTACGCCGGAGGAAGTCCCCAAAAAATAAAACAGGCTTCCTTGTTTTGCAGGAAGCCTGTTTTATTTGTTTAATGCTGATTTGTCTTAAACCGGTTTGATCAAAGCATGGCGTTTTTTACCAAAGGAAAGCTTGATTAATCCATCGTCGTTGGCATCGGCCAATGTGATGAGTTGATTTTCATCACTAATGGCATTGTCGTTAAGGCGGGCACCACCGCCTTTAATGGCGCGTCGGGCTTCGCCGCCGGATTTTGCCAATTCAACACGGCGCATGGCGTCAAAGGCAGGAATGCCGTCTTTAAGATCACTTTGCGAAATCTCGAATGTCGGCAGGTCTTTTCCCAATTGACCTTCTTCAAAGGTTTTTTTGGCGGTTTCCGCTGCATTTAGTGCCGCTTTTTCGCCACGGCAAAGTTTGGTGACTTCATGGGCGAGGATTTTCTTGGCTTCATTTAACTCCTGACCTTGCAGGGCTTCCAGTTTGGCAATTTCATCCAGCGGAAGTTCGGTAAATAGTTTCAGGAAACGACCGACATCGGCATCCGATGTATTACGCCAGTATTGCCAAAAATCATAAGCCGACAGCATATCGTCATTTAACCAGATAGCCCCATTTGCCGTTTTACCCATTTTTTGACCGCTGGATGTGGTCAGCAAGGGAACGGTCAGGCCGAAAACTTCGTTGCCGGAAACACGGCGGGTCAATTCAACACCGTTGATGATGTTACCCCATTGGTCTGATCCACCCATTTGCAGAGACAGGCCATGGCGCTTATTCAATTCATAGAAATCATAGGCCTGAAGGATCATGTAGTTAAATTCAAGGAAAGTCAGCGGCTGTTCGCGGTCAAGACGCAGGCGCACGCTGTCAAACGTCATCATGCGGTTGATGGTGAAATGGCGACCGAAATCACGCAGGAATTCAAGGTAGGATAACCCAGATAGCCAGTCATCGTTATTAACCATGATGGCATCGCTGTTGCCTTCACCGAAATTGAGGTATTTGTCAAAAACGGTTTTGATGCCAGCCATGTTATTGCTGATAAATTCATCCGTCATAACCGGGCGGGTGGCGTCTTTGCCGGAAGGGTCGCCTACTTTTGTGGTGCCGCCCCCCATTAAAACAACAGGTTTATGCCCCGTTTTTTGCAGCCAACGCAGCAGCATAATCGGTAAAAGGCTACCAATATGTAGGCTGGTTGCCGTACAATCAAACCCGATATACGCCGTAATAACCTCTTTTGCGGCTTTTTCGTCCAAGGCTTCGATGTCTGTGCATTGGTTGATAAAACCGCGCTCGGACAAAATGCGAATAAAATCGGATTTGTAATTGGTCATGGATAGGGTTTTCCTGAAAAACGCTTTACTTTACTATGAGGCGGGCCTACTTAGCATAAAACGACAAGGGTGCTCTATATAAAAATGACGGATATTATTCTTCAGGCTTTCGTGACGATGTTCGTAATTATCGACCCGATTGGCTTAACGCCGATGTTTATCGGGTTGAGTACCGGGGCGACAGCGGCTTATCGCCGTAAGATGGCGTTGCGTGCAGTTCTTTTTGCCGCCTGTATCCTTGCTTTTTTTGCTTTGATTGGGCATGAATTTCTCGGCCTGTTGGGGATTGAAATGTCATCGTTTCGCATTGCAGGCGGGGCTATGTTGTTTTTGACCGGACTGGAAATGGTTTTTGGCAAGCGAACGATACGACGTAATGAAAATGCGGAAGAAATCGTTGCTGAACACGAAATGGAAGATATTTCCGTTTTTCCGTTGGCCATCCCCTTTTTGGCGGGACCGGGTTCAATTACATCCATTATGTTGTTGATGGAAGGTCAGGATGGCAATTATGAAGGGCAGTTCCTGATTTTGGCCGTTACGGGTGTGGTGTTGCTGGTCAGCCTGGTTTTGTTTATGTTGTCGGACAAGTTGGAAAAGATATTGGGACAAACCGTTTCAAGTATTTTTTCACGTATTTTGGGTGTGCTACTGGCGGCGCTGGCTTCTCAATATATTATCGACGGATTGCGTAACGCCTTATTCAATAATGTATAAAAGGGTGACCATATCGTGAAACTTGTTCTGGGGTTAATGAGCGGCACATCGCTGGACGGTATTGATGTTGCGTTGATTAGGACCAACGGAGAAAAAGTTAGCGAGCTGCTGGGGTTTCGCACCTATCCCTATGATGAAGCCTTTCGTGAAAACGTTCAGGGCAATTTTGGGCGTAAAGACAATTTTGGCAATCTGGAAGAACAGGTCACGCAGCGCCATATTCAGGCGGTAGAACGTTTTTTACAGGCCGAAGGTTTTGCCCGTTCCGACATTGATTTAATCGGTTTTCACGGACAAACGGTTTTCCATGATCCGGCGGCTGGTTTAACCGTACAATTGGGAAATGGTGCGGATATGGCACGTGCTGTCGGGATTGATGTGGTGAACGATTTGCGCAGTGCCGATGTGTTGGCCGGGGGGCAAGGAGCCCCGTTGGTTCCTGTTTTTCATCGCGCCTTGGTTCAGCAAAGTCATTTAGAAGGTCCCATTGCCATTTTGAATTTGGGTGGGGTTGGTAACGTTACTTGGATTGGTCGCGATGGGGACCTTCTCGCATTTGATACGGGACCTGGAAATGCGTTGATTGATGACTGGATCAAGCGTCATACCGGGAAACCTTATGATGAAGATGGTATAATCGCGGCGCGTGGTGATATCCATGATGACTGCGTAAATACTTTTATTCGCCATCCTTATTTTCAAAAAAACGCCCCCAAAAGTCTGGACCGGGATGAATTTAAGTCCTTTGCCTTCGATCTGGTGGATGATTTAAGTGTCGAAGACGGGGCTGCAACATTGGCGGCCTTTACTGTGGCCTCGGTTATTAAGGCGCAGGATGAATTTCCCGATTGGCCTGATCGTTGGATTGTTTGTGGCGGGGGGCGCTTAAATAAATCGTTGATGAGTGCCTTTCGCGCCTATTTATACGCAGATGTGCGAACCGCAGAAGATGTTGGCTGGAATGGCGATGCGATTGAGGCACAGGCCTTTGCCTATTTGGCGGCACGCAGTGCAGAAGGTTTGGTGATTACATTTCCCGGCACAACGGGTGTTGCCAAACCGATAAGTGGCGGTGAGTTACATAAAGCACGATAAAAAAATGGCCCTACAAGAAATGTAGAGCCATTTTTATTTTACTGCACTGAGTTGATTATTCAGCTGCCAGTTCAACAATGCGGCGGTCCAGATAATCACCGACGAATTGTTTAATCAGTTCGGCTTCGCTTTCATTATTAAAATAATGCGTTGCCTCTGAAATGCGTTCGTAACTGATGCTGATGTTTTTCTGGCTGTCCAGTTTGTTTACCAGTTTTTGAACCGATTCTTCCGGTACAACATCATCGGCATCACCATGAATGACCAACCCTGAAGCCGGGCAAGGCGCAAGGAATGAAAAATCATACAGGTTTGCAGGGGGCGCAACGGAGATAAAGCCGTTGATTTCCGGGCGACGCATCATCAGTTGCATACCGATCCAGGCGCCGAACGAAAAACCACCAACCCAGCAGATACGGGCATTCGGGTTGTGTGTCTGCATCCAGTCCAGTGCCGCAGCGGCATCGGACAGTTCGCCAATGCCGCTGTCGAAAATACCTTGTGAACGGCCGACACCGCGGAAATTGAAACGCAAAACAGAAAAGCCGCGTTCCTTAAATGCTTTGAACAACGTGTAGGTAACACGGTTGTTCATTGTGCCACCCTGTTCGGGGTGGGGGTGGAGCAAAAGTGCGACGGGTGCGTTGGGGTCGTTGCTGTGATGGTAACGCCCTTCGAGGCGACCTTCAGGTCCATTGAAAATGACTTCAGGCATTTTTCTCAGACGAATCCTTTAGGTAAAAATATAAAAAATCAAAAATCCGACTACTTTTTGCGGGTATTGCATAAAAATATAGAAAACTGCCCTTCATAAACTTGACTAAAATAGTCGGGCATTCTATATTCCCTAGCAACAAGCTATGAAATAGTATCAATCGGTCGTCGGATCAATTGTGCTTCTCATAGCGCAAAATGGATCAAGATACTAGCAAAACGTGGTCTGCCGTGTTTAAAAGATTTAAAGAAGACATAGACTCATTCATTCAACGCGACCCTGCGGCCAAGTCCCGCTTGGAAGTTATCCTTTGTTATCCGGGGTTGCACGCATTGATGTTTTATCGTGTTTCGCATGCTTTGTGGCTGCGAGACTGGCGCTTGTTGGGACGTTTTTTATCCCATGTCGGTAAAATTCTTTCAGGCATTGAAATTCACCCCGGTGCAACGATTGGTCGGCGCTTCTTTATTGATCACGGCACAGGCGTTGTGATCGGTGAAACAGCAGAAGTTGGCGATGATGTCATGCTTTATCAGGGTGTGACATTGGGCGGAACCTCACTGGAAGAAGGTAAACGCCACCCCACATTGGAAGATGGTGTGATTGTGGGGTCCGGTGCACAAGTTCTCGGCCCGCATGTTATTGGTGCCGGGGCGCGTATCGGTGCCAACGCCGTTGTTTTGGAAGATGTTCCCCCTGGGGTCACGATGGTTGGTATTCCGGCCAAGATGGTGATGGGGCGCAAAAAGAAAGACAATGGCGATTTCTGCGCTTATGGGACGCCGGACGGTATGACCGATCCGATGGTGCGGACCATTGAAATGTTACGTAATGAAATTCATGCGTTAAAGAATCGGGTTGAAGAATTAGAAGGCGATGATGTCGAAAATAAATCCGAAAAGAAACTGGATGTCGTTTCCTGTGGGCGTAAATAGGGAGTTTTTGCCGTGAAGTTAAGTACAAAAGGTCGTTATGCCGTGATGGCAATGGTTGATTTGGCCTGCAACAGCAAAGGGACGCCGGTGTCTTTGGCGGATATTGCAGAACGTCAGGAAATTTCGCTGTCCTATCTGGAGCAATTGTTTGGCAAGTTGCGCAAAGGCGATTTGGTGAAAAGTGTGCGTGGTCCCGGTGGTGGGTATTTATTGTCGCGCGATTGTTCAGAAGTGCGTGTTTCCGATATCATTATATCCGTGGATGAGCCGATTACGGCAACACGTTGTACACCGGGCAATCCGAACGGTTGTCGTGAAAACAAAAGCCGCTGTTTGACACATGATCTCTGGACCGAGTTGGGAAATCAAATTTATCTGTATCTAAGTTCGGTTTCTTTGGAAGATATTGTTGAAAAACGATTGCTGGGGACCAGTAACCTGTTTAATGCGGCGGTTCGTGCCAAGGTCGAGGCCGCAGAGTAAAGATTAAAGTCATGCCACGTATTGCATATATGGATTACAACGCGACGGCGCCGGTGTTTCCATCGGTCGCACATGCCATGAGTACGGCGATTGCCCATGTCGGCAACCCGTCTTCTGTGCACCGTCTGGGACGTGAAGCACGTGCCATGATGGAAGAGGCGCGTGAATCGGTTGCAGACCTTGTGAATGTGCCGCGTGACTGGGTGATTTTCACCAGTGGCGGGACCGAGGCAGATGCGCTGGCCCTGAAAGGCTGTGGCTGCGAACGTGTGCTGGTTTCAGCCGTTGAACACGCTGCTGTGTTGAAGGTACGTGAGGATGCAGAAATTCTGCCGGTCGATGGTAACGGAATTGTTGATTTAAATGCTTTGGAAGCTGCATTGAAAAAGGATAACCGTTCGACCTTGGTCAGTGTGGTTGGTGCCAACAATGAAACAGGCGTGATTGAACCGATTGGCGAGATTGTTGAAATTGCACATCGTTATGGCGCGTTGGTTCATTGTGATGCTGTGCAGATGGCCGGGAAATGTGAATTTGATATTTCGGCCCTTGAACTTGATTTTGCGAGCTTGTCTTCGCACAAAATCGGTGGGCCGCAAGGTGTCGGTGCTTTGGTCAAACGTGAGGGCCTGAAATTGGATGCCATGTTTAAAGGTGGTGGTCAGGAACGGTCCATGCGTGGCGGTACTGAAAATCTCAGCGGTATTGTTGGGTTTGGTGCAGCGGCCCGTGAGAAAGTGAATTTTGTTGAAATCGAAACGTTACGTGACGATTTGGAAAGACAGGTGAAAGAACTTGGTGGCGTTATTTTTGGCGATCAGGTCAAGCGTTTACCTAATACAAGCTATTTTGCCTTGGTGGGTATGCCGAGTGATCGTCAGGTGATGGCACTGGATCTGGCCAACGTTATGGTGAGCGCCGGGTCGGCCTGTTCCAGCGGGAAGGTGAAAGCGTCCCATGTGTTGAAGGCCATGAAGATTGAAGATGACGTTGCGAATTGTGCCATTCGGGTTTCACTAGGATGGAATAGTTCAAAAGAAGATGTGGAAATGTTTGTACAAGCTTGGAAAAAGTTGGTAGAGCGCGTACAGGCCAAACAAACGAAGAGTGATGCCGCTTAAGGCAATTAGTTTTGGATCGAAGAAAAAGAAGAAAAGGAGTGCCCACATGGGCGTAAATACACAGGAACATCCGGTTTACTTGGATTACCAAGCCACAACACCGACGGATCCCCGCGTCGTAGAAGCGATGTTGCCGTATTTTACTCAAAAATTCGGAAACCCGCATTCACGTAACCATGCCTATGGTTGGGAAGCTGAGGAAGCCGTTGAAGAGGCCCGCAAGCAAGTTGCGGATATCATCAATGCCAATCCGAAAGAGATCATTTTCACGTCTGGTGCGACGGAATCGAACAACTTGGCCCTTAAGGGCGTGGGTGCGTTCTATAAAAATAAACGCAACCACATCATTACTGTTGTGACGGAACATAAATGTGTTCTCGATACCTGTCGCCATATGGAACAGGATGGCTTTGAGGTTACTTATCTCGGTGTTCAACAAAACGGTTTGATTGATCTGGAAGAATTGAAAGCTGCCATGACGGACAATACCTTGCTGGTGTCTGTGATGGGGGTAAATAATGAAATCGGTGTTGTTCAACCCTTGAAAGAAATCGGCGCCCTGTGTCGTGCAAACAAGACCTTCTTCCATACGGATTGCGCACAGGCGGTTGGTAAAATCGAACTTGACGTAGAAGAAATGAATATCGATTTGATGTCGATTTCCGGTCACAAAATTTATGGTCCGATGGGTGTGGGCGCGCTTTATGTACGCCGCCGCCCACGCGTGCGTATCATTGCCCAAATTAACGGTGGTGGTCAGGAACGCGGTATGCGCTCCGGGACTCTTGCTCCGGCGCTTTGTGTCGGCTTGGGCGTTGCTTGTGAAATTGCCAAGAAAGAGATGGCAACAGAAAACGAACGCCTGCATAAACTGCAAATGCATATGTGGAACCGTTTCCAGAATGAATTGGATGAGGTTTACCTCAATGGCGATCTGGAACAACGCGTGTGCACCAACCTGAATGTAAGTTTTGCTTTTGTTGAAGGCGAAGGCTTGATGATGGGGATTAAAGATCTGGCTGTTTCCAGTGGGTCGGCTTGTACGTCGGCTTCGCTAGAACCGTCTTATGTGCTGCGTGCTCTCGGTGTTGAAGAAGAACTGGCCCATACGTCTTTGCGACTGGGGATTGGTCGTTTTTCCACACAGGAAGAAATCGATTATGCAACGGATCGGATTATCAAAGAAGTCAAACGCCTGCGTGAAATGAGCCCGCTTTATGAAATGGCTCAGCAAGGTATTGATATTAAATCCATCCAATGGGCTGAACACTAATTTCGAAAGACAGCCACCTTTGAAGTGGTTTAAAGGAGAAGAAAATGTCTTATAGCGATAAAGTTGTCGATCACTACGAGAACCCGCGCAATGTCGGTTCAATGGACAATGAGGCGGGTGAAATTGGAACCGGTCTGGTTGGTGCCCCGGCCTGTGGCGATGTGATGCGTTTGCAGATCAAAGTCGGTGCTGACGGTATCATTGAAGATGCCAAGTTTAAAACATTTGGTTGCGGTTCTGCGATTGCGTCCAGCTCACTTGTGACCGAATGGGTAAAAGGCAAGACGCTAGATGAAGCGTCCAATATCAAAAATACAGATATTGCCGAAGAGTTGGCGTTGCCTCCGGTGAAGATTCATTGCTCTGTGTTAGCAGAAGATGCTATCAAAGCAGCAATCGAAGATTATAAAACAAAACATAAAGACTAAATCAATCACGAAGGAGTGACGCCAACCATGACTGGACGTCCCGCCCCAATTAGCGTGACCGAAGCGGCACTGGATCGGATCCGCGTTCTGATGGAAGGACGCGGAAAACCGAGTAAAGGTGTACGTATCGGTGTACGGACAAAAGGCTGTTCCGGCCTGTCTTACACGCTGGAATTCGCCGATGAAGTCAATGAGTTTGACGAAGTGTTCGACGCAGCCGACGATATCACCATTATGATCGATCCGAAGGCAACCATGTTTATCTTCGGAACCGAAATGGATTTTGTTGAAGAACAAATGGCCTCCGGCTTTGTCTTCACCAACCCCAATGAAAAGGGGCGTTGTGGCTGTGGTGAATCTTTCCACGTTTAAAAGCAAAAGGTAGGAAGCCATCCCCGCACTCATGCGGGGATCTCTTTTACAAAGAGATTTCGCATGCTGTGCGCAAGGGCGATTGTTTAGAACTATGGACGTATCAAACCAAACGATGATGCTGAAAAACGACAAAAGCGGTGTTCATCCCTGTTGGTCCTGTAAAGGACCGGTGGGGGATGGAGATCTGTTTTGTGAAACCTGCCATGCGGTTCAACCGCCCGGACATATCGACCATTTCAGCCGTTTTGGGTTGCAAAAGGCCTATAGTCTGGATGTAGACGGATTGGAACGCAGCTATTTCGAATTGCAACGCCATTTACATCCGGACCGATTTGCAAACAAAACACCGAAGGAAAAAACGCTATCTCAGCAACAGGCCGTTAGCTTGAACGAAGCTTTTGAAGTTTTGAAAGACCCGCTTAAGCGTGCAGATTATTTATTGAGTGTGCATGGGATGACGGGCATCAGCCACGATCATACGGTGAATGATCCGGTTCTCTTGATGGAAGCGATGGAAACGCGTGAAGCCTTGATGGAGGCACAAACCGTCGATACGGTTAATGCATTATCTGATAAGGCGCGCCGTGATGTACGCGATTGTGTACGTGCGATTGCGCAAGCCTTTGATCAAGAACAATATGATGATGCCCGTAAATTAGCCTTACGCCTGAAATATTTGACGAAACTTTTGGAAGAAACGCGCCAACATAAAGCGCGTTTGGTAATGAAATAAGACCATGATCGAAACCGTATTGCTACAAATTCACGAACCCGGCGAAACACCACTTCCCCATGCGGGCGACAGTGATTTGGCGGTGGGAATTGATTTAGGCACAACCAATTCCGTTGTTGCCGTTTCAAATGAAGAAACGCCTGAAGTATTGCGCGATGAAAATGGCTCGGGTCTTGTGCCGTCTGTTGTGGCTTATGCACCAGATGGGTCTGCTATTGTAGGCCAACTTGCCAAACAGCTTTTGCTGATGCGTCCGGAAACGGTGATTTCATCTGTTAAACGATTGATGGGGCGTGGTCTTCAGGATGTGAAATCTATTTCAGGAACCCTGCCTTTTGAAGTGATTGAAGGCGAAGGCATGGTGCGCCTCAAGGTTTCAGGTAAAGAACTGACGCCGGTGGAAATTTCCGCCGATATTTTACGCGCTTTGAAAGAACGTTCTGAAGATCAGTTGAAGCAAAAGGTTGAAAAGGCCGTAATCACCGTACCTGCTTATTTTGATGATGCGGCCCGCACGGCAACCAAAGATGCTGCAAAGCTCGCTGGTTTACAGGTTCTACGCCTTGTGAACGAACCGACAGCCGCTGCGTTGGCCTATGGTTTGGATAAAGAGGCAGAAGGGCTTTATGCCGTTTATGATCTTGGTGGCGGGACATTTGATATCTCGTTATTGCGCATGGAAAAAGGCGTGTTTCAGGTTAAATCTACGGGCGGAGATGCGGCTCTTGGTGGGGATGATTTTGATCACGCTATCTTGGAATATTTCCTGACGGAGCGCCGTGCGAAGTTTGGTGAAGAAAAACTGACGACGGATGATGTAAAAATTGCACTGGTTACCGGACGGATGGCGAAAGAATGCCTGACGGAAAATGACAGTGGTGATTTTGTATTGGAATTTAACGGTCAGTCTTCAAAACATACGATTACCCGTGAAAAATTTGATGAACTGGCAGCGCCTCTTGTGGATCGCACAATTGAGATTTGTCGCAATGTTCTGGAAGATGCCGATACCTTCCCCGATGAAGTCAAGGGTATTGTTCTGGTTGGGGGATCGACCCGTGTACCGTTGGTGCGCAAACGGGTGGGCGACTTCTTTGGGCAACCCCCGTTATCCGACATTAATCCGGATGAAGTTGTGGCGGTCGGTGCCGCATTGCAGGCCGAGGCCTTAACCGTTGGTTCGGACAATTTATTGCTGGATGTGACGCCGTTGAGTTTGGGGATTGAGACAATGGGTGGAATTGTGGAAAAAGTTATTCCACGCAATACCCCGATCCCGGTCGCCAAGGCACAGGAGTTTACCACCTATCAGGATGGTCAAAGCGCAATGGCGATTCATGTTTTGCAAGGTGAACGTGAAATGGTGGACCAGAACCGGTCCCTTGCCCGCTTTATTCTGAAAGGGATCCCACCGATGACGGCGGGGGCGGCACGTATCCGTGTGACCTTTAGTGTGGATGCCGATGGTTTGTTGACTGTTGGGGCAGAAGAAGTCACAACGGGTGTTTCTCAAGAAGTTGCGGTGAAGCCGTCTTACGGTCTATCTGATGAAGAAATGGCTCATATGCTGCGTGATAGCATGGTCCATGCCAAGGAAGATATGGAAGTTCGCCTTTTGACAGAGGCTCGCGTAGAAGCCAAACGGGTAATGGAAGCCGTTTATTCCGCGCTCCATATCGATGGTAAGTTGTTGAATGAAGATGAACGTGCCCATATCAACGTTGTTTTGAATAAACTGGACGAAACAATTGCGGGTGATGATCGTCACACGATCAATGCGATGGTTGAAGAATTAGATCGTGAAACACAGGTTTTTGCCCAGCGTCGTATGGATAAGGGTATTGAAGAGGCCCTGACCGGGGTAAATGTAGAGAAGCTGGAAAGCGCGATTGAGTCTTGATTTCTTGACCAAAGTCGATAAAAGGCTTGCAACGCAGTTTTTAAAGAGAGAAGAAAACCATGCCTAAAATGACTTTCATTAACCCTGACGGTTCTGAAAAAGTAGTGGATGCCGCCAACGGTTTGTCCGTTTTGGAAATCGCACACAAGAACGATATTGATCTTGAAGGTGCGTGTGAAGGCTCTTTGGCTTGTTCAACTTGCCATGTGGTTGTCGATGAAGAATGGTTCGACAAGTTGAATGAAGCATCTGAAGAAGAAGAAGATATGCTGGATTTGGCGTTTGGCCTGCAACAGACGTCTCGTTTGGGATGTCAGATTATTATGTCTGACGAACTGGACGGTTTGACTGTGCATGTGCCGGCGGAAACACGTAATATCGGTTAATTTTAACCGGACGAGGAGATTGTCTCATGGGATTGCGCTGGACAGATATTCACGATATTGCCATTGAATTGGAAGACGCTCACCCAGATGTAGATATTATGTCTGTGCGCTTCACCGATTTATGGAAATGGGTGCAAGAACTGGATGATTTCGAAGATGATCCGGATAAAAGTAATGAAAAAGTCCTCGAAGCCATTCAAATGGCATGGTTGGATGAACGAGATTAATGTGAACAGTCCCTGTCCTTTTGCAGGGACGTTTGCTTTAGACGCAAGGTGAATAAAGGGCCTCGGCGATGAATGTCCAATTTATGTATGGTGTGACCCTTCTGGATATTGTTGCCTTGAGTTGGTTCTTGCTGGCTTGGGTCGGTTATACATCGTGGGCGGATCGCTTCAGCCAGACACGCCCCAGTTTGATGACGGTCATGTATGACTATCGTCTGGAATGGATGAAACAGGCTTTACATCGCGAAGTCCGTGTGGCGGATGCCGCGTTGTTATCGACATTGATCCGTTCGATTTCGTTATTTGCCTCAACAGCCATTTTTTTGCTGGGTGGCGTCGTGGCAATTTTCGGGTCATTGGAACAAATTCAGGATTTGACCAAAGACCTGACCTATGTTGCCAAAGCGTCCAAAGTCATGTGGGAAATTAAACTGCTGACATTGGGCACAATTTTTATATATGCTTTTTTCAAGTTTGCGTGGGCGTTACGTCAGTTCAATTACATGCTGATCGTAATGGGGGCATTTCCATCACCGGAATTTGCAAAGACGAAAGAGGCACAGCAAATTGCTGAACGTGCAGCACGGGTGAATGCCTTGGCTGTGCAGACTTTTAACCGGGGAATGCGGACGTACTATTTCGGTATGGCCGCACTTTCGTGGTTTTTGAACCCTTGGATTTTTATTGCGGTCACCCTATTTGTTGTTTTGGTGATTTACCGTCGTGAATTCAAATCCAAAACACTGCGCACGCTGGACCCAAACAGCGATTATGAAAATGTTTTTAAGTTCTGAAGAAAATGAACTCTCTATTTATCGATAAAGCCCCTGAAGATACCCGCGTTGTTGTTGCCATGTCCGGTGGCGTTGATAGCTCTGTCACGGCTGCCATGTTGAAAGAACAGGGCTATGATGTTGTTGGCGTGACGTTACAGCTCTATGATCATGGTGAGGCCGTCTGCCGCCCCAATACCTGTTGTGCCGGGCGTGATATTTATGATGCACGTCGCGTGGCTGATCAAATTGGTATTCCCCATTATGTTTTGGATTATGAAGAAGTTTTCAAACGTGATGTGATGGATTATTTTGCTGAAACCTATGTGCAGGGTGAAACGCCAATCCCTTGTGTGAAATGCAATGAAACCGTCAAATTCCGTGATTTGTTGGAAACGGCAAAAGATCTGGGCGGGGATGCTTTGGTTACAGGCCACTATGTGCAATGGGAAAAGACCGATCAAGGTGCCATTCTTTTGCGTGGGGCCGACCATCGCCGTGATCAAAGTTATTTTATGTTTACGATGACGCAGGAACAGGCCGATTTTGTACGCTTCCCTTTGGGGAATATGTCCAAGGATGAAACGCGGGCTTTGGCAAAAAAATATGGTTTGTCAGTTGCTTCTAAAAGCGACAGTCAGGACATCTGTTTTGTGCCGGAAGGTAAATATGTCGATGTGGTCGCAAAATTGCGTCCCGGCGCATTAGAACCGGGAGAAATCGTTCATTTGGATGGAACTGTTGTCGGTAAACATGATGGAATCATCAAATATACGGTCGGTCAACGCCGGGGATTGGGCATTGCATGGCCTGATCCCTTATATGTGATTCGACTGGATGCAGAGAAAAAACAAGTTATTGTCGGCCCGCAAGAAGCCTTGCTGGAGTTTGAATTGACGATTGCAGAGTTGAACTGGATTGGCTTTACACCGCTGTCTGCTGAGGGTCGCGAGATTGAAGTAAAGGTCCGTTCAGCACAGCCACCACAACCCGCAACGGTTTATCCAAAACCGGATGGTACAGCGCGTGTGGTTTTGCGTGATGGTTATGCCGGTATTGCACCAGGACAAGCCTGTGTTTTCTATGAAGGAGAACGCATGCTTGGTGGCGGCTGGATCCAGAAAGCCGCCTGATTTTTCAGGGAAATAGCTGCTGATTTTAAAGGGGCGACCAGCAATTTGTACGACTTTCAAAAAAAAGTTAAAAAACATCATCTTTGTTGCTTGACACTTGCCCTGTGCTGCCGTAAAAAGCGCGCACTTCGAAGCCAAACGGCTACGATGGCTGGATAGCTCAGCTGGTTAGAGCGCGGCACTCATAATGCCGAGGTCGGCAGTTCAAGTCTGCCTCCAGCTACCAATTCAAAAGGACTTAGAGATTGCTCTCTAAGTCCTTTTTGTTTTTGCCATATATGATTTATTCAGCGGCTTCCTGTGCTTGTTTGTGTAAGGACAGGCTGTTAACAAGCTTACTCAGATCATGGGCGGAGCGTGAAATTTGTTCGGCTTCCGCTTTCAGGCTGCTGGCCTGAGTGTGACTGAGGCTGGCAGCTTGTTTGACATCAAGAATACCATCATTCAGGTTGCCTGTTTGTGTAGCAGCGTCTCCGGCCATATAGGATGCTTCATTTGTGTTGGCAGCAACCCGGTTGATCTCAGCTGCGACATGTGACGTCATATCGGTCATCTTGTTCAGGCGCCCTGTGATTTTATCTGCAGCAGATGTTTGACGACCAACGGCAAGGTTAATACCGTCGGCGGTATCGTTTACATGTTCGACCAACCCTGCGATTCTTTCCATAACCTGAACGGCATCGCTGGCACCAGCTTGCATATTCAAAACGCGTGTCTCGATATTGGCAATGGCTTTGGCGGTTTGATCTGCAAGTTTTTTGACTTCCCCGGCGACAACGGCAAACCCTTTTCCGGCTTGACCACTACGGGCGGCTTCGATCGTAGTGTTTAAAGCCAGCATATTGGTTTGATTAGCGATGTCACTTATTAAGCTTAACACTTGGCCTGTGTCGCGTGCGGCATCCCCCAGTGCCTTCATCTTGTCCCGTCCTTGGCGAACCTCGACAACCGCATTATTCAACACGCTTTGAGTTTCCCCGGTAGAATTGGAAATTTCTTCGATACTGCCCATGACGTTGCGGATTTCATTGGCAACTGATTGAACAGTGAGGGACATATCATCGGCGTTTTTGGCAATCGCCTGTGCAAGAGTTCCGGCTTCACCGACACCTGTAGCCATAATATTCATATTACCTGATACGTTTTGTGTGGTGCTTTCTAATTCAAAAGCACGGGATTGCGTTTGTTCTGCCTGTGCGCTTAGGCTCGTCGACATTTGCGTGAGGTTTTGTGAGGCTTGAACCAAAACCGATGTTGTCTTTTGCATGCCGGTGACAAGAGACGCGTTACGGTCCATGAGACGTTTGAAATAAAAGGCAATTTCATCGGCCTCATCAGCAGCGATAAAATTTGCGTGGGGTTCCTCTTCCCCTGATGTACCGCCAAAGACATGTTCCATTTCCCGCAGGACATGAGATGCCCCCATTGTTGCGGCATGTTCAGCAAAGTTAAGACCATTCATTTCATCTTCGGCACTGACGCGCATTCCGCCTTTGAACATCTTGTCGATGATTTTAAAAAGGAAAAAGGGAAGGGCAAAGGCCCAGAGAAAAGCAACGCCAACACCAAAGCCTTGTATACCAAGCTGTGTCCACATACCGCCTTCAAAGGCACCAGTCGGGGCAACAAGGGCAAGGGCAATGGTTCCAAAGGCACCCGCAACACCGTGGACGGAAACCGCACCGACGACGTCATCGGCTTTTAATCGTTTTTCGAGGAAGTCAGCGGCAAAGACAACCGCAACAGCACTGCCACCACCAATGAAGATTGCACCCCACAAGCTGACGGTATCGCAACCGGCTGTAATGCCGACCAAGCCACCAAGGACGCCGTTGATTGAACGGTCTGGACGGTAATGCCCATCAACAACCGTCCGAGGAAAAGCCCCACAAGGCCACCAATAGCACCGGAAATAATTGTATTTGCAATAATATGGGCAAATGCCGGGGTGCCCGCTGTTGTCGATCCACCGTTAAAACCAATCCAACCGATCCAGAGGATGATGCAGCCAAATGTTGCCAGAACCGGACTGTGACCGTTGATGGAAACGGGTTTTCCATTTTCATCATAACGTCCGATGCGGGGGCCGATGACAAGGATTGCGGCTAAGGCAACCCATCCGCCAACGGAGTGAACAACGGTTGATCCGGCAAAATCAATAAACCCGAGGGAGGCTAAAAAGGGCTCATTATCACTAATTAACAAATTACCCCATGCCCAGTGGCCGAAAACGGGATAGATCAAAAGGGAAATGACAAGAGTAACGGCAAGGTAACCTCCAAATTTCATACGTTCAGCAACGGCACCAGAAACAATCGTAGCAGCTGTGCCGCAGAAAACGACTTGGAATACGAAGAAGGTAAAGGTCCAGTCTTCCACTTTGTCAAAAGCGAATAAATCCCAATCAAAGCCGATAAGACCGCTGATGGAACCGCCAAACATGATCATAAAACCGACCGCACCAAAACAAACAGTGGCAAGAATGAAATCGGCAATATTTTTTTGTGCAACGTTAATTGAGTTTTTTGAGCGTACCAGCCCGGCTTCCAATAATAAAAAGCCGCCTTGCATGAAAAAGACAAGGCAAGCGGCCATCATAGTCCAGATATGGTCGATATTTAATTGTTTTTGATTGAGTTCATTCTCAAGAAAAGTCAGGCGTTCTTCAAGTGCTTTGGCTTCCATTGCCCATCCGCTTTTGACTGAGCAAAAGTAGATGACGGCGAGAAGAGTTGAAAACAGGACCGCCTTTGGTCCATTTTTTAATACCGTCATTGGTACTCTCCATTTTTAATTTGTTTTTGCAGACGTTATCCGTCTTTTTTGAAGAGAAGAGCAAAAGTAGTGCCAATTTAGAATTAGATAAAGGAAACGAGGGCTTTTCTGAAAAATATTGAAACTGGGTTGTTTTTTGCAATGCGGTATGGATTAAAAACTAGGCGAATTTCTGACGTGTGTTTAAATAATAGGCAGGTACTTTTTGGTCTAACTATTTGTTTTTAATGTGTTTATATTATACTTTAGGGGTAGTGACCCCTTATCTAGTTGTATGCGTCAGGGTAATGTAATGCTATGAAAATAACATTTATTGTGCGATGCGATATTTTCTATTTGCGATGCACTTTTGACGTTGGAGCAAATTTACTTGCATATTGAATGGGATCTGGATCGGGTTTTCCAAAGAACCAGCCTTGCCCAAAGTCGATGCCGCAATTCTGCATGTGTTTTGCCATTGCCTCGTCTTCGACCATTTCCGCAACGGTATGGATGTTTAGGTCATGGCACATATTAGACATGGCACGTAAGAGGTCATTTCCTTTTTCAGTCGAGTAAGCCCGTTTCACAACAGGACCATCGAATTTAACCACATCGACATCTAACCCATTTAAGTAGTCAAAACTGGCAGCACCGGCACCAAAATCATCCAAGCAAACTTCGAAGTCCAGTTTGCGGATAGATTGCAGGATACGATTTACCTTAGGCAAATCTTCAATACGTGCGGACTCGGTAATTTCAAACAATAAATGCCCTGACATTTCCGGTGCATCTTTTAACATATTGTATAAAGTGCGCATAAACATGTCGTTGCCCAAGGAAATACCGGACAGATTAATTGCCAGAGGAGGCAAAAAATGAGTTTGCCTGAAATGGTGAACGCGTTCGATTGACTTTTTAACAACCGCCATATCCAGATCGCAGATAATCCCAACTTCTTCGGCTAAGCAGATCATGTGATAGGGGGTTTCTTTGGAACGCTCTCCTTTAAAGCGCAATAGGCCTTCAAAGTGATGGACGTAACCACGCTTTAAATCGTTAATCGGCATAAAATGAATGTCAAAATCCATATTTTTAGCGATTTCTTTAATGAAGCCGACATTTTTAACAGTATTTGTCATCATACCGGATAAGACATCAGACAGGGCGTTCTCACGTACCGACCCTTTGTTTTCACAGAATCGCTGCATCGTATGGATCAAAGCGCGCGCAACCTGATCTTCGCTCATGCCAGCCCCGTCAACATCCAATGTGCTGGATATGGCTTGTACCATATCTCCATCAGGATGGATTTGGGCGGCTAAGGCTTCAATCTTTTCATTGATGGCTTGCGTATCGACTGCGCTGGCGTGAGCAAAGCTAAAGCTGGTATCGTCAATTCGGCTGGCTGTATCCCCGCCAAGCGAACTTTCACTTAAGATCGAACCGATTTCACCCAGCAGCTTTTGTTTATCTGTTGCGCCCACCGTATTTAAAAGTTTATCCAGATGATTAACCTTGAGCATGGAGACTTGGGCCTCACCACCGGCGTGGATAAAGGATGTCACACGTTCAGATGCGGCTTGTGCGAAAGATTCGGTCTCTAACAGGTTTGTTTCTTCTTCGCGTTTCAGCGGTTCAATTTTACCAAAGCCACCGCGATGGGGGTCAACTTTAAGGGCAAGGAAAAAATGATTGTTAAAATCGGGAACGCGATAACCGGATAATGAAACTCGTAATTTTAAGCCCTTGGGACCTTTCAGATGTAATGTGGCATCGTCCAGACGCCCTTTATTGCTGGCCGTGTCCAATAGTTCGTTTACGAGTTTGACATCTTCTTTATGGATATAATCATTAAAGGGTGTCGTCGTCATTTCCTGAGCATCTTTGCCCAATAGAACGGGAGTCGCTCCGGCCACAAATTCAATTTCACGGTTGTCATTTAATTCGAACAGAAGATCGGCCCGGCAAAAAGACAGGGCTACGAAACGTTCTTTTTCTCTTTTTGTTTTATCTGTATGCGCCATTCTCGACCCCTTTTGTATTCTTTGTAGAATACTGTTTTTCAGGTTTCTTTTCTATGTTGTTTTTTGCGTGTGCGTTGTTTGTTTTTATAAGGGCGGGGGGATGTTTTGATCTCGGGAAGATCACCCGGTGAAACATCCTTTTCAATCCAATTCCCGGTTTGAATATTATCCAGTGTCCAGGGACCTATCGCATATCTGATTAAACGCAGTGTGGGAAAGCCAACTGCGGCAGTCATGCGTCGAACTTGTCGGTTTTTTCCTTCTTTGATGGAAAGCTCAATCCAGCTTGTCGGTATTTTTGCACGGAAGCGAACCGGTGGAGTCCGTTCCCATAAGGTTGTGGGCTCTTCCATCATGCGGGCGCGGGCGGGCAAGGTCTTTCCGTCTTTTAAAACGACGCCGTTTCGTAATTTGTCCAAAGCAATCTCATCAGGTACACCTTCGACCTGAACCCAATATGTTTTTGAGAGTTTATATTTGGGATGGGAGATACGCGCCTGAAGTTTCCCATCACCTGTTAAAAGCAATAAGCCTTCGCTATCTTTATCCAGTCTTCCGGCAGCATAAACGTTGGGTATATTGATATAATCAGCTAACGTTTTATGGGCAATACCGTCATCACTGAATTGACACAAGACGTTAAAGGGCTTGTTGAATAAGATTATTTTCGACATAAGCTCACTTATCCAATAAGAATGCTTTTTGTGCAACCGTTTGAACTCACTTAATTTACAGTTAGGAAGATTTATGTCTTCAGCATTGCCGAATGCCCAGTTTACCCATATTAAAAATGCCGAGCTGCGCCGTATCATTTTGCAAGCTTTAAGTGACATGAAATCGCTTCTTGAACAAACGCCGTGTCTTTCAGCTTTATCTTTGGCGGATCAGCTTAACGAGATTAAAAAGGCGGCCTTTGAAAAAATGTACGCAATGGGACGACAAACAACGGAACGAGATTTATCTGAAGATGTTTTAAAGGCCATTCGCGCATTACAGGATGCTTTTGGACAAATCATTGTCGCCATATCCCCGATGGATAACGTGCGTTATTGTCTGGACGAGATCTGGATTAAAGAGCTCGAAAACAGTTAGGTCGTGTTTGCGAATCGAATGTGGAGTGATCGGCTTCTCCATATTAAATATGTAATTTAATTATAATCCCTTCGAATGGTGAGCGAAAATCCGCCAAATGATTTTTTGTCGATTGGCGGGTTTCCGCCTGCAAATCCACGTGAATCTACTTAGGTCTCAAAAATTGAGCTTTTATGCTTAAAATACAGACAATACGGGCACTATTTCATACTTGTTTGCTCGACTATTTGATACAGTTCCTCCAAGCAAAGCCAAAAACATAAAGCAAAGAAAGAACGTGCTCCTTTTTTGAGTAAAGGGAGTGCTTTTTTTATCAATGGAAAACGAACAGAAGCTTTGCATTGATCTGTACGGAGTATGCAATGAACCTTACAATTCGCAATAAAATCATTTTGATTTGTGCAATTGTTTTAATGGCGCTTTCAGTTATCTGGGGGACGGGTCTTTGGACCAATACGAAAGCGCAAGAAACGGCACAGGTGGCGAGTGATCTGCGTCGAGATATTGATTTTCTCAACTTATTACGTCGTCAAAACCTGATCGTGACTTCTCAGGCGAATAAAATGGTCTTGTCAGCAGTGAATGAAGAAATTGACAAAGACCTCTTTGAAAGCATGGCGGAGAATGGAAAACTCCTGCTTTCCAATAATGATAAGCTTAAACAATATGCGCGTGATGAAAACTCTCAACGCTTGGTCGATTTAATAACCAAGGATTTGGATAAACTGATTTCCGATCTGAATACCGGATTTGGCCCGATGGTGGAAAAAGGGACCGTGAATTTCGGCGCACTCACTAAAATCGGGTTGGTGGTTGATCTTATCGGTGATCGACTGGACCGTAATATCGGTGCAATCGGGGAAAATATTCAACAGAAACTTGATCATTCCTCGTTGGAAGCAGACGATTCACTAACGGCTTCGTCTTATATTACATCCATCGGGTTTGCGATTGCTGCGGGTATATCCGGGATCTTATTGCTGTTTTTGGGACGCAGCATCCTTTCACCGATTAACGAAATGACACAGGCGATGTCACGTTTGGCCGATGGGGATAAAGGGGTGGAAATTCCAGCGACAGATCGTCAGGACGAAGTTGGTGGAATGGCTAAGGCAGTTGTCATTTTCAAGGAAAGCATGATTAAGGTTGAGGAATTGGCGAACGAAACCGTGCGTGCTGGCGAAGCTTCGCGTGAACGGGCGCAAAAACGCAAGGCATTGATCGAAGTTTTTGACCGAAATATCGGTGATTTGGTTCAGGATGTGTCGGGATCCTTGCATTCTATGGGGAAAGTTTCGCAAGATATTCATGGTTCCACGGAACAAATTTTAGAACGCGCAGAAAATGTCACGCAAAATTCGTCTCATGCGGCAACGAATATGGGGGAAGTGAGTGCACTGGCGGAACAACTTGCTTCCTCTATTGCGGAAATTAGTCAGCAGGTGAATTTGTCTTCGCGCAAATCCACGGATGGCGTGGAAAAAACACAAGCTACACAGGCTTCTGTTGAGAAACTGTCTGATGCAGCGGAAAAAATTGGTCAGGCAGCAGGGTTGATCAACAGTATTGCGGAACAAACCAATTTACTGGCGCTTAATGCGACGATCGAAGCTGCACGCGCAGGCGAGGCCGGTAAAGGGTTTGCTGTTGTTGCCGGTGAAGTTAAAAATCTGGCCAGCCAAACGGGTCGGGCAACCGATGAAATTCAGCAATATATAGATGCTATTCAATCGGCAACACAGGATGCTGTTTTACGGATTGGTGATATTTCCGATACGGTTTCTGAAATTGACCGGATCAATGCTTCTATTGCCTCTGCGGTCGAAGAGCAAACAGCAGCAACCGGCAACATTGCTGAAAATATTGATGGTTCATCTCGGGCTGTGCAGCAAGTGGATGACTTTATCGCGGTCTTGAAAGGGGAGGTTGAACAATCCTGCCAGTCAGCACAAAATGTTTTATCCAAGGCGGATGATCTTGATTGCCAGTTTGAAACCTTGAAAGCAC
>CBDDLQ010000006.1:217500-1712500 GCA_965230775.1 Terasakiella sp.
CCCAGTGATATATTGGTAAGAAGACGAATGCTCTGGAAAGTGCAGCCATAGTAGGTGATAGCCCTGTAGTCGTAGAAATCCTTTATATCCTTGAGTAAGGCGGAACACGTGAAATTCTGTCTGAACATGGGGGGACCACCCTCCAAGGCTAAATACTCCTATACGACCGATAGTGTACCAGTACCGTGAGGGAAAGGTGAAAAGCACCCCGATAAGGGGAGTGAAACAGAACCTGAAACCGGATGCCTACAAGCAGTCGGAGCAGTCTTGAACTGTGACGGCGTACCTTTTGTATAATGGGTCAGCGAGTTAATTTATCGAGCAAGCCTAAGCCGATAGGCGTAAGCGCAGCGAAAGCGAGTCTGAATAGGGCGACTGAGTTCGATGGATTAGACCCGAAACCAGGTGATCTAGGCATGAGCAGGTTGAAGGTGCGGTAACACGCACTGGAGGACCGAACCCACGTCTGTTGAAAAAGACGGGGATGACTTGTGCCTAGGGGTGAAAGGCCAATCAAACCTGGAGATAGCTGGTTCTCCGCGAAATCTATTTAGGTAGAGCGTCAGATGAATACCCTCGGGGGTAGAGCACTGGATCGGGACGGGGGGCGCGAGCCTTACCAACTCGAACCAAACTCCGAATACCGAGGAGTACTATCTGGCAGACACACTGCGGGTGCTAAGGTCCGTAGTGGAAAGGGAAACAGCCCAGACCACCAGCTAAGGTCCCTAAATCACGTGCTAAGTGGGAAAGGATGTGGGAAGGCCAAAACAACCAGGAGGTTGGCTTAGAAGCAGCCACCCTTTAAAGAAAGCGTAACAGCTCACTGGTCTAATTAAGCCGTCCTGCGCCGAAGATGTACCGGGGCTCAAGCCGTGTACCGAAGCTGTGGATTTGTCCTTTAGGACAAGTGGTAGCGGAGCGATCTGTAAGCCTGCGAAGGTGTTGTGTGAGCAATGCTGGAGGTATCAGATGTGAGAATGCTGACATGAGTAGCGATAAACAGAGTGAGAAACTCTGTCGCCGAAAGCCCAAGGGTTCCTGCGCAAGGCTAATCCGCGCAGGGTGAGTCGGCCCCTAAGACGAGGACGAAAGTCGTAGTTGATGGGAATCAGGTTAATATTCCTGAACCTGGGAGTAGTGACGAATGCCGGAATTTGTACGTCCTTATCGGATTGAACGTGCAACCAGGGTGTTCCAGGAAATAACTCTCCCGTATAGACCGTACCCCAAACCGACACAGGTGGGCAGGTAGAGCATACCAAGGCGCTTGAGAGAATGGTGTTGAAGGAACTCGGCAAAATTCACCCGTAACTTCGGGATAAGGGTGACCTGTATTTGCGCAAGCAGATATGGGTGTCACAAAATTGGGGGTGGCGACTGTTTACTAAAAACACAGGGCTCTGCGAAGTCGCAAGACGACGTATAGGGTCTGACGCCTGCCCGGTGCCGGAAGGTTAAAAGGAGTGGTGCAAGCCATGAATTGAAGCCCCGGTAAACGGCGGCCGTAACTATAACGGTCCTAAGGTAGCGAAATTCCTTGTCGGGTAAGTTCCGACCTGCACGAATGGCGTAACGACTTCCCCGCTGTCTCCAACACCAACTCAGCGAAATTGAACTCTCCGTGAAGATGCGGAGTTCCTGCGGTTAGACGGAAAGACCCCGTGCACCTTTACTATAGCTTCGCAGTGGCATTAGTAACTAAATGTGTAGAATAGGTGGGAGGCTTTGAAGCAGGGACGCCAGTCTCTGTGGAGCCACCTTTGAAATACCACCCTTTTAGTTATTGATGTCTAACCGCGGTCCGTGAAACCGGATCCGGGACCCTGCGTGGTGGGTAGTTTGACTGGGGCGGTCGCCTCCCAAAGCGTAACGGAGGCGCACGATGGTAAGCTCAGGCTGGTCGGAAATCAGCTTTTAGAGTGCAATGGCATAAGCTTGCCTGACTGTGAGTCTGACAAGACGAACAGAGACGAAAGTCGGTCATAGTGATCCGGTGACTCCTCGTGGAAGGGTCATCGCTCAACGGATAAAAGGTACGCCGGGGATAACAGGCTGATACTACCCAAGAGTTCACATCGACGGTAGTGTTTGGCACCTCGATGTCGGCTCATCACATCCTGGGGCTGGAGCAGGTCCCAAGGGTTTGGCTGTTCGCCAATTAAAGTGGTACGTGAGCTGGGTTTAGAACGTCGTGAGACAGTTCGGTCCCTATCTGCCGTAGGTGGAGGATACTTGACAGGATTTGCCCCTAGTACGAGAGGACCGGGGTGAACGAACCTCTGGTGTACCAGTTGTTCCGCCAGGAGCATCGCTGGGTAGCTAAGTTCGGACAGGATAACCGCTGAAAGCATCTAAGCGGGAAACCCACCTGGAAACTAGGTATCCCTGAGAATCGTGGAAGACTACCACGTTGATAGGTCAGGTGTGGAAGTGTGGTAACACATGAAGCTAACTGATACTAATCATTCGATAGGCTTGATGAGCAACCATCATGCGTAGAATTAAAAATCTACAAGTCAATTCTCAACAGAAACCTGTATAATATTATAGATAATCTTGATCTTTTTGGATGGCCTGGTGGTTATGGCACGTGGCAAACACCCGATCCCATCCCGAACTCGGCCGTGAAAACACGTTGCGCTGATGGTACTTCGTCTTAAGGCGCGGGAGAGTAAGTCGCTGCCAGGCCTTCCAAAAAGATCAAAACCTATCACAATCGTTCCTAAAGCCGCCCCTCAAAAGGCGGCTTTGTCGTGAAAAAATACCAACGCGGGGTGGAGCAGCCCGGTAGCTCGTCAGGCTCATAACCTGAAGGTCGTCAGTTCAAATCTGGCCCCCGCAACCAAAATTAAAACGGCCCTGTCCTTTATGGCAGGGCCGTTTTGATTTGTATTCCCGGGGGATCCAGTTTGACCTGCGCGAGATGTGCCGAAAGGCGCAGATCGCCTACAGTTCGGCCAAAGGCAACGGCGCAGCAAGCGTAGCGAGCGAGTACGGTAAATCTGGCCCCCGCTCGACCTGATAAGAGCGATAAAATGACACCAAAACTATCTGCCCTGTTACCCGCCGAAACCTCCTTGGGTCATCAATAGGTAAACATCTATAAATCAGCTTATGAATGCTCGTGACGTTTATGGTACGATTTTATTTTCAAAATGTTCTGTAAAACTCTGTCACACTTTTATCTTCGCATCATTTTGATAAGGTAGATATAATCAGGCCCCATGAGTACTTCACAGCACATACTTGTCGTAGATGACAATAAAGAAATTCGAGATTTGGTCTCACGTTTTCTGACTAAAGATGGTTATCGTGTTTCAACAGCCGGTGACGGTCGGGAAATGAAGAAGATTATATCAGATGCCCGCATTGACTTGATCTTGTTGGACCTGATGTTGCCGGGTGATGACGGTTTGACCCTTTGTCGTGATATTCGGGCGGATTCCAATATTCCGATTATTATGTTGACCGCCAAAGGCGAAGAAATTGATCGGGTTATTGGTTTAGAAATGGGGGCAGATGATTATGTTCCCAAACCTTTTGGCACCCGCGAATTGCTTGCTCGTATCAAAGCTGTTTTGAGACGTTATCACGACGTCGGTATTCCCGCTGTATCTACTGATGCGCCCATCAATTATTTGTTTGATGACTGGAAGCTTGATACGTCAAAGAGAGAACTTATTTCGATAGATGAAGTTGTGGTTCCCTTAAGTACAGGAGAGTTTACTTTGCTGATGGCCTTGGTGGAACGTCCACAACGAGTCCTTAACAGAGATCAGCTTCTGGATATTGCAAGGGGCAGAGCATCTGTCGCCTTTGATCGGAGCATTGATACACAAGTCAGCCGATTACGCCGTAAAATCGAAAAAGACCCCAAAGCTCCGGAACTCATTAAAACGGTTTGGGGTGGGGGCTATGTTTTCACGCCTGAAGTCACAAAAGAATGAGAAGATTCCTGCCTAAAACGCTGACGACACAAACTATTTGGGTGCTGCTGATTGGCCTCAGTGTCTCACACTTTTTGAGTATGGTGATTTATTCGGGGGATCGTACGGAATCACTTTCCATGCTTGGTGGACGCAACATGGCACAACGTATTGCCAGTGTTTCCCACGTCATTATTGAAACACCGCCTGAATGGCGAGGCCGCATTGTTGCGGCATTAAATGAACCAACGTTTCGGGTGTCTATAAGTCCTGAAAGCACATTGGTTAATGTGCAAAACGATGGTGAGCAGCTAACGCTGTTAAAACAATTCCTTCGTTTTAAAATTGGTTTACCGACCAATACGCCCTTGGCTGTACAATTATTTGAAACGCCACATGATGGTGGTTTTCTCGGGCAATTTCACCCCAATCAATGGATGCATATGCAAATGATGAGCGAAATGCACGGTATTTCTGCCCATCAGTCTTTACGGGTCTCTTTTTCCTTACCTGATGGCAAGTGGTTAAATTTCGCAACCGATATTCCAGAAAGCAATCCGTTCTGGTCACCAACCTCCATCATGTCGCTTATTTCTATGGCTGTTGCTGTTATTGTTTTGTCGATTTGGGTTGTTCGACGGTTAACAGTTCCATTACGCACCTTTGCACAAGCGGCGAGAAGGTTGGGTAAGGATGTTAAAGCTGACCCGATGATCGTATCCGGGCCTCTGGAAGTGCAGGAAGCAGCCAGAGCCTTCAACGAAATGCAGGATCGTCTTCAGAGAATGATAGAAAACCGCACCCAAATGTTGGCTGCAATCTCCCATGATTTGCGCACGCCAATTACATTAATGCGTCTTCGCTCAGAACTGGTGGAGGACGAAACAGATCGTCAAAAGATGCTGGAAACTCTGGATGAAATGGAACATATGATTTCCCTGACCCTTGAGTTTGCAAAACAGGAGGCCGAAACGGAAGAACGGCGCATAGTGGATATATCAGCCCTTGTCAGTAGCATTTGTGATGATCTGGAAGATGCCGGCAAGGATGTGACGTTTGACGATTGTGAGAAAATTTTGTTTGAATGCGCACCTGTTGGCATGAAGCGCGTTGTTTCAAACCTGATTGAAAATGCTGCTAAATATGGGGAGGCTGCTCAAATCTCCGTTACGATGGATACTGGTGCTCTGCAAATTATTGTTCGTGATAAAGGACCGGGTATTCCTGAGGGTCAATTGAAGAAAGTTCTCCAGCCGTTTTATCGTTGCGAGGCATCACGTAACCGAGATACTGGAGGGGTAGGTCTTGGATTGAGCATCGCGCAATCCATTGTGGAGGCCCATGGCGGAGAACTTATTCTGAGTAATCGAGAGAAAGGCGGGCTTGAGGCTAAGGTGATCCTTCCTCAATAATCGACTTTCTGGATTTTTTTGTTTCAGTCTCGCTTGCCCGCAGATTTCTTTTTAACCGGTTTCCCAAGATAGGTCGCGATCGCTTTGAGGTCTTCTTCGGTCATCTTGCCTGTGGTGTTGGTCACAACTTTTCCCATGGAACCGCCGAGGAAGTCACCTTTTGGTGTCATTCCCATTTGAAGGCTAAAAATGATATCAGCATGACTCCAACTTGAGAACTCGCTTCCATCTGAAATGAGTAGACTAGGTATTTTTTCACCTTCTGGGCTTTTTGGTTCCCCTGCCAGTAAATTATCCCTATCCAACCCACCGAGAAAGTTGCGAGATGTATGGCATTCAACGCAATGACTGGGGCCGTTTACCAGATAGGCACCCCGGTTCCACATGGTGCTTTTTGAAGGATCTGGGCTAAAGGGGCTATCGTCAAAGAACAACTCTTTCCAGACGATTATGCCCTCACGAATATTAAAGGGGAAAGGAACATCGTGATCGGGTGTTGGCTCAGCTACTGCCTCAACGGTGTCGAGGTAAGCTTTTAAATCAATCAGGTCCTGTCTTTTCATTTTTGCATATGAGGTATAAGGAAAAGTAGGAAAGTAATGTGATCCGTCTGGGGCGACCCCTTGCGTCATGGCCTCAATGAATTGCTCAGTTGTCCATGCACCGATACCATATTTTTCATCAGATGTAATATTGGGAGTGTAGAATGTCCCGTATGGTGTGGGTAAGGCGACACCTCCCGCCAAATGTTGCCCTTTGTTTTTCTTATCCGTATGGCAGGAAACGCAGCCCCCGATATCCATCACATATTTCCCTCGTTTTATAGCGTCTTCGTCGTTGCTGTTGGCGATCGCACTTGAAGAGCTCATAAGGGCTAAGGCTAAAAAGCCTGATGCATAAGAATATTTGGACATGGGGGTTCCTGGTTTTGTTGCTTAGTCTTTTTTAAGGCGGAAATCTGTATGGCAGGTGGAACAAATTTTTCCTGTTTTTGCAAATTGCATCATTACTGCGCGCTTATCACCAGAGGCCGCGACTTCAGCGAGTTTATTGGTTTCTGTTTCTAAATTTTTGCTCAACTGTGTAAAACGATCCCAATCCTCCCAGATAGCAGGCAGGGCTTCAGTCGGCTTATCCAATGAGCCTTTTGGGAACAGGTCGTTAACTTTGGTGGAATGCTCTGCTATGGATTTGGCAGATGATTCAATTGCAGCCGGGTCAAACTTGACTTCGCCTTTTACCATTGCTGCAACGGATTTCATGTTCTTGCCAATGGCGCTCATTAGATCCATACGCTCTTTAACAACGCCCATTGCCCCACCGTGGGCGAATACAACTGTTGTGGCTGAAACAGTTATGACAGCACTGAGAGTTAAAACTTTAGTTTTAAAAGATTTTTTTTTCATTTTAGGTCTTTCTATTTGAGGGATTACATTCCATGGGCTTTATAGCGAATACCATTCTTGCTTTGGACTTCACGAATAAAGTTAATGATATTTTCCATATCATATTGAGATACTTGAGGTTGAGCCGGCATGTTGCCGTAATTCCAGTGGTGGCTTGTGACGCCTGAAACAGCAGCACGATAAAAGGACTCATCACCGTGATGGCCAGGATTGTAAATATCGTGAATTAACGGTGGTCCTTGCTCAGAACCTGAACCGTTTTCACCATGGCAAGATTCACAATTCTTCGAAAATGTTCTTTTACCGTTTACCGCTTTTGCGGACAGTTTAGCAGGCATCTTGACATCTACGATGGCAGCATTACTTGAACCGGACATCATGTTATTGACGACAACACCGATACCACTCAAGAGCAGGCCGAAAATCAATATTTTAGGGATTTGTTGGGAAAAATTCATTTGTTTCTCTTTTTCTTACCGTATAGGGCTTAGTCTGTATGCGTTTCAGTGACAATAATCATCCGCTTCCTTTAATGCATGCAGCTCATATGTCGCGGTCCCTGACATGACAGACTATTGAAGTTCCAAAGGCTTTTCATATAGGCAACCAGATTTTCAGCATCTGCTCTTGTAAGATCCTGTTCTTTCCAAGCTATCATTCTTTCATTGCGTGGCGATCCATTCAAAATCGTCAATATCAGCTGTTCATCTGAATGATGCCAAGCATGCATCGTATTGTTCAAAGAAGGAGCCAGTGGTAAACCGTTGTCATCAATGGCTGCGGGATCATCCGGGTTTTCACCAATGCCATTTTCTCCATGACAGGCAAGGCAGTTATCTTCGTAGAGTTGTTTACCTGCCTTTATACGTTTCGCAGAACTATATTGATGACCTTCAAAGCTGGCCCAGCTGTTACCGCTATCTTTACTGATCATCATGGCACCTGTATCTGACACACCGTAGATATGTTTGGGATTACGAGGGTCAATAGTGACGTTTAACAATGCGCGGTTCTGGAAATTTTTTGCCCCACGTTTCCACTTAAGGCTTTTTTCTGAAGAACTGATATATCCATAGTCATAGATAAATGCATGGATTTCCCCTTGCTTGGTCACTTCAAGAGAGACGACAGGTTTGTCTATTGGGCCAATATTTTTCCAGGTCTTGGCACCGTCTTCACTTTTCAACAGACCATTGAATGTTCCTGCATAAACGGTCTGGGGATTTAGGGGGGAAACAGCAATTTCAAATATGCGTTCACCTTGGATCGGGCTGATCACTTGCCAAGTTTTACCGCCATCACGACTTGCCTGAATTGCTTCATCTACACCATAAAGAATATGTGGATTGATCGGACTGATGGTCATGGCATAAAAGGATGCTTTCCCTTTTGCGCCTTCACCGAGTTCCTGCCAATTGCGTCCGCCATCTTCTGTGCGAACAACGCCCATCTTTTCTGTCTTGCTGATATAGCCGCTACTAAACATGACATTCGGATTGTTTGGATGAGAAATCAACTCGATAAAATAGCCGGGTGTTTTGTTTAATTTTTTGACTAGGCCGTTGTCACGTACCGTAAAGATGCCATGCGGTGTGGATACGGTGAATTTTTCTTGATCCTTTGGATTGAAAACGATCCCACTGACATCTTTCAACTGATGAAGGTAAACATCTTGTTTCGGACTTTCTGCATAGACAGATGAAGCAATGAAAATACCTACTGAGATGATTGATGCTGTTTTGGCAAATGCCCTGTTACTCACGAGTTTTTTTCCCCACGTTCCTTTGGTTCAACATAATCGACCATGGTTTTGATACATTGGCGAACCTGTTCGATATCACAGCCAATTAGTTTGGCATATCCAAGTGTTTCGCTCATGGCCTCTCGCAGTTTCTCTAATATTTTAATGACGATGGTACGTGCAATTGGTGAAATGCTTTACTTTGTGGAATTGCATTTTCAAATCACCTATCTCATCGCGCTTTCGTGGAAGTTATTTTCACGAGAAGTCATGTCGTAAGTATGTCCGGAACACAGAAGAGCATGACAAAGTTTGACAATTGGCGGGTTTGACAAACTTTGTCACAAAATTCTCTTTTTACGGGTATCGTGTTGGTTCATGGCATTGTTGTCTATTTTGATAAAGGCACTGATGGACCCGTGTACTGAAAATACCAAATCGTTGGCTGAGTTCTTTTATCGACAATGACTCTTCAGCAAGGGATCACGCTTTGACAATTTCCTGAACGCGTCCCTACAAACGTTTACATGCTGGATCAACAGCCTTTTCTTCATTTGTATTCTGGGGGGAAGATATGTTCAGTTTGTCTTTCATTTGGGGTGATTAAAGGCAGAATATCTCGGTTAAATTGCTCAGAATTAATACTTCCCATATGCCGATATATGACCTGTCCGTTTGCGTTGATCACAAAAACTTCGGGGAGACCATAAACACCCCAGCTTGCAGCGACATCGCCATTTAGATCTGCGCCAATTTTTTTAAAAGGGTTACCATGTCTATCCAGCCAAAGGCGGACATCTTTGGGAGGATCTTTATAATTCAGACCATAAACTGGAATTTGTTGTTGTTGTGTTAGTTCGACAAGCACAGAATGGTTTTCCTGACATTCGTCACACCAAGATGCAAAAACGCTAATGAGTGAAATTTGGCCTGTAAAATCACCTGAATTCAAGCCGGACAGCTCCCCTTTAACAGGAGGAAGCGAAAAATCAGGAACGTTGGTTCCGATGGTTGAGGTGGTCTCTTTGGTGTTTAAGAAATTGTAACTGCCAAAGAGAACGACGATCAGAACCAGAATGGTCAAAACAGGCGGGTAGCTTACGACATCTTTTGCATGTTTGGTGTTTGCCTGTTTTGATACTGAATGGTGAAGGTGAATGCTATGGTGGCTGCCCATGACAAACTCCTTTTGTAAAATTAAGAGGTGGTTTTAGGGATGCCGTGAGGGGTGGCGTTTTGTTGTTTGTTTTCTTTTTTGTCGTGCTCATGTGACCCATGACAGCTCTTGCCGGTCATTTTCATCATAAGGAAATGAACGCCGATACAGGCGATTAACGGAGCTAATGCGGCCAAAGTACTTCCTTGTGCAATACCACGGGCAAACAGAAAATAAGCACCAACCATTGCAAGACAACAAATCAACATCATGCCCATGTGGGAACCAAAGAATGATTTGAGGTGTTTCATGTTAATCTCCGTTTTTAACAGGGGGAATGAAGGTAAAGGGAAATCACGAGAGGATCCTTTCTTCTCTCAGTTGATCAATTGCATTAAACATCAATTTCATTACGAGAGTTTGTCGAAGAGTAGGGTTGTCACAATTTGCAACAATTTTTTGTGTGATAATTTCCTTCAATACATAAAAAACGAGCCGAGTAATCTCAGCTCGTTTTTATTCAAAATCTCGTCAATTTTACATCAATTGATTTTATAGTAGACTTTTTTGTCATCGTCATATGAATGATCTGCAGCCCATTCACTTTGTTCATGCGGCGCTTTTTGAACCATGTTGGTTCCATGTTTAGGGTTGGGAACCTGAACAACCTTGAAATACGTTCCATTATCATCAGGTGTATAACCGGGTTGTGGAGTGCTTGATGTTTTCGTTACGGTCATCATCTTGCTGTCAGGGTAATAGCCGGTATCTTCTTGCACGGTTTTTGTCCGTGTATATTGGTAGGGACCGTCATCATGCGAGAAACCGGGTTTCCATGTATTGGAATACTCGGTGACAGAACCGGCTTGGGCACCAAAAGAGATGGCTGTCGTTGCGAGAAGAGCGAGTGCAAAAAGTGAAGAGCGTTTCATAAGTTTTCCTCTTGTTAGGTTAGTGTGTTTCGCTGAAGAGGAATATGGCGGACAGGCTTGTCAGTTGTTTGTCCTGATTGTGTCTTTTTGCAACAAAGACATCTTAAATTGAAACAAAATATTTCGATCTATCTATCTGACAAATAATAAAAAAAAGAGGTGCTCGCTAAGCACCTCTTTTGATCATGTACAAAGAATGAAACGGCTTAATGAGCCATTTTAATCCCCATAATTTCATACATGCCGCTTTTGCCTTTACCTAAAGTAAAGTCTACTTTTTGACCAGCTTTGACGTTGCTGACATCAACACCTTCAGCAACTGTGAAATCCATTTTCATGGGAGGCCAGCCCAATTCTTTAATTTTTCCGTGAGCGATATTGATCTTGCCATCTTTAACGCCATTGACTGTGCCGGAGGCATGAATACCTTCCATTGTCATTTCATGGTCTTTCATTTCTTTCATAGTGTGCCCATCATCTGCCAACGCAGCAGTGCTTAGAAAGCCAATGCTTAAGGCAGCCAAAGCGATAGAGAGAAGTTTCTTCATTTAAGTTTTCCTTTTATGGAGTTGAATTAAGAGGTGATCAATCAAGAAGCCGCTTCTTGGGCTTCAAGTCTTTTGAGTTGTTTTTCTGCCCGTTTCATCTGCGCGCGTTTCCACAACACAAACACAGCCGGGATGATGAGCAGCGCGAGGGCTGTGGCACTGATCATGCCGCCCACCATAGGGGCCGCGATACGTCGCATGACTTCTGATCCTGTGCCGGTGCCAAACATAATCGGGAGAAGCCCTGCAATAACGACAGAGAATGTCATCATAATGGGCCGGACACGTAATAACGCACCTTCAATGACCGATTTATCAAGGTCTTCCCGTGTGATCTGACGATCTGCGACACGATCCATTTGGCGGTCAAGAGCTTGGTTCAGGTAGACGAGCATCAATACTCCGATCTCGACCGCGACACCTGCCAAGGCAATAAAGCCCACACCGACAGCTACTGAAAAGTTGTATCCCAAAAGATAAAGAAGCCAGACACCTCCCACCAGAGCAAAGGGTAGTGTGCCCATGATGATGCCCACCTCAACCAGGTTTTTGAAATTGAGGAACAATAAGACAACGATAATGGCAATCGTCACAGGGACAACGATGGAAAGCTTCTGTTTGGCGCGTTCCATAAATTCATACTGACCTGACCAAGCAATAGAATACCCAGCAGGCAGCTTGATCTGATCGGCGACTGCCTGTTTTGCATCCACTACATAAGACCCGAGGTCTCGATCTGCAATATCGACATAGATCCAACCATTGAGGCGGGCGTTTTCTGAGCGGATCATACCCGGCCCACCGACCACTTTGACGTTTGCAACTTCTGCCAAGGGGATTTGTGCGCCACTTGGTGTTACAATTGGCAGGGTTTTAACCTGATCAACAGAATCACGCACATCACGTGGGTAACGTAAGTTGACAGGGTAACGTTCACGACCTTCCACCGTGCGTGTCACTGTCATTCCGCCGATAGCAGTTTTGACAACGTCTTGAACATCTTGAATGTTCAGGCCGTAACGCGATGCCGCGGCACGATCAATATCGACGGTGACATATCGTCCACCTGTTACCCGTTCAGCATAAACAGAGGCTGTACCTTCTACATTCTTGATAACCTTTTCAATCTCTTCACCCACATTGGCAATGACTTCTAGGTCAGGACCTGCAACTTTGATCCCGACGGGTGTTTTAATTCCTGTTGCCAGCATGTCGATCCGGTTTTTAATTGGCATGATCCAAGTATTGGTCAAGCTGGGTACATCGACGATTTGATTAAGTTCTCGTTTCAAATCATCCATCGTCAGACCTTCACGCCACTGGTCTTTCGGTTTTAGTTTGATCGTGGTTTCGATCATCGTGAGAGGGGCAGGGTCCGTCGCACTTTCTGCACGACCCGCTTTACCATAGACAGTTTCCACTTCAGGTATGGTCTTGATCAGCTTGTTTGTTTGCTGGACAACTTCATTGACCTTACCGACTGAAATGGCAGGGAATGCGCTGGGCATATAGAGCAAATCGCCTTCATCAAGTTCCGGCATAAATTCGCTGCCAAGATTTTTGAGTGGCCAGTAGGCACTTAAGGCCAAGGCCAGACAAACAACAATCAGCGTTTTTGGAAAACGAAGTGCGGTGTTGATAAAGGGGCGATACATGGCAATGAGTGCGCGATTGACCGGGTTTTTATGTTCATGCACCACATGACCCCGAATGAAGTATCCCATAAGGACAGGCACCAATGTGATCGACAAGATTGCTGCGGCTGCCATCGCATATGTTTTGGTAAATGCCAGTGGTGAAAATAAACGTCCTTCCTGTGCTTCTAGCGTGAAGACAGGTACAAAACTCAATGTAATGATCAAGAGAGAGAAAAATAAGGGAGCGCCAACTTCACTCGCTGCCTGTGAAATCACCCGCCAACGGTTCTCGTTATTCAGCTCGGTTTTCTCCATATGTTTGTGGACATTTTCGATCATCACAATGGCTGCATCCACCATAGCCCCAATGGCAATGGCAATGCCACCTAATGACATGATATTGGCATTAATCCCTTGCTGTCCCATAATGATGAAGGCCGCAATGATCCCCACGGGCAAACTTGCCACAATTACGAGGGCAGAGCGCACATGGAAGAGGAAGATCGCACAAACGAGGGCAACAACAATAAATTCCTCAATCAGTTTCTCTTGCAATGTTTCAACAGCACGTTCAATCAGGTTGGAACGGTCATAGGTTTCAACAATTTCCACCCCTTCCGGTAAACCTTTTCTAAGCTCTTCAATTTTGGCTTTTGCAGCTTCAATTGTGGTTAGGGCGTTTTCCCCCCAACGCATGATGATAACGCCGCCGACAGCTTCGCCTTCACCGTTTAATTCCCCGATACCGCGACGTAGTTGTGGGCCAACACGGACATCTGCCACATCTCCCATTGTGATAGGGGTGCCGGTAGAAGTTGCTCCTAATGGAATTGATCGTAAATCTTCTTCAGATTGAATATAACCCGTTGCGCGGACCATATATTCAGCTTCTGCCATTTCAATGACAGAGCCACCGACTTCCTTGTTGCCATTTTGAATGGCCATTCGAACTTTGGCTAAAGGGATGTTGAAAGCGCGCAGTTTATCTGGATCAACGATAACCTGATATTGCTTCACCATCCCACCGATTGTCGCAACTTCAGAGACACCGGGGACAGTTTGAAGTTCGTATTTCAAAAACCAGTCTTGAATGGAGCGTAGTTGAGACAGGTCATGTTTACCGGTTTTATCAATCAGGGCGTATTGATAAACCCATCCCACACCCGTTGCATCCGGTCCCAAAGCCGCACGTGCTTCCGGTGGAAGGTTGGGCGCAACCTGACTGAGATATTCCAGCACCCGTGAACGAGCCCAGTAAAGATCTGTTCCATCCTCAAAAATTACATAAACGTATGAATCACCGAAGAAGGAATAACCGCGGACATTTGTCGCACCGGGAACAGACAGCATAGCGGTTGTTAAGGGATAGGTGACCTGATCTTCCACAACTTGGGGGGCCTGACCGGGGTAACTGGTCTTGATGATCACCTGAACGTCGGAAAGATCCGGGATGGCATCCAGCGGTGTTTTCATCACCGTATAGGAACCCCAGCCAACAAATAGAAGTGTCAGTAAGATAACGATCAATCTGTTATTCACTGACCATTGAATAATATTGGAAATCATTGGGCGTGACCCTTTTCCAGTATTTCAACACTGCCCAGACCAAACATACCTTCGCCATCCTTGGCTAAACCAAAGCGGATTTTGTACCCGGCTTTGAGGGCTGAAATATCAAAGTCTCCCAATTTGGTGAAATCCATTTCCATTTCCGGCCATCCGATTTCAGGAATGGGGGCGTGCTTCATATTGATGATGTTGCGATCAACAGAAACCGAATTGATCACACCTTCGCCATAGGCTTCAATTTTGGGGCTTGTCATAGCCATAATTTTGGCAATACCCCACATACCTTCGGCATCTTGGGCTAATGTGATATGGACAGAATCATTTTCCTTAAGGCCATCCAACGATGCATTTTGCAGAAGTGTGAAGTCCATGGTCATCGCAGGCCATCCGATTGCGGGGATAGGCTCATGTGTCAGGTTGACCATACCGTGATCGGGCATAAGGGAATTGATTTTAGCCATTGTTGTTGGTGCAGCGGTTTCACTACTTTCTTCTTTGGCATCTGTATCAGATAATCGTTGAATACTGGCGGAAAGACTGGCTTCTGAATCGATCAGGAATTGACCAGATGTTACCACCTTGTCATTTTCTGAAATGCCTTTGACGATTTCAATGCGCTGGTTGGCTTCAATGCCGCTGATAACTTCGGCAGACTTGAAGCGGCCTTCTCCCAAGGCCAAGATCAAGCGATCATGCTTACCAGAACGGATAACAGCTTCACGTGGTACGGTAAGAACGCCATCTTTCCCCACACCGGAGATGCTGACTTTGGCATACATGTTTGGTTTCAATTCTTCATCCGGATTGTCGAATTTGAGACGTACTTTTAATGTACGGGCCTTGGCATCAAGCGTTGGGTAGATATATTCCACCCGACCTTTCCAATGTTTGCCCGGCGCATAAGACAGGCTCATAGAGGCTTCTTGTCCAACTTTTACAGCTTGGGCCTGATCTTCAAATACATCGGCGAGCAACCAGACGGATGACAGGTCAGCCAGCGTGAAAGTGCTTTGTTTTTGTGTGATGTACATACCATCACGTACATTCATGGCGGATACAACACCATCTTGTGGTGCGCGGATTTGGACTAAACGCTGGATTTTTCGTGTTTTCTTCAACAGGTCAATTTGATCGCGATTGAAATCAAGCGCACGTAAGCGCTCTGCTGAAGCAGAAATTAACCCTGTACGCCCTGTTTGTAAGGCTTGAAGAAACTCTGCCTGCGCGTTTGCAAGATCGGGGGAATAATATTCAAACAGCAATTGACCACGCTTTACCCGTTCCCCAACAGATTTAACGCCAAGATGTTCAATCCAGCCATCTGAACGCACATGGACCTGTTTGATCTTGCTTTCATCATAATCCAGATAACCCACTGTCTCAATATTCTGAGATAAGTCCAAACGTTCGACAGATGCCGTTCTGACACCAATGTTATTAACGATGGAAGGTTTGATCTTAATCGCGTTGCTATCGTCATCGTTATTTTCAGCTCCCTCATAGACAGGGATTAAGTCCATACCCATGGGAGATTTACCGGGCTTTTCGCTACGGAAGTTAGGGTCCATGGGGGCAACCCAATAGAGGATTTTCTTTTCCGCGCTGGCGCTACTTCCCATGCTACCTACTGAGCTATTTAAAATACCGGATTGCTGGAGGCCATACATACCGATTGCGCCCAATATTCCAGCGGATAGGGCAATCACAACTGTTTTCGAACTCACAGCGTTTCTCCTTGAAGGTATTGAAGGCGAGCAAGCGACTTTGAACTGTCTATTTGAAGACGCAGATGTTTAAGGCGGGCTTCCAGTTCAGCAACACGGGCGCGAACCAGTTCATCAAAATCGGATGCTTCATATTGATAGGCCGTAATCGCAGCCGACACATTGTCTTGGGCGCGTTTAAGAATTTGTGTTTCAAAGTTTTCAAGGCGTTCTTGTGTGCGGGTATAATTTGCGATTTCGGACCGATATTCTTGCGTTAATTCGCGTAATTGCTCATCTGCGCGAAGGCGTGCAGCAGCGGCTTGATGTTTGCTCGCGCTGAGCTTTCGGTCTTGGCGTTTGTCTGTAAAAAAAGGAATGCTCATAGATATTTTAAAACTTGCGAGATTGGCTCGTTCCTGGCCCATTGGTGTATCCTGCCGATATCCATACGAAGCACCAATACCGAATTTTGGGGCATAGTCAGCTTCTGCAAGTTTGACACGCTTTTTGGATGCTTCTTCTTGTTCATTGAACATTTTCAGAGAGGGATGCTTTGTGAGCGCATCCAAGAAAGTGACTTCATCTAACGGAAGAGCCAATGCAGGTAGATCGTCAGGTAATGTTCTGGCATTTGCATTTTCACCAATCCATTTGCTGATGTTTGCTTTGGTAACATCAAGGTTTTTAAGAGCATCCAAGGATCGATCGTCTAAAAGACTGGATGCTAATTCCGCTGCAATAACTCTTTGTGCGCTGATTCGCCCAGAACTGTAACTTGACTGCACAGACTTAATGTCATCTTCAACCAAATCTTTGTAATCTTCCAAAATCAGTAAAGCTTTTTTCCAATATAAAGCTTCCAGATATGAGAGACGCACAGCCTTAAGGGAAAGGAGTTTCCTTGTTGCCTCATTTGCTTGATCTACACGAGAAAGGGTCGATGCGATTTCTGATTTAGCATCGAGTGCACTGAAATTTGGGATTTGTTGCGTGATGCCGACCTGAAACTGGGTCATAGCTTCCTGATCGGTGTTAAAGGTATCGGTAGGTAGGTTTAAGGCCCCAAGGCTAATCATAGGATCAGGAAGTTGCCCTTCGGCAATTGCAAGTTCTTCTTGAGCTTTTGAATTGCTCTGAAATTGCTTTGATAAGGGGTCCACTGCCAGAGTAAGGTTTTCCGCTTCTGAGAGACTGAGCTCCTGAGCGAAAACGACGGTACTAAAAAGGGACAACGTAAGAAAGCTCACGCTTAAGGTACGTAATTTTCTCATTTGTACGCACCCTTTTGAAATCTATAGCCGACCGACATTCTTTATCCTTTCATTCATCATTGTTTTGCAGTGCAAAATTTTAGTTGAGATGAATGTGAAGAAAAAATGTGACTAATGTTTTTCAATGAATACGGTAGTTTGTGCCAAATTGTGACAAACTTTGACCAAATCCTGCAAGCCAGTTTCTCCCTTCTAAAGCCGCACAAAAAAAGAAGCCCACAATCCTGTAGGCTTCTTCACTGTTAACCTTATTTATCGCCTGAAGGATTATTCAGACATATGAGGTGCAGAGTTCATCATATAGCCACCGCCATAATTCCCACCACAGGGCATACCTGCAAATGTTGGGGTAGATTTGAAAATTTCAGCTTGTTCTGCTGTCAAGACTTTCAAGAGGGCAGCTTCAGCCGTTTCAAGGGCCTTTGCATCTTCGCTGTGGGCATCCCACATGCTTTTCATATAATTCTGACGATCTTCGAAGCTCATTTCATGCATGGTTTGTGGATCCATACTTTCATGTTGGGTTTCAAAGTTTTCTTCTGCGGTTTTTAGCGTATTGATATAAGCTGTCCATGCAGGAATTTGCTCATCTGTGAGTTTGAGCTTTGTTTTCAGTTCATCCGTTGTGAGCGGTTTGATTTGTGAATATTGGCTCATATGACCATAGCCGCCTCCCATCATCATGCCCATCATACCGCCGCCCATCCGTTGCCCATTTTGTGGACCATGTGCAAAAGCGCTGTAAGAAGCTACGGCGACAATAGCAAGTGCTGCTACGGACGAAATCAAAAAAGTGCGTTTCATTTTAACTTCCCCTATTTTGAAGTGAAGAGCCCTAAGCTCCTTATATTCTTAATATTATAAGACGTTAATGTAACGAGCATGTGTCTGAAAACATTAAAGTTGTGACAAAGTTTGTCATTTCCCTTTTTTGTGTTTTATTGAGACTTTTCTTGTTCGCTCACCTTGGTCTGGAACTCCAACTGTTTCTCTTTCCAGGACGTTTTGATATAGGCAAGGGCTGCCCAGATTTTTTCATCTGATAAGCTTTTTGAGAAAGGCTGCATGGCGCTTTTAAAATCTTTTCCGGCAATCGCCTGACCGCCTTCCTTAACGTATTTGAATAAGAGCTGATCGCCATGGTGCCATGTATGACCATCGCCATTATGAGGAGGGGCATATAGGGTCCCATCTTCTTTTGTGCGCTTCCAATCCGGGTCTTCCCCTTCAAAGTCTGCCCCATGACAGGAGGCGCAATTTTGATCATACACCTGTTTGCCAAGCGCGACTTGATGGGTGTTTTTAGGATCAGCTCCACCGACTGCACCCGCGAACTGGAAATAACTAAACGTTGCTACACCGACGGTAAATAGGGCTGCAATAGAAACTGCGAGAGCATTTTTATTCATATCTTTTCTTATCCAATCTGGAGAATATTATTTGCTTTGAAAGTGTAGGGCGGGACAGCAAGGTTGCGCGGCGCAGGTCCTTTCCTGATCCGCCCTGATTGATCATAATGGGAACCATGGCAAGGACAAAACCACCCTCCCCAGTCACCTCTTGGGTCTCCCTCTTTTTGCCCCATCGGGATGCACCCCAAGTGAGTGCAAACCCCAATGGCAACAAGCCATTGCGCTTTTTGTACACGGTCTTCATCTGTTTGAGGATCACGTAAATCCTCAGTTTTTCAGAACGGATTTTCTGCACGGTGTTTTCACTTCTGTACTCAATGAAAACAGGTTTTCCCCGCCAAACCACTGTAATACGCTGGCCCTCTTCAATAGGAGAAATATCAACCTCAGTCGTTGCCAAAGCGGCAACATCTTTAGCAGGCATCATGGAGTCAATGAACGGCCAAAGGGCAAGGGCCGTACCAGAAAGACCAACCGCGGTTGTACCCAGCAACAAAATATCCCGACGGTTAGGCTGTGAAACTATTGTGCTCACATGACTATCTCCTTCTGACTTTCTACTGACGGCTTCTTAAAGATAGCGTAGACGACCAACCCAACTCCGATCACAATCATAGGAGCGGAAAGCCACTGCCCCATGGTGGAACCACCCGTTAAAAAGCCGATTTGAACGTCCGGTTGGCGAAACAGTTCAACAAATGAGCGCGCCAAGCCGTAACCGATCAAGAATACCCCGGTCGATACCCCTCGACGTTCCCGCACAGCAGAAAATCGCACCAGAATATTTAGAATGGCAAAAAGCAATAGGCCTTCCAGCGCTGCCTCATAGAGTTGGCTCGGATGTCTGGGGACTTCTCCCCCGTTCGGAAAAACCACACCCCAGGCAACATCCGTAACCCGACCATAAAGTTCACCGTTGATAAAGTTTGCGATCCGCCCGAACAACAAACCAATAGGAGCTGCCGTTGCCACCAAATCAGCAAGAAGCATAACTTCAATCTTTATCTTGCGGGCGTATAGATAGGTCGCGACGACCACACCCAAAAAGCCACCATGAAAGGACATGCCACCCTTCCACACTTGTAAGATTGCCATCGGATTGCTGGCGTAATAATCCAGATTATAGAACAGAACGTAACCGCCCCGACCACCGATGATGACACCGACAATGGCCCAGAACAGGAAATCATCCACGTTCTCTGATGTAATGGCATGCTTGAAACGACCACACATGCATTTAATGTAGGCCCAGCCCAACATCAAACCGGCAATATAGGCAAGCGCATACCAGCGAATGGCAAAGGATCCAATTTGAATAAGGACAGGATCAATATCAGGAAAAGACATCTTTACTCTCCTACTTAAGCGCTTACCAACAGCTTGCCTCGATACATGCCCATTTGACAGGTGAATTCAAACTCTCCGGTCTGGCTTGGTGTAAAATCAATGTTGATTTCTTTGCCTTCAGGGAGCTTTTCACTTTTTTCAAAATCAGGCAAAACGACCATTTCAGAACAGGAGGCATTTTCTTCGCGTCTAAAAGTCAATCGAACAGGGATGTCTTTTTGGACCGAAATGGTATCAGGTGTATATCCGCCTTTAACAATGATCAATTGCTTCTGTATTCCATCCGTGACGGCAATGTTGGGTTGTGAGTTTTTCGGCTTCATCCAGAAAAACTTGATAATGAGCGCAATCAGAAAGAAGCCGGATATTGTGACTAAGATTTGGTCCCAGGTCATGATTTTGCTCCTTTCGGTTTATAGAAACGCAGACGATTGGCATTGCTGACGACGGTGACAGAACTGAAAGCCATTGCCCCACCCGCAATAATCGGGGAGAGCAAAATACCGAAAAACGGATAAAGTACGCCCATGGCAACCGGAATACCCAGAACATTATAGCCAAATGCCCCAAGCAGGTTTTGTTTCACATTGCGCATGGTTGCCCGACTGATATCCATCGCCGTTACAACACCTTTCAGGCTTCCCTTAATCAACGTTATATCGGCAGCTTCAATGGCAACATCTGTTCCGCTGCCAATTGCCAAACCGATATCGGCAGCAGCCAAAGCAGGTGCATCATTAATACCATCGCCAACCATAGCAACGACCTTACCCCGTGATTGCAGTTTTTGAACTTCATGGGCTTTTTGTTCTGGCAAAACTTCAGCCAAAACATGATCAACACCGACTTCCTTGGCAATCGCCTCTGCGGTCACTTTGTTATCCCCTGTAATCATGAAGACTTCCAATCCCATACGATGAAGCTGCGCAATGGCTTCTTTAGAATCAGCTTTGACTTTATCAGCTACGGCAAAGACGGCTGCGGCCTTTCCATCAATGGCAATCAAAATTGGCGTTTTACCTTTTGGAGTATAAATTTCAGCGATATCAATCAGGCCGTCCACTGCCACACCTTGTTCAGACAAAAACTTGGATGTGCCTATCAGAACGTTTCGTCCCTCAACAGTCCCAGAAATACCATGTCCAGTTACGGCCTTAACATCATGAGCAGGCACCAGTGACAGGTCTGCCTGTTTTGCGCCTTCAACAACCGCTTCGGCCAACGGATGTTCTGACAGGGCCTCTAATGATGCCGCCAATTTCAAGACCTCATTGTCTTCAAAATCGGGCATAACAGTGATATCGGTCAGAGCAGGCTTACCTTCTGTGATCGTTCCTGTTTTATCCAATATAATGGCATTGATTTTTTCTGCTGTTTGTAAGGCGTCACCTGATCGGATCAAAATACCATTTTCAGCCCCTTTACCAATACCAACAGTTAAGGATGTCGGTGTTGCCAGCCCCAAAGCACAAGGACACGCAATAATCAGCGTTGTTACCAGTGATATGATCGCAAAGATAAAGCGCGGCTCTGGGCCGAAGTTATACCACCCCATAAAGGCTAACAAAGACAGGATCATAACCGTCGGGACAAAGAAGGCGGCAACCTGATCGACAATCCGCTGGATCGGCGCTTTCGATCCTTGGGCTTGCTGGACCAAACGAATGATATTGGCAAGTGCAGTATCCTTACCCACCTTTGTTGCCCGGAAATAGAATGTGCCATTTTTATTGATCGTCGCACCGATAACTTCATCCCCAACAGATTTCTCAGCCGGAATGGGTTCACCTGTAATCATGGATTCATCGACACTGCTGGCCCCTTCTGTCACAATTCCGTCAACAGGGATTTTCTCTCCGGGGCGCACAAGAACAATGTCATCAACAAGGACTTCCTCAACAGGGATTTCCTTTTGTGTTCCACCGCGAATAACCCGTGCCGTTTTAGCCTGAATGCCGATCAGTTTTTTGATCGCTTCAGATGTTTTCCCTTTGGCTTTGCTTTCCATGGCAAGCCCTAAAACCACCAAGGCAATGACAACCGTGGTGACATCCCAGAAAGGTTCTGCTGCAGCTTCTTTTGGAAAAATATGAGGGAATAGTGTTGCAACAATTGAATAAAGATAAGCAGCACTTACACCCACCGAAATCAGCGTATGCATATTGGCGGAGCGATGCTTAAGTGCAGCCCACATTCCGGTAAAGAACTGCGAACCTGACCAGAAAAGAACAAAAGTCGTCAACACCCCTTGGATCATCCAGACGATTTGTCGTTCCAGACTTTCCGGGGGCATGAATTCATTTAGCCCAGGGATGAGTTGAGGATACATCAAGAGCACGTTCGGAATGGAGATCGCGCCTGCCAACCAGAATTTTTTCATCAAGGTCTGGTATTCAGCCAGCTTTTCAGCCTCTTCCTTTTGCAAGGATTCCTCGCTGTCATCACGGGGCTCTACGGCAGAATATCCAGCTTCTTTGATCACTTGTCGAATGGCAGAGACTGAGACGATATCAGAATCAAACCCAATGTCCACTGTCGAAGCCGCAAAATTAACACTGGCTGTGTGAATCCCTTTTTGGGCGAGCAATGCCTCTTCAATAGTTGCAACGCAGGAGGCGCAGCCCATCCCTTTAAGACCTAACCGTACAGATGAAATAGACGGCGAAACCTCGTTTTTATGATGATGGGCATGTAACATGATGACCTCCTCTTTCTTCGTCAATTAGACGCATACAGACCTGACCAGAATTCAATGAAATCGTGATCAAACTCAGCCGTATGTCGTTTCAACCAGGCGCTAATTTCATTTGCGACAGCCACATTGTCATATTCGCTGCATTTGTTTCTTTTTTGGATGTTTTTCAACCGTCTTAACAAATCGCTATGATCGTTTTTATGTTCTTGGTATGCACTATATCCAGACAGACGTATAAGCACCTCTTCACGTTCAAAGTTTCGCTCCATATAACGAATAACATCGCTTAAACGCGGGCATACCTGATGACCTTCATGACAAATGACTTCAGGGTCAAACAATTGGCGGGTTAAATATTCAAGGCATTCTTTATTGGCATGAATAAAACGAATACCTTTTGTATGGACGTCTTGAAGTCTCATCCTGCCAAATCCTTTTTCTTTTGAAGATAGTCATCGCGTGAAATTTCACCCTTAGCGTATTTTTCCCCTAAAGCGGAAAGTGCCGGGTCTTGGGACCTCTCGCCTCTAATCATCCGATAAAGACCAATAATTAGAGCAATCACCAACAGAAGGAAAAACAAGGAGACAAACCCGTGCATCCCCCAAAAGCTGAACCAGCTTCCATCACCGTACATGGCATGATGGGACCAATCTGAATTCCACATGACTTCCTCCATTATTCCTTCGATGCTTAACTGGTCATCTGCTGCTTCAACGACAATTTAGCGCCATCAATGTTGCTGGAGTATGTCTCCGAATAGGGGGAATAGTTACAAAGCTTGACGGGTAGGAGTTTTGATAAACTTTGTCACAAACTAAATTGATATGGGTGAAGTAAAATTACTTTAATCTCTGCTATTCTTGATCTAATGTGATGTTGGAGCTGAAACGCACAGCTCTGGGGCTTAGTAACCTCCACACTAGCGGTCAGTATCGACCGTAATGATACCTTCTTGACCTCCATGGTCGGGGAGCCTTTGGCGTATGTCCAGGTTCTCCGAACTAAAGGCCATTGGGACCATCTAGTGTTGGTTTACTAACTCCCCGATCACCAGAGATCAATTGAGCATATCCTTTGCGGGGGCGTACCGCGAGGGCTCTGGCTCAGTAGGGGAATAGATAATGTTAAATCAAATAAATAAGCTGAAATTGCCAGCCCGCATGTTGTTTGTTGGCTTTGTTTTCGTGATTATTTCTGGCACAACTGAAGCTGGTGTGTTTGACAAAATTGGTTCGCTGTTTGGCGGTAGTGGTTCTGACGTGTTTGAGGTGACGATCAAGGCCAAGGCCGCTTTGGATATTGCTGAGGCGAGAAGCAATGGCGATTTATTAAATTCCAAATTTCGTTGTGATCTTCGCAAATCGAAGCAGCGAGTTTGTACTTATAAAAATATGCTCAGGGTTCGTGGCAAATTCAGCCCTCGCAGTGAAAGCACCTTTTATGATTTTGTGATTGCAGGGTATGAGCGTGAACCAAATTTGCATGATGTATATTTTGTTATGCATGAGGATTGGGCCAGGGTTTACAATTTTTCTCTGACGAAAAATAAGCCGTTCACTTTTCGTTATGGCGATCTACCGATTGAAAAGACCAAGGCAATATCTGCGACGTTTGAGCAGAAGGGGATAACGCTTGTTGAGTTAGATATTTCTATCCGGGAAATCGATCCAGACGATTAATTTAGGGCCACGGTAGTTTTGGACAAAGCCACAACTGATTGGCAAGAAGCCACAAGACTTTTTGCTGAGGCCACAGCGGTTTTGATAAAAGCCACAGGGCATTTTTGCAAAAACACGCGAAAAACACAGGTCATATTCAAAAACAAAATTGCAGAATTATTGAAAAACAACAGGTTACATAAATTACATAGTCTTCAATTCTTTTGCAGGATTAGCGAAATGTATGACAGACATTCTTGTTTTTTGTCGGTAAGCTGTGTTTATGGTTTTTGAGGATGAAGAATACGGATACGTAAAGGGCGGTTCGGTCAATCAGGAAGACGAGCGGTTGATGAAGCGTTTTTTTGCAAATGGGGGACGTTCTTCCTGTGGTTTTGCGCGTTCACGTCGGGCCGCACGTATTCGCTATAACAACTATAGAAATTATGTTGGCGATCAGGGCAAGCGTGAAGCTGTTGTCAAAGTGGTTTCTGCTAAAAAGTCGGCGAGCTCGGTTCGGGCTTTGGTCAAATATATTTCGCGGGAAGATGAAGACGAACAAGTAGAAATCTATGATCAATTCGGTTTGCCTGCTGATAAGGAAGCAATCGAAAATTGGGAATTGCGAACGGATCGGGAAAACCAGCGAGAAGACGGGACTTGGCGCAATAACCAAGCTTGGCATTTGGTGTGTTCTGTCCAGAAAGAACATGACGCGAGAATAAGTGACACAAAGTTAAAACTGGAATGTGCAGTTCGTGGCTTTGTTGCGGAAAATTTTGGTCGACATTATTTTCAGGCCGTTTGGGCCATTCACGCTGATACGAAAAATCACCCGCATGCACACCTTGTGATCAAAGCGCAACCGGATCGGGGAAACCGTCTGCATTTTGATCGGACTGGTGACATGTTTGATATTCTGCGTGATAATTTTGCAACGCACTTACAAAATGTGGGTTTGGATTATGTCGCCACCCGGCGTGAAGACCGTCATCATATCAGAAGGAAAATTTTGTCGGATGAAGCGCCTTTACGCCCCCTTTTTCCGACAGGAGGGCACCGTGTGGAAGGACCAGCTCTTTTGCATATGGCTTACACAATTTTGCCAAAGAAGAAAAAATGGCTCCACTTTCAAAAGAAGGAAAAATGGAGGGTTCCGGCTTTGTTTGAGCGAATGTATCACGAGTCGGAACTAGCATATAAAAATTGGTTATGGCTTATTCAGCATCCCAAAGGGCACAGATACAGAAGCCATCGTTTTGGTATTTGGGTGCTTGTTAATCGACCTGAATTTTTAGGAAAACGATTTGATGGGGCATATAAGCCCAAGGGTAGCAAGGATGTCTTGAGCGTTTTGAAAGGCGTGCCACTTCCGTCATGGCCGGAAAACTGGTGCCCCATGTTAAGACGGAAACTGAAAAAGAATAGAGATAAAGAGAAAATGGTTCTGTCGTTATCTCGTATGTTCAAAAATGGGATTTTTGATCCTGTTGAACGCCTTGAGGTTATGCAAGGAGAATGGAGCGATATGTTATTTGAGCTGCGCCAAGCACGTCAGAAACAAAGAAAAAAACAGGGCCCTGTAAATTCTTCTCAAAAAGGCGGCTGGAGTCTTTAATCTATTCTGTCAACCATCCACGAATAGTTTCCTCTATGCTCTTGATAAGGTGGCGAACTTGAAACTTGTCAGGAGATGGGTTCATATAAATCAAGCTGAATAGCATATTTATTTGCATGACCAACTCGTCTACCTGTTCTCGCATCAGGCCGGGGATTTGAGTTGTTGGATTCTTAGCGTTCCAAAGTGCACATTTTCGTATGTAGCCGGATAGTGATTTCATATCTGCCGCTAGTGCTGCTTTTTGTAAAATGTATTTTTCCTCAGAACTGAGGCGAACGCTGGTAAGGATCGTTCGTTGTTTCATGCTTTTTCCTTTCGATAAACTTCTAAAAAGTGAGTTTCAAAACCAACTCATGCAAAGAATTGGCTTAAGTGCTCACAGGGTGATATTGAATGCGCTATGATTAGGAAAGAGGGGATGCTTGAACAGACATTAGCTGCTTCAAGCTGATTTTTGGGTGTTTACCTGTCGTCGAAGGTATTTTCAAGTCGACCACCGCTTAATAACCATTCGAATAAATCACGCCTGAAATATCGAACAATTCTTAGCTCCTGACCTTCAACGCGTGGGCGTAGAAAATACGGACCGCCACCTCGACTTCTGTAGCGAGCTAAACTATCAACGGAAACCCCAGTTAGTCGGGAAGCTTCTTCAGCTGATACAGCGGAGTCAAGCCAGGTTGGGTCTCGTTCTAACAGCAATTTTAGAAAAGGGTATTGATCTATAATATTCTTCGACATCAATGTGACCTCGTAAAAAGTTCAAAGATGTCGAACTATGTTATGTCGCTTTGCTGTTGTGAAATGGTAAGAAAGCGAGATTACCTATTTTGCTCTTACTTACGTTTTTCTCCAATGTTTATAGATATTTGTTTTATTATAGTTCCTAGAGTGTACCCCATTTTAGGCGTGGAAAAATGTTCTGCGCCGAAGAACTCGTATATTACTGGGGCTATGATGTGTTCGAAATACCCTGGTTTAAACTCGTCTATGTTTAAATTTTGTTTGAGCCACTTTCCTGCTTCGCGAATTGCACGGTCACGCTTTTTCCTGAGATCGGATATTGAAATGTCTTCGAGTGAATCCAAGGCACAAGATTGAGCCAGATGTTGTTTAAGATTGTTGATTATTTTTTGTTTCGCGATTTCATCATTTAGGAGATGTGACAAAGCCCCCATTTTCTGGAAGTGACTGGAAAGGTTGGCTCGGTATGAGTTATTTGTTCCCTTCATTTTCTCGAGAATATAGTTGAAGTTCTGAGACTGTCGTCGAGAAACCGCTTTGAACAGGATTTCCTTGATCACGTCGTGAGCCAGCTTGATCTGAACAGTTCTGCTTTGCTGAATGTGATGGGCATTTGTATCGTTGATAAAGAAATTAGAATGTTGAAAATTGAGAATATCCTTTTTATCAATTATTGCTGATGTTGTGAGATCAGCGTAGATGAATTTATCCTGCCGGTCTGAAACAACAATAACTGAGAATGATCCTTCTAATAGGCATTGTGTTAATGAGCTGAATTCTTTTGCAAAGTCTATTCCCTCTTTTCTTAATTGGTAAATTGCTTTTAAGAGATTGAAGACAGGGACGAGTTTGTACCTGACTGCCCATATTATAACTACAATGAGTATAATGTTAGCTAAACATAAAAGGAAAATATCTAGATATATTGAATTTGTCATGTCAGGCTCTCTTGTTTTTGTCAGTTTTTAGGTAAAATTCTTCCCGTGTAATCGCGTATCGTGGGATATCGCTCGGAGCCCTGATAGGATAGGCTTTGAAGTCTCCTCCTAACGGGACCCATGTCGGAAAATACGGTTCAAGGGCTTTTTCAACGGCTTGGTTAAAAGCTGTTTTTTCATCTATAGTTGCGACAACCGTATTCAGAAAGGGAGTTTGCGAATAGGTAATGTCTGGGGTGATGTGTCGCATGCGAAGCAACTCTTCCGCCGCCCAGCTGACACAACGAAAGCCTTTGGGGTTCCACCAATAGCTTTCCCGGGCAATGAGAGCGATCTGATAGGCATAGTGTTTTGTGCCAAGTTGATCAGGATCGTACTCGCGACTTGACCAACTTACGGGAACGTCATTTCGTTCAAAAAAAGCTCCTATGCTTTCGGGTTTCTCTGAAATCCGAAGATAAAGCTCTGCAATATGTCTGGCTTTATTTGCCAGACTTTCTTTCTTTTTACGGGATTGGCACATCATCCAAAATAGCCAAAGTCTAAGATTGTCGCGATTGCTTTGAAGGCGGCTTATATCCAGATAGTTGAGTTCAGGTTCTCGTGTAAGGTCTGGGAGTTCGACCACTTGGGTTTCAAAGGCAGGAGTGACGACAAAAAAGGAGAAATTGCGAAATTCAGCCCTGAACTGTGTATATTCAGGTCGGACCAGCTTATGTCCTTGTGTCGGGTAAGACTTCAAAATATAGGAAGGCGGGTTGACGCTGCCTGTATTGAGAATATGATTTCTCGCATTAATCATCTGCATCAGCCTTTTTTTGGTTTTGTTCCAATACGGCACCCACAACGATGGCCGCTTGATCAATCGGTGTTTGGGCAAGATGAGCATATCGTGCTGTGGTTTGCGGGCTTGAGTGACCGAGTAATCCACCAATCATTGGAAGAGAAAGACCGGCCCCTGCTGCGGCGCTGGCGAAGCTGTGCCTCAGGTCGTGAATGCGAACATCATCAAGGTTGGCTTCTTTGCGCACCCTGCGCCAAGGCTTTTGTAAATTAACCAAATGACATCCCTCTTCCTTGCCAACAATCACATAAGGATTACCGGGAACAGGGGAAAGATTCTCTAAAAGGAACTGAGCTTGATTAACCAAGGGCACAGCCTTGATACCTTTGCGATCCGTCTTATGACGCTCAAGTAATAACCGACGATGTGTCAAATCGACCATACGCCATTGCAGGGTGAGGATTTCGCTCAAGCGACAGCCTGTCAGTATAAGGAGACGAATGGCAGCAGCCTGATAAGTACCGATTAGCCCTAACCGTTCTTGTTCATCCAGCGTTTGAAAGAGGGTGCGATATTCCTTTGATGATAAAAAACGATTACGTTTGTTTTCGCGGTACGCTTTCAGAGGAGCTGCCGGATTGGTGTTCGGGGGAATAATGCCCCATTGCTCCCCTTTATTAAAAATGGACTTAAGCAACCCCAAAGTGCGGTTAGCGTTGTATGGCGTGTCTTTCAGGCTTTTGTGGTAAGCGGCAACGTCTTGAGTGGAAAGTTCCAGAACTCGGTGTTTACCAAATTTGGGTAAGATAAACTTATCCAAAAGCCAGCGATGGGCTTGCATGGTGCTTTCCTTACAACGACCCTCGCAATGATCATTCATATAGCGTTCTGCGAGTTCTTCAACTGTGGCACTTGATCGGTTTTCTTTGCGCTTTTCTGCCGGGTCACCACCCAGAGCGATTTCACTTTTAAGCCGACGTGCTTCCTTGCGGGCCTGATCTAATGTGATGTCACCCAATCGACCAATAGAATAACGACGCATGCGTCCAAACTGATTGCGATACTGGATCATAAAGGTCTTGGTGCCGTTGGCTTTCACTCGAACGCCAAAACCGGGCAAGGTATCATCCCATACCAAGAGATCCTTGTCATTTGTGCTCAGTTCACGTAACACTGTTTTGGTAATTCTCATGGGTTTACCTCATTTTGCGGATGTAAATAATTCATGAGTTGCTTAATTGTATGTATTACACATAACTTAATTGTCGTGTGTGGTCAATGTATTTGTGTGAAATACACATAGTGAGGTTTTGTGAAGGGGTATGAACTGAGAGCAGCCAAGGGTTTACTTGACTGGACAACAGAAGACTTGGCGTTTTCGTGCGGCCTCGCGGCTCAAGCTTTGCAACGGGTTGAAACTGAAACGCCACTTGAAATCATAAATAGGGATTTAAGTCTTTCCGCCTCACGGGAATATTTGATCCGGGAAGCATTGATGTGGGCAGGAGTTCGTTTCACAAGTGGGGAAAGGGGAAATGTTGCTGTTTCCCTTGAATCTTGGGCGAGTGTCGAGCGCCCTTTTAAAATTCAAGTATTCCCAGTCAGTCGGTCTGAAGAGGCATATCCAAGGAATTCATTTGTCCGATATGGGTGGTTTGAGCCGGTTCTTAGAACCTTTATGGGCTCTAAGGCAAGAGCAAGAAACCTTGATGGGGTGAACGCTACGGAAATATTTCCTGGAATTGTCAACTTGCCTAATGAACCTGATGTTTATAATACAGGTAACTTAGACATGAACAGTAGAGTCGATTTTGTCATCCGTTCTCTCAATCATGCGACTGCAACATACAGAAGACCTTTCTATAAACCCCGATATTCCCATTGGTTCCGTTCGCAAAGAATGGATGTGAATGAGTTACCGGTAACTTATCTTGAGATTGACTTGGAAGAGTACAAAGCATGTGACTTGTATTCATTCAGCACCGTTTGGAATGAGGATGATAGAACATGGGAGTTGTCATCTGATCCTGTTCATTTGTGTTATATAAAAGAAGAACAGATTAATTCCAGTCTTTCCAATTCTGAAATTATGGGGAAGTTAATAGATCACCCTCATGCAAAATCTTTTTGGGAAAAGAACGTTTTACCCATTGAAGGTTTCTTTTGGCATTACAGAAGATTAACCGAAGGAGAAAATACCAGTTTCTGGAACCCTGATTTCTGTAATAGGGACCGATCTTTTATGGCAAAAATTCATCCCAGATTATCTCCGATTATGCGGGTTAGGGCGGGGTAATATAGATAATGAGCGACCTCTATATCCACTGTACGGCAAAGCTTGCCAAGGTAATGAAAGTGAAACTCCAGCCAGCTCCTGAAGTCGAGAAAGTTGTTCCTTTAAATTGTTGGTACGCCAACGTTCTAAAAATCGGGTTACCGTTGGATATCGTTCTTTATACCCATGCAACGACTTTGTATTCGCTGGTTCACCCATTTGATCGACGTGATGCCGCTGATTATACTATGGATGTTTTCGCTCAACGTTTAAATGAAATTCTCGGACGTTCTATTGCTACAGGCTATGATTATAAATTCTGTAAAACGGCTTCACGAAAGGTATTGGGATGCATGAATGAACTCGCTTTCGAATTGGAAATCCGTGCACGTGATATGTGGGAAAGTGGGGAGGGTGTTGAGCTCGAGAAACTGGAAGGTTGCTTGAATAAGGGGCTGATTGCTGGGGTTCGTCCAGCAGATGAATTTGAACAATTGGTTCAGGAATCAGAGCATAAAGTGCCTTATTTGCGTATTGTGAAGTAGGTTGGATTAAATCTTCTTGTAGACAGAAGGACGTAGCCCGCAGACTGTGCCGGATACGGGCAAGCAAATCAGCAGGGATTTTGCCCTGCTGATTTGCTTTCAGTTACCGATTTTTCTCTTATTTATCGTCTGTACATGAGGTAATTACCGCCATTTGTGCGAACAACATTTTCATGGCTGTCACAGATAAGGTGGATGCCATATGTGCGTAGTTCTTCCAATTCTATATGTGAAAGTTCTTTGAGGCAAAATTCTTCTATTTCAGTTACAATTCCTTTTACTTTTGCATGTTCTTTCATAGCATCGTTATGAAAGAATAAAAGTATCGTGAGATCTTTATCTTTATCATCAAAACTGCATGCTGAAGCATCATGTAAATAATCGCTATAGTTCGTTCGAATTTTTTCACCTAAGTTAAATCGTATGTTTTGTTCGATCTCATATCTATCGCTCGTCATTTATATGCTTCCCATAGTCCGTCATCACGTTGCCTAAAGTTAAGTTTTTCTTTTTTGCGGGGCAGTTCGGGGACAGTTCGGGGGACAGTTACCGAATTACTTGCCTAAGCTTTTCATACCTCTTTCAGAAAATGAAGGAGAGCACTATGGCACGTTTAGCGCGCGTAACAATACCGAATTTACCTCATCACATAACCCAACGAGGAAACAGACGACAACAAACATTCTTTTGTGATGCCGATTATGAGTTGTATCTGGATTTATTGGCTGAATGGTGTCTTTTTTACGGCGTTGAAATCTGGGCTTACTGTTTGATGCCCAACCATACACATGTGATAGCGGTTCCTAAAACGGAAGTGGCTTTGGGTAGAGCGATGGCAGAAACACATCGGCGTTACACTCGTCATATCAACTTTGAGAAGAAATGGAAAGGTCACTTGTGGCAATCCCGTTTTGCGTCATTTCCAATGGATGAGGCTTATTTGATGAACTGTGCCAGATATGTCGAACTAAATCCCGTGAGGGCCCGATTGTGTAAATATCCAGAAGAATGGCGTTGGAGCAGTGCGCGGGCACATATGTGTGCAGAAGATGATGGACTGGTTCGTGTTGCGCCATTGCTACAGCATGTTGAGAGCTGGCAGCGTTTTCTCGCGGATGATTTGTCGCAAAAGGACCATTTAAAATTACAACAGCACGAAAGGACCGGACGACCTTTAGGCGACGACAACTTTGTTCAAAACTTAGAGGAACAGCTTGGCCGCCCTTTATTGCCTAAAAAGCCCGGACCAAAACCGAGAGATCGGTAACTGTCCCCCGAACTCGCCGAAAGATAATTTCGAGGCTGACCCCGGAATACCCCCAGAATACTACGAATACTACGGAGGCTGACTCCGGAATTTCCAGAAAATTCTATAAGAATTCAATTTTAGGGTATTCTATATCAATAATGTCGAAGCAGTCATGTGGAGTATAAATGGCAAAGTGGATCAAGTCTTTCTTATCTAAAATGCCATCACTTTGTTCACATACTTGAGTAATGTAGTCGGAGTTTTTGACAATACAAATCCACAAAGGATTCATATTCCAACTCACGGGATAAATGCCTTCATCAACACATTTGTATGCGATCACACGCTGCCCAAAATTAACTCGTAATACAGCGTTTAAAGAGTTTTCGTCATTATCCCGCAACAATATACGAACTCCTTCCCAGTCATCATAAAAGCCTTCACAGGTGACATCAGAGGGCAAATTTAGTTGTGTGGGAAATTTAATGTACTTTCGTTTGTTCATTTTAGTCATAGCGGACTTTTGTTAATCCTTTGCCTCCATTAATTCCACCTTGTATTTCCAATGTGGGTCGTGTCTTTGCCCCTTTACTCGTTGGTCGAACAATTACGGTTCTACCATCTGGTAATGTGCCTTTTAAGCCCGTTCCTCCAGAAGAAATATTAACATTGGTGACATTAGTTGGTTTAAGGCTATGAAAATCTTTAACTGCATCATTGTAGTCGCCAATTTTTTCAAACTGTGCAGTTTTACCTTTCGTACCAGAACCTGTCTTTGCTCCCTTCAGTAGACCTGCAACTGGGTCAGATAATCCTCTTCCAAGCTTAGTTATTCCTGCGGGAACAAAAGGTATTAGCAGAGCTGCACTATCGACACCTAGGTCAACAAAACCTTCTTCGATTATACCATTATCATTAACGAAGTATCCATAACCGATTTTTCCTGTGTCATAAAGAATACTCAAAGCATCCCAAATCGTCTCAAGGGCATTATTTGCAGCAGCGTTACCTGCTGTTAGGTCGGCAGAGTGAATATCTCCCCCCGTAGCAGCCATAGCGAGTGCTGTGGTTAAGCGTGCTAAGTTAAGGCCCTGTTCCTTTAAAAGTGTAATGTCTTGTGCAGAAATGCCAGTCGTTAATTTGGTTTGCAAGTATGCTTCGGCGGTCAACTCGCCTATGACAGCTCCTGCTGCTCCACTTCCGCAATCACCACCAGATGCCGCACCAATTCCGCACCCTACTGCAGCGTGAGCAACGAGTTTAGTTACTTTGATGAATTCTTCACTGTGAACACCTGATTTCATTGCATTTTTAGCTGCAGAACCAATTTCTTGTGCCATGACCTGTCCGGCAGCCATGAGTAATTGCATTTTGAGAGTATCGCCTAGATTCTTTCCCCCGATTGTGGATTGTACTGCAGTATTTATACCTGCTTGAACAAGTGCATTTTGAATACGTGAGACTGTATCTGTAGTTGTAGATAAAATTCCTGTTCCTTGTAGGATACCTGCAGAAATCATTGTTGCTGCTAGATTACGTAAACTTTCTTTGGAACCCATTTCCTTAAGTACCGCACCAATGTCTCCTTTATTTGAAACCATAGATACAGTGGCGCTAACTGTAAGTGCATTAATGCCAGCTGCAACAGCAGTTCCCATTACTGAATTAGCTGCAAACCCCATTTTGACCGCAGCCATTGTTCCAAGGCTCTGAGAGGAAGCAGCCGTCCCAGCAGCTAGTACACTTCCGGCTCCCATAGTTGCGATCGTTGCTGCAATCGCAATTATCATGCCCGCTGCGGGACTTAGGCTCTGACTTGAGTAATCCCAACTCTTATGCGCTTCTTTAATCGCATTCCATTGTGCAGGCGTGACGCCGTTTTTAACGTCTGCCATCCATTCAAGGCCGGGTTCCTGAGAGAGGCGTTCAACGGATTTATCAAGGTTGCCGAAGTCCTTGTAATCCACATTGACTTGACCGTTTGTCCCCACTTCAATGGTCAGGCCGTCCCCGGCATCAATAGTGGTGTGCTGGACCTTTTCGTCCAGACTTCCACGATCGGAGAACGTGGTCCACATGCCACCGGTTTTCGTCTTGACCTCGTGATAAAAATCCACGTCCTTGTTGCTGGTCATGTTGACGTCACCGCTGAGCGAGGCGAGTTTGACCGCACCGCCTGCGTTGACCTCGGCTGCCTTTAGGGTGACATCGCCCAGAATGGATTGAACGTTGATGTCGCCTTCGGCCACCAGTTTGCTGCGCACCGTGTCTTTTTTATCAACGATCAGGGTGTATTTTTTGGATTTGATGTTCTGTTCAAAGCTGTCCTGCACACTGTTGACAGTGGTGCTGGCGAGGCTATTGATCGTGAGGTCCTCACCGGAGGTAATTGTCGTCCCATTGATGAGGGTATCCAGACCGCTGTTGATCGCGATATTGCCGCCTGCCTTCAGGGCCGCGAGATCGTTGTCGATTTCGGTGGACCATCGCATGCCGAACCCCCAATCGCCGCGATCGGTGAGGGTGTTGTTTTGAACGGCGCTGAGGAAGGTATCGGTGGTGCTGTTGATGGATAGGTCGCCCCCGGCGGTGGCTTTGGTACCAAACAGCAGGCTTTGTGCCCCGCTGTTCAACGTCATATCACCGCCGGACCAAAGGGTGCTGGTCAACTCGGTTGAACGTTCCACCCCGTCGATTTTATATTCGCCCAGACCATAATCGCGGGTGCGGGTGGTGAGAGAGGCTAGAGAGATCGTGCCGTCTGCATCCAGTGTAAGGTTACCGTCTGCGCCAAAGGTGCCCGCACCGCTGTCGGTGATATCGCCACCTGTGTTGATCGTGAGATTGCCGCCAAGGGCGCTGACATTGGCGCGTGGTCCGGCGATGTCGTTAAAGGCGATGGCTTTGGTATTGCCCCAGACCCCTTGATAATGATCGACGGTGGTTTCAGATTGTCGCCATGTTTCGGTTGTCTGGATAAAATCACCGTCAGTGGCACTCAGGGTGACATCTTTCCCCAAAATCAGGCCACCGGTATTGATGATATCTTCCTGTGCACTGATGGACAGGGTGTCTGTGGCTTGGACCTTGCCGTAGGCGTTGGTGAAGCTGCCGGTTTCACTGGTCAAGGCAACATTTGTACCCTTCAGTGTGCCAGAGTTGGCAAAGTCACCACCGGAGGTCAGGTTTAAATCACCCCTTGCGATAATGCTGGCCCCGGAGCTGTCGATTTGGGCGCGGCTGGCCTCCGCCAGATAGACCACGGGGCGCACTGCCGTTCGACCATCATTGAGTTTGGTTTCCACCATCCAGACCATGTCTTGGGTCAAAGCCCTGATCTGTTCTTGCGACAGGGCAATACCGTAGGACAGGTCCAGTTCTTTATGCTGGGCGAGGGCATTGTCCATCAGAGTTTTATACTGGTCTGAATCGGATGTGATCTGGTCATTTAAGAACCGCTTATGGGTGACGGCCATGATCTGGTCGCGCACTTGGCGGGTTTCCCAGTCCTTGTCCCCCAGACGAATGAATTCCTGATCCAAACTCAGGTTGGCCCGCTGGGTAAAATAGTCGGAACTGAACAACGCGCCGAGATCGTTCATCACCGGGTTGCTTTCCAGAATAAAGTTGGCTTGCGGGTCTTTACTTTGGACGAACAAGGCCCCGTTGCTTGTGGGCAGCTCGAAAACAGCGTTCAGGTCTTCCGGGCTTGGCAGGCCGATATCCGGGGCGGTGGCATGAACGTTGATCGCAGGGGCGGGGGTCGGGGCCTGTGCAACGTGCAGGTCTGCGGTTGTGGCCCTGAACGGTTGGTTGTTTTGCAGATTATTTTCGCCCGGGTCGTTCAGGTCGGCATCCTGTGCGCCTTGGGCTGTGTTTTGGGTGGTGAGCGATGAGGGTGCGTCCACATCGGTGTTTTCTGCACCTTGCGCGGTGGTGTTGACTGTTCCACCATTGGGGCCTGTCAGGTTTGCAGTGTTTGCGGCCTGTGTTTGACTGTGGCCTGTGGTGGTCACGTCGGTGGGACCGGTGGTGTTGGCACTTTGCGCATTTTGGGCATCAGACCCGGCTGTGGTCTGGGCATTCTGCGGGGCGTTCAGGCTGGCCGATGTGCGCGCCAGATCCATGTTTCCACCCGTAATCGTCTTGGGATCCGCCCCGCCGAAGATGGAGACATTATCAATCTGCCCGGTAAAGTCCCCGGTGATGTTACCGCCTGCTGTGATAAAGGTATCGCCGGGATCAGTGATGATGGATTTTTCAGTCGTTGGCAAATTAAGGACACGAATATCATAAATTGCTCCCTCGCCACCAGAACCAGCCCAATAAGTACCATCGGCATAATTACCAGATTCAATAATTTTTTCTGAATGGGTGTGACCAATATTGTTGAGAGTTTGCCCTGTTAATAGAATGTCTTGATTACTATGGATCCAACCACTGCTATTTGTAGTCGTAGTTGCCAAAATATTTAAATTTTGCAAACTAGGGTCAGGACTCATTGATTGAGATAAAAGATCACCGATGCGGCTATGCAGATCGTTGAAAAGAACGTATGAGCACAGCGGTCATAGCGAGTAGCGACACGCCGCCAATCCTTGAGTTTGCCAAACATATTTTCAACTTTATGCCGCTGCTTATAAAGCTTGCCGTTAAATTTGATTTTCTGCTTGCGGTTCGTCTTCGCTGGAATGCAGGGTTTGATGCCTTTCTCGCGTAAAGCATCACGGAACCAATCTGCGTCATACCCGCGATCAGCCAGAAGCCATTTTGCTGGCGGCAAGGCATCAACAATCATTCGAGCCCCTTTGTAATCGCTCATTTGCCCTTCAGATAAAAGCAGAATGACCGGACGACCATAACCATCGCAAACCGCATGAAGTTTGGAGTTTAATCCGCCTTTTGTTCGCCCGATACGACGGGGAACATCCCTTTTTTAAGCAAGCTGGCTGCTGTGCGATGTGCTTTCAAGTGTGTGGCATCAATTTGAAGCTGCTCAGGAATGCCTTTGTCAGCTGCAAGCCCTGCAAATATCTTATCGAAGATACCCATCTTGCTCCAGCGAACAAAACGGTTATAGAGCGTTTTATAAGGGCCGTATTCTTTCGGGGCATCACGCCATTGAAGACCGCGTTTCAAGACATGTATAATCCCAGAGATCACACGCTGATCGTCTACACGGGGAACACCGTGGGATAAAGGAAAATAGGGTTCAATACGTTTGAGTTGTTTGTCGCTCAGCCAAAAATGATCACTCATAAACAAGTCCTCCTGAGAGGAATGAATCACAAATGCGGCGATCATGCCAGAAAATTAATAGGTCCTGAACCTAGAAAACTGGACTTGTTAGTTGCTTGTCTATTATTTGCGTACAATATGTATGCTGATCAACAAAGTTTGGATCAACTCAACAGTAGGCTAGATAAAATTTTGGAAAATCAAGAGCAAGTCATTGAAGTGCCAGATAATTTATCAAAAGATATTAAGTATCTTCGAACAGTTAAGCATAGGGTGTTGCTTAGGCAGCAAATTGAAAACCAAGGTAAGGCTGTTCAAATTTTGGAGCAAGGTGATATCGTTCAATTACTAGAAGATGCTGGAGATTGGGTCCGTATCCGTTCTTTTGGTTTAAATGGAAAAGATTTTGTCGAAGGTTGGTTGGAGAAAGAAGATGTTCTTGATTGATCAACAAGAATGATAGGTGAAACGGCAGGTCATTTGATTGTAATAAGGAATCTGCCTACAGACATAGTACTTTGTCTGTAGGCAGATTTAGATTTTTAAAATAGGCGATTTCATGGGGGGTGGAGTGTTACCAATTACAGAATATGAATGGTCTTACTCAATAAATTTGCCAAATGGCTCATATGTTAAGTCAGAATGGTCATCAAACTTACCCAGAGTATGGAGACAGCTATATATTTTGCTTGAGAAGCATTATGCCCCCTTAGAGGATAGCGAAATTGATCAATATTGGCGGGAAAGTAGTACTCTATTTAATATTGAATACCGAGATGTTCAAAATGGAGAAACCTCAGAATACTTTCATGATGATGTACCATATATGATGGTCAGGGATTTTTTATCCAAACCAATTGGGATATTGCCCGAAAATATAAACTGGCCAGATTTTAAGTACTTCGATGAGAATGATGATGATGTCGTGAATGTGCTTATGGCGGTGATAGAAGATGCCTATTTGAACAAGTTATACGTCATACCTCCAAATGCTTTAATTGAGTTTCCTATTAAGCCCTTCAATTGGTTGTCTCTTGAAGAGGAGGCAAATTCAGTTGTTGCAACTTTGTATGATAAAGAAGGGCATTTTTGGTCATTCGACATGACAGATCAAGGAGCAGAACGAGTTAACATAAATGGTATTCTTGGGGAGTGGGTACCATTGCCTGATTATAATAAAAATGAGCCTGATGAAAATTTGATTACAGGCAGATCTTATCTCGATGAAGATTTAGAACCGTATCTGATCGCTGAAGGCAAAGATCCTACAGATAAGGAATTCCCGAAATACGTCGATAAACTTTATTATGAACTTCTCAAAAAAAACGACGTAAGAATAAAGAATGTTGAAGTCGGTATTGCATTGCTGATTTGGTCTATTATTCGTGATTTTTGGGTGGCAGAATTTAAAGTACAAAAGCGTAGGGCGAAAAACTTGCGACTACCGAACCCCTTATGCGGTAAAGAGCCAATGGAAAAAGACACTGTGCGATATGTTTATTTGCCCAACATTAAATACATAAAGGAAGCGAGCTTTTCTGAAGTTAAGAAAGCAGTAAAAGATATTAATCCGCTTGCACGTTTAACTTCGGTGAAAGCACATGTGAGAAACCTTCCTGCAGGGCATGAACCAAAGCAATGGCGCATTGCTTTGGCAAAGGGGATGGGAATCAATATCAGGGACGGTCAGACTTATGTTTTACCACATCAAAAACAAGGCAATGTTGAGAAAATATTTAGAAGTAGAAGCTTGTTAGGTTTCATCTATGATGCCCAAGTTTCTGACAAAAACATGAACGGTAAAGATAACTGGAAAGTATTTGAAGACAAGGTGAGCGAGTATATCCAAACTCAGAAAAAATGGATAGTACTTAACAAAAGGGGACGATCTGCAGATGAGGGGATAGACATTGATGCCTACGATGAACGAACAAACACAGTTTGGTTAGTTCAGGCAAAATGCTGGGCGGCTCATCGTAAGGTAGGGCCTGATGTCGCAAGAGATTTAGCTGGTGCCATTTCTTTATATCAAAATGAAAATGATTGGGCTGTGAATGTGAAAGGTTTAATTGTGACGACATCGGGCTTTACGAATTCAAGTCAATTTTCACGTTTAGGGGTTTTTTGTCAGATATTACCCTTATCAAATTATTAGACTATTCTTAAATGTGTTCGCTTATCGAGTGCACCAAAACGCATAGTATGCAGTTGTGATGAACATATTATTGAAAGTTTAGGTGAAAACCGGAAAGACAATAAATGGATAACCTCATTGTTCTTGCAGCATTTTTGGGATTAACCTTCTTTATCTACCGCTTATTCTTTGCAGGAAAAGGCCGATCTACTGAACAGGCAAGAAATAACCTTGAATGGTATAGTGAAGAGCTCCAGTTGGTTGAAGAAAGTTCTTACCGTAAGAAGCCTGTTATGAACCGTTCAGAAGCAAAAGTGCTGAAACATATTATAATATGGCTCTCAGAACGACGGGAGCAAAACATTTATGGTGAGAAGGTTTTGCCTCAAGTGCCAATGGGAGCGTTTCTATCTTCAGAAAGTCAACGTTCTTATGACGCGATACAATTTAAAAGACCAGATTTTTTGATTGTTGATAAGGACGATAAGCCAATATGTGTTGTTGAATTTAATGGTCCTAGACATGCTGAAAAAGAAATACAAATACGGGATAGAATAAAAGCCGAAGCGTTGGCAAGCGCGGGTATTCCTCTAGTATATATTGTGTCTGGTGAAGAGCATAATTATAGGGTGACGCGAGACAAATTAAATAGTGTTTTATATAGATGGCAAACTTAAGCTGATTTCTGTCTGTTTCGACAGAGGTAAAGGCTGATTGTATTGTCTCAGATACAGAGTTTTCTGCTCTGATCACTTTATAGGTTTGTATAATGACTGAAAAAACACTGGAAGATAGATTCTATGATTTTCTAAGCCAATTAAGTGGTAGTGAAAATATCGATACGATGATTACCGAAGATATTTTATCCCACAAAAAGAGAGCCGATTTTTTGTTGGGCAATCGCAAAATCGTACTTGAAATAAAGACGTTGAAATCGGACCCAGAAGGAAAAATCCAGAAACAAATAAAAGAACTAGAAAAACGTGATGATTATCCAATGATGTATTGGAGTACGCCGGTTCACAACATTTTGGATCATTTACCTGATGGTGAAGCGATAAAGAAAAAAATGTTTCACTCTATGACACGATCTATTCAAGGTGCATTTGAATCTGCAAACCAGCAAATTATTCAAACTAAGGAAAGTTTGGCAATTCCTGATGCAGGTGGGGTGCTGGCAATATTAAATGAAGACATCAGAATTCTTGATCCAGCAGCAATGTGTTTTTGCATAAACAATATGTTCATGAAAAAGAAGGATGGGAGAGTTCGTTACCCCCATGTGTCGTTTGTATGGATTATTGGTGAAGGACATAGCATGGCCTTGCCGCAAGGTAGTGAGGCTACTCCTTTAATCATTATAGAAGGGCCAACTGGTGAACAATATCCGATTGCAGATAAGCTATTGGATGGTTATTTACGCGAATGGGCTGAATTCGGCGGGATGCCTTTAATGCATATGAAGGGACTTAAAGACTTCAATGATCTACCGTTCAAAAACAGGGAAGTAACAGATACAGGAAAAGAAAACCAAACGGGTATGACAAGATCGGACTATTGGAGGATGGAGTATAAGCAATCTCCATACATGCGAACATTCACCAAAGAACAATTTCTGGAGCATACGGGTAATATTTTGTCCTCTATGATGCCTCATTTTCTGAAGGGTGGTATAAAAATGCCACATCATGTTGTCGCAGAGTACATGAGAGGCTGGTCTCACGCACTGGAAGAAGCCGAGTACCGGAATTTGGATATGAAGGAGTTATATGATTACTTGCCTGATTTCAACAGTGACAAACAAAATCATGATTCTTAAATTGTAGTAGCCGCGATTTGATCTCGTACACGGAAGATTGGACACTACCCAATTTTGGTCGTCGCAGGCTCAGTTGTCTTTGGTGGGGAGCGGGACACTTATTGCTGTTAAGTTAAAGTCATCGATTTCTTCATTTTCAATACCGATAGGTTTGATAGTATCGACCTTTAAAGCAGGTTCTTGGCAAGCCCCTAGTACTCTAGACACCTGATATTTTTTCATAATACCGTTTTTCATATTCCATCGGAGACAAGCCACCATTGGCTCCATGTCTTCGTGTCGGATTGTAGAAAAACTCAATGTAATTAAATATCTCAGCCCTTGCATCATCACGGGTTTTGTAGATTTTCCGTTTGATACGTTCTGTCTTCAATAAAGAGAAAAAGCTCTCCGCAACAGCATTGTCGTGACAGTTCCCTTTTCGGCTCATGCTTGCTTCCAGATTGTGGTCTGCAAGGAACTTTCGCCAATCTGAGCAGGTGTATTGGATACCTTGATCAGAATGGATGAGCACTTTGTTATTCGGTTTACGACGCCATAACGCCATGACCAAGGCATCAATCACAAGATCAGCCTTGGGGTTATTCTTCATACTCCAGCCAATGACTTGTCTTGAGAACAGATCAATCACAACTGTCAGATACAACCAACCTTCATGAGTGCGGATAAAGGTAAAATCCGTTACCCATGCCAGATCGGGTTTATCGGCATCAAACTGACGGTCCAATGTGTTCGGGGCGATGTGACTGACATCCCCACCTGAGAAACCGCGATGGCGTTTGTATCCTCGCTGAGAACGAATACCTTCTTCCCGCATGATACGATGAATGCGGTTTTTGCCGCAATCTTCACCCAAATCCTTCAAGTCTTTAGTGATATTGCGATAACCATAAGCCAAACCACTTTCTAGCCAGGATTGTTTAATCAGTCCCAGTAAGCGTTGGTCTTCCACAGCACGTTTACTTAAAGGCTGCTTCAGCCAAGCATAGAAGCCGCTACGATGAACATCTAATGTTCGACACAAAACCGCCAAAGGGAATTGATCGAGCCGAGACTTTATGAACGCGTACCTTTCCTTGACTCGCTTGCAAAGTACGCTGCGGCCTCCTTTAAGATATCACGCTCCTCTGTGACGCGACGGAGCTCAGCCTTCAATTTACGCAATTCATCCTGCTGACTGACAATCGTTTGATGCTGGGCACCGGTGTCGCCAAATAATTTGATCCAATCCCTCAAACTCTTGTTGGAAACACCCAACCGCTTTGCAACATCACTGATACTGTAGCCTCGATCAACAACTTGACGGACAGCTTCAATTTTAAATTCTTCAGGGTAACGTTTACCGCTCATATCTAGAACCTCATAGGTTGCACAATGTGTACGCTATCAGGTGTCTAGAATACTAGGGGCTTGCCAATGCCAGCGTTCAATTTTGCTCTGGGTTTGCGGATGATTGGGCGCACCGCGCGTGTGACACATGCCCTGATCATCCAGCCAATCTGCAAGATCGCAACTGATGTAGGATGAACCGTTGTCGCTCAGCAGCCTGGGTTTGTGAACCATATCGACGCTGTCACAGCCTGATGCTTCCAAGGCCAGTTCCAATGTTGCCGTCACATCTTCGGTTTTCATACCCGTGCATAACTTCCAGGCCACGATATAACGCGAGTAATCATCCAGGATGGTTGAGAGGTAGAACCAGCCCCAGCCAATGACCTTCAGGTACGTGAAGTCGGTTTGCCAGAGTTGGTTGGGACGCACGGTTTTGTCCTTGAATTCGCTGGCGGCCTTGATTACCACATAAGCCGGAGCCGTGATAAGGTCCCGGCTTTTGAGTAAACGATAAACCGAGCTTTCCGAGACATAATAATCGCGCTCATCGGTGAATTTGACCGCCAATTCACGAGACGACAGCTCCGGGTTATCCAAGGCCAGTTCCACAATATTCTCTCGCACGTCATCAGGGATACGGTTCCAGACGTGGGACGGTTCTGGTGATTTGTCAGCAAGCCCGTCAATGCCCTCAATTTGATAGCGTTCATACCAGCGATAAAAGGTCGTCTTGGGAATGCCGAGCTTATCCAATGTCCGACGAACGCCCAAATGGGACGCATCAACGAGCCGGATGATTTCCTGTTTTTCATCAGCAGAATACCTCATAAATCGTCGCCCCCATCCATGTTCATGCTTTTTTTGAGCAGACGGTTTTCAAGCAAGAGGTCGGCAAGCACCTCTTTCATATCGAGGTTTTCACGCTTTAGGTGACGGACTTCATTGGATGTGGCCTGACGAGCCGTGTCGCCGGACAGGCGTTTCTTGCCGGCTTCCAGAAATTCTTTGGACCAGCTATAATACAGGCTTTCTGCGATGCCTTCAGCGCGGCAAAGAGCTGCAATACTTTCTTCACCACGTAAGCCTGCGATCACAATGCGGATTTTCTCCTCGGCTGAATATTGCTTACGGGTCTTGCGGCGAATGGTACGAACAGTTTTGTCCGCTTCAATTTTTGAAGTTCCTGATTTTTGCTTCATCTTCGTTCCCTTTCGGTCTCTACGATGAACCAAAAATCCTCTATTATGCAACTCAGTTAATTTGTCCCAGTGGGGCTGAACTCAGACAGTCCAGACAGCAAAAAACGTTTACGGTGAACACGATTAAGCTGTGAAAGGCAGGACTTGATCTGACATTTCCTCTATAATCAGCCCTACATAAATGGCATTGTTCAAAATACCTGTGCCTCGTTTAACTTGACCTCGGATCGTCGTGTCTTTCCATTTGTGCCCTTTGGGGCCAAGGATAGCTTCGGCATTCAGTTATTTATTTGGCAATCAGTGTCGGGCTTTTACCCATTGCGTAATCTGTGAAGATACGAATAACAATTGCAGCTTCGCTTTTATTGATTTTACGATGTCATCACCTAATTTTGCGACATCATAGCCAAATGCCAAACCTGATGGGATTTTACCCGCTTTGACATTGCCGATCATGCCGCGCTTGGTCTTTGCCTTTAAATCCTCGATCTGGGCCTGCGCAAAAGTCCCCATCATGCCGTTATGCAACTCTATTAATTTGTCCCAGTGGGGCTCAACTCAGACACGGAACAGGGCCAGTCATTGCTCGTATAATTTTATCACACAAACGAGCGGCTGTTTTTGCACCATGCTGATCAATGTCATATTTGGGGTTAAATTCAACGAGGTCGGAAAGTAACCATTTGATCTGTTTTGTTGCAAGGTGATTGATAATATCTTCGATTATTTCGAGGCTGACCCCATAAGGCGCCGGGGCGCTAACGCTTGGCATTTGCCAATGGGGTAAAACGTCGAGATCGATCGTTAAATAAAGATGGTCACAGTTTTCTAAAAAACGATCTATTTTGTCTGTGACCTGATGGAACAAATGAGGGCGCATTTCCGTATCCAGCATATATTGGACGCCCCATTCATGGCTGCGTTCAAATAAGGCTTTTGTATTGGATGTTTCAGAAATACCAATACAAAGGTAGTTCATCTTTTGACCACGTTGCGCCAAGAGATCATGTATTTGATAAAAAGGCGTGCCGGATGTAATGCCATTTTCACCGGGCTTTCTCAGGTCAAAATGAGCATCCAGATTGATGATACCGATTGATGGGATTGTGCCCATATTTAAGTGATTGAGCAATCCGGTGAAACTGCCGACAGCGGTTTCATGTCCGCCCCCAAGAACAACAACTTTTGTGTCTTCTTTTAATGCGCGTTCAACTTCTTCGCCCAATTTGATTTGCGCCTGTGCAAGGTCAAGACCAACAGGGATATTTTGGCGATCATGGATGTGTCCATCCTTGCCGTGCCATGCCAGATTAGCCAAGGCAGCACGAATTGCATCAGGGCCGTCTTTTGCTCCGATCCGCCCCTTATTTTGCTTTACACCAAGATCACATGGAAAACCAATGAGGGAAACAAAGCTATCTGGCTGAGGAGATGTTGTGACGATTTGGTGCCATCTTTTGGCATGATCGCCATCTTCAGGGTCCTGCCGACCTGTCCAAATAAATTTTTTACTCATTGATTGATATCCTTTCTGCAGTAAAGCCCCGACAAGTTCGCCGGGGCTTTTTATGCATTACAAAATGGCAGGCAGGTTCAGTTCATGTTCACGGGCGCATTCTTTGGCAATTTCATATCCTGCATCGGCATGACGCATAACCCCAGTGGCTGGGTCATTCCATAAAACACGTTCAAGGCGTTTGGCGGCCTTATCTGTCCCGTCTGCGCAGATCACCACGCCTGAATGCTGAGAGAATCCCATACCAACACCGCCGCCATGATGCAGGCTTACCCATGTTGCACCGGACGCGGTATTGAGCAAGGCATTTAAAAGCGGCCAGTCTGAAACGGCGTCTGATCCATCTTTCATGGCTTCTGTTTCGCGGTTGGGCGAGGCAACAGAACCGGAGTCCAAATGGTCTCGTCCAATAACAACCGGGGCGGAGAGTTCGCCGTTTTTAACCATTTCGTTAAAGGCGAGTCCAAGGCGATGGCGGTCCCCCAGACCAACCCAGCAAATACGGGCGGGCAGACCCTGAAATTCTATGCGTTCGGCGGCCATATCCAGCCAGTTATGAAGGTGTTTGTTATCTGGTAAAAGCTCTTTTACTTTTGCATCTGTTTTTCGGATGTCTTCCGGATCACCGGACAAGGCGGCCCAGCGGAACGGACCGATCCCTTTACAGAAAAGAGGCCGAATATAGGCCGGAACAAAACCGGGGAAAGAAAAAGCGTTTTCCAAGCCTTCTTCAAAAGCCATTTGGCGGATATTATTGCCATAATCAACTGTGGGAATGCCACTTTCTGAAAAAGCAACCATTGCTTCGACTTGTACTTTCATTGAGGCACGGGCTTCTCGTTCCACACGTTTGGGATCGTTTTCGCGGCGTTCCAGCCATTCTGACATCGTCCAACCTTGGGGAAGGTAACCGTTGATCGGGTCGTGCGCCGACGTTTGATCCGTCACAAGGTCCGGTTTGATCCCTCTACGGACCAATTCGGGGAAAATGTCGGCGCAATTGCCCAAGAGGGCAACCGATTTGGCTTCACCTGCGGCAGTCCACTTTTCGATTAAGGCAAGGGCTTCATCAAGATTGTCGGTTTTCTCATCAACATAACGTGTACGTAGGCGGAAATCGATGCTGTCAGGGTTACATTCAACTGCAAGGCAGCAGGCACCCGCCATGACGGCTGCCAGGGGCTGTGCGCCGCCCATACCGCCCAATCCGCCGGTCAAAATCCATTTGCCCTTTAGGTTTCCACCATAATGTTGGCGCCCGGCTTCGACAAATGTTTCATAAGTGCCTTGAACGATGCCTTGAGAACCGATGTAAATCCATGATCCTGCGGTCATTTGACCGTACATCATCAAGCCGGCTTTATCCAGTTTGTTGAAATGGTCCCAGTTTGCCCAATGGGGGACTAGGTTGGAGTTCGCAATCAGAACCCGCGGTGCATCTTCATGTGTGGTGAAAACACCAACGGGTTTACCGGATTGCACCAAAAGGGTTTGGTTACTGTCAAGCTTGCGTAATTCGTCTGCGATTGTATCAAAGTCTTTCCATGTCCGTGCGCAACGACCAATGCCACCATACACCACCAATTCGTTCGGGTTTTCTGCAACGTCTGGGTCAAGGTTGTTCATCATCATGCGCAAGGGGGCTTCTGTTAGCCATGATTTTGCACTGATTTCAGGGCCGCGTGGGGCGCGAACTTCGCGGATATTATGGCGGGGGTTCGACATTTTTTAATCTCCAGAAAAATATTATGATTTGATTTTTAAATCAGGCAGAACATCCAAGCCTGCAGCAGTACAAATGCTTCCGTTACCAAGCAAGATAGCAGCTGTTTCAAGGTCCGGTGCCAAGTAGCGATCTTCAACAATGGCCGGTATTTCTGTGCGAACTGTTTTGATAACAGCTTTCAGGCGTTCACTTGTTTCCAAGGGAGCACGGAATTCAACGCCTTGGGCGGCACATATGGCTTCGATCCCTAAAATATGTTCCAGATTGGTTGTCATCGGCAACAGGCGGCGTGCCCCATGACAGGCCATAGAGACATGATCTTCCTGATTGGCTGAAGTTGGTGTGGAATCAACGGATGCAGGGTGCGACATTTGTTTGTTTTCAGACATCAGGGCGGCAGAGGTCACTTCCGCAATCATCAGGCCAGAGTTTAATCCCGGTTTGGGCGATAAAAAGGCAGGTAGGCCAAAACTCAACGCGGGATCAACCATCAAGGCAATGCGGCGCTGGGCAATAGCACCAATTTCGGAAACCGCAATGGCGATTTGATCGGCGGCAAAGGCGACAGGTTCGGCATGAAAATTACCGCCGGATACGATGGTGCCGTCACTTAAGGTAAGGGGGTTATCAGTTACGGCATTGGCTTCAATTTCTAAAGTTTGTGCGGCTTGCCTGAGAAGATCAAGAACAGCCCCCATGACTTGAGGCTGGCAACGGATGCAATAAGGGTCTTGTACGCGTGTATCATCATCACGGTGTTCATCGCGAATTTGCGATCCACTCATAAGATTACGCAGTGTTTCCCCTGCATCAATTTGGCCACGGTGCCCGCGTAATGTGTGGATGTCCGGATGAAACGGGGCGGAAGATCCCATTGCGGCATCGGTTGACAAGGCACCTGTGACTAAAGCCGATTGTGCGCAATTCCATGCTTTAAACAGACCGACCAAGGCCAAGGCAGTGGATGTTTGTGTGCCGTTGATCAAGGCAAGACCTTCTTTGGGGCCTAGGGCAATGGGGGTAAGGTCTGCTTTTGCAAGAGCTTCTGCGCCACTCATACGCACACCGTCATAGAAGGCTTCACCTTCGCCCATCATAACGGCCGCCATATGCGCCAAGGGAGCAAGATCACCGGAAGCCCCGACAGAACCTTGTGCCGGAATAAGGGGAATAACGCCTTTTTCAGACATATTTTCCAGTTGTTCAATCAATTCCCAACGAACACCGGATGCCCCACGCCCCAAGGAAAGTAATTTTAGTGCCATAATTAGGCGTACTGTGCCTTCATCCAAAGGATCACTTACGCCGCAGCAATGAGATAAAATGAGATTGCGTTGTAATGTTGCCGTATCTTCGGCAGGAATTTTAATGCTGGCAAGTTTACCAAAACCGGTGTTCACACCGTAAACGGCCTCTTCCCCATTGGCCGCTGCTTCAATCAGTTTTGCGCTTTTTTCCACCGCTTTTTTAAAAGAACGATCAACTTTAATCGGGGTATGTTTTTGTAAAATGTTTTGTAGCTCGTTTAAGGACGCATGTCCCGGCATCAGGGTAAGCGACATTTTAAGCATCTCCATAGATACGTTTGATAAGTGGGTTGTAGCCGATGCGGTAGGCTAGTTCATTCGGGTGTTCGACATCCCAGACAGCAAAGTCTGCCATTTTTCCTGTTTCCAACGTGCCGATCTTGTCTGAAAGACCAAGGGCTTGTGCACCATGACGGGTTACGCCTGTTAATGCTTCTTCCGGTGTCATGCGAAACAATGTGCAGGCCATATTCAGACACAGCAATAAGGAGGTCAGGGGAGAGGAACCCGGGTTGCTGTCACTGGCAATCGCCATTGGAACCCCGTTTTTACGTAAATCACCAATGGGGGGCAGTTTGGTTTCGTGTAAGGTGTAAAACGCACCGGGTAAAAGGACCGCGACGGTTTGCGAAGCTTTCATGGCTTCAATGCCATCTAAGCTTAAGTATTCCAAATGGTCAGCAGACAAAGCATGAAAAGAGGCGGCGAGAATTGCACCTTTTTGATCGCTGAGTTGTTCTGCGTGAATTTTAACGGGCAGGTTTAATTCTTTAGATAAGGCAAAGACGCGTTGGACTTGAGTCGGAGAAAAACCAATTGTTTCGCAAAAGGCATCAACAGCATCGACAAGTCCTTCTTTGGCCGCTTGTGTCAAGGCCGGTAGGCAAACTTCATCAAGATAAGCGTCTGCATTTCCGTTATATTCTTGCGGTACAGCATGTGCCCCTAAGAAAGTTGTTTTTATTCGAATAGGTCTGAGTGTCTCCAGACGTCGTGCGGCGCGAAGTATTTTAAGTTCATCTTCAATCGTCAACCCATAACCGGATTTGACCTCAAGGGTGCCAACACCTTCTGCAATGAAATGATCAAGGCGGGGGAGGGCGTTTTGAACCAATTGGTCTTCGCTTAGATTGCGGGTTTGCTGGACAGTAGACACAATCCCGCCACCGGCCTGTGCTATATCTTCATAACTGGCGCCCTGAAGCCGCATTTCAAATTCCTGTGCACGATTACCGCCGTATATAAGGTGTGTGTGGCAATCAATCAGGGCGGGGGTGATAAGGCACTGGTTTACGTCTTCCTGTTCCCAAATCTGATATTTCATCGGAAGGGCAGAGGATGGGCCAACCCAATCAATCTTTCCATTCAAGACAGCAATGGCACCATTGGGGATAAGGCCATATGGCGATGATGATGTCATTGTTGCGATTTGTGCGTTGATGAAAACTTTAGCGTTCATCTGTTGACCTCTGAAACATAAGTTATGTACATAACATTTATATGTATATACAAATAAGTCAATTGTAAAATCAATTGGCGTTAAGCTGAATTTATTGCACAATGGATCTGCTTATCTGAAATTGGACCTTAGAGAGTTGATTTCAATTCCTTTTAGAAAGAGATACGAGACGTGAATAAGGGGCGATTATCTTCTTTCCAAATGATCAAGGATGATCTTCTGGAAAAAATTAAGGCAGGTCATTGGTTGCCGGGGGAGACGATTCCCGGTGAAGAAAATTTGGCTGTTGAATACAGATGTTCGCGTATGACTGTGAACCGTGCCATTCGTGAACTGGCATCTGAGGGAATAGTGGAACGCCGTCGCAAAGCTGGAACGCGTGTTGCGTTGCAATCTGGTCGGTCTGCAAAAATCAACATATCTGTTGTGCGCAAGGAAATCGAGGCGCGCGGGGCAACTTATCGCTACGTTCTTTTGGGAAAAGAGGAAATGTTCCCGCCTGAGGGTGTGCGCGCGAAACTTTCCATGAAAGAAAAAGAAAAAGCACTTCATGTCAGGTGTTTACATTTTGCGGACGAAACGCCATACCAATATGAAGATCGTTGGATTAACTTGAAACGCGTACCAGATGCGGCTCAGCAAAGCTTTGAAGACATTAATCCAAATGAATGGCTTATTCAGGAAGAACCATTTCTGGAGGCAGAACATATGTTTTCTGCACAGCTTGCCGATGAACAAATGGCTGATCTACTGAATGTACAAGTCGGAGCGGCCTTGTTTGTGATTGAAAGACGCACATGGCAAGGTGCTGATACGATAACTGCAGTAAAGCTCAGCCACCCCGGTGACAGTTACCGGCTGGTTTCTCGTGGCTGAGCATTATTCGTTATTTATGTCTCTCTTGGCGCAGGTTCTGCAGTCTCATCTTTTTTAATCGCGACTTTTTTTACAAAGGGCATAAGCAGCATGGAGGCAAAGAAAATAGCTGCGGTTGCCATAAAAACATCGGCAAAAGCCATAACAGCCGCTTCCCGGCCCACAATTGTCCGCACTAATTCGATCGTGGCCTGATAGGCTTGGTCACCATATTGTGGGGTGAGGCTGGTTTGAATTTGACCCAACATATCGATCACTTGTTGACGGCCATAATTAATTTGTTCAGATAAATGGGTGCTGTGCAGATCGCGCTGGTTGGTGAGTAATGTATTGATGACGGCTAAGCCAACAGCGCCACCAAGGTTACGCATCAGATTGTAAAGACCTGATGCGTTTTTAAGTTCGTGAACGGGCAAGGTGCCAAGTGCCAATGTATTGATCGGCACAAAAATCATCATAAGGGAGAGGCCGCGTATCATTTGCGGTACGAAAAATTCCCAAAAGCTCCATTCAGCATTTAAGCCCGTATTGAGGTAAAGGCCCATGCCGAACAAAAACAAGCCGATTACCAGCATCAGGCGTAAATCAATTTTCTTTGATAAAGCACCGGCAATGGGGGCGGAAAGGAATTGGAAAATCCCTGTCACCATAACAACCTTGCCAATTTCAACGGCATTATAACCACGAACCGATGCCAAGAATAAAGGCATCAGATAAACGGAACCATAAAGACCGATCCCAACGATAAAGCTGTAAAATGACCCGATGGCAAAATTTTCATCACTGAAGGCGCGCAAATTCACGACAGGATTTTCAATGGTGAGTTCACGCCAAAACATCAATATACCGCTGATAGTCATAATGATGGCGAAGAATGTGATTTCGGTGGAATTAAACCAGTCCTCGCCGGGACCTTCTTCCAATACAAATTCCATACATCCGAGAAAAAGGGCAATAAGTAAAATTCCAATAAGGTCAAAGCCTTTTAAGCGTGATAGGTCCGGTTCATCGATATTGACAAAAGAAAAGACCAGAATAGTGACAATCATGCCCGGCAGGACATTGATCAGGAAAAGCCAGTGCCAGCCAAATGAATCTGTAATGTATCCGCCAACGGTTGGTCCAATGGCAGGGGCCACGGTTGCGACCAGACCGATAATAACGGTAATGCCAGCTTGTTTGTCACGTGGAAAAAGGGTGTAAGATGCTGCAAAAACTGTGGGGATCATCATCCCGCCAAGCAAGCCTTGTAGTACACGGAAAACAATTAAACTTTCGAGATTCCATGCCAGTGAGCACAGGACAGAGGCAATCGTAAAACCAAAACAGGCGGCCGAAAATAGCAATCTGGTCGAAAAGACATGCGCCAACCATCCTGAAATGGGAATGACGATAACTTCAGCAATAAGGTAGGAAGTCTGTACCCACGATATTTCTTCCTGACTTGCCGATACACCGGCCTGAATTTCGGCAAGTGAACTGGCAACAATCTGGATATCCAAGATCGCCATAAACATACCGACAACGAGGGCCAGAAAACCGATGATGGTTTTTGCTTCCATGTGCTTATCTCGTTGATGTGTTTATTGGACGTAGGCGACAGTATTTGCCGAATTGGCCTTTTCCTGTGCGATAACTGGTGTATTTTCGCGCGTATCAACCGCAACTTCGACGGACATGCCGGGTAAAAGGTGTACGTTTTCAGAACGGGCAGGAACTTTGATTCGCACAGGAATGCGCTGGACAATTTTTGTGAAGTTACCGGAGGCATTTTCCGGAGGGAGGAGGCTAAATTGTGCCCCTGAAGCAGGTGCAATGGATTCAACCTCGGCAGATAATTTAATGCCGGGATATGCATCTACATATAAAGATACACTTTGCCCCTGGTGCATATTTTCAATTTGTGTTTCTTTGAAATTGGCTTCAATCCAGACGTCTTTGACTGGGACAATTGCCAATAAAGGTGTACCAATACCAACGAATTGGCCCTGTCGAACAGACCGGTTACCAACAATGCCGTCAATCGGGGCGCGAATAATGGTGTTTTCCAGATCAAGCTTTGCCAGTTCAAAACTGGCGTGGGCACGGTTGGTTTCTGCTTTGGCTTCATTTTCCTGTGCGCTTAAAACGTCGAGCTTACGCTCGGCGGCTAACAGGCTTGCTTGTGCACTATGCAGGTTCGCTCTGGTCCGTTGCACGCTTGCTTGATCGTTGTCATAAGTCCGTCGGCTGGCGGCACTGCGTTTGACAAGGTCTTTTGATCGTTGAAAATCTTTAAGGCTATGATCGTGTTCAACGGTTGCGGCTTCGACTTGTGCGCGCGCAGACTGGATAACGGCACCTTGCATTTTTAATTGTGCTTGCACGATTTGCAAGTTGGCTTCTGCCACTTTTACCGCAGCCAGTGCCTTCTGAACGGTAGCTTCATAATCCCGTGTATCCAGACGTAAGAGGATATCACCTGCTTTGACATCTTGGTTATCGCTGACAACAATATCGGTGACGTAGCCCGATACCTTAGGGCTTAATCGTGTAATTTCACTATGGACATAGGCATTGTCTGTTTTTTCGAAATGACGAGCTTCAATCCACCAGTAAGCACCACCGGCAATGACACTGCCAATGACGAGGGCTCCGGCGAGAAGAGCTTTTGATTTTTTTGCCTTGGACATGAAGGGGGTAACTCCAAATAAACTAAACCGTCTAGTTCAATAAATTGATGTGAAAAAGTAAAATGTCAATACTAAACTGTTTAGTTTAGTTTGCTAATTTTTCTGATTAGAGTATATTTTATGGAAAATCACTGGACGGTATATGAAGTATGTCACTAAACACGAACAATAAAAAATCTCGTCGCTCTAAGCGCGATATTGTACTGGATGCGGCGACACAGGTGTTTTTGGAATCTCCGTTTGCGGCTGTCAGTGTGGATTTGATTGCCAAGCGTGCCGGAGTATCCAAAGCAACGATTTATGCGCATTTTGATAGCAAGGTAAATTTGTTTGAAGAAGTGATCAACCGCCGGGCGGAGACTTTTTGGCAAATTCCTGAAATTCCATCCCATATTGAAGAAACGGCAAATTATTTGCGTACACTCGCAACGTTTTTTGTTGAACAATTAACCAAAAAGGAAACTTTGGGAATCTTTAGGCAAGTAATCGGGAGCGCGACCAGTTTCCCCGATTTGGCGGAAGTTTTCTATCGGGCTGGTCCGGCGCGCGGCATTGCCATTTATGAACAGCGATTTATGGAACTGGGGCAGTGCGGTTTCCTTAATGTTCAAAACCCACGGCTAACGGCGGAAATGTTTATGTCTATGTTAAAAGGGGGCAATCACATGCGTTGCCTTCTTCAAATGAAGGATGGTTCCATTCATGTAACGGAGATTGTGGAAGAAACCGTTCGTATTATGATGATATCCTATGCACCTAATGGCGCGCCCTGAAATGCCATTCATTTGGTGCAATGGTATTAACCAGAGCCTCTTTTAACGCGGCATCAATATCATCCCCTGCTGGGTCGTAAAGACCGCAAAGGGATAAAGCACGATGCTTGTTAATGGATCGACCGAGATATTCATAGACGACGCGTGTGCAACACGGCATACGTTCGCCACTGCCTGAAACACCAAGCTTAAGACCGCTCAGACGGGATAGTTTGTTTCTGAAGGTGGGGAATAAAATTGTCTCGGTGATTTCATATCCGGTTCTTGCTTCGTAATCGACCAAAAAAATTCGATCTGTCAGGAAGAAGGCGCTACCATTGTAAACCCCATGACTGATGACATTCTTTGAGGCTTCCTGAAAACGTTCGGTCCGCTGATAATAGACACCATTTTCCTGTCGTTCTATACAAATGAGTGTTCGCAAAATTTTGCCGGGGGAAGAAAGGGAATAATAATACTCGAAATAATATCCTAGATATTTTTCAAGATTTGAATCTCCGGTGCGGTGCAACTTGGTCAGATGTTCCAGTTCAGGGTAGTTACTTCTTTCAATGGTTTGCGTTCTGGGTTTGACTTGGAGCAACCGTTGAAATTGGTCATGGGGTAAGAGAAATTCAAATTCTTCCATGCCAAAAAAATCGCATAACCGCATCATAGCATTGGCGGATGGTTTGTGTCGTCCACTCAGATACCGATTGAACTGAGCCCTGTTTAATTTGAGGCGGCGGCAAACCTCGGCGATGGACTTGTAATACCCGCATGCAAATCTTAAATTTTTTGCGAAGTGGTCAGTCATGGAAACAGGCCCTTATGACACGGTCAATAAATGAGGGCGGGATTATAAAAAAATCCCCTAAAATCTCAATATAGCACACTAGTGCACTTTGATGCACTATTTGCGTCTTTCTGCACCTTCTTGTAACGGGGTGCCAAATTGTCATTTCTTTTTCATACATCTTAAATGGAAAGAAAAGGCGTAGGAACGGGCACTTATTTTAACAAGGGAGGTCTAAATGAAAAAAAAGCGCATTTTAATTGTATATACAGGCGGCACGATCGGTATGCGCCACACCGATCATGGCTATAAACCTGTAGAAGGATTTGCAGATCTTTTAACACGCCGCCTGGAAGGGCGCACGTTAACCCCCTTGCCGGATTATGATCTGATTGAATTTGATAATCTGATTGATAGTGCGAACCTCCATCCAACAGACTGGACGAAGATTGCCGGAACCATTATTGCCCATCAAGATAAATATGATGGATTTGTGATCCTGCATGGGACTGATACGATGGCTTATACCGCATCGGCATTGTCCTTTATTTTATTGGGTTTGAATAAACCTGTAATTATCACAGGGGCGCAAATTCCATTGATTGAGTTGCGAAATGATGCATTCCCCAATGTTGTGACCAGTTTAATGCTGGCTGCGGATTATGAAATCCCGGAAGTTTGTTTGTATTTTAATGGTCGTATTATGCGTGGAAACCGATGTCGTAAATTAAAAAGCGCCGGTTTTGATGCATTTGACACGCCAAATTTCCCGTGGTTGGGTACTGTGGGGATCAATATTGATATTCGTACAGAGCTTTTACTGAGAAAAAAAACACCGGATTTCCATCAAAAAGAATTTCAGGCCAGTTCAGTTGCAATGCTGCAACTTTATCCAGGTATTGATGCGCATATGTTTCAAGGAATGCTGGATAACAAAGACCTAAAGGCTTTAATCATCTTGTCCTATGGGGTTGGCAATCCGCCAAACAATAATAAAGATTTGATCGATTTCTTGGCGACGGCTCATGGCAAAGGTTTGGTTGTTCTGAATGTTTCGCAATGTATAGAAGGGTCCGTGCATCAAGGTGCATATGCTACCGGGGAAACTTTTAATCAAATCGGTGTTGTCCCTGCTTTAGACCTGACCTTGGAAGCCGCCTTTACGAAGTTGCATTTTTTAATCAGTAAGGGATGTAATAGTGATCTTATCCGACGTGAGTTGCTGGTGCCTTATTGTGGGGAATGTAATTCTTTATGAGTTTACGACTTCAAAAGTATAAGGCGGTGCATCTTGATGTATCGCCTTTTTTTGTCTGAATTTTTATTTTTGAATTGGTGCAATGTGATGCGCTTTGTGCGGCTTATAGCGTAATGAGTGCACCATTTGCAAAATTCTAGAGCCTGATACTCTCGTCTATAAAAAATATAGAAAATAACAAGAGGCGATTTGTTGGAATTGTTGCAGTTGCGAACTTGTCCGCGCAATTTTATTCTGATTATTTCGATAATATAGAATAAAGTTCGGAAAATGAGTGTTTTTTCTGCTGACAAAACAAACAAATCCAAAGCCCGCTCTAGTATGCTTGTTATCCGTAGAAGGCGCAGTCACAAATATCGGATGTAGTGGTATTCGGTTTGGGGCTGATGTTTCTGCGGACATTATAATAAAATGGCACAAGCTATACATAACTGCGAATTTAATCAAAACATGGAGGTGTTCAGTTTTACACGCCGATCTTTGATCAGGAAGAAAACTGAATTTCATTTCTTAGGAGAATTTAACTATGAAAAAAACATTGTCTGTCCTGACGGGCGCATTTGTTGTTACGGCAGTTACAGCCACTGCAGCAATGGCGGCCAGCACCCTTGATACGGTAAAAGCGCGCGGTGAGTTGCTGTGTGGCGTTTCGGCCGGTCTTCCGGGCTTCTCTCTGCCTGATGAAAAAGGGAACTGGACAGGTCTTGATGTGGATACGTGCCGTGCTGTTGCTGCAGCCGTTTTGGGCGATGCCAACAAAACGAAGTTCATTCCGCTGACAGCAAAAGAGCGTTTCACCGCGTTGCAGTCCGGCGAGATTGACATGCTGTCTCGTAACACCACATGGACACACACACGTGACACCTCTTTGGGTCTGAACTTCACTGGCGTGAACTATTATGACGGTCAGGGCTTCCTTGTTCAAAAAGAACTGGGTGTGAAATCTGCGCTGGAACTGGACGGTGCCTCCGTTTGTATTCAGGCTGGTACAACCACAGAATTGAACCTTGCCGATTACTTCCGTCTTAACGGCATGAAATTCAGCCCGGTTGTTTACGATACGGCTGACCAGACCATCCAGGGGTTTGCGGCGGGTCGTTGCGACATTTTGACGTCTGACCAATCCCAGTTGTATGCGCTGCGTTCCAAGCTGGACAATCCCGATACAGCGGTTGTTCTGCCGGAAGTTATCTCCAAAGAGCCGCTCGGCCCGGTTGTTCGTCAAGGTGACGATCAGTGGTTTAACATTGTCAAATGGACTTTGTTTGCGCAAATCAATGCTGAAGAAATGGGTCTGACGTCTGCCAATATCGATGCGGCGCTGAAAAGCGAAAACCCGTCTGTTCAACGTCTTGTCGGGACAAGCGGTGATGCGGGTGCGAAACTCGGTCTTGGTGCAAACTGGGCGTTTGATGCTGTAAAACAGGTCGGCAACTACGGCGAAATGTTTGATCGTAACGTCGGCCCGAACACACCGTTGCAAATCTCTCGTGGTTTGAATGGGTTGTGGTCTAAAGGTGGTCTGCAGTACGCTCCGCCGGTTCGCTAAGATCAGACGGTAGTTGATATATGGGTGAGTGTGTTTTCTGCGGAGATTTCCTCGGCTAACACACTCACTTTTTCTTTTTTTAAGAGTTTGGAGTGTGCATATGTCGCAAACAAAGAACGACAGCGCCACCAAGCCCAAAAAGAGTTCCTCGGCGCTGTATGATCCGCGCGTTCGCGCGATTGTGTTTCAATCGCTGCTGTTTGCTTTCCTGATTTGGCTGGGCTGGACAATTTTCCAGAACACCCTGCACAACATGGAAAGCCGAGGCATTACGACGGGCTTTGATTTTTTAAGTAACCCTGCCGGCTTCGAAATTTTAATGAGCCTCGTGCCCTATGACGCGTCTCATACCTATGGGCGGACGTTTATTGTTGGCTTGTTGAATACGGTTCTGGTTTCCTTTATCGGGATCATTTTAGCTACTCTTTTGGGCTTCGTTATGGGCGTGGCTCGCCTATCCAAGAACTGGTTGATTGCAAAAATCGCCACTGTTTATGTGGAAACCTTGCGCAACATTCCGTTGTTGCTGCAAATTTTCTTCTGGTATTTTGCGGTTTTGCAACCGCTGCCCGGTCCACGCCAAAGTCTGGGCTTGGGCGAAACATTTTTTATTAACAACCGTGGTCTTTATGTACCGGCACCTGTTGCAGGAGAGGGCTTCTCTGCCGTGCTGATCGCCTTGTTGATTGCCATTATTGCAGCCATCGTGATTGGCCGCTGGGCACGTAAACGTCAAGAGGCCACCGGGGAGCAGTTCCCCGCATTCTGGACCGGGTTTGGTCTGATTATCGGCTTACCAGCGATTGTTTTTGTCGTCCTTGGTGCCCCGCTGAGTTGGGACCTGCCTGCCCTGAAAGGCTTTAACTTCAAAGGTGGTATTCAGGTCATCCCTGAATTTATTGCCCTGCTTCTGGCTTTGTCGACTTATACGGCGGCCTTTATTGCCGAGATCGTACGCGCCGGTATTCTGGCGGTGCCACATGGACAAACAGAAGCGGCTGAATCTTTGGGTCTGCGTCGTAGTGTGACCTTGCGCGAAATTATCATTCCGCAGGCGATGCGGGTGATTATTCCGCCCTTGACCAGCCAGTATCTCAACCTTGCCAAGAACTCTTCTTTGGCAACCGCGATCGGTTATCCCGATATCGTATCCGTCTTTATGGGCACGACATTGAACCAGACCGGTCAAGCCGTTGAGATTGTCGCCATGACCATGGCGGTTTATCTGACGATCAGTCTGACGCTGTCGTTTGTGATGAACTGGTACAACAAAGCCATGTCGTTGAAGGAGCGTTAGAATGGGTAAATTCGTTGAAAAAGAAGCGCTCCCGCCCCCCGTTTCCACCACGGGTCCGGTTGCATGGGTGCGTCAAAATCTTTTATCGTCACCGTTTCATGCGGTGTTAAGTCTGGCGGCTCTTTACCTGTTGGTGCAGATTATCCCGCCGATTATCGACTGGATCTTTATCAGTGCGAATTTCGCCGGTAATGATCCGAAAGCCTGCACGGGCGAAGGCGCGTGCTGGGTCTTCATCAAGACACGTCTTGGCTTTTTCACATACGGCTTCTATCCCGAAGTGGAAAGGTGGCGTGTGGATCTGGCCTTCCTGCTGTTGGCGATTGTGGTTGTGCCGCAATTTTTCAATCAGGTTTCCGGACAGGTTAAAAAATGGCTGGGGATTGCCGGCCTGACGATTTTGCCGGTTATTGTCGGTATTCTGTTGCTGGGCGGTGTTTTTGGCCTGAACCATGTGGAAACCCACAAATGGGGCGGTTTGATGCTGACATTGGTTTTGTCCTATGTCGGGATCGTGGCGGCCTTGCCGTTCGGGGTCATTCTGGCCTTGGGCCGACGTTCGGAAATGCCGATGGTGAAGATGGTCTGCGTGGTCTTTATTGAACTGTGGCGTGGTGTGCCGTTGATCTCGGTTCTGTTTATGGCGTCTGTGATGTTGCCTTTGTTCCTGCCGGAAGGCTGGGACTTTGAAAAGCTGCTGCGCGCTCTGATCGGGATTACCCTGTTCCAGTCGGCCTATATGGCGGAAGTTATCCGGGGTGGCCTGCAGGCTATTCCCAAAGGCCAGTTCGAGGCGGCGGCCTCGCTGGGGTTGGGCTATTGGCGTTCGATGGGGCTGATTATTCTGCCACAAGCATTGAAGCTGGTCATCCCCGGTATCGTCAACACGTTTATTGCCCTGTTTAAAGATACGACCCTGGTTTTGATTATCGGTCTGCTGGATATTCTGGCGACGGTGCAAGCCATGATTACCGATCCTGCATGGCGGGGCGTATCGACGGAAGGGTACATTTTTGCAGCGTTCTGTTTCTGGGTTTTCTGTTTCGGGATGTCCCGTTACAGCCAAGCTTTGGAGCGCAAACTACACACCGGACACAAACGCTAAGAGGAAGATATGACAAGAGATCCCGATGCAATTACAGATACTGTGACAGAGGCGCAATTGCGTGCCGGTCACAATCTGGCGCATGAAGTCGCACAGGAAGACGTTATCCAATTGATCAATATGAACAAGTGGTATGGCGATTTCCATGTTTTGCGCGATATTAACCTGAACGTCCATAAGGGCGAACGGATCGTAATTTGTGGACCTTCCGGTTCCGGTAAATCCACGATGATCCGCTGTATCAACCGTCTGGAAGAACATCAACAGGGCCAGATCATCGTGGATGGTGTGGAACTGACCAACGATCTTAAGAATATCGACAAGATCCGCCGTGAGGTGGGGATGTGTTTCCAGCACTTCAACCTGTTTCCGCATTTGACCATTCTGGAAAACTGTGTGCTGGCGCCGATGTGGGTGCGCAAGGAACCGCGCGCCGAAGCCGAGGCCCGTGCCATGCATTATCTGGAACGGGTTAAGATCCCGGAACAGGCCAATAAATATCCGGGCCAGCTTTCCGGTGGTCAGCAGCAGCGTGTTGCGATTGCCCGGTCTTTGTGCATGCAGCCGAAAATCATGCTGTTTGACGAACCGACCTCGGCGCTTGATCCTGAAATGATCAAGGAAGTGCTCGATACAATGGTGCAACTGGCCGAAGAAGGCATGACCATGCTGTGTGTGACACATGAAATGGGCTTTGCCAAAACGGTCGCCGACCGTGTGATCTTCATGGCGGACGGACAGATCGTTGAAGAAAACGAACCTCACGAGTTCTTCAAAAACCCACAGGAACCAAGAACACAGGAGTTCCTAAGCCAAATTATTGGCCACTAAATAAAGATCGAGGCTGAGGATTATCTTCAGCCTCGATTGTTTTTATTCATACTTTAGCGGGGAGAAAATAACCCTGCATGACAATAAAATAGGGATCTAGGTCGAGATGTATTGGACAATTCGTAAGATTTTGGCGTTGATCGGTGTCTTTAGCACGGCAGTCGTGATTACGACGCTGGTGTGGCTGAGTAATTCATATGAAAAGTTTTCGATAAAGAATTTTAATGACACGTCAGGTGAAATTGCTTCTTTTCTGGTTCGCCAATCCATAGCTGAACGTTATTATGAAGAACTTTTTCCGATTGTAGATAAGTGGTCACGAGATCGCGTGCTGGTTCAAGGTGCTCGTGAAGGAGATGCCAAGAAATTAACAATTGGTGCTGACGCCACTTATATGACACAGGAAGTCGTCAGTAAGACTGTGATGTTACAAGGTGTTCACATTTTTGATAAGGAGTTGAATAACATTACCTTTTCGTCTAAAGGAATAGAGGAAACGGTTTTACATAACGATACGATTGTAAGTGAACTGCAAAAACGCGATAAGCAGGCACAACGCAAGCCTGTTGCCTACACATGGAAAACAAAAGGCGGTCATCCTGTTCATAGTTTGATTATGCCCATTGGTGGATTCAAAGTTGCGGGATATGTGGAATTTATTACTGATCCAATTCCTCAATTTGCCAATTTGGGAAGCGCATTATCTGGTGAAGTCAAGCTGCTGAACGCCAAGAAAGAAGTTCTCCTTGCCAGTCATCCGCAAACCGCAAAACCGGAAGGAGAACGCAAGGATGAAAAGGCGGTGGAAACCATAAATTCAGGGCTTGAAACTCTGTTTGTGGATGTGCCTGCTTCAACAGGTGAAACATGGATGACGGTTTCGTTGACCCGTGACATCAGTGAATTTAAGAATAATCTTCTGGAAATTCGTAATCAGGCCATATCTCTTGTTTCAATTGCATTGTTGGGCTGTGCCATTGGCGGCTGGTTATTACTGCGATTTGCGGTGTTTGCCAAGCTTAGAAACTTTGCAAATGCCATGAAGGATTTAGGTGGAGGAAATACACGCGTCGAAATTCCACCAACTGGAAATGATGAATTTCGTACAATGGCATCGGCGTTGGAGATGTTAAGGGAAAGTGTCCGTCAAGCTTATCGCCGTCAACGTATCATCGAAAATAATGCATCCTGTATTGTCCTGTGTGATCTGGACGGAAATCTAAACTATTGCAATGTTGCCGCTCGTAATTTCTTACAGTATGCAGAAGATGAAGATGTGAGTAACAAGTCTGCCGATCTATTTGAACAAGGCGCGGCATTTATTTCTAAAATTTCAGATTCATCAAATTTACCGTTCAAACAACAGTTTATTTATAAAGATCGACATGTTGAAGTCGATGCGCAGGCTGTTTTGAGCCAACATGGCGCGCATGTGAATACGATGTTGAGCTGGACCGATGTGACCCAGCAAAAACAGGAACGGGAGTTCGCTGCAAAAATTATGGAGGAAGTGACGGCTGTTGCACAGATTGTGGCACAACAAGCACGAAGCTTGGAACATTTGTCTGAATCCTTAGGTACCCAATCTGATGAAACGGTGACGCAAGCCCATCAGGCACAGGAAATTTCCGAACGCAATCGTCAAAGTGCGAGTAATGCATCGCAAACAGCAACATTGTTGAATACAAATTTTTCCGATATGGCAGAAAAATCCAATACTGCAAAAGAAACAGCCGAAACGGCGATTTCGGTTGCAGAAACAGGTAATCGTGCCGTGGAAGAACTTGAAAGTTCCAGTTCGAAAATTGGTGAAGTAACCCGTATGATCAGTGATATTGCGGCACAAACACGCATGCTTGCTTTGAATGCGACAATTGAAGCCCAACGTGCAGGGGAAGCAGGCAAAGGATTTGCCGTTGTTGCCGATGAAGTCGGACGTTTGGCGGGGTTAACATCAAATGCAACAGATGAAATCGCACAGACCATTACGGTGGTTCAAAATCAGGTTGTTGATGCCAAATCGGCAATTGAGGAAATTAATAATGTTATTTCACAAATCCATGACATTCAGTTTGAAGTTTCATCTACGGTTTCACAGCAGGAAAGTTTGACCGTTGAAATTTCGCAAAGTGTGTTAGGGATTACGGATGGATCGTCTGAAATTGACCAAATTGTAAATGCTGTTGGCGGTGAAGCAGAAAAAACAGGGCAGTTGTCGAACGATTTGCGCGGAACATCGAGTAAATTGTCTGAAGAAGCGGCTAACTTACAAAGTAATATCGATAAATATCTGAAACATTTAGAAGGGAGTGACTAAGGTTCATTCTTTTTTGAACGTTAAAGACGCGAGATTATTAAGGGGCAGAGGAGTTTCCTATAGTATGGAAACTCCTCTGAAAAATTTCAGACTTATAAAGCACTTGCGGTTCGGGAAGCCTGATCATATAGGCCGGACATGCCGCGCAACAGGGTTGCAACGTCGGAGAGTTCCAGACTGCTATGTTCCACGGCTTTGTATGCACTAACAAGGCACCGTTCACGAATACGGCGATATTCAGAGCATACATGCTGCCCTTCTTCCGTAGTGCTGTAAAAACGTTCTTTCCCTCGTTTTTCTCCCTGTACATAACCTGCTTTTAAAAGCTTTTTGAGGGAGTAATTGACGGTGTGCTGGTCTTCGATATTTAGGACAAAACAGATATCGACCAGTCTTTTTTCCTTGGCCCGGTGATTAACGTTGTGCAAAACCAATACATCCAAAGGGCTGAAATCATTTTCTCCGACGGCGGTCATGCAACGGGTCATCCAACGGCTGAAAGCGTTAAAAGATATGATTAAACCATATTCAAACTCACTTAACTGCCAGCCTTCTTCCGATGCAAGATGTTCGGAGGAAACGATGTGGCGGGAGTAGGGATAGTCTTCTTTTTTTTCAATCACAAAAGCCTCCTGTTATATTTTATCTGTAATTTACGAGCGAAATGACGATGTTACAAGGGAAGTTTTGCTTATTTTTATGGCTATTTATTGCTTTAATGTGACATTAAAACGGGCAATGTTGTGTGTTTTACGATGGAACGTGTGGCACTACCCAAGACAAGTTCACGCCAACGCGAATGGGCATATGCTCCCATCACGATGATATCACTTTGATGTTCATGTGCTTTTTCAAGAATAAGGCGACCAGAACGTTGTCCGTTGGCCTCAAGGACCTTATGCTGATTTTGCAGTCCCATGTCAGATAGTAGGCTTGAGATTTCATCTGGTCGGGCAACACTGAAAGGTCGACTTCCATCTTCGGTTTTTACCGTAATGATCTCAATGCTTTCGGCATTGGTAATAAAGGGAAGGCTATCGAAAAGGGCACGTGTACTTTCGCGTCCCCCATCCCATGCAATAGTGACCCGGTTAAAGGCTGGTTTTGTCTTGTAATCGCGTGGAACTACAATGACAGGGCGACCACTGCCGATCAACAAATGGGAAAGGGCTGATTTTTCATCCTGCATTGCGCTTGAAGAGGTGTCTGGTTGACCTGTAATAACAAGGTTGTAAAAACGGGCTTCTCGACGTAAGGCAATGGACGGTTTTTCATTTGCAATTTTGAATGAGGCCGTGATGTTGAAATTGTTCAATGTTTGATCAAATCGCGCACGTGTCACAGCCGATGGCATACTGGTGAGATCAATGTTTTTTTGGATGGCATTTGCCAATGCATCATCAAAAATTTTAAGGTCGGTCGGGTCTTGTCCGACAAAAAAACCTGTCAAATGTGCATGAGATTGGTCGGCAAGATGGGCGGCGTAAGTCGTCCAGTTAACGCAATGAGCATTGTCATCTTGATAGACCAGAATTTTTGAGAGTTTCATAATTTGCTCCACGACGGGCATCAGTTCATGTTATTTGGCAGCCATGTGACGATTTCAGGAAAGAGTGTAATCGCACCAACAGCGCCAATAAGAATAAGGAAAAACGGAAGGGCGGCTTTGGCAACAACCAAAATATTGCGCCCCGATAAGGATTGAATGACAAACAGGTTGAAGCCGACAGGCGGGGTGATTTGAGACATTTCAACCACGATCACAATGAAGATACCGAACCATAAGGGATCAATTCCGGCAGTTTCGATCATAGGCAGAATAACGGCGGTTGTTAGAACCACGACCGAAATACCATCAAGAAAACAACCCATAACAATGAAGAAAACGGTAAGGGCAGCAAGTAATTGATATTGGCTCAATCCCATTTGGCCGATCCAACTGGCAAGGCTGGCAGGAATGCCTGTAAACCCCATTGCCGTTGTTAGAAAAGCGGCACCAGCCAAAATAAAGGCAATCATGCAGGATGTTCGGGTTGCACTCAGGATACCATCGATAAAACTTTCTTTTGTAAGGTCACCTGTTAATTTTGTCAGGCAAAGGGATAGAAAAACGCCGACGGCTGCTGCGTCTGTTGGTGAGGCAATGCCCATATAAATAGACCCGATAACTCCGGCAATCAGCAAGACCACCGGACCGAGATTTTTAATACTGTGAAAACGTTGCTTCCATGAAAAGCTTTCAGCAGTTTCAGGCATTTTATCTTTATTAAGAAACGACCAAATGGCGACATAAGCCATAAACATAACGACGAGCATAATACCCGGCCCAACACCGGCAACAAAAAGACGGGCGATGGATTGTTCGGTTGCAACACCATATACGATTAGAATAATGGAAGGCGGTATCAACAGGCCCAAGGTTGCGGATCCGGCTAGTGTCCCCAAGATCATTCGTTCGTCATAACCACGGCGTTTTAACTCGGGGATGGATATTTTTCCGATGGTTGCGGCTGTCGCTGCGGAAGATCCCGAAACCGCCGCAAAGATACCGCAGCCGATAATGTTGATATGCAGTAATTTACCCGGCAAGTTCCCCATCCAGGGCTGAAGTCCTTCAAACATGTCGTCAGACAATCGTGACCTAAACAGAATGTCCCCCATCCAGATAAAGAGAGGAAGAGCGGCAAGAGACCAAAGGTTACTGGCTCCCCAAATTGTAGAGGCCATTAAGGGACCGGTCTGTGATGTGGTGAAAACTTCCATTGCAATGGCAGCCACGGCCAGAAGGGAAATACCAACCCAGACGCCACTGCCCAGCAAGGTGAATAAAACAATTAAAATGATGAAGGCAGGCAGAAGAATATCACTCATTATTCGGCCCCCAGATCGGCATTTTCAGCCTTAATAAAAAAATCTTTTTGCATAAGTGATGAAACGAACCCATCCAGCATGGAAACAGTCATTAATGTTGTTCCCAACGCGAGTGAAACTTGCGGGATCCAAATGGGGACTGCGATAAGTCCTGTGGAAAGATCCCCGTATTCATAAGATTCAAAAACCAGTTCCCATGCGTAATACGCCAGCCAGCCTGTCAGGGCTGTTCCGATGAGAAAGGACCAAATATCAGTAAGTTGTTGTCCCTTGGAACCTAAGCGTTGAATAAATAGGTTAACCCGAATATGTGTTCCGTGGCGAAGGGCATAAGGCAACGAGAGAAAAGATGCGCCTGCCAGCATGAAGCCTGCAATTTCAGCATAAGACGGGATTGTTAATCCAATTGCGTGCCCGGTCAGGGCCGAAGAAATAAAATCAATTAGATTTGCCCCGACCTGTAAGAGCACGATTAAGAAAATGCCAAACAGGAAAAGCGCCCCCGTCACGCCCCCTATAACATAAAGTTTGTCGAGCATAGCCCTCATTTTGAAACCTCCGCATAGAGCGATGGCGAAGGGAAGTGCCCTTCGCCATCTGTCGTTATTATTTATTGTAAGTTGCCAGAATTTCCTGACCGTCGGCACCGGATTCTTTTGCCCAGTCCGTTGTCATTTCGCTACCGGCTTTTTTCAAACCGTTAAGCAAATCGGCTGTCGGTGTGGATACCTTCATACCATTATCTTGCAAGATTTTAATTTTAGCGGCAGTTTCAGCTTGGCTGGCTTCCCAACCGCGTGTTTGGGCAGCTTTGGCAGCAGCGTCGATTGCTGACTTTGCGCTGTCAGATAATTTGTCATAGGCTTTTTGGTTTACAACAACGATGTTTTTGGGGATCCAGGCCTGTACATCAACAAAATTGGAAACGAAATCCCAGGCTTTGGAGTTTGCACCCGTGGATGGGGAAGTGATCATTGCATCGACTTGACCTGTTGCAAAAGCTTGGGGGATGTCGGGAACTTCGACTTGTGTCGGAACTGCACCGGACAGACGTGCCAAACGTTCAGTCAAGGCGTTGTACGCGCGCATTTTAACGCCTTTTAGGTCATCCAAAGACTTAACTTCATTTTTTGTATAAAGACCTTGGGGCGGCCAAGGAACAGAAAATAAAACTTTCAGGCGTTGTTTCTGCAATTGTTTTTCGATAATGGGGCGAGACGCATTCCAGAGGCGTTCTGCATCCGCGTAATTTGTTGCGAGGAAGGGAATTGAATCGATGCCGAAGACTGGGTTTTCATTACTTAGACGAGAGAGGAAAAATTCACCGATCGGAACAAGGCCTTTGCGAACGGCATTTTTAATTTCCGGATGTTTGACCAACGAGCCTGCGCTGTGAATTTTAATATCAAGTTCGCCATTTGTTGCTGTACGGACTTCATCGGCAAAGGCCTTGATATTGACGGTATGGAAATTACCATCCGGGTACGGGGTCGGCATATTCCATACATCTTTCGCAGACGCTTGCCCGCCTAATGCAATAAGTGCTGCCGCAGCAAGTGCAAGCTTCGAGAATTTGAACATTTAAGTTACCTCCATATTATAACATCGCCATAACAATGATAAAATATTGACAAAATGTCAAAGAAATTTTAATTTTATATCACCGTTAAGATGGCAAATATAATTTTACGAGGTTTTCTAATGGATTATCGGGTCTTGAATCTAGGTGATCGCGCTATAACTTTCGAGTTTGGCTCCGTTATATCCCGGCGCGTAAACCATCATGTGCTTGGTGTGCATGCAAATTTAAAGGAATCGATATCCAGCGGTCTCGTAAAAGGTATTATTGAAAGTGTGCCGACATTTCGATCATTGACAGTGCATTTCGATCCAACAGTTTTGTTTCCTGAGGAAGTGGTGGATTTGGTTGCTCCTTATATAGAAGAGGGCAATAGTGATTTAAGTGCAATGACGAAATGGGTTTTCCCGGTTTGTTATGACGATCAGTATGCGCCTGATTTAAGGGAAGTTGCAGAAAGAACGGGACTGTCAGAAGATCAAGTGATTTCCATTCATCAAGAAACGGTCTATGACGTCTTTATGTTAGGTTTTTTACCGGGGTTTGCGTTTATGGGGCTGTTGGATGAACGTTTACGTTTGCCGCGCCGTGCCCAGCCGCGCACGGTGGTCCCGAAAGGGTCCCTTGCGATTGCAGACCAATTGACAGCTGTTTACCCTTCGGAAAGTCCGGGGGGGTGGCATTTGATCGGGCGCATGCCGGTTGATTTGTTTGATGCCAAACGTGCGGAGCCGGTTTTGTTAAAAGCGGGTGATCAGGTTTGTTTTCGTCGCGTGTCCCAACAGGAATTTGAGAGCATTCAACAGGCGTTGATGGTTGGAGAATATGATTATTCTTCTATCCGGCAGGAAAAAGAGGTCGCTTGATGCATGGCTCTTTGGAAATAATCTCTCCTGGATTCCAATCCTTTATTCAGGATAAAGGTCGAACTGGGTTTCAGGAATTCGGGATTCCCCTTTGTGGCAATGTGACACCACATTGGATGGAATTGGGGAATTGTTTGGTTGGCAATGCTGCAGACGATGCGGGAATTGAATTTCGCGTTCTTGGACCGACGATTAAAGCATTGGATGAACCTGTTAAACTTGCAGTTTGTGCAAATGTGGAAATCGAAATTATTTCCCGTGTTGAGGGGCAAGCACATGCACATAAAGTTTCTGGATGGCGAAGCTTTACGCTTAACCCTGATGAAGAAGCAAAAATTGGTGCATTGGAGCAAACCGTGTCCGGTTTTATTGCCATATCTGGTGGTGTGGATGCCAAACCGGTAATGGGGAGCAAGTCGACCTATGTACGCTCGGAGCTTGGTGGTTTAGACGGTAGCTTCTTAAAACCCGGTGATTGTGTGAAACTTAGGGACAATAGTGTCAAGCTCGCCAATGAGGCCGATAAACTTTTACCATCTCCTCCCGTTGAGATTGTTGAGCGGGTCCGTGTGGTGCTAGGGCCACAAGAAGATTTTTTTGAAGAGACTACGATTAATCAGTTTCTGGAAAACTACTACACGATTAGCAAACAATCCGATCGTATGGGAGCAAGGCTGGAAGGAATTTCCCTTCGTCATAAAAAAGAGAAGGGAAGCCAAATTATTTCAGATGGTGTGGTCCCCGGTGCGATACAGGTTCCCGGAAACGGACTGCCAATAGTCTTGTTAAACGATGGTCAAACAGTTGGGGGATACCCCAAGATTGCAACGGTTATTTCGACGGACTTGCACTTGATCGCAAATTCTTTGCCGGGCACAAAATTCTGTTTTGAGGCTGTATCTGCACGTGACGCCTGCATCATTGCGAGACAGGCACACGAAGAATTGGAACGCATGAAGCGGTCTATTGTTGCCGCCAGTGCCAATGGTTTTATCAATCTGAAAGCACTTTACGAAAGTAATCTAATTGGTGGTGTGGTTGATATGGAGCGTCCGGACCACTTCCCCGGCTCCCTTGATGAAGGTATATAAAAATGAAAATGATTAACCTGAATGCTGACCTTGGTGAAAGTTTTGGCGCATATACGATCGGCAATGATGCTCGGCTTTTAAAAGCTATTAAATCGGCCAATGTGGCTTGTGGTTTTCACGCGGGTGATCCTCTGGTTATGCAACAGACTGTATCGATGGCAATTGAAAATGGGGTTTCAATCGGGGCACATCCCGGTTTCCCGGACTTGCAAGGTTTTGGGCGGCGTACGATGCAGATGGCCTTAAATGATGTTTATGCGATGGTTGTTTATCAAATCGGTGCACTTTCTGGCGTTGCCGCATCACAAGGTGGTAAGGTGACACATGTTAAACCGCATGGTGCCTTGAATAATATGGCGTGTGAAGATGCGGATCTATCTTCTGCGATTTGTCGTGCTGTTAAGGATGTTGATCAAAATTTGATTTTTTTGGCACCTGCATTGTCTGAACTTTCTCTTGCCGCGAAAAGGGCAGGTTTAAATGTGGCAGAGGAGATTTTTGCAGATCGGGCCTACACAGAGAAGGGCACATTGGTAAATCGTAAGATTGAAGGGGCTGTGATCCACGATGCAGCAACGTGTCTTAATCATGTGATGGAAATGGTGGAAAAATCAGCTTTAATTTCAATGGACGGCAAAGTGTTGAAAACAGATATTCACAGTATTTGCGTGCATGGTGATACACCGCAAGCCTGTGATACGGCGTCCTATGTGTTAAAGGGGCTTGAAGGTCAAGGTTTTAAAGTTTGTCCACTGGATCAAATGAACCTTGCCTGATGGTTTTTAAAACAGACTGTGGGCGATATCTTTCACATCTTCCATAACGACGAATGTACTGGTTTGTTGCACAAAAGGAAGTCTTGAAATTTTTTCACCCAGAACCGTTCTATAGGTTTCAATATTGGCTGTCCGCACTTTTAACAAATAGTCAAAATCCGCTGCAATCATATGACATTGTTCAATTTCGGTGATTTCGCGTACTGCATCGTTAAAGGCTTCAAGCGCATTGGATCGGGTATCGGTGAGGGAAACTTTAACAAAGGCAACGTGTTTTGCACCAAGTTTTCCCTGATCAAGGATCGCCATATATCCTTTTATATATTTCATTTCCTCCAGTTTACGCATTCGGACTTGGCAGGGGGTTTTGGAAAGCCCGACACGGTTTGCCAGTTCCGTAACGGTTATTCGACCATTGCGTTGTAGTTCTCTTAGAATTGATAGGTCAAATTTGTCTAACATGATAACGCCCTTTTCTTTGGCTATAGCCATTCACATATTTAGAAACTATTTTACAGTTTATAATTCTTAAATGTTACGGGTTGTTTTATCAATATCCTGTTTATGTTGATTTAAAAAGTCAAATATACTAAAAATATAGAAAAAATAGAGATATGAACTTTAATCAAACTGTTAGTCTTGGCAACTGTTGCACATGAGTCGCGTTATCTTCGGGGTTATAGGAGGGATGGCGCCGGAGGGCCGAATACGAAGGCCGGATGATGTAAGGCATAAAATACAGTTTAATAAGGGTTTATATCTGAATGATCACTTTTACTTTCATTATATATTTGATTTTGATGCTGGCAATTGGCTTGTACGCTTATCGCCGCACACAAGATTTGTCTGACTACATTCTCGGCGGGCGTCATCTGGGGCCGTTACCCAGTGCCTTAAGTGCGGGTGCTTCTGACATGAGTGGCTGGTTGCTTATGGGGCTGCCCGGTTATGCGATGGCAGCTGGTTTTGGTTCTTTTTGGCTTGCGGGTGGTTTGTTAGTCGGAACATGGCTTAACTGGCTGTTGGTTGCTCAGCGTTTGCGTGTTTATTCGTTTCGCGCAGACAACTCTTTGACCTTACCAGCATTCTTTGAAAAGCGTTTTGAAGATGCAGGGCATGGTTTACGTGTGGTTTCGGCTATTTTCATTCTTGTCTTTTTCTTGTTTTATACAAGCTCAGGCCTTGTTGCCGGTGGGAAGCTCTTTGAAACAGTTTTTGGTTTTCAGTATGAAATTGCCGTTATCATAGGGGCCGTTGCGGTTATTTCCTATACAATGTTCGGTGGGTTCCTTGCCGTTTCTTGGACGGATGTTGTGCAGGGATTGTTGATGGTTGGCGCTTTGCTCATCGTTCCGCTCGTTGCAATGGGGGAAATCGGTGGCCTGAGCGGTACTTTGTCTGCGATTGAAGCCAAGAACCCGGAACTGCTGGATATGTTTACAGAAGCCGACGGCTCTTCAATTACGCTTATTGGTACGCTGTCTCTTTTGGGGTGGGGGCTTGGTTATTTTGGTCAGCCACACGTTTTAGCCCGTTTTAAAGGGATCAAAAGCAAAGACGCCGTACCATCTGCGCGCCGGATTGCTGTGCTTTGGACGGGGGTGTCTATGATTGGTGCCTGTTTAATTGGTTTAGTCGCGATCGGTTATCTCCCTGATGGACTAGGTGATAACGAGACTGTCTTTATGGTTCTGGTAGATGCACTGTTCCATCCTGTCATTGCCGGTATTTTGCTGGCAGCCATTCTTGCTGCTGTTATGAGTACGGCTGACTCTCAGCTTCTTGTTTCTTCTTCAGCCTTGGCTGAAGATTTTTATAAAGCTTTATTTAATAAAGAAGCTTCACAAGAAAAATTGGTTATGGTGGGGCGCTTGGCTGTTGTTGGCATCGCTATCATTGCAACTATATTGGCAATGGATAAAGATTCACAGGTACTTGCACTCGTTTCTTATGCCTGGGCCGGGTTTGGTGCTGCATTTGGTCCTGCGCTTATCCTTTCTCTTTATTGGAAGAATATGACTAAAGCTGGTGCTTATGCGGGCATTATTGTTGGTGGTGTCACGGTTGTTGTATGGAAGCAGCTTTCTGGTGGTTGGTTTGATTTATATGAAATTATTCCCGGAATTGTGTTCTCTTTCCTGGCGATTTTAATTATCTCCAAGATCAGTACACCACCGTCTGACAGTGTTCAGGTTCTTTTTGATGAAGTTGAGGCCGAGGTTAAATCGTAATAAGATTAAGACCGTTTGGTTCGATTAACTTCATTGCCAATAACGTGAAAGCCCGTCCTTGATCAAAGGGCGGGCTTTTTATTCTCAATTAAATAGAATTTATACTCTTTAAGGTGATTTTATTAGCTGTGTAGTAGAATTACAGGCGTCTCAAAAAACTATTTTTATTATGTGCTAATATTGACATTACCTACCTTCTTACTCAAGTATGAGTATATCGGGAGGAATAATTCTATGAAAATACAGCGCAATATATCCAGACTTGTTCTTATTTTATCATTTTTGGTGTTTGGGGACGTTTTTGCTCAGCCTGCACCGCCGCCTACATCCATATTGGATGAGGAAGCCATTTCACAGATTAGAGAGTGGTTGAAAAACCCTGTTGTGGAAATGTCGATAAGTGCACAAAACAAGCGTTATGAAACTCTACCTCAGGAAGAAGTCGACCAATTGGATAAACAGTGGCGTGCGGAACGCAAAAGCGATGATCAACCGCTTATTGCTGCGACACTAAGTAGTCCTTTATCAAGCTATTTGACGCAAATTCAGGCGGCATCCGGCGGTTTATTTACTGAAATATTCATTATGGATGCGAAAGGGTTGAACGTGGGGCAAAGTTCGATTACTTCGGACTTTTGGCAAGGCGATGAAGGCAAGTTTCAGAAAACATTTCCCAATGGGGCCGCCGCTGTTTTCATTGATGAACCGGAGTTTCACGAGGGTAGTAGTACCTGGCGCACACAAGTTAATTTGACGGTAACAGGGACAGATAAAAAACCGATCGGTGCAGTAACAGTTGAATATAACCTGACGGAACTGGCGCGCCGTCGTGGCATGCTTTAAGTGATGAGAAGAGGAACATGATATGCAATTCTTACGACATATGAAAATCGCTAAAAAGCTGACCTTGAGTTTTTCAATTCTTATCGCTGTTACAGTTCTCATGGCCATTATTTCTTTTTCGGCGATTAATGAGATTAAATCAGCCGACCATGACAGCGAACATGCCCACGAAATGGAAACAACTTATCAATTATATCAACAAGCCTTTTCAGAACAACGTCAAGGGCTTTTGTACTATTTGTTGACGGGGGATCGGGCAGGATTAAAGGAATTTAATGATTTTGGTGTTGTTGTAGCTAAGCATTTTAAACGTTTAAAGGATTTGTCGAAGGCTTCAAATATTGTGGATGGGCAAGTTAATAAGCTTGGTGAATATTACGGTGAATGGGTGACGCTCTATGCATCAGAGCAAATTCGTCTGATGAGAAATTATCTTACTGTCAACCAAGCACGTGCGGTTGAAGTAACAGGTTTGCCGCAGGAAGTTATTTTCAAGTTTGATCATACGGCACAAGAACTTTCACGAAATTTAATGAAGATTGCGAAAGAGGCGCTCGTGACCAAAGAGGCGGCAATGACGCGTTTTTCAACAACCATTATTGTTTCTGTTGGGTTGTTGATTGTTGCCGCGATTTTCTTTGGTATTATGCTGACACGTGTCATTGCTGGACCAATAGGGCGCATGACGAATGTTATGGGGGATCTGGCCGCTGGAAAATTGGAGACAGTCGTCAATGGTGCGGATCGTCGAGATGAAATCGGTGGTATGGCAAAAGCCGTTGAAGTCTTCAAACAAAATGCGATTGAACAACGTGAACTGCAAGCCAAGGAAGCAGAACAACAGGAATTGGAACGTCGCCGGCATGCTAAAATGTCAGAACTTGCAAAGAATTTTGACGAAAAAATGAGAGTTGGCCTTGATATCGTAAGCCGTTCTGTTGCTGAAGTTATGGAGTCTGCATCAACAATGGCGGGGAATGCGGTTGAAACAGGTGCCTTGTCTCAAGATGCATCAACGGCGATTGAAGAGGCTAGTGCCAATATTCAGACAGTTTCTGCTGCTTCAACAGAATTGTCTTCATCTATTGATGAAATATCAAGACAGATGTCGCAAGCCTCTGAAGTATCCCGTGCAGCCGTTTCAGAAGTTGAAATGGTGAACTCACGGGTTGTCGCATTGAACGAAGCGGCCGTAAGTATTGGGCAGGTTGTTCAGATTATCAGTGATATTGCAGAACAGACAAATCTGTTGGCGTTGAATGCAACCATTGAGTCGGCACGTGCCGGTGAAGCAGGTAAAGGGTTTGCAGTTGTTGCCAGCGAAGTAAAAAATCTTGCAACGCAAACCGGACAAGCCACGGATGAAATCAGTCGTAAGATTGATGAAATTCAGCGTGAAACCGGATCTGCAGCAGAAGCTGTTCTCGGTATCGGTGAAACCATTCGCAGGATTGATGAACTGACAGCTGTTGTTGCGGCAGCAGTAGAACAGCAAGGGGCGGCAACCAGTGAAATCGCACGTAATGTTGATGAAGCCGCCCAAGGGGCAAATGAAGTCTCGCACGTTGTTCTTTCTGTTGCCAAAGCGGCGGAAGAGACAGGTAAGCTCGCAGAAGGTCAACAGACAACAGTATCTGATTTAGGAAATAACAATGACGGCTTGAGAAATGATATTAGTAATTTCTTAAGTGCAGTCCAACAAATTTAAATAGTTTGGTCCTCTTGTCGCAGTTCTTCTTCCAGTGCTTTTTTGACGGATGATCTCGGTTGAGAAAAACCTGCAAGAAGGCTGTACAAGACGGGCGTTAGAAACAAAGTCAGGAAGAGAGCAAGACCCAATCCACCAACGATTACCCAACCGATTGCAATGCGGCTTTCTGCACCGGCGCCTGTCGCAATGACCAAAGGTACGGCACCGAGAATGGTTGAGATAACAGTCATAATAATGGGTCGAAAACGCAAAATTGCTGCTTCTTTAACAGCTTCACGAACATTCATTCCTTCATCGCGCAACTGGTTGGCAAATTCAACGATCAGGATACCGTTTTTTGCCATGAGTCCAACCAGCAACAAGATTCCGATCTGACTGTAAACGTTCAAGGATAAACCAGCCAACATCATGGTGTAAACAGCCCCGGCGATCGCAAGCGGGACAGACAGCATAATGACGAGAGGGTGAATAAAGCTTTCGAATTGGGCTGCTAAAACCAAGAAAACAATAACCAGTGCCAGCACGAATACAGTTTGGATGCCACCGGATGTATCTTTAAATGTTGCAGATTGTCCGGCATACCCAATTTTTGCGTTAACAGGTAGGAGATCCTGTGCTGCCTTTTCCATATAACTGACAGCTTGTCCGAGCGTGTAATCCGGTGCCAGTGCAGCCTGAATAGTGATGGAAGGCAAACGTGCATAACGACGCAATTCAGCAGAGGCTGCCGTTTCTTTTGCTTGTACAAGGGCACCGATTGGAACCAATGCCGAAGGATTGCTTTTGTCCGGGCGAATAAAGACGTTTTCTAGGCTGTTGTAAGTTTTGCGGTCTTCCGGCTGAATTTGGGCAACAACGGAATATTCACGTCCTCGATCCACATAGGTGCTGATTTCTTTAGAGGCAAACATAACTTGAAGGGTTGTTGCAATTTCTTGGGCATCAATGCCCAGATCATATGCCCGTTGACGATCAAATTGTATGTCCAGTTGCGGCTGGTTTTCTTCATAATCCATTTCCGGGTTAACCAGACCTTCATTTAGTTTTGCTTGCTCCAATAAAATGTTGGCCCACAGTTTCACTTGGTCGAAGTCTGTCCCGCCAACAACAATGCGTAAAGGTGTCGAGTTTCCGCGTAACCCCAACCCGGCAGGGCTAGAAACCGAGGCGCGCGCACCCGGTAAACCTTTGACTTTTGGGCGTACACTATTGACGATTTGATCCTGAGTTTGATCGCGTTCACCCCAAGGTGCTAATCGCATGACGACAAAACCACGATAGGGGCGGTTCCCCCAGCCAATAATTGTGTAAACGGATCGGATATTGCCCTTTTCAACTTGTGGGGCGAGCATCTGTTCAACCTGTATCGCTTGCTCGTCCGTATAGGAAAGGGTGGACCCTTGTGGCGCTGTCATCGGAACAAAGGCGACGCCGCGATCTTCACGTGGGGCAAGTTCCCGGGGCAATTCATTGTATATGCCGATGGCTCCCAAGCTGAAAATCAAACAAATGGCAAGGATGAGGTATGGGTATTGTAAGGCTTTCTCTAGAAGGTTTCGATATATTCTGCCGATCATTGATTGGGCGAGAAGGTGGTCATCATCCATAATCCCATCTGCGATTTCAGATTTCTTGGGCGCTTTAATAAGGCGCGATGCCATCATGGGGCATAAACTCAGAGCGACATAAGTGGAAATGGCAACCGCAGCCACCATGATCAGTCCGAATTCACTGAAAAGTCGACCAACTTGCCCGCCTAAAAAAGAAATTGGAATGAAGACGGCGACCAATGTGACCGATGTGGCTAAAACGGCAAAGGTTACTTGCTGCGTACCGCGCATGGCAGCAACAATTGGTGTTTCGCCACCATCAATACGCCGTTTAATATTTTCCAGAACAACAATGGCATCATCAACAACCAGGCCGATTGCCAAAAGCAGGGCGAGTAAGGTTAGAACGTTTATGGAAAAACCAAAGAGTGCGATTAAGGCAAGGCAACCGATTAAGGCAACCGGAATAGTAACAACAGGGACAAGGGTTGTACGCAAGGACCGCAGAAACAGCAGGATAACCATAACAACGAGGGTGAGCGATATAATAAGAGCGGTGATAACCTCTTCGATTGAGGTTGAAATAAATAACGCATCATCAGAGCCGACAATGACTTCCATTCCTTTTGGGAGGTTGTCTTTAAGACTCGCAACTTTTTGACGGACCAATTGTGAAATGGCCATCGTATTGGCTTGACTTTGCCGGATAACCTGAAGTCCGACCGCTGGTTTCCCATTGGCACGTAGGATTAGATCATCACTTTCCACCCCTTGTTCAATTTTTGCGACATCGCGTAGGCGTACGGAGTAGCCATTTACTTTGCCAAGGATGATGTTTTCAAATTGTTCAGGTGTGGAAAGGCGTGCATTTAGACGAAGTTCAAGCAAACGGTTTTGCGATTTGATTTCCCCAGCCGGAAGTTCGATATTATTGCGCTCTATCGCATTTTCAATGTCGCTGACGGTTACGTTGCGTGCGGCCATCGCGCGTCTATCCAGCCATACGCGGATGGCATAGCGACGTTCCCCTCTGATATCTACACTGGCAACACCTTCCAAAGTAGACAAATGATCAATGATATAGCGTTCGACATAGTCCGTAATTTCTTCCGGCTTATGGCGGTCTGATACAACAGCAAGACGCATAACCGGGTCAGCATCACTATCGCTTTTTACAATAGTCGGTTCATCGACCCCTTCTGGAAGTTTGGAACGAATACGTCCAACCGCATCCCGAATGTCGTTGGCGGCTTCATCAATATCACGCCCTGTCTCAAACTCAATGACGGTTCTGGCCCGGCCACGACGGCTTTGTGATTGAATGGACTTTACACCGGAGACGCCGGAAATTGAACTTTCAATCACTTCGGTGATATCGGTGTCTACAATTTTGGGTGAGGCGCCAGTGTAATATGTCGTAATCGTGATAACGGCTGTATCTACATCGGGGAGTTCCCGAATAGGGATAGAGAAAACAGAGGCGATCCCGGCGGTAATAATAAGAAGGCTGGAGACAATTGCAAGAACGGGGCGCCGAATTGAAAGTTCAGAAAGTGTCATTGGGTCACCTGTGTGGAACTTTCATTTAAGATGTTTAACGGACTACCGTCTTTTACTTTTTGAATGCCGCGTGTAATGACCAGTTGGTTTTCGTCTAAGCCTTCCAAAACTTCGACCCAGCCGAATGCACGGCGACCTAATTTAATGGAGGTCTTCACTGATTTTGGATTTGTATCTTCTGTATTGACGGCAAAAACATAATTTTGCGCCCCGTCAATAATAACGGCCTCTTCTGGAATACTTAGGACATCGCTGGCTTCCAGAATGAGGCTTAGTCTTAAAAACATACCAGCAGGCAACTTGCCATCTTCATTTTCAATGACCGCACGGACCTTGAATGAACGGGAATCTGCATTTACCCGTGTATCGATAGCTTCGACTTTGCCTTTGAATGTCTGTTTTTCGAAGGCTGCTGCTTCCGCCAGAATAACTGTTCCAATATGAATTTTTGCATAAAGTGTTTCAGGTAAAAAGAATTCGACTTTTACAGTTGAAAGGTCATCGAGCAAAGCAATCGTTTGATCTTCTTTTATGTGGCTACCAATTTCGATATCAGAAAAGCCAATACGGCCAGAAAAAGGGGCTTTGATTGTTCGGTCTTGTAAACGGCGTGCTGCGCGTTCCCGTTCCGCCCTTGCAATTTCAACTTCGGATTCAAGTTTATCCACCATCGAAACGGCAACGGCATCTCTTTTGCGTAATGATTTTGATCGTTCCAGTGAGCGTTGTGCTTCTTTTAATTTGGCTTGTGATTCAGCGAGATCGGCCCGTTCGATCTCATTGTCCAATTCCAGTAAAACATCGTTTTGATTTACAAACTGGCTGTCGGTGAAGGTGATCTTTCGAACAATTCCTTCACTGATGGCCATGATTTTAACGCTTCGATTAGCCTGGGTTGTACCAACAGCTTCGACAATTGTTTCAATGTTGCGATATTTTGTGGGAGCGGTCTCGACAGTAATCCCGGAATCTTCTGCAGCGGACGCAAAAGAAACAGTGCTTTGAATGAGAACAGCAAGTAAGACGAAAACAACAGTTTTGATGATGGAAACCATTTGAAAACTTTTCGATAGCGTTAATTTGCAGAAAATTTATGTCATTTTCTTGCCTGCCGCTAGCAAATAATGGGATGTCTTTCTTAATAATGCCAAAACCTTGGCTGCAACAAAACAATAATTGTTACATATTCCAATCGCCCTAAAATCATTCCAATATCAAGGATCCATTTTGCAGAGTCTGGCAGAGATTGGAAATTTCCGGCTGGTCCGATAATTGATCCCAATCCCGGGCCAACGTTTGAAAGGGCGGTAGCTGCACCACTAAGGGCCGTTACAAAATCAAGTCCTGTAAAACTCAGGCAGGTTGAAATAAGCGCAAAGCTAATGATCAACATGAAAATATAGATCAAGACGGATTGACTTAATTCGTTATTCAGTGGCTTACCGTCGATCTTTTGTAAAAATATTCCATTGGGGTAGATTAGTTTTCTTAATTGCTGCAGGCAGGATAACCATAACACGTGAAATCGAAACATTTTCACGCCGCCAGCAGTAGAACCTGAACAACCACCGACAAAGGTCAGGAAGAAGAACAGAACAGGGGCAAATGCGCCCCATAGGCTATAATCTTCAAACGCATATCCGGTTGTTGTAATGACGGATATCACATTAAAGGTCGCTAGGGTCAATGCTGTGAAAAAGTCTTGTGCGCCAGAATTTTCATAATACAGATATGCGCATATAAAACTTACAACACAAATGAATGCCGTATAAATTTGTACCTGAGAGTCTAGAAAGAACAAAGACCACTGGCGTTTTTTCATAGAAAACAGCATCAATGAAAATGGAACAGATCCTAAAAACATAAATATGGAACCTGTCCAGATAATTCCTTTGTCTGGAAATGCGGCAAAGGATTGATCTGTTGTTGAAAAACCTCCGGTGGAAAGAGTTGTCATGGCGTGCACGATGGCATCGAACGTTCCCATTCCTTCTGAATAATAGATCAGAGCACATAGGGTCGTCAGGCCGCAATAAATTGCAAAAACACCAATCGCTATGTCTTGAATGCGCGGGAATATTTTTCCGGCGGTTTCGGAAGATTCCAGTTTAAAAAGTTGCATGCCGCCGGTTTTTAGAACAGGGAAAATGGAAATGGCCATGACAACAATCCCAATTCCGCCAATCCACTGCAACAAGGCACGCCACAACAAAATACCGGGGGGCAAATGTTCCAATCCAGTAAGAATGGTTGCCCCCGTTGTTGTTAGGCCGGATATTGTTTCAAAAACGGCATCGGTAAAGGTCATGTCCTGAGAAGACCAATAGAAAGGCAAAGCGGCATAAAGAGGTAATAAAATCCAACAGGCCACTGTAAATAAATAGCCGTGTTTCAGGGAAAAATGTGAACTGTCGCGGTCTCGCACAAGAAAAAGAGCCAGTCCCGTAAACAAGGTAACTATGGCGCTCATTTGAAAGGCTTCCCATTCCTTATTGTGGACAATGTAATCGAACAAGGCTGGCACTTCCATAGCGGCAGCCAAGGCGAAAAGAAGACCTGCAAGGGGTGAGAATAAAGGGCGAAGAACCATTTTCCGACTACATTCAAAATCCCCCGTCAACGCTTTCCAGGTGGACAATAGGCGTTAACGGGGGAAGGAGGACCTTGAGTGGTTGAGACTCTTGGTCAGGGGGCTACAGTAAATTCATCATCCAATAAGTTTGTTCTGGCAGTTCAAAAAAACAGCACAGACTTCCAAACCCTACCTTTAGGTTGGTTTGCACTTTGCGCAATAGACGTACAAGATCGTGCTGTTCTTCTTGTGTGAGGCCATCTTCGGCGACAGATTTTATTTCATGGGAGACAGTATTTAATTTTTTAAGTAAAGGTCGGGTCTCTTCATTGATATATAACCGTACAATGCGACGGTCCTGCGCATCTTTGTGGCGACGGATCAGTTCTCTTTTTTCCATTCTGTCCAGTAAACGCCCAGCTGAAGAACGGTCAATTTCGAGGCGAGCGGCAAGCTCGATTTGCGAAATTCCGGGGGTTTCTTCCAAAATAGACAGGGCAACCCAGATTTGCCGGGTTAATTTATAAGGTTCAACTTTTCCATCAATGATGACCCGTAACTGGTGGGCAACATCGTGAACCAGCAAAGGAACCGTATTTTGTTTTTGGTTTATCATGTCGATAATGTTGCAATAACAACAAAAGGGATTGCAACAGAATATTTAACATAACTGCCATGCGATTTAGTTATAGCTTCTTGGGGGGGGCGAAAGTGAAGATTGTGCAGAGAGCAGGGATTATTCGGCAGCGAGAAGTTGCTCCGAGGGGGCAATTTCTTCTTCGATGACATCGCGCATGCATCCAATGCATTGTGCACAATCAGGTTTACAGCCATGCGCTTTAAATATGCGACCAACCGTGTCTGCACCGCTTTTTACAGCGTTACGTACTTCTTTTTCACGCAATCCATTACATACACAGACGTACATTGAAAAATCCCTCCCAGTATGGATAGGGAGAATATGGTGCAATTGATAATGAATGTCAACACTAATGATAATCATTATTATCTAGGTTGTCCTTCAATCTTTTTTGATGCTTTTAAAACTAATTATATCCTGTTTCCTGTGAGGTTAAGTATCGGAGATGCGGTGGATATCTTAAATCGAGGGAGTCGTGTGTAAAGACGACAAGTGTGAAGGAGAAGGGATGAAGGTGAAAATTAGAGTTTTTAAAAGTATAAGATAAAACAGTATTTTAATGAGCTTTTTTCTTTTTTTGACCAAGATCAATTTAGAACTTGGGGCTGAGATGTAGCTTACTTCCATACACCTGTTTGCATGAGCATTCTGGGTGGGGGTGTGTTTGGATTTTCCAAGCATGTATAACTATGGAATCGAGGTGGCTCCATGATTCAAAAATTTGGGAAGACTCTGGGCTTCGCTGCTTTAGCTCTTGGTATGGGCTTGGCATCGTCTCAGGTCGCAGCGCAAGATAATCTTGAGAAAGTCATGAAAGAACGTGGCTTAACTCAGAAAGATGTTTTGGCCGCTGCTAAAACTTATACTCCGACTGGTGGTCGTGACGAATTTGTCGCGTTTGCTTCTGGTGGGCAAAGTGGTCAGGTAATCGTATATGGCATTCCGTCTATGCGTATCCTGAAGTATATCGGTGTGTTTACGCCGGAACCGTGGCAGGGCTATGGTTTTGACGATGAGTCAAAAGAAGTACTGGCTCAAGGTCGTATTAAGGGTAAAGACATCACTTTCGGTGATACTCACCACCCTGCGATTTCAGAAACAAATGGCGAATATGATGGTAAGTTCCTCTTTATCAACGATAAAGCGAACCCGCGTATTGCTGTAATTGATTTACATGATTTCGAAACAAAACAAATTGTTGTGAACCCGATTCTGAAGTCAGAACACGGTGGTGCATTCGTATCTCCGAACACTGACTACGTTATCGAAGCCGCACAATATGCTACTCCGTTGACGCATGATTATGTGCCGTTGTCTGAGTTTAACGACAAATATCGTGGTGCTGTAACTTACTGGAAATTTGATCGTAAAAAAGGCCGCATCGACGAGTCTAAATCTTTCTCTGTTGAATTACCGCCGTACAGTCAGGATCTTTCCGATTTCGGTAAAGGCCCGTCTGATGGTTGGTCTTTCACCAACTCTTTCTGTACCGAACGTTACATCGGTGGTATCGAAAATGGCCGTCCTCCGTTTGAGGCTGGTTGTTCTCAGAAAGATACCGACTTCGTTCACATGGTTAACTGGAAAAAAGCAGCAGAACTGGTTGCTGCCGGTAAAGCCGACAAAATTAACGGCCATGATGTTCTGTCTATCGACACTGCCGTTAAAGAAGGTATTTTGTTCCTTATTCCGGAACCGAAATCTCCGCACGGTATGGACGTAAGCCCGGATGGTAAGTTCTTTATCGTTTCCGGTAAGCTGGATACGCATGCTTCTGTTTACAGCATGGAAAAAATCTTCAAGCTGATTGAAAACAAAGATTTCGCAGCGAAAGATCCGTATGGTATTCCGATCCTTGACCTGCAAAAATCTTTGCACACTCAAGTTTCTGTTGGTTTGGGCCCGCTTCATACACAGTATGACTCGAACCCCTGTGTTGTTTACACATCTATCTACGTAGACAGCCAAGTAACCAAGTGGAACTACTGTGAAGGTAAGGTTCTCGACAAAATCTCTATCCATTACAACATCGGTCACTTGATGACTATGGAAGGCGATTCTGTTAAGCCGCAAGGTAAATACCTCGTTTCATTGAACAAACTGGCGATTGACCGCTTCCAGCCTGTTGGCCCGCTGCACCCGCAGAACCACCAGCTGATCGATATCTCCGGTGAGAAAATGGAATTGCTGTACGATATGCCGCTTCCGTTGGGTGAGCCGCACTATGCGGTTGCCATTAAAGCGGACCGTCTGAAGCCTGTTAACCGTTACAAAGTTGGCTGGAACAGCCGTAAAGACGAGAAATCAGCATATCGCGCTCGTCCGGGTCGTGAGAAAATCGTTGAAGAAAACGGTGTTGTTCACGTCTATGGTACTTTGATCCGTTCTCACATCACACCTGAGATTGTTGAAGTAGAAGAAGGCCAAACTGTCTCCTTCCACCTGACAAACTTGGAGCGTGCGGAAGACGAAACTCACGGCTTCGCTGTGAACGAGTACAACGTCAACCTTTCTGCTGAACCGGGTAAAACTGTTTCTGCAACATTCGTGGCTGACCGTGCTGGCGTATTCCCGTACTACTGTACTGAGTTCTGTTCAGCTCTCCACCTGGAGATGCAAGGTTATCTGTTGGTTCGTCCGAAAGGCACGAAAGCTTCTGGTGGTGCAGTTGACGAAGGTCAGACTTACACTCAAGATGACTACACCAAGCAGGTTAAAACCAACAACGATACACAAGCAGTTATCGATAGCGTGGTTGCTTTCATCACCAGCCGTAACTTCAAAGATTTCGCACCGGTTGTTGCTCTTGTAGAAGATGCAACTGACCAGTTGAACTTCGCTGCTGATGCGAAGAAGAAATCTGAAGATTATGCTGCGAAGAAAGATTTCCACAACGGTACACTGTGGGCACAGCAATGGTTCCAATACCAGGTTAAAGCTGCAGACATTGGTCTGCGTGCGAAAACTTACCTGGAGCAGAACGGTGCTGTAGAGGTCAAAAAATAATTTAACCTCGACTTTTGGGGGTGGTCGGTGACGGCCACCTCCTATTTTCTTTAATACTTTTAATTTGGAAGACGGTTATGAAATTATTCATCAAAACCACTTCAGCCTTGATTGCGCTTGGGGTTTCTGCAAGTTTTGCTATTCCCGCAGCGCATGCTTCCGCCGACAAGGTGATTGAAGTTGCTGCTGCTGAAAAGACGAAAAAGAAGAAACACCCGGGGCGAAAAGTATATATGCGCAAAACTTGCATGGCATGTCATGGCAAGGATGGTGCAAAAGCTATTTTAGATTACCCAAATCTCGCAGGCCAGAATGAAAAATATTTGGTTGCACAGATTACCGATATTTTAAATGAAAAACGCGTTGCCAGCCCAGATGCCAATGGCAAACCCCGTACCGAAGGTATGCGTGGTGCTTTGGTAACGGCGGAAGGTGAACATCGTATTTCCGCAGATGAAATCAAGTTGGTTTCGGAATATCTTGCGGAGCTAGAACCCGCAGCACCTAAAGCACCTAAAGAGCCGATTTCGGCAGAAGACCTTGAAAAAGGTGAGAAGCTGTACAAAAAGAAAAAATGCCAGACCTGTCATGGTAAAGAAGGTAAAAAGCCGACGAATAAAGCTTATCCTTATGTTGCAGGTCAGAAAAGCGATTATATCGTGAATCAAATGACCGACATCAAAGAAAAAGTTCGGAAGAACTCTAAAAGTAAGATGATGGTCTCTTTCGTTAAAAAATTAACGGATGAAGAAATTAAACTGATCGCGGACTACTTGTCTCAGGTTGACCGCACGAAATAACCCCTCAAGTAAATGGAGTATTCCATGTCTATTAAGAAGACCGTATTGTCAGCTGTACTTGCTGGCCTGATTGCATCGCCTGCAATGGCTTGGAACGAAGGTGGTGGGGAGCAGGACTCTGCACTGCACCTGACACCGGACCGTGAAAACGGTATTGAAGTTTATGAAGTTTGTTCCGCATGCCACTTGCTGGAAGGTTGGGGTACTGAAGATGGTACATTCCCGCAGCTTGCCGGTCAGCACTTTGAAGTAATTATTAAACAGTTGGCTGATATTCGCGCCGGTAACCGTGATAACCCGACAATGTATCCGTTTGCACTGGAAAGCGAAATTGGTGGTGCACAGGCATTGGCTGATGTTGCTTTTTATATTTCACAACTGCCGATGAACCCGGACAATGGTAAGGGTCCGTGGGAAGCTGGTACGCCGGAATTCGAAAAAGGTAAAAAACTTTATGCTGATAACTGTGTGCGTTGTCACGGTGAACAGGGTGAAGGTAAAAAAGATAAATTCTATCCTTTGATTCAAGGCCAGCATTACAAGTACATCATTCGTCAGTTCGAATGGATCCGTGATGGCAAACGCCGTAACGCAAACCCTGACATGGTGAAACAAATTGCAGAATTTAGCGATGAAGATATGGCACACGTAATCAACTACGTTTCCCGCCTGTCTCCGCCGAAGGATAAAGTAGCCCCTCCGGGCTGGCAAAACCCTGACTTCGAGTAAGCCAGTAAAGTTTAAGAACCCGGTTTTCTCCATTTAACCGGGTTCTTTTAAACCTATTTCAATTCGAAAATTATCATATTTAAGTGATTCTAGGGAAGGCAGTAGCCCAATGAATGACGAGCAACAAACTAAACGCGGACTGATCGCAAGAGGCCTGACTGTTGTCGCGCTGCTTCTGATCGCCGTTCTCTATTTTCAACCGACTTGGTGGGTGGCGCTTGAAGCGCCGCAGTATCCACCGGAAGCTTTCCCAGACGGGGTGCGTATCAATTTCCATACCAATGGCGTGTTTAACGGTTGTCATGCGTTAAACAGCAAAGAGGTTATGGAAGTAGAAGTTCTTGATTGTGTCCATGAAATGGATGCCATTAACCACTTTGTTGGTATGTATCCGATCGCATCTGGCGGTGTGGTTGAAAAAGGTTTTTCTCAATTCCTTTTCAGCATGCTGGGTGTCATGCTGGTCGGGTTCTTAATCTTTAAATCTCGTATTCGTACGATCGTTATGTCTGTCGGGTTTATCGCTATCGGCGTTTGGATGTATATGTCTTTCTATACCGCAAACGGGATCGCCTTATTGAATTCGGGCTATGTTAGTGCTCTGGTCGTCTCTCTTGGACATGGGAATGAAGAAGAGGGTGAAGAATTAAGCCCGATTATTTCAAAGCTCAAAGAGTCTTTGATGGATAGTGGTGAAAGCAGCCTTGCAACACGCGATGAAGTGAATGATACCCTTGAACGTAGCGGCCAAACCGAACTGATTGGTATTTTGGCAAAACTACACAAAGGCAGTGAAGAAGCTAAGCCTAAGTCTCTTAAGGAAATTTTGGAAGAAGCTAAGAGTAAAGGTCATGGTGGTAAAGAGGCAGATATCGAAGTCTTAAAAGCTTCCTTTGAAGCAGATCAGGCGCGTCAACCTTTTGCTGCACGTGAACAATGGACTGGTTCATTACAACAGGTCATGTTCTGGCATTATGAAAAAAGCTTGGGCCGTTGGTTCAATAACCAAGATGAAATCCGTCCTCTGGTCGCAACAATGACAACTGTTGGAACAATTGTGTTCTGGGGTGTTATTGCGGCAATGGTCTTTATGGTTGTTGCAACGGTCAAGAACGGTAGTTTGTTCTATTGGCTACTTCCCGGTATTCCGGCTTTGTTACCGGTTTTCTTCCTGATTGAATACGCTGGTTGGCTCTGGTGGTATGGTCATAGTTTGAATGACATGGGGGCCTTTACCTTAAAACCATTTATGCCAACTGTGTTTGGTCAAGGGAAGGTTGCGCAATTTACAACGTTGTCCTATCCGTCTATCGGGTTTGGTATGATGCTCGGCGTTCTGGTATGTATGCTGCTTGCGATGTTGTTGCGTAGAAAGCACATTATTGAAGGTGAGTAGCGTCGCATATTGTGAGGAGCGATGATTAAGCACTGGAAATATTTGATAGTAATGCTTGTAGCGGTCTTTTGGACTGCTACAGGCATTGCTGCGCCGACCCTTCAGGAACTTATTGATGAGACCGAAGAGGGTGGCCTTCTTGTACCTCCGCCGGGGGTGTATAACGAAAATATTAAGATCACCAAGCCGATTACGCTGGAAGGGCAGGGGAAGGTGACAATTGATGCCGGTGGTGTTGGCACGGCATTAATTATTGAAACGGATGGTGCAAACGTTAGCGGGTTAACAATTCAAAACTCGGGTGTTTTGCATAATGATGTTGATGCGGGTATCCATATCCGTGGTAAATACAATGTTGTCAAAGACAATAAAATTTTAGATTGCCTGTTTGGGATTGATCTTTCTCAATCAAATAACAATCTTGTGAAACGTAATGTTTTTAAATCCAAAGAACTCACTTTGGGGTTACGCGGTGATGCTGTTCGTCTGTGGTATAGCTTTGATAATGAAATCACGGATAATGAAATATCTGACTCCCGTGATTTTGTGGTGTGGTATAGCGCGAACAATGTGATTGCGCGTAATGATATTCGCAATGGCCGCTACGGCATTCACTTTATGTATGCCAAATACAATAGAGTAGAGGATAACAATATTCACAAAAATACAGTCGGGATTTTCTTGATGTATAGTGATGATGTGGTTATTCGCGGTAACAAAATTTATCACGCACTCGGGGCTGCTGGCATGGGTATTGGAATGAAAGAATCTTCCAATATTGATGTTGTGGATAATGAAATTTTATACTCCAGTACCGGCCTTTATTCGGATGTTTCGCCCTTTCAGCCAGATACGACAAACAGAATTTATCGTAATACGCTTGGCTTTAACCGTATCGGTTTAAATTTTCTAAATGATTGGAAAGGCAATATCCTGAAAGATAACATCTTTCGTGATAATATCCGTCAAGTTTCAGTCGCCAATTTTGCCAGTGCTGCACGTAATGTGTGGGAGGGTAATTATTGGGATGATTATCAAGGTTTTGATGATGATGGCGACGGGTATGGGGATACGGCCTATCAGCCACAAGTTTTTGCGGATCGTGTTTGGATGGACGTGCCTGAGACGGCATTTTTCCTAGGGACACCGTTGTTGTCTTTGGTTGATTTTTTGGAAAGGTTAGCACCTTTTACCCAACCTTTGACCATGCTCAAGGACGAGAAGCCCCGTTTTAAGCGAGAATTCGAATATGTCACGGATAAGAAAACTGGCCAAATTGCCGATGAGGACGCCGGGACAACTGGCTATGACCCCTTTGGTCTCAGCAACCCAAAAATTGGGACAACAAATCAATGACGAAAAAAGTGAAACGCAATCCGAATAGCCCGGCGAGCAAACGTGCGCGACGCGAATTTTTACGTGCTGCCGTTGCCGGTGCTGGTGTAACGGGTGTGGCTCTTGCAGGATGGTTTCCTGTTTCCAGTCATGCCGATACGCGATTGCGCCCTCCCGGTGCAATCGCAGAAAAAGAATATCTGGCCTCCTGTATTAAATGCGGGCAATGTGTTCAGGTTTGCCCGGTTGAGGCTTTGGTGCTTGCCGATGCGCCAGATGGTTTCGGTCTTGGGGCACCTTATGTAAATGCGCGCGAGCAAGCCTGTGACTTTTCATGTGATGCGGTACAATGCGTTTTGGCCTGTCCAACTGGGGCATTGAGCCACGATATTGATAAAAAAGAACAAGTGAAGATGGGTAAGGCCAAGTTGGTCCGCCCGGATGCATGTCTTGCGAGACAAAATAAGGGCTTTAAAGGACAGGCACGAGGTGCCGATTTTGAGGGGCTTCATCGCTATACCGAGGTGGATCGTTGGACTCCAATTAAAGTTGCTGACTACGATTATGATTTGGAAATTTGTGACCTTTGTGTTCGTGAATGTCCCATTAAAGATGCTATTGAGCTGGCCCCAATGGAAAATGGTCCCGGTAAAACGCCGGTGATCAAAGAGGCCTGTGTCGGCTGTGGTATGTGTGAAATGATTTGCCCGGTAGAGCCTACCTGTATCGAAATGGAAGTTAATCCGATGGGGTCGTCAGCATGAAACGTCTTTTGAACTCATTGAAGTTGATGCTTGGTTTGGCACCAACTCGTCCTGCCAAGGAAACATGGACGCCGGAAGCAAAAGAAATGCATGCCTACAAAAAGTCGGCAGAGCAAGTTGCAATTAGGCGTGAAGCGATTAAAGAAGAATTGGCTGCAGGGCATTCTTCTAAAAAGTGGAAAATTCGCCGTTGGATTTCCATTATCACTATTAATTTACTGTTTGTCGTCTCTTATCATTTTGATGTTCAACTGGTGGAAGGTGCGTTGACGGCATCACGCTTTGTTGGTTTTCATATGGCGGATTTGAACTCGGCCTTGCAGGTTACACTTGCTTATAAGCATATGGTGGTAAACCTTGTTATTGGTACGGTGACAGTCTTTTTACTATGGTGGGTGTTGGGAGGACGAACCTTTTGTTCGTGGGTCTGTCCCTACCATCTGGTTTCCGAATTGGGCGAGATGTTGCACCTCAAACTGGTGAAGATGGGGTTGGTAAAAGATCATCCGCTTGATCGCCGCTTACGTACTGTTCTGTATGTGATTTTCGCCTTACTTGCCTTCGCAACAGGATATACCGTTTTTGAAACGATCAATCCTGTTGGCATTCTCAGTCGCGCTTTCACATATGGTGCGTCTTTGGCTCTGTTATGGATCGGTGTGCTGTTTTTGGTGGAAGTTTTCTATTCACGCCGTTTCTGGTGCCGCTATGCCTGTCCGATCGGTTTGACATATGGCTTTGTCGGTTCACTTTCACCTGTTCACATCAATTATGATTTAGAAAATTGTTTGCATGAAGGGGAATGCCGTAAAGTGTGCCTTGTCCCTCATGTTTTGGAGATTACCAAGATGGGATATGCCGACGATGTTAAAATTCAGGTCGGTGCCGATTGCACCCGTTGCGGAATGTGTGTAGATGTATGTCCAACGCAAGCTTTGACTTTTAAGGTCAAAGGGTTGGATGGGATGCTTTGATATGACTAAAACGTTGATCGACGTTAAAGATGTTACCAAGGTTTTTAAGAAGCAAAAAACACTGGATAATCTCTCGCTTACGATTGAACTGGGTGATCGTATTGCCTTGGTTGGCTCCAACGGGGCCGGTAAAACGACGATTATTCGTTGTCTTCTTGGTGAATATACCTTTGATGGAGAAGTCTTGTTTGACGGGATGGACCCGCGAAAAAATCGTGAAGACGTGTTGGGGCGGATTGGGTTTGTGCCGCAAATTCCGCCACCTCTACGCATGCCTGTACATGATTTGGTGAACTATGTGGCAAAAGCCTGTGGTACAGATACTACGCAAATTTCAGAAATTGCCGCACGAATGGGTTTGGATATTTTTGAAATTGAAAAAAAGCCCTTTATGAAATTATCGGGCGGTCAAAAACAGAAGTTATTGATTGCAATGGCGTTGGGTCGCCCTTGTGACCTGTTGGTTTTTGATGAACCTACAGCCAACCTTGATCCGGCTGCACGACAGGTCTTGTTTGATTTATTGGCGGAACGTTCTGATAAATCGATGATTATTTCTTCACACCGTTTAGAAGAGGTTGCAGCCCTTGTGAACCGGGTTGTGGAAATGGATCGTGGACGCATTGTGCTGAATGACCATGTAGAGGATGCGGTTGGAACTGCTGGACGCCTGCAATGCCGTGTGGTCATTTCAAAGTATGTCGAGGCCTTTGAAAAAGCGATTGCGGAATGGAACTTCACCAGTCAGGATAAAATGGAATGGGTTGGCGAAGTCGGCGGACCTGATCGTCTGCGTTTTCTCGGAACTCTGTCCCGATATGTCGGTCTTGTAAAGGCCGTTCATATGGATGAGGCAGGAAAGGCGTAATTGAGATGAAAAAATGGCTCTGCCTATTCTTGCTACCTTTTCTGCTTTTGGCTTGTAACGAAGAAAAAACAGGTCCGGTAGATGTGCATTATGACCGTGATATGTGCGAACGTTGCCGCATGATTATCAGTGAACCCAAATTTGTGGCTGAGGTCCGCGGTGGTCCAAATAAACAGGTTTGGAAGTTTGATGATATTGGGGATGCTGTGACATGGTTAAATGACAAACCGTGGGCGGGGGATAAAGAGACTGAAATTTGGGTGATGGATTATACGAGCGGTACGGAATGGGTGGATGCCCGTAGTGCGTATTTTGTACCAGGCTATTTGTCACCGATGGCGTATGGTTTTGCAGCATTTAAAACGGCAAGACCGATGAGCGTAGATTTTAAAACCATGCTGGAGAAGGTTTTGAAAAAGAAAATTACGATCAATTGTGACCCGCTTGATCCTCAACATTCTCATTTAATAAACAATAAGAAACGGAGAGCCTAGGTATGGCTGGTTTATGGTTAACCGCAAAGCTGGATATTTCTGAATCCCTTCGGGCCAAGTGGTTCTTCTTTTATGCGCTGATTTTTGGCGGTCTGGTTGTCGGGTTGCTGGTTTTTGGTGTGACGGAATCCCGCATCATGGGGATTACGGGGTTGTCCCGACTGTTGGTTACATTTATCCAAATTACGATGGCGATTTTGCCGATTTTTGTACTTCTTTCCACAGTGCGTTCCTTGGCAGGGGATCGCGAAGCCGGTGTATTTGAATACCTGCTTGCTTTACCTGTGACCTTGGGGGGATGGTATTGGGGTAAATTTCTTGGGCGGTTTATCGTTGTCTTTTTACCTGTCTTTGTCGCGATGTTTGGTTCTGTCCTCTATGGGCTGATTGCAGGACTTGATATCCCGTGGTTCCATTTTATTTACTACACATTATTGGTGATATCGGTTTCAGCTTGTTTCCTTGGGATCGGGTTTATGACATCGAGTTTGGCCCGCTCAACAGATGTATCGCAAGCCGTTGCGTTTTTGACATGGTTGTTGATGTTACTGTTTCTTGATTTGATTTTGCTGGGCTCAATTATCAAAGCACATGCTCCGCCGGAAACGGTCATCGCAATTGCACTGGCAAACCCTCTGCAAACGTTCAGAACTGCTTCTATGATGTTGTTTGATCCTGAATTGATTTTGTTAGGCCCATCGGCTTATGTGATTTTGGATACGTTTGGTCATGCGGGATACATGGCTTGGTCTGTGCTTTATCCCATTGTACTTGGCGGATTGTCCGCAAGCGTTGGCTTCTGGGTCTTTAGGCGAGGGGATTTGCCTTAATAAGGTATTCTGCGCGTTTTAAGAAAGCTCGTTCTGTCTGTTGGGCAATATCACCCAATATAGCATGGACGAGCTTTTCTAGTATCGGGATACGGCTTTCAAACCCGATTTGAAAAGAAACACCTGTTTTGTCGTCGTCTATGGGGGTGAATTTCCATAAGACATCTAACTTTATCCGGTCTTTCGGGTCTGCCATGATGTGAATGGATTGTTCTGGCTGTATCTGTGCGAAAGTGATGAATTTATAACTGACAGGTCCCCATCGATATAAATTTTCGACCCGCCAGCGTGTTGATGATTTTTCTTTAATACGTGCAGCAATGCAATGAGGTAGAAAAGCCGGGTAATTTTCAACGTCTGCTGCAATTTGAAACAACAGCGCAGATGGGTAGGGGGCGACAAGTTTGCGTTTCTCCCTAATCATTTACAAGTAGATGTTGCTGTTGTTGAAAGAGTACGGCGGATAAACCAAATCAGTGCAGCAGCACTTATATTCATGGTTAAGGCATAGATAATTGCCGGGACCATTAATTTGGCATCCCCCATGACATTAATCGCAATAAAGATGGCGAGTGCAACATTTTGTAATCCGCATTCCAGACTGATTGTTATACTGTCTGCGGGAGGACCGCTGCATGTACGTGCGGTGTAAAAGCCCAAAGTCATTGTGATTATATTCAACAAAACCATAAAGAGGCCAATATCAAAAAAATGTTGTGCGATATTGTCCTTGTTGGCGATAAAGGCACCCGCAACAATAAGTGCAAAAATAATGGTTGCGAGTGCGCGGACTTTGGGTTGGGCTTTTTGACAGAAGAAAGGGTATTTTGCGTTCAGAAACATTCCAATGGAAATAGGCAAACCTGTGATTAAAAAGATACCGGCCATAACCTGATTAACTGGCATATATATATCGCTCCTGCCATCCAGCAAAATCATCTGGGAAAGCCCTAAAATAATAGGCACAGTGATGATGGAGGCAAGGCTTGTCACTGCCGTCATGGAAACCGATAAAGCCCCGTTTCCACCTGCAAGGACCGATAACAGGTTAGAGGTAATGCCACCGGGGCAGGCGGCCAAAATCATAATGCCGAAGGCAAATTCTTTAGGGCCTGTGTAAAATAAAGCAAGGGCAAGGCCGATTAACGGTAATAGCACGATCTGATTTGCTAAACCAATCAACAATGTTTTTGGGTGCCGAGCAATCTGTTTGAAATCATCCACCCGCAGACCGATACCGACAGCAAGCATAATAAAGGCGAGGCCTATTGGAAGTAGCTGTTGTATGATCATGTCGGCTTTCCGTTTACGAAGTTATTTGTTGCCCGTATGGATCGCAGCAATCCCGAAGGATAGATTTTTGTAGCCCACATTTTTAAAGCCACATTCGACCATAAGAGAAGCAAGAGCCTGTTGGTTTGGAAATTCACGTATGGACTGGATCAAATATTGATAAGCTTCTTTTTGTCCGGCAATCATTGCCCCCAGTTGCGGAATAACATGTAAGGAATATGCGTCGTAAAGGGGTTTCAACCAAGGGGCGGCTTCTGAAAATTCCAGACATAAAAAACGACCCTGCGGTTTCAAAACACGATGAATTTCTTTTAGGCCCGTATGCGGGTCCGACATATTACGTAAACCAAAGGCAATGGAAAGGGCATCTATGCTGTTATCAGCAAAAGGCAAGGTTTCACCATAAGCTGCGACCCATTGAATAGCTTGCTTTTTTTGTTTGCTGGCAGACATCATGCCCACGCAAGGATCGCAAACAATCGATTTTGCCCCACGTTTGGCAAATGCAGCCGCCAAGTCACCCGTGCCACCTGCCAAATCAACAATAGTTTCCCCATATTGAGGGGCGAGCATGGAAACGCAGGTATGTTTCCACAAGCGATGTATCCCCATGCTCATAACATCATTCATAATATCGTAGCGCGGTGCGACGATATCAAACATGTCGCGCACCTCTTTACGATGTTGATCCTGTTGTTCTGTACCTTGGGTAAAACTTGTTGAAGGTGTATTGGTCACTGGTTTGCTTCCAGAATTTCCAGAATACGTTTGGCAATTTCTTCACCGGAAATCCCATGTGCGAATTTGGTAATGAAAATACCCGTCGGACTCATGAAATAGAGACCTGCGCTGTGATCAATCAGGTAAAATTCATCCTCTTTTCCCTTGCTTTCGGGGGCAATGCTGTATTTGACTTTAAACAGGTCAGCCGTGCGTTTGATAATGGCCTCGGGACCGGTTAAGCCGATGATTTTGGGATGAAAGTTTTTGACATATTCACGCAAGACGGTTGGGGTGTCGCGTTTGGGGTCAACGGAAATGAAAAGGGGTTGGATTTCTTCTTTAAATCCTTCTGTTTTTTCAAGAATATCCATTGCATCAGCGACGTTGGATAATGATGTCGGACACACATCAGGGCAGAAGGTGTAACCAAAAAAGATGAGACGGAATTTACCGGTGAAATGTTGGTCTGTCACAACCTCATTGAAGTGGTTGTTCAATAGCCAACGTCCCCCAATGGTATCTTCTGCATCCGCATTTGTGGCGAAGGCAGAGAGTGCGAGGATAAGCGCCAGTATTTTTTTCATTGTGTACTCCGTTAATCATCCAGAATGGAAAGGAAGGCGAGAATGTTGTTAATATCATTGTCAGAAAGGTCTGCGAATTTGACTTCCCAGTCTATATGTTGACGCGTTCCTTTTTTGAAATCTAGCATCTGCTTTTTTAAGTATTGTGTGTGTTGTCCGCGCAGCCGTGGTTTATCGGTACGTCCAAATCCAGTTCGACTATGGCAAATGCGACAGGCTTCCATGTAAATTCGTTCACCTTGATTGATATCCCCAGGGTAGCGCCCGATTTGTACGATGCTTTTGCTTTGGCGTAAACGTTCCAGTCCGTCAATAACTTCGGATGACGGTGGAAGCTGGGTTGGGAGGCTTATTTCAGAAAGATAATGTGTGATGTCATGGACATCCTGTTGAGAGAGCTCCCGATCATTGGCATAAGGCAACATAGGCAGGTTAATACGTTCACGTGATTTGAACGCCTCAATCTGGCGGGTCATATATTCTGGCGTGAGGCCCGCGAGACGTGGGTATATACCGCCTTTTCCTCCTTGTCCTTTGCGCCCATGACAGCCTGCGCACAATTCATTGATATCTTGCGCATTTTCGATGTCGTATATTGCCGTTTCATCATGTGCAATATCAGCGTATATGCCAGACGGGTATAATCCCAGCATAACCACGCTGAAATGCCAAAATTTATGCAACATAACCATTTGCCTGCTTATCTGACAATTTTCTCATACTTCTGTCCCAGATTAGGATATCCAGCATTGATCTTAATCAAAATTAGCTTGTCCTAAAACGTCGTTTTTTTCTTTTTTTATAATTGCATGCATTGAAACGATAAATCCAATCCCCACCTCAGTAGTAGGATATGAATTCAATAACTAAGACGTGCGAAGCGTGTTGACGGACATTCCTAAAAACGGTTCGCGCCGAGAAAAAAGGAACGTGTCATGGAAGTCTTCGACTTATATTCCGAAATGTATGCCAAGGAACGTCAGGAAGAACTGTCTCTGCAGGAATACCTGTTGGGATGCCGTGATGATCCCTTGATGTATGCCTCTGCGGCCGAACGTATGGTTATGGCTATTGGAGAACCTGAATTGATTGATACCAACTCTGATCCGGTTCTGGGGCGTATCTATCAAAATAGAACAATCAAGGTTTATCCCTCTTTTAAAGATTTTTACGGGATGGAAGAAACCATTGAGCGTATTGCAGGTTATTTCAATTATGCCGCCCAAGGACTGGAAGAAAAGAAACAGGTGCTATACCTGCTTGGTCCTGTCGGGGGCGGGAAATCTTCAATTGCAGAACGATTGAAAGCATTGATGGAAGAATTTCCGATTTATGTACTGAAGGCAGGGGATCAAGTCAGTCCGGTTTTTGAATCGCCCCTGGGGCTGTTTAATCCGACCAAATTTGCAGATTTGTTCGAAGATAAATATAAGATTGCCCGTCGCCGTTTAAACGGTTTGATGTCTCCTTGGGCTGCGAAACGCCTGCAAGAATTTGATGGGGATATTTCCCAGTTTACGGTTGTCAGAATGATGCCGTCCAAACTGCATCAACGCTGTGTTGCCAAGGTTGAACCTGGTGATGAAAATAATCAGGATATTTCAACGCTTGTGGGCAAAGTCGATATTCGCCAACTTGAACATTTTAGTCAACACGACCCTGATGCCTATAGCTTTTCCGGTGGTTTAAATCGCACAACACAAGGGATTATGGAATTTGTCGAAATGTTTAAGGCGCCGATCAAGGTGTTACATCCCTTGTTAACAGCAACGCAGGAAGAGAACTATCTGGGGACGGAAAGTTTTGGGGCCTTTCCATATCAAGGTATTATTCTAGCCCATTCTAATGAAAGCGAATGGGTGCAGTTCAAGAACAATAAAAATAACGAGGCTTTTTTGGATCGTATTTGTATTGTGAAGGTGCCTTATTGCCTACGGGTGAGCGAAGAAACCAAAATTTATAAAAAACTGTTGGAAAATTCGCAATTGTCTACGGCGACTTGCGCACCGGAAACTTTGCGATTAATGGCCCAGTTTTCTGTACTGACGCGATTGAAACCGCATGACAATTCCAACCTGTTCTCAAAAATGCGTGTTTATGATGGTGAGAACCTAAAAGATACGGACCCCAAAGCGCGTTCGGTACAGGAATATCGGGATATGGCTGGTGTTGATGAAGGGATGAATGGCATTTCGACCCGCTTTGCCTTTAAAGTGCTTTCACAGACGTTTAACTATGATACGGCTGAAATTGCGGCTGATCCGGTACATTTGATGTACGTATTGGAGATGGCAATCAAGCGCGAGCAGTTTACCAAAGAGAAAGAAGAAGAATATCTGAACTTCATTAAATCCGAACTTGCCCCGCGTTATGCCGAGTTTATCGGCAATGAAATTCAACGGGCCTATCTGGAATCTTATTCCGAATATGGGCAAAACCTGTTTGATCGCTATATCGCTTATGCGGATGCGTGGATTGAGGAACAGGATTTTAAAGACCCGGATACGGGGCAAATGTTCTCTCGTGATATTCTGGATGGAGAGCTTTCCAAAATTGAAAAACCAGCCGGGATTGCCAACCCTAAAGATTTTCGAAATGAGGTTGTGAAATTTGTTCTACGCGCAAGAGCGAACAATAAAGGCAAAAATCCGCTTTGGACCTCTTATGAGAAACTGCGGGATGTGATTGAAAAACATATGTTCAATCAGGTCGAAGATTTACTTCCTGTAATCAGCTTTGGCACCAAAAAAGATGGGGAGACTGAAGCGAAACATGGGGAATTTGTCGAAAGGATGAAAGAACACGGATATTCCGAACGTCAGGTCAGACGACTTGTAGAATGGTATATGCGCGTTAACAAAGCGGGGTAATTGCGATGCGTTACTTCGTAGATAGGCGTGAAAATCCGAAAGGCAAAAGCCTCGGTAATCGCCAGCGTTTTGTGAAACGAGCACGAGCCCGTATTAAGGAAGTTGTTGATAAGTCTTTGAAAGATCGCAGTATCAAAGATTTGGCGACGGGTGAAAAAATTACTATCCCGACCAAGGGGATTGAAGAACCTAAGTTTTTCAATGATGGGCGAACAGGTTCAAAAAATCGGGTTTTTCCTGGTAATAAAGACTTTATGCCGGGTGATAAAATAAAACGTCCTGAAGGAGGCGGTGCTGGTGGACGGGGCAAACAAGGCTCTGATGACGGAGACGGTCAGGATGATTTCAGTTTTACCCTGACACGGGACGAATTCCTTGATTTGTTTTTCGAAGATTTAGAATTGCCAGATCTGGTTAAAAAATCTTTGACGGATGTACGCAATTTTCAGACAAAGCATGCAGGGTATCGAACATCAGGTACGACATCGAATATCACGCTCGTGCGCACAATGCGCCAGTCCTTAGCACGTCGCACAGCCTTGAAACGTCCGAAAAAAGCTGAAATTGATGAACTCGAAGACGAAATTGCGGAACTGGAGGCCAAGTCCCGACTTGGTGTGAAGCAAAAAGAACGGCTCGAAGAATTAAAAAGTCTGTTGATTAAGAAAAAACGGAAACGTCAGGTCGTTGGTTTTATTGATCCCATTGACGTGCGTTATCATGCATTTGAAAAAGTTCCTCAACCTAATTCAAAGGCCGTAATGTTTTGCCTTATGGATGTTTCGGGTTCTATGGGGGAGAGAGAAAAAGATCTCGCAAAACGTTTTTTCCTGCTTCTACATTTGTTTTTGGATCGGCGCTACGAATATACGGAAATTGTCTTTATTCGTCATACTCATATTGCACAGGAAGTGGATGAGGAGACCTTCTTTTACGGACGTGAAAGTGGCGGGACTGTTGTCAGTCGTGCACTGGAAGAAATGAAGAAAATTCAGAGAGAGCGTTATCCAACGGATATTTGGAATATTTACGGGGCACAAGTTTCGGATGGTGACAATACGACGGGCGATTCAGGAACATGTATTTCATTGTTAAACAACGATATTTTACCTGTTGTGCAATATTACACCTATATCGAGGTTGTCGACGTTCAGGAAATGGAAATTGTTCGTAACGGGGAAGGTGGTTCCGATTTATGGAAAGCCTATCGTCAAGTTCGTGATGGCTGGCCGCTTTTTAGAATGGGGAAAATTTCTCAACCCGGTGATATTTACGGGGTCTTTAGGGAATTGTTTGCCAAAGACCTGAAGGGGGCCTGAAATGATAGAAGAAAAAACAAAGCCTCTTTTTGAACGTTCGGAATGGACGTTTGATATAATGAGTGAAGTCTACGATGCAATTGAAGACATTGCGCATAATGAGCTTCATTTGGATACGTATCCAAATCAGATTGAAATCATTTCGTCAGAGCAAATGCTGGATGCCTATTCTTCCATTGGCCTACCTTTGATGTACAAGCATTGGTCATTTGGAAAACGTTTTGCACGCGATGAACATAGCTATCGACGCGGGTATTCTGGGTTGGCTTATGAAATTGTCATCAATTCCAGTCCCTGTATCAGCTATAATATGGAAGATAGCTCAATGGCGATGCAGACCTTGGTTATGGCGCATGCGGCCTTTGGGCATAACCATTTTTTCAAAAATAACTATTTGTTCAAACAATGGACTGACGCCGAAGGTATTCTTGAATATCTTTCTTTTGCCAGAGATTATATTACGAAATGTGAAGAACGTTATGGCATCGAACGGGTTGAGGAAATTTTGGATGCTGCTCATGCGTTGATGGATCAAGGTGTTTTTCGATATCGCCGCCCCCCAAAGCTGTCCAAAGAAGCATTACGTAAGAAAGTGCAGGAAAGAGAAGAATACGAGGAAAGAAGTTATAACGATCTTTGGCGGACGGTTCCGGCAGCCAGTGAGACAGTCGCAGAATTGGATGAATGCGAGGTTGAACAAAAAAGGCGTCAGGAAGTGTTTAAGTTGCCAGAGGAGAATCTCCTTTATTTTTTGGAGAAAAATAGCCCTAATTTAAGAACTTGGGAGCGTGAACTCTTACGTATTGTACGCAATATTGCCCAATATTTTTATCCGCAAAAACAAACGAAGGTGATGAATGAAGGCTGTGCAACATTTGTTCATTACACGATTATGAATCGGCTTTATGATAAGGGATTAATCAGCGAAGGTGCGTTGATGGAGATGTTGCACAGTCATACAAGTGTTGTCTTTCAACCTGATTTTGATGATCCCCGCTACAACGGTATAAATCCGTACGCACTTGGCTTTAATATGATGATGGATATTAAACGTATTTGTATGGAACCCACAGATGAAGACCGTGATTGGTTCCCGGCCATTGCAGGCAATGGGGAATGGCGTGACACACTGTTGGATGCGTGGGCCAATTACCGGGATGAATCTTTTATATTACAATATCTGAGCCCCTATCTTATGCGTAAGATGAGGCTGTTTTCGATTGCAGATGATAGTAAATCCCCGACGTTGGAGGTTGGAGCTATTCATAACAAATCCGGTTATCGTCAGGTACGAAATGCTTTGGCGGAAAGTTACAATCTCTCTTTGCAAGAACCGGATATTCAGGTGGTTGACGTAAATATGAAAGGTGATCGGACTTTATTTTTAAGACATCAGTGTAAAAATAGAATTCTGCTACACGAGCAAACAAGGAATGAAGTTCTTAAGCATTTAAAATTGTTATGGGGATATCATGTTGTTTTAACTGGAGTTGAACAGGAAACGAATGAAGAACTTTATTGCGCAACAACCCGCCCACAGAGAGAAGAAAGTGTTGTCTAAGGTTTTCTGCGGTCTTTTTGTATTCGTCGGTCTTCTCCCGTCCGTCTGTTATTCAAGCTTTTAGGAGGTGAGAAGGTCGTCAGAAGCTTATCAAACTCAGCCGCAGGCACGGGTTTGGAGTAATAATATCCTTGACCAATATGACAATGAATAGATTGTAAAAAGGTTTCGTGTTCTTCTATTTCTATGCCTTCAGCAACGACTGTTAGTCCCATATTATCTGCCATATCCATAATGGTGCGGGCAATGGCAGCATCATCGGGGTCAACATGAAGGTTTCGCACGAACGATTGGTCAATCTTTAAAGTATCCAGTGGAATGCGCCTGAGATAGCTGAGGGATGAATAGCCGGTTCCAAAATCATCAATAGCCGTTGTAATCCCAAGATCGCGTAAGCTTTTAAGGATACGCATCCCCTGATCTATATCGCGCATCAAGGAACTTTCGGTGACTTCCAGTTCTAGATTGGTGGGGTGAAGGCCGGTTTCTTCCAAAATATCTTGAATGGTTTGAGGTAACTTTTCTTCATCTAGTTGCCGTCCGGACAGGTTGACAGCAACTTTTAAATGACGGGATGCGCCCAGATTAATCCAGTTCTGGGTATCATAACAGGACCGACGTAAAACCCATTCGCCAATCGTGATGATTTGTCCAGTTTCTTCGGCAATTGGAATAAATTTGGCAGGTGAAATGAAGCCTAAATCAGGGTGGATCCATCGGATAAGGGCTTCCATACCACGAATATGGCCGGTCGAAAGGTCGATCTTTGGTTGGTAGTACACTTGAAGTTGGTCATGCTCCAAGGCAAGCCGCAATTCACGCTCCAGCATATCACGCTCTTCTGCTTCGGCTTCCATTGCTTTGGTATAAAAAAGGTAATTGCTGTTTTCTTCCTGCCTTGCTGCAAAGGCGGCCATGCCAGCGTTCTTGACGAGGCTGGACGGGCTATCACAATCTACTGGGTAGCAACTGACACCTATTTTACAGCCAATGACGATTTCATTGTCTTCGATGAAAAAAGGTTGACTTAATGAAGTGATAACAGCTTCACAGGTTTCTTTGGTTGACTGATCAAGTGATAGATCATTTAAAATAGCAACAAACTTACCACCCCCCCAGCGCCCGATTATATTGTTCTGTCCGATGGTTTCATTGAGCCGTATGGCAACCGCGCTCAAGACTTGATCAACCATTTGATGACCGAAAAGGTCGTTCACGCGATTAAGTCGTTCAAGTGTTATGAATAAAACACAAGAAACACATGTTTCGCTTTTATCTTCTGTAATTCTTTCAAGGGTCTTTAAAATAAAGTGGCTGTTGGGTAGTTTGGTCAGGGGGTCATGGTTGGCAAGAAAAGCCAGTTCTTCATGGTCACGTTTTTGCAGTGTCACATCACGAATAATGGCGATAAAGCTTTTTTGTTCACCAAAGTGCATGGACTTAATCGATAAATCGATATTGATTTCTTTTCCTGAGATATGCAAGCCGATTGCTTCTGTTGCGGAGCAATCTTTGAGTATTATGTTTTCGTGTTTGGTAAAGCTGTCCGCAGGTTCTTCAAAACGTATAAGGTCCAGCAAGTTTTTATGGATAGCATCATCACTTGATAAGCCAAATATCTTAACAGCAGAGTTATTGAAAGACTCGATATTACCTTGTTCATCCATTGATATAATGGCATCTGGGGCATTGTCGACAATTCCGCTCAGGCGTTCTTCTCGTTCCAACAAAGCTTCTGCGGATCGTTTTTGTTTACTGACATCGACAGCTTCAATCAGATAAGTTTCGTTAAGCTCGCTATTCATATGAGCGACACGCAGGACGACATCAAGGAGTGTCCCATCTAATGAATGAATTTTAAGGGGTAGTCGTTCATTCATTTCGGCAAGTTCGCCTAAGCTGCCATCAATGATAGAGACGTAATCTATGTCAACAATGCTGGCTAAGGGCCTGCCGATGAGAGATCCTTTTTGGCGATTGCCATTTAATTTTTCTTCGCTGCTGGGGTTTGCATAGATAATCACACCGTCATTCACGATAAAAATCAAGTTGGAGGACATCTCCACCAAGCTTTTATATTGGCGTTCGCGTTGTAGAAGTGTTGCCAGCGCATTTTTTTGTTCTAGATGGTCAATAGCTTGCAGAAGGTATGTGTTGGGGCACTCTTCGGGGATAGAACAGACAGACAACAAGGTATGAATTTTACCACCATTTTTATCTTTGAGTTGTATTTGTAGCCTATTTTGAGTCTCTGCAAGTTCGGGTAAGGTTTCTTCAATGATTTGTGCGCAATCATCATGGGCGACTTGACTTAAGCGACTGCCAATTAGATTTCCTTGTGATGTGCCAAGAGTTGTTAAAGCCGTCTTATTGGCAAATGTGACGATACCGTTTGTAACGGTTAATATTATATCACGGGATAGATCGATCAGTTTTTTGCAGCGTGTATCTTGCTTGTTTTGTTCCCATGCCGATCTTGTTAATGGTTTTGTTTTTAAAAGATTGGAAAGTCGGAGTTTTACAAAATATGGATCGAAAGGACGGATGAGGACTTCATCAAATTCTTCAGCGAGAAAACTAAATTGATCATAAGTAATTCCTTTTGGGGCAATCGTGACCAATATGGGACGTACAGCGGTGTCGTCGAATAAATCCAGACATTCATCGGCCAATTGGGAATCAACTATAATCAAATCGATATTTGTAAAGTCGCTGTCGATATCAAGAGTCGGGGTGATCTTGAAATTGATGATACCTATTTCTTGAAGACAAATGACAATGTCACTTGGTTCTGATTGATCAATCAAAATCACGTTATGCTGGTTCATTGTCACTTTTTCTCGGCTAGAAATTTTATGAATTCATAGTGCCACACAGAGAATAGGCCTGACAACAACCTTTTGTTACGCGCTTATCTACCTGAAATTTTAATGTTTTTCCCGCTCTCAACCTTTCTTTCTCCTTGCCATGATATTTTGATGTTCAGACGGTTTTGGTCATCTTCTTTTGAGGCGGATATCTTTAGGTGCAATAACCCTTTGGGTTCCATTGTTAACGAGGCGTTGCTATCTTCCATAATAATTTTCCCATCCGAAATCGCCTCTGTCAGTGCACTTAGAAGTGTGGCAATCGTTTTTGAATCTTGTAAGGATTCATGCTTAAAACGTTGGTTCTCTTTCACGGTTAGGTTTTCCTCTTGTTCTGTTTTTTCTGTAGATGGAGTAAGCTGTTCTGTGGTGCGAAAAGCTTGATATGTGGATAGTCACTGGATAAGCCCAAAATTTTACCTTTTGGGTGGATAATGGTAACAGCTGCCCCGCGCCCACGTATTTTTTCATGGCGACGGGTATGGCTATCCAAACTGGCATCACATTCGAAATTTAGAATACCTTTTCGAAGTGCGATGCGTTGTCCTGAATGCAAGTTGCGATGTCCATGAATGATCGCACTGATACCCGCGCGCCTTATATATCTTGCTCCTTTGTTTGTAAAAGGGTGATCAACATTTCTATATTTGGTTCGAACGGTATTACATAAGGGGCTGTAATAAAAATCGAAGGGATCATTTTTCAGGGCTTGTTTGAAGGTTCGATTTAATTCTTTAACGCCAATGCCTGATAATTGTTCAGCTACTTTGTTATCTAGGCCAGCATGAATAAACAGAAAAGAACCGGACTTAAAGGCAAGGCGCATTTGTTTGTAAAACCAGTGGAATTCCCCTTTAGGTGACAAAAACAACTCTTGCCATTTGAGAGCAGCAGCATAAACTTGACGTAAGTTCAGCCCTGCTTTTTCACATTTATCTTCGAAATTATCGTATTTTTTCCTGATACGGGTGAGCTCACGTTCAATTTGGTGCGAAATTAAGTGTGGTTCTGCAAGACCGGGGAAACGATTGAACCAACTTTGTGATGGATAGAGCATTTTTTTACAAGTGCGCTTATTGGGGATATCTTTCAGTGAATCTTCTTCCTGCAAGTATTCATTCCAAATTTCTTTGAGCAACGGAATAATTTTTTGTCCGGTGCGAATAAAAAAATGCTCGTTTTTGGTTGTTTTATGTTTTCCGACGGCTTGCATACCAAATAGAACCCGGACATCGTGATTACCCGCAAGGACGCGAACGCGTGCCCCTTGCTCTTTTAGATGTCGAATTGTCCGTAACAATCCGAGACTGCTAGGTCCTTTATCAAAACAATCACCGCCAATAATGAAATTGGCTTTACGCCCAGTTTCATTCAAAGAAAAATCGGTGGGTTTTGGTCCATTTTTTTTAATGCAACCGGACAAAACCAGCGAGGCTGCAAAAGCATCGGGATCGCCATGCAGGTCGGACAGGAAAATATGTTTCCGTTTAGGCCAAACCCATGCATTTGCTACCTTCAACTCTTTTAAAGCGGTTATCAGAGACTTTTCATCCGTACAATCAAGGGCGAGTGATTTTGCACCACCTTCACACCATTCAACGGCTTTGCGTGGTAGGCGTACGTTAAGCCAGGATTTACCATGATAGCGTGGTAGGAGAGTATGTTTAGAATGTTGATGCATTGTTGTTTAGTCCGAATATTCTTCTTTTTGTTGACGGATTTTCCATTCTCCACAGACATGAAACCATGTGCCATTTTCATCATAGGACAAAGCAACAGGTGTGGCGTGGTACATACTCAGTTTAGCTATATCTTCAAACGCCAATACGCCGAGTATATGAGCTGCATGACGAAAGGCTGCCCCATGTCCGACAAACAATTTGGCAATAGGTTTTTCATCGGTGTTCGTGTGAAGGTGGTTTAAGACGTGTTTGATATGATTGGCGACACGTTCGCCAGCCTCCATCAACGATTCAGCACCTTGCAAGGGAAGACGGTAATGTGAGTTTGACTTCCAATCGGCTGGTGGGTTCTCAAAACGAGGATCGACATTAAGCACTTGTTCGATTTCTTTAACGGTTAGGTTTGCGGCACTCCCCAATTGGCGTTCGCTTAAATGATTACTGCTTTTTATATTGTCAAAACAATCCAGTGCCTCGCAGATAACATCTGCGGTTTGCCATGCACGGAGCTGACTGGAACATTCAATAACCGGATCAAATTGCCAATTATGTCGATCTGCAAAGTTCTGCAGCAAGCCAACCGCATCTTGCGCCTGTAAGAAGCCCTGTTCATTCAGCGGGAAAGGTTGTAACGCGCTGGGGGTATCTTTTAACTGGTGATAATCACCATGACGAAGGAGAATGGCAATGGGGTTAGTCATGTTGAATGCCTTCCAGATAAGCAGGGAGCTTGCCTATAATCTCAGCGAGAGAGGTGTTTTTCACCAATTCAATTGCAGCAGCAAGGGAAACCCATTTGCGTAGACGGTGACTTTCTTCCCATTCATTGGGTGCCAGTTCATGGGTGACAGTCATTGGAAAAATCTGTACGTCGCAGGTTGCATCCCATTTTCCATAGTTGTAACGCCCTAAAAGAAAATCTGCGACAATGCCTTTTACACCGGCTTCTTCGCGTGCTTCATTTTCGGCGCTTTCTTGCACACTCATGCCGGGGTCGTGAATACCTTTTGGTATGACCCAATGTTTGCCGCTACTGGATGAAATGAGCAAAACCTGCAGTTCGCCATCAATAATCCGATAGGGAACAACACCGGATTGATTGTAATAATAGGCGGGGCGTATGCGTTGTTCAGTACCGCTCGGACCATTAAAGGGAAAGGTTTCAGGCAGGCTTGCCCCTTCAATAATATTGGTGCAATGACAGCGTGAAATATCTTTCCAACTTCCGTCAAATTGCAGGTGAACCAAGGTTGCCGGGGCCATTGCCAAGTAATGATTACTCAGTTGTCCAACCAGCATGGAAAGACCGGGGTTATGGGCCACGACCATGAGGCATTCAACACTATTGGGGGTCTTTGCGACGGCACCGCGTAAATCAATCGGTGCGGCGTTATAAAGGCGGGGCACATTGGCGATGATATTTGTAGATAATCCGGCGGCCTTGCAGGATTTTGCCGCTGTTGTGCGTGCCCGTTCTGCCGGGGAGGAAAGGATCAATTCGGGTTGCAAGTCATTTTCGTGTAACCAGACACCGATACGCTGAGCATTGCGTTTTCCTTTGTTTTTTAACTCGCGATAAAAATCACCTTCTGGATGTGCGTTTTTTGTATGTCCATGTCGCAAGAGTAATAGGTTTCTGACCATCGCCTTCATCCTATTCTATCAGAAGATATTGAAGGCAAAAATCCTTCGCATAAGTGAAATCAATTTTCCCGCTGGCTTCAAATATTCTAACATTTTTAAGTGCGTTTAGGTAGGCGAGGCTGTTTTGATGCATATCTTCCGAGATGAAATGTGCATTTGCATCCTGATAGAAGGGACCGGGCGATTTCATAACAGCTTTTAAAAGGTCGATATGTTCTGCGATATCAATTTCTTGTATTGTGCAAGGTGCTTCACTCTCACGCTTCCAATTGAGAATTAAAAAAGCATTGAGTGTCGCGTGGTCGATTATTTTATTTGGGCCATAAACATCTTCAACAAAGACGTCATATTTTTCTTCCAAATCCCATAATTCAGACGGGGGAAGTGCTTTTAAAGCTTTGATCCTTTCGGTAGGAAGAAGATCAATCAGGTTTGGATCATGCAACATGGTGCCGGGATTAACACGTGGTAGTTTTGGTATGCCAATGGCCAAGTTCTCTTTTACAAATAAACGGTCATTTGTCAGGTATTGAACATTATCTGTACTTAACAGATGAAGCATCAATGTAGATTTCCCACCACCGGAAAAACCCGCAATCCCGAATCCCTTTTCATGGGCGCAAAGACCGGATGCATGGCAAATGAGAGCACCGTTTTGTTGCAGGTGGTTCATATATTGTGCATTGATGAAATTAATAACCTGATTATCGTTTTCAAGACAGGGACCAGCGGCAATGCGTTCGGATTGGCTTTGTAAAAAGACCATGCCTGTGCGAATTTTTTGAATGATACGTGCGTTCTCAATATCGACGTAGGCATCCTTGCGGCCGGTTTTACCGGGTTCGCGTTTCCAGTCGGTGAATGCCAAACCGTAAGTGTCTTGTGGGCGCTGAATGGCCTTGATGACAATATCCGGTGTGCCGTGGCCCAAAGTATGGGCGAAATAAATACCGAGTTTTTCCAACAATTCTTCGCAATTGGATTGAATGCCGATTTTATACCCATCTAAATCCAACAAAACGGCACCGTCACATAAGCTGAAGCCATCTTGCATACGTTGAGCGATGCTTTGCATGGTGATCATTGGCTAATCTCCTTTAACGCATAGTCGGCATAAAGATCCGCAGCATCTAAACCAATGCCGTCTTTTGCCCCTTTAAAACCACCAAAGGCGGAGACTTCAAAAATAATGGGGCCGTTTTCACTATCTGCAACATCAACAGTGGTGAAATCCATCCCGAAAAGGGCCTGGGCTTTATAGGCTAACTCAATGGTGCTTTGCGGTGGTGTATGGGGGGCATATTTCCCTCCGCTGTTAATGGTTGTATTCCAGCTTTCATTTTGGGAAATGCGGGCATAGGTGCCCAGATATTCCCCGCCTAAAAAGACCATTCCGTAATCACGGCCTGCAAGTTCGACTTTCTCTTGCATATACATCATTGGGTTATCGCGTTTGAATTCTACAATTTCGTTCAGAATTTGATCATCGGATTGATTGCTTTCAATCACGCACATGCCACGGGCTTTTGTTGAATAGAGAGGTTTGAATACGGCTGCACCGAAGTTGTGAACGGTTTGAAGCGCATAATCAATATCTTCGCTGATACGAGTTGCCGGCATGGGAATATCGCCATGGCGTAATGTCATGGTACAGCCGAGACGATCAATCATTCGAATAATAGTGTCGGGTTTGGAAAAGACGCGGACACCATTTTTTTCAGCCAAACGCAGTAATTCAATACGGTCCAGTGTGTTTGGGTTATAGGTTTGGCTGATTTTTTTTACGATAATACCGTCTAACTGGCAAAGGTTCACACCTTGTGCATAAAGGGTGTCTGTAGACAAATCAGCATGGACATCTGCCATTGATATAACCAGACGAAATCCTGTTTTCTCTTCCAGTCGGTCAGCAAGAACTTCGGTTGACCACTTGCCCGGTATTCCTATGACGGCAATCTTTTTATTTATCATGTGAAGAGATCCTCAATCGGCAATTTAAATTTCTTTATATTTTTTTTCGGGCAAGACTGAATGCATTGCAGTATATAGACCGCCCGCTGGTACATGGCGTTTGCCAACCCTTTGTCCAAAATAAAACGGGTGGATGTAATGAATGAGCGAGCCAAACCCAACGCAAGGCGAAGTTCGAACGTTTCATCGTTGTTTTTGCGAGCAAATTCTTTTGCGTAAGAATGTAGATAAAGGGCGCTGGTTTTAATCCGGTTGCGTGTTCGATTATCCAAAACCTGTAAACGATAATTGGACACCATGAAAACAGATATGTCCTGTGTGTAATCCTGATAGCATGAACGGTGCAGGTCGATAAATTTGATGGTTTGGTTTTCCGGATCGAAGATGATGTTATCCAGATTGAAATCCCCATGAATATAGACAGAAAATGGAGGATCAAGTTCTTTTTCAATCTGTGCAGCCTGTGATATCAGATCATCAAGGGAGGTCACTTTTTGAGTGCCGATTTTGGCAGATGACGTTTGAAAATCTGGATGTATATCGAAAACGGATTTTAAACGTTTTTTTAGTTGTGCCATATGGTTAGTAGGAATTTTCTTTTTCTTTTTCGTTTCATTCCACACGGCCTTTAAGGTTTTGCTTAGCCGTTTAAGAGCTTGTTCAAGGACATCATCATGTTCTTGGAGCAAGACTTGTTCAAAAGTCAGGCCTGGAAGATGTTCAATCAAAAGGGCTGCATTTTTTCCTTGTTTTTTATAGGACAAAATTTGCGGTGCCAGACCGGGATAGATTTCATGCCAGCTTTCGACGCTTTCGAGTTCTTCTTTTAACTTTTCTTTTTTGCCATCTTTAAAAATGGCTAGGTAGCCATTTGTTTCGTCATTACTCGCGCTGATGCCTGCAATTGCACTACCTGACTTTGTTTCTGCAATCGTTTCTACGTCTGCATTCAGAAGTCCAAGGTCGGATAGGGCAGTTTTAAGAGAGCGAAACCGATCAATATGCATGGGTTGACCAAGTTTTGCCGACATGATTGATTCTGAAATGGTTAACAGGATGTCGCCCATTTCCTCAATCCGTTGAGAAACAAACAAGGATGTCAGTGCATCTTCGGGTTCTTTTTGTTTGGATAAAGTTTTGAGGTGTTTCTTAAATACACGTTCATAGGCACGATCTAGTTCACGTTCGATGTTACCGATCTTTAAAGCGAGGCGTGTGTCATCTTCTTCTATCGCGCGTTCAATCAGGGCAATACCTTTATCTATCTTGGATAAAAGGGCTGCATTATTGCTTTTTTTTAGTGCATCCCGCCTAGATAGGTTTGACATCAGGCGGACGCATTCGTGACAAAGATCGGTGATGCGTTCCAAATCGGATGCAATGGCTTCTGCAGCTCTTAACGAATAGATGTTAACGTGGCCTTTTTTACCATGCCGCAAGGTATCTAAACATCCATCATGCACACGCATTTTTAAATTATAGGTGTATCCTTGGCGATCTAAAATGCGTTGGGAAACTGCCTGAGATGCAGTTTCCAGCAGAACAAGAAGGTTGTTTACCTGTGACTGTGTTTCAGCCAATAGGAAATGCAGGTTATCATGTATGGATTTTGGTAAATGCATAATTATATCAGCGGATCGGATGTTTCAGCGAAAACGATAAGGAATGAAGGATGATTGAAAGATGGTTCAGTTTTTTAATTGTTTTTTTATTTGAGTGGCTATGTAAGCGGTCCGCATTTTGCGTCATTTGTGTTTCAATTCTGTGACGGTCCGCGAAAATGTGAAATTTAATCAAAAGCAATCCGCTTATCCTTCCTTTGAAGTTTAACAATAATCTTCTGGACCTTTGAAGCAACGCTTCGCATTATATCACAAAAGATCTATTATTTTTGGGACGATATGAAAAAAACAACTGTTTCTCGCACTGTGATTATGCCCGATATGCTGCGTGCGGCACGATATGAAAAAGCACCTGAATACGGGCCGCGAGTATTGTTTTTTTCAGGGGGGACGGCACTGACGGAAACCAGCCGTGTTCTTAAAAAATTTACACACAATTCCATTCATTTGGTGACACCCTTTGATAGCGGAGGAAGCTCGGCTATTTTACGAAAAGCGTTTGATATGCCCGCAATTGGGGATATGCGTTCACGCATGATGGCGTTGGCGGATGAACGTATCAGCGGTAGCCCGGAAATCTTTAGTCTATTTGCGCATCGTTTGCCCAAAGAGGCAAAGCGTAAAGATCTGTTGACGCTGCTTCAGGCGATGGCGAGTGGAAAGGACCCGCAGGTTGCTGCGATTAAGCAGCCTATGCGTAGATTGATTAGAACACATTTATCTATGTTTCTAGATGCTATGCCTGATGATTTTGATTTGAGGGGGGCCAGTATTGGCAACCTGATTTTGTCTGCAGGATATCTCAACCATCGAAAACAGATGGATCCGGTTATTTTTATGTTTTCGAAACTGGTGAATGTGTTGGGCGAGGTGACGACAATTGTGAACGATACCTTGCATTTAGCCGCACGTTTGGAAGATGGGCAGATTATCTATGGACAGCATATGATTACTGGTAAAGAGGTTTGCAAACTTGATAAGGCTTTGGTTGAACTTTTTCTCGTAAAAGATTTGAAAACACAGAAACGTACAACGGTACAAATTTCAAAGAAGAAAAAGCGGTTTATTGATGATGCGGATTTAATTTGTTTTCCGCCGGGGAGCTTTTATACAAGCATTGTTGCCAATCTCCTTCCCAAAGGGGTGGGGCAGGCAATTGCACGAAAAAAATGTCCAAAGGTTTATGTACCGAGTTTGGGAGACGATCCGGAAAGAATCGGACTTTCGCTGGATGATTCTGTTTTTAAATTAATTGAATATCTTTGCTTGGATACGGTTGAGGATACCCCCGCGTCTGCGTTTATTACGCATGTGTTTATTGATAGCGAGAATGGTCAAAGTCTACGACCTGAAACCAAAGCAAGGCTGCGAAAAGAAAAAATTTCTTTAATCGATACGCGTTTGGTGACACCGCAAAGTGCCCCTTATTATGATCCGCAGTTGTTGGTTACGGCATTGTTGTCTTTGACGTGATGGTGTATTCCTGTCTGGATGAAATAACGTTTTAATATCCAGAGCAGGGCAATGGCAAAATTCATCCGTATCAATAAAAAGAAAATCGTTATTAATGATCAGGTTATCAGTGAATGGACGCTGAAGGCATTGGTTGACAAGGCAAAAGCCAATCAAATAACGGTTGAGCAAATGGTTGTGCAGTCTATTGCAAATCATTGGATGCAAAATGATAAATTCCGCAATAGTGATATGGAAGTGGTTAATACCCTTCTGAGTCTGGCCTTTGATTTTGGCTATGATTCTTTTAAAATTGCCAATGGGAAGATTAAGGTTCTGGCGTTGAATGAAGAGCGTCGTGCCGCCGTTTCACCGGGTGAGTTAGAGCTGTGATCTTTGTGTTTGTTTGATGAAACGTAATTGAGAAAATATTGTAATAGAATATGAATTGCTTTTATTTTTAAACTCACATACAGTTTATTCGTGAGTTACGTTTTTTGCTCGTTATGGGGTAGAATATAGACCTTAAGCCGAACCTTTTAGGGCCACTCCTTTTTTCGAAGGATAATTCTATTTGTTCCTTGAGTTCTCCAAGACTTCATCGCAGACTTTCTTCGAACTCAATACGTCCCTTGAAAGGGGGGCAGACTATAAAACATCCTAAGGACTAAAGATTAATGGCTAACGGTACAGTTAAGTGGTTTAACGCCACAAAAGGTTATGGCTTCATCGAACCGGAACAAGGCGGCAAAGACGTTTTTGTTCATATTTCAGCATTGCACGAGTCTGGTATTCAGCAACTGAATGATGGTCAGAAAGTTTCTTTCGAAATTTCTGTAAGCCGCGGCAAAGAAGCTGCGTCTGACATCAAATTGGTTGACTAATCTCGACCTGTATTCCTTGTTTATTCAGGGAATAAAGAATAAAGGCATTTCGATTCAGGTCGGAATGCCTTTTTCAATTTTAGATCAGGCTGATGGCAAGGCCGATACACAGCAAAATCTGGCTGGCTGCAGAAATGCCAAGATTGGCGTTGAGTTCTCTTTTATCTTTGACGTTAAACATTTTGATCATCGTAATGATTGCCAGAGGGATTCCTGCCAAAAACCATAAAGGAATGGAAAGGGAGAGCAGCAGGACATAAGGAGCAAGCATAAGCAATGAGAAAACGACTTTTGAAGCTTTGGCCCCTAGGTGAATGGCAAGTGTCTTTCTGCCTGCAAGGGTGTCGTTTTCCAAATCACGATAATTATTCAACAATAAAATTGCACAAGCCGGACAGCCGATTGCGATCCCATATATCAAGCCGTTTGCAGGCCAGTGGTTTGCCAAAAGAAAATAGCTGACATTAAAGGCGGCTATGCCAAAAAAGAGCATAACAAACACTTCCCCCAAGGGGCCGCGAGAAATAGGGAAGGGACCGTTGGAATAGATATATGCACAGAGCAAGGCAAACCCGCCACATAGCATGATAATCCAGCCGCCAATGCTAATCAGATATAAACCACAAAATGCAGCAATGGCGATAAAGAGGAAGGCGCTATATCGGGTTTGAGACGGTGTTGCAAGGCCCGCTTGCGTAATCCGTTGGGGGCCGATGCGGGTGCCTGTATCTGTTCCGTTTAAAAAATCCTGTGCATCATTAAACAAATTGGTCGCAATCTGGATGGAAATTGCACCGATACAGATTGCAAGCAAGACAAGATAATTCGGTGACTGTTGATTATGCAGTGCAAGGCTGAAGGCGACAAGTATCGGCGTTAGCGACATGGATAATGTTTTGGGGCGTATGCCGACCCACAAAACGGAAAGACGAGGCAGAAGCATTTGTTTTTAAAAGCCAGTTTTTTTATTTTATTGAGGGAACAGGCTCTTTTTTGTCCTCGATATCACGTCGAACACTATTTAAGTCTGCTTGTTCGTAGCAGGTTACTTTGCCTAGCTCGTGGTAGCAATAGCGTTTCGGGTCTTTTTTAAGGCTGGGGTCATCTTCTTTGCAATAGGTCATGCCTTGCTCGCTCCGAACGGTTGAACAATCTTTTTTGCTGACATAGGAAATAACGTGGTCGCCGATTGTCTTGTCGGTGGCAATGGTTGAGATTGCATCCGTTACTAGCAGTTCAGAGCAAGCGGATAGTAAGAAAATTGCAGCCAAGGGAAATGCTGTTTTTGCTTTTGAGGTCAGTTTTAAAAACGGCGTGCATTTCATTGTTTGATCAATCATAAATGAGACAAGGTATCCCCCCATTTCTGACAGGATAAGGTTATTTTAGCGTTAAAAACTAAAATAAAAAATAGGTAATATTTGCCTAATCTCTGAAGAGGGGGGCTGCTAAGCTGTCTGAATTTGATCGTTTTTGGAAAGGCCGTATCGCTCAAGCTTAGAGCGCAAACCGACACGGGATAATCCAAGTTCTTTAGCTGCGCGACTTTTGTTCCATTGATGTCGGATAAGGCATTCTTTTAGGATGCGGGCTTCAATGGATTCAACGCGGTCTTTTAGGTTTCCATTCAGTTTGGATAAGCTTTGAATTTCCAGTTCTTCATCTCGGGGGGCGGCGCGTAATATGCGGGGCGAAAGGTTATTTGCACCAAGAATATTATTATCACTCATAACCAAAAGATGTTGAATTTCATTTTGTAATTCGCGCACATTGCCGGGCCAATGGTAGGCTTGCATACAGGTGAGGGCCTCGTCGCTGATGCCATCAACTTTTTTTCCAAGGGTGAGCATCGCTTGATTGAGAAGTTTTTGAACCAGCACTGGAATATCTTCAACGCGTTCTCGTAGAGGCGGTAAGTGAATACCAATAGGGGTTAGGCGGTAATATAAGTCTTCGCGAAACCGCCCGGATTTAACATCTGTCGCTAAATCCCGGTTTGTTGCGGCAATAACACGAACATCGACTTGTCTTGTCTTGCTGGCACCCAAGGGGCGGATTTCACCTTCTTGAAGGACGCGAAGTAATTTGACCTGAAAAGCGGGTGAGACTTCGCCAATTTCATCCAGAAAAATTGTACCACCATTGGCACGTTCAAAGAGGCCAATGCGATCTTCTACGGCACCGGTAAAGGCACCACTTTTATAACCGAATAACTCACTTTCCAGAAGTTGATCGGGAAGGGCGGCGCAATTTTCAACGACAAAAGCCTTGTTGGCACGATGTGAGTTATAATGCAAGGCTCGCGCGGCAAGTTCTTTTCCAGTTCCTGATTCTCCTGTGATCAGAACAGAGATATCATAAGGAGCAACACGGCGAATTTTGGCGCAAATATCATTCATAATCGACTGTTCGGACCGGGTGATGCCGTCGTCGCTTTGATAATTTTTCTTTAATTTTTCTCTTTTGCGCTCAATGCTGTCTTTAAAGGCGTCCGGCGCCATCTTTAATTCAATGGAAAGGGATTCGTTGAGACGCTGCAGGTCAAAGAGTTGAGCCGCATTTTTTAATAAATGTATCAGGCTTTCCGGTTGCCACGGCTTTGTGATGTATTGATAAATGCCTGCATCATTCAATGCACTGATGATGTCTTGAGAATCAGTGTAACCGGAAATAATCATACGTACGATATTGGGCCATTTATGACGCACGAGTTTAAGGAACTCAACTCCTGTCAGACCGGGAAGGCGTTGATCGCACAAAATGATTTGAACCCATTCTGTTTGAAGGATTTTTTCGGCTTCAATGGTGTTTTCCGCCGTTAAGATATTGAAATCATCTTCAAGGATGCGTTCAAGACTTTCGAGGCTGCGAACTTCATCGTCGACGATCAGGATGGTTGTTTTCTGCGTCATTGTGTTAACCTTTATGCCAAGGGCGGATCTTCGCGTAATTTTCCGCGAAGGAGATCACGTCGGTTAACTGCTTTTTTCATATCGGCAGGTTCTGAGAATTGTTTTTTTAATTCTTCGCGATGCACCATTTCTTCTTTGTTCAGGTAGCGTTGAATTTGTTCTTCAGAATAGGTGGGGTCGATACGTTTTTTCTCGTCCAGCAGGTCGCGCAAGAAAATGGCAGCGGCAATTCGTGCTGCTTCTGGATTAGGGAAATCGTTGACCGGGGAATATAGCGAGTAAGTTTTGCAAAAGCCAAACCCTTCAATTTCATTGACCATGACCGGACATTCTTTTTGAGGAAAGTTGAACTTCTCACGCGTGCCTAACTTTTCACATTCCCAATTCTCACCCTCTTTAGGGAGGATAATAAGGTTGATAAACCATGGTGTGACCATCATCCCAAGAACACGTCCATCCCATTGCTGAAATTCGACCGCTTCGACAACAAGGTCGTTATTCAGGATTTGAATCCCGACCATATTTTCTTTCCAGATTTTATTGAAGCAGCTCTCTAATGTCTCAGCCGCTTGTGATGGGCTGAGGGTATGCAGGGGATGTGTCACTGTCCCGATCCTCAAATAACGTAAAAATGAACATATAGGGAAGCAGTATTTTTCACAAATTGGAAGGTTTTTTTTCAAAAAAAGATAGAAGTGGTCGTTTAGTTTGCGCTGCACATTAAAAGCAATACTTAAGTATTAAAATTGCTGCGCTGCATTCTGGTAATACCATTCTAATGGGTAGGTGTTTTTATAATAATAACTCTCATATTAGTTTTTAAATATGCAAAGGATAAGGGGGTTGAGGTTATTTCCCAGTATAAGTGGTTACTTACTTTTCATTTTTTAACTGCGGTATACGTTACGGCTGCCACTTTTTTTGTATAAAAAGTACGGGGTGGTGAAAATAATTAATTAATAACAATGGCTTGACTGTTTGGTACGGTTTTTGCTGAGAGGTGCTGGGACGATTATTGGTTATAGGGGCAGTTGCTCCAAGATGGGAGGATATCCGAATTATGCAGGGTGATTTTGACGCGCTTGAGAAACGACTTGGGATCAGCCGCCGGGATTTCCTGAAATATTGCACAGGGATTGCAGCAACGCTGGGGTTGTCAACGTCTGAAGCCATTGCAATGGCTGAAGCTGTGGCAAAACCTAAAAAGCGTCCGGTTGTGATCTGGTTGCATGGTCAGGAATGTACAGGGCCGACGGAAACGATGTTACGTTCCGAGCATCCAACGCTGGAACGATTGATTTTGGAAATGGTATCGCTGGAATATCACCAGACGCTGGATGCCGGTGCCGGTCATCAGGTTGAGCATTTAAAAGAACTGTCCATGAAGGAAAATGCCGGTAAGTATCTGCTGGTCGTAGAAGGGTCTATCCCGACAAGAGATGGCGGTGTTTACTGTAAAATTGCTGGTAAGACGATGCTGGCACATACGGTCGAAGCTGCGGAAAATGCAGCGGCAATCATTGCATTTGGGTCGTGTGCGTCGTGGGGTGGGGTGCAGTCATCCGGACCGAACCCGACAGGGGCTGTTGGTGCACAAGCCGTTTTACCCGGTAAAACCGTTGTTAATATTCCGGGATGTCCGCCGAACCCGTATAATTTCTTGGCGACAGTCATGCATTTCTTGACGTTTGGTACTTTGCCGGAACTGGATAGTCAAAACAGACCGAAGTTTGCCTACGGGCGCCTTATCCATGAAAACTGCGAGCGTCGTCCGCACTTTGATGCGGGGCGTTTTGCTAAGGAATTCGGTGATGAGGGGCATAAAAAAGGTTATTGCCTGTATAAATTAGGTTGTAAGGGGCCTGAAACCTATTCTAACTGTCCGGCTGTAGAATTTAATGATGTCGGTGGCGGTACATGGCCTGTGGGCGTTGGCCATCCTTGTTTCGGGTGCACGGAACAGGGGGTTGGCTTTACCAAACCTTTGTTCAGTCTTGCAGAAGTACAGACCCATACACCACCAAATGCATTCCCGACAATTACGCAGCGTGAGGATACCCCGGGTATGAGCGCCGGTGCGGCAGCTGTTGCTGGTGCAGCCGTTGGTGCGGCCGTTGGTGCGGCAGCGGTGGTATCAACCCGGCTTGGAAAATCTGACTCCGACAGCGAAACCTGAGGGGGCTGCTATGGATAGAAGAACCTTTTTAAAAACGGCAGGTGCCGGGGTCGCGGGTGCTGCATGTATCAGTACAGTCGCGGATGCTCGCCCGAATTTGGAACCTGCTCCTGAAGCAGTTGGCATGCTGTATGATTCAACACTTTGTGTTGGATGCAAGGCTTGTGTAACGGCCTGTAAAGAAGTTAACGATATGACACCCGTAGATCGCGGGGATGGTTATATTTACGATTCCGCATTGGATTTATCCGGTGATACGCTTAACGTCATCAAGGTTTACAGTGATGGTACGGCAGCGGTGAAAGATAGCGAAGAAAACGGTTTCGCTTTTGAAAAACGCAGCTGTATGCATTGTGTTGATCCGGGATGTGTTTCTGTATGTCCGGTGACGGCAATGCGTCGTGACCCATTGACGGGAATTGTGACGCATCATCCCGATGCTTGTATCGGCTGTCGGACTTGCATGGTTGGCTGTCCTTATAACGTTCCGCAATTTGAATATGACAATGCATTCGGACGTATTCATAAATGCCAGATGTGTAATCAGGAAGGACTGGAACGCATTAGTAAGGGCGGTATGACAGCTTGTGCGGAAGTCTGCCCTACAGGTGCCACTCTGTTTGGTCCGCGCAGTATGTTGATGGAAGAAGCCAAACGACGTTTGGAGTTAAAGTCTGGCGATAATTATAACTTCCCCCGTGGTGATATTTCCAAGCCGGAAAGTTATCACGAAAAAGAATTGGAAGCCGATTATCAAAATCACATCTGGGGTGAAAAAGAAGCAGGCGGAACGAATGTCCTGCATATTTCTGCCATTGCGTTTGACAAGTTGGGAATGCCGCCTTTGGAAGACCGTTCTTATGCGTCTGTTTCTGAGGGTGTTCAGCACACTTTATACAAATACATGGCTTTGCCAGCGGCAGCTATGGCGGGTTTAACCTATGTGGTTAAGCGCAATAAAGATAACCATGACGGGGAGGAATAGACCATGAGTCACGCTAAACCGCTGGGCGGTTCTATTTTTACACCAGCCTTTATGTTGTGTCTGGTTCTGTTCGTGATCGGCATGTATTTCTTAGGCGTTCGTTTTATGGATGGTATGGGGGCCGTTGCCAATATTAACGGTGGCTTCCCCTGGGGAATTTGGGTCGTTTATGACGTTGTAATCGGTACGGCACTGGCCTGTGGCGGTTATGCGCTGGCCATCACGATCTATGTTTTTAATAAAGGTCAATATCACCCATTGATGCGGGCTGCATTGCTGGCCAGCTTGCTGGGGTATGCCCTTGGTGGTGTTGGGGCCTTTATCGACATGGGACGTTACTGGCAGTTCTATAATTTGCTCTTACCGTGGCATATGAATTTTAATGCTGTGATGTTGGAAGTTGGCCTGTGTGTGACAACCTATATTCTTGTTCTTGTTATTGAATTCGCTCCGGCTTTTCTGGAACGGATCGGGGCGCACGGGGTACTGAAAATATTGAACAAGATGTTGTTCATTTTTATTGCCCTTGGCATCCTGTTGCCGACGATGCACCAGTCTTCCCTTGGGTCGTTTTTAATTGCGATGGGGTATAAGGTTGCCCCCCTTTGGCAGACCGTACATTTTCAACCTCTTTTGGCATTATTAACTGCACTGACAATGGGCTTTTCCATTGTGATTTTTGAAGCATCGGCTTCGCAAGTTGCCTTTGACTTACCGGATGAAACATCTTTGTTATCTAAAATCGGCAAAATCATCGTCGGTTTGTTGCTGGTTTATCTGGTGGTGCGATTTGGGGAAATTATCCTGAACGGCAAAGTCGGATATATTTTTGCCGGTGATAAAAATAGCCTGCTTTTCCTGTTGGAAACCGTGTTGTTTATTTTCCCGGTTATTGCCTTGTTATCCCAGAAAATGCGCCAAAATCCGCGTGTTTTATTGTGGGCTGCGGTGTCCATGCTGTTTGCAGGCTCGCTTTATCGTTTCAATGCTTTCTTGTTCACCTATGACCCGGGACCTGGCTACAGCTATTTCCCGTCAGTAGGGGAAGTGATGGTGACAGTTGGCATCGTTGCGTTTGAGATCATGGCATACATGGTGATGGTTAAAATGCTGCCCGTGCTGCACAAAGATGCGCACGCGTGAGAGTTAGAGTTATCGAATTAGGAGAAAAATCGTGACAACACGTATTACAGTCGATCCGGTCACGCGTATTGAAGGCCACCTTCGTATCGATGTTGAAGTTAATGACGAAGGCCGTGTCAGCAAATCCTGGTCTTCCGGTCAGATGTGGCGCGGTATTGAACAAATTCTGGTCGGACGTGATCCGCGCGAAGCTTGGTTGTTTACGCAACGTTTTTGCGGTGTTTGTACAACTGTGCACGCGATTACATCTGTGCGCGCTGTGGAAAACGCACTGGGGTTGGAAGTTCCGGTAAACGCCCAATTGGTGCGTAATATTATCCAGACGGCACATGCCATTCAGGATCATATCGTTCATTTTTATCACCTGTCTGCGGTGGACTGGGTGGATGTCGTGTCTGCATTGGATGCGGACCCGGTTGCCACATCCAAGTTGGCGGAAAGTCTGTCTGACTGGTCCTTAAATGGTCCGCATGAAATGAAAGCCGTGCAGGATCGTTTGAAAACATTTGTTTCCAGCGGTCAGTTGGGCCCGTTTGCTTCCGGTTATTGGGGGCACCCGGCGATGAAACTGTCACCGGAAGTAAACTTGCTGGCGGTTGCGCACTATTTGCAAGCGTTGGAAGTGCAGAACTATTGCAACAAGATCGTGGCAATTTTGGGCGGTAAGTCCCCCCATATTCAAAACTTGGCCGTTGGCGGGATTTCCAACTCTGTTAATATGAACAGCCAATCCGTTTTGAATATGGAACGGATTATGATGATCAAAGGCTGGATTGATAAGCTGGAACATTTTGTTAAATCCACTTATATGACAGACGTTCCGGCAATCGGTGCCTTTTATCTGGATTGGGCCGGATATGGTAAAGGCGTAAATAACTATCTGTCCGTGCCGGATTGCCCGCAAGATACCAAGGGAACTAAGTTTGATTTGCCCGGTGGATACATCGAAGCAGGTGATTTCAACAAGTTTACACCGATTAAGGATTTCCACGATCCGTTCTTCCATAAGGGGGTTGCCGAATCGTCTAAACATGCATGGTATGAAGGTGATGCGACCCTTCACCCGTGGGAAGGGGAAACCGAACCGCAATATACGGATTTCCAAGACGACGGACAGTATTCATGGATCAAGGCACCGACCTTTAACGGCAAGCGGGCACAAGTTGGCCCCTTGGCAAATGTACTGGTCATGTTGGCGCAGGGACATGAAAATTGTACAAAATATGTAAATGATGCCGTCGGTATTATTAAGACAGTTTCCGGGGCGTCTGATATTCCATTAGCGGCTTTTGAATCGACAATCGGACGTCATGCTGCACGCGCTATCCGTGCGGGTGTGATGATGGACACGTTGAAACAGCAATGGCAAAAACTTGTCGATAATATTGCTTCTGGCGATACCGACAGTTTCAACGCACCAGTCTTCCCGAAAGGCGAAATTCGTGGGGTTGGTCACCATGAAGCACCGCGCGGGGCATTATCGCACTGGGTCGTGATCGAAGATGCGAAAATCAAAAACTATCAGGCTGTTGTACCATCGACATGGAATGCTGGGCCGCGTGCTGAAAATGGCGAAATGGGGCCTTATGAGGCTTCCTTGCTGGATAACCCGGTTGCGGATCCTGAACAGCCTTTGGAGGTTCTACGCACTGTGCATTCATTTGATCCCTGTATTGCTTGTGCAATCCATATGGTTGATACGGAACAAAAACCGATTGTGAAAGTCAAAGCACTTTAGGGTGGCGATGACTGCTTAAGAAGGTTGAACCCCGGATACCCTCCCAAGTGGGGTTCAATCTTCTTGGTTTTTGTCAAATAAAATAAAGGAAAATACCATGACAACGGAAATTCTGGTCATTGGCCTCGGAAACGTCTTGATGCAGGATGAAGGTGTGGGTGTGCGCGCTGTTGAAGCCTTGGAAGGAATGTATGAAATTCCAGATAACGTGATTGTTATGGATGGGGGGACAACCGGAACCGAACTGCTGGAACCCATGCGGGATGTTAAACATCTTATTGTAACGGACTCCGTTAATACAGGGGACCCGGAAGGTACATTAATCCGCTTGGCAGACGAGCAGGTGCCCGCCTTCTTTCAAACGAAAATTTCCAACCATCAATTAGGTTTGTCTGATTTATTGGGGATTTTGCAGTTGCAAGGTCAGTCCCCGCAAACAGTTACGATTATTGGTATGGTGCCCTATAAGCTGGAAAATAGCCTTGGTTTAAGTCCTGAAACAGAAGGGCGTGTTCTCAAGATGCTCGATATGCTTGTAGATGAAATTGAGGCACGTGGGGTAAATCTGAAAAAACGTGAGCAACCCGTTGCCGGATTTTGGTCGCAGCATGCGCAAAACGGTTGCTTGCCATGTGTATAGGAACACCTGTAAAAGTTATTGAAAACCGGGATTTTGTGGCGCTTTGTGAAGGGCGAAACGGCACAGAAGAAGTTAATATGATGCTTGTTGGCCCACAAACAGAAGGGACATGGGTTTTAAATTTTCTTGGTTCCGCCCGTGAGGTGATTAGCGAACAGGATGCAGAAAATATCAATAAGGCACTAGACGGTTTAACGGCCATCATGGATGGTGCCGACAAAATTGATGTGGATATGTATTTTCCAGGTATCTCAGTAAAAAAATAACTCTTGAAATCACAGGTTGATTTTTAGTGTAGCTGTGACTACCTTCGTATTCACCATGTTTGGCATAATTATATAAGTTATTTCACTTTAAGCTTTTATTATCGCTCATCTTCTATATTTTAGAATTATGTTTTGCGAGAACGTCGTGACTGTAATTGAGTGAGGTTGGGTTTTATGGTGTGGGATGTCGCCCGAACATTTGAAGGATGCGAGATTCTCGTTGTTGATGACAACCTTATCAATTTAAAAGTTCTGACCCATGTGCTGACGACAAACGGTTATGTCGTCCGTGGGGCGAAAAGCGGTGAAGAGGCCTTATCCAGTATCGCTGAAAAAACGCCTGATTTGATCCTGCTTGATGTGCAGATGCCTGGATTGGATGGGTTTGAAGTTTGCCAACAATTGAAAAAATCACCGGATACGGCTGACGTGCCCGTGATTTTTATTACGGCCACGGATACGGTTGAAAGTAAAATTAAGGGTTTTGAAGTCGGTGCATCCGATTATATTCCTCGTCCCCTGCAAATGCCGGAAGTTTTGGCGCGGGTAAAAAATCAATTGATGGCTCGACAGTTTTATCGACAGGTTGAGGAGGAGAAAGACCGACTGAAGAAAGTGTTGGCCGCCCTTCCTGTTCCTTACTTATTGTCGTCAATTGATACAGGTATGTTGATCGAAATGAACGATCATGCTTGTAATGCCTTGGAAATACTTCAGGAAAATGTCAAAAAAACACATGCCAAAGAAGTCTATGCGGTTCCTGAAAAACGCAAAGGCTTGCTGAAAAAACTTAAGCAATCCAAGCTGATCAGTAATGAAGAGTTAGATCTTAAGAAATCATCAGGCGAAGTTTTCACAGCTCTTATTTCAGCGACGCCGTTACGCCTGCTGGACGAAAATGTTTTCTTCGTTGCGTTTAATGACATTGCAGAACGTAAAAAAATGGAGAAAGCATTGGAGGAAGCCGCCCGGACGGATTATTTGACGGGCACCCTTAATCGTCGTGCGTTAAGCGCGCGCGCGTTAGATGAACAGCAACGTTCAAAGCGTAATAAAAAACCAATTTCCATCCTCATGCTTGATATTGACCATTTTAAAAAGATTAACGATACGTTTGGCCATGAGGTAGGGGACGATGCTTTAAAGGAACTTGTTTCATTGATTGATGAAACGTTACGGACAAGTGATGCATTGGGGCGGATTGGTGGCGAAGAGTTCGTGGTTTTGCTGCCTGAAACAAGTTTTGAAGGTGCGAAGGTTCTGGCAGAGCGTATCCGTACCCGCGTTGAAAACAATGTGTTAAAGACCTCAAATGATGAGGAATTAACCATGACGGTCAGTGGTGGGGTGGCAGAATGGAAGGCCGGCCAAACCTATGAAGAGGTGTTGAACTTAGCCGACGAACGTCTTTATAAAGCGAAAAATGCAGGCCGTAACCGGATCGTTTGAGATTGACGATCTAGCGGTTATCGAAATTTCTGGCAATATGTGCATCCAGTGCTTCTTGACGTTCACGCTCTTTGCTTGGACTGTTTTTGTCCGTATTCGCAAAACGAAACTTACCAAAAAGGACACAGCCCTTCATGCCGGGGTCACATTTGTAGCCGGGCACGTGTTTGCATTGACCTTTTACTTCGTTGGGACAATTCCAGCCACCCATTTTTCAAATCCTTTTCAGCTGCTATAATTATGAGCTTACGACCTAGAATAACAAAAAACGGGCGGCTGAAAAATGGGAAAGATCAACTGTGATCATTTTCCCAACGTGGATCATTGATCGGAGGACCCTTCTGCAAGCTTAAAGGTATCACGCCTGCCCAGACGGGAAGGGCGTAATCTTCTTCATCATCGACAGGGGGGCCCGTTCTGATCTTGGCAGATGATTCTGTGATATCAAATTCCAAAACAGCCGTGGCTTTTAATTCGTTATCATTTGGTTCACGAATACCGTCATAACGTTCCGGTGTGATTTTCATCATCATAAGGTTGAGCAGACGTAATTTTTCCTTAGGTTCCGTAATATGCTGTGCTTTGGAAAAGATTATGACGCTACGATAGTTGGCACTGTGATGAAAGGAAGAACGCGCCATGACTAAACCATCCAGCAATGTGACGTTGATGCAAGCCTCTTCCCCTTCAATCAAGGTTTGGAATAACCCGTTTTTACTTGAACCGTGGATATAAAGCTTATTACCTTCCCGCCAATGAATAGTGGGTTGTACCATAGGGCGGTCACTCATTTTTGTACCGACATGACAAAGATAAGCTTCATCTAAAATGGCATGAATGACTTCGCTTTGATGATTGGCTCTTTTATGTCCCCGTTTTAAGGTTGTGCGTTTTGTAATTGGAAATTCAGACATAATTTTCTCCTTTCTGTAAAAAGGAAAGTGAGGCATGATTGGTATCATTAGAAGTGCCAATTTTTATAAAATATAAGGTCCAATTATGAGTGAGTTGCAGCTCTCTTATCTAAAAAATGCGTGGCAACAAAATATGGAGGCTCCTAAATATCGGGCGCTTTATGTCGTATTGCGTGACCTTATTTTGTCGGGAAAGTTATCTCGCGGTGAAAAACTTCCACCCAGCCGAAAAATCGTGAATGAGCTTTCCATTTCAAGAAATACGGTGATGCAAGCCTTTGATATTTTGCAAAGCGACGGTTTTATCCAAAGTCGTCAAGGGGATGGTGTTTATGTGAGTGAAGATATCGGGCATGCCCATCTTCCTCAAATTTCAAGTTCAGACGATGTTGATGAACGAACACCGGATATTGCAGGACGGGTGCAGCATTGGTTGGGAGTGCGCAAGCAACATCATCGTTTTGGTGGTGAACGGGCTTTTTCACCAGGACGTCCTGCGTTGGATCAATTCCCCTTTGATGTTTGGGCGCGTCTGTTATCACGGCGGTGGCGCCTTAGTGGTCCCCGATTGGCGATGGAGGATGACCCGACCGGTTACGCACCCTTGCGTCAGGAATTGGCCAAATATCTGCGAAAGACCCGTGGAATGTCTTGTGAGGCGGATCAAATTGTTATTGTGTCCGGGGCACAGCAGGGCTTGGATCTGATAAGCCGGGTTTTATGGGAAGAGGGCGATCAAATTGCGGTTGAGGATCCCGCATTTCCCGGCATGAATGGGGTTGTTCTAGGTGGCGGTGCACAGATTATTCCCGTTGCCTTGGATGACGAAGGTATATGTACAGACCCATTGGAGAACTTAACAGATTTAAAAAGTATTATGGTAACCCCATCGCGGAATTATCCGCTGGGAACCACCATGTCGCTTGCGCGTCGTTTCGATTTGTTGGATCTCGCAAGGCGAAAGCGTTCATGGATTGTTGAAGATGATTTTGATTGCGAGTTTCGTTTTGATGGCCCGCCTTTATCCTCTTTGCAAGGTCTGGATCGCGATGGAAGGGTGATATATGTCGGCACATTCAGTCGAATCGTTTTTCCTTCTTTGCGTTTGGGTTATGTTGTGGTGCCGAAAAAACTAACCGATGCTTTTGTAGCGGCAAAGTCTTATATCGATGGCCATGCATCAATCCTGCATCAGGCAGTTTTGGCCGACTTTTTTAAGGAAGGGTATTTTGACAGTCATCTGCGGCGGATGAAAAAATTATATAAAGAACGCCGTCATTATCTTCTAAAGCAGGTTGAATTGCGGTTGTCAAAGGACTGTTTCATTATTCCGGCAGACGGTGGCTTACACATTTGCCTGTTGTTTAAGAAAGAAATTGACGATATCGTACTTTCAGAAGATTTACGCCAATGTGGTGTTGTGACAAGGCCCCTTAGTTCTTTTTATAAATTAAATGTTAAAAAACAAGGTCTTGTTCTGGGGTTTGCCGGGTTTGATGAAGCTGCAATAGACGCAGGTTTGCAACACATCCAAAAAAAAATAAGCGAAATATAAAAAACGCTTTCATTTCTGAAAAATAGCCTTATAAGGCGCAAACTTTTTTTTATGGAGGGCTCAAAATGACGCCAAAAATTGAAGCTTTTCTGAAAGACGCCGAAAAGGATAGTCCATTTTTGGTTGTCGATCTGGACGTGGTTGAAGATCGTTATAAACGACTGAATTCCGCTTTTAGTGAAGGCCATATTTATTATGCTATGAAGGCCAATCCGGCTCAGCCGATTTTGGAACGCCTCAATCAATTGGGGTCCCGTTTTGATGCGGCGAGTCTGGGTGAAATCATGCAATGTCTGGCAACTGGTGTTGACCCGAAACGTATTTCATTTGGCAATACGTTAAAGAAGAAGAAAGACATTAAAGCAGCCTATGATCTGGGTGTTGATCTTTTTGCCTTCGACAGTGAAGATGAACTGGACAAAATTGCCGAAGCGGCACCGGGTTCTCGTGTTTACTGCCGTATTCTGGTTAACCGTCATGGGGCTGGTGCAAGCTGGCCGTTGTCACGTAAATTCGGTTGTTCGTCAGCGATGGCGCATGAACTTTTGATGCAGGCAAAGACGAAAGGGCTGGTTCCTTTTGGTGTGTCATTCCATGTCGGTTCCCAACAACTGGACCCGGCACACTGGGCAAAAGCAATCAGTGATGTTGCGACTTTGTTTGATGCATTGGGCGAAGGCGGTATCCAGTTGAAAATGATCAACATCGGCGGCGGTTTCCCGGCACGTTATCAAGAAGACATTCCGTCATTGGAAGAATTTGTTGATTACATCAAGGAACATATGACAGCTTCTTTTGGTGAAAAATGGCCGGAAATTTATATGGAACCGGGTCGTTATATTGTTGCCGAAGCCGGTGTTCTGCAAAGTGAAGTCGTTTGTGTTTCCATTAAAGATTTTGCGGAAGAAATTCGCTGGATCTATTTGGATGTTGGTAAATTTGGCGGCTTGGCTGAAACGATTGATGAATCTATCGTCTATCAAATGGTCACTGAATATGACGATCAGGAAATGGGTCCGGTAATCGTCGCAGGCCCGACTTGCGATAGCTGCGATACGCTTTATGAACGCACTTATTTCCAATTGCCGCTGGCACTTAAAACCGGGGATAAGATTAATATTTTATCTACAGGCGCTTATACAACGATGTATGCGTCACAAGGCTTTAATGGCTTTGAACCACCGAAAGAATATTTCATCTAGAAAATCATTCTGGTGAAAAAGGCAACGGCTCAAGATTTATTCTTGGGCCGTTTTTTCTTCTGTTGCTTTTTTCTTTGTCGTACTCGTCTTGGCTTTTGAAGCGGCTGTGCGTCGTGTTGCTTTTTTTGCCGGAGCTTTTTTACGAGGAGATGACTTTTTTTCAGATTGTGCAGATGCGCTGCAATTCAAAACAACGGGTCTTAGTAAAAAGGCGGGGGTATGTGCACCCATTCCGATAACGACACCGTCTTGCGGTTCTTCCTGAACCATAACCTCGTCCGTTGTTTTTCTTGCCTTACGGTGATTACGCTCACGGCTTTTTGTTTTGTCGCGTTCATTATCCCGTTTGGGGGCGTAGGTTTTCTTTTCTTCAGCAGGGGGGAAGGTATCTAATTTAACCGGTGGGATTTTGCTGCCAATCAGCTTGACGATAGCGGCAAGTTGTTTCTTTTCCGCCGGTGTGGAAAGGCTCAAGGCTGTCCCCTCTTTGCCTGCGCGGCCTGTACGTCCAATACGGTGAACATAATCATCAGCATGGCTGGGTAAATCGTAATTGAACACATGGCTGAGTGCAGGAACATCCAGTCCGCGTGCGGCAACGTCGCTACAGACCAAAATCGTGATATCACCGTTTTTAAATTTGTCTAACGTTTCCATGCGCGCAGATTGAACCATATCGCCATGCATTTGTCCGGCATTATAGCCATGCTTGTTCAAAGAACGATAGACGATACCGACATCACGCTTGCGATTACAAAAGACGATTGCATTTTTAACATCTTCGCTGTCGATCAGGGCGCGCAGGGCTGTGCGTTTTGTTTTGCCATCATGAGGTTTGCAATCGACCATCATAAGCCCTTGGCGAACGGTTTCAGCCGTTGTTGCCGGTTTTGACACTGTAATTTCTTTTGGGTTCATCAGAAACTTGTCGGCAAGTTTTTTGATTTCTGTTGCCATTGTAGCAGAGAAGAAAAGAGTCTGGCGGATCTGAGGTAACAAAGAGACGATTTTTTCGACATCCGGGATGAAACCCATGTCCATCATACGATCTGCTTCATCAATCACCAAAATCTTAACATCGCGCAAGATTAAGCTGCCGCGTTCAAACAGGTCAAGAAGGCGGCCTGGTGTTGCAATCAGTACATCCACGCCGCGATCAATAATTTTCATCTGATCGCCCATTGATGTTCCACCAATCAAAAGCGCCATAGAAAGTTTGCTATTTTTGCCGTAAGTCTCAAAGTTTTGCGCAACCTGAGCCGCGAGTTCGCGGGTCGGTGCAAGAATAAGGGAACGCGGCATTCGTGCACGTGCACGTCCATTGGCAAGAATGTCAATCATTGGCAAGGTGAAAGAGGCTGTTTTGCCTGTGCCAGTTTGGGCGCATCCCATAATGTCGCGTCCCATGAGAACTTGCGGTATAGCTTGCGCTTGAATAGGTGTCGGTGTCTCGTATCCCGCGTCTGACACGGCCGATAATAGTTCGTCGCTTAGCCCAAGGTCCGCAAAGTTCATAAATACATCTTTCCTCAATATCATTTGTCGCCGGATATTAGGTGATTATGCTGAGAAGTCAATGATCATGCTCCTTCCCTGCGCTTTCAAAGTAGGTTAGATTGTTTGAAAAACGGATGAATAAAATGAGGTAAACAGCTATGGCGCATCGTATTTCAGCAACGAAGAGTCTGCTTTTTGTTATCGACGTTCAGGAAAAACTGGCGCCTGCCATGACGCGTGGTGAAGATGCAATTGCCAATAATGCCAAGCTGTTACAGGCAGCAAACCTGCTTGAAGTCCCCTCGTTAGTCAGCGAGCAATATCCGCAAGGCATTGGGCACACCGTTGATCCACTCTCTGCATTAATTAATAAAGATTGTGTCTTTGAAAAGATAACATTTTCTTGCATGGGGGAGGGGGGTATCCGTCAGGCACTTGCGCAATCAGGGCGCCATCAATTGATTATTGGTGGTATGGAAACCCATGTTTGTGTGTTGCAAACGGTGCTGGATTTATTGGATGAAGGTTATCAGGTCTTTGTTGTGGCAGATGCTGTGGCATCACGCACGATGGATAACAAAGATCTGGGATTGGCACGCATGCGCCAATGTGGGGCGCAAATCGTCAGCACTGAAATGGTCTTATTTGAATGGTTGGGACGTGCCGCCACACCTGAGTTTAAGCAAGTTTTGCCACTCATTAAATAAAAAACGGAAAGATAACAATATGAAGGAAACGGTTCTCTTGCTACCGGGGCTCTTGTGTGATCGCAGTCTATGGCGTCACCAATTGGAATATCTTGGTCCTGACTGCACTGTAAAAGTCGCCGACTTTACACAAGGTGACAGCATCGAGTCTTTTGCAGAAAATGCGTTGGCGCTTGTTCCTGAGGGCAATTTTAGTGTGGCGGGTTTGTCAATGGGCGGATATGTCGCATTGGAAATTTATAAACGTGCCTCTGAGCGTGTCACACGGCTTGCCTTATTGGATGCATCACCTTACGCAGATTTGCCCGAACATGGCGATTACAGGCGCTCTGTCATGGAACTGGCAAAGGATCATGGATTGGGTGAGGTGATGGACAGTATTTTAGGGCGCTTGATCCATCCGTCACGTTATGAAGATGAAGAATTGGTCAAAACGATTGATGCGATGGCCCATCGTGTTGGTGTGGATGGTTTCTTGCGCCAGCAAACGGCATTGCTTAATCGAAAAGATTATATGGCAATGCTTGGAACGGTTTCTTGTCCGACATTGGTTCTTGTCGGGCGTCAAGATACGATGACACCGCCTAAAATCGCACGAGATATGGTTCAGGCATTGTCACAAAGTGCATTGGTAGAGATTGAAAATTGTGGCCATTTATCGACGATGGAACAGCCGGAAGCTGTTACTGCATTGTTACGATATTGGTTGCAGAATTAAAGGGAATAAACATGAAACCACTTCTTCGTTCCTATAAAGGTATGACGCCTAAAATCGCACAGGATACCTTTATTGCTGAAAATGCGGTCATTATCGGTGATGTTGAAATCGGTGCACAATCAAGCATTTGGTATGGCTGTGTTCTGCGTGGTGATGTTGAAAAAATCCGCATTGGGGCACGTTCAAACATTCAGGATGGCACAATTGTTCATGTAACGGCGGATCGCTTTGGCACATACATCGGGGATGATGTACTGGTTGGTCATAATGCTGTTATCCACGGTTGCACACTGGAAGATGGTGCTTTTGTCGGTATGGGGGCGGTTGTTTTGGACGGCGCGGTTGTTGAAGGCGGGGCGATGGTTGCCGCCGGCGCACTGGTTACACCGGGTAAGCGGGTCAAGTCGGGTGAGTTGTGGGGTGGCAATCCGGCAAAGAAAATGCGTGACCTGAGCACAGAACAAATTGCAGGTCTCAAACAAGGGACGGATCACTATGTTGAGGTTGCGGCTGAGTATCGTAAAGAAGAAAAGTCGTAAAAAAAAATAATTTGCTATTAACCTTATGATGCTAATGGTTTAGATTGCGAGTAACCGTCGTGTTTGTATAGCGGCGAAATGGGCAAAATAGCACCTCCATCTTGGGGCGAATCAACGAGGAATGAATAATGTTCACCAAAATGCTTAAGAAAAAGCTTTTGACGCAAGCTGCAGTATTGACGGCACCTTTGCTGTTGGTCGGTTGTTCGTCTGTTCCCGATGCGGTGAACCCGGTGGAATGGTATCGTTCGTCCGTCGAGTATTTTTCCGACGATGAAGCGGATATGACGGCTGAGGGAACTGTGCAGAATGGTGCCGAGCAAAAAACAGTCGGATCCGGTTTTGTTGCCGCACAAGCCCCGGAAGGCAAATATGCGGAACCCATTATGCGTCAAGGTGAGGTGGTGAACCCGCTTGGTGAAGAAAAAACGGCTGAAGTTGTACAGGCACCCGCACCGAAAGCCGCGCCGAGTACACCGGTCAGTTCTCAATCTTTAGATTCACAGAAACCTGTCGTTGTGGCAAATGGAATGCCGGAAAGTTCATCTGCAACACCGAAATTAAAACTGACACCGCCGACAACAACTTCTCAACCGGTTGGTCAAACGGATACGCGGAGCGTGAGCGAGATTTATGCGGCAAATATTGCGCAGACACGCCCGGACCAGAATGTTACGACGATGGGACGCAACGATACCCTTGCATATGGCATGCATCCTTATGAAACGGTTGTTGTATCCAGCACTGGTGTTGATCGTCAGGTGCCAAGCTACATGCAACCAGCCCAACAGCAACGCTACGCTTCTTTGACGCAGACGGTGCAAAGTGATGCATATGATACACTGTCATCTGCGATGATGATTGAGCCGCCAGTCGTGGTTGAAGGTCGTGCGCAATCGTTGTCTAACTTTAATCCATCAATGTTTAATGGCTCTTTTCAAGTTGCAACCATTCAGTTTGGCAATGGTTCGGCAAATCTGACACAGGAAGATATCCGCATTCTTAAGGAAGTTGTGAGTATTCATCAGCAGCAAGGCGGCGTTATTCGTGTTGTCGGTCATGCCAGTTCCCGGACGCAGAATATGCCTGTTCAAAAACATGAAACGGTTAATGCCAAAATGTCTATTGGTCGCGCAGATCGCGTTGCGCGTCAGCTTTTGAGTTTAGGTTTGCCGGGGGAACACCTCTTTGTCGGTGGTGTTTCCGATACTCAACCGCTCTATCAAGAAGTAATGCCTTCCGGTGAGGCGGGGAACCGCCGGACGGAAATTTTTGTGGATTACTGATTTTTTATAAGAAAATCGTCTGCAAGCCCAATTTTAGGCTTTCCGTTTTGGCGTTCATGTGGTCTAACACATGTCTGCTATTTTGGCGGAAAGCCTATTTTATTTTAACCCTATGAAGAAGGTCTCCTGAGGTCATGGTACAAGATTTTCACCGTATCAAACGTTTGCCCCCCTATGTCTTTGCTGAAGTGAATGCAATGAAAGCGGCGGCGCGAGCGGCGGGGGAAGACATCATTGATTTCGGTATGGGTAACCCGGATACACCGACGCCACCACATATCGTCGAAAAATTGGTTGAAACGGTTCGTAATCCCAAAACACACGGTTATTCGGTTTCTCGTGGTATTAAAGGCTTGCGCAAGGCTCATGCAGAATATTATGAACGCCGTTTCGGTGTGAGCGTGGACCCTGAAACGGAAACAGTCGTAACGCTCGGATCAAAAGAAGGTCTGGCAAACTTGGCGTCTGCGATTACCACGCCAGGTGATGTAATTTTGGTGCCGAACCCGTCTTATCCCATTCACCATTTCGGTTTTATGATTGCAGGTGCATCTATTCGTAATATTCCGGCTTATCCGGGGGAAGAGATGATTGAGGCGTTAAAGCGTGCTGTTCAACATAGCTTGCCTAAACCGTCTGCAGTTGTTTTGAACTTTCCGAGCAACCCGACAGCCTGTGTTTGTGACCTGGCTTTCTATGAAGAAATCGTTGATTTCTGTCGTTCACAAAATATCTGGATTTTGTCGGATTTGGCTTATTCGGAAATTTATTTTGATGACAATCCGCCGCCGAGCATTCTGCAAGTGAAAAACGCTTGGGATGTGGCTGTTGAGTTTACATCAATGTCGAAAACTTATTCAATGGCAGGTTGGCGTATTGGTTTTGCAACAGGTAATAAAGAACTGATCAGTGCTTTGACGCGGATTAAGTCCTACCTTGATTACGGTGCCTTTACACCTGTTCAAGTGGCCGCTGCTGCTGCCCTGAATGGCCCGCAGGATTGTGTCGATGAAATCCGGGATATTTACAGAAAACGTCGCGATGTTTTGATTGAGGGATTAGCCGCAGCTGGATGGGACGTTCCTAGCCCACCTGCAACAATGTTTGCATGGGCGCCGATCCCTGAAAAATTCGCACATTTGGGTTCTCTGGAATTTTCAAAATTGTTATTGAAAGAAGCGCAAGTGGCTGTTGCACCGGGCGTTGGATTTGGTGAGCATGGCGAAGGATATGTCAGAATTGGTTTGGTCGAAAACGTGCATCGTATTCGCCAAGCTGTGCGCAATATCAAAACATTTATGCGAACGCATAACGCAGGCGAAGCACTGTAACCTTTTTTCGTCATTTTGTTTTCTTTTGTATTCAGATTAAGTGAACCATGAATAAACCATTGAAAATTGCCATCGCCGGACTGGGAACTGTCGGCGCGGGCGTTATTAAAGTCTTGAGTGATAACAAAGACATCATTGCGGCCCGTTGTGGTCGTTCTATTGAAGTCTGTGCGGTAAGTGCACGTGATCGTCATCGTGATCGTGGCGTGTCGCTGGATTGTTTTAAGTGGTATGATAATCCGGTTGATATGGCCCTTGATGATGAGGTCGATGTCGTTGTCGAATTGATAGGTGGGTCAGACGGTATTGCAAAGGCATTGTGTGAAAAGGCACTTGAAAACGGCAAGCATGTCGTAACAGCCAACAAAGCCTTGATTGCTCATCACGGAACTGAACTTGCCAAAACAGCAGAAGCCAAGGGTGTCTCTATCATGTATGAGGCGGCTGTGGCTGGTGGCATTCCTATCATCAAAGCCTTGCGTGAAGGGTTGGCGGGTAATGGCGTTGAGCGTGTTTACGGTATCCTGAACGGGACTTGTAACTACATGCTGACCAATATGCGCGAGACCGGGCGTGATTTCGATGTGATTTTGTCTGAAGCGCAAGATCTTGGTTATGCCGAAGCCGATCCCACATTTGATGTGGACGGTATTGATGCGGCACATAAACTTGCAATTTTGACCAGCGTTGCCTTTGGTTGCGAGGTGGATTTTGACGGTGTGCAAACCGAAGGTATTCGCCACGTATCACCAGTTGATATCGAATTTGCCGAAGAACTGGGCTACCGCATTAAATTGTTGGGGATTGCGTCTCGCCAAAACGGGACGGTAGAGCAGCGCGTTCACCCTTGTATGGTGTCAAAAAAGGCACCGATTTCGCAAGTGGAAGATGTTTTTAATGCTGTTGTCGTTGAAGGAAACTTTGTCGATCAGGTCGTTCTACAAGGTCGTGGTGCGGGCGAAGGTCCAACCGCATCTGCCGTTGTTGGGGATTTGGTTGATGTTGCGCGTGGCGTAAATGTTCCGACTTTCTCTGTGGCAGCCGATAAACTTGAAAAATTGAAATCCGCACCGTTGACAGGGCATAACGGGTCTTACTATGTGCGTTTGATGGTGGTCGATGAACCGGGCGTGTTTGCTGATGTTGCAGGTGTGTTGAAAGCGAATAATGTTTCTATGGAGACAATTGTTCAACGTAATCGCGCACCGGGTGAACCTGTGCCATTGGTTTTGACCTTGCATGAAACCAGTGAACAGTCCATGTTGAATGCATTAAACGGGATTGCCGCCTTGGACAGTGTTGTTGAAACGCCCCGTATGATCCGTATTGAGGATTTCTAGGCGGGTCAAATAAAGAATGGAGTGATGGCTGATGTCACATTTGGCAGGTATCAACCGAAACTTGGCGCTTGAAGCGGTACGTGCAACGGAAGCGGCTGCGATAGCGTCTTCCTCTTTGATGGGGCGCGGTGATGAAGAACTTGCCGATCGTACAGCCGCTGAAGCCCTGCGCGATGCTTTAAATGCCATGTCACTGGATGGTCGCGTCGTGATCGGGGAAGGGGATAAAGATCACAATCCCATTCTTTATACCGGAGAAAAAGTGGGTCTTGGCGAAGGCCCGGAAATCGATTTTGCTCTTGAGCCGTTGGAATGTATTACTTCAGCGGCAAAAGGCGGACCCAATGCCCTTTCCATCGTAGCTATGACGGAACGTGGCAAGCTTTTTCAAGCCCCACCGGTCTATATGAACAAGATTGCTGTGGGCGGTGGTTTACCTCATAACATCGTTGATCTTGATTCCACGCCGGAAGAAAATTTACGGGCTATTGCAGATGCAAAAGGTTGCGATGTATCCGACCTTGTCGTTTGTGTATTGGAACGTCCACGTCATGTCGGGCTTATTGAAAATATTCGTGAAACGGGTGCCCGCATTAAATTGATCCCGGATGGGGATGTCTCTGCCGTGATTGCGACAAGCCAACCCCATAGCGGTATTGATGTTTACATCGGTATTGGTGGTGCGTTGGAAGGCGTACTGGGGGCGGTTGCCTTAAAATGTATCGGTGGTCAGTTTCAAGGGCGACTGGTGTTCAGAAGTCAGGATGAACGCCGTCTTGCCTTTGAAAGTGGTGTCGAGGACCTGGAACGTAAATATGCATTGAATGATTTGGTTCAGGGACAGGTGATGTTTGCCGCAACCGGGGTGACGGACGGGGCATTGTTGCGTGGTGTTCAACGTTCTGGCAATAGTGCGCAAACTCATTCGTTGGTTATGAACTCACGCAGCGGAACGATCCGGTTTATCGAAGCGCACCATGATCTTGCCCGTTTGGGTGTTTTGGAAGAATAGGCGCGTACCAACAGTGTCCTACCTGCTTGATATCGATATATCCATTTCCGGCAAAAGCTGGCAGGATCGATCCTTCGATGAACGTTTGGCAATGACTTTGTCACAACGCCTGAACGTGTCGGCCCTGACAGGGCGTGTCATGGCAGCGCGTGATGTGACGCTGGATGATGCGCACACCTTTCTTACGCCAACATTGCGGGATCTTTTGCCTGATCCTAGTCGTTTTAAAGGTATGGCTGAGGCCGTGGATTGTTTGTGTCAGGCCATTCAGAATGATGAACAGATTGCAATTTTTGGGGATTACGATGTGGATGGGGCGACCTCGTCCGCATTGTTTCGCCGTTTCTTAAATGCCGTTGGGGCCAAATCCACCATTTATATCCCGGATCGACTTGAGGAGGGCTACGGCCCGAATGCACCGGCGATGGATGCGTTAAAGGAACAGGGTGTCACAACTGTGGTTACAGTGGATTGCGGGACCACGGCATTTGAACCTTTATCCCATGCACGTGAAATCGGTTTAAATGTTGTTGTCGTCGATCACCACGAGGCCGAGGTGAAATTACCCGACTGCGTATCGGTTATTAATCCGAAACGTCTTGATGAAGATGGACGTTACAGCCAATTGGCAGCTGTGGGGGTGACCTTTATTTTTGCGATTGGGATCAATCGTGCTTTGCGTGATGCGGGTTGGTTTGTCGATGGACGAAAAGAACCGGATTTACGACAATTGCTGGATTTGGTGGCCTTGGGCACCGTATGTGATGTGGTTCCCCTTGTTGGATTAAACAGGGCCTTTGTCATACAAGGGCTGAAAGTTATGGCACGGCGTTCCAATCCCGGTTTGGCGGCATTGGTCGATGTTGCCGGCATCAATGAAACACCGGAAGCCTATCATGCCGGCTTTGTATTGGGGCCACGCGTAAATGCGGGGGGGCGTGTCGGTGAATCCTATCTGGGGGCCAACTTGTTGTCTACAGATAATGCTAATGTGGCTGTTGAGATTGCATCGCAACTGGATGGTTACAATAAAGACCGTAAGGAAATTGAACAAACGGTTCTGGATGAAGCAATCCAGCAGGTTGACGGGCAGGAACATCGCGGTGTTGTTGTCGCTGTCGGGCAGGGGTGGCATCCCGGTGTGATTGGAATCGTAGCGTCCCGTTTGAAGGAACGATACAGCCTGCCATCCTGTGTGATCAGTTTTGATGAAGATGGTGTCGGGCATGGATCAGGCCGATCTGTGACGGGGGTGGATCTCGGGACAACCATTATTGCAGCGCGTCAGTCTGGCCTGCTGTTAAAGGGTGGTGGTCATGCTATGGCGGCTGGCTTTAGTGTTCCGCGCGAGAAACTGGATGATTTTATAACCTTCCTTAATGACCGTATTGCTCAGCAGATTGATGAACAGGATATTCGGCCAACCTATAAATGTGATGGTGTGATTGCAGCCAGCGCGGCTACTCCAGCCTTGGTTGAGGAATTGGAACAAGTTGGCCCCTTTGGTGCAGGTAACCCCCAACCACGGTTTATTTTAAACGAAATGTCGCTGCAACGCGCAGATGTGGTGGGTAAGGATCATGTCCGGTGTTTTTTGATCGACCAATATGGGGTGCGTTTGAAAGCTATTGCCTTTCGGGCACTGGATACGGACCTTGGGCAGGCTCTTTTGAATCACGGTGGTAAAAAGTTTCATATCGCAGGACGGTTGAAGCTGGATACTTGGGGCGGGGGAACTTCCGTTCAGTTGCTTATCGATGATGCGGCGTATGCCTGATACGGGTATGCTGTTTTTTATGCAAAAATTCAATCGGGCTGTTTCTCTTTAAAACCGCAGTTTTCTTGATAAAAACCTCTTTTGAATCATTTGCTTAGAAAAAAAATCACAAAAATGCAATTTTTGTCTTGCGGGGTCGGAAAGCATCGTCTATAACCCGCCTCACCAACGGCGATGACCCCTTCGTCTAGTGGCCTAGGACACCGCCCTTTCACGGCGGCAACACGGGTTCGAGTCCCGTAGGGGTCGCCATCCCGTTGGTAAAAATTGAATATGACCCCTTCGTCTAGTGGCCTAGGACACCGCCCTTTCACGGCGGCAACACGGGTTCGAGTCCCGTAGGGGTCGCCATTCAAAAAGCGCTGCCAGTTTTGGCGGCGCTTTTTTTGTTTTCAATTTTTTTTTGTTTTATTGAAATGGAAGATTCGGAATTCCCATTGGAGAATAAGGGAATCAAAACGACTTATTTTTTTCTTTGCCGTTCGATTAACTGGCCCTGTCGATTCAGGTTATAGGCATGACATTCTACACCAACGCCATTGCCAGCCTCATCCGGGGTCGGGATACCTGTCATAATGGACGGTGTACGCACATAGAGACGATAAATAAGCTGTGGAAGCCAAATGAGGGAAGAGGGTGGTTTGGTGGCGACCAGTCGGAATTCATCCTCGCTGTCATAAAAACGGCATAAGCCGCCGCCATCTCCTTTGGAGCCAATGACAACCCCAAGGGGGTAACCGGGATGTTCCAAAAATTCGAAACCTTCGCGTATGCTGATTTCGTCGCCGACCTGTTCGATCACAACGCATTGGGGGATGGCGTCTTCCCATTTGGTTTCGGCGACGCAGGATGCGGCCACACAGCGTGTTCCGTCAATTCCGGCTTGATCATCCCAATCAGGGGCATAAACACGCTCCATTGCCTTTATAGAGGCTTTGAGGCAAAGTTCATCCGCGTTCATCGGGATTTCATTTTTTTCGGCGGCTTCTTGTTGAATGCGTGCTTTGATTGGTCCGATAAAACCGTTTGCGGCATTATCAAATTGTGCTGGCGTTGAATAGAAAAAACCATAACCGGTACCATCAAGTCGTTTTACGAAAATGGCTTCGGGGTGGTCCAGATCAACGCCGTTCATGTTTTTCTCCAAAAAAAATGTTAGTGCACCTTTGGGGCACACTAACATTTTTAATAAATAACGCGAAAGCGCAAATGAATTTTGCGGCGATACGATTACGCGGTACGCTGGATCAGGTGGTAGCCAAAATCAGTTTCGACAACGTCGCTGGTTGCACCAACTTCCATGCTGAAGGCAGCTTGTTCAAATTCCGGGACCATTTGGCCGCGACCAAATGTGCCGAGGTCACCGCCGCTTGCACCGGACGGGCAATCTGAATGTTGCTGAGCCAGTTCACCAAAATCAGCGCCATTGTCGATTTCAGCCTTCATGTCTTTGATTTGTTGCAAGGCTTCTTCTTTTGTGCGTGTTGCTGTAGAACGTGCAGAACCTGCGTACATGAGAAGGATGTGTGCTGCGCCAACTTGATCAGCCATGATGTTATCTCCAATACCTAGATAAATAATAAGCGCCCCGGCATAGGGCGCTTTTGACGGTAATCTACAGTTCTCCGCTTAAAAAGAAAAGGGTAGAATTAGGCAGCGTTACATTCAATTTGATTGATTTGGGATTTCGCCTGATTGACAACCTGCCAAACGTCATTGGCGTTCAGGTTATCACGCGCCATAACCAATTCAACAATCGGATCATTTAGCATATCTTTGAGACGCGGCTCTTCGCCTGATCGCATCCACTTTTTAGATAACATTTCTTTATCCTGCTCTTTTTAGTAATCCCGATGCCGGGGTTTTACAAAGACCGTATTCTCATGCCATCACCCATTTCGATGAGGCACTAAAATAAATATCGCGGGGGACTTTTTACAGCTGTGACCTAGATCACACAAATGACAGTTTAGTTAAGATTGCAAAGGGCGAAAACCATTGAAAGAATCATATCGCAGGCCGTGTCAAAATCTTTCTTTTCCAGTTTTTCTTTATCAAGAACAATGCTGATTTGTGTGGAAAAGTCGGCATAAGTTTGTGTCATCGACCAGATTAGAAAGAATAGGTGAGGGACATCCACCCGTGCCATTTTTCCTTGTGCAATCCAGCTTTGGAAAATACGTGTTTTTTCTTCCAACCACGGATTGATATCACTGCGTAAATGATCTTTTAGAAAGGGCGCACCGCTAATAATTTCTTTGGCAAAGATTTTTGATGCTTCCGGGCGGGTGCGGGACAGTTCGATTTTTGTGCGGATATAGTTTTCAAGTGCGGATTTTGGATCCTGATCTTCATTAAAATCGTCGGCTGCCGTCAGCCAAGTTCCGAGTATATTTTCCAGAACTTGCGTATATAAATCTTCTTTTGTGTTGAAATAATAATGCAGGTTGGCTTTGGGAATACCTGCCCGTTTGGCAATTTCCGCCGTTGTTGCCGCGCCAAACCCACGTTGAGCAAAAACGATCTCTGCCGCCTTGAGGATAGCGTCCTCATTGCGTTGGCGGATGCGTGATTTTCGACGTGGGATCATTGTAGTCATGGCAGTGTTTTATCGCTTTAATCGCGAGATTGCAATTGCTTGAATGCATTTTCCAGTCGATTAAATGTGTTTTTATCTTCATAGGGGCGGGCAGGGTGTTGTCCCCAGACGGGTCCGGGCCAGGTTTGGTCGTTTTCAAACCGGGCAATGACGTGAATGTGTAATTGACTGACGACATTTCCGAGGGCGGCAACATTTAGGGATTTAGGTGCAAAAAGGTCTTCCATAATCAGGGAAACCTGATTGATTTCTGAATATAGTTCAGGTTGCCGATCTGTTGGAATGTGATGGAGTTCGGTTATTTCTTCAATCATCGGAATGAGGATCACCCAAGGGTAATTTGCATCATTCATTAAACGTACTTCGCACAAGGAAAGTTTACAAATTTCAAACGTGTCGTTGTCAATTCTGTCGTTTAGTTTAAACATTAAGGCTCACTATAATTTTAATTTAACGAAGACCGGAGAAAAACGTGTCGGATCGGTTAAAAGCAGGGCTGTGGGTGAAAGCTCAATTACGTGTTTGCGATATAAAATTTATTTCTGCAATGGTTATTCGTAAAGGAGATCCTGATTCTGGATCCGTATTTCTGAAATTAAATCGTTTTTCAGAAGGTTGTGCCGTGTTTGTGCCTGTAACCACGATTGAGGGTGAACGCGGCTGGATGCATGGCTTGAAAAACGGGTTTGTCAATGAACGTGACTGTGATGATTATATCAACCGACAAGTGGCACGTGACCCGGATCTTTGGGTTCTGGAAATAGAAGACCCGAAAAATCAGTACCAACTGGACGCGGCACTTGTCGAATAGGCGTGGCTCGGGTAACGTCAAGCAAACGTTTTTCAGGAGGAAAATATGAAACTTGCCGATCAAAACTTATTGCGTACTCAAGCCTATATTGATGGTCAATGGTGTGACAGCGATAATGGTGACACGTTTGATGTTTATAATCCTGCAAATGGTGAATTAATTGCAACCGTACCTGATTTTGGGGCAACTGAAACCAAATATGCCATTGACGCGGCGAATTCAGCTTTAACCTCTTGGCGAGCAAAGACGGCAAAAGAACGCGCAAATATCTTACGGGCATGGTACGACTTGATTCTACAAAATCAAGAAGACCTTGCGCAGTTGATGACCTTTGAACAAGGTAAGCCTTTGGCAGAGGCGCGTGGCGAAGTTGTCTATGGGGCTTCTTTTGTGGAATGGTTCGCAGAAGAAGGAAAGCGTCTTTATGGGGACGTTATCCCGGCACACGGTGCGGATAAACGGGTCGTTGTCATCAAGCAGCCTATTGGTGTTATCGGTGCGATTACACCTTGGAATTTCCCACTGGCGATGATTACACGCAAAGTGGCACCTGCTTTAGCTGTTGGGTGTACGGCTGTTGTCAAACCTGCAGAAGATACGCCGTTGAGTGCATTGGCCTTGGCGGAATTGGCAGAACGTGCAGGCGTTCCCAAGGGCGTGTTTAACGTTGTCACCTGTAATAAACCAAACGCAGTTGCGGTCGGCGGGGAACTGACAGGTAACCCGGTCGTTCGCAAAATCAGTTTCACAGGGTCAACACCGGTTGGCAAACTGTTGATGAAGCAATGCGCAGACCAAGTAAAGAAAGTCTCTTTGGAACTTGGGGGGAATGCGCCGTTTATCGTGTTTGATGATGCGGATTTGGATGCGGCTGTTGTGGGGGCGATTGCGTCGAAATACCGTAACGCAGGGCAAACCTGTGTTTGTGCAAACCGTATTTTCGTTCAAGCTGGTGTTTATGATGAGTTTGCCAAGAAATTGGCAAGTGCTGTTCGCACCTTCAAAGTTGGTTCAGGGGATCAGGATGGTGTGACCCAAGGGCCTTTGATTAATAAGGCGGCGTTGGAAAAGGTTCAGAGTCTGGTGGATGATGCCAAAGATAAAGGCGCGAAAGTTGTTTGCGGTGGTCAAGCACATGATCTTGGCGGGACGTTCTACCAACCCACGATCCTTACCGACGTGACAACTGATATGCGCATTGCCAATGAAGAAATTTTTGGTCCTGTTGCGCCACTTTATAAATTTGAAAGCGAAGAAGAAGTCATCGTTAAGGCCAATGATACCCCGTTTGGTTTGGCAGCTTATTTTTATGCACGCGATATCGGGCGTATCTGGCGGGTTAGTGAAGGTCTTGAATACGGTATTGTCGGTATCAATGAAGGTATCATTTCAACCGAAGCAGCCCCTTTCGGCGGTGTAAAAGAGTCTGGTATTGGCCGGGAGGGTTCTAAATACGGTGTTGAAGATTTTGTTGAAATTAAATACCTGTGCATGGGTGGAGTGGATAAATAAAACATGACAACGGAAATACTTGAGTTTGCGGCAAGTCTTGCTGATACATCCCGCGCCGTTATTGAACCTTATTTCAGACGAAATGTCGGGGTGATTGATAAAGCCGATGATAGCCCTGTAACGATTGCTGATCGAAGTGCCGAGGCCGCTATGCGTGAACGGATCGAGCAAGCGTTTGAAGAACATGGTATTTTTGGCGAAGAACATGGTGTGAAAGAAGGGGACGGCGTACATATGTGGGTACTTGACCCAATTGATGGTACGCGATCCTTTATTTGTGGTGCACCATGGTTTGGCACTTTGATTGCTTATTTGGAAAACGGTTCGCCACAGATTGGTGTATTGGATGTTCCAATGATGAAGGAACGTTGGGTCGGCAGTTCCGACGGTACAACTTATAACGGAACCTATTGCCAAGTTCGTACTGGCGTGGATTTGGATCAGGCCAGTTTATTCACAACGGATATAGACCTGTTTACTGAGGAACAGGCGACAGGCTTTAACCGTGTAAAAGATAAAGTGAAATGCACGCGTTATGGGACGGATTGCTACGCCTATGCGTTGTTGGCTTCCGGTCATATTGATTTGGTTATTGAAGCTGGCTTGCAGCCTTATGATGCGATGGCGTTGGTGCCCGTTATTCAAGGCGCTGGTGGAATCGTCACCGGCTGGAATGGGGAAGAGGTAACTTTAAATTGGGACGGACGCATTGTAGCCGCCGCAACACCACACCTGCACGCGCAAGCGTTAGAACTTTTGAAAAGCTAATTACTGAGGTGCACATGATTTTGTTTCGTGTGAAATCAATAGCTTGTGTGGGTGAAAATGCATAAGTTTATTCTTTGGTGAATGATTGACATTATCTTAGCAATAAAAAAGTGTGTTCGAAAATTGACATTGGGCACAGAATAGATTGAACTGCACTTGCGTAGTTGAAAAATTAAAAAAAGGGGAGATTTGGGTTTGTCTCAAGAACAAGAACAAAATTTGATGAATGTCGATCAACAACAGCTTATGGACTCTATGCAGGATTTTGCAGAGCGTTCTCAGCGTATTATGACAAAGTTTCTTGAGCGTCAGGCTGAAGATGACGGTTTTCAGATTCCAGACCCTTATGTTGTGGGCAAAGCATTTTTAAAAGCCTCGGCGCAGCTTATGCAGGACCCGCAGCGTCTTGCACAGGCTCAAGCTGATTTATGGAAAGAGTATACGGCACTTTGGCAACATGTGACTCAGCGCATGCTCGGACAGGAAACAGAACCTGTTGCCAAACCGGTTCCGGGGGACCGTCGCTTTAAAGATGAAGCCTGGGAAGAAGAAATCTATTTTGATGCGGTCAAACAATACTATCTGTTAACGGCACGCTGGATTAAAAATACGATGTCTGACGTGAACGGGATTGACGAAAGCACGCAAAAGAAAGTTGATTTCTATACTCGTAACTTTGTTCAGTCGATGGCTCCCAGCAATTTTGCGGCAACCAATCCGGCAGTGATTAAAGAAGCCGTCGAAACGCAAGGCCAAAGTCTGTTAAAAGGATTTGATCATTTTCTTAAAGATTTGGAAGAAGGCAAGGGTAAGTTGCGTGTCTCCATGACGGATGTGAAGGCATTCGAATTGGGGAAAAATGTTGCCTCGACCCCGGGAAAGGTAGTCTATCAGAATGGTCTTATTCAACTCTTGCAGTATGAACCGACAACGGAAAAAGTAGCGAAGAACCCGCTTCTAATTGTTCCGCCGTGGATCAATAAGTTCTATGTGCTGGACCTCCAACCCAAAAATTCCCTGATCAAATGGGCGGTTGATCAAGGCCATACGGTCTTTGTGATTTCATGGATCAACCCGGATGAAAAACTCGCGCATAAAGATTTCTCCTGCTACATGCAAGAAGGCCCCCTAAATGCGATTGATGTGGTGCAGGAAATTACAGGTGCAGATCAGGTCAATATCGCGGGATATTGCATTGGTGGAACGCTGACAAGTTGCACACTTGCTTATTTGGCGGCTATTGGGGAAGCGGATAAAGTGAAATCGGCAACCCTGTTTACCACATTAACTGATTTTACAGATTGTGGTGAGTTGCGCGTTTTTATTGATGAAGAACAAATGGAAATTCTGGATGCCCATATGGAACGTAAAGGCTATCTGGAAGGCGCTCAAATGTCGCAGGTCTTTAACTTGCTGCGCGCAAATGATCTGGTCTGGTCATTCTTCGTGAACAATTATTTGTTGGGGAAAGAACCTTTCCCGTTTGATTTGCTTTATTGGAATTCAGACCCAACCCGTATGCCGGCAATGATGCACAAGTTCTATTTACGTAAAATGTATTTGGAAAATAAGCTCATTGAACCCAACGGAATTGAATTGAACGGTGTTCCTATTAATTTGGGTAAGATTGAGACACCCATGTATATGATTTCCACCCATGACGATCATATTGCACCTTGGAAATCAACTTATTCTCTGACACAGCATGTTTCAGGGCCTGTGAAATTTGTTTTGGGTGGTTCCGGTCACATTGCCGGAATTATTAACCCGGAGAATTCAGGGAAATACGGTTATTGGACGAATACAAACAAACCGACAGATCCGGATAAGTGGCTAGCCGGTGCCAAGCAGAACGAAGGTTCGTGGTGGCAGGATTGGAAAAAATGGATTGCCAGACACAGTGGCGGTAAGGTTGATGCCCGAACTGTCGGAAGCAAAAAATATAAACCGATTGAAGATGCACCAGGCTCATATGTCAAAGTTCGTATGACGGATTAACAGCAAGATTAAACAAAAAAAAGCTGAAAAGAATTTGTCTTTTCAGCTTTTTTTATACATTTTTGACTTTACTTAGAAGACGCTAAAGTCACCAAGGCTTTTAAGCTCAAAACGTAAGGAGAATGTGTCATCCGGTGTTAGGTCGCGATCTTCAGCAAAACTACGTCTGAAATCCAGGTAAATGGCAGAGCAATCATCTTCGTAGGTAATGCGTGCACCATAATTGACGTTGCCTTCAGGAGAATTCATCCGATAGGTGGAGTAAGCATTGGATGACCAGTTTTTAGACCACTGGTTTTCTATTGAAGTCGAGATTTCCTCTCGTGTTGTATACTGCGACCCGCCACCAGCACCTTCGACATAAAGATGGGATATGCTCATACGGGACGATTCCGGACCAATGGTCAACGATGTTTCACTTCGGTTTAATGTGAGTTCATCCTTATCCAGTCGATAGCGATAAAGAACGTTCATAAAATTTGTGGGAGCAACATCAATTCGCCCGACAATATCTGAAAGATTATCTTCGTGTCCTGAGTTGATGCTATAGGTGTTGTCATCGCGCAACCGATAACTTTGGGCGATTGAGAATAAGCTATAGCCGCCTTCATTTCCATAAACGCCCCAATTCAGGCCATAATCTATTCTGTGACCGCCATCAATGCGATCCAAACCGGTAAAGCGTTTGGTTTTAAAGACGTTGGTGTCATCAAATTCGAAGTCTTGGCTGTCTTCATTTAAGAAGTCGCGTTGACCGACATTTGGGGCGGCTTTGATCTTGAACATCGGTTCAAGGACTTCATTTACTTTACCGTCCATATGGGTGCGACTGACAGGTTTGCGCCATTCTAAGCTTAGGCTGGGGACCAATTGCGCGTCGGTACCACTTTTTATTGATGTACTGCTGACAGCATTGGATTCAGAGGTGTAATAACCTGCTGAAATTAAATTGGCTTCCAATGTAATTAAATCACCGGTATTTGATGTGTAGGGAACAATCCAAGATGTATCTGCGGCAAGACGGGAAGTTCGAACATCATTTCGGTGGGAAATGTGCATCATAGTGCCGTTCATTTTCCAATAAGAACCACTTTTGGAAGGGTGGCTCATATGTGAAAATAGATATTCCAGTTTGGAATCCTGCAGGGTTTCGGATTTGATGTCTCGTTGTTCTTGGTATGTGCTTAAGTTCAGAGTTGTATAATTGCGCTTGTCAAAACCTTCGGTATAGAGTTGGGAAATTAACTGTGCATTTTCTGAATTATCATTAAAACCATATCGCCGTATATAGGTATCATCACTGGCAGTGTTGATCTCAAAGCCCCATCGCCAAGTGTTATTGATATCAAATTGTCCTTCACTATCAATGTGTCCGCGAATTTCATTTCCTGTGTTTCCGGAAGACTGGCCTGCTCCTCCTTCTTTAATGTAAGTGGCACTGCCGCTGAGGCGTAAATCACCATTTCTTAAAGCTTGGCGGTATTTAAGTTCCAAAAGAGGCTGATTGTCGTCGAAATACCAAGTTGGATTTATAGTTAAATCTTTTGATGGGGTGATGTTCCAGAAAAAGGGGGTGTTTACATAACTGCCGAGAGTACCTTGACTACCATATGATGGGAATAAAAAACCGGTTTCACGCTTTCGCGAGGGATCGGCATGCCAGAAAATCGGTGTATAAAGGACAGGCACATCCAAAACTTCGAAAAAGGCATCTGAATATTCAATGCGTTGTAATTTGGAATCGTGTTTGACCTCTTTTGCGCTGAGTTTCCACAAAAGGGGACGTTCCGGGTCATCTGCACACTTTTTGCAAGCAGAATATTCAGCATCTTTAATGACAGTAAAACGACCATCCTTTTCCCCTTCTTTTGCACGAATAAGGGAGTTGTTTGCAAGGTCCAAAACCATTTGACGTGCAATGCCATGCTTTAAGTCTGACGATATTTCCATATATTCACTTAAAAGGACATTGCCGTCCGGTTCAATAAGTTGGACATTGCCAGACGCGGTTACGATGTCTTTATTTTGATTATATGAAACAGTGTCGGCAACGAGAATACGATCACTGTATATAATTTCAACATTGCCACGTGCTGTTAGAATGCCAAGATCCTTACTGTATCCAAGTTCGTCGGCAGAAATAGATGATTTATCTGAATTGACTGAAGGCGCAACCTCGTTTGAATTTGTTGGAAGCTGCGTTTTCGGTTTTGATTTTTGTTGGAACTCAGGTGAGGCAAGAACCGGAGAAGTTTTCTGCTGTACAGGGGTGAATGGGGCACGTGTGTCAAGAACACCCATAATCGAAAGTTGGGCATGTGCTTGTGATGGCGCGAGGACTGCAAGCGCAGAACAAGTTGCAAAAAGTGTATATGTCACAAATTGCCGTTTTGATGCTGTTTGCTTAAATGCCATGCCCGTGTATCTCAATTATATGCTTGCCCAATGCGTGGCGGATAGTAGGGGAAACCCATATACCGCGCAAGATGGAAAGAGCATATTTTATCTGGAGTTTCTTTTTGGTTAATTTTTTAATTTCTGCGCAATGATTCTTGTTCTCTTAAGGATTTGTTTGTGAATTTTCATGTATGGTTGAGGGTGTTTGTTGATATTAAACAAGTAGGATACGGGTATATACGTAATTGCATAAGTAATTGGTTAGTTTGGCTTTTATTAAGGTGTTTTTGTTTGCGAGGACAGAATCATTCGATTATCTAATAGTATAAATATAATCATCACTCATAAGGGTAAGAAATAATAATATGTTAAACAGAAAGGCAGATAAGTCGATTGACTGGTTGGCCAAGCTTGGCAAAAATTCCAAAGTTCCTTTCGGGATGATGGATATTTTGCTGGCGTCTTTCTTTATTAATATATTGTCGTTGGCAATGCCTTTGTCTTTGTTGCAAATTTATGATCGTATTTTACCAAACAACTCTTTGAATACATTAGCGTTGTTGGTCAGTGGAATTGCATTAGCGTTGCTGATGGAAGCAGCCTTACGTGTCGGGCGGTCGTATTTGAGTGGATGGGTCGGGGCACGGTTTGAACATATGGCGGGCTGTGCAGCGATTGAACGCCTGCTTTCCACCAGTGTTAATGAATTTGAAAAAGACGGTTCCGGTGTGCATTTGGAACGAATTTCTTCACTTGGCACGCTAAAGGAATTTTATGCAGGTCAAGCCATTATGACACTGTTTGATTTGCCGTTTTCAATTATTTTCCTTGCATTGATCAGTTATCTTGCCGGGGCTCTTGTTTTTGTTCCCATCCTGCTAATCGCACTTTTTGCCTTAATGGCGTGGCGTATTGGCGTTAAATTACGAAAAGCCATATCAGAAAGAATGGTCGCAGATGAACGTCGGTTTAATTTTATTATTGAGGTTTTGACGGGCATTCACACACTAAAGTCGATGGCGATGGAAACGCAGATGTTACGCCGCTATGAACGTCTTCAGGAATCCTGTGCTAAAACCGATTATGAAGTAACGCGCCAAAGTTCTTCTGCAATGAGTTTAGGGGCGCTTTATTCGCAATTAACGATGTTTGCCGTTGTGGGGGCTGGAAGTACTTTTGTGATTGATGGGCAATTGACTGTTGGTGGTTTGGCAGCCTGTACAATGTTGTCTGGTCGTGCGATGCAACCCCTTCAACGTGCTGTTGGGATTTGGTCACGTTTCCAATCTATTCAGCTCGCCCGTGAAAAACTGCGTGAGATTTTTGAATTACAACCGGAAACGCAAGGCGCTTTGCCTGTTGTTGATGGCAATTATTCAGGGCGCATTGAATTACATAACGTTGGTTTGAAATTTGGCGATGATGAACAGGCCGTTTTTTCCAAAGTTAATTTAAAAGTGGAACCCGGTGAAATTATTGGGATTTCCGGTGGGAATGCCAGTGGAAAAAGCTCGTTATTATATCTGATGATGGGGGCTATGCGGGCAAGTGAAGGCCAAGTCCTTATTGATGGTCAAGATATCAATGAGCTGGAACCTAACAGTGTACGCCGCAAAATTGCCTATTTGCCTCAGCATGGTGTTTTATTTAATGGGACGATCCTTGAAAACCTGACCATGTTCAAACCTGAACTGGAAGAAAAGGCATTGCGAATTGCACGTTTGTTAGGGCTGGATGATGTGGTTGCACGTATGCCATTGGGATATGATACCTCGGTCGGCAATGGTGCTTACGATACATTGCCGCGTGGCATTAAACAACGAATTGCCATTGCACGTGCGTTAATGAGCGATCCTGTTGTTCTTCTTTTTGATGAAGCAAACGCAGCAATGGACAGTGCCGGTGACAAGGTTTTAACTGAGTTTTTGGAACAAGCCCGTGGGAAACGAACGTTGATTCTTGTTTCACACCGCCCATCTGTCTTGAGAATGGCGGATGCTATTTATGATTTGCAAGATGGTCGTTTGGAAAAACGAGAAATGGAAGAAGCACCGATTTTCCATTCAGCAAATCAAACGCCGTCAGTCGAAAAAGGGATAGAGTCAGGGGCGCAGTCCTCTCAGGCGAAACAAGGGGACCTCAATCCGATTTCCCCGAACCAGACACAAGAACCCCCATCGGTGGAAAAAAACGAAAGCAAAGATGCAATAAAAGATAAGCTGAAAACAAAACTCGTGCCGCGCCCTAAAAAACGTGTTGCAGAACGCAAAGTGACTGTTCCCGGGAAGTCGGTTGATGAGAATGAGAAAAAGCAACCCCGTATTTTAGCCTCGGATAAATCGGTTTTTGATCGCTTGATCCAAAAGAAAAAAATGCAAGACAGTCCTGCGGCCCAAACAGCAGTGCAAAGAGAAGCTGAGGCAGATAGGGAAGTGGAATCACGCGTGGCGTCTCCCGATATGGTGAGTAAAGAAGAAAATATTGTTGACGAAAAACAAGATACTAAAGTTGATCCTAAACCAGTGCCGACAGAAACATGGAAAGCACGTGCTGCCAAGACGGATGACAGCAAGTCAGCAGATGGTGTTGGACTTAAAAATAAAAAACTTGTCCTGAAAACCCGTACAATCAAAGAAACGGAAAGCGATACATGAGTAACGCATTGGGCAAAATAGACGTTAAAAAGCTTGAAGTGGAAAAGCGTTCGCTCTCCCAAACAGCTGAGGGCATTAAAAGATCGCCTTTATTGGCCAACTTGCGCGAAATTTCAGATTTTGCAGCCTGCCTTGAAATTTTGCTGATGGCCTTAAGTTGGCGTGGAGAACAGCGTAATATTGCCGAAGCGATGCCGCATTTCGCTGATGAACTGGATATTACTGGTTTTCGAAATGTTATGGCGAACCTGCAATATTCCAGTCGGCCTGAGCGTATTCGGCTTAAGGATATTGATCCTCGTTTGATGCCCTGCCTTTATGTTTCTGATGATCGTGCTGCCTTCATACCGATGGCGCGTAGCGATTACGGTGTTCGTATCTTTGATGGCGGAACAGGTGATTATGCCACACTCAGTGGCAATGATATGAAGATGAAGGGGACAGCCTATTTCTTTACACCTGTTGATAATGAAGAACAAAAATTAGCCCAACAAAAAATTGGTTGGTTTTGGATGGTTATGGAACGTTTCCGTTCCTTGATCTATCAAATTCTAGGTCTGACATTGCTTTTGAACCTCTTGGCTTTGGCAACCCCGCTCTTTGTTATGGCGGTATATGATAAAGTCGTTGCAACCGGATCCATGTCAACATTGGCTTATTTCGGTATCGGGGTGAGTATTGCCCTGATATGTGATTTTGTTCTCAGGAAAATTCGAACCCAGATTTTTGCCTTTGTCGGGGCGAGGATTGACAATATCGTGGGAACGGAAGTTTTTAAGCGGATTATGTTCCTTCCTCCGGCCTTCACGGAACGTGCAACAATCGGGGCTCAGGTAGCACGAATCAAAGACTTTGAATCTATTCGGGAATTTTTTACAGGACCTATGGCCGTGGTTATGTTTGAAATCCCGTTTTCATTTATTTTCATTATCGTTATCTTTGTTTTAGGTGGCGTTGTCGCCTTTATTCCAATTTTAATGCTGGTTCTCTATTGGCTGGTGGCGTTGGCCTTTGGCCCAATTATTCGAAATGCGATTGGGGCAACGGCCCGCTATGGTTCGCAAAAACAAGAATTGGTTATTGAAACAATTTCTTCCATGCGTGCGATTAAATACAGTAATTCAGAAGCAACGTGGTTGAGCCGTTATCGTGAGCTGTCAGCCAAATCTGCAATGGCCAGTTTTAAGTCAGCGCAGGTGACAAGTTATCTCAATACAACATCACATGTTTTGATGATTGTATCCGGTGTTGCAACGGTTGCTGTTGGCGTTTTTGAAGTTTTCAGTGGTGCGATGACAATCGGCGGGCTTGTCGCTTCCATGATCCTTGTATGGCGTGTCCTGGGGCCGTTGCAATCAGGGTTTGTAACACTTACCCGCTTAGAACAGGTGCGCTCATCCATTTCGCAAATCAACAACCTGATGAACATTAATTCAGAACATAAAGATCAGGCGATTTCGACAAACCGTAAGATCAATGGCTTTATTTCATTCGGCCGTGTGTCTTTGCGCTATTCCCCGGATGCAGACCCGGCACTTGTCGGGGTGAATTTTGATGTAAATCCCGGTGAGGTTCTTGCCCTTGTTGGTGGGAATGGCAGCGGGAAGTCCACCATCCTTAAATTGTTGTTGGGAATGTATATCCCCCAGGCAGGCAATATTCGGGTTGATCAAACGGATATTCGTCAGTTGGACCCCGTTGAATTGCGTCAGATGATGGGCTATGCACCGCAAACGACACAATTCTTTTATGGAACGATTGCGCAAAACTTGCGTCTTGCCAATCCGGCTGCAACGGACGAAGAATTGGCGCACGCCTGTAAAATCGCCAATGTTTTGGATGATATTGAGGCTTTGCCCAAGGGCTTTTGGACACGCATTGGTGAGGGGACGGGGGGGCAGTTGCCCAGTAGTTTCCAGCAGCGTTTAAACCTTGCGCGTTGTTTTGTGAAAAGCCCCAAAATTATGTTATTTGATGAACCGGGTAACGGACTTGATTTTGATGACGATCAGGCCTTTATGCAGGCTGTTGCCAACCTCAAACAAGAAGGGGTTTGCAGCTTCATTGTTACGCATAGACCAAGTCATTTAAAAATTGCCGATAAAGTATTATGGTTGGAAAACGGTCACATGAAAATGTACGGTCCAACAGATGAGGTTAAACCCCACTTACCGAAAGATTTCCTATGAGTGGCAACCAGATTACAAAAAGCGAAACAAAAGCTGTTGAAGAAAAAAAACTGCATCCGGTCCAGTTTAAAATTGGATCGCGACAGACGCGTTATTTGGCACAATCCGTTGTTTTGGAAGAGGCCGGGTCTTCTTCTTTAATCCGTGCGGGGATGATGACGGTCGGTGCGGTGATTGTTGCTTTTATCGTCTGGTCGTATTTTACCGAGGTTGATGAAGTCTCTGTTTCTTTCGGAGAGGTAATTCCCTCTGGTCAAATTCAGACTATTCAACATCTTGAAGGCGGGATTGTATCTGAAATTCTGGTCTCTGAAGGGCAGATTGTTGAAACGGGGGACGTTCTGATACGTCTTGATCCAGCGGCGGCTTATTCAGAACGTGCGCAGATGAAAGCGCGTCGTGCTGGCCTATTGTTAAAGGCGGAAAGATTGCGGGCAATCGGTATGGACCGACAACCGGATTTTTCGATTGTAGGGAAAGATTATGCCGGAATGGTCGAAGACCAAATGGCAATTTACCGGGTTCAAACCGGCGCACAGGACAGCAGTCGTCAGGTTTTGATTAATCAGATTGAACAATCCAGTACAGAACTTGATTTGCTGGAAGAAAAAGAAGCGACGTTGCGCCAACAACTCTCTATCGTTCAAGATGAATTGAAAATGCGAGAATCTCTGTTTAAGCAGGGGTTAAGTTCAAAGGTTTTGTATCTTGAATTGAAGCGTGAAGCCAATCAGGCACATGGCGATGTGAATAAAGTGGTTCAAGAACGCCTCAAAGCATTGGAAGAACATGAAGAGGCCAAGAACCGATTGGCACAGGACGTTGCCAAGTCAAAAGAAGAAGCGTTGCAGGAAATGGGCGGTGTAACACAGGAACTTGCTCAGGTTCGTGAAGCAATTGCAAAGCTGGAAGACCGGGTGAAGCGTCTTGAAGTCCGTGCCCCGGTGCGTGGTATTGTTAAAGGATTGCAAGCAACAACGATCGGCGGTGTTTTGGCACCCGGTGCAACGGTTACGGAAATTGTCCCTTTGGATAAGGAATTGATTGTTGAAACAAAGATTGCAACACGGGATGTTGGGCATATGCGTGTCGGTCAACCGGTTACGGTTAAAATTACCAGTTTTGACTTTGCGCGTTACGGCGGTATTACAGGCGAACTTTCTGCGATTTCAGCAACAACTTTTATGAATGAAAAGGAAGAACCCTATTATAAAGGGTTAATCGCACTGGATCGCAGTTATGTGGGCTATGATCCATCTAACAACCGGATTATGCCGGGGATGACGGTACAGGCGGATGTCACAACGGGTAAAAAGACCTTGTTACAATATCTGTTAAAACCTGTTTATTCCTCCGTCAACGAAGCATTCCGCGAACGATAAGACTGCTTGATAATGCGAAGGGTTTCTTCTCGTAAATTGTATTGATCAATTTGATGATAAGGAACCCATTTGGCGCATAACGCATCATCATTTGCAGCCAAAGTTCCTGTTTGATAAAGGCAGGATATTTCGATAAGGGTGTAATGATATTCTACGCGCTTATCTTTGTCGAAATGAATAGAATCGACAATATCAATAAAATGATGCTGACAGGTATGGATGCCGGTTTCCTCAAAAACTTCACGTTTGGCTCCCTCAATAACGGTTTCGCCAACATGCTGTGCGCCACCGGGTAGGCTCCATGCGCCTTTATAGGGGGCTTTTGCCCTTTTTATCAGCAAAATTTCATCATCTTTATGAACAACAACACCGATGCCGACCCACGGGCGTTTGGGATATGTCCGCATGAACTTGCCTCACCTATACAAATGAAGAATTTCTATCTCCTTCAGATTAGACTAGATTGCATTCCTTGAGTAAACAGGTACTATTAAATAACTTTAATCGACGGGATCTGAGGGTTTTTGAATGGCTGGCCACGCTGCGAAACGTTTTATTGAGCGTAAAGTCTTTTATGCGGGGGACCGTATTTTTAAAGAAGGCGATCCCGGTGACCGCGCTTATATCATTGAGCGCGGCATGGTTGAAATTTACAAAATTGTTGATGGTCGTGAAGTCGTACTTGGCACTGTGAATAAAGGCGGTATTTTTGGGGAAATGGCCTTGATTGATAATGCGCCTCGTATGGCTGCGGCGCGTTCAGTTCAACAAACGACACTCGTTATCGTGACGCGCGATACGTTTGAAAGTAAGCTTGCCAAGGCTGATCCCTTTATGCGTGGGTTAATCAATATTTTTGTGAAAAATATTCGTAGAATGGGGCAGGAACTCGCGAAATATAAAAGCTAATATAGAGTGAAATTTCGTTTTATTCTGTATCATTCTCAATAGTTTCGCCTTTACCGACAAGGATACTTGCGTGATGTTTGACGTTTCCTAGAAATTGCTCGTCAGATTGCGGGTAGACATTAAAGACATATTCTTCGGCTGCAGCTTTTTGAACGGCGATTTCTTTTGCAGCTTCAAGACTTTCAGCTTGAACTTCCAGAATTGAGATACCTTGTTCGTTTTTATCCGTCGCATAGACGTATTGTATAACCCAATTTTTCATAACAGGCTCATTTCGTTCTTTTGTCTTTACGTTAAACTCTATACCATGCATTTCCACGCTATAGAAAATAGGAACGCTTGTCCATGACCGAAGAAAATTCGTCAGAAGATACCAAACCTGTTAAAGGGTTGACTGTCATGGGGCGTATTCGCGCCTATTTCCTGACGGGCTTACTGGTAACAGCACCGTTATCCATTACGATTTTGGTTGCATGGGTCTTTGTGGACTTTGTGGATCAAAAGGTCACACCGCTTATCCCGAAAGCCTATAACCCGGAAACTTATCTTCCTTTTAGTATCCCGGGGATGGGATTGCTGGTTGTTCTCGTGAGTCTGACCATTGTGGGGATGTTGACCGCCGGGTTTGTCGGTAAGTTGCTGGTCCGTATCAGCGAAAGCATTATGGCACGTATGCCGGTTATTAGCGGGATTTACAGTGCAACCAAGCAAATTTTTGAAACGGTACTCGCCCAGAAATCACAAGCTTTTCGCGAGGCGGTTCTGATTGAATATCCTCGTCGTGGGATTTGGGCCATCGGTTTTATCACCGGGACGACAAAGGGCGAAGTTCAAAATCTGACTGAAGAAGAGTGCGTAAATATCTTTTTACCAACAACGCCAAACCCGACATCCGGTTTCTTGCTGTTTGTTCCCAAAGGGGAACTGATTCCATTGAATATGACCGTTGAACAAGCGGTGAAAATGGTTATTTCCGGCGGGATTGTAACCCCACCGGACCGACGCCCCATTGAAGAACAGCAAGTTCCACAGACATCTGCCAAAACATATGAAGATGTGGATGTTTTACGTGAAAAGGAGGGAAGCCCGGTCTTGGTTTCCAAACACCCAATTCCTGCCAAAGATGAGAACACTTAACCGGATCGCAGGTATCCGACGCTTGCATCCTCTTCAAATAGATAGAGGAGGGTGCGCAAGGATTGACCGCGTTCTGTCTGTAATTCGGGGTCTTGTTCCAGTATCAATTTAACATCGTCGCGCGCGGCTGCCAGTAAATCTTCGTGTGCGGGCAATTGTGCGAGTTTGAATTCCGGCAGTCCGCTTTGGCGTGTGCCTAAGACCTCACCGGCACCGCGCAAACGCAAGTCTTCTTCGGCAATGACAAACCCATCTTCGGTATCGCGCATAATTTTAAGGCGGGCCTGACCGTTTTCAGATAACGGGGCACCGTATAATAAAAGGCAGGTGGAGGCATCCATACCGCGCCCGATGCGCCCACGCAGTTGATGAAGCTGGGCAAGACCAAAACGTTCGGCATGTTCAACGATCATTACGGTTGCTTCGGGTACGTTTACACCTACTTCGATAACGGTGGTTGCAACCAGTATGTCAATGTCACCACCGACAAAGGCAGCCATGACGGTGTCTTTTTCGGTTCCCTTCATTTTACCGTGAACAAGTCCAACACGTGCGCCATAAAGGGATTGAAGGTGTTCAAATCTTTCTTGCGCAGCAGCCACTTCGATCTTGTCAGATTCTTCCACCAAAGGGCAAACCCAATAAATACGTGCGCCTTTATCAATCATGCGCTTTAGGCCGAAAGCGACCTCTTCCAGTTTTGAAAGAGGCATAACGCGGGTATCAACGGGTTTACGTCCCGCAGGCTTTTCCAACAGGCGCGAAACATCCATATCGCCGTAGGCCGTCAGCATAAGCGTGCGTGGAATGGGGGTTGCCGTCATAACCAGAACATCCACATGCTGTCCCTTACTGGCGAGCGCAAGGCGTTGGTGCACACCAAAGCGGTGTTGTTCATCAATGATGGCAAGACCCAAATTGGCAAAATCCACATCATCCTGAAACAAAGCATGCGTTCCAATGATTAATTGCACCTCGCCACTGGCAATTTGTTCGAGGATGGCTTGCCGTTTTTTGCCCTTATCGCGCCCTGTTAAGAGGATCGGGTTAATTGGGGTCCCTGTCAATAAGGGTGCAATGGTTTCCATATGTTGACGGGCTAAAATCTCTGTCGGGGCCATGATAACGGCCTGTAGGCCTGCTTCTATGGCGATTAGGGCGCTGAGCAAGGCAACAACGGTTTTACCGCTACCGACATCGCCTTGCAGCAGGCGAAGCATCCGTAGTGGTTCTGCCATATCGGCTTCAATTTCTTTTAAGGAGTCTTCTTGCGAGTTGGTGAGATTAAAAGGCAAAGCATCCCGGATTGTTTTGCGCAAACGCCCATTTCCCGTAATGCTGCGCCCGGCAGCACGGCGCACGGTTCGTCTGACCAGTGCCAGTGCAAGTTGATTGGCGAGTAATTCGTCATAAGCAAGACGTTCACGTGCCGGAGTGTCGGCAAACAGGTCTTCTTCGCAACCGGGGTGGTGTGCGCTTGTAAGGGCATCTTGCCAGTCAGGCCAGTTTTTTACTTTTTTAAAGGGCTCGTTTAACCATTCCGGCAGGGCTGTTGTTTGTTCAAGGGCATGTTGAACCGTTTTTCCCATAAGCTTGTTTGTAACCCCTGCGGTCAAGGGGTAAACCGGATCGACGGTTTGTATATCTTCTTTTTCATCCAATGATCCCATCCGGTCAGGATGGGTCATTTGTAGAACACCTTGAAAACGTTCAACCGTGCCACTGACAATGCGGGTTTCACCTTCAGGTAATTGCTTTTTTAAATAATCGGCACGTGCATTGAAAAAGACTAAATCCATGTGACCCGTTTCATCAAAACAGGAAACTTTATAGGGGGCACGGCGGTTGCGTGATGGGAAATGTTTAGCAACGGTGACTTCCAAAGTCACAATGGCATTGTCCGGCGCATCGGCGATTGTCGGGGAAAAACGTCGATCGACAAACGATGTTGGAAGATGCCAAAGAATATCGACAATATGTTCACCAGTGAGTTTTTCCATCAATTTGGAAATACGCGGACCAACACCGGCAAGGGCGGTAATTGGTCGAAATAATGGAAAAAGAATTTCAGGACGCATGCTTTAAGCCATGACAATGAGTGAAAAGGTCGCTATATCCTAAGCAAATTTTTTCATCTGGCAAATGGTGTTCGACATGGATGACCGTCTTAAACGTTTACATCACAAATGCAAATATATGGGTATGCACGAAAACGATGTGATTTTCGCACGTTTTTCTGAACGTTACCTTGGTGAATTATCGGATGAGGAGATATCCCAGTTTGAAGCCTTGCTGGAACAAAACGATCTGGATATCTTTAAATGGATTACCGGGAAATTGGATGTTCCGGCAGAATTTGACAATAACGTGATGATTAAACTTCGCGATTGTCAGGAATATATCGAAAACGCCTAAGCAAAGGCAAACGACCTGTTATGAAACTAAGTTTACGCGCGCTTCCGACAGCTGGCACATTGACTTATGGCGGTGTACCGGAAGGATATGACAGTGTTCTTTTAGGCTATCTGGCAAAACAGCACGGTGATGTTTTATTCGTTACGACGGATGAGACGAAAATGGTGCGCGCGGCCAATGCGGTCTCTTTTTTCTATCCCGACCTTCAGGTGATCCAGTTTCCGGCATGGGATTGCCTGCCTTATGACCGCGTGTCACCGCATGCTGAAATTGTGGGGCAGCGTGTAGACGGATTGACGACTTTGCTGGATCGTCCCAAAGGCACATCACGTTTGCTTTTAACAACCGTTTCTGCCTTTTTACAAAAAGTACCTCCGCGTGCAAGTTTCAAAGGTGCTGTTTTTACCGCAAAAGCAGGTGATGAAGTTCGGCGCGAAGATCTCGTCAAGTTTCTTGAACGAAATGGCTATCAACGTAGTGAAACGGTGATGGAACCGGGCGAATATGCGGTTCGTGGTGATATTGTCGATGTCTTTGCCCCGGGACGGGAAGAACCGTTACGCCTTGATCTGGAATGGGACGAAGTTGCGGCAATCCGCACGTTTGATCCGCTTTCTCAGCGCACGCTTGAGATGATCGATACTTTTGCCCTGAAACCCGTTAGCGAATTGCCGATGGGGGACGATGCTATTTCACGTTTTCGGACCGAGTTTCGTAAAATTTTTGGGGCAAAAGCGGAAAAAGACCCACTTTATGAAGCTGTTTCAGCAGGGCGGCGTCCGATGGGTGTGGAACATTGGTTACCTTTGTTCCATGACCAAATGGAAAGCTTGCTGGATTATCTTCCGAAAACAGCAAAAATTGTTCTCGATCATCAGGTTGATCAAGCACGAGATTCCCGTCTGGAAATGATTGCTGATTATTATGACGCGCGTGTTGATGTTGCCGGGGCTTCTTTAGGGGGGGAAGCCCCTTATAACCCGATTGATCCTTCTCTCCTTTATTTTGAAGGTGAAGACTGGGAAAAACTGCTGGATGGGTATGGTATTGGTCAATTCAGTGCCTTCAATCTGGAACCAAGCGACATTGTCATTGATGGTAATGCGCGGCGCAGTTTGGATTTTGCCGAAGCCCGGGCGAACCCGAATGCCAATGTTTATGATGCGGTTCGTCAATATATTGTCGCGGAACAGAATAACAAACAACGTGTTGTGATTGCGGCCTATTCAGATGGATCACGCGATCGTTTGATGACGGTCTTAAAGGAACATGGGGTTTCTGGCTTGGCGGCGGTTGGCAGTTTTGCCGATGTCGAACGCTTGCCTAAAGACGGGGTTGCCCTGATTGTTTTAGGGCTGGAACATGGTTTTGCATTTGATGGCCTAACCATTCTGTGTGAGCAGGATATTTTAGGCGAACGTATGGTTCGCCCAGCCAGACGGCGTATGCGGGCAGAAAACTTTATTGCAGAGGCATCCAGCCTGAATGAAGGCGACCTTGTTGTCCATGTGGATCACGGGATTGGGCGCTATGAAGGTTTGGAGACCATTAATGTTGGCGGTGCTCCCCATGATTGTCTGGTGTTGGTTTATGACGGCGGTGACAAGCTGTTTTTGCCTGTTGAAAATATTGAATTATTGTCTCGTTTTGGCTCTGATCAAGGGGCGGCTCATCTTGATAAACTTGGTGGTGTGGCGTGGCAGGCGCGCAAAGCTCGCCTGAAAGAACGCGTCAAGGATATGGCCCAGCAGTTAATCAAAGTGGCTGCGGAACGAGAGTTACGTAAAGGGGAGGCGGTTGCTGCACCAGATGGTTTGTATGAAGAATTTTGCACCCAGTTTAAATTTGTAGAAACCGATGATCAATTGCGCGCGATCGGTGATGCGATATCAGATTTGAACAGCGGACGTCCGATGGATCGTTTGGTCTGTGGCGATGTTGGCTTTGGTAAAACCGAAGTTGCCTTGCGTGCTGCCTTTGTTGCAGCAATGAGCGGGATGCAGGTTGCAGTGGTTGTGCCGACGACTTTGCTGGCCCGTCAGCATTACAATAATTTTGTTGAACGATTTAAACATTTCCCTATTCGCATTCAGCAGCTTTCACGATTAATTACCCCAACGCAAGCCAAACGCGTGAAAGAAGAAATGGATCAAGGCACTGTTGATATCGTTGTTGGCACCCATGCGCTATTGGCAAAAAATGTTAAATTCAAACGTCTTGGTCTGTTGATCATTGATGAAGAACAGCATTTTGGTGTAACCCACAAAGAACAGCTTAAAAAGCTGAAAGCAGATGTTCACGTCCTGACCTTAACGGCAACGCCCATTCCGCGAACGCTTCAAATGGCGTTAACCGGGGTAAAGGAAATGAGCTTGATTGCAACGCCGCCCGTGGATCGTTTGGCCGTTCGTACCTTTGTTATGCCTTTTGACCACGTGGTTGTTCGCGAAGCAATCCAGCGCGAACGTTTTCGCGGCGGGCAATGTTTTTATGTCTGCCCGCGTTTGGCGGATCTGGATAAAGTTGCGCGCGAATTACATGATCTGGTGCCTGATGCAAAAATTGCGGTGGCACATGGTCGCATGAAGCCGTCGGAACTGGAAGAGGTTATGACGGCTTTTTCCGAAAAAGCGTTCGATATTTTACTGGCAACCAATATTGTTGAATCTGGCTTGGACTTACCGTCCGTAAATACGATCTTCATTCATCGTGCTGATATGTTTGGTCTTGCGCAACTTTATCAATTACGGGGACGGGTCGGGCGATCTAAAATGCGTGCCTATGCTTATTTGACTTTACCGCCCGGTCAGAAAATTTCAAAAACAGCGGAAAAACGTCTTGAAGTCATGCAAACCTTGGATAGCTTAGGCGCCGGATTTACATTGGCCAGTCACGATCTGGATATTCGTGGAGCCGGGAATTTGCTGGGGGATGAACAATCCGGTCATATTAAAGAAGTCGGTATCGAACTTTATCAACAAATGTTGGAAGAAGCGGTTGCTGAGGCGAAAGGCGGCGGTGGTTTTGAGGAAGAAAATCCACATGACTGGAGCCCCCAGATCGGTATCGGTTTACCAGTCTTAATCCCTGAAAGTTATATTGCAGACCTGAATGTTCGTATGGAACTTTATCGTCGTGTGTCTACATTGAAAACACAGCAGGACCTCGATTCATTTGCGGCAGAATTGGTTGATCGTTTCGGTCCTATGCCGGGCGAAGTCGAAAATCTGCTTGATACAGTGGCGATGAAACATCTTTGCCGTGAAGCACATATCGAAAAAATTGATGCAGGGCCCAAAGGGGCGGTGATTAAGTTCCGTAATAACGAGTTTGCAAACCCGGATGGATTGGTTCGTTTTTTGATGGATCAAGCCGGAACAGCCAAAATGCGCCCAGATCATTGTCTGGTCTTTATGCGGCGTTGGGATGATATGGCAACCAGACTGACAGGTGTTAAACGCTTGTTGAAAGATCTGGGTGAAATGGCCCGTTTGCCATAATTACCCGTTCCACGCCGTATCAATAAATTTACCAAGGATTTTCGATTCTTGGGCACCGGAGATAATATATCTGTCGCGTGCCACGAAGGCTGGCACCCCGTGAACGCCCAGTTCGCGGGCTTGGCGGTCAGATTCTATCACTTCCTCATGCAATTCATCACTTTGTAAAAAAGCCTTTGTCGCAGCTTTATCCAGTCCGATTTCGCTGGCGAGTGTCGTTAAAATATCAATGTCCCCGATATTTTTACCTTCGATAAAAAAGGCTTTGAACAACCGTTCAACCATTTGAATTTGCAAATCAAAACGGGTTGCAAAAAAGACAAGACGATGAGAGGCAATGGAATTGGGAGTGTAGCGAATTAAATCAAAACGGAAATCAATCCCATTATCCTGTCCGGTTTGGGCAATTGCATCATAAACACGCTTTGCCCGATCCGGTCCGCCGAATTTTTGAGATAAATAGAGTTGACGGTCCATGCCTCCCGGTCCCATCGTTGGGTTTAGTAAAAAGGGTTTCCAGCGGATTTTTAAAGAGATATGGGCCCGACTCAACAATGCCTTTTCCAGTCGGTTTTTACCAATACAGCACCAGGGACAGATTGTGTCATAGTAAAGGTCGATATACATAAAAGCCGCCGGTTTATCTGAATTAGACGATAGGATTTCTTGCGCGTTCGATCATGGATTTTACATCATCACTCGGCGTCAATTGCGCAATGCCGCACTCGACCCAAACGCTGACAGGTTGAAAGACATCGGGCAAAGCAAAGTCGGTGTAGCTGAGAATCCCGGCAATGCGATGCATGACAATTTGTGCCTCATTCATGGGGGTATCGGGAAGTGCAATTGCAAATTCATTTTCCTGATAAAGGGAAACGCAATCTTCGACACGTGAGAGGCCGCTAATCCATTGATGGATTTGTTGCATAAGATGCTGTGCGGCTTCATCTCCAAACTGGGTTTTGATATTACTCAGGTTTCCAATAGAGAAAAAGACACATGTCAGGTGTTTATGCCATTTGTGTGCATTTTCGATTTGATGCACGAGGTTTGCTTTGAAAAAATCTTGGTTATAAGCCTGTGTTGCGGGCTCAATGCTTTTTGGTGCCCGTGTGCTATCCATTGCATTGCGGATGTTCCAACGTAAACGTTGGCGACGGACCAGCATTTTTATTTTCGCATGCAGGGATGCTTTGTTCAGCGGGCGGTTGGTAATCCGTGTGACCCCACGACGATAAGCATCTAGTCGGTCTGTAATGTTATCGTCATTAATAAACAATACAGGCAGGTTAAAAAGGCGAGGGTTATTTCTGGCGCGCGAACTTAAAACAAAGGCTTGTTCCTTGTTTTCATCATTAAGCGCACAGATGACAGCATCGTAATTGATCTTGCTTAATTCTTCTTCTGCGACAAAAAAATCATCACAGACATTGATTTGACAATTGCCGTTTAACACGGCTTCAATCATTGCCCGGTCACCATCACGAGGGGAGATCAACATAATTTGATAGGCGCTATCATCGCTTTCATCAATCTCTTCGTTGGCATTGATATCAAGAATTTTTGCTAAAGAAACGCGGTTTTCAAGCTCGACAAACATAGTGGAAAGGCGAAGCAGCGGTTTGATATGAACAAAAAATTCTTCGATGTTAAAAGACTGGATGAAAATATCATCTGCATGAACTTCAATAGCGCGTTGGTATAAGTCTGGTGTTTTTTCGGGTACAAGCGCGACTGTGGGGATATGCTTAGAGGTCGTGTCACCCTTCAACTTCTCGATTAAACCGAAACCATCGAATTCGTTATGGGAAACATCGACAACGATCAGGTCGGGGCGCTCTTTTCTTATATTGTCCTGCAAACTGTCAGGATTGCAAAAACGGACTTGATAATGATGTTTTGTTAAATCGTCGCAAAACCGTTTTTGCAGTTCATCATTTGTTGATGCCGCGAGGATATTTGCCGTGATATGCGCGTTCAAATTCTTTCTCCCAACCCGCCTATTTCTTTGAGCCTCACTTTAACTGAAAACGAAAGGTCAAACCAGAGGTTCTATTGTATTAAGGTGAATAGTTCCCGTTTGTGAGAAAATCCCCTTAAATTATGTTCCCCCAGCGATTGCCAATCCCCGCCATGAAGTTGGCAGAATTGATTGGAGACTACGACAGGAACGTTTAGTTCTTTTGTCATGCTTTCCAATCTTGCTGCTTCGTTGGCGGAAGAACCAATGACAGAAAATTCAAGCCGGTCATGGGTGCCGATATTGCCATACATAACTTCACCGACATGAATACCAATTCCACAATTGATGAGGGGTAAATTTTTGGCCCCATGTGTGGCGTTGAGTTTGTTTAAACGATCAAAGGCGCTGCGAATGGCACGTTCTGCATTTTTGGCAGCTTGGTGTGTCTGGATGCAATCCGGTGTTTCACCAACCGGGAAAATAGCCAGAACAGCATCTCCGATGTATCGCAAGACCTCGCCGCCATTTGCCAAAACGGCACCAGCTGTACAGTCAAAATAATCGTTTAACATATCCAGAAAATCTGCACGGGGAAGGGTTTCTGCCAATGTGGTGGACTGGCGCAGGTCTGAAAACCATAAAACAGCACGAATGATTTGACCATCCCCGCGTTTGACCTTGCCACTGAGAACCTGTTTCCCGGTTTCTTTCCCCAAATAGGTTTCAAGCAGAACGGAGGCTGTATGTTTTAAGGCATAGTTTTCAACAATGCGGGCAAGGGCGGGGAGACTTTCATATATAATCGTCAGATGTTCAGTGCTGAAACCGCCGGGCGTTTTACTGGCAAGGGTAATGGCACTGCGTCTGCCATCTGAAAAAATCAGGGGCAAGGCAACGTAATCTGTAAAACCTTCATCTCTTAGATCTGGCAGAATAGAATAATCCATTTGGCATTTTGGATCATGTAAAGGGCGCCGAATGGCACCAGCACCGTCTTCAAACAAGGCGGCAAAAGGGCTGTTTCTATACATTTCGCTTTCACGCAGATGATGACCGGTTTCAAACAGGTCAACTTCTTGTGTTTGGCTGTCCCATGTATAGCTGAATCCCATGACTTGTGGGTGGAGTAACCGAATAACAAGGCGCTGACGATCCAGCGGAACCCCAGCCTTAATAAAAGTTTGGGCAAGGGCTAGGGTAAAGTCTGATTTATCGGTTATCTGCCAGCCTTCATGTAAAAGCCAGTCGATAATGGGATTGTTGGTGTTGGACATGTCCGAATAAATTCCCCTGATATGATTTTATCAAAGCTATTCTGTTTTTTGAGAGATGCAAGCCCGAAGAATAAAAAAGGGGGTAAGACATGGTGCCTTACCCCCTTTTTGAGCGATTTGGTTTATTTATCCTGTGACGAGGTCACCGAGGAAAAAGACCCAACTCAGCATAAAGGCGCCAATGCCCATGATGATAAACGGAAGGGCGTCGCCGGTAAGTTTTTCGGTTAAAGTCGGTGTATGTTCCATTGGGGGGATTTCCTTAAACTTGGCATAAAGGTTGTTTATATTGCAACGCAAAAAATAATGACAAATCCTATGAAGTCAATAAAAATTAGAAAAAGTATAAAAAGACATATAAGCCATAATAATTGTATGGTTAATCAATGGATTAAGATAAAATAGTAAAATTGAATTGCAAAGATTTTGTGATTTGGTTTAATGGCTAAAAACTGATTTAATAATGTCGCATGTTGTAGGGGATACTAGGGTGGAAAAACAAGCCATTGCCAACGCTTGGTCGGGTGTTTCTAACTGTGAAAATTGTGGTATTCGCCATCTTGCACTTTTTGCCGATTTGGAACATACGGATTTTGAGCTGATCCATAAGCCAATTTTGGAAGTGGAGAAAAAGGCCGGAGATCGTCTTTATGGTGAAGGCGATGAGGGTCAATTCCTATATACCGTACGTAGTGGTGTTATTAAACTGACACAGTATTTACCGGATGGCGGGCAGCGTATCGTCAGATTGTTACGTACAGGCGATGTTGCAGGACTGGAAGTTCTGGTTAATCCGACTTATGAACATTACGCGACTGTTTTGCGCGATGCTGAACTATGTCAAATTCCGCGTGATGTGGTTGAAAGATTAAACCGGGAAACGCCACGTTTGCACACACAATTGTTAAATCGTTGGCACACAGCCGTAAAACAGGCTGATGAATGGCTAACCGAATTATCGACAGGCAGTTCAAAATCACGGGTGGCTCGTCTTGTTATCGGATTATCGGATAAGGGCGATAACAGTTGTTATTTATTCAGCCGCGAAGACCTCGGGGCAATCCTCGGTGTGACAACAGAAACCACATCGCGCATTATTGCGGAATTTAAACGTGAAGGCTCCTTAAAGGATTTAGGGAAAAATCATTTTCTTGCAGATTTGGTGCGTTTACAAAACATTGCCAACGAAAATTAATTTATTCCATTGATAATTCGCAATGCATCAAAACAAGATGGTTGCCATCATATGCCTGTTCATTCAGCGTATCAGGAGGGAATGTCATGGATACGATTGGTTTATTCGGTGTCGGCGGTGTTGTAACCACTTTGCTTGTGGTCGTCGGCCTACTGGTTTTTGTTATTCGAAAAGTGAACGGTCACTGACGCAAGACTTGCCCCCCCTTCAACCTTCGTCAAACACAAACTTTTCAAGAGAGCTATAGAGACATTCTGTTGTGTCGATGGCTCTCTTTTTTTATGGAAGGCTAGCAATTTTGCCTAAGCCTTCTTACATCAAATTAGAAGAGCTAAGACTATGCTTGTTTGAGGTAATAATGTTTTTCTTTCGTAAAACAACGCCGACAACAGCGCCTGAAAAGCAAGTAATCGAGCCGCCACGGTTTGTTGCAAGACTTAAAAAAGATGTCGGTGAAGAAATTTGGGCGGTAAGTCAGGAAGATCACTTTATTCGTGTTTATGGCGATAAAGGGGAAGATCGAATTTTATATCGCTTTAGTGATGCGGTGCATGATTTACGCGGGTTAGATGGCACCTGTGTCCATTTGGAGCATTGGGTGCTTAAAGATGCTATTAAGCAGATTGATCATGTGGATGGCACTTATGAAATTGTTTTAAAAAATGACAAACGATTTCCTGTTTGTGAAAGTTACCGCCGCGTTCTGCAAGAAGCAGAATGGGATATATAACGCCCTGACATGACAAAAACGTGATTATAACGTCACCTAAACGTGAGAATGTCCTTTTTCTCTTTCCTGTATAAAGGAGAGGTTACTGTTGTCATCAAGGGGCTGTTATGATCATGAAACGTACGATGTTTGTTTTTACGCTTGTGGGGATGTTGGTGGGTGTTATGCCTGTCGCATTTGCCTCAAATTCGGCGCAACGTGTATCCGTTACCGGGGAGGTAATTGATACATGGTGTTATGTTACCGAAATTATGTTTGCGGAAGGAACTGCACACCATCAATGTGCTGTATGGTGTGCTGTCGGCGGGATTCCGATCAGTATTCTGGGGGAAGATGGTCAGGTATATGTGGTGCTTAAGCTTGAAGAGAGTGAGGCCAATGTTTCCAATCCTGCAAGTTTAAAAATTCAGTCACATAAAGTGAGTGTAAACGGTGATCTTTATCAACGTGACGGGGTTAATTACCTGTTTGTCACCCAGGTTGAAGATGATCATGGGATTGTGAATTTAACACATGAAGAATACGGTATTGTGCCGTTCGGGGAGTAAGAAAATGAAAATTCAAATTAGCTTTGTCTGTGCCGTATTTGCACTGTTGATGTCTTCGGCGATGGCGGCAGAAGAATGGGGGATCGAAGGGGAAAAGACCGATCGGTTTGAGGCAAAAGTCGTTGACGTTGCATGTGAGTTAAGTGGGAATTGCCCTAAACAATGTGGAAAAGGGAAACGCCAGCTTGGTCTATTAAAGGATGATGGCACACTGGTTTTGGCTGTTAAAAATTTTGATATTTTTGCTGGTACAGGGCAGGACTTAATCGAATTTTGTAACCAGCGCGTCATTGCTGACGGATTGAGCATTACCAATGACAAAGTCAATATGTTTGCATTGCAATTTGTGCGGGCTGCACCTGATGGCGAATGGCGCAGGGCAAATGCTTTTATACCAGCATGGCAAAAAGTAAATCCTAACAAAAATGGGGCCGAATGGTATCGCCATGATGAAATGGTGAAAAAAGAAATTGAAGCGCGTGGTGTATTTGGCATACCGGGTTTGAAGGGGGATGAATGATGCGGGTGCGCCTTGTCTTTTGTGCTTTTCTGTTCATGCTGACAAATGGGGTTTTCTCGCCTGCATTTGCAACAGAAAATAAAGAAATACACACGATTTCCAATTTGTTTGGTGGGTCGTTTGACCTCATTGATCAAGATGGAAAGCCTGTGACGGACCGTAGTTTTCGTGGACGTTATATGTTGATTTATTTTGGCTATACTTATTGTCCGGACATCTGCCCAACGGGTTTGTCAACGATGGCAACAGCGTTGGATTTATTGGAAGGGAAGGGGGCGAAAGTTCAACCGATTTTTGTTTCAATTGATCCAAAACGCGATCAACCAGCATTTTTAAAGCAATATGTTACAGCGTTTCATCCCTGCTTGATTGGATTAACAGGGAGTGAGAAACAGGTGCGTGAGATTGCAAAGGCTTATCGCGTCCATCGCAGTAAGGTGATTGAAAAAGGTAAACCAGCGGATGAGTATTTAGTCAACCATTCTTCAATTACGTATTTAATGGGCCCTGATGGTCGATTTTTGACCATGTTCCCGCATGGCAGTGATCCTGCTGTTATAGCAAAGGCAATCGAAAAGTATCTTTCTTAACGCGACATTTCCAGAACTTGCTCTGCGTCGTAGTTCAGCCATGTTTTAAAAAATAATTCGATGGTTTGTTTAGGTATGTTTCGGGTAATGAAAACCAATCGCGTGCGGTGGTCTTGAGAGGGCCAATTCTCCAATTCCAGCGGTTCATGGAACACATGTTGTACCCCATGTAGAATAATCGGGCGATCTGATTGTTCCTGGAGGTTTACAATACCTTTTATACGCAAAAGATCCTTGCCTTGATTTGAAATAAGCAATTGCATAGCCAATAAAAAAGCACTGGATGGCAAAGGATCGTCAAATATGAGGCTAAAGGTTTCAATATCACCATTATGATGATGGTGGTGGCTGTGACCGTGATCGTTGTGATGTGTGTGTAAAACAGTATCGTTGAGCCAGCGGGCAACATCATAATGATCGGTCTTTGGGTCGTATAAGGTTGTATTGAAAAGGTTGTTCAGATTAAAATCTGCACTGTGCCGATCCTGTTTGATCGCCAATGGGTTTAAATGCTTGATCTCGTTATAAAGATCATGCAGGGCAGCCTCATCCACATCAATATCGGTTTTCATATAAACCAAACGATCGGCAACGGCGGCTTGTTTCTGGCATTCTTCATGCTTTGCCAGTGTCGCCAATCCATTGACCGTATCAATGGTGCAGACGACACCGCCAAGCATATAACGTTTTGCAATGCGTGGTTCTGTGACAAGGGTATGGATGACAGGGGCAGGATCAGCTAATCCGGTTGTTTCGATGATGACACGGCTAAAGGAGGCAATCTGCCCTGTTTCTCGTTTCTCGTATAAATCCAGCAAGGTTTGTGTGATGTCTCCGCGAATGGTGCAACACAGGCAACCGGTTGTCATCTCGACGGTTTGTTCTTCGCTATGTGTGACAAGAAAATCATCAAGACCGATTTCACCAAATTCATTGACGATGACGGCAGCATTGGCGAATTCTTGATCGCGCAGGATTTGAGACAAGAGAGTGGATTTCCCACTTCCTAAAAAACCTGTCAGTAAGGTAACTGGTATCAGCATTATCTATTCTCCGTTCGCTAACGTTATAACGTTACATATTTGAGAAAGGCAAGGGCAAAAAAATAAACGACACAGGATTTGATCAAAGTGAATTATCAATCAAAGATTATTTACCTTTGCCTTGAAAAAATGACATAATGCAATTCGACCGTTCATTTTATAATTCCAATGTGCGAATTGCGGGTGGCATGAAGAAGTTAGACCAATTTTTGGGCGAGATTGCCGAAGCGAAGAGTCCAGATGATTTGGCGGCGCTCTTTGCAAAACAAATTCAATCCCTTGGATTTGGAACCTTTGCCTATTTTAATTTTGCTGTTCCTGAAAATGATTGGGTTGCGCATCGCCATAATTATGGGTTGAAATGGCAAGATCGTTATCTGGATGAAAATTATGGCGAGATTGACCCGGTCTTCCAACATGGGATGCGGGCAAGACTACCTTTCGCATGGGGCAGTCAGGATGCAAATGGTTTGACTGCACGGCAGATACAAATGATGCATGAAGCCCGTGATTGCGGGCTAGGGAACGGTTTCACAGTCCCTAATAAAACCATTGGGTTAAAGCCTTCTTTTATTTCTGTTGCCAGTGATGAAGCGGATGCCGCTTTCCAATCGGCTATCCGTCATAATGCTGCTGAGTTACATATTTTATCGTTGCATTTTGATGCTCATTTTGCGGAACTTTCGTTGCCGAAATCATTTAGCTGTGTGTTAACGCCACGGGAACTGGAAGTTATGAAATGGGCAAAGGATGGTAAAACCAATGGTGAAATATCAGATATATTACATATTTCCGGCAAAACGGTAGAGCATCATTTTACAAACATTTACAATAAGTTAGGGGTGTATTCCCGAACTCATGCTGTGGTGAAATGCCTCACCGAAGGTTTGATCGCCCCGTAGGTAGCAAGCTTAATATAGGGGGATTCCCCTATAGGGTGGTACACAACTAAAAGCGATACTCCATTCAATATTTTAAACGAAGGGGTATCAGAGAATGTTATTTCAAATTGAACCGTCAGATCATCATGTCTTTATGGAACGTTTAGATCAAATGTTTCAGCAGCGCGCCCGTGTTTTTAAAGGTCGTTTGGGCTGGGATGTAACGATCGAAAATGGCCGTGAACGCGACCAGTATGATGCGGAAGACCCGACATATTTACTTTATTACAGTCCTGATGGATGTTTACGCGGGTCTGTGCGCTTTTTACCCATGACCGGGACAAATATGCTGCGCGATACATTCCCTCAATTATTGGATGGTCAAATCTGCCCAGAATCGTCTATTTATTTTGAATCCAGCAGATTTGCTGTGGAAACGGATGGTGATCAAAAAATCAATCGTTTGCTGTCACGCGGTTGTGCGGAACTATTCCTTGGTGGCATTGAGTATGGTCTTGCACATGGCAAGAAGGAACTGATTACTGTTACAGATGTTTTTATTGAACGTTTGTTCAAATTAGCGGGATGGTCTTCAGAACGTATTGGTGAAGAGCATCTGATTGGGGACTCTCGTGCCGTTGCTGTGCGTTTGCCCATAAGCCGTGAATATTTGGCATCCGTTCGTCGCAAAACAGGTATTTATGAGCCCGTCTTGTGGTCACGTGCAACGGGTATGCAAAATGTTGGTTTGGACACAAATGCCGATGAACGTATTCAGGGCATGCATGCTTCCTTGGAATATCTTCGTGCGCAGGCAAAGGCAGCAGGAATGCCGGATATTGCCGACAAAATAGGCGCGATTGAAAAAGCTATTACCCGTGAAGTTATGAGTCACGGCCACGCCTGATCAGATTCAGCCCAATTGCAAATCATCGCAATTGGGCTGACTGATGGGATGGGTTAGCGTTGCAGGGAAGGGTAATCAACATATCCTTTTCCCGACCCGCCAAAAAGGGTGTCGGGGTCCAGTGTGGATAAGGCAAGTTTGTTGGCAAAGCGATAGGGAAGATCGGGATTGGCAATGAACGGACGACCATAGGCAATAAGGTCAGCCAGACCATCTTTTAAAAGCTGCTCGCCTCGTTCTTTCGTATATTTACCTGCAACAATAATTGTGCCGGAATAAACATCACGCAAATCATGTCTGAATTGATCGGGGATGCGGGGAGCATCTTCCCAGTCTGCTTCGGATAAGTGAATATAGCTTATAGCGATGCGTTGCAGTTCAAATGCAGCTTTCAATATGGTTTCAATAATTTCATCATCTGCCATATTACGCTGGGTAATGTAAGGCGAAAGCCGGATCCCGGTACGGTGTGCTCCAATTTCTGCAGCAACAGCGGTGCATACTTCAACAAGAAAACGAATACGATTTTCCTGACTGCCGCCATAGGCATCGGTTCGCTGGTTTGATGATTTTCTCAGGAATTGGTCAATCAAATAACCGTTGGCACCATGAATTTCGACCCCATCAAAACCAGCATCAATTGCATTGCGGGCCCCACGTGCAAAATCAGCAACGATATCCTTGATTTCGGTTTCTTCTAATGCGCGGGGAAGGGGGCAATCAACCATTTGCCCAACATTTGTTTGCGGATCAACAATCCAGACCTGCGCATCCGGTGACAGGGCGCTTGGTGCGACGGGCTTACCATCATCATGAAAATTTTCATGGCTCATCCGGCCAACGTGCCATAATTGACAATAAATACGACCCTTGGCTTGATGAACGTGATCAGTGACCTCTTTCCATCCTTCGACTTGTTCCGGCGTAAAAATGCCGGGTGTAAAGGAATATCCTTTCCCTTGGCGCGAAATTTGTGTGGCTTCGGATATGATGAGACCGGCACTTGCACGCTGTGCATAATATTGAGCCATCATCTGATTGGGAATATCCCCCGGCTGGGTGGTTCTGGCTCGTGTCATAGGGGCCATAACAATGCGATTGGGTAATGACAATTGACCCAAAGATAAGGGCGTGAATAGATCTGTCGTCATAATGAGCAATCCTTTCTGTCCAAAACTGTTTGCTTGACAACAGAATCATCTCTACGGAGAATAAAAACAATTGAGGTTTTATTTAAAATATATTTCGGAAAAAACGAATAATGTTACTTGATAATCTCACACTTTTTATCCGTATCGTCGAAAAAGGCGGCTTGGCTGTTGCGGGACGTGATTTGGGCTTATCTCCGGCAACTGTGACGGAACGCTTAAATACGTTGGAAACCTATTACGGAGCAACACTTTTAAAACGCACCACCCGGGCCATTCATATTACGGAGGAAGGGCGGCTACTTCTTGATGGTGCCAAACGTTTATTGGCTGAGGCCAATGAGCTGGAATGCCGGTTAAAACAAGGTGTTGATCAAATATCCGGCCCGATCAGGTTAAGTGCCCCTCTTGATTTGGGGCGAAACCGCTTAACGCCGATTATTGATGCCTTTTTAATGGTTTATCCGCAAGTCAGTATCGATTTAATTTTAAATGATGGCTACATGGATATGATTGCGGAAGGAATTGATTTTGCCATTCGTTACGGTAATTTAGCCAGCAGTTCTTTGAAAGTTAAGAAAATAGCATCAACACGACGCTTGGTCTGTACGGCCCCGTCTTATCTTGAAAAATATGGGACACCTCAAACACCTTATGAACTGGAAAAACACAATTGCCTAATCATGCGGTTTGGGCAAAACCTTGATAATGAGTGGTCATTTTCAATGGATGATCGCGTTGTCAAAATTCCGGTACAAGGTAATCGTATTGCAAATGACGGAGAACAGGTCCGCCACTGGTGCCTTGCCGGTTATGGAATTGCCTATAAAGCGGATCTAGACGTGGAGGCCGATATCGCAGAAGGAAAACTTATTCCCTTGCTTGCCCCCTATTTAAATGTACCCTCGCAACTTCAAATCATCTACCCACAGTCAAACACCATGCCGCGCCGTGTCCGGATGCTTATCGACTACATTGCAGACCAAATAACAGTTTAAGATCATGGTAAAACAAAAAACCTCGCTCGTAAGAGCGAGGTTTTAATGGCGGATGGCTAGTCCGTCTAACCCCTGTTTCATCACGTTTCATTTTGTTCCTTTTAACTAATTGATTCATATATTTATTTACAAACAGGTGTTTCATGTGGTTACACTGAATTTCATCAAATTGCGACCTATTTTGTGGGTCGGTTTGTGGGTGAAGTTTTGTGGGTTGAGAATATGGCACGAAGCATTAACAAGCTTACGGCAAAGAAGGTAAGTTCCTTGTCCGAAAAAGGCCGTTACAGCGACGGCAATGGCCTTTGGTTACAAATTACCCAGCACGGCACCAAGTCATGGCTCTATCGCTTTATGATGCATGGCAGAGCTCGTCAGATGGGGTTGGGCTCAATTAGCACGGTATCGCTTGCTGATGCGCGTGAAGCTGTTGCCAATTGCCGTAAGATGGTTCAGCAGGGGATTGATCCGATCCAGCAACGCGAAGAAGAAGTGCGTTCTCGCAAACTGGAAATGGCGCGCGCTATGACCTTCAAGGAATGTGCCTTGGCATTTCTTAGCGATAATTCTGACGGCTGGAAAAATGCCAAGCATCGCCAGCAGTGGGAAAATACTCTCAAAACTTATGCCTACCCGGTCATGGGTGATTTTCTGGTTAAGCAGATTGATACCGATCTTGTCGTTAAAGTTCTGCAACCGATCTGGAAAGAGAAAACAGAAACCGCCTCGCGCGTTCGTGGCCGGATCGAACGCGTGCTGGATTGGGCGAAGGTGAGGGGATATCGAGACGGTGAAAACCCGGCACGCTGGCGCGGTCATTTGGATAAAGTTTTTCCAAAAGCATCGGCCCTTAAAAATGAAAAACACTTTGCTGCATTGCCTTATAAAGAAATTGCTTCCTTCATGGCGGAATTGAGTAAAAGGGAAGGGAACGCAGCCAGAGGTCTTGAATTCCAAATTTTAACCGCCGCCAGACCCGGTGAAGTTTATGAAATGACATGGGAAGAGATCGACCTGCAAAACAAAATCTGGATTGTTCCGGCGGAACGAATGAAGGCGAAACGAGAACATCGTGTCCCGTTAAGTGACCGAGCCGTAAAATTGCTTGAAAAATTACCTAGAGAAAAAGATAGCCCCTATGTCTTCAACGGCCACAAGAAAGGCCGCCCCCTCTCAAATGCAGCCTTCTCCCAACTGATGAAACGAATGGGAATGTGTGACATTACCGCGCACGGTTTTAGATCGACTTTCCGAGACTGGGCAGCAGAGCAAACCTCCTTCCCTCACGAAATCTGCGAAATGGCCTTGGCTCATATGATCAAGAATAAGGCAGAGGCTGCGTATCGGCGTGGTGATTTGTTGGAGAAGCGGAGGGTGATGATGGAAAGTTGGGGTGATTTTTGCAATAAAAAATAAAATGTTTTCATTTTATCTGAAATTGTGAAGTGGTAGAATTGGTAATAATAAAAGTGAATGTATTATTATTTAGTTTAAGGTATAAATATATGTAACTATAGGTATGAATATCTGCATGGTAAATAGAAAGTTTTGTTTTTTATATAATTCTTTTATTTCTTTATTATTTGTATTAAGTGTTTTGTTGCTTTAACAATTGCGATCTTTTCAATTTTATATTATTAACTGGTGATAACGCCTCTTGTTTTGAGGAGAGTGCCAGACGGAAGTACTTGTATCTAAGCTAGTATTTTATTTCGAATACACTTTCTTACGACGTCCAGAATCCCTAAATCGTCATGAGACTTTACACGAAAGGAACCTGAACTAGACACTGTTAATTCCGCTGGCGCTTCTAGGTAAGAAAATCCGAATGTCAGTTGTTTAATAAGAGGGGGGCGTTCTGTGGTCAGTGAGTGAAAATCTTCCATGGCATTTTCACGTGATTTGATTACAACATCAAAAGTAGAATTCATATTTAGTGGTATTGCTACTGCTTTAAGAGATTTTACCGTAACTCGTCCTTTAATCTCATTGCTAAACTCTCCCAAAAAGGATGAAGTTTCAATTTTAGTGCTTTTGAAATAAGCTTTGGTATCAAGTTCTTTAGCTAAAAAGAGGGTGAAATTTTTCAAAGCTCTAGGCGGGTTGATAATAGATACCAGTATCTCGCTTTCGTTAATGGCGTCGAAGAAGAAATCGAATATTATATAGGTTTCGTATTCTAGAATTTCTTCATCACCATTCGGTTTGGTGATTTTCTGTTGCTTCTGCGTTTTTTCGTAATATTTAGCATAGAGAAATTCATGCCTGCATTGCAAAATTTCAACTTTATATTTGAAATCTGGCCCCGCGGAAAATGTCCTGAATTTACGAGAAATATCTTCTATCTCTAATTTAGAGGAAAGGATAAAGCATTTGAGTTTTGTCATTACTTTCCACTCCTCAATTATTTGGCCATAACTCATCGATAATTCGTTGTGCGGAATGTTCAACGTTTTTACCTAAAGCTCTTTCTTCACTTTTTGAACATTGAACTTTTGATACGTTGTATTCTCTGTTTCCTTTGTATTTATAGTGACCTCGAATAAGATAGGAAAAATCCGTACATTCATCAGGATTTGAAAACATACATTCAAATTCATAAATATCGGAATCAGGTACTTCGGTGTCTTTAGCTTGCCAGATAATTCTATATATGTAGAAACCCTTCTCTAGGAGTTTCTTCAATTCCTCAGAGAGTTGAACATTCTCTCCCTTAAGTGATGCCTTGGAGATATGAATTCCGAGATCCGTATTTAAGCTGTCTTCATCAATCTCATCATCTTCTGAGTCAATTTCTTTCGGTTGATAAACAAACACATCAGTAACGTCATGTAATTCAAAATTCATTTGTTCATTAACTAGTTTGTTAAAGAAATTTGTTCTTTCTTCTGGTAAAGCTCCTGCAGGTAACTCGATTTTATGTACAGAAATTTCTTGTTCCAGCTCTTTTCTTAGAGCCTCAATAATATCCACTTTTATCAAGTTTGAAAAATCGCTATGGGGAGTACGTAAATTATATGAGCCATTATCCTTCTCAAGCTCAATCTCAATTTCTCTTTCTACAACTTGCTTAAATTCACTTTTATTAAAATCGATTGTTCGATAATTGATTTTAAAATGGAAGTTTTCTCCAACTTTCTTAAACCTTCCAACCGCCTGATGTTTATCCACTAATTCATTTTTTACGTTTCTTAGCGCGTTTTCGATGATTTCTGAATCGCTTACACCATTGAGTGTGCATACACTTTGCTTTTCACGTCGACTGGCTGACCCAAGAATCGATGAGAGTCTACTATAGTCAGAGTAGCTATGTGTGAAACTTGAAAAATAAGATGCAAGCTTTCTTCGGTTAGTTTTCTTGGATACAAGAATGCCTCGTGATAGAAACATTTCATGTAGCTGATGTTTTGTAATTTTGGGATGATTCAAGGCATCAAAAAAAGCTTTGTCGCTAGCACTATAAATACTGTTAGACATATTACATCTCCCAACCAATTTCTATTTCAGAAAAGGTCGTTTGAATTTGGTTACATCTTTTAAGTTCAATTCTATCTAATTTTGCGGAGCTGGTTAGCTGCCAGCTATTGATATAATTTGTTTTTGCTGTCTGAAACAGACTTTCTAAGTTCTGATGGGGGTGATGATGGGCAACGCGAATACGTAAGCTGTGACCATCGTCCAACATTTGGTATTTGGATAGTACATCAAATAAGTACTCAAACTCGATAACATTGCTAAATGGAATGTTACAATAAACAATGTACCCACGTTCATATACTTCTTCCAATACACCCTGACTATTGGGAACCTTTGTGCTCTCATGCTCAATGATCATAAAGGGTGCTGAAAGCATTTCAACGGTTGCAGGTCTACTTTTTTTATCACCGCCAGTTTTATGCAAATGGAGTTCTGGATAGAAGAAAGAAAAATTTTCTGATCCTCTTGGGAACTTATTGTCAAAAGATAATGTTGAAATATCATGCTTTACTGTAGTCATATACTGGATAAGTAGGGGGTCAATAATATGAATCATCATATCTTCATCTAACGGAACCCCTTCAACACTTACAGAGCCTTTATTGTCATCTTTTTTACCAGGGTCAAAGTAATCAAAGAACTTTTTCTCATAACCTCCATCATGATTATAAGTAAATAGCATTCCTCTAATTTCTGTATTGATTTCCTGTTCCAGTATGTATCTGTCCTGCCAAACATCACTAGAGTTCGCACAGCTAATTGTGTGAGCAAGGGATTTCAGTGCTTGTCGAACTTTATAGCTTGTTAGTGATCCTTTTGCATAACTTTTTAAGTCAGTGTTAAAGAGAACTTTTCTGTTCAAATATGGGTCTATATAACCCAGAACCACATCGACAGGATGTGTGTGACTTGTTTTATCTTTTGTATGCTTTTCTAATTTATGACATGGAAAATTTTGGTCATACAAATCAACAAAATCCCATTTATAGAATTTAAATAAGTCTTCTGATACTTTTTTTGCCATTTCTGCAATGGCAGCTGTTTCGCCGGCCACTCTTAAATTCCCTCTAAAATCGTAAATTTCATTAGTTTTGATAAAAAAGAGTGTACTGTCAACTAAATATAGTCTCGTTATCAATGAATTGGCTTACGCATAAATATTCACATCTCATTTTTGTTCACGCATAAACGTTCCACTTTTTTACGCATATACGTTCCAAGTTCTGCGCATAAACATTCCATTTTTTTGCGCATAAATATTCCACCATACCTAAACGGGGGGTACCTAAACCTTTCCTAAACAACTTTCCTGAACGAGCTGTTTTTTCTCAGAAATTCAACCAGACTGTGGATAATTCGGTGAAGCCGGGATGCCCAATTGTCTGCAGGTCGCGAGGGCAGGGTGAGGATGGCGTTTTCTTTCATACTCGCAGCATATCAATCATGAGAGGTTATCAATACCTTGGTAGTGTCACGGTCTTCTGCAGCCTGCGGCTTTGTTTCCCTTCGAAGGGCAAGCCCTTCAATTATGTTTAGTTGAAATATCATGCATTTTAATTCTTGAGCATCATACACGTAATGGTGTACCAATTTGTTCAACTAGGTTTATGTACGTACAGGGGAGTACTTTTATGTCTAAAAAAGCTATTGCAATTGTTTTGGCTTCTTCAATTAGCTTGTCATCATGTCAAACAACAAATATGGGTGACGGAGAGACATTAGGTACTGTCTTAGGTGCAGTTGGCGGGGCTGTTTTGGGCTCCCAATTCGGTAAAGGAACAGGGCAGCTTTTTGGTACCGCAATAGGAACCCTTGCCGGGGCCTATATTGGCAATCAGTTGGGCAAAATTCTTGATGAAAAAGAACAAGCACAAGTTCAAACTGAGTCTGTTGATGCCCTTGAAAACAGCACAGACGGTCAAACCGTTGCATGGACAAACCCTGATACTGGCGCGAAAGCACAAATTCAGGCAACAAATACCCGCCAAGTGAAACAAAAGGTCACCGTTTATCGTAGCCGTGAGATTGCTGCACTGCCAACGCTTGATTTGATTGGTGAAGAATATCAGTCCATTAAAAACGCCAATGTGCGAAATGCACCAACAACCGATGCAGATGTTGTAAGCGGCCTGAAAGCAGGTGAGAACTTCACAGCAGTTGGTAAGGTTGAAGGTAAGCCGTGGATCGTTGTTGCTAGGAATAATCGCACTGTTGGCTATGTTTATGAAACATTGGTTCAAAAAGCTACTCAGCAAAGTGATGCATATGTTGCCACAAGCCAAGTGCTGCGCAAAAAAGATGAATTTGACGAACAGGCGGCCAAGCTGAAAGAAGAAGGCAAAGGGCAGAGCAGTTTTGGGGAACCTATTGATCTTGATGCTGAAGGATTAGTGGCGGAAGAGATTGAAGTTGCGACAACCTGCCGTGACTTAGGCGTGAATGTGCAGAAAGGTGATCAAACGGGCGAAGACAGCTTTACGGCCTGTAAAGCTACAGACGGCGCTTGGGAGATCATGTAATGCACTTGAAGAAGGTTTTGGGGGCTGTGTCAGTCATTGCAGCCACCTCTTTACTGCCAGACTTGGCAATCGCATCGAATACCCATAATTTCGCAAATTCTAAGAAATTGGGTGTCAGTGTCGACTTTGAAATTAAAAATGGACAGTGGTGCCATGAAACTTTGTCCATGATTTTGAAGGCTGAAAACAAAGACTTTTATAACGGGCAAGGGATTACTACTTTTTTGCCAAAAGTTGGCAAGCTGGTTCAACGAGAGTGTGCAAAAGCGCAAACAATAGAAATTCTGGGAACAGACCCGAAAGGTCTTGAAGCTTTATTTGCTGGCACCGCAAGGTTATCTGATGGTTGGCTACCTGTTTCTGAACCTGTCGTGAAACAGACAAGCATTCTGCCGAAGCCTCCTTTACCTACTAAGGCGATGGAGCAGAAGAAAGAAGATGTTGCAGATTTATGGGAAAAAGCAGTTCCGCTGCAGTCTTCGGATGTTTTTTATAAGTATGTAGGTGACAATCTTGAATTGATGCAAGATGAACAATTTGTCCGCAGGTATGCAGGGCAAGCAGAATGCGATAGCTACCGTGTCAAAGCAAAGGATGAGTTTGCAATCGCTGCATATTTAAAGAGTGTTGAAGGTAAATTGTCCGAAAAAGTTAAAAGTGGGCCATTATATGTTCATGCTTTTTATGAACATGAGATTGGTACGTATGACTTTGGCAAGAAGCAGTTTCCGGCAAAAATGGGTGGGCAATTTATAAGAACTGTTTCTGAAAGTTACCGCTGTAGGTTCGATGATAATTACCGGAAGTTCCCTTTTGTTTACGCGCCAGAGGATATTCCCAATCCCGTATTTACTGCTTTTCCTCTTGATGAAGTGCGAGCTTCAAAACTCGTAAAGAGACAATATGATGCTCGAAGAGTTTTTGCGGATTATTTAATTCGGATTAATGAAATTCGCTATCAAAGTAAGCCTATTGGTTACGGTGATTTACGCTCATATGGTTGGCAATACAATTCACCTGATGCTGCTTATATGAATGCTGAACTAATCTCTGTGCGGGTATTTGCAGACAAAAAGAAAAAGCAGCTTTTGCATACCTTTGACCAGCCTGATATTCAACAAGCGATTATAGCCAGAAAGCAAGAAGCAGAAGAAAAGAGACTAGCCGCCCTCAAAGCAGAACAGGAAAAGATCGAGAAGGAAACCCAAGCCCGTCTTGAAAGAGATCGAGCTATCATGCAGCAAAGAGCAGATAGAGATCGAAAACGGCTTCAATATGCTTCTTTCAAAAATAAGCTGTCTTATTTGTATGGTGATGTTGGCTCTTTAAGTGACCTCTCAGATGCCGTTGCCAGTTCGTTGATTACAGAAAGAAGCGTACGGGTAAATACATTGGTTCAAATTGAGGCTGTTAAAGACAGGGCAGCAACGGTTAATTGGCCAATCGAAATGTCACTGGATTTATCAGCAAGTGATTTATCCGATCTTAAGGAGAAAGACTGGGTTTTGATAAGTGGTGACTTAACTTCAACCAATCAATCATCCAAAACTGCGCCAAAAATTAAAAAAGAAATCAGCATTGCTGTTAATCGCACTGAAATCTGCCAGCAAGCTAGGTGTGGGGAGGTCGAAAATATTGACTACTTGATTTCTAAAACATACCCGCAACTCGCCACCAATACACAAGAGGTGAAACAATGAATAAGAAAATAATAGGTGTGTTTGGTGTTTTGACCGTCCTTGGTGGTGGGGCTATTGGTGCCAATGTTTATGCTGGAAAAGAGGCTGAAAAAGCGATTTCAGATGCTCTATATGATGCAAAATTTGACAGAAATATTCGTTATGAGAATGTCAGTCACAATGTTTTTTCTGGCGTGACAAGTATTGAAAATTTGACTGTGACACATGATGCATTTGGAAATGAACCTATTAAAATTTCCGAAGTGAATATCAGCGATATTGAGAAAGATGGACGAGATATTACCGCAATATCAATTCAGATTGATGATGCTGTGTTTCCTGTCCTTAAGATTGCCCAATCTTGTTATTCAAAACGATGTGCTGGCGGTGATTGGGCTAAGGATATGGTCGTAGCTGGTTACCAAAACATCCCAATTGATTTAAAGCTGAGTTTTGATGGTGACGTTGAGGCACGTTCTCTAGATTTGGATGTTGTCAGTGAGTCTGATGTTATTGGTCAAATAAAACTTTCAGCCGCATTTAAAGCGGTTGAAGTTCGTCGTCTTGGCGATGCTGTAAAGGCTATGTCACAGGTTGCGGAGGCTGGAACAAAATCGGGCCTAGGAGCTCTGCAATCGGGCCTTTCTGCAATGTCTGATATTGGTAGAGCGTTTGAACGTGCCGAACTTGCTAAAATCCATTTTGATATCGAAGATAAGGGAGGACGAGCGAATACCTTCGAACTGGATAGACTAAAGTCATATCGTCCTGAAAGCTCTGATGATATTGCAAAATCAAAAGCTCAATTAGTTCGTCTTAACCTTGAGCGTGATCTGGAGAAAAAAGGTGTTCAGCGATCTGTTGCACGATCTTTTGCTGATGCAGCGGGGGCATTTGTTGAAGAGGGAGGGCGCTTGAGTTTCAAGACTAACATTGAACGACCTCTGATTATGTTCAAACCGGGTGGTCTTTTCGGGATTATGCCTGCTCGTGATTTTGAAAGTATTGCAGATTTTTTGTCCGCTTCAGGAGCGGAACTGCAGCAATCTTAATTTTTTATTTAAACCCCAATCCATTTTGGGGTTTAATAATTTTGTCTTGCTTTTGTACGTGCGCTTGGTTGTTTCATATGGATATATTCAAAAGAGATCAACAACCTCTTGAAAGTTTTCTTCCCAAATTAGTTGAACGACTAGATACGTTTGAAAAGGAAGTGCAGGTTGAAACTGTTAAAATTAAGAGAGCGCGCCAGATTGCGGTTATTTCTCTCCTAATAACGTCGATTTTTGTATCGGTGTTTTTTTTATATTATTTTTCTCAATAATTCGAAAATTTTACCTTTACCACATAGAATAAAGACGACCTAGCGGGTGAATGCCCGTAAGGGCAGGGGGGCGGCAATGAGCCCCCTTTTTTGTAGGGTAATGAAAATACTGTAACCTTAAAATTTTGTCTGTTTTTGACTGTTTGTATCTTGTAACAGGCTGTTCGAATCATGCTCGCTGCTAATTCGACGGTGTAACTTTATGATATCTTTCGAAGGCAGGCTTTTTGTTCACATGATGCATAGCGTTTCATGTTGTTTTAATTAATAAAAACAAAGGTTTATTGTTTATTTTTACTTGATTTATAACGGTGTTTTCTTCTTCATAAGAGGTGGCAGGATACGTGTTTTGTCTAACAAAAACCACGGAGGCTCCGCGAGGAAATGACACAGAAAACTTTATTCATGGCACTAAGGATGCCGATTGAGATCGCCGCCCATATGCCTAATGAAAAACGAGGGGATCGTTCTCAATTTATTATTCGGTCAGTGCGTCATTTCATTGAAACAGATGAGGGTAAGAAATTTAGCCCTCGTCCCCATACAATCATTTTAAGTGAGCTTCAAAGCGCAATTGGCGAGGTCCATGCTGTGGGCGTAAATCTCAACCAAGTGACAAAACTTTTGCATCAACAAAATCTTGGGCAGGAAGTTGACCTGCGTCCCGGCGAAATTGAGCAATCTGTTGCCCTTGCCAAAGAACAAGTTACTGAAATGAAAAAAATCATTGAAAAATGGCGGGTGTAGGAATGTATGATTTTGAGAAATACCATAAGCGAGGAACACGTTCTACTGGTGGAGCTGGTCGCGTTCCGTTGCCAAAGCCCAAATCGGTTTATTCTCATGACCGTTCAAAAGAAGTGGTTTTCAAGGTTGTTAGCTTCGGCAAGTCTATTCGTGCGGCCAAACAGTGCATGGAATATATCGCAAAGAACAGTGAACACCTGATGGAACCAGAGTTCTTGATGGACGATATGGGTAGTGAACATTCTGTTGAGAACATTAACGACATTCTTGAACAGTGGAATTTGAAACCGAATAGTGAAAATCTGTCTAAAGCGGCGCTAAATGTTTCTCTGGATGAATTCAAGGTAATGCCCGAGAAAGATCGTTTAGATCGTCGCCAAACCATGCATTCTGTTATCAGTTTTCCAAAATGGATGGACCCGACCAAAGAAGAAATGAAGGAAATTGCAAGACAGGCAATGGACCCGTTTTTTAAGGCAGGCCATGAGTCTGTTTATGTTCCTCATATTGAGGCAGATCATCATCATGTCCATATCATCACTCAAGTTGAATCTCTTTATACCGGAAAGCAGCTTCGTATTAATCGTAATGATATTCAGGCGATACGTGAACGTATTGCCGAGATTGGACGAAGGGAGGGGTATGACTTACAAGCTACGCGCAGAACGCCTTCCTTAAAAGAAATGATACATAGGGAAGAAGGGCTAAAAAAAAAGATTGATGAACGAGAGCAAAGCATTAAGGACATTGAAGCCGTAATAAATAACGGTGGGAAACTTGGGGTGTTTGATCAAAGACGTATTGATCGATCTCTAAACGCGGCGAGACGTGATTTGAAGCGTGAACGTGATAATACACTGATGAAAGCTGAAAGGCAGCGCCAACGTCGACTTGATCCCAGTGCGACACTCAAAAAGATGGAAAAACTGGACCATCAACTAGAGCAATTGAAATCAGGGAAAAGCATTAAGGAAAATCTTGAAGGTTTGAAAAATGTCCTGCATAGCCAAAATACACAGCAGCTTAACCAGCAAAAAAGACTGCATATTGAAATGACGAAGGCCTTCAATCGTTTACCTGATGGGGTAAAGGAAAAGACGAAATTTGAAGCTTCTCCCATTGGTAAAAAAATTGCCAATGACATTAGCAAGATAGGTTCTTCGTTGTTGGAACGCCAAGCTCCTACTTGGTATTCTCGCTACGGCGTGACCTATGAGCAGGCGAGAACAAATATCATTGCTGAAACGAACCCGCCAAAGCCAACCCCTGTTTCATTACCAGTTCTTTCAAAGGATTTGGAACAGTACTTTGATGATTTTTTCGTTCAAAAATATGCTAATGCGGATGATGCAAAGAAACGTTTTCTTGAAATGGCCGCAGAAGCTAAAAAAACAGCTTACTGGTATGTAAATAACAGGCCTGAGACCTTTGGGGTTTACAGACCGGACAGTATCGTCAAACTTTATGAACAACGGGGGCGACGAACGTTTCGTCTCCCAAGCGAGTGGCTTGCTCAAGCTTCACTGAGTATTAGCAATATAGAAAATTCAACACCCGGCGGGCAACGTCAAATGCGCCACCGTGCGGCGACACGTATTCGCCAGTTGCACAATGAACGTCTCAAACTTGAAGTTGATTTATTACCGGCTAATGATTTCTTACGCCTAAATAACATGGAAACGGTGAAGAAGGTCGGGCTTTGGTCTAAAGCCAGAGCTTTCTTTCAAAAACATAGTGAGCAAAAGACCTCCCGCGATCACCCCTTAGGTCATAGCTCAGCTCTTTCAGCGCAAAATATGGGACCTATGACCGAAAGGCAGGTCAAGGCGAATATGGAAGCCATAAAAAAAGCTTCAATCGGTACTGAGCGCACAATCAAGCCATTTAGTTTTGTAAAGGGGCGTTAGATGGCGAGTGCTATTGAAAATTCTTCTATCGTTGAAAAAATGATTGAAGGTGGAGAATGTGTTGCAGGAACGCTCTATCAGGAACAAACACAACACTATTTGGCATTTGCATATAAGTATTTTGCAGAATTCGGGGATTTTGGGCAAACGGTATTGATAACATGGTCAAGCATTTGGCTTGCGTGGGTGTTCTTCACTTTTACCTATGCAACGGATAGGTTTAATAAGGACGCTATGATGGCGCAGTTTATTAATATTATCTGTGTAAATCTTTTTTATCAGGGATGGCCATTCATATGGGATGTTATTTTCCTGATATTGAATATTGGTTTTTGGTCTATGGGATTGGCGATTAGCGTTGCGGTAGGTCAGCAGGTGGAAGCCAGTATCCCATCAGTGGTCTGTGCTGTTTCAGGAAGCATATGGACTGGCTTTGAGGGAACGATTGAGGCGCTTCCATGGAACGAGATGCTTTCCATCAAAACACCGTTTTATAGCCTTATACTATTTGCATCCTTTGCATTGATGTGGTTGCGCTTCTTCGGTGCTTACATCTCCCCGCTGGCAAGGGTTTTAGGTGTCATGTGGACATTGGGGCTTACGGCTATGCTCGTGCTGTTTCATCCCTTTAGAAGTGTTCCGACAAATAACTTGAAAATTTTGATTACTTGCGTTCTGGAATTGGCTCTTGTCGGCGCTATTATAGGATCATCTTTAACCTTGATTGACGGTATTATGACCAGTCTTCCTATTCGTAACGGAAGCTTGTTTATCGTCGATTTTTGGGGCAGCAAAGAATATTGGTTAATCGTGATTACGAACCTTTTTATCTGGCTGACATTTAAGGAAATTTTGGGAGTTATTCAGACGCAGATTGATGTCGTGTTGACTCGGGGTGGGGGTATTATTCGCGGCTTCATTTAGGTCTGGACCTATTATTTTTTTTATTTAGCCGGATTAAAGGGCTCATTGCCGCCCTCTGCCCTTACGGGCATTCACCTGCTAGGTCGTTTTTCTTTTCTATGTGGAAGGTGCAGATCGGTCAAAAGTGACCAGAGGTGTGACATAATCCACATATAGTTCCATGTCCCAATCCTGAAAAAGTTGATCGTGACAGGCATCAATTAAGGCGGCGATCAATATTTCTGATGGTATTGAATGTTTGGAACTCAGTTTTTGGAGTTGGTTTGCAGTGAATTTTGAGAGCTTGATTTGTAAACCTTCAAAGTCATCTACCTTTTGTGATTGGCACATTTTCAATTTCCTTTGATTTGTGTTTTTCCGCCTCGATTTTGATCCACTAAACGACTGACAGGCATACTGGGAAGAAGCTCAATCCCTTTTTGATAGACATGCAGGTGAGCGGTTGGGAAAACGGCACTGACCCTTTTTAGAGCATTTATAGACTCTTTTCTGAAATCAGCGATACGTTCCATTCTGCTTCCAAATTGGCGATATAACCCCTTCCAACCGATGAATGTTGGTTTAAGAGTCACTTGAAGCCGTTGAGCGAGGAACATATACCAATCAAGGGCAAGCGGGGAATTTCTAAGCAGGGATATTGCTACAGCACACAAGACATAGGAATGACTGTCGAGGCTTTTCTTGAAGTCCTGTGAGATAGTGATTTGGCTCGGCCAACGTTCATTTTTGTCGGATACCTGCCATAGCTGAGAACGGCTAAAAGTTAAATCAGTTAGTTGTTCCGTTTCATACCACTTGCCCGGATTTGAAAATTCAAACCGACAGCGTGCAAGTCTGGCTGCTTGTTCTTTTACATATCTTATGGAGCCATTCTTTCCCCCGGAAACATGAATTCCTAAACTCTTCATAAATTGGGAGAGGCTTTCGCCCATTTCAATGGTACCCGTTCTGCTTTTATACGCTTGGGTGTTAATATAAATCAATATTAACCGCGCTTTAGTCCCGAAGGGTAAGCCAACAGGTTCCATGCCTTCTGCTGATGGAATGTGACCTGAGGTTAAGATGCACCGAAAGTCACCATTCGTAATTTGCCATTTTTCGTCTTTACTCAATGGACGTTTCATCGGTAAGCAAAATCGGCTGAAATTTGTATGCAGGGTCAGTGGAGCATAATATTCAGCGGTCCAATATTGAAAGGCAATTTCAATAGCTCTGATATCGCCGCGAGTGATTTCATCTTTGTTTAAGTGTTCTATCGCGTGTTGAGCTCCATTTTCTTGAACAATGTCTTCTAGCGTATGAAATTTTCCATCGGATGCTTTAAGGCAATATGGTAATTTCAAAAGAAATGGTCCCTTATTGATAATCATAAGGTTAGCCCTTTGCTCTGTAAGAACGACGAGGACGAGAGCTGATCCAGTCACTTACTTCACTTTCTAACCAGCCTATTTGACCACCACCTAGATCAACTGGGTCAGGGAAGGTTCCAGAACGAAGCCTTCTCCATATAGTGGTTCGGGATCGAATGCCTGTGAGGGTGAGAACATCGTTCATTCTCAGAATGATTTTGGTTTGAATTGCGGCCATTTGCTTCTCCTGAATAGAACAGTTTGGAACGTATTGTAAAAGCAAGGTGTTCCATTCCGTTTAGACTGAATCCAGAAAACTAATAAATCAAGAAAAAAATCAATAAAAACAATATGTTGTATGTATAGTACTATACATTTTTTGCAAAAGATCTTTTATAATAAGCACTTAATTAAAAAAGGTGTATGGTACCATACACCTTTTAAAATCAATTACTTATTGGGTTTTTCACAAAAGGGGGAGATTCTTGATAGGAATTAAAGAAGTTGAGTGCTGTTTGTGTGTGCGTATGCTTTAGCGTAGGGCGGGGATGCATTTTCTGAAGAAACGTTAAACAGCACTAGAAAAACCACCCTTCAAGCGTTCGCTCATTTGTGGGTTGGTTTGTGGGTAGAAAATAAAAACCCTCGGAAACGCGCGGTTTCCAAGGGTTTATGGCGGATGGCTAGGGATTCGAACCCCAGGAACCTCTCGGTTCAACGGTTTTCAAGACCGCCGCTTTCGACCACTCAGCCAGCCATCCTCAGATTGTGTGGCAGGTTATTAGCGTAATAGTTATGTGCTTGGCAAGAAAGAATTTCGTTTTTTTGAAAACTTTTTTCCTATTCAATAAATAGGATAGAAAAGAGGGGGCGCATTGCTCTTATGAACAAGGTACGCTCCCTCTCTGTAAAGCCATATGTGAGAGGTTTTCTTATTTGGCTTCAATACCTTTTTTTGCCGCTTTCATTGCCTCGCTTAGGACTGTCATATCGCCGATATGATTGGCAAGAAGCAGGATAAGTTTGGCGTTGAGCTCGCGACTTTGTTCTTCGCTCAGGTCGCGGTGAAGGTCGATGAGTTCCTGATAAAAGTCGTCAGGACGTTCAATATTTGCTTTGGTATTAAGTGACATTGCAAAGCTTCCTTTTTTAGAGTTGAGCCGTGGCGCGTTTAAGGGCGGTTTCGATTTTATTTTGATCAAATGTCCGCCAACGCGCTGCAACGTGTTGGTCCGGGCGCAGAAGATAGGTTGTGCCATCTTTTGCGTCATAGCGTTCTTTGAGACGTTTTTTGATATCCAGCATATCTTTGCCAATGACAATAACATCGCAAGGTATCCCGTTGATATCAAGCTCCTTGACGCCAGGGTCCGTACCAAACGTTAAGATTTTAAAACGAGAGTCCGCAATGTGATTAAGGAACCAGCTTTCCGTGCCATCGACATTAACCGGCGCATCAGCACAATTTGTACCGGGAACCATTTTACCATTGAAGGTGTCTTCGTCCGGTGTATTTAATGAGCTATGAATATAAGGGGTCGGCATGGACAGGCGACCGGAATTGACCAGAGGTCGCGCAAATTCATAATCGGAAGCCAAATCAAGCACTGCATCACGAAAGGCTTTTGAAACAGCACTTTTTGGTGTGATGAAATCGGTGGAACGTGTGGAGTTTAACAGGTTGTCTGCTGCAGCAAAAACACGTTCTTCACTATAGCTGTTCAAGAGTTTTTCCGGTGCTTTCCCATCCATAACCAGTTTGAGTTTCCAGGTCAGATTATCGATATCCTGCACACCCGTATTGGCCCCACGGGCCCCGAAAGGGGAGACCTGATGAGCCGCATCGCCGGCAATAAAGACACGCCCACATTTGAAGTCCTGAAGTTGGCGACAGGCAAATTGATAAACAGAAACCCATTCTAATTCGAATTCCACATCGTCACCGAGCATTGCTTTAAGGCGTGGAATAACATTTTCCGGTTTTTTCTCTTCTTCCGGGTCGCAATCCCAACCGAGTTGGAAGTCAATGCGCCAAACATCATCGGATTGCATATGAAGCAAGACGGACTGGTTGCGATGAAAGGGGGGATTAAACCAGAACCAACGTTCCGCCGGGAAATCGGCTTTCATCACCACATCGGCAATCAGGAAACGATCTTGAAAGAATTGTCCTTCGAAGTCTAAGCCCAACATTTTACGGGTATCGGAATTGGCACCGTCACACGCCACAACATAATCGGCTTCCATTTTATAAACACCGTCTGGTGTTTCAATTTGCAAGGCAACGTGATCTTCATGGTTTTTTAGACTAATGGTTTTGGATTTCCATCGAAAATCAATTAAATCGCCATATTGTTTCTTGGCTTCATCGATCATGTATTCTTCAAGATAATATTGTTGAAGATTGATAAACGCCGGGATTTTATGGTCATCTTCGGGCAGAAGATCGAATTGATAAACCAGTTCTTCATCCCGAAAAACTTTACCGACTTTCCAGATCACGGATTTGTCAATCATGCGTTCACCAACGCCGAGCCGATCCCAGATTTCCAATGGACGTTTTGCATAACAAACGGCGCGCGAACCGATGGAAACGGTGTTGTTGTCATCGAGAATAACAACGGGAATACCTTGTTTTGCAAAATCGAGTGCGGTTGTCAGACCAATGGGGCCTGCGCCAATAATAACGGCTTTATGGCGTTTGACGGAGCCGGTCTTTTGCTCTTCCGACTGGACGTAATCAAATTCCGGATATTGGTATGTGTTAAGCATTATAAATTCCTCCCCTCATATTCTCCTTAGCTGGAGAATTCCTTTTCATGCATCCATTGTGCGTGCTGTGGGGCGCGTTTTGTTTTTGCCCATTCTTCCAGCATGTCCCATTTGACATCATCCAGTTTTTTGTGCATGTCCGGTGTATCTGTATTGGCAGCCAATTCCAGACGATGACCGTTAGGGTCGTAAAAATAGATGGATTGGAACAATGTATGATCGGTCGGGCCAACAACGTTGATTCCGTCGGCTTCAAGTTTTTTCTTTATTTCCATCATTTCATCAATGGAATCAATCTGGAGGGCAAGATGTTGGCACCATGCCGGTGTGTTTTCATCACGGCCCATTTCCGGAGAATTCGGAAGTTCAAAGAAGGCAAGAATATTGCCGCCGCCTGCGTTCAAAAAGATATGCATGTACGGGTCAGGCTCTTTGGTGGAGGGAACTTCATTTTCGGCGATGGCGAGAACGAAATCCATATCCAGATATTTTTGATACCAGAGCACAGTTTCCTTGGCGTCTTTGCAACGATAGGCCACATGATGGATTTTTTGAATGGGCATTGGTGCCTCCCTGTGAAGCAGATTAATTAAGTTACAAATGAAACTATAATGGTTACACATGAAACTAATCAAGTAAAAAATGTGTAAAGTTTGAAAAAACTTGCCTCCTTATGCGCTATGTCCTTAAATGGTTATGGATGAAACTAAATTTAAGGGCGTCTGAGCACCATGTTGCGAAAAGATAAAAAGTCGATCACTTTTCAGTTGGAAAAGTTCTTTCCTTATCTTGTGCGGATTTATTATCGTGCGGTCAGTCAATCAGTTTCTTCCATTTATGAAAAAGATTACGATTTGACCGTCTCTGAATGGCGAGCTATGGCGGTGTTAGGCAACAGTAAGGATCCCTTATCTGCGGGGGAGATCGTAACGCGTTCCAGTATCGACAAGGTTAAAGTCAGTCGTGCGATTGCCGGTTTGACAAAGGCAGGATATCTGGAAAGACGTGTTGACGAGGGGGATCGACGTAAAGTCGCGTTACAATTGACGCGGTCGGGATATTATGTTTTCGAGGAACTGGTTGAAAAAGTACAAGAACTTGAAAGCCAGCTGTTGGATGGCTTTTCCCCTGAAGAAAAAGATCTTCTTATCAATTTTATGGCACGTGTGCGTAGTAATGCAGAAAGACTGGATAAAAGTCAGGAAGATTGATTTCTGGCAACTTAAATATATCCTTGTCTTAATCTTTTTTGAATTTGGTGCATAAGGCAGTATTCGATCAATTTTCAAGTTGTGTGCGTGCGCGAATCTACTGGTAATTGGATGTTTGCCGATTCTCTCTTGAGAGGTAATGCGTTCGCTAATCTTGTTTTTCATTCCGAATCACCTAATTTAGTTGTTTGTTATGATTTAAAAAAACAATAATTAAATCAATGTATTACGTTTTCTTGGTAAGCGCATGTGCTATTTAGGTGCATTCTTATGATTTTTTTCTCTGCTTTTCTTCTTTGAAGTTGTCTTGCCAGAATTGAAACTGTTAAAATTAACCAAACTGTAAATACAAAATATTTTATGCTTTTTGAGGGGCATCGGTTAATACAAATTAGGCGGGCAAGCTTATGAATTTTTTTGACAAGGGCAATACAGAATCCGGGGATACACGCGTTGCAGATTACGTGGTGGATTCAACAAATACTGAAGTCAATCTCCCTCCCTCTTTCAACATTGCGACGGTACAGTTTGATCGGGCTGGTCCAGACTTGGTCGTGACGTCGGCAGATGGGGAAAAAATTCTCGTCACCAATTATTTTGCTTCCGGCTCGCAACCTTCAATCACTTTGCCGAATGGTGTGGTTTTGCCCGCGCACATCGTTCACAAACTTGCAGGACCCATTGCCCCGAAACAAGTCGCCCAGGTAGGGCAGGCACAAGGTCTTGAACCCATCGGTAAAGTTGAAACGGCAAATGGTCAGGTTGAGGCCGTTCGTGCAGATGGTACGCGCGTCACCTTAAAAGTCGGGGACCCGGTTTTTCAAGGTGATGAACTTGTCACAGGCGGTGATGGAGCCGTTGGTATTGTCTTTGCCGATGAAACGACATTTGCCCTTGGTGAAGATGGGCGCATGCTTTTGGACGAAATGGTTTACGATCCGGGGACGCAAGACGGTCAGATCGGGCTGACGCTTTTAACCGGGGCAATGACATTTGTATCCGGGGCGGTCGCGAAGGTGAACCCGGATGCCATGCAAATCACAACACCGGTTGCGACAATCGGTATTCGTGGTACTGCAGGCGTTCTCAAGGTTTCTGGTGAGACTTTAGATGCTGTTATGTTGCCGGAATTGGCCGGAAATGGAGAAGGTGTTAGTCCGAACCAAGCGAGTAATGGTGGCACTACAGGTGAATTTATCATCACCAATAATAATGGTGATGTGATTACAATTAACCAGCCTTTCCAAGGGGTGACAAGTACACCAAACGGGAATTCTGCACCCCGCGTGTTCACGATGAATGAAATCGGGGCAATGGCTGGTAAAACGCTGAGCAGCCTTCCGAATGCAGAAAATCTGTTACCACCAGCTATCGTGGCGGCTGCGACGAACGAACTGGGAACTGAACAACAGCAACTAAATCCGGAAGATATTCTAGTCGATAATAATACGGCAGATGCTTTACAGGACATCACCCAGCAGACGCAAAGTACATTATCGAACTTAAGTGTATCCATCGAAATTGCAAAAAAAACAGTTCAAAAAATTGCACAAGAGGCTGATGACCGCGTTGTCAAAATTGTGCAGGAAATTATTGGTGATAACGCAACTGTTATTGAACAAGCACAAACGTTGTTAGAAGTTACTGATAACGCGTCAAGTTTGTCTTCTCGTGCTTCACAAATTGAAAATACGGCAGGGGAAAACTCTGGCGCAAAAGACGTCGAATCTAACGCACAGCGAATTTCTGTAGAATGGACAGCAGATACGACGGATAGACTAGAAGACAGTGTGGATAACGTTGCAGAAGCTTACGCAACAGCAAACTCAATAGGTGCAATTGCAACAGGTGTATCTGATTTTGCATATGTTGTTGCAAAAGGCTTGAAGTCTTTTGCCGACCCCGCAGCAGTTGTCGAATTGGTTAGTCAGGTCGACAGCGCGTTGGCGGATGCGTTGAATGAGGCGGAATATATTGTTTCTGCCATGACGGTTGTACAGGATGCAAATTCAAGCAACCCCGATCTGAACATATCTGTAAAAGACCGCATGGTTGAAGCGGTTATCCGGGCGGCTAAATTCGTTAAGGACAACGGTGGTACTGATCTGGAAGCAATCGACTTTGCCCGCGAAGTTGTTGTAAGCGGTGTACCTGCCAATGGACAGATGACGTTTACAAAAACCACCAATGGTGTGGTAACAACAGTAACTGGCGACGTTTATAAATTTTATGACGGCATCAAGACTGAATTAAATAATGCGCTGACCTTTAGCGGGCATGCGGACGCGTTTACCAACCTTGATAGCAAGTTAAGCACTTTGAATGACTTGTTTGTGTCTTTGAAAGCAGTGAAGTTTAAGAATGGATCTGCATTTGAGGCTAAATGGGAGACGGTTGTTGATGAACTGCTTGCGTTGACCAATTATACGCAAACTGCGGCCAGCAAGGCAAAAGCGGTTGTTGATGCCAGTACAATCAACGATATGGATCAGGCGGCAACGGATGCCGCAGCGGCACAAACAAGTGCGAATAACAAAGTTCAAGATAGTGCATTTGACGATTTAATGAATGAAATGGGTGCGTTGGTTGGAAGCAATGCACCAAGTATTGTTTTATCGATTGCAGACCAATTTCTGTCAAAGGCGAATGATGCGGAAACCTCTACATTTTCCGGCAATAATACCGTTTTGAATTTCTTCAACCGGATTCAAAAAGATATTCTGGAAAATGAACAAGCGGGTGCGAAAGTGACGCAAGCCGATATTGACGCGGCAACCACTCAGTTAAATGAAGTTAAAGGTGATCTCGCTGCATCCAAAACGGATTTGTCATTGGCGCAAACGGCATTCAGTAGTGCATCCACCGTGTTATCCAGTGCAGCCGATACTGTGGTCAGCGCCTTAATTGCGTTTAAATCAGCCGAGGCAAAACGCGATGTCTATATTGCGGGTGCTGAAAAAATCAACGACGGGACGCTTTATAACGGCACCGATCATTTTGATGCGGTTGATGGTGAAGGCATAGATGGTTTACAAGAAGCAAAGGATTTTGTTTCTTACCAGCAAACGCAACTCTCATCTGCGGAAACAACATATAACAATGCGGTAACAGCACTTAATAATGAGCCAAGTGATATCGCGCTGGCGCGTGCTGTTCTTGTGGCGCAACAAAACGTTAATAAGTTTAAGACCTTAATCGAGTTCGGAAATAAACTCGTTGAGACTTGGCAGGATTCTTATGATACGGCGTTAGATAAGGCAAATAGTTATTCATCGTCCGTTACAAGTTTGCAAAACGATCTGACACAGGCTGAAAATGCAGAACAAACGGCCCGTGAAGATTTGTTGGCAAAACTGGAAGATTTCATTACAGCACAGGAAGATGTGTCGAATGAAAGCAAGCTCCTTGCGGTTTTTGAAGCCAAGCTTGCCGCCCTTGAAGCCCGTGCAGAGCAGGAAGCAAAGATAGATTTGGACGATGCTTTCAGCGATGCGCGTGCCTTGCTGGATGAGGCTCTAGCCCAAGCAAAAATTGCGTCTGACAAAGCAATTGAAGCCGATCAAAAGGTTCAGTTGGCAAAAGCTGAAAGTGATCCGACAGCGAAAGAAACACTTCTGAGTGAAGCTCAAACGATCTTGTCAGAGGCTGAAACGGCGAAAAATGCAGCCAAGAACGCATTTGATTATTTCTCAGTCGATAGTGCAAATAGCACGGATGATAACGTTCTGGCCCGTGCCATTGATGTGCGTGATAACTATCCCCGCCCGCCAAGCGAAATCGATCAGGTTATTTCCAGTATGCAATCTCTGCAAACTTCGGCAGAAAGTGCTTACAACGAAGCCTTAAAGCAGTTTGAAACGGCAGGGCATTCCGTCGATATTATTCAAGCGATTGTCAATAATGATGCATCGGCACAGGCCGCGGCGGAACAGGCAGCACAAGCGGCAGCAGATGCGGCGAAAACACAAGCCTTGCAGGCAGCACTGGAAAAAGCACAAGCCGCGCAAAAAGATATCGCAGCTGCTCTTCAAGAAGCACAAAACCTGAAATCAGGGGCGGATATAATTGCCCAGAATAGCGTGGGAACCAGCGAGCAAACAAACGCAGCCAATCAAGCGACCTTTGTTCATAATGAATATGATCAGATTGTGGCTAAACAGCTCCTAGTAAGCGGCGATAGTAACACAACCGGTTTGGTGGAACAGGTACAGGCAGCACAAGCCGCCGGCAACCTGGATTTAGCACGCAGTTTGGCAGAAACTGCACAAACTCACGCGAAAGCGGCGATTGGTATTGTCGAGGGGACAACCCCGACAAATGGTTTGCGCTACACGGTCACAGCGACTGCAAAAAATGTGATTACTGCGATGGAAGGTCAGGTCGGGGGCCGTGCCGTTAATAGTGATGGTGTTGAAACCAGCCGTAGCGGATTATTGGAATTGTCAGGAACAAAGTTAGCAGAGGCGCAAACAGCATACGGTAATGCTTTCGACATAGAAAATGATACGACGGCTGGCAATAACGTAGAAAGCGTATTTGAACTGTTTAATCCCTCTGCCGGGCAATCCATTGTTTCTGCCATTTTGGCGGCAGAAGTGACCGCAGACGAACTCAGTGAATTTGGTGGAACAGATGTTGCGGGCTACATCCCGGTCTATACACGCCTTGAGAATTTGAAAGCGGCTGTCACGCAAAAACTAACGACTGCAAATGATAGTTTGACCTTGACGGAAGGTTATGCCTCTGATTCTGCCGGTGTTGCGGAAAAAGCGCGTGCCGTATTGGATGCGGCGAATATGAAAGGCACAGACTTTACAACCTTTGCATCCAAAGTCGATACGATGGGTAAAGTATCCGGGATGATCGCGGATGAAAGTGGTAAAGTATCGGCAGCCGTCCAACGCATTGAGCAAATTCAAAAGGCATTGGACCTGTATGACACGTTGTGGGATGCCCGTGTGCAGGCCGCGAAAAATGCAGCAGACGCCAAGATTGACGCAGAAAACGCAGCACAACAAGCAAGTAATGATGTTCTTGCAGAACAACAGCGCCGGGAAGAGCAGAAACAGGCCGAAGATGAGGCTGCGACGAAACAGGCCAAGGATTTTCACGATACGGCTTTGGCAGAACGTGATTTGGCATCACGCGCCAATGATAACGCGCAGGAAGCGGCGATTAACGGGGATCAGGACAGTGCGCGCCAATATTTAAGTCAAGCACAAGATCATACAGCAAAAGCCCAATCTGCAGCGTCTGCGGCAACTGATGCGGCGTCCGGTCATGGGGCAACGGCAGAAGGTTATGCTGAAAATGCGCGTGAATATTATGAAACCGCCAGTGGATACGTCGGGGATGCCAAGGCGGCCGTTACTGCCGCAGGGGATGCAACGACGGCGGCCAATAATTGGCGCAGTGGTGCGGCAACAACGGCACGCATTCAGGCGGAAGCTGATAAATCACAGGCTGTAAGCAACGAGAGTGCTGCCGATACGGCGCTAAGCAGTGCATTGACAAAACTGACAGCGGCACGAACCGCGCTTAGTGGGGCTGAAGTGGATAATGCGTCTGCGCAAGCGGCCTATACGAGCCTGGTGGAATCTGAAAAGGCCGCCAAGGATAAAGCCGCTGCAATTCTGGCGGAAGTTGGCGGTGATACAGGTAATGTGATTTATCAGGCATGGGAAGCCGCCTATCAGGCCGCAGTAGATGCAACAAAAAATGCGCAAGAAGCCGCGAATGATGCAGCCCGAGCTCTAAGTGATGCGACGAGCCGTGTTAATGTCGCACAAACGGCATATGACAGCGCCTTTAGCGCATCCGAACAAGCCAGTGAACAATTGGCAAATGCGGTATCAGACGCTGCATTTGCATCTGCATCAGAACAATTGGGACGTGCTGTTTCCGAAGCGCAAGTCGAGTATCGATTGGCGACATATCACAACGAACTGGATAGCGCCCTGTCGAAAATTGAGACAGAAAAACAAAATGCGGATACGTTGGCAACAACAGCCGCGCAACATTCCAAGGATGACGCTAATTTTAATCTAAGTCAGGTGGAGGCAGCAAACGCCAGTGCCGAAGCTGCAGGGATACTTGCCCAAAATGCTTATGATGATCCCAACAGCACAAATGATGCTGTTGGGACGCTTGCCAATGCGCAACAGGTTTTAGCCAGTTATCATGTGGATATTGCCGCAGCGAACGCTGATATGGCAAATGACAATACGCACACGATTAAGGACTTTAACGTCTTTAATAATGATGCAACATGGATAAAAATTGATGCAACGACAGTCATTCACAGCTCCACCTATGAAAAATACCTTACAGCACAAAAATCTGTAACCTTAGCAGAACAAAAAGCGGAACAGGCGTTGCAAGCGTTGCAAGATGTTCAAGCTAAAGTCACTGAAATTGCACAATCTTTGGGCAAAGCCAATGCGATAGCTGCGGAAAATGCCTTGGATAATGCGACCCAACTGCAACAGGTACAAGATGGTGCAGATGCGGCGTTGGCCCGTGCGGAAGGGTCAGCCGAAAACGCGATTGATTCTGTCGCCAATGCGATTAATTCAGCGAAAAATGCCCTTGGTAAACTGACGGCTATTGTCGGGAATAATACGGATACGACCAATACGGACACTCTGTTAGGTGATGCTTTGGTGAATATTGGTAATATCCAAGCCATTGCAAATGATTGGGGCACACCAGGAAAAACGGCAACATCCAGTGAAATTACAAATGTAATCAACGCGTTCGGGGATGTAAATGGTGGTGCTGGCGATTTGCTGGTTCAGCTTAAAAATGCACTGGCTTCTTTAAATCCGGCGAACTTTACGGGGCTGGCCAATGATGCTGCTTTGCAGGTTCAATCGGCGTTGCAAGCCCTTGTTAATGACGGGGTGAACCCAACGGGCGGGGCAGCCGGTTTTGCGTTAAGTGCTGTGAATTCCTTATCAAGTACCTTGCAATCTCAAGGGGCGGCGCAGGGAAGTGGGGCGACCGGCACAGATAACGATAACAACGGTATTGATGACGGGTTGGAAGCATCTGCGAAGACAGCGGCTGGACATGCATCAAGTGCAGCAGACTTTGCGGAGAAAACGGCTTCGCAGACAGCCGTTGTACAAGGGGCCAATAAGAATGTTGCTTCTATCCAGTCTGATAAAGCGCAAGCTGATGCCGATGCCGCCGCACGAACATCTGTTGAAGCAGATCTGAAAGCGATTGTAGCCTCGGCCAATGCCGCCGACAGCGCCGCCGATCAGGCGGAAACTGATAAGGCAACGGCTAAGGCGGAATATGAGCAAGCTGTTCTAGATGTTGCGTCAGCTAAATCCCATAAAGAATCTCTTGAAAATATCGCGCAATTTGCAGAAGATTCCAAAGATGTCCTTACGGGATTTGATGCGGGTGAAGATAGCTTCATTTTGCATAACGCCTCCCACCTCACGTTTATCGAAACACCTTATACATACGACAATGCCTTAACGACACGCGATCAAATCCGTTTGGCAATAAATGCGGATAGCAATGTTGCGAGCAATTCGCTTGTGACGTTCCAGTTGGGTGGCTCTACGTTTGTCTATGCAAAAGTGGCAACGGCAGACCCTTATGCCGATTTTATGATTGAATTAAGCGGCTTTAGCGGAAATCTGACCTCCAGCCATTTTGACCTTTCAGGAAGCGGTCGTTATCAAACCCTGTTTGGGAGCAGCGGTGATGACAGTTTAAATGCCGCCAACGGGGAAGCTATTGACGGTTTAGGGGGATCGGATACGATTTCAGGTGCAGCAGGCAATGACGTATATGTTTATCATGGTTATACAGATCTGGCATCCAAAGCAGCCGTCTTAAACGAACTGAATGATGCAAAACTGGCTTATCAGTCCGCCTTGAAAGCCTTACAGGCCGCAGGTACTGCGCATGATGCTGCCACTGCCGCCGCAACAGCGGCACGTGCGGCATCCGATAAGATTATTGCAGCGGCAAAACAGGTTGCATTAATTCTGGATCCATCTTTGCCGGATTCAACAGATTTTGTGAGTTACCTGAATACCTATGTTACGAACAATTCGGCTGCGAACCTGAATGCGAGCTTCTTTGTTGATGACACAAGTACGACGAATGAGAATGAAAGCGACCTTGATGGGGATGGCATTTCCAACGTGAAGGAGATCTCCAACGCCCGGACAGAAGCTGGTAAACAGGAAGATACGGCACAAGAGCAACAAAATATTGCCACCACACAAAAAGATAAAGCTGCCGCAGATCAAAATGATGCCGCGCAATCGGCAACGAATGCTCAAAGTGATTTGAATGCGGCAACGGCTAGCCGTGCTATTTTTGACAAGTCTGAACAAATTGCAGACAACCTTGTCAAAGCAAATGTCTATGCAAATGATGCAGATGATAATGCCCAAGCGGCCCAAACGGCAGCAGCACAGGCAAAAGCAAAATCACAAGTGGCAGCAGAAAAAACCACTGATAGTTCTTTGACGGATTCAGAAAAGATTGCCCAGGCTCGTCTTGCTGCAAACGAAACGCATGCTGAACAAATTAAGGCAGAAACGTCAGAAAACAGTGCTTTGAGTAACTTCAATCTTGCGTTTGCCGCCCTTATTGCGGCCTATGATGTCATTGGTGATCCCAATAGCCAGTTGAACAGCTTGACGAGCGCCTACACAGATATGTCTAATGCGATTAATGCGCATAGTGCAACCGATAGTAAGACGGTTGATAGCTCAACAAACAACACTCTAGAAAGCGCAGAAACAAACGCGATTAATGCATATGACACGGCTTTCAAGGCGTTCGTTGCAGATTTGGAGACAGAGCTTGATGCGCGCGTCACCAATCAGGATGCAAATACCTTACAGAAGAATTTGATTTTAAATGCGAAATCAGCTGTTTCAGATGCGTTTGATTCTTTAAAAGGATCTGTTGAATCACACGCTACGGCCACAAAATCAGCCATTAACGCGGAAGTGACGGCAGATCAGGCAGAAACAAATATTTCAAATGCTATTCAAACAGCCGTGAATGCCTATGGAGCAGAGGCAGAAGCATCTGCCAAACAGGCAGAAGCGGATGCGGCAAAAGCTTCAGCCGTCCATGACGATAATAACGCCCAGACATCCAATGATGCTTCTGCCATTGATGCGCAAATTCAAGCTTTGACAGGAAGTATTCAAACCAGATTGGCAACTCTGGAAAATGATCTTCTGGCCAATCAAAATACATTGGGGAATGATCTTTACATAAGCCTGAAAACGCAATTGGATACATTAAAGGCGACTGTAAATGCGGTTGATAGTAAATCGACGCAAATTACCGGGGATGTTAGTACGGCAGCAAATGCCGCATCGACAGCGGCCCAAAATGCCCGTTCTTATGCGGATGCGACGGTTGCGGGTAACGATTTAGCGACTGCAAAAAGTTATGCAACGCAAGCGGCAACCTATGCAAAAGAAGCGCAAAACCAGCTGAACATCGCACAGGCGCACCGATCCAAACTGTTTGGTGTTTTAAATGACGCGACCGCATTGGAACAGGGTTATACGCAATTATCCAATGTCATTGATGCGAAGGTTGAATTGGCACAGGCAGAAGCGGATGTAAATTCAACGCCGATTGCACAGAATGATGCGTTCTCCACGGATGAAGATCAGAGCGTTATTCTGAATAATCATCTGCTGGCAAATGATTATCGTAAAGATGGGCAACCTGTTCAGATTTTGGATGTTGGTACACCAAATGTGGGAACAATTGTCAAAAATGCACAAGGCGAATATATCTTCACCCCGCCGCAAGATTATAGTGGGGAGGTCCGGTTTAGTTACCTGATCACGACTGATAACGGCAAAATTGCCAGTGCCAATGTGGTGATGACGGTTACGTCTGTGAACGATGCCCCGATTGCGGTCAATGATGTTGCCTCAACCATTAACGAAACGTCGCCAGTGACGATTAATTTATTGGCTAACGACATCAACGTGGATGCGGGTGATATCCTTACGGTCACGGCAATTGGAACACAACCCGTTTACGGTACGCTTACAATCTTGAACAATGGTGTCGGGGGACGCGTGATTTACACGCCGGACCCGAATAATCCGATTTTGAAAGCACTTGGGGATCAGGACTTTAAAAAAGATACCTTTACCTATGTTGTTACCGATAGTTTTGGTGTTTCATCAACGGGGACAGCAACGGTAACGATTAACGGGACCAACGATCTGCCGACGGTAAGCAATACTCAGCTATCGGTTAATGAGGATGTCGTTCATACATTTAGTGCCGCAGATTTTCAGGCCGGGTTTAATGATGTTGACGGGGACAGTCTTGCCGCCATTCGCATCACCCAATTACCACGCATTGCCGTCACGGATGCACAAGGGGTTACGACATTTGTTGAAAGCGGAAGTTTAAAACTTAATGGCACTGCAGTAACCGTTGGACAAGAGATTGCGGTCAATCAAATTGGCAATCTGACGTTCCAGGGGGCGGAGAATTATCATGGAACTGTTACCATTGGATGGCAAGCTTCAGACGGGGCTGTCTATGATGTTAACAAAACAGTGTTCTCGGAAAATGAAGCAGTCTTGACGTTTAATGTGAATTCCGTAAATGACCCGGTGGTTATTACATCAGGTTCACTTGGTGGTTCCACTGCTGAGGATACGGTCTTTACGGGTATACTGAGTGCAACTGATGTCGATGGCGACAGTCTGACCTATTCTGTGGACCCGCAGTCTTTCCCGGCAAATGGTAATGTCACAATTAACCCTCAAACAGGACAATTTACCTACACGCCCAATCCAAACTATAACGGATCTGACAGTTTTGTTGTTATGGTGAGCGATGGACAGGGGAGCACGGATAGTCGAACAGTCAATGTCTATGTTAGTCCGGTAAATGATGCCCCGACGGATATTAGTCTTGATAACCTGACTGTTGATGAAAATGCAGATGGGGCTGTTGTTGGTGTTTTAAGCACCATTGACCCTGACGGCGGCAATGAAAGCTTCACCTATACGGTAAGTGATAGTCGTTTTGAAGTGGTGGGCAGCCAGCTTAAACTCAAAGCGGGCCAAGTGCTGAATTATGAAAACCCGTCAGATCAAAACATCTCTTTAAGTGTCACCACACAAGATTCTGGTGGTTTGACCTATAGTGAAAACTTCATCATTTCGACGCAAAACCAGAATGAAGCTCCGACGGATATTATCTTGAGTAACTTAAATGTGGCTGAAGATGTCGATGGGGCCGTTGTTGGGCAACTTTCTGCTATCGATCCTGATAATCCGCAGGAAGCATTCGTCTATACAGTTGATGATCCGCGTTTTGAGGTAGTCGGGAACGAATTGAAATTGAAAGCCGGTTATACACTTGATTATGAAAATCCGGCGGACCAATCCTTCCAAATCAATGTGAGCGCACAAGACAGCACAGGATTGACTTATACTGAAACATTTACGCTGAACACTCAAAATACGCTTGATATGCCTGTGGTGAGTGGTTTGGCAAGCGAGGTTGTTTCGCTTAGCTTTGATGGCGTTTCCTCGATTGTTGATGTGGGACGTGGTAACGGCGACAGTTTGGAATTAACCGATGATTTGACACTGGAAACATGGATCAAGTTTAATCAAGTGGTAGGTGAGCAAACCATTGTTGCCTTTGGCGGGAATGGGGAAACCAGCTCAACCAATATTGCTTATCAGCTTTATCTCGATGCAACGGGTGATATTCATTATAAACATGAATATGGTGCCGGTCTGGATGTGGATTTGAGCTTCGATACCAACTTAACGCAGGGTAATTGGCATCATTTGGCAGTTGTTCGCGATAATAACGTTGGTGGTCAAAGCGATGTAACACTGTATGTTGATGGTGTTTCCGTTGGGACATTGAGTTACGACGGCGCATCTCAAGCACCTGCAAGTGCTGCGGATGCGACCATGACTGTCGGCAATACAATTGATGAAACGTCACCATTAAATGGTGAAATGACCGAGGCCCGTATCTGGTCTGATATTCGCAGCGAAAGCGAAATTAAGACATTTATGAAAGAAGTTTTGCCGCAAAGTGAAATGGCCGATCCTGCACTTCGTGGGTATTGGGATTTCGCCGGGCTAGCGAAGGATGATAGCGAATATCTGGTAGATTTGTCCTCATACCAAAATCATATTGTTGTCTTTGATGGTTTACATTTTGATGGCAGTGTGAGCGCAGTGTCTTATTCCGGGATTGCTATAGCTGGTCATTCGGCATCGGTCTGGGCGCGTGTGGAGCCCATCAGTGATGGTATGACTGATGGTGACGTTACTATCTTCAGTATGAATGATGGAACCTCAACGCTGAATATGTATTTGTCAACCTATGGCGAGATTACATTGGATTTGACATGGGCGGGTGGTTCACACAGTTGGGTGGTTGATTCTGGGGCCTATCCGCAATTTGCAGGTCTGGATGATGGTCAATGGCATAATCTGGGATACAGTTTTGATCCTGCGAGCGGTGTTGTGTTGTTTGTCGATGGACAACAAGTTCCCTCTCTAACAGATTCAGGAACGGGCGATTATTCGACTTTTGCAATTGATTCAATGGTAACAATTGGGGGCCATTCTTCAAATTCAGCATTGAATATGGTTGGTGATCTTTCCGAACTCGGGATTTTTAATCGTGTCCTCACCCCGGCAGAAATGCAGGAGATTGCGCAAAATGGCCCGCACAACCTGTCTTCCGGTGATGTGGCGGCCTATTGGCATATGGATGATGGTGACGGGTATTCCATCTTTGCTGACAATTTTGGCAGTATGAATGATATTGACCTCACGGCTTCTATTTCAGGAACACCGGTTTGGATCAATGAAACACCGGGATTGATTGATTATCCTTATCAGTCGGTTGAGATTGCTGGTGGCGGGCTGGGGATTGGCTCCTATACATTCAACAGCAATGAATTTAGCGCCTCTATGTGGGTGAAGTTGGATGATGCGGGTAACGGTACGGAATTGCTGATGCTGGGTGATGGGGACATCACGGTTACAGCGTACAATGGTTATGTTGAGGTTGCTGTTGGTAACTCCATTTATGCAACCGTTTATAACGCAATGGAAATGGGGGAGTGGTCCAATCTCTCCGTTACTTTTGATGGGAATGAATTGAAGGTTTATTCAGGAGATAACCTTTTTTATAATGAGCCCGCAGCGTCGTATTATGATCTTCTTGGCGGTCTCGGTTCGGATACATTTGGTGGTATCTTGGGCGGGGTTGGAACGGCGCAGTTTGGGGCTGTTCAAATCTGGAATAGTGTTTTAAGCCAACAAGATATCATGGCGATAAGCAGCGGGGGCGTTAATCCGAGTGACCCGAACCTGTTGGCTTATTGGCCTATGACGGATGATCCTGCTACGGGTATGATCACGGATATGTCAGGTCATCAAAATGATGTAACACTCAGCGCATCACAATTTATTTCCGGTTTGCCTGTTCTGAAAACGAATGCCACAACGATTGATCTGGAAGAAGATGACAGCTTCGTTAGTCAAATTTTAGTGGAAAATAGCGAAATTTACGGAGATGCACTGAGCTATCAAGTTCAGACCCAACCGCAAAATGGTGTGGTTTATATTAACCCGGACGGCAGTTTTGTATATGTACCCAATACCAATTATGTGGGTACAGATACCTTTAGTGTGGTTGCTGTTAATGCAGGCAGTTTGATTTCATCCCCCTTCACGGTTAATCTTAATATCGTGGAACACAATGCTATCCCGCATGCGGGTTTTGATAATTTGTCTGTTTTGGTGAATTCTTCCAATAATGTCTTAAATATTCTGGCAAATGATTATGATCAGGACGGCGACCCGCTTAGCATTACGGCGATTGACGGCAAAACCGGTCCTGGTCCACACATGGTTGATGGTGGTACAGTTAGCCTTGTAAACGGTGATGTTACTTTCACACCGGCTTATAATTTCACAGGTACAGCAGGGTTTGAATATACGGTCAGTGATGGACAGGGGGGGGCACGTAGTAGTTCTGTCGATATTTACGTGAGCTCGACAATTAATGGGACGGATGCGTCTGAAACATTGCCCGCTGGTTCTGATGCCAATGAAAATTTCTATGCTATGGCCGGCGACGATATCATTCTCGGCAGTGGTGGTGATGATCATCTTGATGGTGGTGATGGTATAGATACGGTCAGTTATGCGGGATCAACAGATGGTGTAAATGTTGACTTGTCAAATATGAGCGAACAATTTGTCAGCCTTTCACAAGGTGCTGATACACTTTATTCAATTGAAAATGTGGATGGCACGGCCTTTAACGATACCTTGACCGGGGATATGGGGGCCAACCTGTTAATCGGCGCCGATGGTGATGATACCTTAACCGGGGGTGGTGGTGCCGATGTACTGGATGCTGGCAATGGTGAAAACCTCTATATTTACAACAGTGCGACTGACTCTACGCAAGGGGCGGCCGATGTTATTAAAAGCCTGACGCCACAGGATGCCATTCAGTTTATCGGCATGCGTGGTATGACTTTTGTTTCCACGTCATCGACGGATGCGGCGACCTTTATGGCAGGTGGCATGGCGGCAGATACCGTTTATTATGTCTCTGTCGGCAGTGGGAATAATTTCATTTATGTAAACGGTGCTGGCACAGGGACCGATTATACCGGAACATTTATTGTGCTGGATACAGGGGTACCGGCCCCGACGGCAGAACAAATTCTGGCTGATGATTATCCGCTTTACGTGATTCAGGGAACCGACGGAAACGAAACCCTGACAGGGGATGCTGCAGTCAATACATTAGTCGGCTTGTTAGGTAATGATACGCTGCAAGGTGCGGGTGGAGACGATCATTACATTGTTTCCGGTGGGACCGATTATGTAATTGATAGCGTTGGTATCAACCATATTTATGTGGATGAAGATGTGTATTTCATCACGAATATGGAACATACGGTATCGGATGAGTTCCAGATGAGTCTTTCAGACGGGATGGGGTCGCACGAACTGATTGTTGATCAACATTACATCAATACAAATGCGGCATTCTTACATCTGTTGATGGATGGACAGGATAACGTCTATCAAATCCAGACCAATGTAAACATTGTGCCGACGGTTGGTTCTATTCTGGTCAGTGACGGTCTTTCATCGGAAACACTGACGGGCAGTAGCTTTGATGACATCCTTGTCGGTCAAACGGGGGATACGTTACTTGGTGGCGGTGGCTACGATTTCTTCATTGTGAACGAAGGGGTCGTGACTATTGACGGTGGCGATATGGCTTCAGAAGATGAAGTCGCCTTTACCGGTCAGACCGGTGGTGTGCTTGTTGATCTGGAAAACGGTTTCGGCAAACATAGTGATGGTGTCAATACTTTCACGATTGCCAATGTTCAGAATGTAACTGGTAGTGAGCACGACGATACGATTGCGGGTGATCTATACGATAACTACCTGTGGGGCTATAGCGGTAACGATACTTTGCTTGGCGGGGATGGCAACGATACGCTGGAAGGCGGAAGTGGTGAAGACTTCCTGTTTGGTGGCAATGGAAATGACGTTTTTGAATTCTTCGGGTCTGAGGATAGCGACGAATATATAACTGATGTAATTATGGATTTTGTATCAGGCGAGGATAAAATTTCAATTGCGCAGTCTGCGGAAAATATGAAGTTTTATGGTTCTTACGGATTTGTTGATGATCCTGCTATTACTTTAAGTACGATCGAAAGTGATCCAAATGTCGAACCGGGACAAATCGTCTGGTTTTATAGCGACAATGCTGCGTTTGTTTATGTCAAAAATGACGGGTCCCAAAATGGCGGTATGTTTATTGCGCTGGTGGGATATCAAGGTGAGTTGTCGTTTGATGATTTCATCGGTGTCGGTGATAACGTGATGGTGGACGCGACATCTGATATCTATGAAAGCGGCATTAACCAGACGGTTGTCATTTCTGCGGCTGAATTTCTTGGTAATGATAAAGGGGCAGCCCTGCAAATCACCCATGTAAACGGTCTTGCCATCGCCGATCTTCAGGCAAATGGGTTGCATGATGCATCCGGTGTTCTCAGTTATGACGGGGCGAATTTCACATTTGTACCGACGAATGAGTTTTCGGGGGATATCCATTTTGATGTGACGGTTTCAGGTACAGGCGGAACCGATCATGCGAACCTGACTATTCGTTATGACGAGGCGATTGCAATCGTTGGAACCAATGCAGATGATATGCTTGGCGGTTCTACCTATTCCGATGCTATGATCGGTCTGGATGGGGATGATCAATTCTATGGCGGCATTGGGGAAGATTTTATTGTCGGTGGCGGAAATACGGCGGTCGGGGATGTCGCGGCCTATGACCATGTTTCCGGTGATTATTCCATCGGTTTACAAGGTTCCGCGTTGATTGTTAGTGATCAATTTATCGGAGATGGTGACGAAGGACGGGACTACCTTCTGGGGATCGAAAAAATCTACTTCAACGATATTGTTGATAATTCACCACATGGTCTAAGCGTTACCTACGAAGGTGATCGAACAGTAGATGACACCAATGTGGTGGCGGATACGGTTTCTGAAATTGCGTATCTATCAGATGGTACCTACGTCACCATCCATCGCCAATCCAGCAATGATTTCCTGATTAGTCGCTTTAATGAAGATGGGACTCCGTTTGCCGGAATGGCACCTTTTGCGATTGCAAGCGGGGACGCTATGCCGGGTGAAACTGCCATGATCCAAGGATTGAGCAATGGTAGTTTTGCCGTTGTCTGGTCCAGTAGTTCCGGTGATATTCTTTATCAACGTTTTGACACGTCAGGTGCGGCTATTGATCCTGATCCGTTCTTTGTTTCAGACTCTCTTACAGAAACGGGTCTGGAACGTCCTGAAATGGTGACTTTGGCCAGTAATGACGTGGTTGTGTCCTATATTGCAACGGATGCAAATGCCGGGTTCTATATGCGAACGCTTCCCGGTGATGATGTTGAAGCCAACATGGGCGCGTCGGTGTTGCTAAAAACTTTCAATACGCCTGAAGAAACAGTTTCCTCTCTGGTTGCTTTGACTGGGGGGGGGGTATGCCTATGCCCATACGACCGATAATCTGGATGGAACCTATAATACGAAAGTGGTTGTGGATACGGGTCTTCCAGTTGAAACGATTATTCAAAGCGCTACACCTTACATTGATGACCTGAAAGTTGTTGAGCTGGATAACGGTAACCTGTTGACGGTCTGGACAACAGAGCTTCCTGATGGTTTTGATCAAACAAAGATTCAGGCCCGTATTCTTGCTTCTGACGGTTCCACTATTGCTGGCCGTGAAGTCTTCGATGTTAATTTCAATTCGCTGGATGGCGGGGATTACAGTCCTGATGTTGCGGTCCTAAGTAATGGTAATTTCGTTGTTGTCTGGACGGATTTGCATGAAGATGGCGATGGTGGTTCAATCTTCGGTCAAGTCTTTGATCAGGATGGAAACAGTGTTGGTGATGATTTCCTGATCAATGCGACGATACAAGGCAACCAATATAAGCCGTCCGTTGCGGCCAACGATAACGAAACTTTCGTTGTAAGCTGGACCGATGAACAAACGGATGGAAACACACATCGCATCATGGCTCAGCAATTTGCGAATGACGGCAGTTTGGCCAGCGGCGTGACGATTGCCGGGGATGGCACGGTTGACGTCTTTGTCGGGGGTGATGGTAAACAGGTATTTGTTGCTGATATCGGTAACGATAGCATTGATGGTGGCTTGGGCCGTGACGGTGTGACGTACGCGTCCTTTACGGAAGGCGTGAATGTGGATCTCGGAACGGGGCAGGCGACAACGTCCACTTCAGGAACGGATGAGTTGGTTTCCATCGAAGGGATCATTGGAACCTCCTACAACGATACTTTGATTGGGGATAGTGAATCTAACAAACTGAATGGTATGGCAGGTGATGATTTGATCAAAGGTGGTCTCGGTGATGACTACCTGATCGGCGGCGCCGGGTGGGATACCGTTAGTTTCGAATTTGCCGGAGCAAGTGTTTCTGTTGACCTGTTGAATAATCAGGCAACAGGCGAAGGTAATGATATTATCGAAGGATTTGAAAGTGTTGTTGGTAGTATGTACGCCGACGTGATCACCGGGGATGGACTTGATAATGTGATTGAAGGCGGCGATGGCGATGACATGATTAATGGTGGCGCCGGAAGCGACATCATCACCGGTGGTGCCGGGGTGGATACGTTGGACGGTGGGGCAGGTAATGATTACTTTGTCTTTAACGACATGACGGAATTCGGTGATCTGATTTCAACTTTTGAAACTGGTGATGCTGTGAAATTGTCTTCAATGATTGACGGATTGAACGGGCTTTCTGGTTCAGACTGGGCGATCGAAGGTTTTGAATTTGGCATTCACACCGTAACGGATGTAGGGGAGGGGGCACAGTTAACCGGTAGTGGCCCTGCAATTTATGTCTATGCCAATACAGGGGATGATTCAGGCACCATTTATTATGATGCCGATGGTGCGGGTGCATCCTATACCTCCACCAAGATCGCTGATATTGGCACAGGGGCAACAAGCATCACAGCAGACGCTATCAAGATTACGTATTAATTGACATCTGAAACCAAGAAGAAAAAGGCAGGCCGTTATAAACGCCCTGCCTTTTTTTATTTCAATGGTTTGCTATTTCTTAGTCGTCTTCAGTTTCCGCGCCATTCGGATAAATCCGTTTAAGCTGCTTAATACCACCTTTGTAAGAATAGGCTTCATAACCAGCTTTTTGCATACGTTCTGCTAAAACAGCAGATTGTGTACCAAAGGGGCAATAAAGAACATAGGGCTGGGTTTTTTGAAGATCACGCAAGTTATTCATCAACTTGCCTGCTGTATAGTTTTTCGCACCGGGGACATGCCAATCGTCATACAAGCTTTCGGGCTGGCAATCGATGATGATAGCGTTTTTCGGAATTTCTTCGATAAAGACTGAATGTTGTGCAACATCTTCGTCGGTCACATCAAACATATCGTAAATTCGTGCCCCTTCGACGGCTTGAGTCAAAAGGTCGAAATTCATGCTTTTTTCTTCTGTCTCAATTGTTTTACGACCGGATTTAATCGCCGGGCGACGTTTGTTCAACGCGCAATATTCTGGGATTTTTTCAGATAGTTTGTCTGTGCCAATTATGCGGGCATCGCGAATAATCTGTTCTTTATCGAACCCGATAAGCGGGCGTAAAACAGGAATGTCGGAAACTTCGTCAATCGTATTGAGGTTGGAGAGGGTTTGTGAAGACACCTGTCCCAATGCTTCGCCTGTTACGATTGCATCTGCCCCGATCCGTTTGGCAATTTCACAGCCTGCGCGATACATTTGGCGTTTCAGGATGACTTGCCACCAATCCGGGCGTGTATTTGCGCGCAAATCGTTGATGACATCTTCGAAATCAATGCAATAAAGCTTGGGTCGTGTGCCCGCTGCCCAGCGATCACACAAGACTTTGGTAATTTCAACGACCATGCGTTCATAGGCAGCACCCGCCAAATTACAGAAAACGAAATCGTTCATTGCACCGCGTTTCATTAAATACCATGCGGCGACAACTGAATCAAAACCGCCGGAAATCAACGTAATTGCGTTACCTTGAATGCCAATGGGGAACCCGCCGGGACCGTTGATTTTACGGGTGTAAAAATAGGCAAGGTCCCCCACAACGTCAGCTTTGATCATGACGTCGGGATTGTCCAGATCGACTTTTTTCGCAAAAGGTCGAAGGCATCCGCCAACTTGGCGTTCCATTTCCACAGACGTGAATTTTTTGCGTTGTCCAAGGCGTTTGATACGTACAGCAAAAGACTTATCCTGAACAAGATCTTTATAAAGCTCTACGGCAGCCTCTTTATGTGCTTCCAGGCCACCATCAATAATTTTGTCGATAGGGGAAAATGTCGCCACACCGAATGTGCGAGACAAGACATCCATCGCTTTTTCTTGATCATCGGTATGAACTTGAATACGGCCTTGATGACCGATAATTTCGAAGTTTATATCTGCACGCTCCAAGCCTTCGTTCATATTAGAACGGAGCAATTTCTGGAATTTTTTACTGGTTGCTGGCGCTTTTAATAAAATTTCTGGGGCTAAACGGACAATAATGACATGCGGGTATCGGGTGGACACTTCCATGACGCACTCTTTCATAAACCAAGGGTGTAAGGGGGTGTGACGCGCCTTGTACTCTTCCTTTTTTAAACTGTCAAATATTCAAAAAGAGTATTGACAATGCATCTTTTAAAGATGTACAAAAAATACATCAAATAAACTAATCATGGTGATTGTTATGACCAACTGGATTTTAATTGCGGAAATAATGGCCTTTGCCTGGTTGGCAACGGCTATTTTATTTGTTCGGGCACAACATAAATGGTCACAAAAGCAAACGACGCCTGTTAAGGATGAGGTTGTCAGATCTATTCAGGCCAGTGCAGGATTGGCCTTTCCCGTTTGGTTGGGCCTGCTGTTTGGTTTGACGATTTATCAGGCGATTAAATTCTTTTAATTTGATGCTGAAAGGGAAGAGGATATGATCTCCTTTATCAAAAATATTAACCCGTTTGTGGTGATGCCTTGGCTCATTATGTGGGTGTTTGCCCCGGCACCGCTTTATATCTGGTTTATTCTGGAACATATACTTTAAGGAAACGTAACGGTGCATTTGTCGAAATTTACGGATTATTCTTTGCGTGTAATGATTTATCTGGCCGCCAAACCGGATGAGCTCAGCACAATTGATGAAATTTCGGACAAGCATGGGATTTCAAAAGAGCATTTGCGCAAAATTGTCTACAACCTTGCGCAAAATTCTTTGATTGAAAGTCGACGTGGGCGTGGTGGTGGTATTCGGTTGGCTCATCGGGCGGGGGATATCAAAATAGGGACAATTGTTCGTGTTGCCGAAGATGGATTTCATATTGCGGAATGTTTTCGCCCTGATGGGGGAAACTGCCGGATTTCCGGGTGTTGCCAATTAAATGATATGTTTCACGAAGCCCTGCACGCCTTTTTAAGCGTTTTGGACAAATACACACTCGCTGACATTCTAACCGGGCAGCCGATTTTATTTCAACGATTGGGATTGTTTGATTTTATACATCAAACGGGACAGCAATAATGACAAATGAATATCAAGATAGTGTCAGCGAAGAAATGATTTCTGCGCTTGTTCACAAATTTTACGATGTAATCCGGGACGACACCGTCTTGGGACCAATTTTTAACGAACGAATTACGCAATGGGATCGCCATTTGCAGACGATGTGTGATTTTTGGTCCTCCATTACCTTGAAAACCCGTCGTTTTCAGGGGCGACCGATGCTGAAACATCAATTGATTGCAGATCGTACACGTCCTGAACATTTTGCACGTTGGCTTGAACTTTTCAAACAGGCGGTTGAAGAAGAAATCCCCCCTCACTTACAGATGGAATTTTTGGAACCTGCCACCCGTATTGCACAAAGTTTGCAAATCGGCATGTTTCAGGTGCCCTTTGATAAAAAGGAGGTTCAGAACCAACTGAACCTCCTTGAAGAAAAAGATGAAGTTGCCTAAGCCTGTTTAATCGGTGACCAGACTACCCCAGATATCGTAATCTTCGGCGTGTTCAGCCTTAACCTTGACAATATCGCCGGGTTTTAGGTCCAGTTCACCGTTGATGTAAACTTCGCCATCAATTTCGGGGGCATCGCCTTTGGTTCGGCCAACAGCGCCGTCTTCATCGACTTCATCAATAATGACATCAAAAATCTTGCCGATTTTGGCTTGCATTTTTTCATCGGAAATTTGACGTTGGAACTCCATTAGGCGGTTCCAACGTTGTTCCTTGATTTCTTCATCGACAGGGTCGGGAAGTTCGTTGGCAGCAGCGCCTTCAACGGCCTCGTATTTAAAACAACCAACGCGGTCCAGTTGGGCCTTTTCCAACCAGTCGAGCAAATATTCGAAATCTTCTTCCGTTTCACCGGGGAAACCTACGACGAATGTAGAACGAATGGTAATGTCGGGACAGATTTCACGCCATTTTTTGATGCGCTCCAACAATTCAATCTGATTGCCCGGACGTTTCATTAATTTCAGAATACGGGGGGAGGCATGCTGGAACGGAATATCCAGATAAGGCAGAATTTTACCTTCGGCCATCAAAGGGATAACATCGTCTACATGCGGGTAGGGGTAAACATAATGCAGGCGGGTCCAAACTTTTTGATCCCCCAAGGCATTACAGAGATCATACATCTTGGTTCGCACAGATTTACCGTAAAAATCGCTTTCTTCATAACGTAGATCGGACCCGTAAGCGCCAGTGTCTTGAGAGACCAAAAGGATTTCTTTCACACCGCTTAACGCCAAATTTTCGGCTTCTTTTAACACTTCACCAGCAGGGCGGGAACGCAACTTGCCACGCATGGATGGAATGATGCAGAACGTACAGGACTGGTTACAGCCTTCTGAAATCTTTAAATATGCATAATGGCGGGGGGTGAGCTTGATGCCTTCTGCCGGGATTAAATCCATGTGCGGGTTGTGCAGTGGGGGGGAGGCCTGATGAACAGCTTCCATAACCGATTCATATTGATGCGGACCACTGACAGCTAAAACACCGGGATGGACTTCGCGAATGCCATCTTCATCTACACCCAGACAGCCTGTGACGATAACCTTACCATTTTCGGTTAAGGCTTCCCCAATGGCGTCAAAAGATTCCTGTTTTGCGCTGTCGATAAAGCCGCATGTGTTGACGATGACGGCGTCTGCGCCCTCATAGGAAGGTGAAATTTCGTAGCCTTCTGCGCGAAGCCGTGTCAGGATACGTTCAGAATCAACCAGTGCCTTTGGGCAACCCAGGCTGACAATACCGATTTTTGGAATGTGCGTGTTCATGGCGGCTTATATAATCCTTGTCCATGCACAAGTAAAGAACAGGCAGAGGAAACATACATGAAACTTGTTCGTTTTGGCGAAAGAGGAAACGAGAAACCCGGCATTCTGGATCAACAAGGCAATATTCGCAGCCTAGAAGGCTATTTGGACGATATTGATGGGTGCAGTATTGCGGCCGGTGCGTTTGATCGTGTTATGGGACTGGATATAGACAGCTTGCCTGTGATTGAAGAAGTTCGTCTTGGACCTTGTGTCGGCAATATCGGCAAAATCCTATGTATTGGCCTGAATTATTCAGACCATGCTGCAGAAGCCGGAATGGACGTGCCGCGTGAACCGGTCTTATTTACCAAGGCAACCAGCGCGATCAATGGGCCAAATGATGATGTTTTGTTACCTCGCGGATCGGTCAAAACAGATTGGGAGTGCGAGTTGGCCGTCGTCATCGGCAAACATGCCAAGTATGTCAGCGAAGAAGAGGCGTTAAATTACGTTGCGGGGTATTGCATTCTGAATGATGTGTCTGAACGGGCCTATCAGATTGAAAGCACGGGACAATGGGTCAAAGGAAAGTCGTGCGATACATTTGCACCTATTGGACCTTGGTTGGTGACAAAAGATGAAATCCCGGATCCGCAAAACCTGTCAATGTGGTTGGAGGTCAACGGAAAACGTTTTCAGGAAGGCACAACCGAAACAATGGTGTTTGGCGTACGTCACCTGATTAGTTATCTCTCGCGTTTTATGTCTTTGCAGCCCGGTGATGTCATATCAACCGGGACACCGCCGGGGGTAGGCATGGGGCAAACCCCGCCTGTTTATTTGAAGGCAGGTGATGAAATGGTGCTGGGCATTCAAGGCTTGGGGGTACAGCGTCAAAAGGTTGTCACTGAATAATAATTCGAGTAGGAGGGCTGGTTATTCCAGTCCATCCTTCTTTTTCAATTCTTGGATTTCTTCTTCAACACGTTTTTTCAAAACCGGGTTGGTTTCATATTCATAACCCAATTCATCAAATGTCGGGACGGTATCCGGTGCTTGGGTGCGCGGGTCCGTTTTGTCTTTGATTGGGCTTTCAACATTGAATTTGCCAAGCCCTTCTTGCAGTAATTTTTTGATATGGTCATCGTTGCTCATGGCTCATCCTTTCAAAAAGTTTTCAACAATCTGAATTTGTTGGCTTTTGTTCAGTGCGGGTGCGTGACCGCAGCCTTCAATCTCAATGACTTGGGCTTTTGGACCGATTTGAGCCATGCGTTCGGCCCATTGTGGTAATAACAGATCTGACATTTGCCCCCTGAGGACGAGCGTTGGGCAGGTGATCTGTGCATATTCATCCCATAAGTCGTAGTCATCGGGATGAGCCGTAAACTGCGTGACGATTTTAGGATCGTAATGGGTGGTAAGGTGACCATTATCCATACGGCGATAGGATGTTTCACACATTAAACGCCAGTGTTCGTCCGTTAAGTAGCCATAAGGCTCGTAAATCGTACGCAAATATTCTTCAAGGTCCGACATGTTGTTAAATACAGGTGGGTTCCCGACATAGGTAAGAATACGTTCAACGGCACTGGGGGCCAGTTCAGGGGCAATATCATTTATTATCAAATGATTGATATTATTTTTTAAGGGACCGCCCGCCAATCGAATACCCAAAGCGCCGCCCATAGATGTCCCGATATAATCAAAACTGTAAAAACCAAAAACTTCACATATCTTCAGGGCGACTTTTTCATAGAAATCAAAGGAGTATTGTTTTTCTGAGTTACTCGCCCATTGGGAGAGACCGCGTCCCGGCGTGTCAGGGCAAAGGATGCGATAATGTTTGGATAGGACCTGTGCGATATGATCGAAATCGCGCCCTGTTCTGGCCAACCCGTGCCACATGAGGATGGCGTGTGGCTTATCCAGTCCCCATTCGCACACGTGTATCTCACAACCATCGACTTGAATATAATGCGATACAGGTTCGTTTTGACCTAACATGTCGCCTCCTTTTTTTAATTATTTTATTGATAGCAAAGAAAGCGGAAAAGAGAAAGGCTCCTCACTGGGGAAGTGAAGAGCCTTTCGTTTGGGAACGTTGCTCGAAAACTTTAATGGCGATGATCCCGCAAGACCTTAAAGGGTGCGCAGATCGGGGAAAGGACCTGCAAAATAGATCGCCGTTTAAAAACAACTTGCGTAGAAAGTACTCGCAAAACATCGTTATGAAAATCGCAATGACTACGCAGTGGTCATACCTATTACTACGTAGTATGCTTTTTACGCTTTCGTGATATGCTTTGGAAAAATTCCGCAATGAGAAAATGTAAATGCTGCGTCTGAAAATCCTCTTGCTGGCTGTGCTTCCTTTGTTTTTTGCAGTCAGCGCGATCATCTTTATCCTGTTTTTTCAATCTGATACTCTGATTGATGAACAGTTACACCGTGTGGAAAGTAACGTTATCTCTGCAAAACATGATGAATTGCGCCATTATATGAACATGGCGTTGACCGCTGTAGACCATGTTTATGAAAATGCAAAAGAGGATGATCAACTGGCCCGTGAGGAAGTGAAGGCCATTTTAAATAAACTGACCTACGGAAAAGATGGCTATTTTTTCGTCTATGACGGCAGCGGTACGGGGCTTGTTCATCCCGGTCAGCCGGAAATTGTCGGATTGAACTGGTGGGGCTTGCAAGACAGTAAAGGCCGCCTTGTTATTAAGGAATTGACAGAACGTGCGCGCAACGGCGGCGGCTATTACCGTTATTTGTGGGAAAAACCGTCAAGTAATACGGTGGGGGAAAAGCTTGCTTATGCCGTTATGTTGGAAAAATGGGACTGGATGATCGGCACCGGCATTTATCTAGATGAGATTTACGAGGAAATTGAAGCGCGAAAACGTGAAATTAAAAACCGTATTCAACATACGTTTATGATGATCTTCTGGATTGCGATTATTGCATTGGTTGCTGTTTTTGTCTCCGGTCTTGTGATCAATGCAAACGAACGCAAGTTGGCAGATACCAAGTTGAAGGAACTCACGCAACGGATTGTGGAATTTCAAGAGGAAGAACGCGGCAGGGTTTCGCGTGAATTGCATGACGGGATCAGTCAAATTTTGGTTTCGGTGAAATATTCCATCGAACTGGCCATTGATAAGATCAAGGCCGGGGCAAGTGATGCGATCAAGCCAATGGAAAAGGGCGCCAAAGGGTTGCAGGAAGCCATTGGTGAAGTCAGGCGCATATCGCGTGACTTACGGCCAAGCGTTCTGGATGATATCGGTCTGTCCGCCGCGTTGGAAGCTATGTGTTTTGAATTTGGGGAACGAACGGGGATTAAAGCCACCTTTCAAAAGCACTTGTTTACAAAACAACTTGCACCAGATGTAAAAACAACCCTTTTTCGAATTGCGCAGGAATCCTTGACTAATATTGAACGCCATTCCGGTGCGTCTGAAGTGCGTGTGGAATTGATGAAACGTGTGGACGGGATTAGAATGGTTATTTCCGATGATGGTGTTGGCTTTGATGTTCTGCGAATGGAAGGACGAAAAAATGCATTCCAAGGGATAGGCTTGCGTAACATGCAGGAACGTATAGAATTTCATGGTGGCGAGTTGACGGTCTGGTCTTCGCCGGATAAAGGTACGGTGGTCGAAGCCAAGCTTCCTCTAAAAGTGTTACAGGATGAAATATGACAGACGAAAATAATAAAATTCGGGTTCTCCTGGTGGATGATCACCCACTTGTTTTGGATGGTATTCGATCCAGATTGGAAGATGACCCGGAAATTGCGATTGTCGGGGAAGCTGGAAACGGTGAAGAAGCCTTGGATATGGCTAGGGACCGTAAGCCGGATATCGTCTTAATGGATATCAATATGCCCGTGATGAACGGGATCGAGGCAGCAGAAAAGTTTGCAGAAACCCTGCCTGATATTAAATTGTTGATGCTAACCATGCATGATAGTCGGGAATACATCACGAAAGTTCTTAAAGCAGGGGCAAAAGGCTATATTTTAAAGGATGTTTCCTCCAGTGAAATGCTCATTGCGATTAAAGCGGTTTATCAAGGCAAGACATATTATAGTTCCGGTGTAACGGATATTTTGGTCAATGAAAGCAGCAAGAAAGAAGTGCCGCTGACGGATCGTGAAAAAACGATTTTGCAGTTGTTAGCTGAAGGAAATAGCAACAAACATGTGGCACGCGAACTTGACATTAGTGTAAGAACAGTTGAAACGCACCGAAGAAACATTAAGCGCAAGTTGGAGGTAAAAACCTCTGCGGGACTTGTGAAATACGCGATTGAAAACGGTATTGTCGAGCTTTAATATCAGTTTGACAGGCATATATTTAAGCTAAAGTAGACTTTGAGAAACGGCGGGTAACAAAATGGATATGAGTGAAATTCTTGCGCAGATGAGTGAAAAATTCATTGAGACTGCGCATGAAAAAATAGCTCGCCTGAATGAAATTCTGATTTTGTTAGGTCGTCCGGGAGAGAATGAAAAAAGCCTGCTTGAAGAATTCCACCGTGAAGTTCATAGCCTGAAGGGAATGGGTGGCACCTTTCAAATGCCTTTGGTATCCAAACTTTGCCATAAGTTTGAGGACTTCCTGTCCGGTGAAAGTGCGGCTTCTGATAGTCTGATAGAAGATTGTTATGCCTACCTTGATCGCCTGAATGACCTTATCGAAAGCGGGCAGGCTGGTGATTTGGAAAAAACACAGACATGGCTGTCCAATTTGCCGCAGAAAGGAACGGTTGCAGAAACCCGCGCAGAAGCAAAACGGAATAAAGTTCTTATCATCACGCCTTCGTCGGATATGGTGAATGAGATTGCACCGCTTTTTGAAGATAACGGGTTTGAGGTGGCCAGTGCTTCATCCGCCTTTCGTGGCTATAAGGCGGCTGTTTTGCATAAACCGGATGTTGTCTTGGCAGCACAGGTTCAGGATGAAATGGACGGGGCAGAATTGGTTCGTAGCCTTGGAGCCTTGCAGGCATTATCACAAACGAAATTTGCGATGATTTGCCCGGACCGCAGGCAGGCATTATCTGAAAATTTGCAAGGCGTTCAGTTATTGTCAGAAGCAAACGTGGCAATTGATGTGATGAATTTTATCGCAGTTGTCGTTACGGCTTAGAAATTGTTTTATTTTTCCCATTTGCCTGCTAGCATGTAATCGTTACGATTCTGGTGTTTGCCAGTTTTCAATGCATGGAATAACGCATTTTCGCGTTTGTAAGTTCGGGGATAATATATGAACACCACCTTTGATATAAAGGTTGTAGAAAATAATGTCGTTTTGCGCCTTATCCCAATTTTGGATATGGCCATTGCGGAAGAATTTTTATTATCTCTGCGCGAATGTAGCTCTATGAAGAAAAATCTTATCCTTGATAGCAAGGATGTCGAACGCCTTTCAACACCTTGTATTCAGGTCATGCTTGCTGTGGCAACGGAAATAGAGAGCAAAGGCTTGAAGTTTTCCGTGCACAATGTGAGCGAAGGTTTTCAACGTGGTATGTGCGATCTTGGGCTCGTGGAATATTTAGATAATTGGAGTAAAAGTTAATGGGATTGCGTGTGTTAGCCGTCGATGATTCCAAAACCATGCGCGATATGGTTGGGTTTACCTTAAGAAATGCGGGGCATGAAGTCATTGAGGCAGGCGACGGCGAAGATGCACTTGGAAAATTGGGCAATGATCGTGTCGATCTCATTATCACCGATATTAATATGCCGCGTATGGACGGGATCGCCCTGATTAAAGAATTGCGTGCACATAATATCCATAAGTCGACACCTATTCTTGTTTTGACGACAGAATCCGATAACAGCAAAAAAAATGAAGGCCGTGCCGCCGGAGCAACAGGATGGATTGTGAAACCTTTCAGCCCCGATAAATTGTTACAGGTTGTTGCTAAAGTCTGTCCTTAAAACATAGAAAAACAGAAGGGTACGCAAACAGTGCCGCAGGAATTTGATTTAAATCAGTTCAAAGTGACGTACTTTGAAGAATGTCAGGACCTTCTGGAAACGGCAGAAGAACACCTGAGCATACTTCAAGCGCAACTTGGCAATGTTGATGTCGAAACACTGCATGCGATATTTCGGTGTGTCCATTCCATAAAGGGTGGGGCGGGGGCCTTCAATTTTACAGGATTGATCGAGTTTTCACATATACTGGAAACAACATTGGACCTTTTGCGTGAAGGTAAAATTCAGCCGGATCATAATCTCGTGGATTGTTTGATCCGCTCAAATGATGTGCTGGGTACTTTGGTCCAAATGGCGCAAAAAGAAATCGACCCTTCCCCTGATATCTGGAAAACGGTCGCCTCTGAGTTGGAAGAATTTTCCGGCCTAAATATTACGGCCAATGAGGCTTCTTTGGGTGATGAAGAAATCTCTCCGCTTTTAGCATCGGTTGCAAATTATAATTTAACGGCAGAAGAAGAAGAAGAACAAGGATGGGGCTTGTTCCTTGAAAATATTTTACCACCTTCGGGCCAGATGTCTGATATGGAAAAGGATGGCCAAGGCTGGGGGCTGTTTGAAGATGAACCAGAGACTGAGAAAAATACAGAGACGGCCCATTGTCCTGAATTAACGAAACCACATTATCGCATCCGTTTCGTCCCGGAACCGCATTTGCTCCAATTTGCCAATGAACCGTTATTGCTGGCACGGGAGTTGAAAACCTTGGGGGATTGTATCGCCCATGTGGATGTTTCACGCTTGCCCAAACTTGCTGATATTGTGCCGGACGTAGCTTATTTAAGCTGGTCCTTTGATCTTTATACAGACCGTAGCATTGCTGATATTGAAGAAGTTTTTGAATTTGTCATTGATGATTGCCTGTTGGATATTCAACTGGTCGATGCCCAGGAACAAAGCGACGTTACACCAGATGTGATGCTGAATTCACCCGAGGTGGTGGCTGATGATAATGTTCAAGATGACGCTCAGGTCAACCTGTCGGGTGACATACAGCCACTGGAAAGTACGCCTGCACCGCGTCTTCAAAATGAACAGCCCTTATTAAAACCCGAAACCAAAAAAGTAGATATGGCGGCGAATGGTAATGTTTCGGCGCCCACGGTGTCCTCTATTCGGGTGGAGCTGGATCGTGTTGATCGTTTGGTCAATATGGTTGGCGAACTGGTTATTACACAATCCATGCTGAAACAACAGGCTGATGAACTGGCAAATAATGCGGGATTGCGGATGACGCAAGGGTTTGAGGAACTCAATGCCCGAACGCGGGAATTACAAGAAAGCGTAATGGCAATACGGATGCAGCCTGTTAAATCCGTTTTTGCACGTATGCCACGCTTGGTGCGGGAGCTTTCTGCGAAACTAGGCAAAAGAATAGACCTTATTACCTCAGGTGAAATGACCGAAGTTGACAAAACGGTTATTGAACAATTAATGGACCCCTTAACCCATATGATCCGCAATTCAGTCGATCATGGGGTGGAAACACCGGACGAAAGACGGGCAGCGGGCAAGCCGGAACGCGCCCGTATATATTTGCGGGCAGAACATAAAAGCGGTCGTATCCAGATCGAAGTCAGTGATGATGGACGCGGGATTGATCGTGACCGTGTTCTTGCCAAAGCCGAAGAAAAGGGACTGGTGGAACGTGACGCGGAAATAGACGCACAAGCCATTGATAATTTGATTTTTACACCGGGGTTTTCGACTGCAAATTCTGTAAGTGATATATCCGGTCGTGGCGTCGGAATGGACGTTGTTCGGCGCAATATTGTCAGCCTCGGCGGGCGAATTTCTGTTTTTTCAACACCGGGGGAAGGTGCACGTTTCCTGATGTCCCTGCCTTTGACGCTGGCGGTTCTTGATGGGATGATCGTAAAATGTGGTGTTGAAAAATACATTATTCCACTGACCTCTATTATCGAAAGCATCCATCCGGTTCGTGAAGAAATTAAAAGCCTGATGAACGGTGGCACATTGGTATCGGTCCGCGGACAGTACATTCGAATTGTCAATCTGCATCATCTGTTCAATTTGAAAGATGCCGTTACAGACCCGGCAGAGGCCCTTGTAGTGATTGTGGAGACCGAGCGTTACGGCTACGTCGGCATTATGGTTGATGAGCTGTTGGGACAGCAACAGGTGGTTATCAAAAGCCTTGAAGAAAATTACGATCCGATTGCCGGTGTTGCAGCAGCGACTATTCTCGGCAATGGTAAAGTCGCATTGATTTTAGATGTAGACGGTTTAGCGGAAATGGAACATGGCGCAGAAAAACGCCGTAAAAATAAAAGCCTGCAACGGCAAGTTTTTTTGACTGGAGAGTAAAGGTATGCCCTCGACACATAATTACCTAATGCCACACGATCAAAAAAGTGGGGAAATTCAGGAAAGTGCGTCTGAAACCCGTCAATATATTTCGTTTACGATCGAGCAGGAAGAATACGGTGTTGATATTATGGCCGTCAGAGAAATCAAGGCATGGACCGATACAACCCATTTACCAAATACACCGGAATATATGCGCGGTGTTTTGAATTTGCGCGGCGTGATCGTTCCTATTTTTGACTTGCGTTGCCGTTTCGGTATGGGTTTGACGCAAGCAACAAATATGCATGTCGTTGTTATTGTGCAGGTTGGACAACGTATGGTCGGGATGTTGGTTGACGCTGTATCTGATATTCTGACAATCGCAGAAGGTGAAATTCAACAAATGCCGCAAATGGAACGTAATATTGATGATGAATATCTCAGCGGACTTGTCACTGTAAAAGATCGTTTGGTTGCGTTGCTTGATGCAGATTTATTGTTTAATCAACAATCTATCGAAAATGGCGTTGTGCTGGGTAAAGCTGCTTTAGGGGATAAATAAGATGAGTGAATATATGGAATACAGGCACTCTTTTTGGCAGTTGTCCCGCAAGATCCCTCTTTTTATCGCGCTTTGTTCTGCATTTAGTGCACTTCTCGTTGTGATCTTTGCTCTTGTTCAAATTGAAAACTTTGAAAAAGCCAAAGTAAAAGAGAATTTCAGCGTTCTTGCAGAAGAACGAGTAAAAGAACTTGAAAATTATTTCAGTGGTGTGGCATCTGATCTACAAATTGTTGCCGATGCCCCGATGACCCAAAAAGCACAGTTGGCCTTTAGCCGGGCTTGGCAGATGATGGATGGAGCACCTGCGGAAAACCTGAAAAAACAATATATTGAACAAAATCCTTATCCTTTCGGAGAAAAGCAAAAACTGATTTTTCAGGATGATGATGTGACCGCTTATGGGCAGGTTCACAAAGCCTATCATCCGTGGTTTTCAAGCTTTGCTGAAAAACGGGGTTACCGCGATGTCTTTTTGGTTAATCTGGATGGGAATGTTGTTTATTCCGTCTATAAAGAAACAGACTTTGCCAGTAACTTAACGGGTGGAAATTCAGAATTTAATCCGTTGGCGCAAACCTTTCAGGCCAGTTTGAAGCTGCGTAAAGGGGAACAAACCTTTACCGATTTCAGTATTTATGAAGCGAGCGACAAAAAGGCAGCGGCTTTTATCGGGCAACCTATTGTTATTGACGGTTTTACAAAAGGCGTTTTGATCTTTCAATTGTCTGTTGATCCGATCAACCAAGTTATTTCAAAACGCAAAGGGTTGGGTAAAACTGGGGAAGCCATACTTGTTGGCGCAGATCGTCTCGCTCGAAACCAATCCCCTTTATTTGATCGAGACACCGTCTTAAAACGTGAAGTCGGTGGTGCACATGTTCGCAAAGCCTTGGACGGGCAAACAGGTATTTTAGAAGGTGAAACGATTCAAGCTGGTCATACAGAACCAAGCGATCATTTTATTGCATATGCGCCATTTAATTTTAAAGGTGTGAATTATGCGTTTATTGTTTCGCAAGACGCGGCGGAAGTTCTCGCTTTTTTAAGTAATATTCAAAATATGCTGTTGCTGACAATGGCTGGTGTTGTTGGCGTTGTTGTTGTCATTGGCATCTTTATTGGCAAAAGTATTTCTCGCCCCATTACTGAAATGACGGAACTGGTTTCTGAATTGGCTGCCGGTCGCGTTAAAACCGTGGAAATGCAAGACCGGGGAGACGAGCTTGGTTTAATGGCTATGTCATTGAACCAGATTTATATGATGAGCGTTGAAAATACGCGTATTCGTACGGCTTTGGACAATGCAACAACGTGCATTATGGTTGCCGATGCCGATCGCGATATCATTTATATGAATGACGCTATTATTGATATGTTCCGTGTGGCAGAAAATGATATTCGTGAATCCCTGCCTCATTTCGATGTGGATAATATCTTGGGGCAATCAATTGATATGTTCCAAAGCGATGCACAATATCAGGCTGATACATTATCCGATTTGAACTCGCCGCAGCAAACCCGTATGACGATGGGGCATCGTACGTTTGATTTGACAATGGCGCCTGTACGTGATGGGGACGGGCGGCGTCTGGGTAGTGTGGTGGAGTGGCTGGATTTAACTGATAATCTGGCCCGCCGGGAATTGGATGAAACGACAGCGATCGAAAACTATCGTATTCGTACTGCCTTGGATAATGCGACGACATGCATCATGGTGGGGGATTCCGAAGGCAAAATCGTTTATGTCAATCCGGCTGCCTGCAAAATGTTTGAAGTTGCAGAAAATGATATCCAACAGGTTTTACCGGGGTTTGATTCTGAAAATATTTTGGGTCAACCGATCAGTGCCTTTAAGAATACTCTTGCTGATCGTGAGAGATTTACCCTCAATCAAGAGGGGGGGCAGCAAGCACGCATTAAAATGGGCGGGCGTACCTTCGATCTGACCGTTGCATCTGTTAAGGATGGTGAAGATACTGTTTACGGGGATGTCGTGGAATGGAAAGACATTACAGACCAACTGGCTGTTCAGGAAGAAGTTGATCTTGTTGTACGCAGTGTTGTTAATGGGGACTTCTCTCAGCAAATTTCATTGAACGATAAGCAAGGGTTTATGTTGTCGCTTGCACAAAGCGTAAATGCCTTGACGCATACCGTTCGTGATGTTTTTGACGAAATTGCCCAATCTTTGTCGGCTCTGGCAAAAGGTAATTTGGAATATCAGATTACCAAAGATTATGCCGGTACTTATGAGGCCTTGAAACAGGATACCAACCAGACATCGCAACGTTTAAGAAGTATTGTTGGCGATATTATGCTGGCATCCAGCGAGATTACCAACGCCTCACGCGAAATTTCATCCGGTTCTATTGATTTGTCGCAACGAACGGAAACGCAAGCTTCCAGTCTCGAAGAAACAGCGGCGTCTATGGAAGAAATGGCAACAACGATTAAGCAAAATGCGGACAACGCACAGCAGGCCAATCAGTTGGCACGCAATGCGCGTGATATTGCAGAAGTTGGCGGAGATGTGGTTGAACAAGCTGTTGGGGCCATGTCCTCAATTGAAGAGTCTTCACAGAAGGTTTCCGATATTATTGGTGTGATTGATGAAATTGCCTTCCAAACCAATTTGTTGGCCCTGAATGCTGCTGTTGAAGCTGCAAGAGCAGGGGAAGCAGGCAAGGGGTTTGCTGTCGTTGCATCTGAGGTAAGAACGCTTGCTCAACGCAGTGGTGAAGCCGCCAAAGATATTAAAAACCTTATTCTGGATAGTAATCAACAGGTTCGAAATGGTGTGAAACTTGTTGGTGATACCGGGATGTCGTTGGAAAATATTGTTAATTCAATCAAACGTGTTGCCGATATCGTCTCTGAAATTGCTGCTGCAAGTCGGGAGCAAGCCAGTGGGGTTGACCAAATCAATTCTGCCATCACACAAATGGATGAAATGACGCAACAAAACGCGGCACTTGTTGAGGAAAGTTCAGCCAGTGCACGGTCTTTGGAAGATCAGTCAGAAAAAATGATGCAGTTGATTTCGTTTTTTGAAACAAGGAAAGCTGTTGCAGGTGGACTAGGGGCACCTGTTGCAAAAGAGATTGAAGAACAACAACCGGTTTTGAGTCCGTCATTTACACCGGAGACGTTATCTAATGATCCCTCTTTTGAAGATGAGTTTGAAGCCGAGTTAGGGGATTTGGATGTTCCCTCTCGCCGGGAACGTCAATCTGCTCAGAAAATTGTGAATGAACCTGCAAAAGCTGACACAAACAGTACTGATGCCGATTGGGAAGAATTCTAAGAGAGCGTCAAAGAATGACTGAAAAAAAATTCAAGTTGATGACACGTAAGAAGGATACGCCAAAGGTCACGCTCAAACCGAAGGTGCGCTTTATTACCAAGCAGCAAGACCAAACGCGTGAGTTTCCATTTTCAGATAATGATTTTTCAACTCTGGCCGATTTAATTCAATCGCGTACAGGTATTGTGATGAAGGATCATAAAAAGAATATGGTTTATGGTCGTTTGGTGCGCCGATTGCGAGCTTTAAATATCGGTTCTTTTTCTGATTATTTACATTTCTTGGCAGGTAATCGTGGTGAAGGGGAAATTGGCAATCTAGTAAACGCAATAACCACCAATTTAACCCGTTTTTTTCGAGAACAGCACCATTTTGAACATTTGGCGGATGTGGGGCTGCCTGATGCGATAAAATCTATAAAACAAGGGAAACAAGATCGTCTGCGTTTATGGTCCGCAGGATGTTCATCCGGGGAAGAAGCTTATAGTATGGCAATGGTTTTGGATCAAATGTTGAATATGCGATCCATTCCGGAAATTGATGCTAAAGTTCTGGCAACTGATCTGGATAGCAATATGCTGGAAAAGGGGCGCTTAGGCGATTATGACCAAGATATTCGCGAACAGGTTCCTGAACAATATTTAATGTACATTCAGCCTAGCAGCTTAAATACTGATAAATGCCATATTTCCAATCGTTTGCGAGACTATATCGCGTTCAAACAACTGAATTTAATCTCCAAGTGGCCAATGAAAGGGCCGTTTGATGCTATTTTTTGTCGGAATGTGATGATCTATTTTGACCATAAAACCAAAGTGGAACTTACAAACAAACTGGTTGATCTTCTTAAGCCGGGGGGGTGGCTTTATCTTGGGCATTCCGAGAATCTGCTAGATGTGGATAAGCGGCTTGATCTATATGGGCGAACCATATACAGGCGAATAACATAACATGTGAGAGGGGGATAAATGACTGAAGAAAATAAATACCTTTCACAAGGTTCACATGATGAAAAGACGTCTCGACGATATTGGGATCCAACGTTCAAGCATTTCGCTGTCAAAGTGGGACCGGGGGCGCATTATGTGACAACCAGTAAAGATGAAATGATCGTTACGACCTTGGGGTCTTGTGTGTCCGCCTGTATTCGAGATAGTGAACTGGGCGTTGGTGGCATTAATCATTTTATGTTGCCTGAAAGCGATACTGGAAACTGGGGTGGTGTCAGTGCATCCATGCGCTATGGCAACTATGCGATGGAAGTTTTAATTAACGATATCCTCCGAATGGGGGGGGCGCGAAATCGTTTAGAGATTAAACTCTTTGGCGGTGCCAATGTGCTGAATTCGGAAAACTTGATAGGAACCAAGAATGTTGAATTTGTTGAAACCTACTTGCGTCTTGAACATATGGCCGTTTCAGCACAACATTTAGGGGGGGAGCAGGGAAGACGAATTATTTATTTCCCGGAAACAGGGAAAGTCAAAATGAAACTGCTGGACAGCAAAGGGAATGCTGTTGTTGCAGCTGAAGAGAGCAACTTCAAAAAACAAATTGAAAAGAGAGATATTGAAGGATCTATCGAACTTTTTTAACTCGAGCATTTCAGGTTCGCCTCAGCTCACCTAAATACTCTAAGTTATTGATTGAACGCAGATACATCGTTGCAGATTGAGGGAACCTGCTTGGGGTTTGCTTTAGGGGAGAAGGAATAATAAAAATATGACCCGTACCATTAAAGTACTGATTGTAGATGACAGCGCGCTGATCAGGGAGATGCTGAGCTCTATTCTCAATAGTGATCCGGCGCTGAATGTTGTCGGAACGGCCCCGGATGCATTGAAAGCACGCGAGATGATCAAGCGGTTAAACCCGGATGTTGTCACGCTTGATATTGAAATGCCCAAAATGAACGGGATTGACTTTTTACGAAAAATTATGAAGTTGCGCCCTATGCCCGTTGTTATGATTTCTACAATGACGCAAAATAGTGCGGCAATTACGTTAGAAGCTCTTGAAATTGGGGCTGTGGACTTTGTTGCCAAACCAAAGCACGACGTGGAACGTGAACTCGGTGAAAAAGCAAAAGAAATTATTACCAAAGTTAAAACTGCCGCCAATGCAAAAGTGAAACCGTTGGAACAAACAATTTTTCCGATGGTGAAAGAACCGATGATGCCCATGCCGGGGTCTTCTGCGTTACAATACAATATGATTGTAATTGGTGCCTCAACTGGTGGGGTCGAGGCCTTGCGCACAATCTTTTCTGATTTACCCAAGGAAATGCCACCGATTTTTGTTGTGCAACATATGCCGAAACAGTTCACAAAAACGTTTGCACAACGCTTAAATGGACTGGGTGAACTGACTGTCCATGAAGCCGAAGATTATATGATTGCGCGTTCAGGACATGTATATATTGCACCGGGTGACCGTCATTTACGCGTTGCGAAAAGTAAGGGGGAGGTCGTCTGTCGTTTGATGGAAGGAAACCCGGTAAGTGGTCATATACCGTCTGTGGATGTCTTGTTTGATTCTGTTTGTCATGTGGACCCCCGGCGGACAATTGGTGTCATGTTGAGTGGTATGGGCAAAGACGGCGCAGAGTCTATGTTGAAAATGCATCAGGCGGGCAGTTATACGGTTGGGCAAGATGAACAGAGTTGTGTTGTTTATGGCATGCCCAAAGCCGCATATGAAAAAGGCGGTGTCGATGTGCAGGCCGATCTTAACAAAATTGCGGATGTTTTGATTTCACTTTGTCATAAAAATGAAGAAACGGAGTGAAGTTTTGACGGAACAGGAACTAAGACAGGCAATTTCACATTGGCTGAGCCTTTCCCTTGCGAAACGGCACGGGTTGTCCGCTTTGATAAATGAAGTGGATACGGCAAATTTGTTATTGCAAACAAGTGTTGAAGAACTAAGCCGACAATTTCTTAAAATGGCAGAAATTGCACAGGAACAGGTCGCGCAAATTGATAAGTTTTGCCAGCCTGAAAGTACGCAAGAGGAAAACGAGACCAATCAGCCCCTCTTAAAGTCATTACGAAAATTGGAAAGGGCATTATGCGAAGAGGCAAAAGAAAATGAAGAAAGACAAAGGCGCGCACAAGAACTGGAACAGGCCCGTCTTTTGTTAAGGGCTGAAATTGCAAAAGAGCACAGTGATGAGCCTGTAAATTTTGATATTTTACGCCAAGCGAGTGAGAAAATTACAGATCAAAATAAATCGACAGAGCGTTTCTTTGAAAAGGAAGACCCGGATTTTATATGTCATCTAATGGCTGATATTACAGAATTTGAAAAAATGCTGGGCCAATCGGGTCAACGCGCACGTCATTTACATCAAAGCATTGCCGAGATTGTCGTCAAAATGCAGTTCCAGGACCGTACCAATCAACGTTTCTCGCGTATTGCAGCAACCTTAAAGGTTATGATTGATATGTTATCCAGCATGGAAGAGGAAACAATGCATGTTTGTGATGATATAGATTGTATTGATCCCGACCATCCCTGGTTGGAAAAAATGATTACCGAACTCCATTTGAATGAAATGCGAGAACGGTTTGTAAAACATATTTTATTGGATGCTGAAGATAAAATGGCAAATGATGTTTCATCAATTGGGGTGGAACATAGCGATGCTTCAGATGATATCGAATTATTTTGACAGCTTGACCAAGATTAATGCATCCTAGATAGGGTCATCTCTAAAATACACTCTAAATAATTATTTTAATGACAAGTCTGCCAACCGAGGATCTATTTTATGGAAGAATCCGTCCAGTTTTCTGAAATATCAGATTGTAAAATTTTGATTGTCGATGACGTAGCGGTTTTGAGAACGTTGATCCAGACCTGCTTGATGAAAGCTGGGTTCAATAACCTCCATTTGGCAGAAAATGGTGATGAAGCTTTGCAAAAGCTAGATGAACTTTCGCCCGATTTGCTGATTCTGGATATTGTTATGCCAGGACTTGATGGGTTTGAGGTTTGCCGTCGTATCAGAAGTAGCGAGAAATACGCAAACTTGCCCATTCTTATTCAAACGGGGATGGAAGCAACGCAGGAACGTGCACAGGTTTTTGAGGTTGGGGCCAATGACCTGATCCCCAAACCATTGAATGTTTATGAACTGGTTGCGCGTGTGAAATTGCAATTGCATAACCTTATTTTACAACGTCGTGATAAGGCCTATCAGGCACGTATGATTGAGGAACTGGCATCCGCCCGCGTCATTCAGGAAAGTTTGTTGCCCACGGCTGGGGCCATTGAACAAGTTCAAAATAAATTCAATATTTCTATCCAATCGCACTGGCAGGCATCGTCCGAACTGGGTGGGGATTTATGGGGAATACAGCAAATAGATGAAAACCGTTTCGGTTTTTTCATTATTGATTTTTCCGGTCATGGTGTTGTGTCCGCCTTGAATACCTTTCGACTACATACGTTGATCAATGAAAGCCATTTAAACTGGGAAGATCCCAAATCCTGTTTGGAAGCTGTTAATGCCCATTTAGCCAAGGTTTTGGCTGTAGAACAATTCGCCACACTGTTTTGGGGGGTTGTTGATGAAAATGAAAATACATTAACCTATGCGTCAGCGGCTGCGCCACCTGTGGCCGTCTGTTGCGGGGGAGATGTCCCGGGGATTGATTTTATTGATACGGCGGGGTTGCCTGTTGGCATTATGAGCACCTATGAATATAGCAATAAAGTCATTGATTTTCCACCTAACAGCTTTGTTTTCGTTTATTCTGATGCGTTGATTGAATCGCCGGATGCAGAGGGAAAAATGTGGGAAGAAGAAGGGCTGTTACAACGTATTAAAAAATACGCTGTGGAAGGGTTTGAGAATATTCAACCCAGATTGCTGGATGAGTTTTTGAAAACCGCTATTCATCCTATCCCAGATGATCTGACGATTATTAATTTTGTACGTCCAAACGTGGAATAAGTTTTAGAATTTGTTTGAAGACAGCGAATCTTAATTAAAGGTCCACAACGGCTTTTACCCTGTTACCTTTTTGATTATATTCAAGGCGTGTGAAGCCCATTGCAATCGCAAGGGCAATTCCGCGTCCATGTTTGCTGTTGAACTTTGCAGGATCACATTGCGTGAATTTTTGCCAATCAAATCCTTGGCCTTGATCTTCAATTATGATTTCAATTGCATCAGGTGTGCGGGAAAACTGAATTTCAACAAAGCGATCTTTATATTGATCCTGTTGGAGCCGTCGCTTGATTTCCTCGTCCCAATGACCGTTTTCCAGCAGTTGTGATTTTTGAGAATAGGATATTTCAAGATTACCGTGTTCGATAGCATTGACCAGCAATTCCGATAACCCGAGAGCAACGGCAGACGGGTCCGGGCAAGCCAAGGAAAGCATTGTGGTCAGTGCCTCTGCCTGTTGCAAGGTTTTGAGGGTGAATGTCCCTGATTGAATTAAGCCAATCGCAGATGTGCGTGATTTTACTTCGTTTAAGAGTGCCTGATAGCGTTTAAAGTCGGAATTACCAGCCTCAATGGTATGGAAAAGAATTTGTTCGTGTACAGGCGCAGACATAAGATGAAAAAAAAGCTGCCGTGAAATTTTATTTTTGTTCGAGGAAAGGGGAGAAATGCCGATAATAGGAACATATTTTGCGAAATCTTTCCTTTTGAAAATCCGTAAGGCTGTTTCAAAATGACGATCTTCGCCCGGTATGTCACAAATTATTGTGGATATTCTGTTTTTTTTATCCTGAAGAAGGTCTTCCGCATCATTGAAAGTGGAGGCAAACGTCAGTTTTATCGGGTCGTTTGATAAAGAAGATATGATCTCTTCTTTAAAGCCGATGTCTTCAGTTACAACTAAAGTAACTAACTCGCCCATTCGTTGTTACCCTCCACGAGATTTTTTGATCTCCATTCAAATGTTATTTTGCCCCATGCGTGTAAGGACATCAATAAGTTTTAGGCACGACTACGCTTTTTTTAAAATGTATCAAATATTGTTAAACTGTTTTAATCATGTTTAAATCTGGCGTAACAACCGTTTTGCGTATAAAAAAGCGCAAATGATTTATTGGATTGCACATGGCCGCAGATATTGAATTGCGAACAACCTTTTTTATAACAGCCGTGGCGGTGGCCGCAAAGCTCAGTCTGGTTTTAAAAGAGGCAAAAAACATCTCTCTGGAAGCGATGAACGCCAAAGCGTTGGTCGCACGGGCGGGGGAGAATGTGCGGACATTTAAGCCGATAACCGACTATATGGTCGAACTTGCCGATGATACCATCCATTTGGTTGAAGATATCAACCGGGAAGCTTTGATGATTTCTCGCTCATCGTTGACGGCGCTGCGTGGAAAAGATGCGGTCTATCATTTTAATCGGGCCAAAGAAAAATCCAAGGATGCGCTTTATCGGGAAAGCTATAACGAAGCCGCCAAATTAGCGGAACGGGATTTGAAAGAATTTCAGGAAAAATTACACAAAAATACACGCCGCCTTCATACCCTTTTGGAAGAAATTGAAACAAGGATGTTGGCTGCCAACGTGGTTACGTCTACGTCACGGTTGGAGGCAGCAACCGTGTCCACCGTCTATCGTGCCAATTTCGAAGCAATTGTCGCCAAATTTGAATATGCCGCAAAAAATATACGTACAATCGTGAAAGATTGTCGTAAAGTATTGAATAAGAGATAAAAATAAAGGACGTCGGGGTTAAAATGCAAACCGTAAAATTGTTTGAAGGTCACTCACACGAATGGATTGCCTTTGCCCGTGACCCTGAGAAACCCGAAAAAATCATTGATACCAATCAGTATATGATTAAATCGGAACGCGAAGCTATTCTGTTGGACCCGGGCGGAATTGAACTGTTTTCTTCCATGTTGGCTTCCGTTGTACATTTCTTACCTGTCGAGCAAATCACACATCTTTTTGCGTCTCACCAAGACCCGGATATCATTTCATCACTTGGTTTGTGGGATAAAACACTTCCGAATGCGACCTTGCATGCACCATGGCTATGGGAAGGTTTCCTACGCCATTATGGATGTGATCATATTACCTATGACGCCATTCCTGATGAAGGAAGTACGTTAAAATTTGATAACGTTGAAATTCAATTTGTCCCGGCCCATTACATGCATGCCTCCGGCAATTTCAGTGTTTATGATCCGGTTGCAAAAATTTTGTTTAGTGGGGATATCGGGGCGGGCCTAAATGCGCCGGATGATCCCATGTTTGTTGAAGATTTTAACGCACATATCCCGAAGATTAAAAAATTCCATCAACGTTGGATGCCGTCTGAACGGGCAAAGGAAATGTGGATAAAACGTGTGAGACGATTGGATGTTGAAATGCTATGTCCGCAACACGGTTCGATCTATCGTGGTGCTGATGTTGGTCGTTTTCTGGACTGGCTTGAATCGATTGAGGTCGGTTCCGGTTTAAGATTGTAAGTCTTAAGAGTAAATATAATGAATAAGCCCTTGAAAAAAATACTGTACGTTGAAGATGAGCCGGATATTCGCGATATCGCGACACTGGTTTTGGAAAATGTGGGAGATTTTGAAGTATGTGCAGTCGAGGGCGGGCAACTTGCCTTGGATATTATTGATGAGTTTCAACCTGATATGGTGTTGCTGGATGCGATGATGCCCGGCATGGACGGGCCAACCACATTTGTTGAAATCCGTAAAATGAAAAAATTCAAGGATATTCCTATCGCTTTTTTAACAGCCAAGTTGATGGATAGCGATATTGCGACCTTTCTTGACTTAGGGGCGATCGGTGTGATTGCAAAACCCTTTGACCCTATGACCTTATCTGATCAGGTGCGCGAACTTTGGGACCGGGCTTAATCGGTCTGCAAAGCTTTGCTTAACAGGGTATTTGCCTTCTTATACAATTCTAAGGCTTGCTCATCTGTGATTTTTTGATCTGAAATTTCCAGAAGATGTAGTTCCAGTTCTTTCATCCGGGGACTCAGTTCATGGAAACCATAAGTCCCTGCCGTCCCGGCAAGCTTATGTGATATTTCGATTAATTCTTGAATATGTCCTGCATTTTGCCATTGCAAAATATATGCTTGTGTATCGCGTAGCTTTTGTTTGAAACGCTCTGTTAAGGCAGCAAGTTTGTCATTAATTTGAGGTGAGGACATTCTTTAATCTCACTTGTTTCAGAAATTTATGAATAATATTTAAGATATTCAAAATATAAAGTTGAAGGCACATATTGAAAATATTTAAAACTATTCCAAAGTTTTATGTTAGCATCATTCTAAACTAACCATGTTGACAAGCTTAATATTAACACGGGGGAGGCACAATGTCAGATGCTGTGATACTCAATTCCTTAAATGCACCCCATGCAAATAAGGTTCATATAGAAGCACCGGCCAAATGGTTGCGTGCTGGCTGGCATGATTTTAAAATGGCGCCTGGGGTTGGATTGACCTACGGCGCCATTTTTGTTTTGGCGGGGTATGGTTTGTTTTTGGGGTTGAATGCCCTAAACCTAACCTACCTTATTTTGCCCTTAAGCGGCAGTTTTATTCTTTTTGCGCCTTGGCTGGCACTGGGGCTTTATGAAGTTTCCCGTCTGAGAGAAAAAGGCGAGGTACCGACCTTTGGCAATACATGCACGGCATGGAAAAAGGCGCCACGTCGTTTGGGACTGATGGCATTTGTCTTGTTGTTGATTATGATGATTTGGACGCAGGTTGCCGTTGTTTTGTATGCTTTGATGCTTGGTAATGCATCGCTGTCACTTGAAAGTATCAGCATTGAGCTGCTTTCCCACACGGACGGGGTCGTATTTCTAACAGTTGGATCCGGGATCGGGCTGGTTTTTGCTTGCCTTGTCTTTCTTTTGACGGCTGTTTCTGTTCCCCTTATTCTGGACCGTGAGATCGGTACATTCGAGGCAATGGCATTCAGTGTAAAAACGGTTATGAAGAATAGCCACGTTATGTGGAGCTGGGCTTTTACGATTGGGATTATTGCCTGGTTTGCCTTGGCATCTTTCTTTGTCGGCCTTGTTGTTGCGATGCCTGTTCTGGGCTATGCCAGTTGGCATGCCTATCGTGATCTGGTTCCTGCGGAATAAAGAGGGGTTATGACACAATCAAATTCGATTGATGCCCGACAAAACAGAATTGTCGGATACTGGTTGTTTTGTGTTGCCGCTATGGTCTTTGTTATGGTTGTCCTCGGCGGTTTAACGCGCCTGACAGGCTCCGGCTTGTCGATGGTCGACTGGAAGCCGCTTACCGGATGGTTGCCGCCGTTTGCAGACGGTCAATGGCAACAGGTCTTTGATTTATACAAACATTCACCTCAGTATAAAGAAATCAATTTCGGCATGAGTTTGATGGAATTTAAGGAAATATTCTGGCTGGAATATTTTCACCGTTTGTGGGGTCGGTTGATCGGTTTGGCCTTTGGCTTGCCGTTGGTCTTTTTTTTCCTACGGGGATGGATTTCCCGCGAGATGCGTTTGCCGCTTCTTATTCTGTTTATATTAGGCGGGGCACAAGGATTGCTAGGCTGGTATATGGTCAAAAGCGGTTTGATTGATGAACCGGAAGTCAGCCAATATCGCCTGATGGCACATCTTGGTTTTGCTTTTGCCTTATATAGTGCTTTGATTTGGTGTGGTTTTAAGTTTGTAAAAGAAAAATCGTTATTAAGGGCTGGTTCGCGCTTTCGACTGCAGAGCCGGATATTATGGGGATTAAGCTTCTTAACAATCCTTGCCGGGGCGCTTGTTGCAGGGTTGGATGCGGGATTGACCTATAATACCTTTCCTTTGATGGATGGTGATTTGGTGCCTGATGGTTTGTTTATGCAAGACCCGTGGTGGATCAATCACTTTGAAAATATTACAACGGTGCAATTTCAACACCGTGCCTTGGGTATAGTGACTTTGTGTTTTACCTTATGGCTCTGGGGAGTAAATAAGCCATACACCCCGACAAGACTTTGTGCTGTGGTTGTCCTGTTGCAAGTGGCTTTAGGGATTGCGACATTGTTGCATATCGTTCCCGTTTCGCTGGCCTCACTGCATCAGGCAGGTGGCCTAATCGTCTTTAGTGCGATAACGTGGCTGAACTATGAAATAAAGGGATGATAAATGGATATTCTGGATTTCTTGCCCCATTTTCAGGCCTTTTTAAATGCGACGTCGTTAATTCTCATCTGTTTTGCTTTTGGGGCTATCAAATCGGGTAATCCGACCCGTCATAAACAGTTGATGGTTTCGGCTTTGGCGGTTTCCGGTGTTTTTCTTGTTTCCTATTTATATTATCACGCCCATGTGGGCCACGTACCGTTCGAAGGCCAAGGGATTATTCGCCCCATCTATTTCATCATTTTATTTACGCATATTGGTTTTGCGGCCCTTGTTTTGGTGATGATTGGCATAGCAGTATGGCGGGCTTTGGTCCGTCAGGATTTTGTGGCGCATAAACGAACTGCACGAATTACCTTCCCCATCTGGGTGTTTGTCTGTTCATCCGGCATTGTTGTTTATGTTATGGCATTTCATCTCTACGCGAAGGTTTAGTCGATTATGACATTAAAGCAAGAGTGTAAGGCATGGACAATTTTGTCAGTTGGCGCTTTGGCGATTGCGGGTGTGTTTGCCTTATTGCTGGTGTTGTCACGCACACCTTACGTGCAGGATCTGTTACCTTGGCCGTGGAAGTCTTTTTTTCATAAAGGATTGGTGGTTCACGTTATTTTTTCATTTGTTGTCTGGTTTCTGGCAACGATGGGGGCTGTATTCACTTATCGACTGGTCAATCATCAACAGGAACAAAAATCTACAAAACTTGGCCCCGTAAGTGTTGGTCTTGCCGTTCTTGGTTGTACCTGTTTGATGATCCCTGCTTTGCTTGATTTGGGGACAGCGGAACTTAACAATTATGTACCTGTGATGAACCATCCGATTTACTACGCAGGCTTGATCTTATTGTTTTTTGCTTTGGCTCTTGTTTCGTTGCGCCAACTCAGACTGCTTGATGTTTCCTCCTGTTGCGCTTTTATCTATCTGATTGCTTGTATTTGCTTTTTATTGGCATGGTACGCGTTGCCAGCAGGATTAGCTGAACCCAACTTTAATGAACAATTATTCTGGGGTGGGGGGCATATTCTGCAATTTGTCAATACGGCCTTGTTGGTGCTGGTTTGGTCTGCTGTGGTTAAAAAACGATTGATCAAAGAGCCGTATGAATGGGCGGTTTTTGGTATCTTGCTTGTCTTTGCAGGCAGCGGGCCATTCGTTTATATGCTCAGTGATGTTTTAAGTCAGGTAAATCGGGATTTTTATACCGCCCTATTGCGCTATGGTTTGCCGCTGCCCTCTGTTATCGCCAGTGTCTTTTTGATACGCTTTCTTTTGTTTGAACAGAACGAACATAAAGATCGCTTGATGGAAACGGCCCTGTGGTTGTCGCTTCTGACCTATAATCTAGGGGGGTTCTATGGCTTGTTTCTGGATGGAACCGATACACGGGTACCCGCGCATTACCATGCGGTCATTGGTGGAATAAATCTGGGTTTTATGATTTTTTATCACCGTATCGTTCTTCCATTCATCGGTATTGATCCGGTGAATGGGCGTTGGTTGACATTGCAATATTGGTTATACGGATTAGGGCAAATCATGCATGCCAGCGGAATGTTTCTGGCTGGTCTGCAAGGTGTTCCCCGAAAAACGTCAGGTGCAGCGCAAGGCCTCGATAATATTGAGAAAATACTGTCTATGGGGTTGATGGGGATCGGCGGGTTGATTGCTGTCATTGGTGGCGTGCTTTTTGTTGTGATGACCCTTAACTGGATTGTGAAGGGAGGTCGTATTCATGGCACGGCATGACTTTGTTTTCCTTTCTTTAATTGCGCTTGTTACGCTTTTTTTGGGGTATCAGCTTGCCTCCGGTTTTGGTGAAACGCAAAATAAAATAAGTCACCATGGGCTACAAAACTGGTCTGATTTCAACGATAAAGCCAATAGACAATCACCCGATGATGAGGATCTTTATCTGATCGCACGCCAATGGGAATGGTCCCCTGAATTGGAATTAAAGGCAGGTAAAGCGTACATCCTCCACGTTGCCAGTGAAGATATTCAACATGCTTTTCATCTGGAAAAGGGGGCAACGGGGCAATCAATTGATATTCTTTTACAACCCGGAACCGAATACCTTATTCCCTTGAAAATTGAAAAAGAAGGCCAATATGCCATAGGGTGCACGCAATATTGTGGAATTGAACACAATAAGATGCGCAGCCGTATAATTGTACGTAAGTAATTGGTAAGTATAATAAAAAATACCAATTGATTTATTGTAAAATACCTGTAACATAAAATTATAATAATTAAAAATTCTTAATATAACCTGATGTAAAGGGGTATATTATGGGAGGATACTTTCAACTGGCGAAGCCCCGGATTGGGGTAATGATCGCCTTGACGGCAGTAACCGGCTATCTTGCGACAGTCGCACCGGGTGAGGTGAATATGTCTCATCTACTGGTGTTAAGTCTGGCAATGATGATGGGGTCTGCTTCTTCCAGTATATTCAATCATTTTTATGATAGAGATATTGATCGACTGATGAAACGGACCTGCCAACGGCCTTTTGCCGTACGCAGTGTTTCCAATCCTCAGCTCGTTCTTTGGGTTGCCGCAAGCTTGCTTGTTTTTGGCTGTGCTATGGCCACTTATGTTTTTAATCCTGTTGTTGCGGCGCATCTCTTTTTGGGTGCGTTTTTTTATGGGGTTGTGTACACGATCTGGCTGAAACGGCGCAATTGGTTAAATATTGTTATTGGTGGTCTAGCGGGCAGTTTTGCCGTGTTGGCAGGAGCCGCAGCCGTTAATCCCGATCAATGGTTTTTGCCTATGTTGCTGGCAATTGTCTTATTTTTTTGGACACCTACACACTTCTGGGCCTTGGCGATACGCCTGAAAGACCAATATGCTGCGGCCGGTGTACCGATGTTGCCCGTCGTTGTCGGAAACGTTCGGACATCACGTTATATCCTGATTAACAGCCTTTTACTGGTTTTATCCAGCTTATTACCTTGGTTCTTGGGGGAACTTGGGAACATTTACGGCATCGGTGCCTTGGCACTGGGTGTCTACCTTTTGCGATGTAATTGGGCCTTGATAAAAGAGCCGGATGAGAAAACGGCCATGACCAATTTTTTTGCATCCATGAAATATCTGGGGGGGCTTTTCCTCGTTGTCATAATGGATGTTCATCTCCCTCTATAAGGGGTGGTGGTCAAGCCGCATAATAATATTCAAGACGACTTTGCCTTACGTTTATTGGTTTAAACAACGACATCTGGGAGGTAACCGTATGTCGGCAGAGAGTTCACATGCACATGAACATCATTGGGAATGGAGCCAAGCGCCATTCTGGGTGGTGGCGGGCGTTTTCTTTCTCGTCCCCTTGACATTTGCAGCCTATTTTCAATATCAAAATCCGCTTTTGGCCGCAATTTTTGCAGGTTTGGGTACACCCATGCTTTTGGCTGGGATTGCGATTTGGGTCAACGAAGGGTTGACGGTTAAACCGTTGATCGCTGACGTGGCTGGGATCGGTCTTCCGATCTTTATTATTTCTGAAATTTTTATCTTTCTTTCCTTCTTCGTTGCTTATTGGATGATGCGATTAGGTGCGGATGTCTGGCCACCGGAAGGAACGCCGGAATTCCCGGTCACATTACCATTGATTATGACAGTCGTCTTGGTGTCTTCATCCGTAACCATTCATATTGCGGAAGAAAAATATGCCCATGACGATCATAGTGGTTTCGTCAAATGGCTGGTTCTCACCATGCTTTTGGGGCTGATGTTTATCAGTATGACTTTTTACGAGTATAATCACCTTTTCCATGAAGAGTTCTATCCCGATACAAATGCATTTGGTTCTATCTTTTTCAGTTTGACGGGGTTTCATGCCAGTCATGTGATCGGTGGTCTGGGTATATTCGTTTGCGTGTTGATCCCGGCATTACGGGGACGAACCAATAAAACGTTTATCACCTGCGCGTCAATCTATTGGCATTTTGTGGATGTGGTCTGGTTTTTCGTCGTTTCACAGATTTATTTCTGGTGACGTATGAAAAACGTGTGTCGCATAGTCAGCGTTCTGGCGGTCACTGTGGTTTTGCTGTTGGCTTTTCAATCCAATGCAATGGCAACACAAGTTTTTCGGGTGCCTGATTCTGATATCGATCCGGAGGCCTTGCGCATTACCGAAGCCAAAGTTCTGGGACTAAAACCCAAAAAAGGTTTTTCCTTTTTAAATCAGGATGGTGAAGCTTTTACCTTTGATGATTACGAAGGCAAACCACTTGTTTTGGTTTTATCCTATTACAGCTGTGATGGTGTTTGTTCCTCAGTGAATATTGAACTAGGTGAACGCTTAAGCCAGTTGGAAAAAGATGGGCGCTTGAAGCCGGGGAAAGACTTTAACGTCGTCACGCTTTCTTTTGACAAGAATGATACGTTGGAAACGCTTGATCGTTTTAGAAAAAACGTCGGGCTGGACAAGGGCATTGCAGAAGGGTGGACTTTTTCTGTTGTGCATCCTGAAGATCGTGAACGCATCAAGGTTTTTACAGATCGTTTTGATTTTCGTTTCTTTTGGTCTCCGCAGGATAGAACATTTTATCATCCTACGGTCTATATGATCTTGTCTCCGGAAATGCGTTTGGCGCGCATTCTATACGCACACGACATTGATAAAAGTGACATTGAACTTGCCGTACTGGAATCCCGAAACGGGAACTTCAAACCCGGCGAGATAATCAATTACGCGGTCTCTTTGTGTTACAGCTACAACTACAAAGAAGGTCGCTATGTTTTCAATATTCCCATGTTTGTGGCTTTTGGTTCGTTGTTTGTTGGCATCAGTGCTTTGGGAACATCGGTATTTGCCTTTAAGCGCAGACAGAAGAAAAGGGAGGATAAGGCATGAGGACGTTTTTAGGGAAAACTGCAACCCTGTTGGGTGTTTTGGCAGTTGGACCCGCGTTCGCGCAAGACGAGGGATACGAGAGAGATCCCGCAGCAGGCTGGGATGAGCTCTGGCATGAAATTATTATTGATATTACGATTATCGGTGTGATTTTCAGCCTTGCCGCAATTTATATGGTCTGGAAGTATCGCGCTAAAAATGAAAATGAAGTTGGTAAAGCACCGAAACTATCACCAGCAGCCGCGCTTGCCTGGGCGTTAATACCGGCATCCATATTTATGGCTGATGACTTTTTCCTGTCTGCTAAAGGCTGGACATTGTGGAATGATTATCGACGTATCCCTGACGAAGCCAAAGAAATTCGGGTAACCGCATATCAATGGTATTGGGAATTCGATTATGGTGATGAGATTGTATCTGAAGAACTCGTTGTCCCCAAAGGCCAACCGATTGTTTTGCGCATGACATCGGAAGATGTGTTGCATTCTTTATATATTCCCGAATTTCGCGTCAAAGAAGACGTCATGCCGGGGCGGGTGACTTATGTTTGGTTTAACCCGAAAGAAACAGGCGAATACGTCCATACCTGTACTGAATATTGTGGAACGGCACATGCTGAAATGTACACAACCGTTCGCGTTCTGGAACAGGACGAATATGACGAATGGTTCAACCAAATCAAGGAAGAAGCAAACGCCAATTCCTTACCCAACAACACACAAAGCTGAGGGAGGATGCACATCAAATGAGCATGCAGACTTTCAAAGAATGGTTCTTTACAACAGACCATAAACGGATCGGGATCATGTATCTCATCGGGTCCATGACAGCCTTTGTGGTTGCCGGGATGATGGCGTTGTTAATCCGTCTGGAACAGTCCCAATTGGGACCGACCATTACCGATAACCCCAACGAATATAACCAGTGGCTCTATTTTCATGGGGCGGCTATGGTACTGGCGTTTCTGATACCGGGGTTAACCGGTTTTTTCGCAAATTATTTTTTACCCTTGATGATTGGCGCACAGGATGTTGCCTTTCCGCGTATTAATGCCTTTTCCATCTGGTTGTTTTATGGCGCGATTATTTTGGCATTGCTGAGTTTTGTGATCCCAGACCCACCGGACATCATGTGGACAGGGTATCCACCTTATTCAATCACAACGGTTGGCAATACGGCTTATTATGTCTTTACCCTTCATTTATTGGGGTTCAGTTCCGTGCTGGGGGCTGTGAATTTCCTTGTGACTGTTATTTATATGCGTGCACCGGGAATTGGCTGTAACCAGTTGAATATCTTCACCTGGACGACCGTGGCTGCCTTTGTTTTGCAGCTGGTCTTTATCCCGGTTCTGGCATCTGCTGTGACCATGTTGTTGTTTGATAAATATCTGGGGACTAATTTCTTTAACCCAGAGGCAGGCGGTGATGTCCTTCTTTATCAAAACCTGTTCTGGTTCTATTCGCACCCTGCCGTTTACGTCATCTTCTTGCCAGCAGTGGGGATTTTGTTCGAAATCTTTACCACCATGTGTAAAAACCGGGTCTTTAACTATAAGGCCTGTGTTTATGGCGGTATTTGGGGGATCGTTGGAATCTCGGGACTCGTTTGGGTACACCATTTATATGTATCCGGGATGCCGGATTGGCTGCGGATCGGACAAATGGTCACTACTTTGTTAATCTCGGTCCCTGTGGGCTTGATGGTCATGTCCATGTGGGGAACGCTTTATAAGGCCGCGATTACCTTTAATACCGGCATGCTTTACGCAATATCGTGTTTGTTCCTTGTGTTATCAGGGGGCTTAACGGGTATTCCCTTGGCCCTGACGGCGATTACCGTTCATTTGTCTGAAACGTCTTTTGTCCATGCACATTTCCATTTCATCATGGCGATGTTCTCTGCCTTTGCCATGTTTGGCGGCATTTATTACTGGTTCCCCAAAATGTTTGGACGTTATGCCGATGGCAAATGGGCAACGACGGGCTTTATCCTCAATATTGTTGGGGTTCACGTGACGTTTGTCCCGTTGTTCATCATCGGGGCACAAGGCATGCCACGGCGTTATTGGGATTATCAAATGTTCCCGCAGTTTGAACCTTATCATCAGGTCGCAACCCTTGGTGCCTTTATGGTGGCGGCTGGTATGTCGGTGACAATCCTGAACTGGATTATCTGTGCGTTTAAAGGGAAGGTTGCGCCTGAAAACCCGTGGAAATCATGCTCGCTGGAATGGACGCATGCGCCAAACTGTCCGCAAGCCGGGAACTTTCCTAATCCACCAAGTGTGACAGCAGACTGGTCGCCTTATGGTTATGCTGATCGCGAAGCCAACCTGAAGGCAACGACCGATCCGGGGTTTCCCGGTGCGGCAAAACCTGCGGAGTAAATGATGAGGGAACATACAATGAGTGAGAAAACCAATTTACCCTCCAAGACCAAGGTTGCCTTGTTATTAGTGGCAATTGCATTGGCGGCGTATATCGGGGTTTATGTCAGGGTCTATTTTTTTGGACCCTGAGGAGGGGGTGAAGAAAGGGTCATTTTTTGGCCCTTTCTTCTGCCACCAGTTCTTTTTTTGAAAGCTTTCCGATCATAGTTTTGGGTAGTTCGTCGCGAAATTCAATTTGGCGGGGGCGTTCGATCGGTGACAGATAATCCCTTAAAAATGCTTTGAGATCGTCTTCGCTGATGGTTTCATTTTCTTTTAAACGGACAAAGGCCTTCGGGGCCTGTCCGCGATATTCATCATCAACACCAATGACTGTGACTTCTGCCACGGCTGGGTGTTGATAAATGGCTTCTTCGATTGTGCGCGGAAAGACGTTGTACCCTGAACAGATGATTAAATCCTTGGCCCGGTCAATCAGGAAAATATAGCCATCTTCATCCATGTATCCGACATCGCCTGTCCGCAGTTCATCCCCATGAAACGTTTCCTTTGTTGCATTAGGGCGGTGATAATATCCGGTCATAACCTGTGGACCTTTAATACAGATTTCGCCTGTTTCCCCTCTTGTGACAGGATCATAAGGCGGTTCCATATTTCGAATGACAATTTCGGTAGATGGCAATGGAACACCGATGGAGCCTTCCTTGGAAAGACCGCCAATGGGATTGCAGGTGGCGACAGGTGAACTTTCACTCAGACCATAACCTTCCACCAATGAACATCCGGTCAGGTGTTCAAATTTTTTGCGGGTTTCAAGGGGGAGGGCGGCGCCGCCACTGATGCAAAAACGAATAGATGTCAGATCATAATCATCAATGTCATTATGATTGGCAATGGCCGTATATATGGTGGGAACAGCAGGAAATAAGGTCGGGCGCTTTTCATCTATCAATTTGAGAACGCCATTCAATTCAAAACGTGGCACCATGATAAGTTCCATACCGCTCATAAGTCCCAAATTTAATTCTACCGTCATGGCAAAGACATGAAAGAAGGGGAGAACACATAAAATGCGTTCATGGCCTTTATGAACATCCGGGAACCATGCGCGAACCTGTTTTAAATTGGCAACAAGGTTGGCATGGCTCAAGACAGCCCCCTTGGGGACACCTGTTGTTCCGCCAGTATATTGGATGACGGCAGCATCTTTTTTTGCATCAACGGAAACCGGGTCCGGTTGACCATCATTCTTCACCAAGTCATCAAAGGTGATGTGTTGCAGGTCTTTTTCAAAGGTGGAAATTTCACTACGCTTAAAAACACTGAACAGCACACTTTTCATCGGTGTGAGAATATCACTCATCGAACAGACGATGACTTTTTTAAGCGGTGTCGTGTCGATCAGTTCATTAACCTTGGGGTAGAGTTGTTGCAGGTCTAGTGTCACCATGATTTCTGTTTGGCTATCTTCGACCTGAAACTCTAATTCTTTTCGGACATAAAGCGGGTTGTAATTAACCACCGTTCCACCCACAGTCAGAATGGCGTAATAGCAAATGACATAATAAGGACAGTTTGGTAAGCAAAGACCGACTTTTACGCCACGGCGCACCCCAAGAAGCTGAAATCCCTTGGCGGCCCGTCCAACCAGATCGGCAATTTCGCTATAGCTATACTTGCGCCCTAAAAAATCCAGACAAGGCCGATCATTATATTCAGCACAAGCCTGTTCGAAAAAAGCGTGCAAGGGGCGCATATCCTGTGTGATTTCAGCATCCACACCATCGGCATAAGCCTTTAACCAAGGAAAACTATGTTCAGCCATGATCACAAATTCCTTTCAATGCGGTTGACGAAATCAATAATGTGCTGACGTGTCCCGCCGATATCTTCGGTCACAATACCATGTCGGGTTGACGGCACCATAACAAGTTCCGGCGTTGTGCCCGCCATTTCAGCACGGATTAATCGCGCACTTTCCGGTTTTACGACTTTCTCCCGATCGCCTTGTATTAAACGGGTAGGGCATTTTATACGATAAAGGTTTTGTTCCATATCATCGACCAGCAGGCGCAATTCATGTAAGGCCCGGATGGGGATATGTTTGTAATTAATATCGGGGTGTTCGGACTCGTTGATGATGTAAGGCAGGATCCCTTCTTGTGCCGCCAACCATTTCGCCAGTCGATTGGCGTGATGAATCAGGGGAACAAACATCAGGTTGGGATTGGCAAAACGTAAAGGGGTGGAGATTGCACATATTCCGGCAAGTTTTGGGTCGTGTTCTGCAGCAAAACGCAAGGTCAAGGCACCACCGGTTGAAAACCCGACAATGATCACGTTTTCACTGCGCATGGATAAAAGATCGTAGCCGAGTTTGAGAGAACGCATCCAGTCTTGCCAACCTCGATCCCGCAAATCACACGGTGACGTTCCATGTCCTTCGAGGCGGGGACCATAAACCCAGTATCCTTCTTCTGCCAATTGGTGTCCCAGACCGATCATTTCTGCAGGCGAGGCCAGAAAGCCGTGAACCAACAGGACCGAGGCTTTTTTGACCTTTTCCCCGGTTGGGGCAAGATAAAACGGGCTGGCATCTGCGGTGGCGGTCTGTTGAGTGTTAATCTCTTCATAGGCCGGGGCGCTAAAACGTTCTTTTGCCTGACGATAGGCATGTACTTCATCTTCAAAAAAGTATTGCGCCCAATGATCCAGCGTTAATTCCTGTTTATGGTTAAGGGCACGATGAATTGCCGTTTTGATCCCACCGACAGGGGCGCATTCGTTGGCGTAAACACAAATAGGGTTTTCCATACGTACATCGTGGAAATCGTGTTCAAGCTTAAGTTTGGGTAAAAAATGGATATTGTCGTCTTTAATTTCGACCAAGTTTGCGCGCTGTGCTGATGTCAGGAATTGCTTAATTTCTTCACAATGTCCATCGCGCAGGTTTCTATATGTTTCGGCATATAAAAGGGATCTGTGCAAATGAATCCCTTGTTCATGGCTGACGTAACGCGCAGCTAGATACAGAACATGCAAGAAATCCGATTGACGCAGGTTGTCTGTGCCCCGGTCCAGAAATTCCAGAATAAGGGCTGAGGCGATATGGGAAAGATTGACCGTCACCAGACGATACATATCTTCCATAATCTGATCACGCACCTGTTCGGTTTTATTGCGCAGACGCGTTCCGGCAAGACGTTTAAGGAACTGTTCACTCTGTGGTCCCATTGCAAATAAATCGTTCAATCCGGTGATGTCTTCGACAGCTTGGCGAACAACGATTTTTTCCCACCATGTCCAAAATTGGGCCATTTCAATCGGTTTGCCCATGCGGATATCCATATCGGTATCCTTCAGCATCAGGTTTCCTTCAATCAGCAATTCCTCGGCATATTTCTTAGGCAGTTTACCGGTTAATCGTTCGACGCTGTTCTTAAGGAAATTTTCGGTGATGCGGATGGGGTAAAAGGTAATGTTGCTGGGAACAATCCGTGTGGGTTCGTGGCAGCGTTCCAGTAATGTTTCAACGCTGTCCAGACCGATTTCTTCCACCCAATGGTCTAAAAGATCATGGTCATTGCGTTGATGGGCGCATTGCACGGCTTGCTTGAATTGATCAAGCACAAGGGCAAGGCGGGCCGCCCCGCTGTGATGTTTTCTGCGTTCAAGCGCGGTTGGGGAAAAGACGGAATAATCCCCTTGTGCCGACATGATTTTCTTGTCTTTGACCATGCCGCCCTCTGGGAAAATAATGACCTTGCGCCCGCGCAGGATATCTTTTGCCAACACAGATAAAAGGTTTGGCATATTGTTGGGCAAGGCACCAACCGAATGCAGGTAATTGGTAAACCGTTCATCCCCGCTAAAGAATTCAGCCGCAGCGACAGAACGGCAATAGGCTTTTTGCTCTTGATAAATCAGGTATTGGGGAATAAAGGTTTCAAAGCGGGCAAAATGATTGAATAGAAAAATATGCCCCTGTTCGACCTGATTGCGATCGGCATGAAGTTTGATATTAACCCCAAGCATCCGCTTGACCGTGGAAAAAGCACGCACGGACCAGCCATAGGTTTGCGGATTAATATCGGGCGGGCTGAAATGTTGCATTTCGGGATTGACCCTTTCCATAGTTCCCCTGTGTTAGTATGTAGGGAGGGGAGCTATAAAAACAACATATTTTTGAGTAAGATAGCAATGAAAGAACTGGGTTCTGCACAATTGGGCTGGAAAGAAAACAAAACTCCTGTATCCGGGCGCTTTGATGATGTTTATTTCAGTGTGGATGATGGCCTTGCGGAATCTCTTTATGTCTTTGTACACGGCTGCGGTCTTCCTGAGGTGCTTACGGATAAGCAGGTTTTTAACATTGCAGAAACCGGGTTTGGGACAGGGCTCAATTTCCTTTTGACATGGCAAGTCTGGAAGGAAAATAAAACAGACTGTCAGTTAAACTATTTTTCGGTAGAAGCATTTCCACTGGATAAGGAAGAATTGAAACAGGCCTATGCAAACTTCCCCGACCTTGCTCCCTTTGCGACAGAGTTTCTGGACCATTATCCAACACTAAATCCCGGGTTCCACCATATCGTTTTAGAAGGCGGCAAGGTTAAACTGACCCTGATGCTCGGGGATGCCGCCGAAATGTTTGCTGAATTGGACGGGCAAATTGATGCCTGGTATCTGGATGGTTTTGCGCCTGCAAAAAACCCTGAAATGTGGCGACAGGATGTATTTGAACAAATCGGACGCCTATCCAGATATGGAAGCGTTCTTTCGACCTTTACAGCGGCAGGCTTTGTCAAACGAGGTTTGCGTGATGTGGGGTTTGAAATGTCAAAACGTCGAGGATTTGGGCGAAAACGTGACAGTTTGATCGGTGTGTTTGAAGGGGATGAAAAAAGACAACCTGCACCGTGGTTTACCAAGCCGCAGAAAGAATTAAAAAAACAAAAAATTGCGGTCATTGGCGCAGGGATTGCCGGATGCACAACAGTGCGGCGTTTAATCGCAGATGGGCATGATGTGACTTTGTTTGATCGAAATGACCGGGCAGGCCAAGAAGGCTCCGGCAACCGACTGGGCTTGGTTAAGCCACGCTTAACGCAGGAGGGTTGGTTTAATGTCCGAACATACCTGCATGCGCTTTATTATTATGATCATCTTGAGGTGACACCGTGGCAAGGTACGCGTGGCTTGTTTCAGATGGAGCAGGATACCGCAGACCGTTTAAAATTAAAATTGCTAGCGGAAAAAGAGATTTTGCCACCGGATCATATGCGCCTTGTCACGGCACAAGAAGCCAGCGCCTTAATCGGTGTGTCTGTGCCACGTGGCGGGTTATGGTTTACCAAGGCAGGATATGTGGAACCTTCCGCCCTGTGTCAGGCCCTAAGCGCGGATATGCAAACGCGATTTAATACGGATATTACCTCCTTGGCACGCCATGAAAACGGTTGGCAACTGAAAGCGGGCGAGGAAGTCGTTTTTGAAGGAGATGCTGTTGTGTTGGCAACAGCTGGTGAAAATGCGGCCCTGAACTCCTTTAGCGAGATGGTTCTGCGGGGTCGGCGCGGGCAGGTCTCTTATGTCCGTGCGACAAATGAAAGCGAAAAAACACAATGTCCGTTAACCTGTGGCGGTTATTTTATTCCAGCCAAAGACGGACAGCATATTGTCGGGGCGACTTTTGATCATTGGCCGGATTTCTTTGATAAAAGTTATCGCGAGGTCACCGAGAAAAGTCACGAAAAGAACCGTGATAAATTGCGTGATTATTTCCCCGATATGGATTTTGTGGTTGAAGGGGGGCGGGCCTCCATCCGCGCCATGACGCCGGACCATACACCAATTGTCGGTCCTGTTTTTGATGAGGCCTGGTATAAAGAGGCTTATGCTCATTTAAAACATGGCGTGAAAGGAAAGGTCTTTCCCGATGCGCAATATGTTGATGGACTTTATACCATTTGTGGTCTTGGTGCGCGCGGTGTGCAAACTGCGCCCTTGTTGGCGGATGTGATTGCCGCTTATATTTCCGGCACACCTTGTCCACTGGAAAATAGTTTCCGCGAGGCTTTGCACCCAGCCCGTTTTCTCATTCGTGATATCAGGAAGGACCGTTTAAAATGACCCTTCGTCCCAGTGTTGTCTCCCCACAATCCATGAAAAACTTACGTCCCCGTAATGGTGGTGGGCAGCCACAAAAACTGATGGTGATTGATTGTCGACATGAAAGCCACTGGAAAGCAATCCACGATACACAAGTTAATGGAGTGGTTTTACGTCGCCGTCCTATACGTGCAATAGAAACGTTTTTTAACAATGCATTGAAAGATGTTTTTAAAGTAAAAGATTTAGTCTGCACCCAAAGCCGTTTACGTAGTGAATTGATCAACAGCTTGCCTATTGCAGATGATGCAGACGATCTGCGCCGTAAATTTTTGATCAATGATATTGCAAGCTGGATGCGGGTTATGATTACCCAAACAAGGTCACGCGATTATCGGATCCGGGTTTGTGATGCGTTGCCGACAGACTTTCAAGCTGACCCAGCCGCCTTAAAAATGATTATCAGTTATCGCGGATTGGATGTGGCCTTTCGCCAACCAAAAGACAGTGACGAGCGCAGCGTCACCCCTTATGGCGTGATGCTGTTTCGTGGGAAATCGTATGAAGGCCCCGTTGAATGGCGCGCAAAAATAAATGGGGAACAACCGTTTTATTTAACGATTGAACCCCATTCCAAACGTCGCCGGATCGGCATCTAAGACTTATTTTTTATAAAGCTCGTCAGGGGAAACGATAACTTCTTCAACAGTTTCGATTTTGCCGTCACGCGCTGCCCATGAAAAACAGCTGCGCCGTCCTGTGTGACAGGCAACACCTGTTTGGTTGACGCTGACAAGAACGGTGTCTTTGTCGCAATCGGTGCGAAAATCAATAAGCTCCTGTTGTTGACCGGAACTTTCGCCTTTGCGCCATAATTGCTGACGCGAACGGGAATAATAACAAACACGGCCTGTTTTTAAGGTTTCTGCAACAGCTTCTTTGTTCATCCACGCCATCATCAGGATTTCACCACTATCATGTTGTTGTGCAATCGCCGGAATGAGGCCGTCGCTGTTGTATTTCAGCGCATCAACGATATTTTCAGGAGTGTCTGTTTTCGAACACATGATATAAAACCTTTGAAAGAGAAGGGTTGGCGAACAAGTATCTATGTTCTAAATAGGACAAGAGCGTGATTGAGACAAGGCAAAACCATCTATGGAACTGGCATATCAAGATATAGGCGAAGGATACCCGGTCGTTATCCTGCATGGGTTGTTTGGGGCGGCTAAAAACTGGAATTCCATTGCCAAACAAATGGCGCGTAAATACCGTATTATAACGCTCGATTTACGTAATCATGGATCCAGCCCTTGGACGGATACGATGTCATATACGGAAATGGCTGCTGATATTGTGGAATTTCTGGATCAACGCGGTTTGGACAAGGCCGCCATTGTTGGTCATTCAATGGGTGGGAAAGTTGCTATGACCACGGCGCTGAAATCACCACAACGGGTGGACCGTTTGGTGGTTGCCGATATTGCCCCAGTAAAATATCCGCGCATGACGTTTAAATCCTATGTGGAAAAATTACAGTCTGTGGATTTAACCGGAATAAAACGCCGCAAGCAGGTTGACCCATTGATTGCAGGCGTCATTGAAAGCCCTGCGGTTCGCGCCTTTTTACTGGGGAATTTGGAAACAACAAAGGACGGCTTACGCTGGCAGGTGAACTTGGAAACGCTGGGCCGGGAAATGGAAACCATCGGTGGTGTACCCGCCATTCGACCAGATAGCACATATACGGGCGAAACCCTGTTTATAAACGGGGCACAATCGGATTATGTGCAATCTTCGCATCATCAATTGATCCGCCATTTATTCCCGCATGTTCAATTTAAAACCATTGAACAGGCAGGACATTGGGTTCATGCCGAAAAGCCGCATGATTTTATGAACGCACTTTATGATTTCCTGCCATGAGTAATGACACTTTCAACAATAAACTGTCCGCGTACGTGAATAAGCTTGATGCGCAAGGCTTACGTCGACGATTGCGTACTGTTGGGCAAACCCGCAATGGGCATACGCAATTGAATGGGCGAGATATCATTAATTTTTCTTCCAACAACTATATGGGATTGGCACAACATCCTTTGTTGATTGAGCGGGCTTGCAAATGGGCAGAAGGTTGGGGGACCGGCTCTATGGCATCACGCCTTGTTTGTGGCACCATGGAACTGCACGAACAAGTGGAAGATCGATTGGTTACCGCCAAGGGTGGGGAAGCGGCTCTGATTTTTAATTCCGGTTTTCAGGGAAACTCTGCGATTTTAACAGCCTTGTTTGATAAGGATGTTCTCGGCGCTGAGCCTTTGGTTTTTTGCGACCGCCTAAATCATGCCAGCATGCATCATGGATTAAAGGCCGCAGGCGTGCGCCAAATTCGTTATCGTCATAATGATTTAAATCATCTGGAAGAACTGTTGCAAAAACATCAGAATAAACTTGTGAACCGTTTTATCCTGAGCGAAAGCGTCTTCAGTATGGATGGTGACCAAAGCGATGTGGACGCATTGATTGCCTTGGCAGACCGCTATGGCGCGCAACTTTATCTGGATGAGGCCCATGCAACAGGGGTTCTTGGTCAGCGTGGTTTTGGTTTATGTGCCGGAAAAAACGTTGCTTTCAAGATGGGGACGTTTTCAAAAGCATTGGGTGGTTTTGGGGCCTATCTGGTTTGTTCAAAGGCGGTGAAAGACTATCTTGTGAACCGATGCACGGGATTTATTTATTCCACATCCTTACCGCCTGCGGTTTTGGGGGCGATGGATGCGGCCCTGGAATTGGTGCCGGATCTGGATGAAACACGTAAGCTTTTGTTGAAAAATGCACAAACGGTTCGCGAGAGTTTTATTGAAAGTGGGTTTGATGTGGGCGGATCCACAACGCAGATTATTCCCCTGATTGTCGGGGAAGAAGACCGTACGTTGGAAATGGCAAAAGCCTTGGAAGACGCAGGTGTTCTGGGTATTGCTATTCGTCCCCCCACCGTACCGCGTGGAACAAGCCGTATCCGGTTTGCCCTGAGTGCCGCCCATAGTGAGGGTGATATCGACAAACTGTGTGCCGTTGTGAAAAGTTTTGCCCGATGAAAAAACTTGTTTTCGTTCATGGCTGGGGCTTTGCACCTGAATTTTGGTATGGCTTAGCGGCAGAATTACCAGAATTTTCAAATGAGTTTGTTAATCTTGGATTTTTAGGGGATGTTCATCCGATCAATGACCCTAATGCCGTTTATATTACCCATTCAATGGGGCTGGCATGGGTTGTTGAACAGGTTTCGAATTGCCAATCCATTGTTGCGATTAATGGATTTACAAAATTTTGTCGTGATGAAAACTGGCCGAATGGTGTAGCCCCGCGTATGTTGGAACGTATGATCCGGCAATTTGATCGGGCACCAGAAACGGTCTGGACAGAATTTATGAAAAATTGCGGTGCGATTGATCCGGTTTATCCTGCGACGGCAAAGTCAGATGCTTTGTCAAAAGGACTTCAATATTTGCGTGATTGTGATATCCGTTCAAAGTTTGAGAATTTATCAGTTGATAAATTGATAATTGCCGGGGAGCAGGATCGGATTGTTCCTGAAAAATTAACACGAGCCTCTTTCGGTGAAGACGTAATCTGGTATAAAGAGGGCAATCACCTGTTGCCCCTGTTTGATGAAAAAAAACTGGCAATAGATATCCGCCGATTTTTGGACCGTTAATCCGTGAATAAAAAACTAATTGCACAGTCGTTTGGCAAAGCGTCAAACACATATGAAAAAGATGCACCCGTTCAGAGATGGACGGCGGGATTTTTGGCTGAGGTGATTAAGGGATTGAGTGTTGAACAGCCTGCCGATTGTTTGGAGATCGGCTGTGGTACAGGTTTCCTAACACAAGAAATAGTTACCTTATTTCCACATGCGAATTTGCTGATTACTGATTTATCACCGGATATGTTAGAAAACTGTCGCGCCCGTATTGGCGATAATGTTTCCTATCAGGTCATGGATGGTGAACATCCCGCATTGGATAGAAAATTTGATCTAATCGTCAGCAGTTTGGCTTTTCAATGGTTTCATGATTTGGAAAGCGCCTTAAAAGGCCTGAGTGATTTATTAAAACCGGGCGGGCGACTGGTTTTTACAACCTTGGGTCAAGAAACTTTTCAGGAATGGCGCGATAACTTAAATCAACAGGGCATGGCTGTCGGATTGCACAATTATCCTTCGCTGCAAGATATGCAAAAAATCGCAATTCAGGGGTGTCAGGTGTGTTTTGACCGTCAAAAGCGCCTGCAACCTTATGAAAACGGACTTGCCTTTCTACGGGCGTTAAAGATGATTGGGGCGCAGGCCCCACAATCAGGCTATCAACCGTTATTGCCAGGGCAAATGAGAAAAGTAATCAAGGCATTGGAAGCATCAGGACGTTGCGCTATGACCTATGACATTCTGGTTGGCACAATTACCAAAGAGGCATAAATGACAACTTATTTTGTAACGGGGACAGACACAGATGTCGGTAAAACGATTGTGTCAGCACTTTTGACACAACAGCTTGATGGTTTTTACTGGAAGCCTGTGCAGTCTGGTATAATCGATATTGAAGATAAAGAAACGGTACAGAAGATCGGGAATATTGCCCCTGAGCGAATTTTGCCTTGTGCTTATGAATTACGTGAACCGCTTTCCCCCCATGAAGCGGCACGGCGCGATGGTGTGGAAATTGATCTAGCAAAAATTATCAAGCCACAAGTCAATGCCCCTCTCATTATCGAAGGGGCGGGTGGTGTATTTGTTCCACTCAATGATCAGGATTTAATGATCGACTTGATCAAGCAAATGAATAGTGAAGTTATTGTTGTTGCGCGTAGTGGATTGGGGACTATCAATCATACGATGCTAACGCTACATGCGCTGCAAAATTATAAAATACCCGTAAAAGGGGTTGTTTTGAACGGTCCATTAAATCCAGACAATAAAAATGCGATTGAACAATTTGGCAAGGTGCGTATTCTAGGGGAAATTCCGTATATTGAAGAACTGAATTTTTCAGGAATAGAAAAACCGATCTTCGATATCTGACGTACTTAGGATAACGAACGGCATATCCGGCTTAGAAGGATAGGATAAATGAAATTTTTATTGGCAGACGACCATGGTCTCTTTCGAGAGGGGATCAAGTTGATCTTCAATAAACTGCAACCGGACATTCAAGTTGTTGAGGCAGAAACCCTTCCGGAAACGGAAGCCAAGTTGCGGGCAAGCAGTGATTTTGACCTGATTTTGCTTGATTTGAAGATGCCGGGTGTTTCCGGTCTGGATAGCGTGCAAAAGATTGTGGGCCTTGCCGGGAAGCAACCCGTTGTGGTCATGTCCGGGGCCTATCGCCGTGTGGATGTTTTAACTTGTATAGACAAAGGTGCTTCGGGTTTTATTCCAAAAACACTCGGTGGGCAGGCCATGATCAATGCGATTAATCTGGTCTTGCACGGTGAAAAATTTATCCCGTCCGTGATCTGTTCAACCGAAGAAGAATTAATTGAAGATGATACCGATTCGCATATTTTTGACGAATTGACGACCCGTGAACGTGAAGTTTTGAAGTATTTGGTCGAAGGTCATTCCAATAAAGTGATTGCCAGCATTCTGGAATTACAGGAAGTTACCGTTCGGGCGCACTTAAAAGGCGTATTTAGAAAGTTGGGCGTTTCCAGTCGGACACAAGCCGTTGGTCTGGCATTAAGAAGCGGTTTTACAGGTTAATTTTTAACGCAGTTGCAATTGCATCAAGTAATTGCTGTTTATTTACAGGCTTTCTCAAGGCGAGACAGGCCCCTGATTCAAGGGCCTGACTAGATAAGTTTTGATGGCCCACGCGTGCGCCCCCCGTAAATGTAATGATTGGGGTTGTGATCTTTTCTGCACGTAAGGCTTGAATGAATTCGACACCATCCATTTGTGGCATAACCAGATCGGTCAAGATGATGTCAAAAGTATTTTCCCGGCAGGATTCCAGTCCTTTTTCCCCTGAAGAAACGGCTGTTGCATCAAAATGATTACGTGTTAAGACCATTGCGACGGCATTACGCACCAGATCTTCATCATCCACGATTAAAGCTTTAAGGGAGGGGGTATCTGTCACGAGAGACTATTCCTTTAATAGAGGTAGGTAAATGCAAATGCAGGCTCCTATAGTGCCCCCATCGCCTTGGCTTGTACGATGGCAGCCCCCATGCGGAATGGCTTCGACGGCACCACCGTGATTTTCAACAATTTGGCGGACAACCGAAAGACCCAGACCGGAGCCGTCTGTTTGCGTTTTTGTTGTGAAGAACGGGTCAAAGATTTCATTGAGGATATGTTGTGGAATACCGGGACCTGTATCACTGATGCAGAGGGTCACATAGTCGCCTTCCGGGATTTCAAATCGACTGATTAATTCCGAATTTTCATCAATATAGATTTTTCTCATTTCAAAGGTGATGACGCCTTTTTCCTCACCAATGGCTTGTGCGGCATTCATGCCGGTGTTCATAATGACTTGATGAATTTGGTCAGGGTCGGCAAAGCTGTAATAACTTTCTTGATCGCAGATTTCTTCAATTTTTATTGTTTGCGGAATAGAGGAACGTAACAATGCGAGGGTTTCTTCCATTTCATGGCGAAGTTCAATGCGTGTTGGTTCACTCTCTTCTGGTCGTGTGTAGGTCAGAATACGATGAACAAGACGGCGTGCACGTTCTGCCGCCTGATGAATATTTCGCAAATTTCCGTGAAGGAAGGGGTCTTCCTGTGCGTCTTCCATCAGCATTTCGCTGACCAAAAGAATAGGGGAAAGCAGGTTGTTAAAATCATGGGCGAGGCTGCCGGCGACTTGACCCAGTAGTTCTTGTTTTTGTGCCTGAAACAATTGTTTTTGGAGTTCCAGCCGATCTTCTTCACTGGAACGCACATTGGTGAGGTCATAGGCCGTTACAATAAACTGAACTTGCCCCTGATCCTTGTAGCGGGCCACATTAAATCCAGTTGGCAGAAGCCTTCCATCTGCGGTCTGCAAATTGCCTTCCATATGGATTGAGGATCGGGTGTTGGCTTCCATGAGAATTTCGGTTGGACTTATCTCCATATCGAAATCAGTTATATCGCGAAAATTACTTTGCAACAGGACAGATCGTTTCAATCCAGTACTTTCACAAAGCTTGGGATTAACAGCAAGGATATTACCGTCGGATGTCAGCAACATAATACCTTCGCGGGCTTCATCAACAAGGCTGCGATAACGCTGCTCGCTACGGATCAGGGCGTTTTGGGCCTGTTGCTGGGCCGTAATGTCCCGCATAATAACCACAAGCATCTGCTGAGAGCCAATTTCGATTGAACGACCTGAAATTTCAACAGGCGTTCTTTTACCTTTTTTGCCGATTATAGTACTGCGTGCCGACTGGTCCTGCCCCCATAGAAACCCCTGATAATATCCCATCATTATATCAAGTTCTTGTTGATCATGAATATCGTCAACACTCAACTGGGAGAGATTGTCCGGTAAAACCTCCAGAAGTTCGGCGGCTTTTGGGTTGCCTTCAATGATATTTCCTTCGTGAGAGAGTAATATGATGGCATCGCCTGCGCCCGACATAACCCCGCGATATTTGGCAAGGGTTTCGAGTAAGGATTCCCGTTCTTCAAAATCGGTACCGACATCCTGCACAAAGCCGATCATTTTATGTGTTTGTGCATCCATCTTCGCCATGAGGAGGACAGGGGTTTCCTGACCTTGTCGGGATAAGGTATGTGTATAAAAACGAAAACTACCGCCTTGCTGAGACAGCGTTTCAAAATGTTTTTGCACCTTTGCCTGATCACTTGGGCGAAACAGTCCAATTAACGCGTTTAAAGAAGGCGGCAGGGTTTGAATATCAAGATTGACAATTTTATATAAATTTTGGGACCACCAAAACTCACCCGTTTCAATATTCCATTCCAGTCCGGCGATTTTGGCACAATCTTCGATTTGTTTGCGGTGTGATATTTCTCTATCCAGTATGTAGGACGTTTTTTCTTTATTTAATATCGCATTATTGTTTGTAGAATTCATTGTTCCCACATATTAATAGAGATTAAATAGTTCATCTGCGAATTATTCTTTGGGGAAGCAGTGTAGCTTATCAATTCGTTTGATAAAAGGGGAACACGATGATTTTCCGGTTTACTCCGGTTGTTTTATTTTTATTTTTTGGCGCCCTTTTTGGGGTGAGCGTTTTGCTGTTGCAGGTATCCTATAAAAGTGCGCAGGAAGCCTTGCAGTTTGAACAGGTTGAACAGCTTTCCCGGACACATGAAATCGCGCAACAATACTTGAATTTTCGATTGAAGGAAGCACGACAATCTCTTTTAACGATTGCTTCTGTTTCCAATGATGAGACAACATTTACCTCTTCACAAAATATTTTAAAAAACACTATCCTTGATTTTGCCCTCTGGTTTGAATTGGAACAAGGTGGGAAACCTATCTTAAAGAAAACATTCGGTTCTCCGTTTGAAGGTGCAGAAACCCTTTTATTTAAAAATGAACACTGGGAAATAGAACAAACCCCGAAGGGGCCTGCTCTTGTGATTCAAATACATGTTTTTAGCGAAAATAAGAATGGCGAAAAACGAAACAGTCTCATAAAAAGCGGCATATACCTCAAAAATAATTTTTCACTTGTGCATGGATTGCGTTCGGCCAGCCATGCCTATGCCCATTATATTGTGCTAGAGAACACGGTCCTTGTGTCCTCTTTGTCTCTGGAAGAAGGGGTTGAAGAAACCGCAAGACTGGTTTTGGAACATAAAGATCCGATCTTTGCAGAACTGGGGGATTTTTTTAGCGGTGATATTTTACCCCTGCGATTGGAAGATGGGCAAAACGGCTTATATCTGGTAACGGTATCGACAACACAAGGGAGCCTGAACTGGCAGGAAAGCTTTAAACAAACGATTTTATTCGGGCTACTTTGTTCGCTGATTGTCTGTATATGTGGAACTTATTTTCTGCATTTCTGGACACATCATTCTATCCGTAAGCTTTTGGATTATGCGGCAGGTGTACGAATGGGACGCCAGGACATTCGCTATAAGCCCGGCACGATTTATGAATTTAATAGTGTTGGTGAAGTTATTGAGGAGATGGTCGGCGAATTATCTGAACAATCAAAATATATTACTGATTTGTTTGAGGCTGGAAATTCCCCGATCATTTCCTGGGATAAAGACGGTACGATTCGTGTCGTGAATAACGCGATGCAACGTATTTTTGATTTGCAATCAGTTGATCAGATTAAAAGTATCGATGATTTCTTCAAATGTTATCCGAATAATGATGCGCGTCTGGCTTGCGAAGATGCCCTTGCTGGTAAAACAACGGCGGCGCTGGAAACAATCACAAAAACCAATAATCGCACATACTATATCGTTTGGACCGTGACCCCGCTCAGAGATACGCAGGAAAACGTATCCGGTGTAATTTGTATGGGACAGGATGTGACCGAACGCCGTGTTGCAGAAGGTAATTTACGTTTATCTTCCACTGTCTTTGATAATACGGCAGAAGGCATTATCATTACCGATCATAATGCAAAAATAATTGATGTTAATACCGCCTTTAGTGAAATTACCGGATTTAGCCGCGAAGAAGTCATCGGACAAAATCCGCGCCTTATGAAATCTGGGCGTCATTCTGCGAAATTTTATGATGATATGTGGCGCAAGCTAAATACCAATGGATTTTGGCGGGGTGAAATTTGGGACCGACGTAAAAATGGTGAGGAATTCCCCAAATGGCTTTCCATAAATGCCTGTCGTAACGAAAAGGGTAAACTGACGCATTATGTTGCTGTGTTTTCCGATATTACGGATAAAAAAGCAGATGAAGAAAAGTTGGAGCAACTGGCCCATTTTGATCATTTAACAGGTTTACCAAACCGCATTCTTTTTCAGGATCGTTTACATACGGCACTGGCACGTTCGCGTCGTGAAAAAGCTCATCTTGCCGTTTTGTTTGTCGATCTGGACCGCTTTAAACAAATCAACGATACTTTAGGACATCGCGTTGGGGATTTACTTCTCAAAGAAGTGTCGAAACGTTTGTTATTTAGCATTCGTGAAATCGATACGGTTGCCCGTCTGTCAGGTGATGAGTTTACGGTGATTTTGACCGATATTTCTTCGATTGAAGCCGTGGAACAGATCGCCTCTCGCATTGTCAAATCATTGGGGGCACCGTATTTCTTTGAAGGGCATGAACTCTTTGTGTCGGCCAGTGTCGGCATTGCCATTTATCCAACCGATGGCGAAAATAGCGTGGATTTATTACGTCACGCCGATGTTGCGATGTATCACGCAAAAGAAAAGGGGCGTAATAATTATCAATTCTTCAATGCGGCCATGAATGAGAAGGCACAGTCGCAATTGTCTTTGGCAAATAAATTGCGAGTGGCCCTTAATCGGAAAATTATTCATCCCCATTACCAATTGAAAGTAGATACGCAGCTCGGAAAGCCAGTAGGTCTGGAAGCATTGGCCCGATGGAATGATGAAAGAGGAAACCCAATTTCACCCGTTCATTTCATTCCTGTGGCCGAAGAACATGGGCTAATCGGAAGGTTGGGAAAATCTGTTCTGAATCAAGTCTGTATTCAAATCAGAATGTGGCAGGATATGGATGTTGAATTTGGAAGCGTTGCCGTCAACCTGTCTGCACAACAGTTTCGGGATGCCAATCTGCTGGGCGATATTAAAGAGGCGATTGAAGACAATCGGATTGATCCGACGTCACTTGAAGTTGAGGTGACGGAAAATATGGTTATGGATGATGTGGAAGATGCTATTCGCATTTTAAATGACATCAAGGAGATGGGGCTAAAAATTGCTATTGATGATTTTGGAACCGGATATTCTTCACTGAGTTATTTAAAACGTTTTCCTGTGGATACCTTAAAAATTGATAGAACGTTCATTCGGGATTTGACGGTTGACAATGATGACGCTGCCATTGTTTCTGCGATTGTTTCAATGGCGCAAAAATTGGAAATAAACGTTGTTGCAGAAGGTGTCGAAACACAGGAACAAGTTGAATTTCTGAGATCAATTAACTGTAATATTGTGCAAGGCTTCCTATATGCAAAACCATGTGCAGGTGGGGAAGTCCCGCTTGTGTGGCATCGAATGATTGAGGAATTCAAAGAATAAAGCAGGCATCGTCACAAAAATGTAATAAGAATTACATATATTACGGTGCATTCATTTATTTTTGCTCCGTTATCACAAGAGGATATTGTGCTTTTTCGTAAAAAAAAGCCGGTTGTACAGGCTCGGCTCCCTGAAATTGAAGAAAGAAAGCGCGTTGATGAAACGGCTGCTATTTTAGCATCGCTTGCAGAACCTATTATTGTTCTGGATAGCGAACGTGTTGTTAAATATGCCAACAAAGCCGCAATGGATTTATTCGGTCGCGTTTTAATCGGGCGCAATATTGTGCAATGTTTACGTCAACCTCATGTGGTAGAGGCAGTCGAACATGTTTTTAATCATAAAAAAACGTGGGTCGGGGATGCTAAATTCCCGGCACCGGTGGAACGTCATTTAAGTTTGCATGTGGCTCTGGTTGGTGACGGGGATGGGGTGACAATTACTGTGCGCGATACCACTTTGGAAAAACGTACAGAAGAAATGCATTCTGATTTTGTTGCTAACGTAAGCCATGAACTGCGTTCCCCTTTATCTGCGTTATTAGGGTTTATTGAAACACTGCAAGGCCCGGCGCAAGATGACAAAGAGGCCCGCGTTCGCTTTTTGGACATTATGATACAAGAAGCCAACCGCATGGCGCGCCTGATTGATGACTTACTCTCCTTATCGCGTGTACAGATACAGGAACATGTTGTCCCTGCCGAAGCTGTCAACCTGACCCTGATCCTGCAAAATATTGTGGACATTCTCAGCCTGAAGGCAGAGGCACGCGATATGCCGTTGATTTTAAATGCGGTGGATCGTGCATATTGGGTTGCGGGTGATTCTGATCAGATCACGCAGGTTTTTCAGAACCTTATTGATAATGCAATAAAGTATGGTCGTTCAGGGACACCGGTTGAAATTACCTGCAATTTTCTGGACCGAATGCCAGATCGTGCTGTTCCCGGCATTGCCGTCAAAATTAAAGATCAAGGCGAAGGAATTGAAGAAGAACATCTGCCCCGTTTGACCGAGCGTTTCTATCGTATTGATAAGGCCCGGTCCCGAACATTGGGGGGGACCGGATTGGGACTCGCGATTGTGAAACATATTATCGTACGCCACCGTGGACGTCTGAATGTGGAAAGTAAGATCGGTGTCGGGTCCACCTTTACAGTTATATTGCCGCAAAAAGTCTGAAAAATTAGCGGTGTCACAAAAGCGTAATACTAACGTAATAAAATCGTATCCAAGTAAAAATACTGTGGGATCACTGACGTAAACGAAAAAGCGTTTACAAACTGAATCTCAGTTCACTTACTTTAGTTTGGAGAATTCCTTATGTCACTTAAGAAGACTCTTGCTGTTGCAGCTTTAGCTTCTGTTGTTGCCGCTGGCGCTGCTGAAGCACGCGATCAAATCCGTATCGTTGGTTCTTCTACTGTTTATCCGTTCGCAACTTCTGTTGCGGAAACATTCGGTAAAACAACAAGTTTCAAAACACCTGTTATCGAATCTACTGGTTCTGGCGGCGGTTTCAAATTGTTCTGCGCCGGTGTTGGTGAAGAACACCCGGATATCACAAACGCGTCTCGCGCTGTGAAAAAATCTGAAATCGAGCGTTGTGCGAAAAACGGTGTTGAAAAAATTACCGAAGTTAAAGTTGGCTACGATGGTATCGTAATGGCAAACTCCAAAGGCGGTAAGCGCATGGAAATTACCCGCAAGCAGATCTTCCTGGCTTTGGCCAAGGATGTTCCGAATGCGGAAGGCAAGCTGGTTCCGAACCCAAACCAAAAATGGTCTGATATCGATCCGTCTTTGCCGGATACAAAAATCGAAGTTCTCGGCCCGCCGCCGACCTCTGGCACACGTGATGCGTTCGCCGAGCTGGCACTTGAAGGTGGTTGTAAGCAATTCCCGGATATTAAAGCACTGAAAAAGTCCGACAAAAAGAAATATAAAGCTGTTTGTCATTCCGTCCGTGAAGACGGTGCTTATATCGATGCAGGTGAGAACGATAACCTGATCATCCAGAAACTGAACGCAAACCCGGATGCATTCGGCGTATTTGGCTTCTCCTTCCTTGATCAAAACTCCGATACTGTTCAGGGTTCTTTGATTGATGGTAAAGAACCGCTGTTTGAAGCAATTGCTGATGGCTCTTATCCGGTTTCACGTCCTTTGTTCTTCTATGTTAAGAATGCACACATTGGTTCTGTACCGGGTATTCTGGAATATCTGGCTGAATTCACCAACGATAAAGCATGGGGTGATGAAGGTTATCTGACAGACAAAGGTTTGATCCCGATGCCGACTGAAGAACGTGCGAAATACAAAGCAGCCGTTCAAGCACTGGGTGCTGGCAGCTAATCTACCGTTCCTTGTGAAAGGCGGCGGTGTTTGAACGTCGCCTTTCCTTTTTCTATTCACTTTAATTGATTGTGATCGCTGAGATATGCAAACCACGATTTTTACATTTACCGTTCTGCTTCTGGCTTTAATCGGCTTCTATATGGGACGTGCACGTGCGGTTTCTTCCGTTGGGGGGGATATCCGTCAGTTGCATTCTTTGCCACGCCATTATGGATATTACGTCTCTTTATGGTGCGGGCTCCCGACATTATTTTTATTTATTCTTTGGTTTATTTTCGAACCGCAGATTATTAACAGTCTGGTTCTCCATAATGTTACGGCTATCAATGACGAGACATCAAGCGCGATGGTTGCCCGTATCCTTAGTGATATTAAATTCATCGCTGCAAATGGGACCAACGTTAAATCTGCAACACCGGAAATGATTGCTGCAGCCGATCATTACCTTGAACTGAAAAAGATTGGCATTGCCTGTCTTGGTGTGGCTGTTCTGGCCTTTGCGATTGTCGGTCTGGTGATCGGCAATAAAAATATCGGCGAGAAACTTAAGGCGCGTGATCAGGTTGAAAAAGCCATTCGGATTTTGCTGCTGGCAAGTTCCGTTGTTGCTATTCTGACAACCATCGGGATTGTGTCTTCCTTGTTATTTGAAGCCATTCGTTTCTTTGGGAAAGTTCCCTTAACCGAGTTTCTGTTTGGATTGGAGTGGAGCCCGCAAATCGCGTTGCGTAAAGATCAGGTTGCAAGCCAAGGATCTTTTGGTGCCGTTCCGATTTTTGCAGGCACAATGTTGATTTCCTTCATTGCAATGTGTGTGGCTGTTCCGGTTGGTTTGCTGTCTGCGATCTATATGTCTGAATATGCAACCCCGAAAGTCCGTGGCCTTGGTAAACCGATCCTTGAAATTCTGGCAGGCATCCCCACAGTCGTGTACGGCTTCTTTGCCGCCCTCGTCGTTGCGCCGACTATCCGCAATATTGGCGAAGGATGGGGGCTGGAAGTGGCCTCGGAAAGTGCATTGGCTGCCGGTCTGGTTATGGGGATTATGATTATCCCATTCGTTTCCTCTTTGTCCGATGACGTTATTCGTGCGGTACCCCAAGCATTGCGGGACGGTTCTTATGCGTTGGGTGGGACAAAATCGGAAACGGTTTTACAAGTTATTCTTCCTGCGGCGTTGCCGGGAATTGTTGGCGGGATCATGCTGGCGATTTCTCGTGCGATCGGGGAAACAATGATCGTGGTTATGGCAGCTGGTTTGTCCGCGAATTTAACTGCCAACCCGCTGCAAGCTGTTACGACTGCGACGGTGCAGATGGTTACCCTGCTTGTCGGTGACCAGGAATTTGATAGTCCCAAAACATTGGCAGCCTTTGCCCTTGGTTTGGTCCTGTTCTGTGTCACCCTCTGTTTGAATGTCATCGCGCTTCGCGTTGTCGCAAAATACCGAGAGAAATATGACTGAGTTAAAAGAATCTATGCAAAAAGCCCATGCGCGTTTGAAAAAACGCCGGGCATCAGAAAAACGTTTCAAGATGTTTGGTGTTGGCGCTCTCGCATTTGCTTTTCTTTGCGTCCTGATGTTGTTTACCAGCATCATCTCAAATGGGTACACGGGCTTTAAGCAAAGCTATATTCAACTGGATGTCGTGATGGATGAGACGGTCATCGACCCGGATGGCTCTCGTGATCCGGCAAAGATGACGTTTTCAAATTATAATGCTTTGGTGAAAACGGCATTGAAAACCAAATTCCCGGATGTGACCAACCGTCGCGACAAGCGTAAGCTCTATGGTTTAATCAGTTCAAGCGCGGGGTTTGACCTTCGCGATATGGTTTTGGCTGATCCTGCGATTATTGGGACGACCCAAACTGTTTGGGTGATGGCTTCTGATGAGGTTGATATGCTGATCAAAGGCGTTTTTGATCGCACACAGCCCGAAAGTACACGCCCGATCACCAATGATGAAATTGCATGGGTAGAAACTCTGGAAAAAGAAAATCGTGTTGAAAAACGTTTCAATATCAATTTCTTTACCGCAGGTGATTCCCGTGAACCGGAACAAGCCGGTATCCAAGGTGCACTTGTCGGGTCTGCCTTGACTATGCTGGTCACGTTGGCCTTGTCTTTCCCATTGGGGGTTATGGCAGCGATTTACCTTGAAGAATTTGCACCGAAAAACAAGTTTACCTACCTTGTTGAAGTGAACATCAATAACTTGGCGGCTGTTCCCTCGATTGTCTTTGGTTTGCTGGGGCTTGCCATTTTCCTGAACCTGTTTGGTATGCCTCGTTCTGCACCTGTGGCTGGTGGTATGGTTCTGGCCCTGATGACCCTGCCGACCATCATCATCGCTGCCCGTGCGGCCCTGAAATCCATTCCACCGTCCATTATGGAAGCAGCGATTGGGGTAGGGGCCTCTAAAATGCAAGCGGTCTTCCACCATCAATTGCCGTTGGCTCTGCCGGGGATTTTGACAGGTACGATTATTGGTATGGCGCAGGCCTTGGGTGAAACCGCCCCCTTGCTGATGATTGGCATGGTTGCCTTTATTGCTGATGTACCAAGCACACCGTTTGATCCGGCAACCGTCTTACCTGTACAGGTTTATTTGTGGGCCGATAGCCCTGAACGAGCCTTTGTTGAAAAAACTTCCGCCGCAATCATGGTCCTGTTGGGCTTCTTGATTACAATGAATGCTTTGGCCGTCCTCTTGCGTAAAAAGTTGGAACGACGTTGGTAAAAATGGAAATGAAAGCTATGAAACCAATGACAAAAGATAATGCAGTTGATATTGAGAAGGAACTCAATCTCAGCAATGGAAATGTCTCGAAAGGTGTCAATTCCGTGAAACTGTCGCAAGACGAAGTCAAAATTTCAGCCAAGGATGTTCGCGTCAAGTATGGCGAAAAGGAAGCCTTGTTCGGTATTAACCTTGATATGCCAAAGGGTAAGGTCACTTCCTTCATCGGTCCGTCCGGTTGTGGTAAGTCAACGTTTCTGCGTTGCTTAAACCGTATGAATGACACGATTGACGGCTGTTCCGTTACGGGGGAAATCATCGTTGACGATGTGGATATCCTTTCAAAACAGGTGGATACTGTTTTGTTGCGGGCGAAAATCGGCATGGTTTTCCAAAAACCGAACCCGTTCCCTAAATCGATTTACGATAACGTGGCCTACGGCCCGCGTCTTCACGGTTTGGCAACCGACAAAAACGAACTGGACGAGATCGTGGAAACAAGCCTCGAAAAAGTCGGTTTGTTGAAAGAAGTCAAAGATCGCTTGCAAGAACCGGGAACAGGTTTATCCGGTGGGCAACAGCAACGTTTATGTATTGCACGTGCCATTGCCGTCGATCCTGAAATCCTGTTGATGGATGAACCCTGTTCAGCCCTTGACCCGATTGCAACGGCAAAAATCGAGGAACTGATCGATGAGTTGCGCGGGTCTTATACGATTGTAATCGTGACACACTCTATGCAGCAAGCGGCGCGTGTGTCCCAGCAAACAGCCTTTTTCCACCTTGGTAATCTGGTGGAATATGGCGAGACTGAAAAAATCTTCACTTCACCGGTTGATGAGCGTACCAAAGGCTATATCACAGGGCGTTTCGGCTAAGGCGAGTATAAAAAATGAACAACGTAGAACATACTGTAAAATCCTACGATAGCGAATTAACTAAACTGGACAATGCGATTGCCCGCATGGGCGGTATGGCGGAGTCTCTTCTCGGTCAAGCTTCCGAGGCGTTGGTCAAACGTGATACTGCTTTGGCTGCAGATGTCATCCATGATGATCTGAAAGTGGATGAGCTGGAAACAGAAATCAATGCAGAGGCAACCCGCATTTTGGCCTTGCGTCAACCAGTTGCCGATGATCTGCGTACGGTTATTTCCGCACTGAAAACATCTTCTGATCTGGAACGTATTGGTGATTTGTCTAAAAATATCGCCAAGCGAACCATTACATTGTCCAGTGGGACGCCGATCGGGGCAGTTCATACAATTGCGCGTATGGCCTCGTTGGTTCAGTCTATGGTGCATAATGTTCTAGATGCTTATCTGGAACGTGACGAACGTAAAGCACTGGATATCCGTCAGCAAGACGAAGTCGTTGATCAACTGCATACCAGCCTGTTTCGCGAACTTCTGACCTATATGATGGAAGACCCGCGCAATATCACATCCTGTACACATTTGTTGTTTATCGCCAAAAACGTAGAACGTGCAGGCGATCATGCTACCAATATTGCGGAAAATGTTTATTTCCTCGTGACGGGCACGCACCCGGAAGACGAACGCCGCAAGGATGATGAAACAAGCTTTACCGGCCTTGAAGGATAAAAGACGATGGAACCACTTGTTTTAATCGTTGAAGACGAACCGCCTTTAGCAGAGCTGGTCCGCTATAATATCGAAAAAGAAGGCTTTCGTGCCCTTTGTGTTGGTGATGGCGAAGAAGCCATGTTGCTGGTTGAGGAAGAAGAACCGGATTTGGTTATTCTGGATTGGATGCTGCCGGGCTTAAGTGGGATTGAAGTGTGCCGCCGTTTACGCGAACGCAAAAGCACAAAATCCTTGCCGATCATCATGTTGACAGCACGTGGTGAAGAAAGTGACCGTATTCGTGGTTTGGACAGCGGGGCAGATGATTATATCGTAAAGCCCTTTTCCCCGAACGAATTACTGGCCCGTGCAAAGGCCGTCTTACGCCGTGCCAGCCCGGCTTTGGCGCAGGATAAATTGAGTTATGAAGATATCTCAATGGATTTGACGGAACATAAAGTGTTGCGCGATGAAATTCCTGTACACCTTGGCCCGACAGAATATCGCTTGCTGCGCGTTCTAATGGAACGTCCGGGTCGTGTGTTTTCACGCGAACAGCTTTTGGATAAGGTCTGGGGGCGTGACATTCATGTCGAAGTTCGTACCGTAGATGTTCATATCCGGCGCTTGCGCAAAGCCTTGAGCATTAATGACCGCCCTGATTTTATTCGCACAGTTCGGGCGGCAGGTTATTCATTAGACTCAACCGTTTAAATCGTGCCATAGTCTGCGTCTTATTTGCAGGCTAGGGATACAGAAAATGAACCTCCGTGATACATTGCAGGCGTTATGCGTTGTGATTATCTGGGGGTTTAATTTTGCCGCTATCAAAGTCACGGTCGGGGAAATTCCACCTTTAACCCTGACCATAATACGATTTGGCATAACGGCGATTTTACTCTTGCCGTTTTTCAGGCTGTCTTTCGTTCAATTAAAACAGGTTGTTCCTGTCGCACTTGTATTGGGCGTAGGGCATTTTGGCTTGTTCTTTGTCGGTTTTCGCGGGGCAGATGCCGCAACGGTCGCTCTGTTGTTGCAGTTGGGCGTTCCCTTCAGTTGTATTTTGGCAGCAATCTTTTTTAAGGATAAACTCGGTCCAAAGCGCATAGCCGGTCTGACATTAGCCTTTGTCGGGGCTGCATTTCTTGCGGGGGAGCCACAAGGGGGAACGGTTCTAAGTGTTGTGTCGGTTATTGCCTGTGCCTTCTGTTGGGCGTGGGCCAATATTCTTATCAAAAAGCTAAAAGGCATTGCACCGTTGGCGATTATGGGGTGGATGAGTTTGCTTGCGATCCCGGTTCTTGGCGTTATGTCCTGGTTTTGGGAAGAAAACCAAATTCAGGCCATTCAAGAGGCCTCAATCTTGGCATGGATGCTGCTGTCCTATACGATCATTGGTTCTTCTATTTTTGCCTATCATCTCTGGTATCGTCTCATTGACCGTCTGGATGTGAACCAGGTTGTGCCCTTTACGTTGATTGCACCGGTCATTGGTGTGGGGGCTGGTGTGGTTCTTTTGGGAGAAAGCTTTACTATATATAAGCTGTTGGGTGGTTTGATGACGATCACTGGCGTTGCAATTATTCAGTTCCGGCAAATGAGAAGGCATAAAATATAATGCAGTTCATTTTGGAAAATGAAGGGGCCATACGGCTTTCGGTTTTTTTGGGACTGTTCTGCCTGATGGCGATTTTGGAAACAGTGCGCCCACGTCGAAAACGATCTTTTCCCCGGCAAAAACGCTGGTTTTCTAATTTTGCGATTTTGGCGGTTGGTGCTGTGTGCGCCCGCTTATTATTGCCTTGGGTGCCTGTAAGTGTCGCGTTTTATGCTCAACAAAATCCGGTTTTGTTCGAACCGGTTCTTCCCGTTGTTGCGGGTGTTCTCCTTTTGGATTTCTGTATTTACGTACAACATGTTGCCATGCATAAAATTCCGGTGTTATGGCGCTTACATCGTTTGCATCATGCCGATCTGGATTATGATGTGACCACGGGCATTCGGTTTCATCCCATTGAAATTGTTTTATCCCTGTTATTTAAAATGGCGATTATTTTGATCTTTGCTATAGACCCCTTATCAGTGATTATTTTTGAAATTATTTTAAATGCGATGGCGATGTTTAATCATGCCAATTTCAAATTGCCGTTAAAGCTGGATAGCGTTTTGCGATTGTTTGTCGTGACACCTGATTTTCACCGGGTTCATCATTCCTCCATACAGACCGAGACAAACAGCAATTACGGTTTTAATATCAGCCTGTGGGACCGTCTTTGCCGGACCTATACCCCGCAACCGCAAGACGGACATGAAACCATGCAGATCGGTCTGGAATATTTTCGCGATCCTGTCCAATTGCGTTTAGGAAAAATGATTATTCAACCGTTTTGTAAAAAAGAACCATGATTGTTACCTTTACTGATTTTGGCATAACTGGCCCCTATATGGGACAAATGAAGGCCCGTTTGCTGGAATATGCTCCTTGTGAACCAATCGTTGATTTAATGGTGGATGTCCCTGCTTTTCAAATCGTATATGGGGCAAAATTACTTGCGGGCCTTGTTGAAAATATGCCGAAAGAGGCAATCTATTTATGTGTTGTTGATCCGGGGGTCGGGGGGGCGCGTAAACCAATTTGCCTGCAATGTGATGGGCGTTGGTTTGTCGGCCCGGATAACGGCCTGTTTCAATATATTATTCAATCAAGTGAGAATGTACAGGCTTACGAAATTCTTTGGCGAGGCGAGGTTCTATCAAAGTCGTTTCATGGGCGTGACCTTTTTGCGCCGATTGCTGGGATGCTGGCACAGAATATAGATTTTGATAAAACAGCTGTGTCGATTGATGATCTTGTGACTATCTCGGCAACAGAGGCTGGGGAAGTTATCTATATTGATGCCTATGGCAATTGCTGGACGGATATACGTCATAATGACATAGCAACCTCTGAAATCTTAATGATCGGTACGCAGACACTAAAATATGCAGATGTGTTCTGTGACACAGAAGAAGGACATGCCTTTTGGTATTTTAATTCATCAGGCTTTGTTGAAATCGCGATAAATCAAGGAAATGCAGCGCAAATTTTAGGTCTGATGCTTGGAAGTCAGATAAAGAGAAACTAAGTAAGAATGAGAATATTTCACTTTTGTTTAAAGATTTTCGCTTTATCATCTAAATGTTGAAATAAAATGAGCCAGAGAACGATGTCTTTCGCAGTCAAATTTTGGGGCGTACGTGGATCGATTGCTTGTCCTTCACCGGAACATATCGAATATGGTGGAAATACAAGCTGTATTGAAGTTTGTGCGGGACAATATCGTTTTATTCTGGATGCTGGCACGGGCATTCGCAGTTTGGGACAAGAGTTCCTGAAATCAGGCATTAAAGAAGCGCATCTGCTGTTAACACATACTCATTGGGATCATATTAACGGGTTTCCGTTTTTTGCCCCGGCTTATGTGCCCGGAAATAGTTTTCATGTCATGGCTGGGCATTTGATGGATGTGGGTGGTATTCGCCAAGTCCTCGCCAGTCAGATGGCCAACCCGACATTTCCTGTGCCTTTGGAAGTTATGCAGGCGAATTTGACATTCGAAGATTTTCGTGCCGGTGATAGTTTTATGCTGAACGATCAAATTAAAATTGTGACAGCCCCTTTGAATCACCCGAACGGTGCGACAGGTTACCGTATTGAATTTGATGGAAAAGCTGTTTGCTATGTAACAGACACAGAACATGTTGTCGGCAAGCCGGATCCAAATGTTTTAAATCTGATCGAAGGGGCCGATCTTGTTATCTATGACAGCACTTATAGTGATGAGACGTTTGAAAGCAAAATAGGGTGGGGGCATTCAACCTGGCAAGAAGGCATTCGATTATGCCGTGCGGCACAGGTGAAAAAGCTGGCCATCTTCCACCATGACCCCGAACATACCGATGATATCATGCATGATGTTGAAAAAGCCGCGAAAGCCGAATGGTCATCTTGTTTTGTCGCCAAAGAGCGTATGGTTGTTGAGGTTTAGATATATAAAAAAAGCCTCTAATCCTGTTGGATAGAGGCTTTCTTGTAATCTGACATTTTTTATTGGTTTTGTGCCGCCGGGGCATTATTGGGTGTTGCGGTTGGGGCTGTGGATTGCTCGTCTGTTGGCTCTATTTCTGCACCTTCACGGGCGATAGAGGTAACCGGAACATATTTGGGTGGGGAGTATTCAAATGGTTTTTGGTGAATACGCATAACAACACGGCGGTTTTTTGCTTTATTTTCCGCAATGGGAGTACCGTCTTCCATCCGGTTAGGGGCTTTGGGCCGGGTGGAGGCATAAGATAGGACGCGCATGCGTTCAATCTTGGTCCCATTTTCGTTCATAACCCGTAAAACAGACGCAGCCCGTGCAGCACCAAGTTCCCAGTTGGACGGGAATTGAACGGTGCTGATCGGGTCATCATCAGTGTGACCTTCCAGATCGAGATTAAACATTTCATATTGCGGGGCGTTTACGAGTTCAGCAACCGCTGTCAAAACCGGATAGGCCGCATCTACGATTTGCGCTGTACCGGGAAGAAAGAATGTCGAACTATCAAATTCCAGTACAATCCCGCTGTCATCAACACCGAGCTTTAGAACCTTACCATCGGTTAATTCTTGAACAACTTCGGCAGCATCTTCCTTGAAATCCTTAATCGGGGCTTTGCGTTCTTTTTTATTGACCTGTTGGTTGATCCCTTCGGCAACTTGTTCATAAAGGGCAAGGTCAACTTTGGACACAGCAACCATAAGGACGAAAAATGCCATAAGCAGGGTAATCGCATCCGCATATGTGGCAAGCCAGGACTCGTCGGCTGCTTCTTCTTGTGGTGGTGGTGGAGGTGCCATTTCGGTTCCCTCAATTCAATGAAGTTATTTTCTCATCATTTTATCAAGATTGTAATGAATAGCGGGATCAAGGAAGCTATTCATACGGTCTTGAATATAGCGCGGGCTTTTTCTGTCAGCGAGTAAGCACAGCCCTTCAGCCACAAGGTAGTTTCTAAAGCGTACAATTTCTTCGCGCTGCTGAATTTTATTGGCGGCAGGCAGGAAAATCATGCGGGCAAAGATTACACCATAAAGTGTGGTCAACAAAGCAACGGCAAGACCCGCACCAAGTTGAGTAGGGTCGCCCCCCATGTTATCCAGCATAATGATAAGACCAATCAAGGTCCCGATCATACCAAAAGCCGGGCAGGTAGCTGCGATTTCGCGCAAAATTTTGGCCTGAATGGTGTTCCGCACAAAGGTCGTTTCAATTGTGTTGGTCAGAATTTCACGAACTTCCTGTCCGGTATATCCGCTGATCACCATATCCATACCAAATCCGATAAACCGATCAGCCCGTGCAGCTTTTTTTGATTCCTGTTCTAGGGCAGGAATGCCGTTTTTCTGAACGGTATAACCCCATTTGATGATACGTCCGACTTCGGCAGTCAAAATGTTACGGGCAACTTTTGGTGCAAAGACCAGTCGGCCGATGAGTTTGAGTGCCAGCATGACATAGCGTGGTTCATATGAAACAAAAGTTGCTGCGAACGTGCCACCGATAACCATGATGAAACTTGGTAAATCCAGGAACATCAGGAAATTGTCTGTACTGAGCACAATCGCCCCGACGAAAAGCCCAATCCCCCCAAGGATCCCGATTATTGTTGCAAACGACATGTTTTAGCCTCTGCCCTATTTCGTTTATTAGCCGTAGTTAGCTATTCATAGAATAAGCTATTAAACCTCATTTTGGCGTAAAAATCCTAATAGAATCATAACAAATTGTTATTTATCTTTCTCGAAAGGCCTCATGTTTCATTTTCAGGACCGGTTTGACCATATATTCGATAACGGATTTTGTCCCGGTATGAATATCAACCGTTGCTTCCATGCCTGGCGTAATTTCATATAAGCCCTCTTTTTCACCCAAATAGGTTTTTTCTGTTTGGACGATAACGCGGAAATACGTTTCACCTTCGGGCGATGTTGTCGAGTCAGGGGCAACATGAATAACTTTACCGTCGAGGCTACCATATCGAATAAAATCATAAGTATTGATTTTCACAACTGCATCCTGATTTTCTTCAACATAACCACGGTCGATGGGTTTTAAACGGGCCTCAATGACCAAATTTTCACCGACGGGGACAATTTCCATAATCGGTTCACCGCCGGTAACCACCCCACCAATCGTGTTGTACGTCATATTCTTAACCACGCCATCAATCGGGCTTTTAATCAGGGCGCGCAATCCTTGGTCGGTTGCTTTGCTCAATAATTCCCGTGTTTGTGCAATGTTTTGCTCCACAGTCCCCAGTTCTTCAATCGCTTCACGTTGAAAAGCTGTTTTTTCTTCGTTGATTGTACTCTCTGCCTCTTTTACCGCAGCTTTTGCTTTGGGGATTGCGTTCATCAGTCCACTTCTTTCACCTTCGAGTTTTTGTGCCTCGGCTTCCAGTTTCAAGTGATCCATTTTGGATGTCAGTTTGTCTTTCAACAAATCGGAAGACATGGCAAAGCGTTGCCGGGCGAGATGAAGGTTACGTTTTGCGCTTTCAAGCTTGTCGTTCAGTTCATCGACGGCCAATTCTTTTTGACGCAGTTTATCATTGAGAACGTTTAGGCGAGAGTTTAAATCCCGAAGACGCGCTTCATAGGATTGTTTGGCTGCAGCAGCCATTTGTGGCCGGGCGGTGACGATCTCTTGCGGGAATTCAACTTCAGTCCCATTGGCTTCGGCAAAGAGGCGGGCACGATTTAACAATAATCCATCAAGGCGGACTTCCAATTCTTCTTTATTGACCCCGCCAGTCCCAAGATCAAGCTGCACCAATTCACTGCCCGTTCTGACAAGATCACCTTCCTGAACGTAAATATCCGTAATGATCCCGCCTTCAAGGTGTTGAATGACTTTGACTTTTCCCTGTGGGACAACTTCTCCGGTGGCAACGGACACTTCTTCCAGCTCGGTAAAGACAGCCCATGTTGTGAATATCGCAAGGGCCAACATGATCCCATACGCAACGGGTTTAAACGTTTGCACGGGGTTTTCTGTCACCAATTGATCAAGACGTGTCATGGTTGCGGTTCTGCCTTTTTATCGGTAGCTGCGGGAGCAGGGGAAGGATTGGATTGGGTTATAGGTGGTTGTGCCGCATTGGAAGTGGTTTTCTTTTGTTGTGCGTTTTGTGCAAGTTTGGGCAAAACATCTTTGGTTGCTCCGGCAAGGGCAATTCGTCCCTGATCCATCACAATCATATTTGCGCATGCCCCCAACAGGATCGGACTGTGGGTGACGAGAATGATTGTATGGTCTTTGGCAATTTTGACGAGAAGATCGCGTAATTCTTCTTCGGCTTGGCGGTCCAGACTGCCCGACGGTTCATCCAGCAAAAGTACAGGGGGATCCCCAAGGAGCGCGCGTGAGATGGTCAGGCGTTGACGTTGGCCACCGGAAAGACGTCGTCCGGCTTCGCCGATATCACTTGCATAACCATCGGGCAAATCAATAATGGTGTCGTGAACACCGGTTGCTTTACAGGCGTCGATAATTTCTTCATCGCTGGCTTCGGGACGGGAAAAGGCAAGGTTATCACGTACACTGCCATGTAAAAGCGCACATTCTTGCGGGACATAACCAATCCAGCTTGCCAACTGACTACGTGTGAATTGTTTGATGTCCGCTTTGTCCAGAAGCACCCGTCCGCTTTGCGGGATATAAAGGCCTTGTATCAATTTGACCAAGGTGGTTTTGCCACTGCCGTTTCGACCGACAAGGGCTGTTAAACCACCGGGCTTCAGTGTAAAGCTGACTTCGCTCACGACAGGAGCCAAGTCTTGTCCATAAGAAAATGAAACTTTGTCCAAGCTGATCAAACCTTGTGGGCGTCCCATTTCAACCGAACTTTCCTGACGTTCGACCGGGAGTTCAAAAAGCGCGCCTAGCCGTTCAACAGATTGCTTGAAACCGCCAAAGGTTCGCCACGACCCGACCAACTGGTTCATCGGCCCCAACAAGCGTCCGGACAGCATATTGGTTGCAATAAGAGCACCCATCGTCAATTCCTGATTAATGATGGCAATGGCACCAACCGTGGTCAGTGAGATTGTCGTCATTAAAGTCAATGTCATGCCGAGATTTGTGTATGCGTCAGCTTTACCGCCGCGAATAATGGAATTTTCAATATTGTCGGCATGGCGGTCTTCCCATGTTTTTTCCAACGTCTTGTCCATTGCCAAGGCTTTAATGGTGGTCCGTCCGGCAATCACACCGGCAATCAAATCGTCCCGGCTGAGTGCGGTCTTTTTTTCTTCCTGACTGGCATTGCCGATCACTTTCCCGGAACGCCAGGCAACCAGCAAAAATAAGGGCAAAATAATCAGAAACACCCATGCAATCGGTAAGGCCAGTATAAGAATAAGACCGAGAAAGAGAAAAACAAAAGGCAGATCGACCAGTAGAATGGCTGTGCCACCGCTTAGTGTATTGCGAACGGTATCCACATCGCGAAACATGGTTTGCCAATAGGCTGCCGGTTTGCTTTCCAGTGTATGCAAAGGGACTTGTGTAAATTGCTTAAATAATTTTCGCCCGACATCGACATCAATCTTTAAAGCAACGCGTTGCATGACCTTGGATCGGGCTTGGCGCAAGGAATAATCGAAGACCAGAACAAGGACAATACCGATGAGCAACCCTTTTAACGTTTCAATGCCTCCGTTGAAAACGACACGATCATAGACCTGCAGGACGAAAACCGGGACTGCCAAGGCGAGCATATTGATAAAAAATGACATGCCCATGACTTCGCGAAACGTCTTCAGAAGCGGTTTTACGATGGGTTTTAACCAGTTGAAACTCTGCGGCAGCATTTGCGATTCCATTTGCCCTAATGATTTATAAACTCGAAAGTAACTTAAATTTGTCTGAAAAACGACTGTATATATCTGTTTTTTGTAGCATTATTTCAAATAAATGCCATGATTTCTTGACCTGTAATGGCATAGCTGGTGTCATACCTATAAGTTGACACAATTACGAGGGGATTGTCACGTGGCTGAAGATGTGTCTAAAAATCAAAAGAAACCGGGTAGAATACGCAAGTTTTTCTCAATGGCCCGGTTGGTAGGCTTTCTGCTTCTCCTCGGTTTACTGGGTGTTCAGGTTATTAATCCTTATCCGGTCGAGTTTTTACGGGTCAAAACCTTTGATATGTATCAACGCGCCCAGCCGCGCGAAGTTAAAACCCGTCCTGTTACGATTGTGGATCTGGACGAAGAAAGCCTGGCGACAGTTGGGCAATGGCCGTGGCCGCGTACAATCATTGCCGATATGGTCGCCAATTTATTTCGGATGGGGGCAGGGGTTGTGGCTTTCGATATTGCATTCCCTGAACCGGACCGTCTCTCCCCCAATATGATTGCTGATAACGTCAGTGGGCTGGATCCGACGATTGAAGAAACCATTCGTCAATTGCCCAGTAACGATGCCTATTTTGCCAATATTATCAAGCAAACACGTGTTGTGTTAGGACAAGCAGGCTTTGATCGTAAAATTGAGGATCAAGTTCATCGTCCGCCTGTTAAAAAATCAATCGCATTTCGTGGGGAAAAACCACACGCTTTTGTACCTTCACTGCCTTCACTTGTGCGTAATATTCCTGAAATTGAAGAAGTCGCAGCAGGGCATGGTTTCTTTTCATTATTCCCGGAACCGGATGGGGTTGTGCGACGTGTCCCCACGCTTTTTCAATATGAAAATGAAATCTATACAGGCTTGGCGGTGGAAATGCTGCGGGTCGCGACAGGCAGACGTACAATTCTCGTAACCTCTAACGAACTAGGCGTTGAGAAAGTCGCTATTGCAAAAGGCTTAATTCTGCCAACCGATAAAAAAGGGCGTGTCTGGCCGCATTTTTCCAAGCGTGATAAGGCAAAATATGTTTCGGCACGCGATGTTCTAAGCGGTGTTGTTGATCCAGCTCTGGTGCGCGGTAAGCTCGTAATTGTCGGGACATCAGCTGTTGGTTTGCTTGATATTCGTTCTACACCGGTTGAAGAAACTTTACCCGGTGTGGAGGTGCACGCCAATGTTATTGAGGCTGTGGTCGATAATGCTTTTCTCAGTCGTCCACCCAATATGGACGGTGCCGAGTTCCTTCTGACATTGTTTGCCGGATTAGTGATGATTATTCTCGTTCCAATGATCGGGGCGAAATGGACATTGATCCTTTTTCTCTTTATTGCGGGCGGTTCCGGTGCTTCGTCGTGGTATCTGTTTAGCGAGAAAAAACTGTTGTTTGATGCCGGATTTGCGATGATTTCAACACTCGGCATTTATATACAATTGACTTATATGGGATATGCGGCAGAGGAAGCGCAAAAGAAACAAGTACGATCAGCGTTTTCACATTATATGTCACCGGCATTGGTGGAACGATTGGCGGAAGATCCCGGTCAATTGAAGTTAGGGGGCGAAAACCGCGAAATGACATTGTTGTTCTGCGATGTTCGTGGATTTACCTCTATTTCAGAACTCTTTGATGCCGAAGGACTCACTAAACTAATCAATAAGTTCTTAACACCGTTGACAAACGTTATTTTGCAAAGACAGGGGACAATCGATAAATATATGGGGGATTGTATTATGGCGTTCTGGAATGCGCCGCTGGATGATGCCAACCATCAACGCAATGGTTGCCTCTCTGCCCTTGAAATGATTGACTCGCTTGTCGCAGTAAATGAACGTTTGGAAAAAGAAGCCGAAGAAGAAGGCCGCCCCCATATTCCACTAAAGATCGGTATTGGTTTGAATACAGGAACCTGTTGTGTGGGGAATATGGGGTCAGATCAACGTTTTGATTATTCTGTTTTAGGCGATAGCGTAAACTTGGCCTCACGTCTTGAGGGGCAATCTAAAACGTATGGTGTCACAATTGTTATTGGTGAAAATACCTATATGAATGTACAGGATCTAGCCTGTATTGAACTGGATTTGATTAAGGTAAAAGGCAAAACAGAAGCCGTTCGTATTTATTCAGTTCTTGGGGATGATAAAATCGCACAAAAACCAGAATTTATTGAATATGCCAAACATCACGCGACACTATTAAATGATTATCGTCAGCAAAATTGGGAAAAAGTACGCGAGGATATCAAAACAGCCCATCAAATGATTGATACATTGGGTATGGAACATCATGGGCTCTATGATCTTTATGAAGAACGTATGATCGCCTATGAAGCCAATCCGCCAGGTGAGGATTGGGATGGTGTCTTTGTTGCCACTACAAAATAAGCAATAAAAGCTCCGATAAATAACGGAGCTTTTTTTTATTTAATAAACCTATATTGAATATGGTTTTTCTTTCCCTACATATTCTAAATTAAGGGTAGATGATCAATGAAATAAATAAACTCTTTGCGGATCAACTCACTCTCTTATGAAACTATGTGTGAGGGTATGTTATGTTTGTGAATATTGGCAGCCGATTGTTAACGGTTGCGGCATTGATTGTTGTCGTCACATTTACGGCATTCATTTTGTATTTTGATTTTAATCAACGTCAGGCAATCCGCAGTTCTTTGACATCCGATTTGACGGAAACATCGAAACTTGCGACCAATACTATTTCAAACTGGATAGATATCCGACGACGTCTTATTGAAAATTTTGGACAGGTCATTAATGAAGGCGATAGTGTTGATCATGTAATGAATTTGGCCAATCGTCCTGTCATGGCGCGCACATTCAAATATGCTTATTTTGGGGATGCCCAAGGCGTTATGACAATGGCACCACCGGATGACCTGCCGGAAGGTTATGATCCACGCCAACGCCCGTGGTACAAAGATGCCGTTGCTGCAGAAAATGCTACCCTAACGGAACCTTACGTTGACGCGTCTTCCGGCAGTCTGATTGTCACAACCGCCTATCCAATTGAAAAGGGAGGAAAGACCTTAGGTGTCGTCGGTGGTGATATTGATATTACCGAGCTGGGAGATTTAATTCGCAGCGTTGACCTCGGCGGTATGGGGTATGCCTTTCTTGCCAATGACAAAGGGACCGTCCTGATCCACCCGGATGTGAAAAATACCTTAAAACCCATGGCGGAAGTCTTTCCTGAACATACGCCGCAGATTCAGGAAGGAAATGATCATATTCTGGATAGTGACCATAAAGAGCTTTATTTATTTAAAAAAGTAAAAGACTTACCTAGCGTTAATTGGTATCTCGGTTTTGCGATTGATCGCGACAAAGCCTTTGCGGCCCTGTCTTCGTTCCGCAAAACCGCGATTATTATGACATTGATTGCTGTTGGTGCGATTATCGGCCTAATGGGCATTTTGGTTAAAACGTGGGTATCACGCCCAGTTTTGAGAATGGCTGGTGCGATGAGTGAACTTGCCAACCGCAACCTTGACATAGCCATTCCCCAAAGCGCATTTAAAGATGAATTAAGTGAAATGTCAGAGGCACTGGGTGTATTCAAGGAAAACGCCATAAAGATGGAGGAACTGTCGCGCGAAAATGAACAAGCCAGCGCCCGGATGGCAGAAGAACGTCGGAGAACATTAAATGACATGGCTGATTCTTTTGAAAGTAAAGTGCTTTCAATTGTTGAAAATGTCGCAAAATCATCAGAACAGACACAAGATGTAGCCCGACGTGTTCAGGAAAGTGCGGAAGAGTCCAGCCAAAGAGCGCATGTTGTAACCAATGCAGCAGAGGAAACAACGCAAAGTGTGCAAACTGTCGCAGCAGCAACGGAACAACTGTCTGCTGCCATTCGCGAAATTGGTGGACAAGTGACCCAGTCTATTGAAATTGCCCGACAAGCTGTTGAAGATGTGGAAAATACAAATTTAACCATTACTGAACTGGCGGGAGCTGCCGATAAAATTGGCGAAGTCGTCAGCCTTATTCAGAACATTGCCGGGCAAACGAATTTATTGGCACTTAATGCAACGATTGAAGCCGCGCGGGCAGGGGAAGCTGGTAAAGGATTTGCTGTGGTTGCCAGCGAAGTTAAAAACCTTGCGACGCAAACTGACCGGGCAACAGGCGATATACAATCCCAAGTTAGTGGCATTCAAACAAGCAGTACAAATTCTGTCAGCGCAATTACGGCAATCAGTCAAATCATGGGGCAGATCAGTGAATATGCCAGTGCAATAGCGGCAGCAGTTGAACAACAAGGTGCTGCAACACAGGAAATATCGGACAGTGTTCAGCGTGCTGCCTCCGGTACGCAGGAAGTTTCCAGTAATGTTACGGCTGTTTCTGAAGCATCGAATGCCCTGCGCGAAGAAGCAAACAGTTTATTGACGGCATCCAACGAGATGCTTTCTTTGTCAAATCTACTAAAGACAGAGGTTGTTGATTTCTTGACCACAGTGCGACAAAACGAGTAAATGCCGCACAACCATAAAAAAACCGCCTGATGAAAGGCGGTTTTTTTTAAATCCTTAGGAACCAAGCCCCAAAACATCGGGGGTAAGCTGACCCGTTGTATAAAGGACTGTGTAAATTGCGAGACGATGGTCGTAAAACAGTTCAGCGTATTTAATCTTGGTTTCGTAAACTTCTTTTTCACGATCTAAAACGTTTAAAACATCTACACCTTCAGCACCGTTTTCGCGTTGCTTACGTGTATCAAGGAAAATTTCTTCCTTAAGGATTACATCGTTTTCTTTAAGGGCAAGGCGTTCCTCATTGGTTTCCAATGTATGCCATGCCTGTCTGGTCGCTTCTATGGTTTTACGCGATGTATAATCATAAGTGCTTTTGCTGGCGGCGTAATCGAATGTTGCTTTCTTCATTGCATATTCAGTTGAGAAACCACTGAAAAGATCCCAGTTTGCTTCAACCAGAACTGAATAATCACGACGAACGCCGATCGTTGCGTTCTTGTTTTCTTCAAAATTCATCGATCCCACAAGATCGACACTCGGCATGTATTCAGCATAAATCCCGCGTTTATTTTCATTGGCGATTTCAGAAGTCAAATCGGCTTTTTGCAGGTTTGGATTCTGTTTCAATGCCAATTGAACCGCTTCATCCAAGCTTGTCGGTAACAAATTCATTGGTGGGTTGGGGTCCAACATGGCGGCAATATCCGGGGCATGACCGAACACCTGCATGAACTGGTCAGCGGCCCGTGCGAGATCACCTTCATAGCCGACACGCGTATCTTTCGCTGTTTGTAAACGGGATTTGGCATTCAGGACATCAATGCCAATACCGGAACCACGTCTGACGCGTTCATCTTCCAGTTCCATCTGAGTTTTGATGTTTGCTTCATTTTCGCGCGCATATTCGATACGGCGTGCCTGTTTAAGGACTTCCAGATAAACTGTGATACCTTCGATCAAAAGGTTTTGACGCGTTGATTCTTCGCCTTTCTCTGTTTCTTCCTTGGTCAGGGTTGCACTACGAATGGCTGAGTCCGTTGCAAAACCATCAAACAGGTTTTGGGTCACTTTCACGCCAGCCACAGATCGCATAAGAGAGGAATCATCCTTTCCGTCCGAATTGGCCCGTTCTGTCGGGTTGGTGATCCATTCATACCCGTAATCCCCGGTAAAGGCGACTGTGGGCAGGTTTGCAGATTGTTGTACTTCTATTTCTTCTTGGGCACCTTTGGTGGTTTTTGTGGCTGCTTTCAATTGCGGGTGTTCAACCAGCATGTTGCTGAGCTCTGTTTCCAAACTTGCCGCATGTGATGTCGTTGCGTTTACAACACAGAGCAATGCCCCTAAACACGTTCCTAAGAAATAATGAGTCCTCACAGGACTTCCCTCCAGCCAATAAGTACATTTTGACGACAGATTTTAGTGCGATACATTCGATCCGTCAAACCTTATCAGTGTAATAGGTTATGGTTTTATGTTTTAAAAAGGGTTTATAGTTTGAGTTTTACTTCCACGATATCTTCTTCGATGATTGTTTTTGCTTCAAAGCCCATTGCTTTTACCATTTCAAGCATGGTTCTGTTTTCACGCAAGATTTGTCCGGTAAAGTAAGTTGTACCGCGCGAGCGGCAATAATCGATCATTTTATTCAGCAATTTCCATCCCAGTTTCTGGCCTTTAAGGTCAGAACGAACCAAAATGGCATATTCGGCATCTTCGTTGTTTGGGTCGGTACCAGTTCGTACAACGCCGAGTGTTTCCATATGACCGTCTTCCTCGTTCGGCGCTTGTGCAATAAAGGCCATTTCCCGATCGTAGTCAATTTGGGTTAAACGCGCCATTTCCGTATGTGGCAATTCACGAACAGAACCAAAGAAACGAAAACGAATATCTTCTGGTGACACGTGGGTCATAAATTCATTATGGGCGGGTTCGTCTTCCGGCTTAATCGGGCGGATCAAAACTTTACGCCCGTTTCGCAAGGTAAACTCTTCTTCCAGCGATGCTGGATAGGATCGAATGGCCAGTCGACGGTTTGGATGTTTATGGGTTATTTTTTTGATACGCATTCGGGAATCAACCGCCAACGCGCCATCCTTGGATGCAAAAATGGGGTTCACGTCAAATTCTTGAATTTCTGGAAAGTCAATGCAGATTTCAGAAAGTTCAATCAAGGCCTGACATAAGGCATTGCGATTAACTGGCGGCGTGTCGCGGTATCCCTTCAGCAATTTATTGATTTTTGTTCTGGAAATGAGATCGTCAGCCAGCCTCATGTTCAAGGGGGGCAAAGCAATGGCGCGATCCGCAATGATTTCGGTTGCAGTTCCTCCTTCACCACAGAGTAAAACAGGCCCAAATACAGGATCGTGGGTCATGCCCGCAATTAATTCGTGGCAACGGGGTTGATGAACCATTTTCTGAATGATAAATCCCGTAATCTGTGCCTTCTTATTGAATTTATGGACGCGGCTGCTGATGGCTTTGACGGCTTCTTCAACGGCGCGCTCGTTTTCAAGGGACAGAACCACCCCGCCCACATCGGATTTATGAACAATGTCAGGGGACAGGATTTTAACAACGACGGGGAAACCAATTTCGGCTGCGACTTTCTGGGCTTCTGCAGCATCTTTTGCAAGTCGTGATTCAACAGTATTAATGCCATAGGCCCGCAATATTTTTTTTGTATCTGTTTCTTTTAGCCATGTTTCACCGTTTTCAAGGGCTTCATTAATGATATGTCGAACTTCTGCACGGGCTGGCTTAATCTCGGCGGGGACGCGCTCGGGTATTTCCATCAATGTGGTTTGGTTCTTTAGATACTCTACAATATGCATAAAGGCGGTAATTGCCATGCGGGGAGAGGAATAAGCCGGAATGGCATTTTCTTCAAAAATTTGATGTGCTTCCTGAACGGTTTTTTCACCGACCCAACAGGTTAGAATATTTCCTTTCAGTTTTTTATGCGCTGTGACCAACTGATGGGCACTTTCTGTGCTGTTTTCCTGAATGTTGGGGGAATAAAGAAAAAGGATACAATCGGCTTCCTTACTTTTTTTCAAGATTTCATAAACCTGTGGGAAATCCTGTGCGCGACAACGAATACCGGTATGATTGGTTTTGGATAATACATCACATTTTCCGATGATATCGTTCAGCTTTTGGTGGGTTTCTTCTGAAAGGGTCGCAAGTTTTCCATTACTTTCAAGCAAATGATCTGCCGCAATGAGGTTAAGTCCGACACCGTTTGAAACAATGGCGAGCTTGTTGCCTTTAAAGGGTTTGGTGACGGACAAGGTTTCCGCGCCGGCAAAAAGTTCGGCAATACTGTTTACCCGTAACATACCGGCCCGTTTAAAGGCCGCATCATAAACCAAATCGCTGGCAGCCATTGCACCGGAATGAGATTGCGTTGTCAGGTTTGCAATTTCGTGACGACCGGATTTCATAACGAGTATGGGCTTGTTACGTGCAGCTGAACGTGCGGCTGACATAAAGTTTCTTTGATCCTGAATGGATTCCATATAAAGCAGGATGGCACGGGTAAAAGGATCACTGCCAAGATAGTCGATAATATCGCCGAAATCGAGTCCGGTGCATTTCCCAATGGAAATAAAATGGGAAAAGCCCACACCATGTGCGTTGGCCCAATCCAGAACTGTACTCGACATTGTCGAAGACTGGGACACATACGCAATTTTTCCACCTTTAATAGGAAGGTGATGTGTGCTTGCATTCAAATTTTTACCGGGAACAACGGCGCCCATACTGTTGGGTCCTAAAATACGCATGCCATATTTTTTATGTATCTCACCCAGAAAAGCCGGTGTTTCTTCATCAATACAGCTGGTTTGATGGCTGACAAGAATAGCCGCCTTGACGCCTTGCTCTCCAAGAGATTCCATTGTTTCTTCAAGGGCCGCAACTTCTGTACACACGATGGCAAGATCAGGTGTTTCGGGCAGGGCAGGGATATCGCGATAGGTTAAAATACCGCCGATAGCTTTATAATCAGCACTTACAGGCATGATGGGGCCTTGAAAGCCACCCGTTATCAAATTTCGAATAACAACGTTGCCGCATTGTCCTTCCTCGTTCGTTGCGCCAATAACACAAATTGATTTGGCGGCAAACATTTTATCGAGATTACGGATTCCCATTGCTCTTTTCCCCCATTTGAAAAAGCAAACATTATTCTACAAATATATTCGTGGTTCGGAGCGTATCTAAAATCAGGGTAAAAACAAGTTACAAAGATGGGACAGTGCTGCGCGAAAAGCGCATGGCTATCTTTAATCTATCTATGCTTCAGCTTCAAAATCTTCCTGAAGAAGACGCAGGCTTGGAATTGTCACTTGGCGACCTTTAAAGAAAGCGAGTTGGTCTTCTTCCAGTTTTTTGATCGTACGTGCAATTGTTTCCGGGCGTGTGCCGATGGCAGCGGCTAATTCTTGACGCGATAGGGGAAGTTCAATCAAAACGTCATCATCTTCGCTTTCGTTACTTGAATAACGAGTTTTAAGACTGAGAAGCAAATGTGCGAGTCTTTTACGGACAGGTTGCGTGGTTGTCAGGAGGTATAATTCTTCAATTTCACGTAAATCACGTGCAACGCGTCGGGTGAAACGAATGGCAACATCGGGAGATTCAGACAACAAGTGTTCAAGGCTGGCACGCGGGATAAAACAGAGCTTACTTTTCACGAGAACCTCTGCCGTGCCGGCATGGCGTTCATTCGCCAAAAAAGAACGGTGCCCAAAGGCTTCTCCAGGTTGAACCAGGCGAACAACGGCAGAGTTACCATTTACATCGGTTTTGCGAATGGCAATCAAGCCAGCTTTCAGGCAATAGACACCTTCGCAGTTATCCCCTTCAAGATAAATATTCTGTCCGATATCATAACTGCGATGCGTGCGTTGCAAACGATCAGATTCAAGGCCAGAACGGGCGAGCCCGCATAATGAGGAATCGTCTTTTCCTCCTCCGCAGGTACCGCATTTTGTAACAGTAATCGGTTTGCCTTCTATACCCACTTTGCCTCTCAACGACGCTCAGCTAATTTTTTCAATGCGTTGAATGACTTCTTGTAGTCATTCTCTTTTTTACCAAATTACATCTTACTAACAATTTGGCGAAATGAAATAGAAAATTGATCTATGTCACGTAAAACCTTCAATCTGAAATTGGAAGGTGAACAATTTTTAATTGCCTCTCTCAATGTGAAATGGAATAATCAGCATACAGATAGGACTTAAAGATGCTTACAACCTCCATTCAAGATTTGGTTACTCAATTAGACAAAATTGATAACTTACAAGATTTTAGCGACTTCCTCTTAACGCTAAAAGACCATCTGGGGTTTGACCATCTTACCTATGCTATTTTCAATTCTCCGAATGTTAAGGTTCGAGATCCTCTTGTCGCTTGTAGTTACCAAAGAGAATGGCTGGATTATTATTTTTCCGAAGACTGTATAAATTGTGATCCAATTGTGCGCGCAGCCCAAACATCACATAGGCCCTATAGTTGGGAAAGCCTGAAAAAGAATAAGACCGAACAGGCCTTTATGCAGCATGCGCAGGATTTTGGTATTTCAAATCGTGGTATGACAATTCCAATTCGCCGCGTGAATAATGAACTGGCACTTGTGAGTATATGCGCCAATGCAAATCGGCGACAATGGACCGACTTGATGAATTATAGTGTTCCCGTGGTACGTTTTATTGCCGATTATTGCCATGATACGTTCATGCAGAAATTTACAGAAGCTGCCGGGCAGGGCGAAGATGTCAAGTTAACTACACGTGAACGCGAATGTCTGTTGTGGACAGCGCGGGGGAAAAGTAACTGGGAAATTGCAAATATCTTAAATATCGCTGAACGTACAGTGACATTTCATATCGGCAATGCATGCACAAAATTGGGCGTGAATGGACGTTTTCAAGCGACAGTCAAGGCAATTGCACACCATATGATTTATCCATAAAAAAAACCTGTAGGATTCTACAGGATGATTTCTATCTCAAAATACTGTCTAATTTCCCTCAAAATTTATGAATCTGGGGAGCGGATAGATGACAGTTGTAAATATTGAAGATTATCGGAATTACACGCCGTTTGAACGGATTTCAGCAGATGAACTCGTTAAATGTATCGGGTATCTTCAGAAGGAAGCTGAAAAATCGGGATTTAGTGAAGTTTCAGATCTTTTATCATTGGCAAATATGGCAACAGCAGACTTGTTGCATAAGTAAAAAACAAAGGAACGGTTTTTCCAACCGTTCCTTATGTTCTTTTTTCTTCTCGTGATTAACCGTTAACAGTTTCACTTTCAGCAATGGCGCGTACCACATCAATTACACGTTTGCGGATAACGGGATCCTGAAGACGTGAGAAGGTACGTACCAATTCCAGAGTTTGACGACGGTGAAGCGTCAGATGTTCCTCAGGAATGTCACTTTCAGCTGTTTCCCCTTGATAACCCGGGAATGATTCGCGGACGCTCTCAGGCATATCTTCAAAGAAGAAAGATATCGGCACATCCAATACGTTACCAAGCTGCCACAGCTTGCTGGCACTTACGCGGTTTGCACCACGTTCATATTTTTGGATCTGCTGGAATGTCAGGCCAATGCTTTCACCCAACTTGCCTTGCGTCATGCCCATGAGTGTGCGGCGTAACTTAACACGTTGTCCGACATGGACATCAACCGGGTGAGGGGTGTCGCTTCCGCGGGTGCCCGGCAAAATATCTTTTGTAGCAGTTTTTACCATTTAATTTTCCTTTGGTTACTCGGCTATTTTCAGTTTTCTATACCCTTACGATAGTAAGTGGCAACTTCTATCAACTCGGGTTGGGTTGTATTATAGCGAGACATTATTCGTTTGTCTCGCAGAAAACGCAATCACAAGTGGTTTATTACCTATTTTTTTGGGCGTCGATGCTGCGCTAGGTGTATATACGTACTAATTTACGATCAGTGAAGGTTTTTAATACTATTCATTGGGGTAATAAAAAAACACTCCCGCATAATGCTGAGAGTGCTTTTTAAAATGGCTCCGCCTGCTGGGCTCGAACCAGCGACATATGGATTAACAGTCCACCGTTCTACCGACTGAACTAAGGCGGATCAGAGCTATAGCCGATGATTACATCCAGAACCAGAATTGGCTCCGCCTGCTGGGCTCGAACCAGCGACATATGGATTAACAGTCCACCGTTCTACCAACTGAACTAAGGCGGATCGGAGATTGTGGAGGCGCGGAGCGGATTCGAACCGCTGTTCACGGATTTGCAATCCGCTGCATAACCACTCTACCACCGCGCCAGATCCAATCACTTCGGTTTGGCTGTAACCATCGGCGGAGCGGAAATTAGTCGGATGACCTCTCGCGGTCAATCCATTTTTTTCATTTTTTTTCATTTTTTATGAATTGTGGCTAAAAAACTGGGATTTATTCGTTCTACACCATTGTCATAGAGACGAATGAGGATTATAAAACGCCACATGAGATGCGCAGGTTGCTCAAAATTTAAGTGATCCTGTTCGTTATCGAGAGTTTATTGATTTAACACTTAATTACGGTGCCACTATGGATTATGCGCTTTCCCGTTCGAATATGATTGAAGGTCAGATAAAAACCAACCGGGTCGCCGACCCTTATGTTTTGGATGCGATGGGTGCCGTTCCCCGTGAGGTGTTTGTGCCGACATCCAAAAAAGGCGTTGCTTACATTGATGATGCGCTTGAGGTTGGTAACGGTCGTTTTGTTCTTGAGCCGATGGTTCTCGGCAGAATGTTGGAAGCTGCCGAGTTGGATGAAAATGATATCGTTCTCGATATTGGATGTAATACCGGTTACTCAACTGCTGTTCTGGCCAAGATTGTCAGCATGGTTGTCGCCATCGAAAGCGATGAAGAACTTGCTACAATGACGACAAACAATTTGAACCAAATCGGGATTGATAATGCCGTTGTGGTTACCGGCGACATGAAAGACGGCGTTGAAAAACAGGCGCCTTACAATGTCATTCTTTTTAATGGCGCTGTTTCGCATTTACCGGATTCCATTAAAAATCAACTGGCTGATGGTGGGCGATTGCTGGTTATCGAGCAAGGCAAGTCAACAATGTCCAATGTCTGTGTATATACACGCAATGGCGATCTTTTTTCGAAACACGACATTATGGAAGCTGGCGTAGCAAGCTTGCCGGGCTTTGAAAAAGAAACAGCGTTTACTTTTTAAGTCTCTGAAAATATTGCTTTAAATGCCTTGTTCGACAATGATCGGGCAAGGCATTTTTTTTGGAAAAAAGATTTATCTATATGTGAGGTAATTCACTTTTTTAGCCTTGTAATAGGTTGTAAAGAATTAGTTTAGAAAATTCTGTTAAAAAACATTAATTTACAAGTGTCTGAATCCTTTGCCTTTCATGTTGCAGATGGTTAGACTGTGCGAAACTTATGTAAGTATTATGGGTAATAAAATGAACCTGAGAAAAAACTTTCTAATCGGCGTTGCTTTGAGCGCGATGGCTTTTAGTTCGCAAGCGAATGCCGAGACTCTTAGAGAGGCCCTCGTTAAAGCATATATGAACAATCCTGCGCTAAATTCTGAACGGGCAACTGTACGAGCAACAGACGAAGGCGTTTCTCAGGCATTAGCTAATTGGCGCCCGGAAGTGACATGGACAGGCACTGTTGCCAAAGAACGTAACGATAATAATTCACGTTCGGGTTCTAACCGGGAGCAAACGCTTACTCCGATGACGAGCTCTTTCTCTGTAACCCAGCCTTTATTCCGTGGATTCCAGACGGAAGCCGCAACTGCGGAAGCCGAGTCAAAAGTGGATGCCGCACGTGCCCGCTTGGTGGAAAAAGAACAAGAAGTTCTGATGGACGCGGTTTTGGCTTATTCTAATATCGTACGTGATGAAGCTGTGCTTGAACTGAACCGCAATAACGAACAGGTTTTACGCCGCCAGTTTGAAGCTACAAATGATCGTTTTGAAGTCGGGGAACTTACCCGTACGGATGTCAGTCAGGCAGAAGCACGTTTTGCAAAAGCAACGGCTGATCGCATCCAGTCCGAAGGAGATCTCGAATCGTCACGGGCGACTTATCAAAAAGTCATTGGTGAAATTCCGACCAAACCGATTCCCTCTCCTTTACCTAGTGATATCCCGACAACAGTGGAAGAAGTGATCGAACGGGCACAGCAGAACAACCCAACTTTTCTGGCGGCTGTTGCGGATGAAAAAGCCGCAATGGAGAATATAGAGGAAATGGCCGGTAAATTATTGCCAGAATTGAACTTAACGGCATCTACCGAGACGGCACTTGAATCCTCTTCGCGCAACAGTCGGTCCGAGTCGGCAAGTATTGGTCTGTCTTTGACAGTTCCGTTCTATCAACAAGGAACTGTATATTCTCAAGTTCGCCAAGCTAAGCAAACGGCTGCCGAAAAACGCATGGATATGGAAGAGGCCCGTCGCAGTGCCGTGGAAAGTGGCCGCACAGGGTGGGAAGGACTCGTTACCGCAAGGGCGCGTATCCAATCTTTCCTGGCGCAAATTCGTTCTGCTGAAGTCGCACTGGATGGTGTACAACGTGAAGCCGCTGTTGGTTCACGCACCGTTCTTGATGTCCTTGATGCGGAACAAGAACTATTAGACGCGAAGGTAAGTTTGGTGCGTGCACAACGTGACGAACTGGTTGCGGTTTATGAATTAAAGCAGGCTGTCGGTGAATTGACAGCGGAAAAATTAGGGCTGGACACCGGGATTTATGACCCGAAAGTCCATTATGATGAAGTGCGCGACGCATGGATCGGCACATCGTCTGTCGGCGATGTTGACGAAAAAGAATAAGTCGATAACAATTCATTAAGGTGAGGACGCGTATAATATTCATATTAGAATCTTTTTTAGATGAATATTATACGCAAAATATAATCGGGTGAAGTTGAGATGAGTGACGAAAATACAGAAGCAGGTGACGGCGCAGAGCCGTCGATGGAGGATATTTTAGCCTCTATCCGGCGTATTCTTTCTGAGGATGATGAAGAAGGTGCCGAGGCTGCTCCGAGTGAAGAACCTACACCCGAACCCGAACCGGAACCAGAACCGGAACCCGCACCAATGCCAGAGCCCGAACCAGAGCCAATGCCGGAACCAGAACCGGAACCTGAGCCAATGCCGGAACCAGAACCGGAACCAATGCCTGAACCAGAGCCAGAGCCAGAGCCAGTAATTGAATTGGAAGACCCGGAACCAATCGTTGAAGAGATTGAAGAAATCGATATCGATGACGATATTCTGGATCTCACATCAGATATGATGATTGAGGAAGAAGAGCCCGAGCCGGAACCGGAGCCCATTTTTGAACCGCAGCCCATTTTGGCATCTGACGTTGCCAACCGGATTGTGTCTCCGCCGACAGCCGATGCATCGACCGATGTCTTGTCGGAACTGGCAAAAGCAATTCTGGATCAACGCGATATCGCAGTTGGTACTCGTGATGTCACACTGGAAGGTTTGACACGCGAAATGTTGCGCCCATTGCTGAAAGAATGGCTGGATCGCAATTTGCCTTATTTGATTGAACGATTGGTCAAAAAAGAAATTGATATTATGATTAACCGTGCGGAACGTCTGGAAGACTAAAACACGATTAATCTTGCGAAATTACAGCGCCCGGGCTTGTCCTCGGGCGTTTTCGCGTTTATTAAAGCTATAAATTTTCATTTAGATAAGAGGCTGTGTCTTAAAATGCTCGACAAGACATTCAACCCGGCGGCTGTTGAAGAAAAACACTACACGCTTTGGGAAGAGAAAAACGCATTTGCCGCCAACCATGAAGCTGGCAAAGAACCCTATACGATTATGATGCCGCCACCTAATGTGACAGGTAGCTTACATATGGGACACGCCCTGACATTTACATTACAGGATATCCTGATCCGTTATAACCGGATGAAGGGCAAAGATGCCCTTTGGCAGCCTGGAACAGACCATGCCGGGATCGCCACACAAATGGTCGTGGAACGCCGTTTAGAAGCCGAAGGTGTGACGCGCCATGATTTGGGGCGCGACAAATTTATTGATAAAATCTGGGAATGGAAAGCCCAATCAGGTGGAACGATCGTCAATCAATTGCGCCGCCTTGGTGCCTCTGCCGATTGGGCGAAAGAACGCTTTACAATGGATGAAGGCTTGTCCGAAGCTGTCCGTAAGGTTTTCGTCGAACTTTATAAACAAGATCTGATTTATCGTGATAAAAAACTCGTTAACTGGGACCCGAAACTACATACAGCCATTTCGGACCTGGAAGTGGAGCAACGCGAAGTCAACGGCAAGATGTGGTACTTCAATTACCCGTTGGAAGGCGAGGACGGTAAATTTGTTACCGTTGGGACTACGCGTCCGGAAACTATGCTGGGTGATACAGGTGTTGCAGTTCACCCCGATGATGAACGCTATAAGGATTTAATCGGTAAAAATGTTATTTTGCCGATCGTTAATCGTGCGATCCCAATTGTTGCCGATGAATATGCTGATCCTGAAAAAGGTTCGGGGGCGGTGAAAATAACACCGGGTCACGATTTTAATGACTATGAAGTCGGAAAACGCTGCAATCTGGAAATTATCAATGTTCTGGATATCAATGCGCATCTCAATGAAAATGTGCCTGAAAAATATCAGGGGATGGAACGCTTCGAAGCCCGCACAAAAGTTGTTGCCGAAATGGAAGAGCTCGGTCTTTTGGTGAAAATCGAAGAAAACCCGATGACGGTTCCTTATGGGGATCGTTCCGGTGTTGTGATCGAACCCTGGTTGACTGACCAATGGTTTGTAAAAGCCGATGTTTTGGCAAAACCAGCCTTGGAAGCGGTTGAAACCGGCAAAACCCGCTTTGTTCCCAAGCAATGGGAAAATACTTATTACGAGTGGATGCGCAACATCCAACCTTGGTGTATTTCCCGTCAAATCTGGTGGGGACATCAAATCCCGGCATGGTTTGATGAAGACGGCAATGTCTATGTGGAAATGACCGAAGAAGCCGCACAGAAGGCAGCGGGCGAGGGCGTTAAACTGACCCGAGAAACAGACGTTCTCGATACATGGTTCTCTTCTGCACTTTGGCCGTTTTCTACATTAGGCTGGCCCGAAAAAACACCACAGCTGGATCATTATTACACAACGGATGTTTTGGTTACCGGGTTTGATATTATTTTCTTCTGGGTTGCCCGAATGATGATGATGGGCATTCATTTCATGGGGGAAGTCCCATTCAAGGACATCTATATCCATGCGCTTGTTCGCGATGAACAAGGGGCGAAAATGTCTAAATCCAAAGGGAATGTTATTGATCCGCTGGAATTGATTGATCAGTATGGCGCTGATGCTATGCGTTTTACGTTGACAGCAATGGCTGCACAGGGGCGTGATATCAAACTTGCCACCAGCCGTGTCGAAGGATACCGCAATTTTGCAACAAAATTGTGGAATGCCGCACGTTTTTGTCAAATGAACGGTTGCAAACCTGTTAAAGGATTTGATGCTGCAAGCGTGAAGCACCCGGTCAACCGCTGGATTGTTGGGAAGGTTGGCGAAGTTGCTGGCGAAGTTGGCGCAACGATTGACGGTTATCGTTTTAACGAGTCCGCCAATGCAATTTACGGCTTTGCCTGGGGGACGTTCTGTGACTGGTATCTGGAATTTACCAAACCGATCTTAAATGGTGATGATGAAAGTGCCATTGAGGAAACACGGGCTACAACAGCATGGGTTCTGGATCAAATTCTCCATATTCTGCACCCGATGATGCCGTTCATTACCGAAGAACTGTGGGAATCGATGGCTGATGAACGCGATATGCAGTTGATCAGTGCCGCATGGCCGGAAAAGTTGTTAGATGATATCGATGCCAACGAGGAAATGGATTGGTTGGTTCAACTGATTTCTACAATTCGTACTACGCGTTCGGAGCTGAATGTACCCGGCAGTGTCGCTCTTTCTGTATATTTACAAGGTGCTAATGAAAAGACGGCTCAACGTTTGACCCGCAACGAAAATCTGATCAAACGTATGGCCCGTCTTGGCTCTATTGATCTGGTTAATGAGGCTGTGGCTCAGGGCTGTGTTCAGGAAGTTGTGGGCGAGGCAACCGTGTTTATCAATGTGGTTGATCATATGGATGTGGCGGCGGAAAAAGCGCGTTTGGAAAAAGAAATCGCCAATCTGGATAAAATCATCGGTGGCAAAGAAAAGAAACTGGCAAACGAAAAGTTTGTTGCCAATGCACCGGCTGATGTTGTTGCAACCGAGCGCCAGAAAGTAGAAGAGCTGGGCGAGAAAAATGCCAAATTCAAAGAAGCTTTGGCGCGTTTGATGTCGGCGCTTTAACCGATTGTTTGCAAGTTCACGTTTATGATGAAAGCCTCACCGATATTCGGTGGGGCTTTTTCATGTTGAGTGAACGAAAATTACGATGGCAAAAAACGATCCGACCCCCGATGAACGTGCGGAATATATTGTAAAACGCCTTGAATTATTTATTCGGGAAAATCGCGAACCCTTTAAAGGAATGAATTTTAACAAGTGGCAACAACTTGCCCGCAGTGAAATTTCCAATTCCTTGCGTGATTACGAAAAATCACAATACGATCAAAACCAAGTGACAAGACGGATGCTTTTTATTATCGGCTCATCCATTGCCACCATTGGTTTTTGGGGGGTCGCTGCTGCTTTCGGTCGGATTGATTATATGCTGGCCGGTATGATTTGTCTGATAGCCGGGATTATTGTCATTGCTCATGCCGGGGAATGGGTGACCCGTTCCATGTGGAAAAAGGCACAGGCAAAAAAACGCGAACGCGCCTATAACAATGCGGTTTCTTTGGATCGACAGATCAAACAAATGGAAAAAGAATTGAAAAACAAGGCCAAAGAACTGGAAAAAACCTTAGGGGCAATGGGGCGGGCTGTCCCTCAACCGTCTGACAAAAAATAAACACGCGTGGCATATTGAAATACACACTACGCCTTCTTACTTAAAAGGTACGCTTAAGAAGGGGAGGCGATATCTACATGCATGATCGGTTTGGCCTGAGAAACGACTTGGGCATAGGAGAAGTTGGCTTTCTTCAAGATGACAACACCCTCAGCGTTAAGGTGAATGGGGTGATGGATCTTGTGCGTGATTATGATGTTTTTCTTTTTAGCATCCATTCAACCCTGATCAGAAATGGGCTGACGGTCCCATCCGGTGCGTCTTTGGTTCCGCAATTGCGCAAACTGGATAAACGGGTTGGTGTTTTTTGTTTAAACGGCGATGCGTGCCGTGATGATATGACCGCACAAATGAATCGATGCGGTTATTCCATTACCAATAATCGTGTTCTTCTGCGCGACGATTTGGATAATCTGGAACGCCCCTTTCCGTTTGTAAGTACGGAACGTGTTCTTATGGTTTGCAGTGATGCATTAAATGAAGTTGCGCAAGCTAAAATCAAGGGGTTCAAATCCTTATTGATAGTTGGAAATCGTGATCTCGATAAAAAATCATTTGAACTTGTACCAGACTTTGTCGCTGCCAGCGTATAAACCTTTCCAAATCTAAACGATATGTTTATGTTAGTTGCCGCACTTCTTAGGGAAGCGTTCTGATTATAATACCAAAAGGATTGGATTATGCCCGAATATCGTTCACGTACATCGACAGCAGGCCGCAATATGGCAGGTGCGCGCAGCCTTTGGCGCGCGACAGGGATGAAAGATGCCGACTTTGAAAAACCCATTATTGCCGTTGTGAACTCTTTCACCCAGTTTGTACCGGGCCATGTCCATCTTAAAGACCTCGGCCAAATGGTCGCGCGCGAAATTGAAAAAGCCGGTGGCGTTGCCAAAGAATTTAACACCATTGCTGTGGATGACGGAATTGCAATGGGTCACGATGGTATGCTTTATAGTTTACCGTCTCGTGATTTGATCGCGGATAGCGTTGAATATATGGTGAATGCACATTGCGCCGATGCAATGGTTTGTATTTCAAACTGCGATAAAATCACACCGGGGATGTTGATGGCGTCCATGCGCCTGAATATCCCGACTGTTTTTGTATCCGGTGGTCCAATGGAAGCCGGGAAAGTCACCATTGATGATATTGAACATTCCCTTGATCTGGTTGATGCAATGGTCAAGGCAGCCGATCCCAATGTATCCGATGAAGAAGTTGATGCGATTGAACGTAGTGCATGCCCGACCTGTGGGTCATGTTCCGGCATGTTTACGGCCAATTCCATGAATTGCCTGACCGAAGCACTGGGCCTGTCTTTGCCGGGGAACGGGACCGTTGTTGCCACACATGAAGATCGCAAGGAATTATTCCTGCGCGCCGGACGTTTGGCGGTTGAGTTGTGCAAACAATATTATGAAAATGATGATGTTAGCGTTACACCGCGTGGTATTGCGACATTTGATGCTTTTGAAAATGCGATGACATTGGATATCGCAATGGGTGGGTCTACAAACACGGTCCTTCACCTATTGGCAGTCGCACAGGAAGCCGGTGTTGATTTTACCATGAAAGACATGGATCGTTTGTCGCGTAAGGTTCCGTGCCTGTCTAAAATTGCACCGTCCGTTCCCGACGTTCATATCGAAGACGTCCATCGTGCAGGTGGTATTATGTCTTTGTTAGGTCGTCTGGATGATGCAGGTTTGTTAAAACGCGATGTTTCCACAGTCCATAGCAAAACACTGGGCGAGGCAATTGATACGTGGGACATCAGCCGCACTTCAGATGCCGAGATCCATAAATTCTATAAGGCTGCACCGGGTGGTGTCCCATCACAAACAGCCTTTTCACAGGCTGCGCGTTATCGCGATCTGGATCGTGATCGTTCCAAGGGTGTCATCCGCAGTGTTGAAGATGCGTTCACCAAAGACGGTGGCTTGGCTGTGCTTTATGGCAACATCGCCGAAGATGGTTGTGTTGTAAAAACAGCAGGTGTCGATGAAAGCATCTGGACTTTCACAGGGATAGCCCGTGTGTGCGAAAGTCAGGATGAAGGCATTTCGCGTATTCTGGGGGGCGAAGTCGGTGCCGGTGATGTTGTGATTATCCGCTACGAAGGACCAAAAGGCGGACCGGGCATGCAGGAAATGCTTTACCCGACCAGCTACTTGAAATCGATGGGCTTAGGTAAGGAATGTGCTTTGTTAACCGATGGTCGTTTTTCCGGTGGGACGGCAGGCCTCTCTATTGGTCATGCCTCACCAGAAGCCGCCAACGGCGGAGCAATCGGCCTGATTGAAGAAGGCGATACCATCGAAATTGATATCCCGAACCGTTCCATTAACCTGAAGATTTCTGATGACGATCTTGCAAAACGCCGTGAAGCAATGGATGCCAAAGGCGCTGATGCATGGAAACCGGCAAAACCGCGTCAACGTAATGTCAGCGCGGCCTTACGTGCCTATGCTGCAATGGCAACCAGTGCCGATAAAGGTGCGGTTCGTGACGTCAGTAAACTTGAACGTTAAGGATACCTATCAAATTAAAAAAAAAGGCCCGCTATTTCAGCGGGCTTTTTTTATCCTTTTAAGAACCCGTTGGGGTTAACGGGGTTCATACCCCGACGGATTTCGAAATGAAGTTGAGGGGTGACCACACTGCCGCTGCTGCCAACGCTTGCGATGGATTGACCTCGTGTTACCTTTTGGCCGCGTTTAACTAGTATTTTCTCAACATGGGCATAAGCCGTAATCCAACCGCCGCTGTGTTTAACAAGGATCATATTGCCAAAGCCCCGTAATTCATTACCACTGTAGGCAACAACGCCGTTTTCAGACGCTTTTATAGGAGCGCCGCGTTTTGCAGCAATATTAATACCGTCATTACGTAACCCATCGCGTTTAGCACCAAAACCGGAAATAATCCGTCCCTTGATCGGCCATGCAAAACGGCTGCTGGAGCGTGGAGGCGGTTTGGGGATGGCTTTGCGGTTAAGGCGAGGTTCCGCTTTTGCCTGCATTGTGGATTTATTTTTCGGTTTGGTGGTAACTTCGGCATTGACCCGTGGCGGTACGTCCAGATTTTTAGATGCCGTTGTCAAATTTCCTGAATTGGGAATCTTTAATCGCTGTCCCGGTGTCAGGGTAAACGGGGATTTTAGATTGTTGGTTTTTGCCAATGTATAAACATCGGTGCGATAATGTCTGGAGACCGAATAAAGTGTATCGCCGGGTTGTACAACGTGAACCGGACCTTGCGGTAGATAAAGCCGTTGCCCGATGTTTAAATGAAAAGGTGGTTTCAGGGCATTTCTTTCGATAAGCCCCCGAACGGAAACATCATGTTTGCGTGAAATGGCATAAACGGTATCGCCTTTTTGAACCACAACCGTTCCCGGAATTGCTTTGGGTTGTTCTTTTTCTTCGTTCTTTACTGATTGTGTTACAGGCGGGCGATAGCTTCCTTGTCCCTCAAACGGGACTTCCACCCAACCACACGCAGCAAGGCTGAAAAGCAGGGCGAAAACGCCAATATGTCGCAATGTTCTAAACATGATGCGGATTATGCCCAAGCTTAATCAGGGTTTCAAACTTATTCTGGCAAACCAGGAAGAAGAGGGACAAAACGGACCTTTTCCAATTCTTCAACATCAAAACCATCTTCGGTCCGGGTCACGCGAATAAGCCATTGCGCCGATGTATCTTCCCCAATCGGTAAAACCATAACGCCCCCAACAGACAATTGATCAGCAAGGGCAGGGGGGACATCCGCCGCCGCTGCCGTGACCATGATGCGATCAAATGGGGCTTGTTTAGGCCAACCCAAAGTCCCGTCACCGCAATGTGTCGTAATATTCGTTTGTCTGAAATCATGGAAACGTTTTTCTGCCTGTTCCAACAAAGGCTTAAAACGTTCAACCGTATAAAGACGGCGGCAAAGTTTAGCCAAAACCAAAGCCTGATAGCCGGACCCTGTGCCAATTTCCAAAACTTTCATACGGTCATTGACCTGCAGTTTCTCTGTCATATAGGCGACAATATAAGGCTGGCTTAGCGTCTGGTTATATCCGATCGGTAATGCGATGTTATCGTAAGCTTGATCTAAAAAGCTTGCAGCAACAAAGCTTTCACGAGGAATACGTTCCAGTGCGGCCAACACATTCGTATCGGTAATGCCTTGTCTGCGCAATTCCATAAGAAGTCGAATTTTCTGGGATTCGATACTCATAACATTTCTCCCTGTAAGTCATTGAGTGTCGAATAGTCTGTAAAATCAAGTGAGATTGGCGTTATGGAAATTTTTCCATGGGTAACAGCATGTAAGTCTGTTCCTTCACGGAAAGTTTCCTGCGATCGTAAAGCCCCCACCCAGAAATATTCTTCGCCGCGCGGATCAATTCCTTTTGCCAAATCATCCCCAATCTTACGACGGCCTTGTTGCGTGACTTCAATACCTTTTACGGATTTTGCAACGACATCCGGGAAGTTTACATTCATCAATGTATTTTTCGGCCAACCGATCGCAGCCAGCTTTCGCAAGACATCCGGGCCATGCGTCTGGGCCGTCGCCCATTTCACCCGATCTGGATCTGCATAAAATTGTGACAAGGCGATTGCAGGCACCCCTAACAAGGTCGCTTCCATCGCTGCCGCAACTGTGCCTGAATAAGTAATATCTTCGCCCAAGTTTCCGCCACGGTTCACACCGGAAAGAACCAAGTCAGGCGGGTTATCTTTCATAATCTCGTTTAAGGCCAACAGCACGCTGTCCGTTGGGGTACCATCTACACTGAAACGCCGATCTGAATGCTTGTGAATACGCAAAGGGCGGCGAAGGGTGAGGGAATGCCCTGTTGCGCTTTGTTCCGTTTCCGGCGCAACCACCCAGACCTCTTTCGCCACCTCTTTGGCAATATTTTCCAGTACCTTCAAGCCCGGTGCGTGGATACCGTCGTCATTTGATATCAAAATTCGGGCTTGGGACAGGTCTATCATTTGTTTGGCTCGATAACCTCAAGGCCACCCATGTAGGGACGCAGAACCTCAGGCACGATGACACTGCCATCGGCTTGTTGATAGTTTTCAAGAACGGCAACCAAACACCGACCGACCGCTAGGCCGGACCCGTTTAAGGTATGTAAAAATTGCGGTTTTTTCTCACCTTCTGCGCGGTAACGAGCCTTCATCCGGCGGGCCTGAAAATCCCCAGTTGTGGAACAGGATGAAATTTCACGATAACGGTCCTGACCCGGCAACCAGACTTCGATGTCATAGGTACGGCGGGCGCTAAAGCCCATATCGCCCGTGCAAAGCGTAATGACGCGGTAGGGAAGTTTCAAACCTTGTAAAACCGCTTCGGCACAACCGGTCATGCGTTCCAGTTCAGCATCCGATTCTTCAGGCTTAGTGACACAAACCATTTCAACCTTACTAAATTGGTGCTGACGGATCATGCCGCGCGTATCTTTACCTGCAGACCCTGCTTCGGAACGGAAACACCATGTCATGGCTGTATAACGACGCGGCAGATAATCTTCTGACAGAATTTCATCAGCCACGATATTGGTTAGCGGTACTTCGGCCGTCGGGATCATCCAAAATCCTTCTTCGGTACGAAACAGGTCTTCGGAAAATTTTGGGAGCTGGCCTGTACCATAAAGAGCGGCATCCTTCACCAAGGCTGGCGGGTTTACTTCTGTAAAACCGTGTTTCATGGTGTGGAGATCCAGCATGTAAGACGCCAAAGCGCGTTCCATACGGGCAAGGGCTCCAGACAACAAGACGAACCGGGAACCGGATAGTTTGGCAGCCGTTTCAAAATCCATCAGGCCAAGCGTCTCGCCTATATCGAAATGCTCTTTAGCTTCAAAATCGAAAGATGGAACGTCACCCCATTTGCGGACTTCGACGTTATCGTCTTCATCCTTGCCATCCGGCACATCATCGTAAGGCAAGTTTGGTAAGGACATAAGCGCGCCTTCAAGCTCCGCTTCTTTAGCCTTGGCCTGTTCTTCCAATTCAGCCTGTAAGTTTTTGGATTGCGAGACTTGCGCCATGATATCGGAAGCATCACGGCCTTCGCGTTTGGCAAGTCCGATTTCCTTGGACAGCTTATTGCGTTCTGCCTGAACGTCTTGGGCGCGTGTCAAAATATCACGACGTTCTGTATCAAGGGTAATCAGGCGTTCCGCCTGTGCCTCTTGCCCACGTCGGGCCAGCCCTGCATCAAATTGATCAGGGTTATCTCGTATCCATTTAATATCGAACATAGCTACAAAGCCTTAAGTCATATTGAAGTCTGTTTCTTCGAATTCATCGTCATCTTCTTCATCTTCGATGTCGCCGCGTTTCTTTTCTACGCTGCGCACCGAAATGATGGAGATTTCATACAAAAACAGAATGGGAATTGCCAGCCCTACTTGAGAAATAATGTCTGGCGGTGTCATCAGGGCAGCTGCGATAAAGGTCACAACAACGGCATATTTACGTTTTGCGGCAAGGCCACGTGATGTCGCCGCCCCAATCCGTGCCAGCAAGGTTAAGACCAGCGGAAGCTGGAAACTGATCCCAAAAGCAAAAATCAGCTTCATAACCAGTGACAGGTATTCATTGACCTTTGCTTCCAACTGGATCGGCAAAGTGCCATCCGTGCCCAAGGTTTCAAAGCTGAGGAAGAATTTCCATGCCAATGGCATAATGAAATAATAGACCAGTGCCCCGCCAAGGGCGAACAGGATTGGCGATAAAACCAAGTAAGGCGCCAGAGCTGCTTTTTCGTTCTTATAAAGGCCGGGTGCTAAAAATTTCCAAAACTGTGTCGCAATAACAGGAAAGGCAAGAAACAGAGCGGCAAAGAATGAGACTTTAATCTGTGTGAAGAATGCTTCGTGTAATGCCGTATAGATCATACGGCGATTGCCGCCAAGTTCGGAAAGAATAGTTGCAAGGGGATGAACCAGAAATCCGTAAATTTCGTTTGCAAAGTAATAACAACCCAAAAAAGCGACGAACAGAGCGGCAACCGCAACTGTCAGGCGGTTTTTCAGTTCAATCAGATGCTCCATTAAGGGCATCGTATTTTCAACGGCTTGAGGTTCTTGCACGGCCTAACTCGTTATTTCTTTTCTGATTGATCCGATACTGCTTCCTTTTTAGGCGCAGCAACTTGTTCTTCGTTTTGCGACGGAGAAGGGTCTTTCATGGAATTATTGAAAGCAGCAGCCTCTTTGGAAAGGTCCATTCCTTTTTCAATTGATCCATCTGAATCAATCGCCTTGGCAACTTGGCTTTTTACGTCGAAATTACGGGCGGATTGAATGGACTTTTTCACTTCCTCCAATTCCGTATCCCGGATCATATCATCGACGTTGTTTTGAAATTCACGCATCATATGCTTGGCTTTTCCAATCATCTTTGCCATTGCGCGCATTGCTTTGGGCAAATCACGCGGGCCGATGATGAGAACAGCAAGAATCACAATGGTGACGATTTCCGTCCAACCGATATCGAACATCGATTCTATCCAGATTCAGGGAAAGGGAAGGGTTTAAGAGACGTCTTTTTTCTCGGAAGACGTCGGCACTTCCGTTTCTTCTTTAGCTGAGATTGCAGCCTGATCGTCTGCTTTGGCTTCTTCTTCGCCCTCTTTTAGGCCGGATTTGAAGTTTTTGACGCCTTTTGCAACATCGCCCATAACTTTAGGCAACTTGCCTGCGCCGAAAATGATCAAAACAATGACAAGGACAAGGACAACTTGCCAAACACCAATACCCATGCGAGGTCTCCAAGATTTTAGTTATACAATTGTTGACAAGCATATAAGCAGAAAGAAGGAAGCCCGGCAATGCTAAAGGCACAATTTTTTACATTTAGCAGGCGCGAAATACAAAGGCGCGTGTAGGGTCCATTGTTGCAACAATATTTTGATCTACGATAGGTTTAAGCTGACTATCAATGCGCGCATGCAAGTGTGTGCAAGTCCCGGTCTCGTCTTCAACACAAAGATGAAGCAAGCTGTCTCGTCCAAGATAACGGGCAGCTTCAATTTTTGTTATATGGAAATGTTGATCATCATCGCTTCGTGGGCGGACAATCACGTTTTCCGGTCGGATGAGGACGTCAACGATTTCACCTTCGTTAAAGCCGGATGCAGGAACATTGCCTAAAATAGTTTGGGCGGTGCTCTCTTTAATGATCCCTTTAATGATATTGATCTCCCCAAAGAAGGAGGCGGCAAAATGATCTACCGGGTTTGTATAAAGTTCATGCGGGGCCCCGTCCTGAATAATGGAGCCGCCCTTCATCAAAACAATACGATCCGCCATAAACATGGCTTCTTCCGGGTCATGGGTAACCATGACAGCGGCAACATTCGTTGATTTTAAAACGTGCAAGGTTTCATCGCGAATATCAGCGCGCAAACCTGAATCCAGACCGGAAAAAGGTTCATCCAACAACATGATCCCCGGCTTTGGCGCCAAAGCACGTGCAAGCGCAACACGTTGTTGTTGCCCGCCAGACAAGGTATGGGGCAGGGCATGAGCATATTTATCCATGCGGACTTGTTTTAAAACTTCAAGAACACGGTCTTGCGTTTCAGATTTAGGATATCCCTTAAGACCGAAGGCAATGTTTTGAAAAATATTCAAATGCGGGAAAAGTGCGAAGTCCTGAAAAAGAAAACCTATGTGCCGTTTTTCCGGTGGTAAAACTTTTGTGCCATCCGTTACAACCTTATCGCCCAACAGTACACGACCACTTAGCGGGCTTTCCAATCCGGCGCATACACGTAAGGTTGATGTCTTTCCACATCCACTGGGGCCAAGCAGACAAACAAATTCACCGGCTTTGACATGGAGGCTGAGATTATCCAGAACGCAAAAACCATCAAAAGAAAGTCTTATGTCTTCAAGCTTTAAAACCATATTCGTTCTGTCCTAATTTTCTTGACCCGGGCGTGATTTCGCAATCGTACGACTGATCATAATCACCGGAATAATACCAACAAGTACCATTGCAAGCGCGGCACTGGACGCTTCGGCCAACTGTTCATCACTTGCCAGCTCGAACGTGCGAACGGCCAATGTTGTGAAATTGAACGGGCGCATAATCATGGTTGCCGGAAGTTCTTTAATGACATCGACAAACACGAGAATCCCGGCACTGAACATGCTGGCGCGAATAAGCGGGAGATGTACTTTCTTAAGGGTTTCTGACGGATTGTGTCCAAGCGTACGTGCCGCACAATCCATATTTTGTGTGATTTTACCCAATCCGGCCTCAATGCCATTAAACGAAACTGACAAAAATCGAACAACATAGGCAAAAACAACGGCGACAATTGTTCCCGACAGTATCAACCCGGTTGAAAAACCAAGGTGTTCGCGTGCCCAGCTATCCACCAGATTATCTGTCCAGGCAAACGGCAACATAATGCCGACAGCCAAAACAGACCCCGGCACGGCATAACCAATAGACGCAGCACGCACACCGAATTTGGTGAAAAATGACGGGCGAAGTCTGGCACCATAGGCCATTAAAACGGCTAGGAATACGGCAAGCAGTGCCGCGACACAGGCGAGGATGAAACTGTTAAAGGCAAATTCGACAAATTGCAGGTTCATCCACCATTCAGTTGTTTGAAAAGCCCAGTTTAGCAAGATGCCTGCGGGGAGCAAAAAACCCAATAAGACAGGGGTGAAACACGCCAGAACGCAAATAACTTGTTTCAGGGGGGACATTTCAAGTTTACTTAACGCCCGATATCGAACGGTGGTGTGATGATAAGCCGCCTTTCCACGTGAATACCGTTCAAGAGCGATTAAACTGACAATAAAAATAAGGAGACATGCCCCTAATTGTGCTGCTGCTGCCGGTTCTCCCATGCCAAACCACGTTCGATATATGCCCGTGGTAAAGGTATCGACCGCAAAAAAATGAACGGTACCAAAATCGTTCAATGTCTCCATCAGGGCAAGGGCGCTTCCAGCTGCAATTGCAGGACGCGCCAAGGGAAAGGCAACATCTTTAAAAGCCTGCCACGGGGTACGCCCAAGGGTCCGGCTAACTTCTAGCACACAAATGGATTGTTCGAGAAATGCCGCGCGCGACAACATATAGACATAGGGGTAAAGCACCAATGTAAACATGGTCATCGCCCCCCAAACCGAACGGATTTCAGGGAACCAGTAGTCGCGTCGTGAGGTCCAGCCGAAAATTTCGCGCAAAACAGTCTGTATGGGACCAGCAAAATCCGTGAGGCCGGTATAGGTATAGGCAATTACATAAGCCGGAACGGCCAAGGGCAGCAAGAGCGCCCATTCAAACACCTTTTGTCCCGGAAAACGGCACATGGTCACAATCCACGCGCACCCCGTACCGACCACAAGTGTGCCGGTACCGACCCCAATCAATAAAAGAACAGAATTATAGATATAGTTCCCAAGCACCGTGTCGGCCAAATGTGACCAGATTTCACCTGTGGGAACAAATACATAGGAAACAACGATGAAAACAGGTGAGGCAATAATCAGCGCGGTTATAACGGTGAAAAGAGTCCAGCCGTTAAAGAGATTTTGCAATCTGTTTTGTTTCATGGCCACGCGTTTTTATTAAGAGGGTTATTGTTTTTGAAAATGACTTGCAATAACAAATATACAAAAGAAGTTGATCCGTCCAGCAGAAATACTGGCAATTTTTATGTGATTATTCTTCTGCGAGCGGTTCGATCAATTCGTCTTCGGCTTCCGGTTGATCGGGGTGATCAAACGGCAGTTCCATTTCCCCACGCACACTATAGGCATTGATGGCCGGACGGGCATCCAGTAGACCTGCGGACTTTAATTCTTCAATTCCCGGCAGGTCTTCGACCCGTTCCAACCCGAATTGATCTAGAAAGTCAATTGTGGTGCCCCATGTCATAGGACGTCCCGGTGTACGTCTACGCCCGCGTGGTTTGATCCAATCGGCCTCAAACAAGACATCCAATGTTCCTTTTGACAGGGAAACGCCGCGAATTTCTTCGATCTCAGCACGGGTTACCGGTTGATGATAGGCAATAATGGCTAAGGTTTCGATGGCGGCACGCGATAACGTTTTTACGTTTTCGCGATATTCGCTTAATTTTTCCGCTAAATCCGGTGCTGTGCGAAATGCCCATGCATTGCCGCGCCGAACAAGATTGACCCCTTTATTCGCATACTCTTCCTGAAGGGTTTTTAACATGGCTTTCAAGTCAATTTCATCTTCAAAATAATTGGCCAGTTTGCGTTCGCCCAATGGTTCCTGGGTCGCAAATAGAACGGCTTCCAAAAGGCGGAGGTTTTGCGTGAACTGTTCGTCGCTCATTTACTTGATCTCCATATCCGGGCTTTGGATATAAATCGGGCCGAAGGTGTCAGATTGTCTGATTTTTACTTTACCATCACGTGCCATTTCCAGTGCAGCGGCAAAGGTGGATGCAATTGCGGAACGGGTATGAAGGCTGTTTTTTAAATCTTTGGGCAAAAAATGAATTAACGTTGTCCATTCCGGTATTTTTCCAAGAAAGGATCGTAACCGTTCAATCGCCATATCCATCGAATAAAGATCCGTGGGTTCAATATGAAGGGTTTGGTCCACATGCTTGTTCATCTGGTCCCCATAAGCCTTCATCAGGTCGTATAACGTAACATCATAGGTCACATCATCCAACTTGCCGAAATTTTCCGGTTCCCCCCGGCGAAAGATTGTCAGATTTAAAGTATTGCGTTCCAGCAAGGTCTGCCCGGCATTACGCATAGCTTCCAGTCGTTGCAATTGAAAGGCGAGGGCGGCAGCCATTTCTTCGGCGCTTGGTTCTTCTTCACTGGCTTGCGTCGGGATCAGAAGGCGGCTTTTCAGGTAAGCCAACCATGCCGCCATAACAAGGTAATCCGCCGCCAGTTCCAGATTTTGTCGACGCGCTTCGGCAACCCACAACAAATATTGATCGGCCAGTTCCAAAATAGACAGATGGATCAAATCAACCTTTTGATCGCGGGCCAGTTCCAAAAGAACATCAAGCGGTCCCTCAAACCCATCCAGATCAATAATCAGTGAAGCTTTTTTGCGTTTTGGGCGCAGGTCGTCGTCTTCGTGTTGATCTAGATCGATGAGATTGGCCATCACGTCCTACCCGGCGATACCGACACCGTGAACAATCAAATTTGTGATGAAATCAGCCGGGATCCCAACAAGCCACCACAAAATATTGAGGTTCATTCCAAATTGACTGCCGATATAAGGCAACAGAAAAACCATCCCCAGCAAAATCAACATACCGTAGCGTTCAAGGCTTGCCAAACGCATGGCCAAAGGGCGAGGCAAAAGACCGACCGCGATACGGCCACCGTCAAGTGGCGGCAAAGGTATCAAGTTAAAGACGCACAATATCACATTGATTCTAATGGAATTTGCTAAATTGTGTGCAACCCATACATCCACATCCTTAGGCAACAAAGGCAGAGCGTAAAAAAGGAGCGCCGACACCACGGCAATCAGAATATTTGCCCCCGGACCAGCCGCCGCTACCAGAACCATATCACGTCGAATATTGGAAAAATTGCGCATATTGACGGGAACTGGCTTGGCATAGCCAAACATCATTTTCCCGCCGGACAGGAGCAGCATCAACCCCGGCATTAAAAGCGTGCCGAATGGATCAACATGCTTCACCGGATTGAATGTAACACGCCCCATCATATATGCCGTATGATCGCCAAGTCGCCAAGCCACCCAGCCATGCGCAGCTTCGTGTAAGGTTACGGCAATGATGATCGGAATGATCCAGACAGAAACCATAAAACCGATGTTGGCAAAATCCATATTACAAGACCAATTCCATCAAGGTGTTGAAGCGATGTTCGGCTTGGTCAAAGTCAATCTCTTCCAGATTTTCCCGGCACATTTTCCAGCCTTCTTCCAGGCGGTCATAGGTTTGATCATTAATGGGTCGCAAACCATCGGCGACTGCCATCATTTCTTCGCGTTTTCCGTTGCAATGAAGCACAAGATCACATCCGGCTTCCAAAGCACTTTCAGCCCGATTTGTAAAATCACCTTCCAGTGCATGCATGGAAAGGTCATCCGAAATCAGAATGCCATTAAAACCGATTTGGCGGCGAATAACATCTTCGATCAGGCGTGGCGACATCGTTGCCGGTGCATAAGGGTCGATATCGCTGTAAACGATATGTGCTGTCATTGCCCAAGGCATATCCACCAGATCAATAAAGGGTCGGAAATCGACACTTTCCAGAATATCAAGGGTCGTATCGACAACAGGCAATGCCTTGTGGCTATCCACTGTTGCGCGCCCATGACCGGGGATATGTTTTATAATAGGCAACACCCCGCCAGCCATAAAGCCACGACAAGCCGCACGGCCCAAAACAGCTACCATTTCCGGGTGAGTAGAATAAGCCCGATCACTGATAATCGGATCGGCATCTTCTGTTGGAATGTCCAGTACAGGGGCACAATCCACGTTAATACCAAGGTCCATCAATTCTGAGGCAAACAGGCGTGCGTTTAAGTGCGTTGCTTCCAATCCCATTTCAAGGTTAAAAGCAGCCAGTTCACCGATCTTGGCTGCTGTTGGGGCTTCGCGCCAATGAGGTGGTCTTAACCGGGCAACACGTCCGCCTTCCTGATCAATCAGGATAGGGACCTCCGGGTGTGACACACAGCTTCTTAAATCATCGCAAAGTTCACGCACCTGATAGGGGTTATCAATATTGCGGGCGAAAAGAATAAAACCAAGCGGATTGACATCACGAAAGAAGTCACGTTCCCAGTCATTCAGTTCCAATCCTTCGCAGCCAAAAATGACAGCATTCGGATTGTCATTATCGTACTTTGACAATGAAGCACCCCACTTTACGTTTTTTGAGTTGCGCACATAAAGATTTCGCTTTATCCGCAGTTTGAACCGGACCCAAGCGTAAACGGTAATAAATACCTTTTTCAGGCCCTAAATCCGCCTTGACGATATGGGCGGGAAGATCACCAATAATATCGGTGTTTTTTGCCTTGATCTTGTCCCAGGTTGATTGCACGCCGCTTTCACTTTTAGAGGATAGCAATTGAAGAATATAACCGGCCTGATCCAGTGGCTTTATCTCACTTGGAATCGTTTTCGGTTTTTCTTCTACCTTTGCCATTGCTGTTTTTGGGGCTGGGGGCGTTGTCGGTTGATCAACTTGTTCTTCAGCCGCTTCTTCACCAAGAGCTTCAGCGATTTTCGCATTCAGGTCTTCTTTATCCTGTTGCGTCGGTGCGTTCTGTGATGCATCGCCCGGTTCATCAACAGGTGTTGCTGTGTCTTGTGTACCGCGTTTCACCAACGGACGCGGTGAATTGGGGTCCTCAATTTGCACGGGGGCAGGTGCAGGTTCGGATATATTTTGTGCCAAATCTTCTGACGGTACCTCGGGTAAAGCAGGTACAGGCGTTTCTGATTGGGGTGTTTGATCCATCGTATCCGGTGCAACGACATCTTCGTTTGGTGTCGGTGGTGTTTCCATGTCAGGCAGGGGGATACTTTGAACAGGTTTATCCAGCGGTTGTTCCGCGCGCGGTAACAAACGTTCCAGCTTCGGTTCGGTATTGTCACCGGCCACACGATCATAGACCGTCTTATCACGGTTGGGCACAGCCATCCCGCCGGGATCATCCGGTTTTTCCTTGGTCGGACTGTCCGTTGCGCGCACAAGCGGCACGTCATCATGGTTTTGCGCCCCGGTTCCTACGAAATACCAGGCACCACCTGCCAAACCGGCAATGACCGTGGCAGCGACCAGCAGCTTTACAGCTTTACCGCCGCCGCCTTCGTTTGACGAAACGGGCTTGTAATCATAGGCATCCGAAGACGGGTCCATTAAATCGTCATCGAAATCATCCCTATGCGGCATTAACGCAACTCCTCACGTGGTTCAACACCCAAAACCAGCAAACCGGATGCAATTACCAAAGAAACCGCTTTTAACAAAGCAAGACGAGCTTTGGTCAATTCCAGATTGTCGGCATGCAGGAAACGCAAACTGACGTCTCCTGTGCCCTTGTTCCAAAGAGAATGGAACTCGGACGCCAAATCGTACAGATAGTAGGTAATACGATGTGGCTCATGGCTTTCAGCTGCGGCTTCGATCAAGCGCGGCCATTCCGCCATTAATCTCATTAAAGTTAGCTCGGATTCATCATTTAACAAGGATAAATCCGCTTTTGCCAAGGTGGCCTCTGTGCGTTCAAGATCGGCAAACTCTTCATCCGCCTTGCGGAAAACAGAATGACAACGCGCATGTGCATACTGAACATAAAAAACCGGGTTGTCTTTGGATTGTTCTGTCACTTTGGCAAAATCAAATTCCAGTTGTGCATCATTCTTGCGAGTCAGCATGATGAAGCGCACAACATCTTTGCCCACTTTATCAATGACTTCGCGCAATGTAATGAACGTACCGGCCCGTTTGGACATTTTAACGGGTTCGCCGTTGTCCATCAGGTTCACCATTTGGGCAAGCTTGATGTCAAGTTCTGCTTTTCCTTCGGACATAGCTTTCACAGCGGCTTTCATCCGTTTTACGTACCCACCGTGATCTGCGCCCATGACATCAATCAATTGATCTGAGCCGCGTTTAAATTTATCAAAGTGGTAAGCAATGTCAGAGGCAAAATAAGTCCCGGAACCATCAGACTTTTTAAGTGGGCGATCCACATCGTCGCCAAATTCGGATGCCTTAAACAGCAACTGCGGGCGCGGTTCCCAATCTTCAGGCTTTTTACCTTTCGGCGGTTCCAGCACACCGGTATAGATCAAACCACGTTCTTCCAGATAAGCGATTGCCTTGTCAACGCCGCCATTTTCAACCAATTCTTTTTCGGAAGAAAAGACATCATGTGTCACACCAAGAACGGCTAAATCTTCGCGGATCAAATCCATCATGGCATTGATTGAAAAGGTTTTAATTTCGTCCAGATAATCGGCTTCTTCGGCATTCAGCCATTTATCACCGAATGTTTCTTTAAGCTTTTCACCGACCGGGACCAAATAATCACCAGGATAGAGACCCTCTGGAATTTCAATCGTTTCACCGAAAGCTTCACGGTAACGCAAATAGGCAGAACGGGCCAAGACATCAACCTGCGCGCCGGCATCATTGATGTAATATTCTTTCGTCACTTTATAACCAGCCTTGGCTAACAACAAGGCGAGGGCATCACCAACCACGGCTCCACGACCATGTCCGACATGCATCGGACCGGTCGGGTTTGCAGAAACATATTCCACGTTGACCGTTTGACCGTTTCCGATGTCGGAGTTCCCCCAATCGGTACCCGCAGCAAGCACATTACATAGTTTTGCATGCCAAAATTCTTGTGCCAGACGGATATTGATAAAACCGGGGCCTGCGACATCAACAGAGGTGACGTGATCAATTTTGGCAATTTCCACCGCCAGCAGTTCTGCCAAGTCGCGCGGTTTCATTTTGGCCTGCTTGCACAGAACCATTGCTGCATTGGTGGCAACATCACCGTGCGAGGCATCACGCGGTGGTTCACACGTCAGGCGGGACGGGTCCATGCCATCTGGCAATTTGCCTTCTGCAGATAATTTTTCAACGATAGAAGAAATTTCGGAATGAAATGCTTTAAAAAAATTCATGAGTTTCTGGCCTGTACGTCAAATAAACGGGCATGTTCATCCAACGCGTAACGATCTGTAATTCCGGCAATATAATCGGCAACGACCTTTGCGGTGCGTTCCGACGGCTTGCCATCGGTGAGTTTATACCATTCAGTCGGTAAACAGTTGGGTTCTGCCATAAACAAGGTGAACAAGTTCTGTACCACCCGGCGAGCCTTGCTGGTCATCCGATTGATTTTATAATGACGATAAACGTTTTCAAACATAAAGGCCTTCAATTCCCGGTCACATTTTTGAATGCGTTCGGAAAAAGAAGCAATCGGTCCATTTGAATGACGTATATCTTCAATATCTTTTGGTGAGGCATCTTTAATGCGCTGTTGCGTTTCCTGCAAGAGATCGTTGACCATATCGCCAATTAGTCTGCGAACAGCCTCGTAAATCAGGCGAGATTCATCCAAACCGGGGTATTGTTTGGCAACTTGTGCAAATGTTTCACCCACCACAGGAATATCGCTTAAGTCTTCGATTCGAATAATTTCAGCACGCAAGGCATCATCAATATCGTGATTGTTATAGGCAATGTCATCGGAAAGGGCAGCGATTTGCGCCTCCAGACTGGAATAATTTTCCAAATCCAGGTCCATCACATTTTCATTATAGTCCAAGATCGCCTGCGGAACCGGTTTGGGCGAGGAAACTTTAGGTCCCAACAAGGGGCCGTTATGCTTGACAACGCCTTCCACACATTCCCACGTCAAGTTCAGTCCGTCAAATTCGGCGTAGCGTTGTTCCAGCTCACTGACAACACGAAGCGATTGCGCATTATGATCAAACCCGCCATAGGGCGCGAGGGCTTCGTCCAAGGCATCTTCACCCGCATGCCCAAAAGGGGGATGACCCAGATCATGGGCAAGCGCAAGTGATTCCGCCAATTCCTGATTTAAATTGAGGTAACGACACGCGGTTCTGGCGATTTGGGCGACTTCAAGGGAATGGGTCAGTCGCGTTCTAAAAAAATCGCCTTCATGGTTGACGAAAACCTGCGTTTTATACTGCAAACGACGAAAGGCCGCAGAATGTATAATGCGGTCACGATCACGTTGATGACAGCTTCGTGTTGCACTTTCCGGCTCAGGAAAATGGCGGCCTTTGCTTTGTTCCGGCAGGCTGGCAAATGGGGCAAGTAAAATATGTTCGTTCATGGCAAGAAAGGTAACCTCGCGGGCCTTGATATGCAATGGGTTTGACAAATGCAAAAGATAGATTACATAAAAGGCCAAAGATATTTTATAGGACGGAGTTCGATATGACTGCACAAGTTGGTTTGACACAAAGCGCAAACGAGCAGGTTAAAAAACTGATTGCGCAGGAAGGTAATCCAGATCTTAAGCTTCGAATTATGATTACCAGCGGCGGCTGTTCAGGTTTTTCCTATAATTTCAGCCTTGATGATCAAGTCAAAGCCGATGATCAAGTCTTCAGCTTTGACGATGTCGAGGTGCTGGTCGATGAAGCCTCCTTACCATTTGTGGAAGGTGCACAACTGGATTACGTTACCGATTTGATGGGGTCCAGCTTCCAAATGACCAATCCGAACGCCACATCCGAGTGCGGTTGCGGGTCGTCTTTTTCCGTTTAAGATATATTTCCTAAAGCTTTACCAATTTGCGCACATGGCTTGTTCGCGACGATAATTGGCTTTTGTGTCGATGCGGGCGTTCTTGCGACTAATCGCTGATGACATACGTTTAAAAAGCGGCCTGATCTGGGCATCCAGCAGGTCGCGCAGCTTTTGACTGGTGGCATTGGCCGAACGCAAATAAACCGGTCCTATTCTCGGAGCTTTCTTGCGAACAGCACTTTCAATCGTGTTTGCATAACGATAAAGCGTATCGCGAAAAATCTGCACGTGAATATTTTCGTGATTTAAAATCGATTCATATTCGCAAGATCCTTGGGGATATTTCGAACTGATATAAACGTTGATATTGCGATATCCGATAAAAACCTTTGCTGATTTGATAACGGCACAATAGCGGTCCCGACCAAGCTGATAAACTTGTGTTGTCATTTCAAGATTATAGTTTTCATCAGCCACCGTCAGCCCATTTGGCACCCAAAGTGGCCCCATTTGACGGCGCACCTTGTTTTTTATTTGTGATAATTGTGCGGGATTAAAACCGTTTTGATAGCGCAAATTCCCCATAGAGGTTTCCATGTAAATCTCGACACGGCGACCATCTTCGGGACAGGTGGGCCAACCGTTTTTGGCCCATGCCACTTGTCCTGCACCAGATAGCAACAAGCCGATAAAAAAAAGGAAAAGGAATACTGGAAACTTCATAAGGACAGTATATGTTATGGATGACTGTTGGCTCAATGGAGAAATGACCTGTGAAAATCGCAACATGGAACGTAAACGGGATTAATGCACGCACAGAACATTTGCTGCGTTGGTTAAAAGATTTCAATCCCGATGTCGCGCTTTTACAGGAATTGAAAACACCGGGTGATGCGGTTCCGGCACTGGAATTGGAAGAACTTGGCTATCATATTGAATATGTCGGGCAAAAATCATTCAATGGTGTCGCCGTGTTATCAAAAACACCGATTGAGGTTGTTTTAAGTGCCTTACCCGGAAATGATGAAGATGAACAAGCACGCTATCTGGAAGTCGATACAGGCGGTGTGCGTGTGGCCTCGATCTATTTTCCCAATGGCAACCCGGTCGAGTCGGAAAAGTTTGAATATAAACTAAATTTCATGGAACGGGTGATTGAACGCACCAAAAATTTATTAAGTCAGGAAATTCCCTTTGTTTTAGGGGGGGACTACAACGTCGCCCCGGATAATGGCGATGTGTACGATATCCAGAAAATGGCAAACGATGCTATTTGTCGCGAAGAAGGGCGCCGTCTTTATCGCCAACACCTTCATCTTGGATTAACCAATGCCTTTAAGCTTTATTATCCTGAATCTGGTCAATTTTCATGGTGGGATTACCGCGCAGGTGGCTGGACAAAGGATCATGGTGTTCTGATTGACCACTTGTTATTGTCCCCTCAGGCAGCCGATCTGCTAACAAATGCGGACATTGATAAGACACCACGTGGTTGGGAAAAAGCATCAGACCACACGCCAGTTTGGTGCGAACTGGAGATTTAAGGAATATGACAATCTGTCCTCCAAAAGATAAAACAATCAATTATATCGAATTTCTTGTGCAGGATATTTCGCGAACAAAGAAATTTTACGGTGATGTCTTTGGCTGGACTTTTACAGATTATGGACCGGACTATTGTGAATTTAACGACAGCCATATGACGGGTGGTTTCGCCCATGGCACACCTGTTTCTGGCGGGCCTTTAATTGTACTTTATAGTAAAGACCTGAATGTCATGCAAAATGTCGTAACAGCCGCAGGTGGGGAAATCAGCAAAGAAATTTTCGATTTCCCCGGCGGCCAACGTTTTCAATTTAAAGACTTAGACGGATACGAACTAGCCGTCTGGTCTGAGTCCTAAGACAGTTTTTTCCCCAGCCGTCCTGCCAAATCCTGAATATATTGCCATGCCACACGGCCTGATCGTGATCCCCGCGTAACGGTCCATTCGATGGCTTCTGCTTTCCAGTCTTCCTCGGATATATCAAGTTTATATTGTTCGATATACCCGGCAATTGCTGCAAAATAGGTGTTTTGATCCATATTGTGAAAACCAAGCCACATGCCGAAACGATCAGATAAGGAAACTTTTTCTTCAACCGTTTCCGCAGGATTAATGGCTGTTGAACGTTCGTTTTCGATCATATCTCGCGGCATTAAATGACGACGGTTTGATGTGGCATAAAAAATGACATTCTCCGGTCTGCCTTCGATTCCACCTTCAAGAACAGCTTTTAATGACTTGTAAGACGTATCATCACCATCAAAAGACAGGTCGTCACAATAAACAAGACAACGACGCTCAGTTTGTTTCAACACTTTCAATAAGTCAGGCAAGGTTGAAAGGTCTTCACGGTGAATTTCCACAATCATCAAACTATGTGCTTTTTGTGCGTTAATATGGGCATGTACCGCCTTGACGATTGAACTTTTCCCCGTCCCGCGCGCGCCCCATAACAAGGCATTGTTTGCCGAATATCCATTGGCAAATTGTTGCGTATTTTGAAGGAGTAATTTCTTTTGTAATTCAATACCTTGCAGCATATCAAGTGGCACGTGATTGACTTGATGAATGGCATGTAAAGCGCAGGTTTCAGGATGCCAGACAAAGGCATCTGCATGATCAAGATCGTTATTTGCAACAGGCTTGGGGGATTGGCGTTCCAATGCATCTGCAATTCGCAAAAGAACGGAAAGGATTTGTTGCTCGCTCATATTACTCTCATATCGGTGAAAAAAGTCTCTGAAAGCTAAGGATTCATATAGAAAATGTAAACACCGCATTGTATAGTCCCGGCCAAGTTTGGGGAATACCCAACGAGATTTCTGTTTCAACCAAGGAGTTTTCAATGCTCATTTCTCCGGCTTATGCTCAAGCTGCTGGTGGTGCCGGTGGCGGCATCGAGGCCTTTTTGCCGCTTATCCTGATCTTCATCGTCTTTTACTTCCTGATGATCCGTCCGCAGCAAAAACGTGCGAAAGAACATAAAGCCATGTTGGAAGCCGTTCGTCGCGGCGACAACATTGTGACCAACGGCGGTATTTTGGGTAAAGTGACAAAAGTCGAAAACGATACCGAACTGTCTGTCGAAATTGCCAAAGACATCGTTGTTAAGGTGCGCCGCGATATGATTGCGCACGTCACAAGCAAGACAGAGCCCGCAAAAGGTGAAGACGCCGACAAGGGTGAAGAAAAAACCGAACAGGCCGGTGGTTTGAAAAAACTCTTCGGCGGCAAAAAAGACTAATCACGAACGTTAATGGAAGGGACCTTATATCATGGTCTACTTCGCCAAATGGAAAATTGCCGTCGTGGTCGCTGTTTGCTTGTTGGGCGTGGCATTTGCTGCGCCTAACGTGCTTGATCGCAGTACGACGGAAAATCTACCGGGTTGGCTCCCCAATCAACAGATCAGTCTTGGCCTCGACTTACGCGGTGGTTCGCACCTTCTTCTGGAAGTTGAAGCCCAGACAGTTATCAATGAACGTTTGGAATCAATTGTTGATTCAATTCGTCAAACACTGCGCAGCGAACGCATTCGTTATACCGGTCTCGGTATTCGGGATTCCCAAGTCACCGTACAGATTAAAAAACCCGATCAGGTTGAACAAGCCTATGATCTGCTTCGTAAAATCGATAGTGGCACTGAAACTGTCAATGAAAATGGCAAAATCAGCATTACTATGACGGAAGAAGCTGTCTTGAAGGCAAAGCGTTCTGCGGTTGAACAATCAATCGAAATCGTGCGCCGCCGGATTGACGAAACAGGTACAAAAGAACCCAATATTCAACGCCAAGGTGACGATCGTATCCTGATCCAGTTGCCCGGTATTGATAACCCCGAAGATGTTAAGCGTCTGCTGGGGAAAACCGCAAAAATGACCTTCCATCTGGTCAATCATACAGTGACACCGGAAGATATTCTGGCCGGACGTATTCCACCTGGGACGATTGCCTTACCGGATGCTGAAAATGAAAATGCGAAGATCGCAGTTCGTCGTAAAGTCGAAGTTAGTGGCGATATGTTGATTGACAGTCAGCCGACATTCCAAGATGCTCAACCGGTTGTTTCCTTCACTTTCAATGCGTTAGGTGGGAAAAAGTTCGGACAGGTCACATCTAAAAACGTCAATCGTCGCCTTGCGATTGTTTTGGATGGAAAAGTCATCAGTGCGCCGAATATCCAAGGTCCGATTTTGGGTGGCAGCGGGATCATTACGGGACGTTTCAGCGTTCAAGAAGCAAATGATCTGTCACTTTTGCTACGTGCAGGGGCATTGCCGGCACCTTTGGTCATCCTTGAAGAACGCACTGTTGGTCCGGGCTTGGGTGCAGACTCTATCGAAGCGGGTAAAATTGCTTCCGCCATTGGTTTGTTGGGTGTCATCATCTTTATGGTTGCCGCCTATGGTCGGTTTGGGATTTATGCGGATATTGCATTGATGTTTAATATTATTCTCATCGGTGCGGCTTTGTCTGTCTTACAGGCCACCTTGACCTTGCCCGGTATTGCCGGGATTGTCCTGACCATCGGTATGGCCGTTGATGCCAATGTTTTGATTTTCGAACGGATCCGCGAAGAAACCCGTAACGGACTTGGTCCGATTGCGGCGATTGATTCCGGATATAAACGTGCGATTAAAACCATTATTGATGCGAACGTTACCACATTGATTGCGGCTGTCTTGCTGTATCAATTCGGTTCCGGTCCTGTGCGTGGTTTTGCCGTCACATTGGCCATCGGTATCCTGACATCCATGTTTACGGCGATTATGTTGACCCGTTTGCAGGTTGTTATGTGGTTGCGCCGTACCAAACCCAAAACACTTGAACTGTAAGAGGAGGGATTACACATGCGTCGTATGCATTTGATCCCGACAGGGACAAAACTAGACTTCATCGGCAAAAGAATTGCATTCTTTGTCTTTTCGATCTGTTTGATCATGGCCTCTATCGGTATTTTTGGCACCAATGGCTTGAACTATGGTATCGACTTTAAAGGCGGTATCATGATGGAGGTTCGTTCCAATAGTGGCCCGGCAGATATCGGGGCCTTGCGGAGTCAACTTTCAAAACTCGGCTTAGGGGAAATTTCCATTCAGGAGTTTGGTGAGCCTGAAGAAGTGCTCATCCGAATTCAACGCCAAGATGGTGATGAAAAAGCCCAACAAGCCGCTGTAGAAGCCGTTAAATCGGAATTAAAAGATACGGTTGAATATCGCCGTACAGAGTTCGTTGGCCCGAAGGTGTCAGAAGAACTCTTCATGGACGGTGTCATGGCTGTTACACTGGCGATCGGTGCGATACTGGTCTACATCTGGTTCCGTTTCGAATGGCAATTCGGGATGGGCGCGGTTGTCGCCTTGATCCATGATGTTATTTCGACTATCGGCATCTTTGCCTTACTGGGGATGGAATTCAACCTTTCCACGGTTGCCGCTGTCCTCACGATTGCTGGTTATTCCATCAACGATACGGTGGTTGTCTATGACCGCGTGCGTGAAAACCTGCGCAAATATAAAAAGATGGATTTGGCAGAACTTTTGAATATGTCTGTCAATGAAACACTGTCTCGTACGATTATGACATCAACAACCACGTTGGTTGCCTTGCTTGCCCTTTATATTTTGGGCGGTGAAGTTATTCGCGGTTTCAGCTTTGCCATGATCTGGGGCATTGTGATCGGGACTTATTCATCTATCTGTCTGGCTGTTCCGATTTTGACTTACTTCACGCTTCGCCGCAGCGATGACGAAGATGAAGAAAACAGCGAAATCGAAAAGGTCGAAGGTGAGGGGGCTGTTTAATGTCTTTGGACATCACCCCCATCGTTACCGATAATCGGTTAATGATTGTATCCTATGGCGATGGTCGTTTCGATGTAAACGGCCATATCGTCGCCGGATCAATCCTGCTGTACGAAGGCCGGGTGGACCCGTGGAATGTGACAGAGCCGTCCGATATTACACTGGATAGCCTGAAGCCGCTTCTCGATCATGCAGAAAATTACGATATTTTGCTGGTTGGTTGCGGGGAAACATCCAAGATGCCGCCTAAAGGTTTGCGTGAAGCCGTCAAAGAAAAAGGCCTTATTCTGGAATGGATGAATTCCGGTGCGGCGGCACGAACATTTTGCGCTCTCCAAATTGAAGACCGCAGGACATTAGCAGCTATTATCGCTGTTTAAGGTGTTAAACGTAGACATAAAAGAAGGCCCGGCATTGTCAAAATTGCCGGGCCTTTTTATTTGATCTTGTTGATCTGATTATGCGTTTGCCAATTGTTCAGCAACAAAATCCCAGTTGACCAATTCGTTGAGGAACGTTTCAACGTATTTAGGGCGCAGGTTTTGATAATCAAGATAATAGGCGTGTTCCCAGACATCACATGTCAACAGGGCTGTTTGACCATGCGCCAACGGTGTGTCGGCACCAATTGTTTTGGTGATTTTCAGTTCGCCATTTTCAACGACCAACCAACCCCAACCGGAACCGAACGCAGTGATACAAGCTTGGGAAAACTCTTCTTTAAATTTATCGAAAGAACCAAAAGCCGCATCAATTTTTGCCGCCAATTCGCCACTCGGTGCGCCGCCACCGTTCGGTTTCATACAGTTCCAATAGAATGTATGGTTCCAAACTTGAGCCGCGTTGTTAAATACGCCTGTTTTAGACGCATCACCAGCAGCATCTTTAATAACGGCTTCGAGGTCGGCTTGTGAAGAACCAGCAGCATCCCCCAACAGGTTGTTAAGATTCACAACATAGGTGTTGTGGTGCTTGCCGTAATGGAAGCTCAAAGTGTTAGCGGAGATATGTGGCTCGAGTGCATCTTGAGCATAAGGCAGGGCAGGAAGTTCGAATGCCATTTGTTGACCTCTTTTGAGTTTGGTAAATTTGAATACTTCTAAAAAATAGGCAGAATGATTGTAAAAATGAAGGCTTTTATAAAAAAAATATAAAAAATTATCTTTTATTTTCAAGTGCCGCTTTTACAGCCCATTTGCCTGACCTAATTGCACTTTCAATGGTAGCCGGAAGTCCGGTCTCAATCCAGTCACCTGCAAGAAAAATATTTGCAATGTGTGTTCTGGTGGTAGGGCGATGAGTTGTAAAATCCATATTTTGTGCAGGTGTTGCATGTTTTTCACAAACAAGACGACACGGTGGCATCTTACAAGTATCGAACCCCAAAATTGAACGAACTTCCATCCATATATGCTTTGAAATTTCAGACGATTCGAATTTTTTATTGCTAATGGTTACACAGGCATGTCGACCTTTGGCATAAAGCCATTGGCTTTGTGTCCCGATCAGACCAACAAAACATTCCGCCACATCCGAATCCAGATCGAAATGAAAATTGCTGATTGGGTTGCAGGTTATAGCTGGAAAATCAAAAGGAGAGGTAATCTGTGCATAAGCCTGAGGCGGCAGGGTCAAAATAACCCGATCTGCTTTTTTTAGGGAGATTTGCTTATCTTTGAAAACAAGTTGGTTTTCATCTACGGCTGTTAATCTGTTTCCAAATTTAATATCAAACTGATCCAAGAAAGGGCGAACAAAGGTATCTTCGAGTGTGTTTTGGCAAAAATAAGGAATCAATGCACTTGGCCCCTGTTTTAACATTTCAAAAAACATATTTTTTCGCATCTGTGCAGGAACATCTTTGAGTTCCGTATTAAACACAGCGAGAAAAAATGGATCCCATAAACGAGTTTTTGCCTTTTCCCCCACAATATTTGTTGCATTTACTCCCGGAATACTGCCCTTCGCCACCTGCCAGACAAAATGATTGGCTTTAACTTTCCAGCTTAAGTTACTTGCAGGTTCCGTGAATGAATATGTCCCATCCCCAAAGGGAGAGAGCGTTTCACTTATGCCAATTTGGTTCAGGTACTCAAAGGTTGCTTTATAGCCTTTTACAATTAAATGAGTTCCATTGTCATGGTGTCCTGCTTGACGAATGCGTCCGCCCGCTTTTTTTGTGGCTTCATATATCGTGCAAGACACACCGTTTCTTCTGGCTTCAACCGCCGCACTTAGCCCGGCCAAACCTGCACCGATAATATGAAGGTGTTTAACCATGACGCGTTAGAAATTCCATAACGAGAAATGCTTTTTCCGTCTTACTCAGCCCCATACGCGGCGTGATTTTGCGCCACCCACGACGTTGCATTTTTTTAAATATTTTTTTATAGGCCTCTTTCATCAAAACGGCTGGTTTTAGGTTGCGACTTCCAATTTGTTTTAGCAACTTTTCTGCATTTTTATAATGCTGTTCCGTTTTAACCGCGACATCGGCAAGCACAAGGTTAAGGTTCGGCGAAACAATCCCTTCTACATGATGTTTTTGCAGGGATTCCTGCGGTAAATACAAGCGTCCGACTTGATCGTCTTCGACAATATCACGCAAAATATTGGTAAATTGCAGGGCGTATCCCAATTCCAGTGCAAAGTCCTGTGCCCCTTTGTCTGTCCGCCCGAAAATGGGAAGGGACAACAAACCGACACTGACGGCAACTTTGCGGCAATAGTCATACAAATCATCCCAGCAGGGGCCGTAGATTGGTCCCAAAACGTCAGCTTCCATCCCGTCAATCAATTGATAAAACTCACCTTCAGGCAGGCCATATTGATCTATAGCCTCGTACAATATACGCGTGACGGCACAAGACGGTTTTCCTTCAATCAATTGAGTAATTTTTACTCGCCATTCATTCAATTGCTTTAATTTTTCTTCACGCGATTGATGGCAATCTGCAATATCGTCCAGCATGCGGCAATAGGCATAAATCGCAAAAAGATAACCGCGCCGATCCTTGGGTAAGGCTTTCATCCCCAACGCAAAGGAACTTTTGGCCTCGCATACGATATTTTCGACATATTCAAAATCGGCTGAGCTGGGAAGTGTCATAAAGGGTAAAAACCTTTGTAGGCAATCAGAAATTTATCGAATGTACCGAGTTCAACCCGTCTTGCCAACGGATCCTGACGACGTAATCGACCTGCCAAAGCCACTGCACAAAGCAGGGTAACCTTGCATTGATAACGTAACCGTTTGTTTTTAATCTGGCTAGGTAGATTAAAGACCGGTTTCAACATTTCATCCACATGATCCAGACAGGTATTCAAAATATTTCTTAAAGGCTGGGTACAGTTTGGTTGTGAAAGCAAAATTTCGTAACTTTCACCTTCCGGCAAAAATTCCAGAGGAAGATAAATCCGGTTCATCGTCTGAAAATCTTTTTGACAATCTTGCAGGTGATTGAGAATTTGCAAAACACTACAAAGGGAATCGCTTAAAGTTTCACATCCTTTTTCACCATGAACATCCAACAAAAAACGGCCAACCGGATTGGCGGAATAACGGCAGTACTCTCGTAAATCCTGCCAATTCTCATATCGGTTTTGGTCTACATCCTGATGAAAAGCGATCAAGAGATCGTTCAAAAAAGGGTTCTCCCACTGGTTTGGCAATTGTGCATGTTTTTCTTCAGGGCTGAGGACAGGGGAGTCCGCGATATCATCCCAGCTCCGCGCCAATTGATAAAATTCCATAACCTGTTTGCGTACATTTTGGGCCAATAACAGGCTGGCAACCGGAAAATTTTCTTGATTTGCAGTTTTTGACACTTTGCCTTTTCCTTTTCTACCCCTTATATGACACATGTGTTTTTCCAATTCAAAAAATGAATACGTTTTATGACCTCTTCACTCAGCTTGTGCGCGCAAGAAATCCGCAAAAATGAACATGATCAATTCCTGTGCGGCCTGTTTGCCCCGGAAGACCGTCAGAATGATTTTTTTGCAATGCAGCTTTTCCATATGGAAACCCTGCGTATTCGTGATGCCGTCAGCGAACCACATCTGGGTTTGATTCGCCTGCAATGGTGGCGTGATCTGGTGGACGGGATTTATAACGGAGATAAATCACCGGATGCAGAAAACGGCACCCATCAGGAAATTGCACAGACATTAGCCAGAAGGTCCATTGATAAGACCTTGTTTGATCGTTATTTCAATGCCCGCTCTTTTGATATGGAAGACTGCGCACATGACGACATGTCAGCTCTTGTGCGGTATTGCGAGGCAACAGGTGGATTAAGCGCACAGATCAAAGAAGCGGCAATTGGTTGCCTGCTCAGCGAGGCAAGCCTTAAGGTTGGAACGGCAAATGCGCTTTGTCACGTTATTCGCACCTTGGCTCATCAATCCCGTGTCGCGCGTTGCAAGTTACCGCTTTTGCTGATTAAAAAACATAATCTGGATTTGAACGGCTTTTATAAGTTTGAAAGCAGTTTTGAACTGAAAAATATTGTCGCAGAACTGGTCAGTGAAATTGAACGCTTAATCGCAGACGCACGCAGAGAAGGCGCGATGCCAAATGCAGTTTTGCTCAATACCGTCAGTCTTGAGGATTACTTGAAACGCCTGAAAAAGGTCGATTGCGACCCGTTTAACCCCAATATAGGGCAGGGACGTTTATCCAAACAAATCAAACTGGCCCTCAAGGCATGGCGTAACCGTTATTAAGCGTTCTTCTCGCTGATTTCCCGGCAGCTATAACCTTCACCCACGAACTGATTAATCAAACGCTGAACATGGTCTTGATCCAGTGTTTCAACAACCACATCCACTTCGGTCAATTTAACCGATAGATCAAAGAACATGCGTTGATGATAAATCTCGACAATGTTTGCCCCATTGTCACTCATAATTTTTGTGATTTTGGCAAGATGACCCGGTTGGTCCGGCACGGCAATACGCAATACAGCCATCCGACCATCGCGATAAAGACCACGCAATAACACAGAAGATAAAATCCGCGAATCAATATTTCCGCCGGATAAAACCAAGCCAACGCGCTTACCTGCAAAACGTTCTTTGTTCTGTAAGAGGGCCGCCAACCCAACAGCACCAGCCCCTTCAACCGTTAAGCGTTGATTTTCCGCAAGACTTAGGACGGCTTCTTCAATCTGGATTTCATTGACCACAAAAATATCAGTCGTGGTTTCTTTTATGATCGGCGCGGTCAATTCGCCCGGTTCTTTAACAGCAATTCCTTCTGCCAGAGTGTAGCCGCCTTTGGTATTGTTTTGATTATAGAAATTATCTGCCATTGAGGGAAAAGCATCACATTGCACACCGAAAACTTCCGTATTGGGCGAAAGATGTTTAAAGGCAGAGGCAACACCGGCCAATAATCCGCCTCCACCGATGGGAACAAGAATAGCATCTAATGGTTTTTCAACCTGATCAATCATTTCCAGACCGACAACACCTTGCCCCGCCATGATATCTTCATGGTCATATGGACTAACATAGGTCAGCCCATCACTTTTGACCAAATCAAGGGCGGCATTGCGGGCTTGAATAAAGGTTTCCCCACTGACAATAACTTTTGCCCCCAATTTTTCCGTTTTGGAAATCTTGTTAAACGGTGTGCCTTGCGGCATGACAATCGTCGCCGGAATCCCCATGTTTTGCGCGTGATAAGCGACACCTTGCGCATGATTACCGGCGGAGGCGGCAACAACGCCTTTTGCGGCTTCTTCCTTGGATAAGCTTGCCAGTCGTACCAAAGCCCCGCGTGATTTAAAAGAACCCGTAATTTGCAGGTTTTCCAGCTTTAAATGAACCTCGGCGCCCGACATATTTGAGAGAACCTGAGAATAAATCATAGGCGTTACATTGACTTTACCGGCAAGGGTTTCTTGTGCACGCTTTAGAACTTCCAGTGAAATCATCTCAAATACTTTCTTTTATACTTTGTCGGTTTTATCGAGCCATTCATCCAGTGCTTTTAAGGCACGAGCGGAAACGGCGGCTTTTTTTTCTTTACCTTTAACACGTTTGCCGCGTTCATTTCGTACATCCATCGGCGGTAAAAGACCAAAGGTAATATTCATCGGCTGGAATGTCATGGCATCCGCCCCGCCCGTAATATGATTTAAGATTCCGCCAAGGGCCGTCACATCCGGTGGTGAGACAATTTCCTGTCCCAAAATTTCTGCCGCAACAAAACGTCCAGCCATTAGGCCAACAGCTGTACTTTCCACATAACCTTCGCAACCTGTGACTTGTCCGGCAAAACGAATATTATCCCGTGCTTTTAACTTCAACGTACCATCCAGCAGGCGGGGGGAGTTGATAAACGTATTGCGGTGAATGCCGCCGAGGCGGGCAAACGTCGCATTTTCCAGACCGGGCAGTGTCTTGAAAATACGCATCTGTTCCCCGTGCTTCAATTTGGTCTGAAAACCCACCATGTTGTAAAGCGTTCCCAATTTATTATCTTGGCGCAGTTGAACTACAGCCGCATATCGCGCGTCCGGTTCGTTCGGGTTTTGCAGGCCAACCGGTTTCATCGGGCCAAACGCCAAAGTTTCCCGACCACGTTCCGCCATGACTTCAATGGGCAGGCAGGCTTCAAAATACGGCGTATTTTTTTCCCATTCCTTGAATTCCATCTTTTCACCCACGATTAAATCGTCGATGAATTGATCGTATTGTTCACGGCTCAGGCCTAGATTGATGTAGTCACTGCCATCACCTTTGTCATAACGTGACTGAAACCATGCTTTTGAAAAATCAATGCTGTCCTTATCAATAATCGGGGCAATGGCATCAAAAAAGTGTAGGGATTCCTCACCGCTTAATTCGCGAATGGATTGGGCGAGGGGCTCAGAGGTAAGGGGACCTGTGGCGATAATCACATGTTCCCAGTCCTGAGAAGGCAATGCCGTAATTTCTTCGCGCACAATTTCCACATTTTCGTGGGCCTCAAGTGCGCCTTGTACCGCAAGGGCAAACCCTTCACGATCAACCGCCAAGGCCCCACCTGCCGGGACGGCGTTCTCATCGGCACATTTCATAATAAGGGAACCACAACGACGCATTTCTTCATGCATCAGTCCGACCGCATTATATTGCGCATCGTCAGAGCGTAAGGAATTGGAACAAACCAGCTCCGCCAACGTGTCTGTATGGTGGGCCTCTGTCGGTCGGGTCGGGCGCATTTCGTGTAAAACGACTTTTACGCCGCGCTGTGCAGCTTGCCAGGCTGCTTCGCTACCTGCCAAACCGCCGCCAATGATATGTAGTATCTGTGTCATAAGAACCAGATATAGATTGTTGCCTCAATTAGCAAGCCTCTTGCATGAAACAGGCTGGCACAGTAAAACAGCACAAACTGATATATTGAGGATTTCAAAATGGACTCTCCACTGATTGCGCTTGGCGTTGTTATCGTGCTTTCATTTTTTTCACTACGCATGATCCCGCGTCTTGTTGCTGGTGTGCCGTTCGTTGAACCTGGCAAAGTATTTGATCATATGCAACAGGATGAAAATGCCGTCCTCTTGGATGTGCGGACTCCCGAAGAATTTGCAGCAGGACATGCTTTGGACAGCATCAATGTGCAACCTCATCAACTTGGGGATGATTTAGAGGCAAAACGAGCCTTCCTCGATCATAAAGTTTATGTGATTTGTTTGTCGTCTCAAAGGGCAGCAATGTCGGCTAAAAACCTTAAAAACCTTGGCTTTACAAACGTGAGTGTTGTTAAAGGTGGCCTCAACCTCTGGAAGAAACGTAAACTTCCGGTCGCCTAAGCACCATTGAACGGTTGTGAAAGGTATTATCTCTATGTAAAGTAATGCTAAATCGCACGAGAGAATGCCAAAAAACAAGCAATTGATTAAGGTCTTAAATGTTAAAAGTCGACGGTATTGGAATCAAAGGCATGAAAACAAAACTACCGGTTATCATAATCGGTATCCTATTGATTTTGATTGCAATTCCTTTTTTACTGCCCTCTGCCGTTTACAAAAACCTTATTGAAAGCAAGCTTGAAGAAACGACAGGTCTGGATTTTGATTTTGAGAACGGTTTTTCGTTCTCTTTATTACCAACCATCCGTTTGGACGCAAAAGATGTCCTGTTTAGCGGAAAAATCGGGCAAGATGTGCAGGTGGTCGGTACGACCCGAAGTGTTCACCTTGATATGCAGCTTTGGAAATTTCTCAGCGGTGATATAAACGTTGACAACTTCCTGATTGCCGAACCTAAAATCACCATCGAGGGGGATTTCACGCCCTATATCCCCGACTGGTTACGTACAAATTTAAGCGCATCGCGAAAAAACGAAATTCGTTATATCGAAATTCTTCAGCATTTCATTGAAGATTCGATTTTCAAAACCGCGCGGGTCGAAGAAGCGCGTTTCCTTTGGAAAAAGACCCCCGAAACAACGGTTGATATTGAAAAAGCAACCCTGGATATTGCGAAGCCCGCTCATAACAAGGATTTTTCGATTGAGGGCAATGCGTACGTTAATAAACGGACACTGGATGTTAAAATACGTCTGGAACGTCCCGACGATTTTCTGCGTGGATATCGCAGCAAAATGAACCTTGTGATCGATTCTGCCCCCATTCGTATCGATTATAACGGCAGTGCTGCCAAACGGCAGACCTTTGTCTCTCAAGGCAGTCTTCGAGTTGATATTCCATCCTTATTCGATTTTTGCAACTGGTTTACTGACAAGACGAAATGCGCTGATAAGCAGGGGAATCTACTGATTTTATCCGACCTTAAAATTCGTGACCAACGTCTGCAAATCGAAGACGCAAGCTATACACAATCACCATTTTCCGCAAAAGCCCGGGGTGTCGTCGATTTCAAAACGGTTAAACCTGAAATTACTGGTACCGTTACAATACCGGGACATGCATTATCTGGTCTTACACCCGATTTTGATCACCTGCGGACAATCGACCTGAATCAATTTTTTCTGGATACGTTCCGGGCCAATGTTGATGTCCTTTATGGCGGATATAAATTATCAACAGGTGAGACAATAAAACCAAAGCTTAAAATCCGGCACGAAGACGGACGAATGAGCCTTTCTGTTGATCAGTTGCACTTATTGGGGGGGCTCGCGAATGCACGCGTGCGTTGGCATAAAGGGTTGGAAAACGGCTATATGGATGCCCGAATTGATCTCAGCAGCATTAATTTGGAACAATTGCAAAAAGAACTCAGCCAACAAGTCAACCTGCTTGGTACATTGAATACTTCTATTGAAATTCAATCCGAAGGTTCCACACTTGTTGCATTAATGGAAACCGCAACCATTCGTGGGGATTTTTCGGTTCTTGATGGTTCAATCATTAACGAGAAGATCGCTAGTGCACTCAATGCCCGGCCATCCGAACAATTTGATTTTGCGGAATTAAAAGGGCGCGTTCAAGGCAACCGTGGACAGTTGGTCAGCGAGAATCTATCCTTTGTTGCTCCTTCGGTAAATGTAGACGGGCGCATGACGTTTGATTTCATCAATAATGCTCTCACACTCACACTTAACAGTGTTACCCAAACGAAAGAAGGCCTTTCTAACGGTTATATTCAGATTGATGGGCCATTAAACGATTTGTCGCTTGCAACGTCAAAAGGGGAAAAAACATCACTTGGGGGCGATCGCGGATTATTGTCAGGCTTATTACCTTATGAAGAAGAAAATGAGCAACCTGCTTTAAGCGACGAAGAATTTGTTATAAAAGAAACAGACCTTCTTGATTAATGGAACTTTCACCTGTGTCTTTTTTTAAATCCTGCAAAACACTGTTCCCGATGGCCGGCCTTTTTTTCTTACAGGCCTGCTCATCTTCCCCGTATGTCGAAGATTGGAATAGAGAGCGCATCAGCCAGATCCCTGAAAACGGGATTGAAGTTGCTATTTGTTTTGACAAAACGGTCCATAGTCGCCAACAGGTTCTAGATCAGGCTAGACAAGAATGCAAAGTCCGGGTGACAGAAGTGCAAAACCTTGTTGAATATAAAGAACTTGGTCAAATTAAATATCTTGATCAAGCAGAAGGCGAACTGTTTGCAGGCCCGGTGGAACGTCAACGCAAGTTGAAAGCAATCCTTGCAAGCATTCAATTGGGTTACCTAGAAAATGATATTTGGGAATGTCCAATTGCAACCCCAAACCGTATAAAGTTCAAATGTCTTTATAATCCCAATGCAACCGATTCGGCGCAAGATAGCTCTTCAATGCCAATGCCCGAGCAAGATATTGAATTGCCACCGGAACTTCCTGCAGATTTAAAACCACAGTAATACAAAGGGTTAATTTGATATCCTTTTGATTTAGAAACTTTTACGGGCGTTACCTTGACGAGGCTTGGGCACTCCAGTAGATTAGTAAATACGTACGTTTAATTTATAGGTGGGTTTTCTCGCCTGTTGTTTCGAAACTGTTGAAAGATTTTTGACATGTCCAGCGTTGCCAAGCCCATAGCTTCTGGTAACACGTCGGTCCCTTCAAGCAGACCGGCGGGTGGTAGTGCGCGTCAAATTTCATCTTCACAATTTAATTCCGTCTCCGAACTCTATGCTCAAGCTGGCGTCAGAGGGGAAGACGAAAGCCGTAGTTTTGAAAACTACAACCAAGGGCAAGGGCAGCAAAACCAAAGCCAACAGCAGCCTCACACTTTAAAACTGCACGGGACATCGCGAACCTTTGCAATGTTATTTGAAGATGCCCAGTCTGATTATGATTCCGGCAACCTTGGTGAATCTTCCTATAACGGTGACCCTTTTGCACGTCCTGGAAAACCTGCATTCCAAGCCTATATGGAACGGGCCACCTCTACGTATGAGCTCAGTACACGTGCGATTAAGGGTGAGCTTAAAAATCGCGGCGGTTCTATAAATCTCGCAATGTAAATAAACACATATGCACCAATCCACGATTAAGCGGGTGGAAAGGTTTGTGCGCGTAAGCTATATTCAAATTACAAGATCAAGACTAAGGATATTCTATGGCTGCCGCTGTTGAGACAATGTATGACGTTGCCGCATGGTTTATGGACCATGCCTTAAATGACAACGAATATCTTCAACCGATGAAAATGCATCGCTTATTGTTTTTATCACAAAGCTATTTCGCGATTGCCTATCATGGTCGTAAACTTGCCCCCGGTGTGTTTGTAGCCGACGATATGGGACCAATTGAACCCCATGTTTTTCGGGCTTTTGAACAGGGACGACCTTCGTTTTATTTAAATACAAACCTCCCGACACATATTGAAACTTTTTTAGAAAGCATTTGGCGTCGTTTTGGGTCGTACTCAGCAGATAAAATATCCGATATCACAAAAAAAACACCCGCCTATCAGAAGGCGATTAAAAAGGGCAGGCGCACCGAAATTGAATTTAAGGACATGGTCGCAAGCTTTAGCAAAAATAAGGAAGCGCCCGGTATTGATAAGGTTTTGAAGCCTCGTGTTTTGCGTTCCCAGACTGGTCGTCCTGTTCAGGTTAAATCTTGGGCACCGGGGCTTCGCAAAGTGGCAGAGGCAACGCCACTTCCATCTCAGAAAAAATTAAAAAAATAACCTATGTATTTCTCACAAAAAAAGCCCTTGGGTCTATTCCCAAGGGCTTTGTTCGTTGGAGCTTGGTTTAGATATAATAAACCAGCAAATAAAGACCAAGCAAGATTGCAACCCACAGAACCATACTGCCGGTTGGCCATGTACGGGCCAGAATTCCATGCGGACCGTGATGCTTGAAAATATGGTTGATGATTAAATCAACACGTTTCAAACAAGCCTGACGGAATTTGGCAAAAGCAGCACCACCGTGGCGCACCACAAATTCTTCGTGAAGCAAGTTAAAGAACTTGCGGTAAAACCAATCGAAATCCAACGTGATTGTCAACGTCCGCTTCATCATCTTTAACAAGACAAAGAAAGCAAACCCTGAGAACAGCAGCAATTCCAGCATGTGAATAACTTTGGTCGATGTATAAGGTACAAAATCAACCGGGTTTGGTAAGATCGCATAAAGCGGATCAGGGTAAACCCCAAGGCCCACACACATTACGGCAAAGATAACCATTGCCAAACGCATGTTAAACGGCGGATCTTTCGGTTTTGCACCAAATTCACGTTCCACATATCCCGGGGCACGTTGGAAGAAAACAAACCATGGAAATTTGATACCAGCATGCAGGAAAACGCCGGCAGAGGCCGCTTCTAACAAAAACCAAGCGTAGGCAATATGTTGATCAGCCGCAGCAGATGCAATCATCGTTTTTGTCGTGAAACCGGATGTTAACGGGAAACCGGAGATCGCAAGCGCACCAATTGTCCCGCAAATCATGGTAAGCGGCATGGCCTTGTAAAGCCCGCCAAGGTCGGTACATTTACGTTTATTGATCTCGTACATAACTGCACCAGCAGACATCAGCAGCAACGCCTTATAGATGATATGGGCGAAGGCATGCGCAGCGGCGCCATTAAGGGCCAAATCTGTCCCGATCCCGATCCCGGTCACCATAAAACCAACCTGGTTGATGATTGAGTAGGCGAGAATACGGCGCATATCATTTTCCAACAGCGCATAAATGATACCGTAAAACACCATATAAAGGCCAACAAAGATAAGGACGTTTTCGCCAGGAAAGCTACGGATCAAAACATAAACGGCTGTCTTGGTTGTAAAGGCTGACAAAAAGACGCTGCCAGACCAAGAGGCACTGGGGTAGGCATCCGGGAGCCATGCTGAAAAGGGCGGAGCACCTGCGTTGATCAGGAACCCGGCCAGCAACATCCATGTCCACCAGCTATCCGCCTTCATCGCACCAAATTCAACGGAACCTGAGTGATAGATCTGACCGATGACCCCAATCATTAAAATCACGCCGCCAAACAGGTGGACAATGGCATAACGCATGGAGGCTCTATAGCTTTCCTTCGTGCGCGCAGACCAAATCACCAATGTGGATGCGACAGCCATGAATTCCCAAAAGATGAAAACACTGACCAAATCGCCTGACATAGCAACGCCAACCGCACCACCGGCATAGGCATAAGCGGACATCAGCTCAATCTGGCTTTTTTGATTGAGTGCAAAAATGCCGCCAACAAATGCCATCAATGTAAAGATGGTTGCAAACAGACGTGACAGTTTGTCACCTTGCAGCGGTTCCAGCGTGTAATCAAGAAACGGAACTGTTAATTGAACGCCATCTGGAACAGCCCATATGAAATACATTGTCAGAACAGGCAAAAGCAGCATCAGCGTCTTGCGCGCATTGCCAACCAGTGCTGGTAAAAACAATGAACCGAGTATCAAGATAAGCCCGGGGGGAAGGGCACTGTTAATCATCATAGTAGGTGTCCTTCCGTTTTAGGAAAATGCCCAACAATTTGGCGAACAAAACCATCGCCGCGCAGGAGAAAAAACCGAACCAGGCATTAAAGCCAAACCAGCCATCAATACCGAAATAAGGATGCGGATGGATCGTCAATTCCAACGCAACAGTCAGGATCAAAATGGCAATCCCTACGATCCATAGTTTTTTTATGGTTGCCGGACGGCAAAGCCAGTGAACGTCATGTTGGTCGCTCATTGGATACCCCCAATCATTTGTTGTGCCAATTCCAAGGCAACATCCGGGAAGAAAAACATCAGGATTGTCAAAATTGCCGTCGATGTAATGGCAATGACAATCGGTAATGGTGCTTCGCCATGATTGTCATGGTGCCCCCCATGATCATGCGCCCCTTTTGGTTCGGCCTGCCTGAAAAAGGCTGCATAAATAATCGGCAAGAAATATCCTGCATTCAACAAGGTACTGAGGATAACAACGCTCAATGCCAAAAAGTTTTCCGAACTCATAGCCCCTTGAATGATATACCATTTCGATACAAAGCCTGCTGTCGGTGGTAATCCGATCATGGACAAGGCACCAATGGCAAAGGCTGTCATCGTAATCGGCATTTTCCAGCCGATACCGTTTAGCTGGCTTACCTCTGTCTTATGGGCCGCCGTATAGATGGAACCGGCCGCAAAGAACAAAGTAATTTTCCCAAAGGCATGTGCAGCAATATGCAACGCGGCCCCAACTGCGGAAATTGGTGTCAGGATCGCGGCGGCCAGAACCACATAGGACAATTGCGAAATTGTTGAATACGCCAATCGACGTTTCAGGTTATCCTGACGCAAGGCAACCATAGAGGCGGCAATGATAGTAAAGCCCGATACATATACGAGCCAATCGGCAGAGCCGGAACTGACCAGATTATCGATACCAAAGGTGTAGACAATGACTTTAACGACGCTAAAAACACCGGACTTCACAACTGCAACTGCATGCAGCAATGCCGAAACCGGTGTTGGTGCAACCATTGCTGCGGGTAACCAACGATGAACCGGCATGACCGCAGCCTTACCAATCCCGTAAATAAACAGCATAAGAAGCAAGCCCATCAACGGGCCTTCCACCTTGCCGCCTAAAATACCACCATCAACAAAATCCAGCGTCCCGGTTGCACTGTAAGTCCACGCAATTGCAAAGAACAGGAATGCAACGGACGTTGTAACCAAAATACCTAGATAGGTACGTGCGCCCTTGAGCGCCGTTTCGTTTCCTTTGTGTGAAACAAGCGGATAGGTGGAGAAGGTCAACACTTCGTAAAAAATGAACAACGTCAAAAGGTTGGCGGAATAAGCCAGCCCCAATGTTGCGGAAATAGCGATCGCAAAACAAATATAGAAACGCGTCTGATGTTTCTCTTTATTGCCCCGCATATAGCCAATGGAATAGATGGAATTCAAAATCCACAGGCCCGAAGCGATTAAGGAAAACATCATTCCCAAAGGCTCAACCTTAAAGGCAATGGCCAATCCGGGGAACATGTCCAATAAATGAACTTCCGGGCGTTCGCCGTCCAGAACTGGACCAAGCAGGTTCAACACATTCAGGAAAAGAGCAATTGCCGTCAACAAGGTAATTGTTTCGCGCAAATTTGGAATGCGCCCGCTCAAAGCAATCAAAACCGCGCCAACAGCCGGAATAGCCATCGCGAGGATGATTGAAAGTTCCATACTCATGGCGCACCTCCAACCAACATTTCTGCGGCGAGTTGTGCAACACCAAGTGTCATATCGGTATCAACTCCGAAGTAGATGGAAGCGCCAGCCATAACCCAAAGAGGGATTAACATGGAAAGTGGTGCTTCTTTGATCTTAAGAGACGGATTTGCAGGTTCCTTAAAGTAGGCAACCTCGATAAAGCGCCAGACGTAAACGACCGCCAATAGAGAACTGAGCAAAATCAGTAAGGCAATCGGCATCATGTCCGCTTCCATAGCCGCCTGAATCAAATACCATTTGGAAATAAAACCAACGGTTAAGGGAACGCCGATTAAACTGAGGCCCGCAACAACAAAGGCCGCCATTGTCCAAGGCATTTTTTTGCCGATACCATGCAAGTCTTCAATCTGAACCGACCCAACACGGTACATAAAGCACCCCATTGCAAGAAACGCGGCACATTTCATAACCGCATGGTTCAGCAAGTGAACGATACCCGCAGATACACCCGTTACGTTCAAAAAGCTAATCCCCAACATGATATAACCGATTTGCGCAACCGACGAATAGGCCAGCAATCGTTTCATATCATTTTGGAAAATCGCAACTGTGGACGCAACGAACATACCGGAAATCGCCAATATCATTAAGACGGGTGCAAGGCCGGTTTCTTCGAAGATATCGACACCGAAAATCGTAAAGAACACCCGCAACATAACATAGACAGCCACCTTGGTTGCCGTTGCCGCCAAAAACGCTGTAACGCTGCTGGGGGCGTAGGTATAGGCATTAGGTAACCATAAATGCAGCGGAAACAAGGCCAGTTTCAAGCTTAAGCCAACAGTCAAGAAGGCCAGAGCCGCCTGCAACGTACGGATAGACCCGTCCATGTCCTGAAGCTTGGCATGTAAGTCCACAATGTTCAGGGTCCCCGTCATCATATAAAGAAGACCAAGGCCAATCACGTAGAATGTCGCCCCGAGCGTCCCCATAATGAGATACTGATAGGAAGCCGTCAGAGCACGACGGTCTTTCCCCAATGAAATCATCGCATAGGTAGACAGGGAAGAAATTTCGAGAAAAACAAACAGGTTAAACGCATCACCTGTTGCCGTCATCCCGAGCAAACCGGTTAAACACAGCAAAAATGCCGTATAAAACAAATAAATAAGATCACGTGGAACTTCGCGTGTGACACTATGACGCCCATAAAAAGCGACAACAGCCCCAATGGCCGAAACGATTAGCAGGATATATGCATTAACAGCATCAATCCTGAACTCAATCCCCCAAGGGGCGGGCCAGTCACCCATGAAATAAGAGATCACACCTTGTGTGAGTACCTGATCCAGGATCATTGTCGAGATCACAAAGGAAATCAGGCTGACCAGCAAAACAATGATCCATGCGATATCGCGATGCCTGAACACAACACACAAAGGTGCCGCCATCAAAGGGATCAAAACTTGCAGAATAGGAAGATGGGCCGTCATTAAAAGTCTTCCTCCTGAGCGTGAATATCTTCTTCTTCAATCGTGCCATATGCCTCGCGAATACGAACGACAAGGGACAAACCCAAAGCCGTTGTCGCAACGCCAACCACAATTGCTGTCAGAATCAAGACGTGGGGAAGGGGGTTTGAAAAGACCTCGAAACCTTCACCAAAAATCGGTGCGGTCCCGCCCACAACTTTACCCATACTGATGTAGAGAACAAAAACCGATGTTTGAAAGATATTCAAACCAACCAGTTTTTTAACCAGATTGCCCCGTGCAATAACTATATAAAAACCGATCATCATTAAAAAGATAACGATCCAATAGTTATAAAGGCCGGGGTTAATTATTTCGTTATACTGCATCCTTTAGCGCCCCCGTCCCGCAAAGGTATAGAAAATAAGGGTCATTGCGGCAAAAACAGTTGTTCCAACGCCAAGTTCAACCAGCAAAATACCATAATGCTGACCATGTAAGGGATCATGTGCCAAAGAATTGTAATTGAGGTAGTTATCCCCAACAAAGAAACTGACAACACCGACGCCGGCATACAATAAAACACCGAGTGCTGCGAGAACTTCTAACACACTGGAAGGCATAACCAGTTTGGCATCATGCAGGCCGAAAATAAGGGCGTATAGAATGAAACTGGATGCAAAAATAACGCCTGCCTGAAAACCGCCCCCCGGCCCAAAATCTCCATGAAACTGGACATAAAGGGCAAAGAGCAGGATAAACGGCATAAAGACTTTTGATGTTACCCGCAAAATGGGTTTGCGTTTCATCATGCGTCATCCTCCTGTTCTTCCAGATCTGCCAAAGTCGGAGAATCATTATCTTTTCGCCGACGTCGCGTTGCCAACAGAATCAACACCCCGACAAGGGCAGTAAAGACCACTGTTGTTTCACCCAAGGTGTCAAACCCACGATAAGAGGCCAGAACAGACGTCACAACGTTGGGCATGCCAACTTCACTTTCTGAATCCAGCAGATAACGCGGCGCAACATGATGATGCACTGGCGCATTCGGATCACCATAATCTGGCATATCCAATGTCCCATATATCAATGCAATACCGGTTGAAAAAACGACAACAAGAGGGAGCCAAAAGGTCCGAGAGGATTTCTTTTCGCTTTTTTCTTCACGTGATGTCAGCGCAAGTGTACCCAGCATCAGTACGGTGGAAATCCCCGCACCAACGGCTGCTTCTGTAAAGGCGACATCCACGGCGTCCAAGTTTACAAACATTTGTGCAGACAGCAAACTGTATATGCCGCCCAGCATGACCACTGTAAACAAATTCTTTATGCGCAGGATAACGATTGCCGTTACTGCCATAAAGAATAGTAAGACTATGTCAATAATCTCTAATATGACTTGTCTCCTTCATCTTTCAGGGCGCCTTCCAATTCGACACCTTCTTTAAGAAGTGGTTTGGCACCGTCAGCCATTGCCGCACGAACAAGTGCATGACTTGAAACCGGACTTGTGAAAAACAGCGCAAGTCCGATCATAACAAGTTTGACCAGAACCAGGTTAAATCCATCTGATTGAAACATAAGACCTATTAAGAGCATACCGGCGCCCATTGTATCAATCATACCAGCAGCATGGGAGCGGGTAAAAACATCGGGTAGGCGTATAACACCGATTGCGCCAATCAAAACAATGGCACTACCCAACAGAATAAAAAACCAGCTCAAACCAGTGAGGATCATCTCAATCATTATGCATCCTCCTTATGGGCTTCATTTGAATCGCGGCCATCATGGCCTAAATCTTTAAAACTGAAATACTTTAAAACGGCAATTGTACCAATAAAGTTAATCAGTGCGTAGACAAGAGCGATATCCAGAAACTCAGGGCGGCCCGCTAAAAAGCCATGAACGGCAATTAACAGAACAGTCAATGTGCCGATTTTATTTACTGCCAGAATGCGATCATAGATCGTCGGGCCGAGAGAGGCTCGCACCAATCCCAGTGCAATGGCGATTAAGATTGCGACAACAGCTGCAATATACATCAGTACTTGCCCTCCATCTCACCTTTAACCTGACAAACGCGTCGGTCCATCTCTCCACTAAGTACATCTTTGGCGCCCTGAATCGTCAGCGCGTGTACTTCTAAAATACCATCTTCAAGATTTACCGTAACGGTTCCCGGTGTCAGCGTAATGGAATTGGCATAGATCACCTGACCTAATTCACGTTTTTGATTGGCTTTGGTTTTAAACATCACCGGACTGATCGGCAGTTTCGGTGACAGGATAACTTTCGCGACATCGATATTCGCTTTAACAATCTCCCAGGATAACCATGCCCAGTAAGGTAGAATTTTGAGAGAGAGATGAGATGGGTGTCCTTCATGGTCGATTACATCCATACGATGGGCGATGTAAACGACAAGCGTACAGGAAACCGCCCCGAACCCGAGCAACAAAGGCTCGGTATGTCCGGAAAGCAGAAACCAGAAGGCATACAAAAAGACCCAAAGGCTAATAGAGCTTGCCACAGGATTTCCCCTGACTGTGTTATTATGGTTCGTTAGTCTGAAGGAACTCAGACCGATGCATCAGTTTCTAAAAGATAACAATTCGTTAAGGGATATCAATATCTAAAACGTCCTGTTGAATGCCAGATCATGCAAGAAGGCTATTTTCTTTGCTTTTTGAGGCAGTTTCTACCGGATTTTACGTAATATGAAGGATCAAGCTTATTATTCAACTTGCTAATCCCTGCTTATGTTTGTTTAAATGCTATCGAAATTCCAATGGATTCGGAGTATTTCCCTTGAAAAAATGCGGTCTTTTCCTTTGCAGTCTTCTGATTGTTCTGAGTTTTACCTTCTTTTCCCAAGCAACGCAGGCCGCTGGTAGTGGGATACTGAAAATAAAAACACAAACAGGCACAGTTCAATTCAAGGTGGAGTATGCTATTACACCGGCAGAAAAAGCAAAAGGACTGATGTATCGGACTTCGCTCCCTCAAAACACGGGCATGCTCTTTATTTATCAGAAGCCGACACTGGTTACGATGTGGATGAAAAACACTCCCATATCACTGGACATGTTTTTTATCAACAAAATGGGGCGTATTCGATATATAGAAGAAAAAACCCAGCCGAATTCCACACGTCAAATCCATTCGGGAGGGCAGGTTTCAGCCGTTTTGGAACTTCCCGCAGGGGCAGCGGAAAACCACGGAATTAAAGTTGGCGATCTCGTGATTTTACCAAACTGATTTTTTTTTAATTTTTATCTTGCAAAGTGATCGGAAACTTCATAGGTTTCGCCCCGTCGGGGAGTAGCGCAGCCTGGTAGCGCACGTGCTTTGGGTGCATGGGGTCGCAGGTTCAATTCCTGTCTCCCCGACCAGCTTTTCTTTAAAAGCTTATATTTTATATCCAGCATTTTTAAATACCGTTAGACAAGATTGGTTCTGTTTAGAGGCTAAACAGTTTCCAAATGCCGTGAATGAAAACCGTTTCCAGCAAGATATATCGCTCATAAATCCATATTTTTACGTAACGAAAGCAATTTTTATTTGACGCAGTGACGAGATTGGGGCATTCACCCAAGACTGCTGATACAATTGGCTGAAAAGATATGGAAGGTGTTTGACTATGGACGTTCGTATTTACCAACCCGCCAAGAATGCCATGCAATCCGGTCGCGCAAAAACAAAGACTTGGATTTTGGAATTCATGCCCATCGCTGCAGAACGTGCAGATGACCTTATGGGCTGGACAGGCGGTGGCGACACCCGTAAGCAGCTACAAATGAAATTTGAAAGCAAAGAGCAAGCCATTGCTTTTGCTGAGAAAAAAGGGCTTTCTTACGTCGTAAAAGAACCCAAAACACGCAAATTGCAGATTAAAAATTACGCGGATAACTTCGCCCTTAACCGCATCGTTTACTAATCAACACCTCTGAACGGCTTTAGCGCCCATAGCTCAGCTGGATAGAGCATCCGCCTTCTAAGCGGACGGTCGAGGGTTCGAATCCTTCTGGGCGCGCCAATAAATAAGAAAACCTAAGATGAGTAAGTATTACCATCTTAGGTTTTTTTTATGATCTTATTTGGGTTGTAAAACGGTTTTTGTTTGAACTCTTCCAGATTGTCATCAACAATATTGCCTTGGCGCGAGAAACTTGGCGATTATCGATGAAAAACAGATTAAAAACCATCGAGATCACAAAAAAATATATAGAAGCATTTAACCGACGTGATCTTAAAACTATTGAAGAAATGCTGGACGAACGCGATGTATGTTTCGTCAGGCAGGCGGAACCAACAATACTGGGTCGAGAAGCCATTTTAAACCGGACTCGAAAAAGTCTGGATAAACTTGATCGGCAGGGGCATCAATTGCATATGATCAATGCAATTATCGATGTAAAAGATATATCTGCACATCCTTGCATGTTGGGCATTATGGATGGGGAGCGTCACAGTGTTGTGGTCCTTGGTTGCCATAATAATGGGCATATCGCTTCTATCTCCATTCTTGTCACCAAAGATTTTTTGCAAAAAGCACGTCCGCTGGAACCAACGGCGCCAAGTGAGATTGCGGAACTGCACAGTATGAAACCCAAACTGACCCATGAAGAACTGGCTGAACGGCGTGAAATTTTGACGGAAAAAGCCATTCGCCTACAAGAACGTCTTAAAACAGAAGGCCCCACGAACGAATTGATGGGAAAATTAGACCGGCTGCAAGATGCACAAAAGAAATTAAAACAAGACGAATACGACATCCTTTATCAAGACTAAACAACCCCAATCCATTGCATAAAACGGCGCTTAAAAAAACAATTAAAGGTTTAAATAAAATAATGAAAAAGCATATTAACCTTGTTACTCTCTTTTTAATTACGATTTCTTTCAGTAGCCTTGCCCTTGCCCAAGATGGCCAGAATATTGAGCATTTACAGTCTGTCATTGCACGACAAGAGGCCCTTATCTCAGAGAAAACCCGTCATATCTATTTGATCTCTATCGGCGGTTTTCTCAGCATGAGTACGGTTATTGCATATCTTTGTTACCTCTTAAGACGACGTCATAATGATGAAAAGCAATTGAGGCTCGCTTCATCTGTATTTGAAAATGCGATTGAAGCCGTCGTCGTCACTGATACCCATGCAGTTATCCAGACCGTCAATAAAGCCTTTAGCGATATCACAGGTTTTAGCCGCGAAGAAGCCACCGGACAACCCATGGGGATTTTAAATTCCGGTTACCACGATAAAAGTTTCTATGACGAAATGTACAAAAGCCTGCAAGCCAAAGGGGAGTGGGAAGGCGAAATTTGGAACCGACGCAAAGATGCCAGTGTCTATCCTGAACATCTGACAATTACGACACTGCAAAACCATAAGGGTGTACAAGAAGGCTATGTGGCTCTTTTCACAGATATTACCAAACGTAAAGAAGCGGAAGCCCGTATTCAACATCAAGCCAATTATGATCCTTTAACCGAATTGGCAAACCGTAATCTTTTGATTGATCGTTTGACCCGCGCTGTTTACCGTGCAGAAGGGGAAGGAAGCGAAATCGCTTTTTTACTTATTGATCTGGATCGATTTAAAATCGTTAACGATACCTTTGGTCATCCCATTGCCGATGAATTGTTAAAACGGGTTGGTAACCGTTTGCGTGATCTGACCAAAAAATCAGATACCTGTGCCCGTCTTGGTGGCGATGAATTTGGTATCGTTCTCACCGATATAACCGACCTTTACAGCATAGAAGAAACCCTCGTTAAAATACTGCAGGACCTTGCAAGTCCTTACAAATTGGAAAAACAAGAGGCTTTTATTTCTGCGAGTATTGGTGTGGCACTTTATCCAAATGACGGTAAAGATGCCCTGACATTACTGAAAAACGCAGAAAGTGCGATGTACCGGGCAAAAGACAAAGGGCGTAATAATTTTCAATTTTTCACAGAGGCTATTGATCTGGAAGCTCAACGCCTTTTGGAACTGGAAAATGCCCTGCATCTGGCATTGGAACGCAACGAATTTATTGTGAATTACCAACCAATTGTCTCTTTATCCGATCCTGGCACCATCAACTGTGAGGCTCTTATTCGCTGGCAACATCCCACGAAAGGCTTAATCGCCCCATCAGAATTCATACCATTGGCAGAAGAGGCTGGCCTGATCGTACCCATCGGGGAATGGGTTTTGCGAGAATCCTGTAATGAAGCAGCAAGTTGGATGAAACTTAGCGAAAACTCCCCAAAAATATCGGTCAATTGTTCAACACGTCAGTTCCAACGCGTTGATATGGCCGACCTTGTTGCACAGGTTTTAGAAGAAACCGGATTGCCAGCTGAAAAACTCTGTCTGGAAATTACGGAAAGTCTGATCATTAAAGATGATGACGATGATATACAAAGACAATTGGAAAGACTAAATGAGATGGGCGTTGCGCTCAGCATTGATGATTTTGGCACTGGGTATTCATCTCTAAGCTACCTTAAGCGTTTTCCAATTTCGACACTTAAAATTGACCGATCCTTCATTTCGGATGTCAATGCACATGAGAATGACGGTACCTTGGTAGAAGCCATTCTTTCAATGGCAGAAAGCCTTAAATTAAAGGTTGTTGCAGAAGGTGTTGAAACTGCACATCAACAGGATTTTCTAAAAGAACGCGATTGTTCCTTCATTCAGGGGTTTCATTGTTCAAAACCCCTGTCCGGTGAAGAATTCAGGAAATTTTTAAAAAAATAAAAAGATCAATCGCTCTTTTTTCGACCACCCAAGCGCAACAGAGCCAAAATAGCCCAAATCGGAATAACGATAGTTGCGCCCAGTAAAATATATGGAACCATCCAGCGCAACCAGCCTGTAAGCGTTGCATAGGCTTTTGTAACTGTTTCGCCAAAGTTTTCCAAAATGGATTGTGGTGTAATATCAAACCAGGACATCGCCAAACCGACAATCAAGGATACGACAGCCAATTTTAAGATCGTCTTTCCAATGGCTTGCGCTTTGGTATCTCCGTTATATTTGGTTACTTCACCCATCGCATCATACTTTCGAAAGTTATTAATCTTCAGCTTCTTATAAGGATAACTTACGCCTTATTCAACCGTGCAAACCCTTTTTCAAGATCAGCAAGCAGGTCTTCAATATTTTCCTGTCCGGCATGTATGCGCAAACACGGACCTTTGTCCGGCCATTCTGTGACCTGACGTGCCCCTTGCGGATTAAAGGGAATGATCAAGCTTTCATAACCACCCCAACTGTATCCCATAGGGAAAAGCTCCATACCATCCAACATTGCAGCAACTGCCTTATCACTATATTTTTCATCAAGGACGATGGAAAATAGACCGCACGCACCGCTAAAATCACGTTTCCAGATTTCATGTCCGGGACAATCATTAAAAGCCGGATGAAGAATACGGGTTACTTCCGGGCGATCTTTCAACCAACGTGCCATTTTCATCCCATTATCCTGATGAATGGCAAGACGAGCAGGCAAGGTGCGAATACCGCGTTGTGCCAGATAACAATCATCCGGTGCTGCACAATAGCCCATACCGTAAACATATGTTTTAACCTTTTTATAAAGGTCTTCATGTAAGGCAATGGTCCCCAACATAACGTCAGAATGACCACCGATATATTTTGTCGCCGCCTGAACGGAAATATCACATCCATTTTCAAACGCATTAAAGAAATAACCAGCCCCCCAAGTATTGTCGATAATCACAAGGACATCACGGTCATGGGCAGCTTTGGCAATTGCGGGAATATCCTGTACTTCAAACGTTAAGGAACCGGGGGCTTCAGTAAAGACAATTTTTGTATTGTCTTGAATGAGCGCGGAGATGTCCGAACCAATCATGGGGTCATAATATGTTGTTTCAACACCAAAACCCTTTAGCACCGTATCACAGAATTTTTTAGTCGGAAAATAGGCTGAATCAGTCACCAGAATATGATCACCGGTTTTTACAAAAGGTAAAATCGCCCCAGTAATTGCAGCTAATCCCGATTGTACGGCAATAGCCCGATCCGCCCCTTCAAGGCTGGCAACTGCATCTTCCAGAGCATGTGATGTCGGGGTCGCCATACGCCCGTAATAAATACCCTCTGTCGGGTTTTGGCCTGCCTTATGCATTGCGTCCACACTCGGGAATGTCACGGTAGAGGCATGGTAAACAGGTGGATTTACAATCCCGAAATTTTCTTTTGGATTGCGCCCTGCATGGAGAATACGGGTTTCTTTTTTCATGGCGATATAGACCTTGTTTGTATTCAGATCAGGACAAACTACACAGAAAAACAAAACCCCGCAATGTCACATGCAGGGTTTTTAAAACTGTTTCAATATTTTCTATTCGACTGGCGTATCGTCGCTGGACCCCCATTCTGCCCATGATCCGTCATAAACTGCCGCATCCTTATTGCCCAACAGGTAAGCCGCAAATGCAAGAACAGATGCCGTCACGCCGGAGCCACAGCTTGCGACCATCGGTTTACGTGGATCAATTCCTGCCTTTTCAAAGATCGATAACATTTGTTTGGCTGTTTTAAACGTACCACCGTTTTCAACATCAATAAGACTGTCAAAAGGAACGTTATGAGAATTAGGAATGCGCCCAACTTTATGAACATTCCAAGGTTCGGTGCCTTCACCGCGATAACGTTCTGCAGAACGCGCATCAACGACTTGTTCGCGTTTGCGTTCAATGTTGTTCAACATCTTTTGCTTATCGCGAATAATAAAATGGTTAATCCGTGGGGTGAAATGGCGTTCTTGTACGGGCTCTACGGGGCCTTCTTCAATTGGATGACCGTCTGCAACCCATTTACCAAGACCGCCATCTAAGACAGCGATATCTTCATAACCAAAATATCTGAACGTCCACCAAACACGTGTTGCCGCACAGCAGCTGTTTCTGGAATCGTAAACAACCATACGCACGCCATCTCCCAAACCGAGTTTACGAACACGTGAGGAAAATTTCTCTGCTGAGGGGACCATATGGGGCAGGGGACTTTTTTCATCCGCAATATCATCGACATCAAAAAACTGTGCGCCGGGAATGCGTGTTTCCATATAGGCATCGCGTGCCGTTTTACCTTCAACAGGTAAAAAATAGGTCGCATCAATCACACGCACGTCTGGTGCAGTCAAATGTTCAGCAAGCCATTGGGTATCAACAAGTGCATGTGGGTTTTTAAAGGTCATTTCAGCCCCCCTTTTATTTCTTTTTCTCCTGCTCCATTGGGCACTTTTGATAAACATTAGGCAAGTGAAATTTGAACTTTTTTACCAGTTGCCAATAAAAAAGCCGTCCATGCAAAAGGGGACGGCTTTTTTTACATAAGGACCTTACATCCAGTCCGGTGTCGGTAAATTTTGTTCTCGCAGAAAATCGGGATTAAACAGTTTGCTTTGATATCGGGTTCCGCTATCACACAAAACCGTAACGATGGTATGACCCGGTCCCATTTCTTTTGCCAGATGAATGGCCCCGGCGACGTTCACACCGGAAGAACCGCCCACACAAATACCTTCGTTTTTCAGCAGCTCGAAAACAAGTAAAACGGCCTCTTCATCATGGATTTGATAAGCACGATCAATAACGGCCCCTTCAAGGTTGGCTGTAATGCGTCCTTGTCCAATACCTTCCGTGATCGAGGATCCTTCCGCTTTTAACTCGCCATGTTTGTAATAGTGATACAGTGCTGCTCCCATCGGGTCGGCAATGGCGATCTGGATTTCTGGATTATGTGCTTTTAAACCCATTGATATCCCGGCCAGCGTCCCACCAGTCCCAACCGCGCAGACAAAACCGTCCACTTTCCCGTCTGTTTGTTGCCAGATTTCTTGTGCGGTTGTCTCCATATGCCCTTGGCGGTTTGCCACATTATCAAACTGGTTCGCCCAAATCGCCCCGTTTTCTTCGGTTTTGGCAAGTTCTTCGGCTAAACGGCGTGAATAATGCACATAATTGTTGGGATCTTTATAGGGCACGGCAGGAACAAGACGAAGGTCTGCACCACACAGGCGCAGCATGTCCTTTTTTTCCTGACTTTGCGTTTCAGGCATGACAATCACACTACGATAGCCCAAAGCGCGGCCGACCAAGGCGATACCAATTCCTGTATTTCCCGCAGTTCCTTCGACAATAACGCCGCCAGGGCGCAACAGGCCTTTGGCTTCCGCATCTTTGATAATGGCCAAGGCCGCGCGATCTTTAATTGATCCGCCGGGATTTAAAAATTCTGCTTTGGCTAAAATTTCACAGCCAGTTTCTTCCGATGCGTTTTTCAGTCGGATAAGGGGCGTGTTACCGATGGTTCCAACAAAACCGTTACGAATGTCCATATGTCATCTCTTCAAACATGATTGTGCGTTGAAGGGAAAATAGTCACTCATTTAGAGTTTTTCAATATTTAATCTAATATTATTGTTGTTTATTTATTTTCACACCATTTTTCACGTATATTATTGTGGTGTAATTTCAGCCATTGTAAGGCAATTATCCCTGTCGAATTATGCATATGACCATTGTTCAATAACTCAAAGGCTTCTGTACTCGGCATTTTCAGGACACGAATATGTTCACCTTCTTCTTCCAGACCGGCATGGTCAAGGGCTTCATCACTATTAACTTCCACACAATATAGATGGATGGTTTCAGATGACCCCCCCGGTGTCACAATATAATCTGCAATAAATTCAACCCGTTTGGCTTCACATCCTGTTTCTTCTGTTGTTTCGCGGAGGGCAACATCTTCGGGTGTTTGTCCGTCTTCAATAATCCCGGCCGGGACTTCCAAAAGCCACGGGTTATTTCCGGCAGCAAAGGCACCGGGACGGAATTGTTCAATTAAAATAACGATATCTTTGACCGGGTCGTAAGGCAGCATGGCAGAGGCATGACCGCGTTCAAAAACCTCGCGTGTAATTGGTTTTGTCCAGCCGCCTTCGTGAATACGATGCTGTATCGTATAGACATCAATCTGGAAATATCCCTTAAATGGGGTTTCTTTCTTTACAACCTTCACATCATCTTGGCTGAATTGTGCGTAGTCCGCGCGGCTCTTTGCCATTTATCGTCCCCAGATTTCTTTTGCCAATGCTTTAACTTCGCGTGTTGCAGTACTGCTTTTATCCGATTCAACAACCCCAAGGCCGTCAATCATACTGGAAGCAAAGGCAACCCGGTTCCCCAATGTGGCGCTTAGCATCGGACGTTCGTCTTCTTCCAGCATGGTTTTAATCTTTTCCAGCAATTTTCCACGCGGCGGAATACGGTTTAAAAGAACGATGGCTTCTGTCTTCTCTTTTTTGGCTTGTTTAAACGTCGGTTCTGTCGCCCAGACATCCATCGGACTGGGTTGCACCGGGATCACCAATAAGTCTGCATAACGGATGGCGATATTTGCCTCGGTTTGCGCATGAGGGGGCGCATCCACCAAAATAACGTCGAAATCCTGCTTTAATCTGTCCAGTTCGTTTTTTAAACGCCAGCCGCCCACACTTGACAAAACAATACGGTTTTTTTCACCCAACGTTCGTTTACGTTCCGCAAACCACGAAGTCAAACTTGCCTGCGGATCAATATCAACCAAGGCCACATTTTTCTTTTGCGCCGCATAAACAGCAGAAAGTTGCGCCACAACGGTTGTTTTACCGGCGCCCCCTTTTTGTTGAGCGATGGTGATGATTTTGGCAGACATTGCGAGCCTCCTGCATAAAATGTGCGTTTTCAACACTCAATTGTTGCTTGAGTATGTCGCAATAGCAAGGGGAATGCTGCGTTGCACCAATTAAAAACGGTCGTAAGACAGACCCGACAGACTGATTTCCGGTGTTTTCTCGTCAATTATATCTGTGATGACTTGTGCCGATCCGCATGACATTGTCCAGCCCAACGTCCCATGTCCCGTGTTTAAATATAAGGAATCGATAGATGTTTTGCCGATGATCGGTACGCTATCCGGTGTTTTTGGACGTAAACCGGCCCAAAGTTCTGCATCCTCAGGGTTGGCACATCCCGGAAACAGTTCCATCGTTTTCTTCAGGATAAAATCCGTGCGAACCTCATTTAATGCCGTACTATACCCACCAAGCTCTGCGGTGCCAGCCACTCGCAAGCGATCGCCGAAACGGCTGATAACCAATTTAAATTCATCGTCTGTTAAACTGACCGTCGGTGCATTTTGCGGTTTTAACAAGGGTAGGGTGATAGAATATCCCTTGGCTGGATAAATCGGCAAGTTTATCCCATGTTCTTTTACCAAAAAGCGGCTGAAACTGCCCATGCAAACCACATAGGCATCCGCCTTTATGGTTCCTTGATTTGTTGAAACGCCTTGAATTTTACTATTTTCAACGATCAAGTGCTGAATATCGTGATTAAACCTGAAATCAACCCCCTTAACCTTCGCACTATGTTCAAGGGCTCGGGTAAATTTATGGGCATCACCACTTTCGTCATCCTGTGAATAAATCCCGCCAACCAGTTGTTCGCCAACATGGCTCAGGGCTGGTTCACATTCAACGCATTGCGATGGGGACAAAACACGGCGATCCAATCCATATTTGCGCATGATATTTGCAGCGTGAACGGCTTGATCGAACTCTTTCTGGTCCCGATAAAAATGCAGGATACCTTCTTCTCGTTGATCGTAAGATAAATTTAATTCGCGGCGCAGTTCTTTTAAACACTTCCGGCTATGTAATGCGATACGCAATGTACGTTCGGTATTGATTTCAGTTTTACGTGACGTGCAGTTTTTTAAAAACTCAAAACACCATGACCACAGGGCAGGGTCGAGGTGTAAATAATGAAATAAAAGCGGTGCGTCTTTTTTACCAAGCCATTTTAAGGCTTTCCAAGGAGTTGTCGGACTGGCCCACGGGTCCGCGTGCGCGGCCGCAATCTGCCCGCCATTTGCAAAACTTGTTTCCATTGCGGATGTTTCTTGGCGGTCCAGTACCACAACGTCATGTCCGGCTTTTTGTAAATAAAAAGCCGTCGTTGTACCGACAACACCTGCGCCAAGGACCAATACCCGCACGACAACACTCTCTTTTTCTTGTATTACTGGAACCGTATTTAAAAGCACAGAACCCTAAAGGCAAGGAAGCGATGGAAAAAAGTACAAAAAACCATCTTCTGAATGTCGCACAGATGTATGAAGCAGATCGGCGCACCATAGATAGCGGTATCTCCGGGATACGACTTATGGAATCTGCCGGAAACGCGATTGCGCGTACGATTACAACCCGCTGGTCCCCACGTAAAACGGTTATCCTTTGTGGACCGGGTAATAACGGTGGCGACGGTTTTGTCGTTGCCCGCCTTTTACATAACAAAGGGTGGTATGTGCGTATTTTGCTTTTGGGGGAACGTGGCAATCTGAAAGGGGATGCAAAAACCAATGCGGATCGTTGGCCCTTTGAAACACAGCTCTTCTCCCCGGATGGGGTCAAAGACGCGGACCTGATTGTTGATGCGGTTTTTGGCGCAGGCTTGGTGCGTGATGTGGATGGCATTGTTGCCCTGACGTTAAATGCTGCCCAACAACAAGCTGTCCCCATCGTTGCGGTCGACATGCCCAGCGGCGTGCATGGAGATAGCGGACAAATTCTGGGAATGGCGTTAAAAGCAGATGTGACTGTGACATTTTGCCGGGCAAAAACCGGGCATTACCTTTTACCCGGTCGAACAATGTGCGGTAATTTGATCGTTGCCGATATCGGTATCCCGGATCATGTCATTGAACAAATCGCCCCTGAGAACATAAAAAACGCACCTGCATATTTATTTCCCTGGCCAAAAACAGAAGGACATAAATTTGATCGCGGGCATGGCGTTCTTGTTGGTGGACAACAAATGACCGGGGCCACAAGGTTAGCCGCCCTTTGTGCAAGGCGGGTCGGTGCTGGCTTGATTACCATTGCGGCGCGCGGTACCTCGTATATGGTCTATCGTAAAGCGGAGCCCGGAAATTTAGTTTCTAATGACGACTTAAACGAGATTCTCGCCGATCCGCGTAAAAATACAGTTTTAATTGGTCCCGGCCTTGGTATAGGGGAGGGACGAAAAGCTTTGGTCAATCATCTTCTGAATACTCAAAAAAATCTTATTTTGGATGCGGACGCGCTGACCATGCTCACCGGGCATAAGTGGCAAACTAGGGAAGGTGAAACCCTGCTGACCCCACATGAAGGTGAATTTAACCGGCTATTTCCTGATATCACGGGATCAAAACTGGAACGCGCCCGCCAAGCCGCACACCTATCCAAATCAACTGTCTTATTAAAAGGACCAGATACAGTCATTGCGGCCCCGGATGGTCGTTGTGCCATCAATACAACGGGCACACCATGGCTGGCCACGGCAGGAAGCGGTGATTCTTTGGCCGGTATTTGTCTTGGGCTGATCTGTCAGGGATTGAATTCATATGATGCCGCCTGTTTAGGGGCATGGCTGCACGGAAAATGTGCCGAAACAGGCGGAGCAGGCCTGATTTCCGAGGATATAAGCTCACTTTTGCCCGAAGTTTTGAAAACATTGCAAAAATAAGTATTCTTATTGTTGACTTGCCAAGCGGAATGTATAGAGTGTGCCCGCAATTGGATTCGAGCGCTTGGCGCTATTGAGTACGATTTTTGGACAATGCGGGTGTGGTGAAATTGGTAGACACGCCAGATTTAGGTTCTGGTGGCGCAAGCCGTGGGGGTTCAAGTCCCTCCACCCGCACCAAAGGTATCAAGCTCAGAGACAGGCTGCCGCACCGAGTTCAGAAACAAACGAATTCGTAAACCCAATCCTTAAGAGATTTCCCATATGCAGGTTACTGAAACCAAGGCCGAAGGCCTCAATCGTGAATACACCGTCGTTGTTGCAGCTTCCGACATTGAAACTAAAGTAACAACTCGTCTCGGTGAGATTTCCAAAACTGTTAAAATTCCGGGTTTCCGCCCCGGTAAAGTTCCTTCCAAAATCTTGCGCCAAAAATACGGTCAATCCGTAATGGGTGAAGTACTGGAAGGCGCGGTTAACGAAGCTTCTGCCAAAACATTGGAAGAAAACGAGCTTCGTCCGGCGGCACAGCCCAAGATCGAAATCACCAAATTTGAAGAAGGTGCTGATCTGGAATTCACTATGGCTGTTGAATTGTTCCCTGAGTTCGATCTCATGGATTTCAAAAAAGTCAAACTTGAGCGTCTGGTCGTTCCGGTAAAAGACGAAGAAATCGACGAAACATTGCAACGTATCGCAGATGCCAACAAAGATTCAGAACCAGCTAAGTCCAAAGCCAAGAAAATTGCCAAAGGCAACATTGCAGTGATCGATTTTGTCGGCAGTGTTGATGGTGTTGAATTTGATGGCGGCAAAGGTGAAAACTACAGCCTCGAAATCGGTTCCAATACATTCATCCCAGGCTTTGAAGACCAACTGATTGGTTTGAAAGTCGATGACGAAAAAGACGTGGAAGTGAAATTCCCGGAAGAGTATGGCGCTGAAAACCTTGCTGGTAAAGACGCTGTCTTCAAATGTAAAGTCAACGAAATCCGTACTGTTGTTCCGGCTGAGATCAACGACGATCTGGCCAAGAAGATCGGTATGGAGTCTTTGGATGCCCTTAAAGAAGCGATTCGTGAAGAGCGTTCCAAAGAATTCGAACAAATGACACGCCAGCACGTTAAAAAGCATTTGCTTGATGCACTGGACGAAGCCCACTCTTTCGAACTGCCGGCTTCCTTGGTTGAAGGTGAAACCAACCAAATCTGGTCTCAGTTTGAAGAAACACGCAAAAACAACCCGGATCAGATCGACGCAGAAGATAAGGATAAGTCTGATGATGAGCTGAAAGCCGATTATGCGAAGATTGCAGAACGTCGCGTTCGCCTTGGTTTGGTCCTCGCAGAAGTTGGCCGCGTCAACAAACTGGAACTGTCTCCGGAAGATCTGAACGGTGCGATCTTGAACGAAGCACGTCGTTACCCGGGTCAAGAACAGGCTGTTTTCGAGTATTTCAAAAACAACCCGCAAGCAATCGAATCTCTGCGTGCGCCGCTCTTTGAAGAAAAAGTCGTCGACTTTATTCTTGAACTGGCTGACGTGAAGGACAAAGAAGTTACCGCTGAAGACCTTCTGAACTCCTTGAACGCCGAAGAAGAAGAAAAAGCAGATTCTAAAAAGAAAGCTCCGGCTAAGAAAAAAGCTGCGGCTAAGAAAAAAGAAGCTACAGCAGACGAAGAATAAGCTTTTTAGCACTTTTCTGATGTTCCCCCTTGCGGGAATTGAAAAGGCTTCGTAATTTAAACCCACCTTGCAAAATGCAGGGTGGGTTTTTTAATGCAATTCAAGGAACGAATTTATAATGCACGATCCTCTTAGCGTCATGAGCAACCTGGTCCCCATGGTCGTCGAAACGACAAATCGCGGGGAACGCGCCTACGACATCTATTCCCGTCTGTTAAAAGAACGTATCATCTTCGTAACAGGGCAGGTGGAAGACCATATGGCGAGTCTGATCTGCGCACAGTTGTTGTTCCTGGAATCGGAAAACCCGGACAAAGACATTGCCATGTACATCAACTCCCCGGGTGGCGTTGTTACAAGTGGGCTGTCGATCTATGATACCATGCAATATATCCGCCCGGACGTTTCCACCGTTTGTTTAGGCCAAGCTTGCTCTATGGGCTCCCTTTTATTGGCCGCCGGTGCTGCGGGTAAACGTTACGCCTTGCCGAACTCCCGCATCATGGTTCACCAGCCTTCCGGTGGGGCACAAGGTCAGGCAACCGATATTGAAATTCAAGCCCGTGAGATTCTGGCACTTAAACGTCGCCTGAACGAAATTTACGTTCACCATACAGGCCAAAAACTTGAAGAGATCGAAGCTGCACTGGAACGTGACCGTTTCATGCAGCCTGAAGAAGCAAAATCTTTCGGTCTAATTGATCAGGTAGTCGCATCCCGCCCCAAAGGCGAAGACGATTCTGAAGACTAATTCGATGTTTTTCCATTGACTGCAGCACGCCCGCTTGATCAGCGGGCGTTTTGCTTTTTGGTCATTTCAACAAAAGGTCTGTTCACGCACAATGCTAAACAGATCGACTGAAATTAACAAAAAGGTCATTTTAGGCATTGTAGTTCGAACTAAAGTCGGGCTAAGCTAGGAAAAGAGAAAAAACCAAGGTGGCGACCAATCGCCAAGAATACGGAGAAAACATGACTAAGTCTTCCGGTGACGACTCAAAAAACACATTATACTGCTCCTTCTGTGGCAAAAGCCAACATGAAGTCCGCAAGCTGATCGCCGGGCCTACCGTCTTCATTTGTGACGAATGCGTTGAACTCTGCATGGATATTATCCGTGAAGAAAATAAAACCGGACTGTCCAAATCGGAAGAAGGCGTTCCTTCCCCGCAAGAAATTTTTGATGTTCTTGAAGATTATGTAATCGGTCAGGCCCATGCAAAACGTGTGCTGTCCGTTGCGGTCCATAACCATTACAAACGGCTGAACCATATTGGTAAAACTGGCGAAGTGGAATTGGCGAAATCCAATATCCTTCTGGTTGGCCCGACAGGTTGTGGTAAAACTTTATTGGCACAGACACTCGCACGCATACTGGATGTTCCCTTTACAATGGCGGATGCAACCACATTGACCGAAGCTGGTTATGTGGGCGAAGATGTGGAGAATATCATTCTCAAGCTCCTGCAAGCTGCCGACTATAATGTGGAACGCGCTCAACGCGGTATCGTTTATATCGACGAAGTCGATAAGATTTCCCGCAAAAGCGACAATCCATCCATTACACGCGATGTATCGGGTGAGGGTGTCCAACAAGCTTTACTGAAAATTATGGAAGGCACGGTTGCCTCCGTCCCACCACAAGGTGGACGAAAGCATCCGCAACAGGAATTCCTGCAAGTGGATACCACAAACATCCTGTTTATCTGCGGGGGGGCCTTTGCCGGAATTGACAAAATTATCTCGCAACGCGGGCGCGATACATCCATCGGTTTTGGTGCGGATGTGCGCAGCGAAGATGAACGCGGCACGGGTAAAATCCTGCACGACATGGAGCCGGAAGACCTGTTAAAATTTGGCTTGATCCCTGAATTTGTCGGCCGACTGCCTGTTCTGGCTACACTTGAAGATTTGGATAACGAAGCACTGGTTCGCATTTTGACAGAACCCAAAAATGCGCTTGTTAAACAATATCAACGCCTGTTCGAAATGGAAGATGCTGATCTATCCTTTACCGATGGGGCTTTGGAAGCGATTGCTCAAAAAGCGATTCTACGTAAAACAGGGGCTCGTGGTTTGCGCTCGATCATGGAAGGGATTCTCCTTGATACGATGTTCGAATTGCCGAGTCAGGAAAACGTAGAAGAAGTCGTGGTCAATAGCGAAGCGGTTGAAGGTGCAGCTCCACCGCTGTTGATTTACGCCGATAAAAAAGAAGAAGCTGAGACAAGTGCTTAAAATAGCTCTGTAACGGTAAAAAAAATCAATTTTTTAGCTCCCTTGAAGTTTTCTTCTTGGGAGCTAAATTCTTTATGGTCTAATATGAACGTAACAAGCGATTGCCGATCGTACGGGATCGCAAACTGAACAGACAGTTTTGAAAAAGGGTCATATGTTCGAAAATACATCTGACGGCACTTATCCCGTCCTGCCACTTCGTGACATTGTTGTCTTCCCGCACATGATCGTGCCGCTATTTGTAGGGCGCGAAAAATCAGTGCGTGCCTTGGAAGATGTTATGAAGGAAGATAAGCAAATTCTCCTCGTCGCACAGAAAAACGCAACGGATGACGATCCGAGCGCGGATGACATTTACGAGGTGGGTACAGTTTCCACCGTTCTGCAACTTCTCAAATTACCCGACGGTACCGTCAAGGTTCTGGTTGAAGGTGGCAGACGCGCACGTATTGATGAATATACGCAGACAGATGATTTCTTCCAGGCACGCGTCAGTGAAGTCGAAGAAGACGAAGGCAACCCGGAAGAGGTTGAAGCCTTGGGTCGTTCTGTGGTTACTCAGTTTGAGCAATATGTCAATCTGAACAAAAAAGTGCCGCCGGAAGTTATGGTTTCCATTAACCAGATCGAAGGTTCCGGCAAGCTGGCAGACACGGTTGCCTCTCATCTGGCATTGAAAATTTCTGAAAAACAAGAACTCCTTGAGATGCCGGCTGTTGTTGATCGTTTGGAACGGGTCTTCTCCTTCATGGAAACTGAAATTGGTGTCCTGCAAGTCGAGAAGAAAATCCGTAACCGCGTCAAACGCCAAATGGAAAAATCCCAACGCGAATACTATTTGAATGAGCAATTAAAAGCCATTCAGAACGAATTGGGTGAAGGTGATGACGGTAAAGATGAAAATTCCGAGTTCGAAGAAAAAATCAAAAAAACGAAATTGACAAAAGAAGCACGTGACAAGGCAATGGGGGAGTTAAAGAAACTCAAATCCATGAGTCCTATGTCCGCAGAAGCAACGGTTGTGCGTAACTACCTCGACTGGATGTTGTCTATTCCGTGGAAAAAACGTTCAAAAATTAAAAATGATCTGGAACTTGCCGAAAAGATTTTGGATGAGGATCACTACGGTCTCGAAAAAGTCAAAGAACGCATTCTGGAATATTTGGCTGTTCAACAACGTACAAAGAAAATGAAAGGCCCGATCATGTGTTTGGTCGGCCCTCCCGGTGTTGGTAAAACCTCGCTTGGCAAATCTATTGCGCGCGCAACAGGACGAAAATACGTACGCATGGCCCTTGGGGGCGTACGTGACGAGTCTGAAATTCGTGGGCACCGCCGGACTTATATCGGATCCATGCCGGGTAAAATCGTTCAGGGGATGAAAAAAGCCAAGGCATCCAACCCGCTCTTCTTGCTTGATGAGATTGAGAAAATGGGCAATGACTTCCGGGGCGACCCGGCATCTGCCCTGTTGGAGGTATTGGACCCGGAACAGAACAACAAGTTTCAGGATCACTATATGGAAGTGGACTATGATTTGTCTGATGTCATGTTTGTGACAACGGCAAACTCGTTAAATATGCCACAACCGCTTTTGGACCGTATGGAGATTTTACGTTTATCTGGTTATACAGAAGACGAAAAGGTCGAAATTGCCAAACGTCACCTGATTACAAAGCAAATGAAAGCAGCGGGTTTGAAAGACGAGGAATGGTCTATTTCCGAATCAGCAATCCGTGATTTGATCCGTTATTATACCCGCGAAGCCGGTGTGAGGAATTTAGAACGCGAAATTGCAATGCTGTGCCGCAAAGCGACGCGTGATATTCTATTAAAGAAATCGGATAAAGTCGCTTTGACAACCCGTAACCTTGAAAAATACGCAGGTGTCAAAAAGTTCCGCTATGGCGAAGTTGAAGAACAAGATCTCGTCGGTGTTGTTACCGGGCTGGCATGGACCGAAGTCGGTGGTGAGATTCTGTCGATCGAAGCCGTTGTGACACCGGGCAAAGGGGCTGCACTCTTTACCGGGAAGCTTGGCGATGTGATGAAGGAATCTATTCAGGCGGCGACAACATATGTTCAGTCGCGCTGTTTGAGTTTCGGAATTGAGCCAACCGTCTTTCGTAAAAAAGACATCCATGTGCACGTGCCGGAAGGCGCCACCCCGAAAGATGGTCCCAGTGCAGGTGTCGGCATGGTCACATCTGTGGTCTCCGCCTTGACCGGGGTTGCCGTTCGCAAAGATGTCGCCATGACAGGGGAGGTCACCTTGCGTGGCCGTGTCCTTCCCATTGGTGGATTGAAAGAAAAACTTCTGGCGGCTCACCGGGCTGGCATTAAGTTGGTCCTCATTCCTAAAGATAATGAAAAGGATCTTAAGGAAATCCCGGATAATGTGAAACGGGGCCTTGAGATCGTACCGGTTCAGTGGGTGGATGAAGTCCTTGAAAAAGCACTTGTCGCACCCTTGGTTCCCATCGAATGGGATGAGGAAAAAGAGAATCAAGCCGAAATTGCAGCGGCAAAACAGGATGAAGACGCCAATGGTGTTGTAACACACTGAAATTCTAGCCATGATTCTTAAAGAGAAGCCGCCTGAAACGGGCGGCTTCTTTGCGTTTGGGTTAGAAATTCAACCCCAGCATGATGAATTAGCCCCTTGGTTGTGACTCCTAGGCAACATCGTGCATTGCAACAACGCAAAAAAGTGAAAAAACTGCGATTTTCTGCGCATCTCCGATTGACTGTAGGAATATGCGTCAGTAAACTTTGCCCGTCTTCGACAATTGGATGGAAACATCTAAGAGTCTTCGCTTTTTAAATAATAACCAACTTTTATAGGGGGCCCAGGTGAACAAGAACGATCTTGTGGCTGCAGTTGCTTCTGGCACCGGTCTGTCAAAGGCTGATGCATCAAAAGCAGTTGACGGCGTTTTCGGCGCTATCACTGATGCACTAAAATCTGGCGATGAAGTTCGCCTCGTAGGTTTCGGCACTTTCTCTGTTGCACAACGTGCAGCATCTGAAGGTCGTAACCCGCGTACAGGTGAAAAGATCCAGATTCCGGCTTCTAAGCAGCCGAAATTCAAGGCTGGTAAAGGCTTGAAAGACGCTGTGAACTAAGAATTTTTTAGTTCTGGAATCCTGTAAAACCGGTTGTCTGTTGGCAGCCGGTTTTACTTTTTAAAAAACATGTCATTTTTTATAAAAATAACTGTTGCATCGCCAAAAAATTCGATTATAAACACGTCAACTTCTTGGGGCGACTAGCTCAGCTGGTTAGAGCACCTCGTTTACACCGAGGGGGTCGGGAGTTCGAATCTCTCGTCGCCCACCATCATCGCAAGATGTAAATATATACCTGAGAGGGCGACTAGCTCAGCTGGTTAGAGCACCTCGTTTACACCGAGGGGGTCGGGAGTTCGAATCTCTCGTCGCCCACCACTCAGGATACAAACCGCCAATTGGGCGGTTTTTTTATGTCTGAAAACAGCTTGAGCAGCTCTTGCGAACCATTCCTAAGGACTCGCATTTTAATCAACAAACGCTCAATCCCATCATTTCGACGTCATTTCCCCGTGATATTTAAAAAATATTTTTCCTAAAACCTTCATATAAAACAAAATTAAACATTAGCATTTTCTTTTATAGTAACGGTATCAACGCTTTTCCCAACATCACGCATTTTTCCCACGAAAGGACAACTGGTCACACCAAAAACCTACGTTTTCCATTTACTTGACAGTGGTTATGGGTTCATCTAAAACCCCAAATCACTGCGTATGCGGGGGTGTAGCTCAGTTGGTTAGAGCGTCGGCCTGTCACGCCGAAGGCCGCGGGTTCGAGTCCCGTCACTCTCGCCAGTTTATTATTGCCGGTTTGCCTTTTTATATTTGAGGTAACGGCGCAACGAGAACGCATGTCTTGCGTTGAAGTAGAAAGGGGAGGTTCTTACTTTTCAAAATTTGCTTGTTGCGACGTTTGATCACCGGATTTCTCTTTAGAAATTTATTTGTTTGTTAAACGGCCTTGCACGGTTGCCCCCCTTTGAACGGGTTCCCATATGAGGGGACTTAGTTTAAAAGATCGGTCTGTCAAGGCATTAAAGGAACGCTACAATGGAAGCACTCCTGCAAGAATATATGCCGATTATCATTTTCCTCGTGATTGCCATTGGGCTTAGCGCGGTATGTATCGGCGGTTCCTATCTCGTGGTGCCACAGCGCCCGGATACGGAAAAGAACGCCGCCTTCGAATGCGGCTTTGCAGCCTTTGAAGATGCACGTACGAAATTCGACGTTCGTTTTTATCTGGTTGCCATCCTTTTCATCATCTTCGACCTTGAAGTCGCCTTTTTATTCCCGTGGGCCATCTCACTGGGATCCGTTGGCGTTTTCGGCTTCTGGTCTATGATGGTGTTCCTCGGTGTTCTCACCATCGGTTTCGTTTATGAATGGAAGAAAGGAGCTTTGGAATGGGAGTAAATTCCAAGCCCGGTTCTCAAGCTCTTGCCCCCATCCCGCAAGGGACGGAACAAGACGTACTTTTGAAAGCGGTAAGCGACGAAATCCAGGATCGTGGTTTCGTCGTTGCGCAATTGGACAAAGTTGTGAACTGGGCCCGTACCGGTTCACTTTGGCCGTTGACCTTCGGTTTGGCCTGCTGTGCGGTTGAAATGATGCACGCCGGTATGTCACGTTATGACCTTGACCGTTTTGGTATGGTTTTCCGACCAAGCCCGCGTCAGTCTGATGTGATCATCGTGGCCGGTACTTTGACCAATAAAATGGCTCCGGCGTTCCGGCGTGTTTATGACCAAATGGCCGAACCGCGTTACGTGGTTTCCATGGGGTCTTGTGCCAACGGTGGTGGTTACTACCACTATTCCTATTCTGTCGTGCGCGGTTGTGACCGCGTTGTTCCGGTCGATATTTATGTGCCGGGCTGTCCTCCAACCGCTGAAGCACTGCTGTACGGTCTTCTTCAATTACAGAAGAAAATCCGCCGTACCGGCACGCTGTTTCGTTAAGGGAAGGGGATAACGTTATGAGTGAAGCCTTAAAAGAACTTGCCGAAATCATATCTGCAAAACTGGCACAGGAAATTACATCTACGGAAATTAAAAACGGCGAGTTGATCCTCAACGCACGCCGCGATGCCGTTTGTAAGGTTCTTACTTTCCTGCGCGACGATGCAAACTGTCAATTCAAACTGTTGATGGATGTTTGCGGTGCGGATTATCCGACACGTGATGAACGTTTTGATGTGGTCTACAACCTCCTCAGCATCAGATATAACCTGCGTGTACGTGTAAAAGTCACCACAGATGAAGATACAGCAGTTCCCAGCGTTACAAGTATTTTCAGTGCCGCTGGCTGGTTTGAGCGTGAAACCTGGGATTTGTTCGGCATTTATTTTGACGGACATCCGGATTTACGTCGCATTATGACCGATTACGGTTTTGAAGGTCATCCGCTGCGCAAAGACTTCCCGCTCACAGGGTATGTTGAATTGCGCTACGATGACGAACAGAAACGTGTTGTCTATGAGCCGGTTAAACTGACACAGGATTTCCGCAGCTTCGACTTCCTGTCACCGTGGGAAGGCATGCAAGGCCAACTGCCGGGTGATGAAAAAGCGGAGGGCAACGCCTAATGTCAAACAATCAGATCAAAAACTATAACCTGAACTTCGGTCCGCAACACCCTGCGGCACACGGGGTATTACGTCTTGTTCTCGAACTGGACGGTGAGGTTATTGACCGCGCAGATCCGCATATCGGTCTTTTGCACCGGGGTACGGAAAAGCTGCTCGAAAATAAAATCTATGTTCAAGGCACACCATACTTTGATCGTCTGGATTACGTTGCGCCGCAAAACCAGGAACATGCGTTCTGTCTGGCGATTGAAAAGCTAACCGGTATGGAAGTGCCCAAACGTGCACAATATATCCGCGTTCTTTATGCTGAAATTGGTCGTATCCAGAACCACCTGATGAACATCTGTTCTTATGCGATGGACGTCGGTGCGATGACCCCGTTCCTATGGGGGTTCGAAGAACGTGAAATTCTTTATGAATTCTGCGAACGCGCCTGTGGTGCCCGTATGCACATGAACTACTTCCGTCCCGGTGGTGTCGCACAAGACATTCCAGCTGGCCTGACGGATGATGTTCGTGCATGGGCGGATCGTTTCCCGCAAGTCGTTAAAGATATCGAGACACTGTTGACGGAAAACCGTATTTTCCGCCAGCGTACCGTCGATATCGGCGAGATTTCGCTGGAAGATGCACAGGACTGGGCTTTCTCCGGCCCGAACCTGCGCGGCTGTGGTGTTCCGTGGGACTTGCGTAAAAGCCAGCCTTACGATTCTTATGAAGAATTTGATTTCGACATTCCGGTCGGCAAAGGTAAAAACGACTGTTTTGCCCGTTACTACCTGCGCATGCTGGAAATGTACGAAACCTGTAAAATTATCAAGCAGGCCTGTGACAAACTGGATGCTTGTGTCGGTGAACCGATCAAATGCACAGACAATAAATTCACACCGCCCAAACGTGCGGAAATGAAAACGTCTATGGAAGCGTTGATCCACCACTTCAAACTGTTCACCGAAGGCTTCAAGGTGCCTGCAGGCGAGACGTACTGTGCGGTTGAAGCACCGAAAGGCGAATTCGCCGTCTATCTCGTTTCTGATGGGACCAACAAACCTTATCGTTGCCATATTCGCGCACCGGGGTTTGCTCACCTTCAGGCTATGGATTTCCTTTCCAAAGGACACATGTTGGCCGATATTACGGCTAACATCGGTTCTCTGGATATCGTTTTCGGTGAGATTGATCGATGAGTAATATGAATATTCAACAACCGGACAGTTTCGAGTTTACGCCGGAAAATCTGGAACTTGCCAAACAACACATTGCCAAGTATCCGGAAGGTAAACAACAAAGCGCCTGTATGCCGCTGCTGGATCTGGCACAACGTCAGTACGGCTGGTTGCCGACTGCTGCAATGGATGTCGTTGCCGACATGCTGGGCATGGCACCGGTACGGGTTTATGAGGTTGCAACCTTTTACACCATGTTCAACAAGGAACCTGTCGGGAAACATCACGTACAGGTTTGCACCAACATTTCATGCTGGCTGCGTGGATCTGACGATATCGTCAAGGCCATTCAGGAAACAGCCGAAATCCAGACGGGTGAAACATCAGCCGATGGCCTGATCACGCTAGCGGAAGTGGAATGTCTGGGTGCATGTTCGAACGCACCGATGATGCAAATCAACGACGACTATTACGAAGACCTGACAGGTGAAGATGCTGCCCGGATCATTAACGATCTGCGTTCCGGCAAAACACCGAAGCCGGGCCCGCAAAATGGTCGTAACGGGGCTGCACCGCTTGGTGAGCTGACCAGCTTGACGGGAGATGCTTAATGCTTAGTGATAAGGATCGCATTTTCACGAATATCTACGGCCTGAAAGACAAAAGTCTGAAGGGTGCACAATCCCGCGGTTGCTGGGATGGTACAAAAGGTATTCTTGAAAAAGGAAAAGACTGGATCATCGACGAAATGAAGGCTTCCGGTCTTCGTGGACGCGGTGGCGCGGGCTTTTCAACCGGTATTAAATGGAGCTTCATGCCGAAAGAAGTCGGTGATCGCCCGCATTATCTGGTGATCAACGCTGACGAAGGTGAGCCCGGTACCTGTAAAGACCGCGAGATCATGCGTAATGATCCGCACACCCTGATCGAAGGGGCTTTGATTGCCTCCTTCGCGATGCAGGCACATGCTTGTTATATCTACATTCGTGGTGAATTTGTCCGTGAAGCGGAAGCTTTGCAGGCTGCGATCGACGAATGTTATGAGAACAAGATGATCGGTAAGAACAACGTTCACGGATGGGACTTCGATTTCTACGTACACCGCGGTGCCGGTGCTTACGTTTGTGGTGAAGAAACTGCCCTGATCGAAAGCCTTGAAGGTAAAAAAGGTCAACCCCGCCTGAAACCGCCGTTCCCGGCAGGTTCTGGTCTTTATGGTTGCCCGACGACGGTAAACAACGTTGAATCTATCGCGGTTGCTCCGGAAATCCTGCGACGCGGCGCGTCCTGGTTTGCCGGTATTGGTCGCCCCAACAACTCCGGTACCAAGCTTTATGGTATTTCCGGTCACGTTGAACGCCCCTGTGTTGTTGAAGATGCGATGGGGATTACCCTTCGTGAACTTCTTGAAAAACATTGCGGTGGTGTCATCGGTGGTTGGGACAACCTGATGGCTGTTATTCCGGGTGGGTCATCCGTTCCGGTGATGAACAAAGAACAATGCGATAACGCGATCATGGATTTCGATGGTCTACGTGAGCATGGTTCCGGTTTGGGGACAGCAGCTGTAATCGTGATGAAAAAAGACACCGACGTGATCAAGGCGATCACTCGTTTGTCTGACTTTTATCACCACGAAAGCTGCGGTCAATGTACACCGTGTCGTGAAGGTACCGGCTGGATGCAACGTATGATGCATCGTATGGTCGTTGGTAATGCCACTGTGGAAGAAATCGATTTGCTTGAAGCTGTCACAAGACAGGTTGAAGGCAACACGATTTGTGCCCTTGGCGATGCCGCTGCCTGGCCGATCCAAGGTCTTATCAAGCATTTCCGTCCGGAAATGGAAGCTCGTATTGCTGCCTATCAGGCGGCAAAGAACGCAGCAGCTTAGGAGATTAATGAATGCCCAAGCTGACAATTAACGGTAACGAAATCGAAGTCGAAAACGGTTTGAGCGTGCTGCAAGCATGTGAACAAGCCGGTATCGAAGTTCCACGTTTCTGTTACCACGAGCGTCTCTCCATTGCAGGTAACTGTCGTATGTGCCTAGTTGAAATGGAAAAAGCGCCGAAACTGATTGCCTCCTGCGCGATGCCGGCAGGCGAGGGGATGGTCATCAACACCGATAACGAACGTGTTAAAAAAGCGCGTGAAGGTGTGATGGAATTCCTGTTGATCAACCACCCGCTGGACTGTCCGATCTGTGATCAGGGCGGTGAATGCGACCTGCAGGATCAAGCGATGGCTTACGGTGGCGATAAAAGTCGCTACACAGAAGCCAAGCGTGCGGTTACGGATAAAGACTTCGGTCCGATCATCCGTCCGTTTATGACCCGCTGCATTCACTGCACACGTTGCGTGCGTTTCACCGAGGAAGTCGCCGGTACATCCGATATGTGCGGCACCTACCGTGGTGATTACACCGAAATCGGGACGTACGTGGAAAAAGCAATTGAAACGGAATTGGCCGGTAACCTTGTTGACCTGTGCCCGGTTGGGGCATTGACCAGCAAGCCTTACTCCTACACCGCGCGTCCGTGGGAATTGAAGAAAACCGAAAGTATCGACGTGTTCGACGCTGTTGGGACAAACATTCGACTGGATGCCCGCAGCAACGAAGTTCTGCGCGTTTTGCCGCGCTTGAACGAAGACGTCAACGAAGAATGGCTGGCTGATAAAGGCCGTTACGCCATTGACGGTTTGACCAAACAACGCCTTGATCGTCCGTATGTACGCAAAGACGGTAAACTTCAGCCCGCGACATGGGAAGAAGCCTTTGCTGTTATCGCTGACAAATTAAACGGTCTGGATGGATCCAAGTTTGCTGCACTGGCCGGTGATATGGTTGATGCGGAATCAATGTTTGCGCTGAAACTTCTGGCCGAATCATTGGGTTCTAAAAATATCGATTGTCGCCAAGATGGTGCAAAGCTGGATGCAAGCATTCGCGCAAGCTATCTGTTCAACACCACAATCGCCGGAATTGACGAGGCGGACGCCTGCCTGATCATCGGGTCCAACCCGCGTTGGGAAGCACCGATTATCAATGCACGCCTTCGCAAACGTTACATCAACCACGGTTTCAAACCGGCCGTTGTTGGCCCGAACTTTGATCTGACATACAAAACAGATTATTTGGGTGAAACAGCAGACGTTCTTCAAGCTATTTTGGACGGGTCCAACCCGTATGCAGAAACCTTGAAAAACGCATCCAAGCCGATGTTGATCCTTGGTCAAGGTGCTTTGGCCCGCGAAGACGGCGCTGCAATCCTCGCCTTGGTTAAGGAAATTGCCGATAAATATGGCTTTGTCAGTGATGAGTGGAACGGCTTTAACGTTCTGCACACCGCAGCAGCCCGTGTTGGCGGTTTGGAAATGGGCTTTGTGCCTGCAGAAGGTGGGCTGGATACTGCCGCAATCGTCAATGGCGGTGCGGAAGTGGTTTACCTGCTGGGTGCCGATGAAATCGACACAACCAAGCTTGGCAATTCTTTCGTCATCTATCAAGGTCACAACGGGGATGCTGGTGCACAATGCGCAGACGTTATCCTGCCGGGTTGTGCCTATACGGAAAAAGACGGTACTTACGTCAATACCGAAGGCCGCATGCAATACGGTTACAAGGCCGTCTTTGCACCGGGTGAGGCGAAAGAAGACTGGACGATCCTGCGGGCCCTGTCCGAAGTCATCGGCAAAAAACTGCCGTTTGATAATCTGGTACAGCTTCGCGCCAAGCTGGCAGAAGTCAGCCCGACATTTGCAAACCCGGATGAGGTTCAGCCCGCAACGTGGGAAAACTTCGGTGTCAAAGGCGATATCGCCGCAACACCACTGACTTCACCCATTCATAACTATTACATGACGGACCCGGTAAGCCGCGTTTCCAAAACGATGGCAGAATGTACCGAGGCCCTGATCAACCCGAAACAAAGGACTGGTACAAATGGCTGAGTTCTGGGACGGTTATCTTTGGCCGACGGTCTGGACCGTTATTAAGGTTCTGGCCATCGTTCTTCCGCTGTTGGGTGGCGTTGCCTACCTGACATTGGCCGAACGTAAAGTCATTGGCTCCATGCACCTGCGTCGCGGTCCGAACGTGGTCGGCCTGTGGGGCTTGCTGCAACCACTGGCCGATGGTCTGAAACTTTTCCTTAAGGAAATTGTTATTCCGACCGGCGCCAGCCGTGGCGTCTTTATCATCGCACCGATGTTGACCTTGATTTTGGCCCTGATTGCCTGGGCGGTTATCCCGTTCAGCGATACTTTGGTCCTGTCAGATATTAACGTGGGTGTCCTTTACCTGTTTGCGGTTTCCGGTCTGGGTGTCTACGGCATCCTCATGGCGGGTTGGGCTTCTAACTCCAAATACGCATTCCTCGGTTCGCTTCGTTCAGCGGCGCAGATGGTATCTTATGAAGTCTCTATGGGCTTCATTATCATCACAGTGTTGGTCTTCACTGGTTCTTTGAACCTGAACGACATTGTCGAAGCACAGCGTGGCATGTGGTACATGTTCCCGCTGCTGCCGATGGCTGTTATCTTCTTTATCTCCGTTCTGGCGGAAACCAACCGTCACCCGTTCGACCTTCCCGAAGCGGAAGCCGAACTGGTCGGTGGGTATAACGTTGAATATGGCGGGATGGCTTTTGCCCTGTTCTTCCTGGGTGAATACGCAAACATGATTATGATGGCCGGTTTCACAGCCGTTCTCTTCATGGGTGGTTGGCTTGCACCGTTCGGGATGGATTTCATCCCCGGTCCGATCTGGTTGATCCTGAAGGTCTGCTTCTTACTGTTCATCTTCATCTGGGTTCGTGCGGCTTATCCGCGTTATCGTTACGACCAACTGATGCGTCTGGGCTGGAAAGTCTTCCTCCCGACCTCGTTGATCGGTGTCATCTTTTATGCCGGCGTTGCCTTCTATGGCGGTTTCGCACCGGGTATGCAGTAAGGAGAACTGAAAGATGAGTTTAATGTCTCGTACAGCTCGCGCGTTCTTCATGAAAGAACTGCTCGAAGGTCTGTGGATCACTTTTCGCTATATGTTTAAGCAGAAAGTGACGCTGAACTATCCGTTTGAAAAAGGTCCGTTGTCACCGCGTTTTCGCGGGGAACACGCCCTTCGTCGTTACCCAAATGGTGAAGAACGCTGTATTGCCTGTAAATTGTGTGAAGCGATTTGCCCTGCACAAGCCATCACCATCGAAGTTGAACCGCGTGACGATGGCTCTCGCCGTACAACGCGTTACGACATCGACATGACAAAATGTATCTACTGTGGTTTCTGTGAAGAAGCCTGTCCCGTGGATGCCATTGTCGAAGGTCCGAACTTCGAATTCGCCACCGAAACACGTGAAGAACTGATGTACAACAAACAGAAGCTTCTATTAAACGGTGAGCGTTGGGAAACTGAACTTGCAGCCCGCATCTCCCTTGATGCGCCGTATCGCTAAGAAGGGGGTTGGGAAAAGAAATATGATTTTATTTGTAAATATCCTGAATAGCCGGAAAACCGGCCAGGGGGTCGCATGGTAGTACAAGCAATCGCTTTCTATCTTTTCGCGGCGATGACTGTGGCAAGTGCCGTCATGGTTATTACTGCGAAAAACCCGGTTCACTCGGTTTTGTTCCTTGTTCTCGCCTTTTTCAATGTGGCTGGCCTGTTCGTCCTCTTGGGCGCTGAATTCCTCGCCATGTTGCTGGTTGTCGTTTATTGCGGCGCGGTCACGGTTCTGTTCCTCTTCGTTGTTATGATGCTCGACATCAACTTCGTGGAACTGCGCCAGGGCTTCTTGCAATATATGCCCTTGGGGGCAACGATCGGTATTGTCTTGCTGGCTGAAATCGCCATTGTTGCCGGGGGCTGGCATTTTGCGCCCGAGGCTGCAAAGGCCGCAGCCGCGCCGATACCAGCAATTGAAACCATGACCAATACACATGCGTTGGGTGCGATCATTTATACGGACTATGTCTATCTCTTCCAATCTGCCGGTTTAATCCTGCTGGTTGGGATGATCGGCGCAATTGTTCTGACACACCGCAAACGCGCAGGTGTACGCCGTCAGGTTATTGCCGATCAGGTTAACGTTAATGTTGCTGATGTGGCCGAGTTCAAAAAGGTCGAAACTGGAAAGGGTGTATAATGTTTGAAATTGGTCTCGCACATTATCTCAGCCTTGCAGCTATCCTTTTCACATTGGGGGTTCTTGGTATCTTCCTGAACCGGAAGAACATGATCGTTATCCTCATGTCCGTGGAATTGATCCTCTTGGCCGTGAACATCAACCTGGTTTCCTTCTCCTCATTCCTTGGGGATCTGGTTGGACAGGTCTTCTCGATTTTCGTTCTGACTGTTGCCGCTGCTGAGGCAGCGATCGGTCTGGCGATCCTTGTAGTCTTCTTCCGTAACCGTGGTTCTATCGCGGTCGAAGATATCAACGCGATGAAAGGGTAGGGCTAGGGTATGTATACTGCAGCTATTTTCCTGCCTCTCGTCGGCTTCTTGATCGCAGGCACGCTTGCGCTCTTTACGCCGGAAGACGAGAAAAAGCGAAAGGCAAATGACCGTTTGGCCCAGATCGTGACCTGTTCGGGTCTTCTGATCTCTGCCGCGCTGTCTATTGCGATCTTCTTCGACGTTGGCCTTCACGGTAACGCGAAGACAGTTCATCTTTTCACATGGATCCAATCCGGTAATTTCGACGTTTCATGGGCTCTGCGTTTTGATACGCTGACCGCTGTTATGATGATCGTTGTGACCGGTGTCTCCTCTATGGTGCATGTTTATTCTTGCGGCTATATGTCGCATGATCCAAACATCCCGCGTTTCATGGGGTATCTGTCCCTCTTTACCTTCTGCATGTTGATGCTGATCACAGCCGACAACCTGCTGCAACTGTTCTTTGGTTGGGAAGGTGTAGGTCTGGCCTCTTACCTGTTGATTGGTTTCTGGTATCACAAACCGTCTGCAAACGCGGCGGCGATGAAAGCCTTCCTCGTCAACCGCGTTGGTGACTTTGGTTTCTCTTTGGGTATTTTTGCAACCTTCCTGTTATTCGGTTCTGCCGATTTCGACACGATCTTTGCAGCTGTTCCTGAACATGCCGATACGGTGATCACCCTGTTTGGTACCGAATGGCACGCCATGACAATCATCTGTCTGTTGTTGTTCGTCGGTGCAATGGGTAAATCAGCCCAGCTTGGTCTGCACACATGGCTGCCTGATGCGATGGAAGGTCCGACACCTGTGTCTGCCTTGATCCACGCGGCAACAATGGTTACGGCCGGTGTCTTCATGGTATCGCGTCTGTCACCTATGTTTGAATATTCAGACACAGCGTTGAATGTGGTAACAATCGTTGGCGCTTCAACCGCGTTCTTCGCAGCCACAATCGGGTGCGTACAAAACGACATCAAACGCGTCATTGCCTATTCCACCTGTTCGCAGCTGGGTTACATGTTCTTCGCCTGTGGTGTATCTGCTTACTCTGCTGGCGTGTTCCACCTGATGACACACGGCTTCTTCAAGGCGTTGTTGTTCTTGGGTGCAGGTTCTGTCATTCACGCCATGTCCGACGAACAGGATATGCGTAAAATGGGCGGTATCTGGAAAATGATCCCGGTTACTTACGCATTAATGTGGATCGGTAACCTTGCCTTGGCTGGTATTCCACCCTTTGCGGGTTACTTCTCCAAGGATATCGTGCTTGAAGCTGCTTATGCCTCTCATACTTCCGTTGGCGTCTTCGCTTACTGGATGGGGATTGGCGCAGCCTTTATGACGGCTTTCTATTCCTGGCGTTTGCTCTTTATGACCTTCCACGGTAAATCCCGTGCAGACGAGGTTGTCTTGGCTCACGTCCATGAAAGCCCGAAAATTATGATCCTGCCGTTGATCCCGCTGGCAGCCGGTGCCTTGTTTGCCGGTTGGTTGGGCTACGAAAACTTTGTTGGTCACAATGCCACCGAGTTCTGGAACAACGCGATCCTGATCCTGCCGTCTCACCCGGGTCTTGAAAATGCACACCATGTGGCTGCTTGGGTTAAATATCTGCCGCTGGTTGTGGGTGTGATCGGTATCAGTCTGGCTTATGTCCTGTATCTGGCTGCACCGGGTATTCCGGGCAAACTGGCCAGTACGTTCTCCGGTCTGTACAAGTTCCTGCTCAACAAATGGTACTGGGACGAATTGTACGACTTCCTGTTTGTCCGTCCGGCCTTTTATCTGGGTCGCGGCTTCTGGAAGGGCGGTGATGAAGAACTTATCGACGGCGTCGGTCCCAACGGCTTTGCCCGTGCGACCAAGGCGATTGCCGGTAAGGCATCCCGACTGCAAACCGGCTACCTCTACCACTATGCATTTGTCATGCTGGCAGGCGTCGCTATTCTGATCACCTGGTATCTATTTACGAAGGGCTGAAAGTAAGATGAGCAATATTCCTCTTCTCAGTGTTATCACCTTTCTGCCTCTCGTAGGTGTCGCGCTGATCCTGTTACTGGTTCGCGGCGATGTGAAAGATGATAGCAAAAGCGCAAAACAAATTGCGCTTCTGACCACAGTCGCAACGTTCCTGATCTCTTTGGGGGTCTGGACAGGTTTCGATAATTCAACAGCGGATTTCCAGTTCGTTGAAAAAGCCGAATGGCTGCCCGGTGTCGGTGTGAACTATCACATGGGTATTGATGGCATTTCCATGTTGTTTGTGCTGCTCTCCACTTTGCTGACACCGATTTGTATCCTGTCAGCTTGGGAAGCTGTTACCAAACGCGCCAAAGAATATATGATCTCATTCCTCATTCTTGAGACAATGATGATCGGTATGTTCTGTGCCTTGGATATGATGCTGTTCTATATCTTCTTCGAAGGTGTCCTGATCCCGATGTTTATCATCATCGGTGTCTGGGGTGGTCAAAACCGTATCTATGCCGCATTTAAACTGTTCCTCTACACCTTGTTAGGGTCCGTTTTGATGCTGGTTGCTATGCTGGCAATGTATTGGGAAGCCGGTTCTTTCGACATCCCGACGTTGATGGCTTATAACTTCCCAGCACAAATGCAAACGTGGATCTGGCTGGCTTTCTTCGCGTCTTTCGCGGTGAAAGTACCGATGTGGCCGGTTCATACATGGTTGCCGGATGCGCACGTACAAGCCCCGACTGCCGGTTCCGTTATTCTGGCGGGCGTGCTGTTGAAAATGGGTGGTTACGGCTTCCTGCGTTTCTCAATCCCGATGATGCCGTTGGCAAGTGCAGACTTCACACCGTTGATCTATACTTTATCAATCATTGCCGTGATCTATACCTCACTGGTTGCCCTCGTGCAGGAAGATATGAAAAAGCTGATCGCTTATTCCTCTATCGCCCACATGGGTTTTGTAACCATCGGTTCTTTCACAGGTACGGTACAGGGTGTTGAAGGCGGTATCTTTACCATGCTGTCACACGGTGTTGTTTCTGCCGCGCTCTTCTTGATCGTTGGCGTTATCTACGACCGTATTCACACACGTGAAATTTCTGCTTATGGTGGTCTGGTTGACCGCATGCCGAAATATGCATTGATTTTCATGCTGTTTATGATGGCCTCCGTCGGTCTGCCGGGTACGTCCGGTTTCGTCGGCGAGGTTCTGGTTCTTGTCGGTGTCTTCCGTGTTGATCAATGGGTTGCAGCCTTGGCCGCAACCGGTGCGATCCTTGGTGCGGCTTACTCGCTGTACCTCTATCGCCGCATTGTTTTCGGCACACTGACCAAAGAAAGCCTTAAGGCTATTTTGGATATGAACCGCCGTGAAATTCTGGTTTTCGCGCCCTTAATCATCCTGACGCTTTATGCTGGTGTTTACCCGCAGCCGTTTTTGGATGTGATGCATGCATCTGTCGAAAACCTCGTCAACAACTACCACGCTGCTTTGGACGCTGCAGGCGTTCAAGTGGCCACCCAATAGGAGTAGGCATCCATGAGTGAGCTTCCAAATCTCACCCCGGCCTTGCCGGAAATCTTCATGGCAGCCGTTGCTATGGCCCTCTTGATGGTGGGCGTCTTTATGAAGGCCGAAGCCAAGACGGTTACCCGTACGGTTTCTTACCTTGCAACAGGCGCCATGATTCTGGCGTTGTTGTTGGTGACGACTTTCAGCACGCAAGCAGGGACAACATTTAACGGTCTGTTTGTAACTGGAACCTTCAGTGCCTTTGCCAAGGTACTGATCCTTGGTGCCAGTGCCCTGACATTGTTGATGTCACGCGATTTCTTCGATCGCGTGAACGTCAGCCGCTTTGAATACCCGATCCTCGCAATCCTTGCGACTTTGGGTATGATGATGATGGTTTCGGCCAATGACCTCATTGCCCTTTATATGGGGCTGGAATTGCAATCCCTGTCTTTGTACGTCATGGCTTCCATTATGCGCAACGACCTGCGTTCCACAGAGTCAGGTTTGAAATACTTCGTTCTTGGTGCTTTGGCTTCCGGTATGTTGCTTTACGGGTCCAGCCTTGTTTATGGCTTTGCCGGTACAACAAACTTCGAAGTTATGGCAGATATTTTCGCCCATCAAGGTGGCGTACATGGCCCCAGCACAGGTTTGATTTTTGGTATCGTCTTTGTCATGGTTGGTCTGGCGTTTAAAGTCTCTGCCGTACCGTTCCATATGTGGACACCGGACGTTTACGAAGGTGCCCCAACACCGGTAACAGCCTTTTTTGCGGCTGCACCGAAAGTGGCGGCACTTTCCCTGTTCATCTCTGTCATGGTCGGTGCGTTTGGCGAGCTGGCTGGACAATGGCAACAAATCATTATTTTTGTTTCCGTTGCTTCTATGGCATTGGGCGCATTTGCCGCTGTTGCACAAACAAATATCAAACGTCTGATGGCTTATTCATCCATCGGTAACGTGGGTTATATGTTAATCGGTCTGGCAGTTGCCGGTTCGGTTGCCAGCGGTGCTGAAACACAACAAAGCGGTATTGAAAGCATGCTGGTCTATCTGACCATTTATGTGATTATGACACTGGGGACATTCGGCTGCATTTTGGCTATGAAACGCAATGGTCAAAACGTTGAAAACATCAGCGATTTGGCTGGTCTGTCCAAATCTAACCCTTTGATGGCCGCTGCTTTGGCAATCTTTATGTTCTCAATGGCTGGTATCCCGCCGCTTGCCGGTTTCTTCGGTAAGCTGTACGTCTTCCTGTCTGCCTTGGAAGCCGGATTGGTTACGCTGGCCGTTTTGGGTGTCCTGACTTCTGTTGTTGGTTGTTTCTATTATATCCGTCTCATTAAAATCATGTATTTCGATGATGCGGAAGAAGCATTGGACCGCAAAGTTGGTACCGAAATCAATATGGTTGTTGCTGCGGCTGCAATCGTAATTCTGGCTTTCTTCATCTATCCGTCCCTGATTACAGACGGTGCGGCTGCTGCTGCTGCCAGCCTGTTTGCCGGATAATGAAGACGTCGAATTTTTTCGAACTCAAAAAGCCGTCAGCGTTTACGCTGGCGGCTTTTGAGTCTCTGGACAGCACTAATGATGAATTACGCCGCCGCGCTGTAAATGGTGCAAATGCCTATAATGTTGTTTGCGCGTTGGAACAAACCAAGGGCAGGGGACGACGTGGTCGAACATGGGTTTCCCAATCCGGTAACCTGTTTTGTTCCATCTTGATGAAACCACGTGTTCCTATTGCAGAAGCATCCAAATCAAGTTTTGTCAGTGCATTGGCTATTCACGATGCAATTCAGGAAGCCGTCCAGGGGTTTGATTGTGATGTTGCCTGTAAATGGCCTAATGATGTGTTGATCGATGGTTATAAAGTTTCCGGTATTTTACTGGAAACACAAGCACAACCTAAATCGGTTGAACCGGATTGGCTTATTATTGGAATCGGAATAAATCTTGCACATTCTCCCGCGGATACACCTTATCCAAGCGGATATATCAATGCATACCGCGATCAGGTGATCAAAGCCCCTGAAATGCTTGAAATCCTGCTTCATCATTTCCAGATTTGGTGGGAACGCTGGGAAACATTAGGGTTTCAAGCTATTCGCAATGCATGGCTGGATCGTGCAAAAGGCGTTGGTGAAGAAATAATCGTCAATTTAAGCACTGAGCGTATTAGCGGAATCTTTGAAAGCCTTGACCACGATGGGGCGCTTGTCTTACGAACCACAGAAGGACAACGCCATATCACAGCAGGCGATGTCTTTTTTAAATGAGAAAATAATAAAGGTTTCAGTCCATGTTACTGGCAATCGATTCAGGAAACACCAATACGGTCTTTGCCGTTTTTGATAAAGAGGGCAAAGTCCTCGGCGAATGGCGCAGTTCTACCAACCCGAACCGCACCGCCGATGAATATGCTGTTTGGCTGTCTCAGCTTATGAGCTTTGAAGACATCAAACCTGCCGATATTAAAAAGGCAATCATTGCAACGGTTGTCCCGGCCATGTTGTTTAATTTGAAAACGCTTTGCCGAAAATATTTCAAAGTGGATCCGTTAATTGTTGGGGACGAAAACGTCGATTTGGGCATCAAAGTCTTTTTGGACCGGCCCGAAGAAGTTGGCGCAGACCGTCTCGTCAACGCGATTGCAGCCCATGAAATGTTTAGCGGCCCGATGATTGTGATCGATTTTGGAACGGCAACCACCTTTGATGTTGTCGACAAAGATGGGAATTATTGTGGGGGTGCAATTGCACCGGGGATTAACCTGTCGCTGGAAGCCTTGCACATGGCAGCCGCAAAATTACCACGTGTTGCCATTGGAAAACCGGATAAAGCAATCGGGAAAGGCACGACAACAGCGATGCAATCGGGTATCTTCTGGGGTTATATCGGTATGATCGAAGGATTGACCAAGCGTATGAAAGAAGAATTCGGCTCAGACATGACCGTTATTGCAACAGGTGGTCTGGCAGCCCTGTTTGCAGAATCAACTGATGTTATTGAACATAACGACACCGACCTGACCCTGCGTGGTTTGCTTGCCATTTACAAAAGAAATCAAAACGTATGAAGAATAAAGAAGAGCTTATCTTCGTTCCGCTAGGCGGGGCAGGGGAAATCGGCATGAACCTCAACCTCTATGGCTATGGAAAGCCGGAACAGGAGGACTGGATCATTGTCGATTTCGGCATTACATTCGGTGATGATATGGCACCGGGTGTCGATGTTATCCTGCCGGACCCGACCTTTATTGAACAACGCCGCAATCGCCTGAAAGGGATGGTTATCACCCACGCGCATGAAGATCACGTTGGTGCTCTTGCCTATATGTGGGATCGCGTTCAATGCCCGGTCTATTGCACGCCGTTTACCGCCCATATTGCCCGCGAAAAATTAAAAGAAGCCGGGTTTGGTCATCTTGATATCGTTAAAGAAATCCCCTTGGGCGGCCGTTTCGAACTCGGCCCGTTTGATGTGGAATTCATCACCTTCACCCATTCCATTCTCGAGCCCAACGCCCTTGCTATTCGCACCCCGGAAGGTACCGTCGTTCACACAGGGGACTGGAAACTGGATGACGGCCCCGTAGTCGGACGTACCACTGATACCGATGCCCTTGATCGTCTGGGTAAAGAAGGTGTTCTCGCGATGATTTGCGATTCAACCAACGTCTTCAGCGAGGGTAAGACCGGATCGGAAGAAGACCTTGAACCCAGCCTGACAGAACTGATCAGCCGTTACGAAGGTAAAGTCTGTGTCACCTGTTTTGCGTCAAACCTTGCACGTTTACATACTATTGCCGTTGCCGCCAAAGAATGCGGACGTCAAATCGTTGTATCCGGTCGATCTTTTGGGCGCATGATGGATGCCGCGCATGCCAATGGCTATATGCTTGATACACCGGATTTTTTACCGGAAGACGAAGCCCATCATATTCCTGATAATGAATTGTTGATTATCTGTACTGGATCACAAGGGGAGCCACGCGCAGCCCTTGCCCGTATTGCCAGCGGGCAGCATAAAAACATCTCGCTTGGAGATGGCGATGTGGTGATTTTTTCTTCCCGCACCATTCCGGGCAACGAAAAATCCATTTACCGCATCCAAAACGAATTGGCCCGCAAAGGTATTGAGATTGTCACCTCGCATGATCATTTCGTTCATGTATCCGGCCACCCGGCACGTGACGAACTACGCGAACTTTTCCGCCGTGTCCGGCCGCAATATGCTGTCCCGGTTCATGGTGAATTCCGTCACCTGCAAGCCCATGCGGCTTTGGCTGAGGAATGCGGTGTGCAAAAAGCTTTCGTCATTGAAAACGGTCATGTGGTTAAACTTGAAAAAGAAATGCCCTGCATTATTGATGAAGTTGAAACCGGACGTCTGGCATGGGAGGGACGTCGCGCTGTCCCGATGAAATCCGAAGTCGTACAAAGCCGAAAACGTGCCTTATTCAACGGCTCAGCCGTTGTCTCGGTTGCTGTAAACAAAGACGGACATATCCTGAGTGAGCCAATCGTCACCACCGAAGGCTTGCTTGACCCCGATGGGGATGATGATTTATGGGATGCTTTGTTTGATATTATCTACAATACTGTTGAAAGTATGCCTAAACGTGACCGCAAAGATGATGCGGTTTTGGAAGAAGCCTTGCGTCTGAATGTGCGTCGCTGGTTTAGAAACACTTTCGCAAAACGTGCTATCACCCATATTCACCTTATGAGAATAAAATAAATAGAAGGAGTTCAAGAAACATGATTGGTCGTCTTAATCACATTGCAATCGCCGTTCCCGATTTGGAAGCTGCTGCAAAAACCTATTCCCAGACATTGGGGGCAAAGGTCAACCCGCCGCAGGACGAACCTGATCACGGTGTCACCGTTGTTTTTGTGGAACTTCCCAACACAAAGGTCGAACTACTTTACCCGTTGGGTGAAAATTCTCCGATCCAAGGCTTTTTAGATAAAAACCCGGCTGGTGGTATTCATCATATCTGTTATGAAGTTGATGATATCATCGCGGCACGCGACAAACTGAAAGCCGAAGGAGCACGCGTTCTGGGCAATGGTGAGCCCAAAATCGGTGCCCACGGCAATCCGGTTCTGTTTCTCCACCCCAAAGATTTCAACGGGGCCTTGGTTGAACTGGAACAAGCCTAAGATTTAAAGTGCCCCTGTGAGAGCAGGGGCCTTTCCTTAAGGGGAATGCAATGACCTTCGGTCAAACAGAAGCCATCCTGCTGGTTGCCTATCTCGTCTTATGGTGGCTGTTCTATTTTGGCGTAAAAATGCGCGCTGACCAAAAATATCTGCAAAGTGACCTTGCTGAAGATATGCGTCCTTGTCAGGGCTGTATGATCACCCAATCGGCCATGATGGCTGCGGCAACACTCGCCATTATCTATGGGGCGGTTTTAATGGACTGGATCGGGATTAAACAATGAATTGGTATTGTGACGTTGCACCGGGACACGAATTTCACGGCCCCTACCATGAAAACGAATACGGTTTTCCTATTGATAACGACAACAAGCTGTTTGAACGGCTTTGCCTTGAAATCATGCAAGCCGGGCTATCATGGCTCACAATCCTGAAGAAAAAAGATAATTTCATCAAAGCTTTCGATGGATTCAATCTGGATATCGTTGCGGCTTACGGGGATGACGATATTACCCGTTTACTTGATGATGCGGGGATTATCCGCAACAAGCTGAAAATCAATGCCATTATTGAAAATGCACGCCGTATTCAAAAGCTACAGGCCGAATACGGCAGCTTCGCCGACTGGATTGCCAAACAACACCCCAAACCCAAATCCGATTGGGTCAAGCTGTTTAAAAAAAATTTTAAGTTTACCGGCGGCGAAATCACAGGCGAATTTTTAATGAGTATCGGCTACCTGCCGGGCACCCATCGCACAGATTGCCCGGTCTATAAAGAGATTGCTAAAATCAATCCCCCTTGGATGCAAGTTGATCCAAAAGTTTATCAATAGCTTTAATCATCCAAATATATATTTTCTCGATGGTATTTCAGAGCTTCTCGCGACGGCCGTACAACATCATTCTTAATAATCAAAGGCCGTTGATGGTATTTTTCATATTCACTGTTAGATGACAAAAAAAACCTAGAAACAATTATACATAAATCATCAGTGATTGAGATCATCCCCTTATCAAACAACCTATGTATATCAGCTCTTAATATTAAGCCATTTTGAACATGGTTACTTGATATATTTATATATGGCTGAATATGCGCAGCATCTAGCACTTCTGATGGTTGATCTCCTGTAACGGCACAAACATTCCCATATACATCAAGTAGTTTTTTTCTAAACTTTGCCTGACTATCGCGAATATGTAAATATTTCAAGAAACGAGGTTTAACCATTCTTTCATCGCATAGTTCAAATCTCATTTTAATCTGTTCAGGATTTTCATTGTTATTATAACCAAATAGTCCTTCTTCAATTAAATCTCTATCCCGTATGTATCTAAAAGGTACGAATAAGGGGGTTATACCAATGTCGGAGATATTTAATGGGCTATCAAAATATGAAATTCCTTGAAGTTCTACGCATCCAATTTCAGACATTTCAGATATTTTTTTATCAGAGGAAGAGGCACCTTCTAAGCTGTAAATAAATTCGTTAATTGAAAGAGAACCGTTTCCTTCTTTATATAACGTCCAAGCAGCCTTTACCGTAATGTTACTCCAACGAACATACGTTCCATACCCGTCTATTCTATTGGATCCTCGACGAAAAAAATACCACCGATCTCCATACTTTAATTCTCTAGGATCACGAGGAGTAGGTTGCCAAAAACATACAGTTTGAGAATCTCTCTCTTTATGAAAATCCATCCAATCAGGAGAAGTTGAACCAATGGCACCAAGAATACTCATCCCTGATTTTTCCCATAAATCCGCCGCATAACGACTGAAGAAGCCTCGGCATGGGCGATGATTTGTTCCATTAGGCCTAAAATATACATGTTGTTTGCCATAACTTCCTGAATTTCGGGGTTATGATCATCCTGCATATCGTTGCAGCGTTTTAAAATATCACCACGGATCATGCGAAAAACCGCTTCCAAGGTATGACCGTTGGGATTGTCTTTCGATACGAGCAATTTTGTCATCTTTTCCTCCCTAAAAAATCAGGAATGACTATATACTGTAGAACATTACTTTTTTCTTACTTGGGGTTTTACGCCCTTCATTGAAAGGAAAGTTTCATGCGTTTGTTTTTCTTTACTCTTCTCTTGATCTCGGGTCCAGCAATGGCACAGGATGTTGAAAGCGCGCTCAGCATTACACAAAAGGAATGTATGAAACTCATTCGTATGAATACCGTTAATGGGGCAGATTATGTGCCCGGGGTCGATGCCCATGGCAACAAAGTTGTCGGCGCAGATGTCAATGAAGACAGCAAACTGGACCTCCCCGAAGAAATTACCTTTGATCTCGGAATCGATCTTGCAGAAAAATACAATTTTGGCCCCGGGTTTCATGGCAAAGCCAAATTGGGAGAGGTCAAAGTAAAGGGCCGGGATGTCTATTGGAACGACAAAAAACTCCATAAAGACGAAAATCAGGCCGTTCTGGATGCCTGTTTGGCGCAATATGGACAAAAAGAATAACGATTTCGTTGCGTTTGTGCGGTGCATTAACTAAAGTCAGTCCAACATAATTTAACCTGTTTTGAGGACGACTATGCGCCTTTCGCAATATTTTCTGCCTACGCTAAAAGAAAACCCTTCCGAAGCCCAAATCGTTTCGCACCGTTTGATGTTGCGCGCCGGTATGATCCGCCAGTCTTCTGCCGGTATTTATTCATGGCTGCCGATGGGACTGCGCGTCTTGCGCAAAATCGAACAGATCGTTCGTGAAGAACAGGATCGTGCGGGTTGTCAGGAAGTTCTGATGCCGACTATTCAACCGGCTGAACTTTGGCAACGCAGTGGTCGGTATGACGATTACGGCAAAGAAATGCTCCGCATTAAAGATCGCCATGACCGCGATATGCTCTATGGGCCGACAAACGAAGAACAAATTACCGATATCGTAAAGATGGAATGTCAAAGTTACAAAGACATGCCCAAGATGCTTTACCATATTCAGTGGAAGTTCCGCGACGAGGTCCGCCCGCGCTTTGGGATTATGCGGGGGCGCGAGTTTCTGATGAAAGATTCATATTCTTTTGACATGGATTATGAATCCTCCAAACGCGCCTATAACAAAATGTTTGTCGCTTATCTGCGTACGTTTGACCGCCTTGGAATCAAGGCTATTCCCATGCGTGCAGATACAGGCCCAATCGGTGGTGATTTGTCTCACGAATTCCTTGTGTTAGCCGAAACAGGTGAGTCCGGCGTTTTCGTTCATAAAGATGTTCTGGAATTTGATATTCCGGGTGAAGATGTCGATTACACTGGCGATTTGCAGCCGATTGTCGATAAATGGACGTCCCTGTACGCCGCAACCGATGAAAAACACGAAGAAAGCGCTGAATCCGAGCTTGGCGACAAACTGTTGGCAGCGCGCGGGATCGAAGTCGGTCATATTTTCCACTTTGGGACCAAATATTCCAAACCGATGGGTGCCACAGTTACCGATAAAGACGGCAATGAAATCGACTTGCAAATGGGGTCTTACGGCATTGGGGTTTCCCGCTTGATCGGGGCAATTATCGAAGCCAGCCACGATGACGGCGGTATTATCTGGCCCGAAAGTGTTGCCCCCTTCAGCGTTGGTCTAATCAACCTGAAATCCGGTGATGCCGATTGCGATGAAACATGCGCCAAACTGTATGCAGACTTAAATGCAGCCGGTGTGGAAACTTTGCTGGATGATACAAACGAACGTGCCGGTGCCAAGTTCAACAATATGGATTTGATCGGTTTGCCGTGGCAGGTTGTCATCGGTCCACGTGGTTTGAAAAATGGTGTTGCGGAAGTTAAAAACCGTAAAACTGGCGAAAAAGAAGAAATCGCAATTGACCAACTGGTTGCGAAATTTTCTGCCTAAGCGCATATCACGATAGCTGATAAAATACACACAGGGAAAACCGTATGTTCAAAGCATTTGAATGGATGATGGCGGCGCGCTATCTCAGAGCGCGCCGACGCGAAGGTTTCGTTTCTGTCATCGCATGGTTTTCCCTGCTGGGTATTGCCTTGGGGGTTGCAACCCTGATTATCGTCATGTCCGTTATGAACGGATTTCGTGAAGAATTACTAAGTCGTATTCTTGGGATCAACGGTCATATTAATGTCTATGGACAAACACGTGATTTGACTGATTATACGACACTCAGCGACCGACTTTCCCAAATTGATGGTGTGCTCAGCGTAACGCCCACAATTGAAGGCCAAGTCATGGCAACCGGGCAGGGTGCATCCAGCGGCGCAATGGTTCGTGGCGTAACGGGCGAAGATTTCAAAAAACGCAAGCTATTGTTTGACAGCCTCAAGGCCGGGTCGATGGACCTTTTCAATCAGGATCAAGGCGTTATTGTCGGGGCGAGATTAGCCCAAAAATTAGGATTATGGGTCGGTGACAAAATCACCCTGATTTCCCCTAAAGGCAATATAACCGCATTTGGAACGGTGCCGCGTATGCGCAGTTTTACAATTGCAGCAACGTTCGATGTCGGGATGTATGAATATGACAGCAGCTTTATCTTTATGCCCTTGAATGCTGCGCAAAACTATTTCCGCATAAAAGGTGTTAATTACCTTGAAGTCATGGCCCCAAATGCCGATAGCACTGATCAGGTTACCTATAACATTATGACAGAACTGGGTCGTTTCGGTGTCAATCCAATCGATTGGAAACGTACAAATTCCAGCTTTTTCAATGCCCTGCAGGTTGAACGCAACGTCATGTTTATGATCTTGACCCTGATTATTATCGTTGCAGCCTTCAATATTATTTCCGGTCTGATTATGCTGGTTAAAGATAAAGGCAAAGATATCGCCATCCTGCGCACAATGGGGGCTAGCCGGGGCAGCATTATGCGTATTTTCCTAATTGCCGGGGCAAGTGTTGGTGTCTTTGGCACAGTCCTCGGCTTTATTTTAGGCCTCGCTTTTGCTGAAAATATCGAAACAATCCGGCGTTGGATTGAAACCCTGAGCGGCAATGACTTGTTTGCTGCCGAAATTTATTTCCTGTCCAAACTGCCCGCAATTGTTGACTATGGCGAAGTCAGTTTGGTTGTTGCAATGGGATTAGGCCTGTCTTTCCTAGCGACCCTTTATCCGTCGTGGCGGGCCGCCCGTCTCGACCCGGTGGAGGCATTGCGTTATGAATAAGGCTGTTCTTGAACTTCAAAACCTCAATCGCAGTTTCTCACAAGGCCATGATCGGCTGGATATCCTGAAAGAAGCCAGTCTTACGATCCATCCCGGTGAAATTGTGGCATTGGTTGGTCCAAGCGGGGCAGGGAAATCCACCTTACTGCAAACCGCAGGCTTGCTGGAACGCCCAGACAGTGGCGAAATTTTGATTGATGGCGTGGAAACTACAAAACTGAGTGATCGTGAAAAAACCCGACTTCGTCGCAATCATTTAGGGTTTGTGTATCAATACCATCACCTGCTGCCCGAATTTTCTGCTCAGGAAAACATTGTCATTCCCCAAATGATCAATGGCAAAACGAAGAAAGAGGCACAAATCCGCGCACAAGAACTGCTGGAAGCCGTTTCCTTGGCTAAAAGGGGGCAACACCGCCCAGCTGAACTCTCCGGCGGGGAACAACAACGTATCGCAATTGCGCGTGCCCTTGCCAACAAACCGAAGCTTTTATTGGCAGATGAACCAACGGGAAACCTTGACCCGGCAACATCAGATCATGTGTTTAACCTGTTGCTTGATGAGGTTCGCAAAGAAGGCCTCGCCGCACTGATTGCAACACACAACCCCGCATTGGCGCAACGCATGGACCGGATTGTAAAACTGGAAAACGGCAATCTCATCACACAATAAGATCAGATAAACAAAAAGGCGGCCTTCAAACAAAAACCGCCTTCTTCTATTCAACTCTATCCGTGATAAGCTTATCAATCTTCCTTATAACCCAACACCATATCGCGTAACGTGATAATCCCGATCGGATTGCGTTCGTGATCAACAACAACCGCACGCGACACGGCATATCGCACCAACAGGCGCACTGCGTATTTGATATTCATTTCCGATGCAACGGTTAAAACCGGCTTGGTCATAATCTCATAGACACTGGTGCGCGTTGCCGGGCGATCCGTTGCTACAACTTCGCGTGCAATATCACGAATGGTCAACATGCCGAACTCATCACTTTCGTCATGGCGTTCCACAATCAGGGAGCTAACCCCTTCATCCCGGATGATATCAATAGCTTCGGCAATTGTTGCAACGCGCCCAATTGTTTTCACATTCGGGGTCATAATATCGCTTACGCTGACATAACTTTTCTCAGTCATACTTCACCTGCAATTTCTTCCATGATTTTAGGCAATTGGGTCTTCAGTCCGACCGCATCTTCAAGATCAATCTGAAAAGCCAATCCAGTTCCCGGTTCCTCATCAAATTTACCAGCAGTACAAATGGCTTCCAGAATTTTACGCGCTTGTGTTCCGGCAACTAAAAACAGGATAACGTCACGCTGGGCTGTTAACTCTAATCCCATAAACCCTTTTTCCGGTGTCAGGCCTTCGCCGCGCACAGAACTGATGGTTGTGGCGCCTGTCGCACCCGCTTCACGGGCCGCATCGATCACGGTATTTGTAATCTCATCGGCCACCATCGCAACAATAAGTTTTAAATTCATGCTTCACTCCCTGATGAAGACGCGACCTTTTTGATCTTCGCACGCTTTGCCACTTTTTCGGCAATCAGTGCATAGGCCAAAACGGACATAATTGGAAAAACACTCGCAAACGCAATTAAACCAAAACCGTCCAGCAACGGGCTTCGTCCCGGTACGGTCGACGCCAATCCAAGACCGAGGGCAGCAACCACAGGAACCGTCACGGTCGAGGTGGTTACCCCCCCACTATCATAGGCCAGAGGGATAATTGTTTTGGCAGCAAAAAATGTCTGGATAATGACGATTATATATCCAACCATAATATAGATGGGCAGGGGAGTCCCCGAAACAATACGGTAGGCCCCCAGCGAAACACCAATCGCAACCCCGAGGGCAACAGCCGCACGTAACCCCCACGCGCTGATACTTCCCCCTGAAATTTCCTCCGCTTTAATCGCGACGGCAATTAACGACGGTTCCGCAACGGTTGTCGAAAAACCAATGGCTGCGGCAAAAATATAAACCCAGTAATAATCATGCCATTGCAAGGATTCAGGCTTGCCTTGCGCCCCCAAAAAATCGGGATCGGATAATTGGGTTGCCATTGTTTCGCCCAGTGGGAACAACGCTTGTTCCAATCCGACAAGAAATAAGGTTAAACCCAGCAAGACATAGACAAAACCAATAACAATTTTTTTGAAATTCGGGACTTTTTTACGAATAACCAGAAACTGAAAACCCAACAAAATTGCAAGGATCGGCAGCACGTCACGCCCGGTCGATATAGCGGCATGAGCAATATTTATAATCCAATCCAGCATCACATGATCATCCCGAACAAAAGAACAAAGATCATAGGGGTAAGGCTGGCAAAAGCAATCAAGCCAAACCCATCAATCATGGGATTGCGACCCTTAATCGTGGAAGCCAGTCCGACTCCAAGTGCCGTTACCAAAGGCACAGTCACGGTCGAGGTTGTCACCCCGCCGCTATCATAAGCAATGCCGACAATTTCAGGAGGTGCAAAATTTGTAATGACGATAACAAGAATATAACCGCCAATAATGAAATACTGAATAGGCCAGCCTTTTAAGATACGATAAACACCAAGGATAATCGCGCATCCCACAGAAAGTGCAACGACCATGCGTAACTCAAAAGCATACGTGGCCTGCGCTTCTGTTGTTAACGGTATCTGCCCCCCTTTGGCGGCAATCTCGGCGGCTTCTGCCGCGACAGCAATCAAAGCCGGTTCAGCCACCGTCGTCCCAAATCCCAAACAGAAGGCAAAAGCCAACAGTGCAATTAAGCTGCCCTTACGGGCAAATGCATTGGCCATTGACTCACCAAGGGGGAACAATCCCATCTCAAGCCCTTGAATAAAAAGGGCCAAGCCCAAAACAACAAATAACAGCCCCGGAATAACTTTATCCAGATTAGGAAAAGGTTGTTGTAGAACGAGAATTTGAAAAAAGGCAATAACCAGAATAATTGGTGCCAAATCACGCAAAGCACCTACGAATAAGCCTAAAAATCTTTTCAGTCCGGGATTCATAAATTTATTTCGCGCCCCCCTTTTTCTATCTTCACATATGTCTTAATGTATTCAACGATAAAGAACAAGTTACGTTTTTGGAACATAAAGACGAACCCGGCCATTCAAACCACGCACTGTCGTTGTTCCAATCGTGCGCAGCTCAATGTTTCTCACATTCTTGGCAGTCGCTTCGGAAATAAGGATATTCGTCCCGAATTCCTTGTTCAGGTTTTCAATTCGGGATGCCAGATTTACAGCATCCCCATGAACCGTATAATTAAGACGACCTTGCGCACCAACGGCCCCGGCCACGACTGTTCCCGTATTCAATCCAATTCGGCTTTTTAAATAAATACCGTCAAATCTTTTTGTTTCTAATGTATTGCAGATTTCCAAAGCCGCACGTAACGCACATTCAGCATGATCAGGCGCTTTAATCGGGACATTAAAGGTTGCGAGTACCGCATCGCCTTGAAACTGTGTTACAACACCGCCATAACGTTCCAGAATCTCAACCACTTGTGAAAAATATTCATTCAGGATCGCCACAATGCGTTCCGGCCCGACTTCTTCGGTTAATTGGGTAAAGCCTTCCAAATCAGAAAACAGGATTGTGGCTTGTGTAGAAATCGGTTTAAGTTCTCCGCTTTCCTGCATTAAGGAAGCCGCAACCGATTCAGGAACGTAACGACCGAAAACTTCACGGATCATGTCGCGTTCACGCATCCCTTCGACCATTTCGTTAAACGCCAAGGCCGCTTGGTCCAGTTCACGCAAACGGCTGCGTGGCAATGGCTCTATATCTTCAAATTTCCCGGAACGGACCTTTTTCGCCGTATCTGCCAATCGAATAATGGGACGTGCCAGTTTTTTACCCACCTTTAGCGATAGAACAATCGAAATCACAAGGATAAGAAAACCTGCTCCCGCCATTTCAAACAACTGCGTCCCTGCATTGCGATCTGATTTTTCGGTATTGATATACACCCCCATAATCCAGGGGGTCTCACCAAAACGTTCCAGTTTACGCGTTGCAATGATATAGAGATCGTCTTCAATGCGCGCCCGGTTTACTTCGACATCGCGGATCGGTGTAATCAGTCCGGCCTTGATAACCGGTCCAGCAATCAATCGATTAAGTTTTACATCCTGAAAGTCGATCAAGCGAGGAAGGGGAACTTCACTTTTGCCTTCCAGCCAATCGGCACCGCGCCCAATTTCATCAGACACCGTACTGCCATGCGTTAATAGCGGATGCGCCAATAAATGTTTGGTACCGTACAGAATAAAAGGGGTTAGAAACTCGTCTGTAGACGTTGTGAGAATGGTCTTTGACAGGTCTGCAACCGTGACACCAATAAATAAAACGCCTTTTAGTTCCCCGTTTTGATAAAGAGGGGCACGCATATTCACAACCGTTTGTTTGCGTTCTTCATACCAAAAAAAACGCCCCCAAACATTTGTTTTGACCTTATCCATCAGTTGAAAAAGCTTAACGGTTTCCTCCGGCGTTGCTTCTAGGTCTTCGCGCCAAACATTTTCATCGCGCAGCAGATATCTGGCAACACCATCTTGATACTGAATCCCCACGCCCGTCACGTTTGGGGTTGCACTAATAACCCCCCTAAAAAACGTTTGTACCTGAGCATGGTTTTCAATATCAAGATTCCCGATCTTAACTTGATCACTTATCCAGCGGGCCTGATTTTCAACAGGGAATAACAGGTTCTCAACCTCATCGGTTAGCCTGTTGAGCGCCGTTTCGATCAAAAGATGATTATAATCTTTTGTCAGTTTTGTTGTGAAATTCAAACCCAGATATAAAACATGAGCCACAGCAAAAAGAATCAAACCACCGAAAGCGAAGAATAAAACGCTTCTAATAGGCTGCCTTGGAAAAGTGATTTTTTTCCATAAATTCATAAGCTTACAATCACCTTTTAAGGCAAATTCATAAAAACAAACTATTGGCCTGCGTGAAAAACATGTTTAGGATAAGAGAGTCTGAGCATAAAGTTTCCCTCTTCACAAGTTTTTATAGTCATGTCACACGCAGATTTCGTCCACTTGCGCATTCATACCGCTTACTCTCTATCGGAAGGCGCAATTCGTATAAAAGAACTTCCCAAGTGGGTTGAATCTGAACGTATGCCCGCAATTGCAATGACGGACACAAACAATATGTTTGGCGGGTTGGAATTCTCCCAAACCATGTCCGGGGCGGGAATCCAGCCGATCATCGGGTGTCAGCTCTCTCTGACACCGCAAGACAAAGATGAACAATCTGGCGGATTAAAAGGACGCAGCGTTGGACCGGCCGCGCCGGAACCTATTGTGCTAATTGCTCAGAACGATGAAGGTTATCGCAACCTGATGCATTTGGTCAGCCGTGCTTTCCTGAACTCACCAGAAGGCCACGATCCACAGGTTCCCTTGGATGATGTGCTGGATTTCCATGAGGGATTAATCCTTCTCACCGGGGGGCACCTCGGTCCGGTTGGACAACTTCTTCTCGATGGTAAAAAAGAACAAGCTGAATCTTTATTATCTCGAATAAACAATGCACTAAATGGAAGAGTTTACGTTGAACTTCAACGTCACAACCTCCCGGAACAAGACCAGATCGAAGAAGATTTTATTGATCTTGCCTATAAATTGAATATTCCTCTTGTCGCAACGAATGAGGCCTTTTTCCCGGACCGTAAGATGTATGCGGCCCATGACGCCCTGATTTGCATCGCGGCAGGCAGCTATGTCGATCAAACAGATCGACGTAAACTCACACCCGAACATTATCTGAAATCCGCCGCAGAAATGCGCGAGCTTTTTGCAGATATCCCGGAAGCCTGTGACAACACCCTTGTTATTGCCAAACGTTGCGCCATCAAGGTTGAAAACATTGACCCGATCCTGCCACCTTTTGACTGCGGGGAAGGACGAAACGAAGAAGACGAACTACGCAAAATGGCTGAAGATGGCCTGAAATTACGCCTCGAAGAAGGTGTTTTTGAAGAAGCCATGCCCCCGGAAGAACGCGACGCAATAGCCAAACCGTACTGGGAACGTCTGGATTACGAGCTTGGTATCATCAACCAGATGGGGTTTCCCGGTTACTTTCTGATCGTTGCAGACTTCATCCAATGGGCAAAAGAACACGACATTCCTGTTGGACCGGGCAGGGGGTCCGGGGCGGGTTCACTGGTGGCCTACGCTCTCACCATCACCGACTTGGACCCACTGAAATATGCCTTGCTCTTCGAACGTTTCCTCAACCCCGAACGTGTGTCTATGCCTGACTTTGATATTGATTTCTGTCAGGACCGTCGGGAAGAGGTTATAAAATACGTACAGGACAAATACGGCTACGACCATGTGGCCCAAATTATTACCTTCGGTAAATTACAGGCCCGTGCGGTGTTGCGCGATACAGGTCGTGTCCTGCAAATGCCCTTTGGTCAGGTTGATAGAATATGTAAATACGTCCCTAACGATCCGGGTAAAGCCCTCACCGTCAGTGAAGCATTGGAACAAATCCGCGAATTTCGTCAGGAGGTCGAAGAAGACGAAACCGTTGCCAGAATGGTTGATATTGCGAAACAGTTGGAAGGTCTGTTTCGTCATGCCTCCACTCACGCCGCCGGTGTGGTGATCGGGGACCGACCACTGGATAAACTAGTCCCGCTTTATCGCGACCCGAAATCAGACATGCCCGTCACTCAGTTCAATATGAAATTCGTTGAACAAGCCGGTCTGGTCAAATTTGACTTTTTGGGGTTAAAAACACTGACCGTTATCGCAACGGCCCTGAAATTCATTAATGAAAAACGTGATGTTCCACTGGATATTTCAAAAATTCCATTGGATGACAAACAGACATACGACATGTTGGGACGCGGCGAAGGCGGTGGCGTTTTCCAGCTTGAATCCGAAGGGATGCGAGGTGTCCTGCGATCCATGAAGCCTAACCGACTTGAAGACCTAATTGCAGTTGTGGCCCTGTACCGACCGGGGCCTATGGATAACATCCCCAGCTACATTAAACGTAAACACGGTCAAGAAAAGCCGGATTATCTGTATCCAACGATCGAGCCGATCCTGAAAGAAACCTACGGGATTATGATCTATCAGGAACAGGTGATGCAGATCGCGCAGGTCATGGCTGGATACAGTCTGGGCGAAGCGGATTTATTGCGCCGCGCAATGGGTAAAAAAATCGCCGAAGAGATGGAAAAACAACGGAAATTGTTTGTTGACGGTTCTGTTGAACGTGGCGTCCCTGATAAAAAGGCCAGTGAAATTTTCGACATCATGGCGAAATTCGCCTCATACGGTTTTAACAAATCGCACGCTGCTGCCTATGCCTATGTCGCCTATCAAACCGCCTATCTTAAAGCCAATTACCCAGCAGAATTTATGGCTGGCATTATGTCACTGGATTTAAATAACACCGATAAACTTAACCTTTTTCGCCAAGAACTTGATCGGATGAAAATTCCGTTACTTCAACCTGATATCAATAAATCCAATGTGATTTTCAGTGTTGAAGAAATTTCAAATCCAAATGAAGAAATTGGCGGCACGATCAAAGCCGTTCGTTACGCCCTGTCTGCCGTGCGCAATGTGGGGGACGCCGCGATGGCAGCCCTTGTTGCCGAGCGCGAAGCCAATGGTCCATTTAAAGACCCGTTTGATCTGGCCAACCGGGTCGATAGTAAAGGGATGAATAAACGGATTTTGGAAAACCTTGTCCGTGGCGGCGCGTTTGACAGCCTGAACAGCAACCGCAGACAGGTCTTTGACGGTATTGAAACTTTGATCAAGCATTCAAACCTTGCCGCATCAGAACGCAATTCAGACCAAATGGGCTTTTTTGGTGCTGATGACAATGCAATGAAAAAAGCAGCACAATTGCCCAATGTACCCGACTGGCCCCTTATGGACCGCCTGCGCGAAGAAGCCTCTGCCATTGGCTTTTATCTGTCGGCTCACCCTCTGGACGCTTACAAAACGACCCTGAAACGAATTGGCGTTAAGTCCTACGTTGATATTTTTCAAAACGGTGTTTCCGGTCCTGTCAAAATTGCGGGAACCGTGATCAGCAAGCGTGAAAAGATATCGCAAAAAGGCAATCGTTTCGCCTTCGTTCAACTCTCAGATTCATCCGCCGCCTTTGAAATTGCCGTTTTCAGTGAAGCCCTGTCCGTCAGCCGTGACTACCTTGAACCAGGGCAATCGGTTTTCATTATGGCTTCCGCACAATTTGAAGAAGAAAGCCTGCGTTTTATCGCAAACACAATTGAATTGCTTGACGTCAAGGCAGCCAAAGCAACAGCCGGGTTAAAAATATTCATTGAAGATCAAACTGCCGTTTCTCTTACAAAAGAACTGTTGGAACGCGAAGGAAAAGGACGAGGCAACGTTGTCATCATGGCCCGAATTGATGCCACCACAGAAGCTGAAATACATTTAAATCAGGGATACCGGATTACACCGGGGTTATTGCAAGCTGTCAAAGCCGTTCCCGGAATTGTAGAAGTACAGGAAATTTAATCATGTCAGGCCTTTTTTACCCTCATTTCATCGACTTTGAAGCAAGTGGATTTGGCGAAGACTCATATCCGATCGAGGTTGCATGGAACGGTGCAAGCGGGACGGTGGAAAGCCACCTGATTAATCCGGATACGATCAAGACCTGGACCTATTGGGACAAACACGCCGAGGTGGACGCCCACCGGATCAGCCGCGAAAGCTTATCGCAACTTGGAACCTCCCCTAAAGCCATTGCCTTAAGAATGAATGACACTCTTGCCGGACAGGTTCTTTACAGTGATGCACCGCAGTTTGATGGTTTTTGGCTCGCCCGCTTGTATGAAGAAGTGAACCTAAGTCCGACATTTAAACTTGGTTCCGTTATGGACCTGTTCGATCTTAAAATTGATGAAGGCCAAAAAATTCAGGGCAATTCCCCAGAACATGTTCAAAAACGTTTTGACACCATCATCGATACACTTGGACTACAGGCATGGGAAAACATCGGTTTGCGCCCTCATCGTGCTGGTAACGATGTCCGTCATTTGATGGAAACCTATCGTTTATTGAACGAATGTGGTGGAATTATCCCGAAAAACTAAAAAAGACTTGCATTTCCCCTTTAAAAGGCATATCAAGCGCGCCTTAACTTCACACGTGGAATTCACGGAAGTGTGGGGAGACATCCCATACCTTCGATCCGGTGTTCGATTTTCGAACTCTATCATTCCACGGAGGATCAACCGGAAAAGGAAATGAAATAATGGCACTGCCAACCTTTACCATGCGTCAGCTCTTGGAAGCTGGTGTTCACTTCGGCCACAACACACGTCGCTGGAACCCCAAGATGGATCAATATCTCTTCGGGGCGCGTAACGGCATTCACATCATCGACCTCGGTCAAACTGTTCCGCTTCTGCACCAAGCAATGGTTCAAGTGCGGGACAAAGTTGCCGGCGGCGGTCGTGTTCTGTTTGTGGGTACAAAACGTCAAGCATCTGACATTGTTGCAGAATCTGCAAAAAAATGTGGCCAGTACTACGTAAACCACCGTTGGCTCGGCGGCATGCTGACAAACTGGAAAACAGTATCCGGTTCCATCAAGCGCCTGAAAACATTGGAAGAGCAACTCGCTAGCGGCATGCAAGGCTTGACCAAGAAAGAGCAGCTCAACCTGACACGTGAGTGCGAAAAACTGGAACGTACTCTCGGTGGTATTAAAGAAATGGGCGGCCTGCCGGACATCATGGTTGTGTTCGACACGCAAAAAGAAGCAATCGCGATCAACGAAGCTAAAAACCTTGGCATTCCGGTTGTTGCGGTTCTCGACTCCAACAGCAGCCCGCTGAACATTACACACCCGGTTCCGGGTAACGATGATTCAATTCGTGCCTTGAAACTTTATTGCGACCTGTTGGCTGGTTCCGTTCTTGACGGCATCCAAAGCCAAATGTCTGCTGCAGGCATCGACGTTGGCGCACAAGCCGAAGCACCGGTAGAAAATCTGCCGGAAGCCGAAGCTTCTGATGAAGCGGCTGTTGCTGCCGAAGCTTAATCGCACTGTGACAGCGGAAGAATAACTTCTCCCGCTGTCATCGCTTTGACACACAAGACGTGTAAAAGCATTTGAATTTTAGCTCTACTGAACAAGAGGATTTCCCTATGGCACAGATTACTGCTGCGCTCGTAAAGGAACTGCGCGAAACATCCGGCGCAGGCATGATGGATTGCAAAAAAGCATTGAACGAAACTGACGGCGACATTCAGGCTGCACAAGACTGGTTGCGCCAAAAAGGTCTCGCTTCTGCAGCGAAAAAAGCAGGACGTATCGCGGCTGACGGTTTGGTCGCGGTTTCTTCCGGCGACAATATCGCTGCCGTTGTTGAAGTGAACTCCGAAACAGACTTCGTTGCGAAAAACGATCAATTCCAGTCTTTCGTAAAAGCCGTTGCAGGTGTTGCGCTTGAAGCAGGTGACTTCGATGCCCTGAAAGCAGCAAACTTCCCCGGTTCTGACAAGTCCTGTGAAGACGCACTGAAAGAGCTGGTTGGTACAATCGGCGAAAACATGAACCTGCGTCGTATGGAAAAACTTACAGTATCCAATGGCATTGTTGCTTCTTACATGCACAATGCAGCAAGCGAAGGCCTCGGTAAAATTGGCGTTTTGGTTGCACTGGAATCCGAAGGCGACAAAGAGAAGCTGAACGCACTGGGCAAACAAATTGCCATGCACGTTGCGGCAACCAACCCGATCTCTTTGGATCGTGATTCTGTTGACGCTTCTGAAATCGAACGTGAGCGAACTGTTTTGATCGAACAAGCGAAAGAAGCTGGCAAGCCGGAAGAAATCGCCATCAAAATGGTCGAAGGCCGTATGCGTAAATTCTACGAAGAAAACTGCCTGGTTGAGCAAGCTTTCGTTATCGACCCCGATAATTCTGTCGGCAAAACAGTTGAAAATCTCGCCAAAGAAATCGGTTCTGAGATTAAATTGACAGGCTATGTTCGCTTCGAACTGGGCGCTGGCCTGGAGAAAAAAGAAGAAGACTTTGCTGCTGAAGTTGCTGCTGCTGCCGGTAACTAATTCAGGCAAAACTTTGCTTTTAGATGAAAACAAGGACGGTTTGGATTTTTCCAAGCCGTCCTTGTTTTTTTTAACGACAAAGACAAACAGGCGTTGATTATTGAAGCTGAGCAGGGTATGTCTAGCTCTCCATTCAAATATGGTTCATATGGACGAATAATAATGTCGGATACCCCCGTTTTAAACGTGTTCTCTTGAAGCTTTCCGGTGAAGGCCTCATGGGGAAAAAGCAATTCGGTCTAGATACCGAATATGTTGATCAAATTGCCAGCGAAGTTGTTAAGGTACACCAACTCGGCACTCAAATTTGTCTCGTTATCGGAGGCGGCAATATCTTTCGTGGCATTTCAGATGCCGCAGCTGGTATTGATCGTACCAGTGCAGACCATATGGGGATGTTGGCAACCGTGATGAATGCCTTGGCCATGCAAAGCGCACTGGAACGCCAAGGTGTGCAAACACGCGTTCAATCTGCCATTCCAATGCAAAGCGTTTGTGAACCTTATATTCGTCGCCGTGCTATTCGCCATATGGAAAAGGGCCGCATCGTAATTTTTGCAGCCGGAACGGGCAATCCGTTCTTTACAACCGATACAGCCGCCGCCTTGCGTGCTGTCGAAATGAACTGCGATGCAATCCTGAAAGGGACACAAGTCGACGGCGTTTATAGTGCGGATCCGAAAAAGGATCCCAATGCCCAACGCTATGACCGACTTAATTATAAAGAAGTTTTGACGAAAGATCTAAAGGTTATGGACGCTGCCGCCATTACGCTGGCGCGCGAGAACAACCTGCCGATCGTTGTATTTTCTATGCATGAACCCGGATCCTTTGCAAATGTTGTAAATGCGCAGGGGCTCTTTACGGTTATCAAAGATTAACAGAGGGGAAGACACGTGTCTGACGTTGATTTCAAAGCCATTAAAAAAGATCTTCACGCCAAAATGGACAAGGCAATCGAAGTACTTCACAACGAATTCGCCGGTCTGCGTACGGGGCGGGCATCGACAAGTTTGCTTGATCCGATCATGGTTGACGTGTATGGCGCCAAAATGCCGATCAATCAGGTCGGTACAGTCAGTGTACCCGAAGCCCGTATGCTTTCCGTACAGGTTTGGGATAAAACCAATGTCAAAATGGTTGAAAAGGCCATTCGGGACGCAGGCCTCGGCCTCAACCCCCAAGCAGACGGTACATTAGTGCGCATTCCGATCCCGCCGCTCAACGAAGAACGTCGTAAAGAGCTGGTTAAAGTGGCCGGTAAATATGCCGAAGATACCCGTATTGCCATTCGTAACATTCGACGCAACGGCAATGACGAACTGAAAAAAATGGAAAAAGACAACACTATTACTGAAGATCAACACCGTGATTTCGGAAAAGAAATTCAGGAAGAGACAGATGCCGCCATTAAGAAAGTTGATGAAACTTTGGCGCATAAAGAAGAAGAAATCATGCAAGTATAAATCGCATGAACCAAGTTTCTTTACACGTTCAAACAGATATTACCCCTGTGCATGTTGCCATTATTATGGATGGCAACGGGCGCTGGGCCAAGAAGCGTATGCTGCCACGAACTGCCGGTCATAAAAAAGGGGCTGATGCAGTACGTCGTGTTATTGAAGCATCTGTTGAATTAGGCGTCACTCACTTGACACTCTTCGGGTTTTCTTCGGAAAATTGGCAACGCCCCAAGGAAGAAGTCGATGCCCTCATGGGGTTGTTGCGTTATTATTTGAAAAATGAAATCAAGCGCCTGCATAAAGAAGGGGTTCGTATTCATTTTATTGGTGAACGAGATACACTTTCAGATGATATTGTGCGTTCGATTGAAGAAGCGGAAAATTTGACGCAAAACAATAAGCAGCTCGTGTTAACAATCGCCTTGAGCTACGGCGCACGTGCTGAATTGGTGCATGCAACAAAGAAAATTGCACAAAAAATCAAGGATGGAATTCTCGATATTGATCAAATCGACGAAGATCAATTGGCAAATGAGTTGTATGCCCCGAATTTACCTGAACCCGATTTACTTATCCGCACAAGTGGCGAGCAACGCGTTAGCAATTTTCTGCTTTGGCAGCTTGCTTATACGGAATTCTTTTTCACCGATGTTCTCTGGCCTGATTTCAACAAAACTCATTTGAAAGAAGCCTTGGGTGAATTGTCAAAACGTGACAGACGATACGGAATGATCAGTGGCTAAATCGCTTCCAAAAAACTTGCTTCAACGTGTTATTTCGGCGATTGCCCTTGCACTTCCTGCGTTGGCTTCAATCCAATTCGGCGAGCCTTTTTTCAACATTTTTATTGCTGTGTTAGGCGTTTTAATGGCTTGGGAATGGTCTCGCCTCTGTCAAGGGAAATTACAGGCTGGCGGGATTGTACTGATCCTGTTTATCGGCCTGATCCCCTTTTTACCGGTTGGTGGCTTGGCGTTACAAGAAGCCATTTTAATTGCCCCGGTCATTTGTGCCTTACTCTTTGCCTTGGCTCAACGTGAAAACGGGCGTGTTTTATTTTCTGTGGGTGTGCTCTATCTGGCACTTCCCATCTGCGCCTTTATTTTCCTGCGAAATAATCTGGAAAACGGTATTGAATTTGTCTACTGGCTGGTTCTTGTTGTTGTGGCAACAGATACAGGCGGCTATGGTTTTGGCCTGACAATCGGCGGTCCCAAAATGGCGCCGCGCATTAGCCCTAAAAAAACGTGGGCAGGCCTGCTGGGCGGGATGTTGTGCGCCTGTATCATGGGCATTGGCATGTCCCACCTTTTTGACTGGAACGAGCCATTCTTTGTCGGGGCGTTTAGCGCACTCCTTGCCATTATTGCACAAATCGGCGACTTGTTTGAATCACATGTAAAAAGAACATTTAATGTCAAAGATTCCAGCAATATCATTCCTGGACATGGCGGCGTCCTTGACCGAATGGACGGCATGCTGACTGCCGGCGCAGCCTTCGCCAGCATCGTCTTGATGAGCAACGGACATATTTTATCATGGTTTTAAAAAAATCCGTTTCCATTCTCGGCTCTACAGGATCAATCGGTACAAACACCATTGATCTGATCCGTCGCAATCCCAATAAGTTCCGGACTGTCGCATTAACCGGAAACAGCAATATCCAATTATTGGCGGAACAGGCACGAGAACTAAACCCCGAATTTGTCGCGGTTGCAAATGAAGCAAACTATCAAATTCTTAAAGACGCATTGGCTGATACGAATATAGAAGTCGGGGCAGGGGAAAGTGCGATCATCGAAGCAGCTCTTCGTGATGCTGAATGGGTCATGGCTTCAATTGTTGGTTCAGCTGGACTGGCCCCGACATTAAAAGCGATTGAACGCGGGGCAACTATTGGTCTGGCGAACAAAGAAAGTCTTGTGTGCGCCGGTGAACTTATGATGCAAGCCGTCGCAACCCATAAAGCCACCTTACTTCCCGTTGATTCAGAACATAACGCTATTTTTCAAGTTCTGGACCCTCAAAATGCCAAGGCTGTCGATAAAATCATCCTAACCGCATCCGGTGGCCCCTTTCGCACCTTCAGTATCGAAGATATGTGTAAAGTAAGTCCAAAAGAAGCGATCGCCCATCCAAACTGGTCAATGGGTGCAAAAATTTCTGTTGATTCAGCCAGCATGATGAACAAGGGACTGGAGCTTATTGAAGCTTACCACCTGTTCCCTGTAGATGAATCGCAAATAGATATTTTGGTTCACCCTCAATCTGTCGTGCATTCAATGGTTTCCTACATTGATGGTTCTGTTCTTGCTCAAATGGGGACGCCAGATATGCGTACTCCCATTGCATATGCTCTGGCCTGGCCGGAACGCATGACTGCACCGTCAGCAAAACTCAATTTAGCCGAAATATCACAACTCAATTTTGAACAGCCGGACCCGTTGCGTTTCCCGGCGTTGCGCCTTGCACGTGAAGCCTTGAAATTCGGAAAATCTGCGCCGACTGTTTTGAATGCCGCAAACGAAGAGTCTGTCGGTGCCTTCCTCAAAGAAAAAATTGGTTTCTGTGATATCACCGCTATTGTTGAAGAGGTGTTATCTCACTTCAATCACCAAGAAATCGCACATATTGACGATATTCTGACCACAGATAAAAAAGCACGCATTTGTGCGCTGCAAGCCATTGAAAAAAGAAGCCGATAGGCCTATTTTAACGCATACTTTTAAATTATTGGTTTTCTCATATGTATGATCTCCTTTTTGCCAATCCGATTGTCTCCTTTATTTTTGCACTTAGCGTGCTTGTTTTCTTTCATGAACTCGGTCACTACTGGGTCGCACGACGCAATGGTGTAAAGGTTGAAGTTTTTTCAATCGGCTTTGGGCCGGAACTTTTTGGCTGGAACGATAAAGCTGAAACACGTTGGAAAGTCTGCGCAATGCCTTTTGGCGGATATGTCAAAATGTTCGGGGATAGCGATGCTGCCAGCAGTGGTGTAAACGAAGACGAAACCCGTCCTTTCACAGACGAAGAAAAAGCCGTTTCATTTCACTATAAATCTTTAGGCGCACGTGCTGCTATCGTTGCAGCTGGCCCTATTGCAAACTTCATTTTGGCCGCCGTCTTGTTCGCCTTACTTTATATGGCCGTTGGCGTTCCAGAAAAATTCCACGCAGGTATCGGCGAAGTTGTCACAGGTAGTGCCGCCGAAGAAGCCGGTCTGCAAAAAGGGGATTTGGTTGTCAACCTCGCAGGAAAGCAACTGAATAGCTTTGATGAGTTGCGCACTATTATTATGGAAAACCCGTCAAAGCAGCTTGGCGCTATTGTCTTGCGAGACGGAAAGGAATTATCACTGACAATTACCCCGAAAGCAAAAGAAAGTGGTGATAAAACCATTGGACTGCTGGGTGTCCGTCCTGACCCCGATCAGGCCGAATATATTCGCTACAACCCGGTTACGGCCATCTGGATGGGAGTCGAGCGTACCTATAACATGTCTGCCGAAATCCTTTCACACCTTGGCACTTTAATCAGTGGCGGGGGCAGCATGAAAGACCTTGGTGGCCCTTTACGAATTGCACAGGTTTCCGGTGATGCCGCAAAATCCGGTTTCGATAATCTAATTTATTTGATGGCGGTACTTTCTGTTAACCTTGGTTTGATAAACTTATTTCCAATTCCAATGCTTGATGGTGGTCATCTCGTATTTTATGCTTTTGAAGCCATTCGCGGTAAGCCTTTAAGTGAAAAGGCACAAGAATATGGTTTCCGTTTGGGGCTAACTCTGGTATTGGGTTTAATGGTCTTTGCGACTTGGAACGACCTTGTACAGTTGAAAGTATTCGATTTTATCAAACAGCTCTTCACCTGAGCAAAAAAACTCAATAACGGGGGACAAAGGTGAAATATCGTCAACGCATGGCATCAATCGGTGCAGGACTGGCATTTGGTGTAACGGCAGCACTTGTAAGTGTGCCTGCTCTCGCTGCAGGTTTGATCGAAGAAATTACGATCGTCGGTACACAACGTGTAGAACCGGAAACAGTAAAAACCTACCTGACTTTTCAGGAAGGCGACACATTTAACTCTCGCCAGTTAAATCGTTCGTTAAAAAAGCTGTTTAATACAGGTCTCTTTGCCGATGTCACCTTCAAGCGCGAAGGCGGAAACCTTGTCATCAATCTGGTTGAAAACCCCGTCATTAACCGGATTGCGTTTGAAGGTAACCGCAAAATTAAAAATGACACCTTAGAAACAGAGGTCACTTTACGTCCTCGCGTCGTCTATACGCGAACGCGTGTTCAACAAGATGTTGAACGTATTCTCACGCTTTATCGTCGCAGTGGCCGCTTTGCAGCGACCGTTGAGCCAAAAGTCATTCAACTTGAGCAAAACCGGGTCGATCTTGTCTTTGAGATTAAAGAAGGCTTGCCCACCGGAATTGAAAAAATCCGCTTCGTCGGTAACCACGAATATAGTGATGGTAAGCTTGGCGAGGTCGTGCGGACAAAAGAAACACGTTGGTACAACTTCTTAACGGCTGATGACAATTATGACCCGGATCGCCTGAATTACGACAAAGAACTTTTGCGTCGTTTTTATCTTGCACGCGGTTTTGCCGATTTCAAGGTTACATCCGCCGTCGCTGAACTCAGCCCGTCGCGGGAAGAATTCTTCATTACTTATACCATTGACGAAGGTATTCGCTATGAAATCGATCAGGTAAATATCAATAACTCTCTCGAAGGGTTTGATGAAAAAACCGTTGCTGATATCCCCAGTCTGGAAACGGGAGATTGGTATAATGCGGATGACGTAGACAGTTCGATTGAAGACTTGATTGATTCTATCGGCTTTCAAGGTTTCCCCTTTGTTCGTGTTACACCGAGCATTGACAGGGATGTTGAGAAGAGAAAAATAAATCTTACCTTTAATATCGAGGAAGGCCCACGTATATTCGTTGAACGAATTGATATTAAAGGAAACTTCCGCACCTTAGATGAAGTCATTCGCCGTGAATTCCAACTAGTCGAAGGTGACGCTCTCAATACAGCCAAGTTAAAACGCTCGGAAAAACGCATTAACAACTTAAACTTTTTTGAAAAAGTTGAAGTCTCACGTTCTCCAGGAAGCGCGCCAGACCAAACCGTTATTGACGTAACCGTTGCCGAAAAATCCACAGGCTCCTTATCAATCGGTGCTGGATATTCAAGTTCCGATGGACCGCTGGCTGATTTTGGAATCTCCGAAGGCAATTTATTGGGGAAAGGGCAACGTCTCTCCTTTAGCGCCAGTGTTGCTGCAGAAAAAACACGTTTTAATATTGGCTTTACAGAACCTTATTTCCTTGATCGTGAAGTCGCAGCCGGATTTGACCTTTATAAGGTTACGGAAGAACGTCAGGACGAAAGCTCTTATGACTCTTCAAGCGTTGGTTTCGCTCTTCGTGCCGGGTATCCGATCGGAGAAGATCTAAATCAAAGCTGGAGTTATGGACTGGATCAAACAACCGTTGAAAATGTTCCATCATCAGCCTCTCGACTTGTGAAAAGCCAAGAAGGCGATGAAATTACATCTTCAATTACCCACAGCCTTACCTACGATGTCCGTGACAGTAGAGTTTTGCCAACAGAGGGTTATAAATTATCCATTTCCAATAAAATTGCAGGCTTAGCAGGTACAACTTACTATCTTCGAAATCAGGTAAATGGTGCCTATTATTACCCCGTTGGAGATCAATGGGTTGTAAGCACAAAAGCAAGCTTGGCCCATATTTTGGGTCTCGGCGAAGATGTAAATATGCAAGACCGTTTCTTCCTTGGTGGGCAAAACTTGCGTGGGTTTGAAGATAATGGTGTTGGTCCCAGAGATTTATCTTCAACCGACGCTTTGGGCGGTGAATTTATGTTCAGTGGTACGACAGAAATGCGTTTTCCGCTAGGATTACCCACCGAATATCAAATCGCAGGGACACTCTTTAGCGACTACGGGACATTAACAGAATTAAGCCCCAAAGATGCCAACACAGTTGATAATAGTACCTTGCGCGCCTCAGTCGGTGTCGGGATATCTTGGGTCTCTCCAATGGGGCCAATTGGTCTGGACTGGGCATACCCTGTACTTAAAGAAGACCACGATAAAACCGAATCTTTCCGTTTCTCTTTTGGAACCCGTTTCTAGGATCTGATATATGACTTTTCTACGGCAACTACCTGTTCTTACTCTTTTCTGTATTTTTATCTCAGGTGTCTTCTCTGGCGCACAAGCCCAACAGCAAGTTCCTTTAAATATCGCTATTGTAAATATTGATAAAATTCTGGGGACGGCCGCAGCACCTAAAAGTATCCTTGAGCAAATTAAACAAATTCGGAACACTTATCGTCAAGAAGTTCAAAAAGAAGAAGAAGAACTTCGTCAGGCAAATCAGGAACTCGCACAAAAACAAAGCTTGTTAAGCCCAGAAGCCTTTCAAGAAGAACGCCGCAAATTTGAACAGAACGTACTGGCCGTACAAAAAAAGGTTCAGCAAAAAAATCTGAGTTTGCAGAATGCGCAGCAAGATGCACAAAACCAGGTGCAAAGCGCCCTGCGTGATGTTGTTCTCGAGATTTCAAAAGAAAAAGGCTTCACATTGGTTTTGCGTCGTGCTCAAACCGTGATTGTTGCCGATCCGCTTGATATTACGGATCTGGTAATTGCTGCGCTTGACAAGAAGTTACCTAAAGTCACAGTGTCACCGAAGTAATCCAATGGCTGACGACCGATTTTTTAAAAAACAGGGTCCTTTTACGGCACAATATCTTGCGGAAATTGCATCTGCTGAATTACGCGGCGATGCAAGTTTACTTATTAATGATGTTGCTGCTTTGGATCAGGCAAGTTCAGATCAAGTTTCTTTTTTAGATAATAGAAAATATCTAGAAATGTTTTCTAACAGCCGAGCTGGCCTTTGCCTTGTTCATCCAGATCTAGTCGATAAAGCACCTGCTGGGATGGCACTTCTGATTACATCAGAACCCTATATGGGGTATGCAAAAATTGCATCGATCTTTTACCCAGCTCCTTTTGTTGAGGGATACATCTCTGAACAAGCAAATGTTGCTGCAAATGCAGAAATTGGAGAAAGTGTTCGCATCGATGCCGGTGCGTATATTGGCGAAAACGTAAAAATTGCGAAAAATAGCTGGATCAAAGCAAACGCATCTATCCATGAAGGCGTTGAAATTGGCAGCGATTGCATTATTTCATCCAATGTCACGATTAGTCATTCCATCATTGGCAACGCGGTCATCATTCACCCCGGCTGTCAAATTGGACAAGATGGATTTGGTTTTGCTAGTGGCCCGCAGGGTCATATGCGCATTCCCCAACTGGGTCGCGTCATCATTCAGGACCACGTAAACATCGGGGCAAACTGCACGATTGACCGTGGAGCCGGCCCGGACACCATTATTGGTGCCGGTACCCAAATTGATAATCTGGTACAAATCGGTCACAATGTTCAACTTGGTATGGGATGTGTTATCGTCTCGCAAGCTGGTGTTTCAGGAAGCACAAAGATCGGAAATTTTGTTGTCATCGCAGGCAAAGCCGGTATCGGTGGTCATTTGACAATCGGTGATGGCGTTACAGTTGCCGCCTGTGCTGGCGTTATGAGAAATATTGAAGCAGGGCAAACCGTTGGTGGTTTTCCTGCAATTCCACAAAAAGAATGGTTACGTCAACAGGCAATGATTGCCCGATTGACAAAAGGTAAAAAATAAAGAGGGCACCACTTATGTCTGAACAAGAAGTTACATCCGTCGATATCATGCGTATCATGGAAATGATCCCGCACCGTTATCCTTTTCTTCTGGTTGATCGGGTCGAAGATATCGTTTCGGGCGAAAGCGCAACCGGTATCAAAAATGTTACCATCAATGAACCATTTTTCCCCGGTCACTTCCCATCGAAACCCGTTATGCCCGGTGTTTTGATTGTCGAAGCAATGGCCCAGACCGCTGCGGTGCTTGTCGTTCATACAGAAGGCAAAGATATCGAAGGCAAGCTGGTCTATTTCATGTCGATTGACGGCTGTCGTTTCCGCAAACCCGTTGGCCCGGGTGATACGTTGAATATTAAAGTGCAAAAAGAACGGCAACGCGGCAATATCTGGAAATTCAAAGGCGAAGCCTATAGCGCAGGAAACCTGATGGCCGAAGCAACCATCACAGCAATGATCGTGAACGAATAATGGCTGAAATCCACCCAAACGCCGTTGTCGCCCCAGAGGCAAAACTCGCCGATGGGGTAAAGATTGGTCCCTTTTGTATTGTTGGGCCTGATGTACAACTTGGTGAAAATGTTGAATTACTTTCCCATGTGGTTATCGAAGGCCGGACAATCATTGGAAAAAACAATAAAATTTTTCCGTTTGCCTCAATCGGACACTGCCCACAGGATTTAAAATACAATGGTGAACCATCCCGTTTGGAAATTGGTGATAACAACACCATTCGGGAACATGTAACAATCAATCCGGGAACCGAAGGTGGCGGTATGCTGACTAAAATCGGCAGCAATTGCCTGATTATGGTTGGGGCTCATGTCGGCCATGACTGCCAGATCGGTGATCATGTTATTTTGGTCAACAATGCCACTTTGGCTGGGCATGTGATTATTGAAAATTGGGCAATTATTGGCGGACTTTCTGCGGTTCATCAGTTCTGTCGGATCGGTCAACATGCCATGATCGGCGGTATGTCTGGCGTTGAAAATGATGTCATTCCTTATGGTTCCGTCACAGGCAATCGTGCACGATTGGGCGGGTTGAATATTGTCGGTTTGAAACGTCGCAATTTTGATCGCGAAGTCATCCATTCCATGCGCACAGCTTATCGTTTGTTGTTTGCTCAAGAAGGCACAATGGCAGAACGTGTCGAAGATGTTTATAGCATGTACAAAGACATCGAACCGGTTATGGAAATCGTGAAATTTATCCGTCAGGATTCTTCGAGGGGCGTTTGTACGCCGAAATAGTCATGGCGGAAAAACTTGGATTACTTGCCGGTCGCGGCGACCTTCCCAAACGCATTATTCAACAATGCCTTAAAGAAGGTCGCCCTTTTCATATCGTGGCTTTCAAGGGACAAACCGAACCCGAACTGGTTGAAAGCTATCCCCATACCTGGGTACGTCTTGGAGCGGCAGGAAAAACACTATCCGTTTTAAAAGAACAAGGTGCCAAAGACATCGTTATGGCGGGACGGATCAAGCGTCCTTCTATCGCAGCATTGCGTCCCGATGCATGGACTTTGAAATTCCTTGCGAAAACCGGGGCAGGGGCGTTTGGTGATGATGGCTTGCTCAGCAAACTTATTGATGCCTTGGAAATAGAAGGCTTTCGCGTTGTCGGTGCCCACGAACTGCTAGACGACCTCTTGGCGCCTCTCGGAGTACTTGGACAAATAGAGCCCGATGTCCAAGCCAAAGGCGATATTGAAAAAGGTTTTACCATCGCACACAGCCTTGGGGACTTAGATATTGGTCAAGCTGTTGTTTTACAAGACGGTCTCGTCTTGGCGGTCGAGGCCATCGAAGGAACGGATGCCATGCTGTCACGTTGTGCAGAGCTTAAACGTGAAGGTCTCGGTGGTGTCTTGGTAAAAGCCAAAAAGCCAAATCAGGAAAACCGCGCCGATTTACCTACGATCGGAGTTAGGACCATAGAAAATGCCCATCACGCGGGATTGCGTGGTATCGCCGTAGAAGCCAACGCAACCATCATCGTCGATTTACAAGGGGTTACTGCCAAGGCGGATGAGCTGGGGCTCTTTCTTATAGGTGTGAAATAATGACAGCGCCGCTAATTTATCTCATTGCGGGTGAACCGTCCGGCGATTTGCTGGGGGCACGTCTCATGCGCGCCCTTAAAGACAAAACAGGTGGAAATGTGCGATTTTGCGGTGTTGGCGGCCCACATATGTGTGCCGAAGGCATGGAAAGCCTATTTGATATGACTGAACTGAGCATCATGGGATTAACTGAAATTCTTCCTCATATTCCCAAACTTTTAAATCGTATCAAGCAAACTGTTCTTGATGTTGAAACGCAAAAAGCAGATTGCCTTATTACGATTGACGCACCCGGCTTTACGTTCCGTGTTGCCAAACAATTAAAAGGCAAAGGGATACCGCTTGTTCATTACGTTGCCCCAACCGTATGGGCCTGGAAACCGGGACGTGCCAAAAAAATCGCACAATTCTTGGATCATTTAATGGTCTTGTTGCCATTCGAGCCACCCTATTTTGAAAAAGAAGGACTCGCCACAACATTCGTCGGTCATAGCGTAATTGAAAGTGGCCTAGAAAATATTGATGGAACGGCTTTTAAAGAACGTCACGGCATACCGCAAGACGTTCCTCTGTTGTGCCTTTTGCCCGGCAGTCGTATGAGCGAAACCAGTCAACTTTTACCCGTTTATAAAATCGCCTTAAAACAATTAAAAGGCAAATTCCCAAATCTACGTATTGTATTGCCAACAGTCTCAACCGTTGCACGTTATGTGAAAGAAACCACTGCGGAGTGGGGGATTCCGATTCTCATTGTCGAGGGAAATGATGAAAAGTTTGGCGCGTTCAAAGCCGCAGATGTTGCATTGGCTGCATCGGGAACCGTCAGTCTGGAACTGGCCCTTGCAAAAACGCCCAGCGTGATTACATATCGTCTGAAAAAAATCACGCATTTCATTGCAAAACGTCTCATCAAAGTAAAATACGCAAGTATCGTGAACCTGTTACATAATAAATATGTCATGCCGGAATTGCTGCAAGATGATTGCACGCCAGAAAACATCGTGCGTGAAGTCAGCAATATTCTGTCCAATCACAATGATAACAATACACAGTCAAATGAATTGGACAGTGCGATGAGAATGTTGGGACTTGGGAATGAACAGAAACCCAGTGAACGGGCAGCCGAATGCATCCTGAACATTATCAATAAGGAAAGATAATCAATGTCCGATTTCCGTTTTCTTCATACAATGATTCGTGTTTTTGACTTGGACAAATCTATTCAATTCTACACAGATATCCTCGGTATGAAACTTTTACGCAAGAACGACTACCCGGATGGACAATTCACACTTGCCTTTGTCGGTTATGGTGAGGAAAAAGACCACACCGTTATCGAGTTGACCCACAACTGGGATCAAAGTGAGCCTTACGATCTCGGCAACGGTTTTGGGCATATGGCCTTGGGCGTTCCTGACATTTATAAAACGTGTGAAGATTTACGTAAGATTGGTGCAAAGATTGTTCGTGAACCCGGTCCCATGAAACACGGCACAACCGTCATTGCCTTCATTGAAGACCCAGACGGGTATAAAATCGAGCTTATTGAGGCAAAAAAATAAACAAAAAAAGCCCTCTAAATAGACAAGAGGGCTTTTTCTTTATTCTTTAATTTTTGCCAACTCCATCATGGCAATCGCTTGGGTAACATTCACCACGGCTTTCAACATCTGACTATCAATATTGTGATAATGCAGATAAAGAGGGCGCGTTTCCAATTTATCACAAATTTTAATTAACTCGCCATTTTCCAGATAAGGTTTCACCTGATTTTCTGGCACCAATGCATAAGCCATACCGGTACGGGTCACATTTACAAATCCTTCCGATGACGGAACGACATGCGTCGGAAATTCTCCGGCTGCGATCCTGTAGTTCTTTTTCAAGAAACGTTGATGTAAATCATCATCTCGCCCAAAAATCACAGCAGGTGCTTTTCGAAGAGCACTGGGTGTGACACCTTCAGGAAAATAACGTTGAATGAAATCCAACCGGGCAACCGGAACATAGCGCATTGCCCCCAACGCCTTGACCTTACAGCCTTGAATACGTTTATCCTGCGTACTGACCGATGCCATAACAGTCCCTTGTTTCAAAAGGTCCAGTGTATTCGTTTCGTCCGCAACAGACAGATCTACAAGTAGATTGTAATCCAGGAACAAGACTTCAGCGACCCGCACAAACCAGGTTGCAAGGCTATCAGCATTAACGGCTAAAGAAACCCCTCTGAAATGGGTATTTTCCAGACTATCTGGTAAATCTGTCAGAATTTCCTGTTCTAATAAGTTCACATGCTGGAAATGACGATACAAACGTAAACCGGCATCCGTTGCCTTAATGGGCTTAGAACGCACGACAAGGGGTTGCGCAATCCGTTCTTCCAATAACTTGATACGTTGCGAGACAGCCGATTGCGTCATCCCTAATTCCTGAGCCGCCTTTTCAAAAGACCCTAAGCGAATGACCGCAGAGACGGCCTCAACTAATTTATAATCCAGCATTAATAAGCTCATCTTATCGACATTAAGCACTATTCACTTCTATTTATAGGACCAATTGGTTAAAAATCTATCTACAAATTAAGTAAACCAAAGGGTTAAGCATGATTTCGGCTTTTGTTTCCGGGTTGGCTATCGGTGCGGGATTAATTATTGCAATCGGGGCGCAAAATGCCTTTGTACTGGGGCAAGGCTTACGTCGCCAATACCACATTATGGTCGCTGCCATTTGCGCAATTTGTGACATACTTTTGATTTCCGCTGGTGTTGCCGGCTTGGGCGCCTTGATTTCCGCAAGTCCTATGTGGACAGATATCATGGCGTGGGGTGGGGCGCTCTTTCTAGGATGGTACGGCTTTCAAAGTTTTAAAAGCCTCTTCAGTGACCATAAACTCAAACAGGATAAATCCCACGGCAGATCACGACGCGAGGTTTTTCTCTACACCATCGCCGTCACCCTGCTTAATCCACATGTCTATTTGGACACGGTGGTACTCTTGGGGGGGATTGCCGCACAATATGACACACAAGATCGTCTCTATTTCGGTTTTGGTGCGGCTTGCGCGAGCATTCTCTGGTTTTCCCTCATCTCCCTAGGGGCGGCATGGGCATCACCGTACCTGCAACGTCCCATCACCTGGAAAGTTATCGACGCGGTCACAGGAATTATGATGTGGAGTGTCGGTTTGTCGTTAATCTTGTAAAACAAAAAAGCCGCCCGAATATTCGAGCGGCTTTTTATCAGAACAGAAAACTTGTTCGTATCTTAGCGTTGGTGCAACGGTACGAAATCGCGGTCCACTTCACCGGTGTAAAGCTGACGCGGACGACCGATACGCTGAGACGGATCTTCGATCATTTCGTTCCACTGTGCAATCCAGCCTGTTGTACGGGCCAGTGCAAACAATACAGTGAACATAGATGTCGGAATACCCATCGCTTTCAAGATAATACCGGAATAGAAGTCAACGTTCGGGTAGAGTTTCTTCTCGATGAAGTACTCGTCTTCCAAAGCAATCTTTTCAAGCTGCATTGCGATATCCAGCAGCGGCTCATCCTTAATGCCCAACTCACCAAGAACTTCGTGGCAAGTTTTCGCCATGATTTTCGCGCGCGGGTCAAAGTTTTTGTAAACACGGTGACCAAAGCCCATAAGACGGAACGGATCGTTCTTGTCTTTCGCTTTCGCAACGAATTCACCAACGCGATCCGGCGTACCGATTTCAGTCAACATGTTGAGAACGGCTTCGTTTGCACCACCATGTGCCGGGCCCCACAAGGACGCGATACCAGCAGCGATACAAGCAAACGGATTTGCACCGGAAGAACCAGCCAAACGAACGGTTGATGTAGACGCATTTTGTTCGTGATCAGCATGCAGGATCAAAATACGATCCATTGCCTTGGCCAATACCGGGTTCACTTTGTAATCTTCGCACGGTACAGCGAACATCATATGCAGGAAGTCTTCTGCATAACGCATATCGTTGCGCGGGTACATGAACGGCTGACCTACAGAATATTTATAAGCCCATGCTGCAATTGTCGGCATTTTGGCAATCAAACGATAAGAGGCAACCATACGCTGGTGCGGATCGTTAATATCCAATGAGTCGTGGTAGAATGCAGACAACGCACCAACAACACCCACCATAATCGCCATCGGGTGTGCGTCGCGACGGAAACCGTCGAAGAATTTGTGCAGTTGTTCATGCACCATTGTGTGCATTGTGATGTCGTTTTCGAATTTGGCTTTTTCGTCGATGTTCGGCAATTCGCCTTTCAACAGCAAATAAGCCACTTCCATGAAGTCACAGTTTTCAGCCAGGTCTTCGATAGAGTAACCACGGTGTTGCAAGATACCTTTATCACCGTCGATGAAAGAGATTTTAGACTCACAGGAACCTGTGGAGGTGAAACCCGGGTCATATGTGAAGTGGTCGGTATCTGCGTAGAACTTGCGAACGTCAACAACGCTCGGTCCAACAGACGCATCCATAACCGGCAATTCGTAACTTTTCCCAGACTGATTATCTGTGAGAGTAAAGGACTTCTTAGAACTCATAGAGACATCCCCTTATAAATGTTGCTCGGACCTAATTGTCCAAGACAAGGTGAACTGACTTAACATAATATTGGTGCAGACTTTACTGCTTGTTAGTCAAAAAAACAATTATTCTCCTTGATTGGCGGGTTCACACGTTAAACGCTTTACAGTTTCATCACGGCCCAAAACAGCCATAACTTCAAAAACAGAAGGCGAAACGGTGGATCCCGTCAATGCAACGCGGATCGGCTGGGCAATTTTGCCAAGGCCAACTTCTTGACTTTCTGCCAAGGCTTTTGCCGCGTTTTCAAGATTTTCCTGCGTCCATTCAGACACAGTTTCAAGGCTTGCAACAAACTGCGCCAGCAATTCTTTTGCATTGCCTTTATTGATAAGTTTCAAAGCTTTGTCATCATATGTGAACGGCAGACTGCGCAGATAAAACGCGCTGCTGTCCGCCAGTTCCAACAAAGTTTTGGCACGTTCTTTTAATCCGGGCATGCCAGCCTGAAGCCAAGCGGCCCCGTCTTTATTGAACTCATTCCCAAGATTATTTTCAATCAAGGGCAGAACAAGTTCTGTCAAATGGGCATTATCGGCCTGACGCATATATTCAAAATTCAACGCGGTCAGCTTGACAGTGTCAAAACGGGCAGGGGATTTCCCTATACCGTCCAGATCGAACCATTCAATCGCTTTTTCACGCGGAATAAATTCATCATCACCATGTCCCCAGCCCAGACGTAACAAATAATTGCACATAGCTTCGGGCAGGAACCCGTCTTCACGATAACTTGATGCCGCCAAGGCTCCATGACGTTTGGACAGTTTTTTTCCATCCGAACCGTGGATCAACGGAATATGTGCAAAAGTCGGTGTTTCCCACCCCATTGCATCATAAATCACTTTTTGGCGGAAGGTATTGGTCAGGTGATCATCCCCACGAATAGCATGGGTGACCCCCATATCGTGGTCATCAACAACCACAGCCAACATATACGTCGGTGTACCATCACCACGCAACAGGATCATATCGTCGATCTTGTCATTTGCGACTTTGACTTCGCCCTGTACGGCATCAACAACTGTTGTTTCACCTTCAAGCGGTGCTTTCAAACGGACAACGGGTTTAATACCTTCCGGCGGGGTCGCATCAGAATCACGCCAGCGACGGTCATAAGCCACCGTGCGGCCTTCTGCGCGTGCTTTTTCACGCATCTCGGTCAATTCTTCAGGCGTGCAATAACAATAGTAAGCTTTGCCTTCAGCAAGAAGCTGATGTGCAACCTCTGCATGACGTTCACGGCGTTCAAATTGAGAGACAACATCGCCGTCCCAATCAAGTCCCAGCCAATTCAAGCCGTCAAAAATTTTATCCACCGCATCGTCTGTTGAACGTTCACGGTCAGTATCTTCGATACGAAGAAGAAATTTTCCATTATGATGGCGGGCAAACAGCCAGTTAAAAAGAGCCGTACGCGCCCCACCAATGTGGAGGTAGCCGGTCGGAGAAGGAGCAAATCGTGTTACGACAGTCATGTAGCCAAAATCTTTGTTGTTTCTTTAGTTGGCGGTTGTGTACCATATAAAAATGAGATGTGCATTAGTTGCTTTTGAAAAAATACTGTCAAAAATTCGACACAAACATCAAAAGCTTTATTTTTCAAAGCCTTTTAAGCTGTTTTTAACTCAAGAAAAAGATCATTTTTTCTTGTGGATTCCGGTTCTACTTGCCATTGGAATTGCTTTTTATTTTGGTATCACCACAGAACTCCCTACTTGGATAGGGTTAACTTGCCTATTTATAAGTGGTCTGACCACGTATTATTTACGTGATTATTACATTGTATTCTTAAGTACTTTGTCACTGACTATAATATTCGTTGGTTTTTCATCAGCACAATTGAGAACATTCTCCGTTGATACCAAAGTACTGCCATATAGTGTTGGCACCACACAAATTCAGGGACGAATCGCTGAAATTATTCTCGAAGAGAAGGGAATAAAACTGGTCCTTGATAACTTGCAAATCAGTCGATTACGTGCCGATCATATTCCCAGTCGCGTGCGATTACATGTAAACAACACCGCCTCAACCTTAAAAACAGGACAATGGATTAAGACGCGTGCTGTCCTCAAGCCGCTCCCACAGCCTGTAAGCCCTCACGCTTTTGATTTCCAGCGATACGCCTATTTTAAAGGCATCGGTGCCATTGGTTTTATCTATGGCGACCTTGAAATCTTGAAAAATACAGAAGGGGGACAGTATGATTTTTTTGCAGAACTGAGGCAATCTGTACAAAATCGCTTAACTGAATTTTTCCATAAACCAAAAGACAAAGACCTTTTAAGTCTCGCCACCACTTTCCTGACCGGAAGCAAGGCATTGATTAACGAAGAGACAATGGAAAATGTCCGCAAAGCCGGACTGGCACACCTTCTTGCTATTTCAGGCCTTCACATCGGCTTGGTTTGCGCCTTGTTCTTCTTTTGCATCCGCTTTTTGTTGAGCTTAATACCTTCTTTGGTGTTACGTTATTCCACTAAAAAGTGGGCAGCTGTCTTTGCTATTGGCGCAACCTTGTTCTTTACCCTTTTGACTGGTGCGAGCGTACCAACCATGCGTGCCTTTATTATGAGTACCATTGTGTTGGTCGGCGTGTTACTGGATCGCAAAGCCATTTCCCTGCGAAGTGTCGCTTGGGCGGCCATTTTCATTTTGATTTTATTCCCGGAAAGCTTGATGGGTGCGAGCTTTCAACTTTCTTTTGCCGCCGTAACCGCCTTAATCGCCTTTTATGAACATCGCACATTCACCTCTAATCGTCCCAAGATAATAAGCTATATCAGCAGCATTGTTTCATCCAGCTTTATTGCCACGTGCGCAACAACACCTTTTGCGGCCTACCACTTCAACCGAGTAGCATTATGGGGCATTGGCGCAAATCTGTTGGCAATTCCCCTGACTGTATTTCTGATCATGCCGTTTGGACTGGCCGCGCTCATCCTGATGCCTTTCCATCTGGAGGCTTTCCCCCTCTGGATCATGGGGAACGGTATTTCTGCTTTGTTATGGGTTGCTAACGAAACAGCCAGGTTACCTTTTGCGCAAATTAACATATCCGCCCTCAGCGATCTTTCCCTCATTTTGCTGACGCTTGCGGGTTTATGCCTATGCTTACTAAAATCAAAAATCCGTTTTCCTGCATTTGCTATCGCAAGCTTAATCGCGTTTATCCTCACTTATAACCATAAACAACCCGATATCTTAATCAGCGGGGACGGTCGGATTTCTGCCATTCAAACAGAAAGCGGAGAAGTCGTTGTCTCGCAATTACGGCGCGCTGCCTATACGCGTGAAAACTGGTTGCGGCGTTGGGGAAAGGATGAAAGTCAGCTCAATTCATTCGAACAACAACTGGCTTGTGACCGTCAAGGCTGCCTGTTACGAAACCGAAATGGCTATCAAATTATTTTTAACCGGCAATCTATGGCCTTGGGTGAAGATTGCCAACGCGCCGATATCTTAATTACGCCCCAACATAGTCCTGCGGTTTGCACAGAACCCCAATTCATTATTGATCAGCATAGCCTGAAACGACATGGTGCGCATGCTATCTATATCGACACAACGGGTAAAATTGAAATTGAAACCACCCGCGATGTCAGAGGGCAGCGCCCCTGGACCATTTACGGTAATCATTAGGGTCAGGACCTCAATATTTGCGGATCAAACCGACAAGGCGGCCCTGTATTTTCACGCGGTCCGGCGGCAAAATACGAGTTTCATAAGCCGGGTTGGCAGGTTCCAGCGCAATAGAGCCCCCTTTGCGGCGCAGTTTTTTCAAGGTTGCCTCTTCCTGATCAACCAGCGCAACGATAATCGCGCCATTTTCTGCGGTATTACATCGTTGGATAATCACCGTATCCCCATCGTTAATTCCGGCCTCAATCATGGAGTCACCTTCGACTTCCAATGCATAGTGATTTCCTAACCCCAACAGACTGGCAGGAACATCCACATGATTGCTATCATCTTGCAAGGCTTCAATCGGTGTACCAGCAGCGATTTTACCCACCAGAGCAAGCTGCACAGCTTCGGAGTCCGGTAAAATATCCGTATTTGCGCGTTTGTTGGCGTCAAGACCGCCAACTTGATTGCGCACTTCCTGTAAATCGTGGACTTTGGAGCTATCAGAACGCAACGGCGCATCAAGCTGGTCCTGATTTTCAGGGACGCGTAAAACTTCAACCGCACGGGCACGGTGGGGAAGACGACGGATAAAGCCACGTTCTTCCAACCCGGTAATCAAACGGTGAATGCCTGATTTGGATTTCAGGTCCAGTGCTTCTTTCATTTCATCATAAGAGGGGGAAACGCCTGTATCCTTAAGGCGTTTTTCAAGGAACAAAAGCAGGTCGTATTGTTTTTTCGTCAACATAGCCGTTCACCCTCCCGAAGTGGAACAAAAGTAAAACACATTACATGTTCTACTTTAGTTCCCAAAACAGGTCAAGAACAAAACAGGTTTTTACAGAACAACGACTAGACAGACAGCAAAGAGTCCCGAACATAAATCACGTTTGTCTCATCGCCTTTATCCAAGGCAGGAGCGTTTACCGGGCGAAGAATGAAACCTTCGCAATGGGCAAGATTTGCCAGCATCGCACTGTCTTGCTTATCATAAGGCGTTGCGACCAGTTGCCCATTTTTGTTATGAGAAAAGACCGCGCGCATAAATTCCTGCCGCGCCCCATTAGCTTTCACAGCACCACCCAAGATGGCCCGAATAGGTTTATCCTGTTCAAACGGTAAGCCTTGCATTTTCTTTAAGGCGGCACGCAGGAAAATAAAGGCCGTCACATAAGCCGATACCGGGTTACCCGGCAGTCCCATCGCAGGTTTATCTTTTATGCGGCCAAACATAAATGGCTTACCGGGTTTAATAGCAATCCGGTAAACATCAATATCCAGACCTTCTTCCCCCAAGACATTGCGGACCAAATCATATTCACCAACCGAGACACCGCCGGATGTCACCAACAAATCCGCCCCATCCACACCAGCCAGCATGGATCGCAGGGAACTTTCGCTATCCCCCGCAATTCCCAGATTAATGGGTTCACCGCCCATGGCGGTTACCATTGCTCCAACCATCAGGGAATTTGATGAAATAATCTGACTATCGCGCAACGCTTCACCGGGCATAACCAGTTCATCACCCGTCGCCAAAATTGCCACACGCGGTTTGCGATAGACATGAACCCATGGCACATTCATCGCACACAACAATCCGATATCACGTGCTGACAGAATTTGGCCTTTCTTGATCAGGATGTCGCCTTTAGAAAAGTCCAGCCCGGCACGGCGCACGAACTTACCTTCAAACGCAACTTCCTTAAAGGTAATCAAATCGCCATCAACCTCGGTATCTTCCTGCATAATGACCGCATCCGTACCCGCCGGTAAGGGGGCGCCTGTGAAGATACGGACACATTGCCCGGATTGTACCGTTCCCATAAACGGTCCACCAGCTTGTGATTCCCCAATACGTTTAAGCGTCACAGGATGTTGAGGGATATCAGTTGAGACCACCGCATAGCCATCCATTGCAGAAACCGGGGCAGGGGGCTGGGTTAAGCGTGCAGCCACATCTTCAGCCACCACACGGCCCAAGGCATCGGCAACAGAAACCATTTCGGCAGGCAGGGGGCGAATACCTTCTTCAACTTTGGCAAAGGCATCGTTTAAGGGAATTAAACTCATTGTGCGACGAACTTTCCTGATTTGCCGCCTTCCTTATAGGTAAGACGCACATCCGTGATCGTCATTCCCTTATCAACGGCCTTACACATGTCATAAACGGTGAGACAGGCAACAGAGACCGCTGTTAAAGCTTCCATTTCAACACCAGTACGCCCCTTAAGCTTGCAGGTTGCCTCGACATCCACAGCATTACGTTCGGGTACGCAGATCAGTTCCACTTTTACAGACGTCAATGCCAGCGGATGACATAACGGGATTAAGTCAGGCGTTTTTTTCGCCCCCATAATGCCTGCCAATTGCGCAACACTGAGAACATCACCTTTTTTCATGGTGCCGTCCATAATACGGGCCAATGTTTCGGGCTGCATAACAACACTGCCTTTTGCGGTTGCACTGCGTTCGGTAATGTCTTTTTCCGAGACATCGACCATCACGGCGTTCCCGTCCTGATCGAAATGCGTGAACTGATCGCCCATATGGTTCCTCGTAAATAGCGTGTCTAGATTTTAACGGGTCAAAAGTGCTTGTGTCGCGGCTTCCACATCATCCTGTCGCATCAAAGATTCCCCAACAAGGAAACAGTTGGCATTGACTTTGGACATGCGGGCCAAATCTTCCGGGTTAAAAATCCCGCTTTCACAAACCAGAAGTCTATCTTTTGGTGCCATCGGGGCCAAACGTTCCGTTGTTGTCAGGCTAATTTCCATTGTCTTCAGGTTCCGGTTGTTCACGCCGATTAATTTGGATTTCAATTTCAAGGCACGTTCCATTTCTTCTTCATCGTGCACTTCAATCAGACAATCCATCCCATAAGACAGGGCTTTTTCTTCCAACTCCGCTGCCAGATCATCTGACAACGCCGCCATAATCAGCAAAATACAATCTGCGCCCAAGGCACGGGCTTCCGTGACCTGATAGGTATCAATCATAAAGTCTTTGCGTAAAACCGGCAGGGATACGGCATTGCGCGCCACAACCAGATATTCATCAGCCCCTTGAAAATAGGGAACATCCGTTAAAACCGACATACAAGCCGCACCGCCTGCTTCATAAGCCTTGGCAATTTCAACCGGATCAAAATCCGGACGGATCAACCCTTTGGACGGAGATGCTTTCTTGATTTCCGCAATCAACCCATATTGTTTTGCACGCACCCGTGTTTTTAGCGCACTGATAAACCCGCGTGGTCGTGAGGCTTGCTTGGCGGCAACTTCCAAAATGTTCAGGCTTTTGCGTTTTTTACAATGTTCAACGTACTCGCGCTTATCGGCACAAATTTTTGCCAGAATATCACTCACTGACTTATTCTCCGTTTGTGGCCTTAACCAAATTCGCCAAGGCTGCTTTTGCCTTACCTTGATCAATTGAATTTGCAGCCATTGCCATACCATCCGTCAGACTTGTGACTTTATCTGCCACCATCAAAGAGGCAGCAGCATTTAACAATACAACATCGCGATAGGGGCCGGTTTCACCGTCAAACAAACGATGGATCGCTGCCGCGTTATGGGCCGCGTCACCGCCTTTAAGGTCTTCTTCACCGACCAGGGATAATCCAAGATCACCCGGATTGATTTCAAATTCACGTACTTGCCCGTTGGCAAACTCCGCCACATAGGACGGACCCGTTGTTGTGATTTCATCCATGCCGTCACTGCCATGCACGATCCAGACTTTCTCGCTGCCCAAACGTCCCAGCACCTCTGCCATTGGGCGCACCCAGCGTTTATCAAAAACCCCGGTCATTTGGCGTTTCACACCTGCCGGATTGGACAACGGCCCGACAAGGTTGAAAATCGTACGCGTGCCAAGCTCCACCCGGTGCGGACCGACAAAACGCATGGCCGTATGATAAAGCGGGGCCATTAAAAAACCGATCCCGACTTCGGCAATGGCTTTTTCGACTGTGGGCACAGGGGCTTCCATATTCAATCCAAGACTGGACAGAACATCTGCTGCCCCGGATTTTGAAGACAAAGCCTTGTTGCCGTGTTTTGCAACCGCCACACCACAACCCGCCACCACAAAAGCTGTCGCCGTCGAAATATTTAACGTTCCTTTGGCATCACCGCCTGTGCCGACAATATCAATCGCATCGGCAGGTGCCTTGATCGGGCGCATTTGTTCGCGCATCGTCGTCACAGCACCTGTGATTTCATCCACAGTTTCACCACGCACACGTAACGCCATCAAAAAACCGCCTATTTGAGCTGCACTGGCTTCACCTGTCATAATAATATCAAAGGCGGCTTTGGCTTCTTCCTGCGTCAAGGGCAAGCCATCGGCAACCTTGGCAATAAGGGGTTTCATCGCGTCACTCATCTGGCTTATCCCTGTTTTTCTGCAAGTTCTAAAAAGTTTTTCAAAAGTTGATGCCCATGTTCCGAAGCAATGCTTTCAGGATGGAATTGCACACCGTGAATAGGCAATTCCTTATGCTGCACCCCCATAATGACACCATCCTCAGTTTGCGATGTCACCTCCAGACAATCAGGCATACTTGCCGGATCGATGGTCAGGGAGTGATAGCGCGTCACAGCAAGCGGCGAGGGAATGTTGGCAAAAACACCTTTGCCTTCATGGTGGATCGGGCTGATTTTTCCATGCATAGGTTCAGGGGCGCGCACAATCTTTGCCCCAAAGGCCTGACCAATGGATTGATGCCCCAGACAAACCCCAAAAATCGGCAACTTACCAGATGCCTTTTCAATCAATTCCAGACAAATACCAGCCTGATCCGGGTCACAAGGGCCGGGAGACAGAATGATCCCTTGCGGGTTTAAAGCCATCGCCTCATCCGCACTCAGTACGTCATTGCGGCGAACAACTATCTCCGCCCCCAGTTCCCCAAAATAGTGAACGAGGTTATAGGTAAAGCTATCATAATTATCAATTAACAGAAACATATCAGCAACTTACATGTAAAAGTTCAGGTGTTACACAAAGTGCATCCCCCAAACAAAATTCTTTATGGACGCAGAATGCAAGCAGACTGCCGTAAGGTCAAGGTGAATATAGACATAAAATGTCGTCAAATTCGAATAATTTATCCCTTGACCTTGCCCTTACTGGAAAGACCATATAACATTACAGTTAGATGGAAGGTAAAGCCATGACAGAGTATAAACTGAACATCACCGGAATGACGTGCGCGTCTTGCTCCAGCCGCATTGAGAAAGTTCTCAACCGCATGGACGGAGTGAAAGAGGCGACGGTTAATCTCGCTATTGAACAAGCCCGTGTCAACGTAAGTGACGATCATTTATTGGTTAGCGATTTGATTACCAAGATCGAAAAAGCCGGCTTTGGTGCCACTGAAATCCGTGACAATACAGTTGAGCCGGAAGAAAAACCTGATAATCGTGAAAAAGGGCTTTTGATCTTCTGCTTGCTCCTGACCGCCCCCTTGGTTGCCCCTATGGTCTTGATGCCCTTCGGGATCAGTTGGCATTTAAACGGGTATATTCAGCTTTTACTCGCAACCCCGGTTCAAATGGTTGCTGTTTATCGCTTTTATGGGTCTGCCTGGGCTGCCCTTAAAGCATTGACGGGAAATATGGATTTACTTGTTTCCCTTGGAACAACCGCAGCCTTTGGTCTCAGTTTTTATGAATTGTTTTCTCCCGCAGGCAATCATCAAGCTTTGTATTTCGAAGCCGGAGCAGCCGTGACCAGCTTAATCCTGTTTGGGAAATGGTTGGAAAATCGCGCAAAACACGGAGTTACACAAGCCATTCGTGCCTTGATGCACCTGCGTCCGGAAACCGCACGCAGACAAGAAGGGGACACAGAAAAAACGGTCTCTATCAGTGATATTCGCCTCGGCGATATCATCATTGTCAAACCCGGTGAGAATATTCCCGTCGATGGAAAAATTATCAAAGGCCGCAGTGAACTGGATGAATCCATGCTCACCGGTGAGAGTATGCCAGTCACAAAAACTGTGGATGATGAGGTTACAGGCGGGGCGATTAACGGATCCGGATTGCTAGTCATTGAAACGACTGCAATCGGCAAAGAAACCGTGCTATCCAAGATTATCGGAATGATCCAAGGTGCCCAAGCCAGTAAAGCCCCTGTACAAAAACTCGCTGACCGGATTGCCGCTATTTTCGTCCCCATTGTCTGTGTTATCGCCGCATTCACCTTGGTTGGGTGGCTGATTTATGGGGTCAGCACCGATATTGCCATTATTAACGCTGTGACAGTGCTGGTTATTGCGTGCCCTTGTGCCCTTGGCTTAGCCACTCCGACTGCGATTATGGCAGGGACCGGGGTCGGCGCACGTCACGGTATTTTGATTAAGGATGCGCAATCACTGGAACTTGCCCACAAGATCGATACTGTTATTTTTGACAAAACAGGGACATTGACCGAAGGCAAGCCCGAACTGATCGATCAAAGCGGTGATTTTCTTTTTATCGCTGCCAGCTTGCAACAAGGTAGCGAACACCCCTTGGCAAAAGCCTTTACCACCGATACGCAATTATCAGAAGTTCAAGACTTTCAGGCGACCACAGGGCAGGGGATCAGCGGACAAATTGATAATGTTATCTATCGTTTAGGCAATCGCAAACATATGCAAAACTCGCTTACCCCCTTTGAAAATCAGGCCCAGAAATGGGAAGAACGCGGTCACACCGTTGTTTGGTTGGAAAATGATGAAAGCGTCCTCGGTATTTTTGCCATTGGCGATAAAATCAAAGCCAGTGCCAAACAAGCTATTGCCACCTTAAAAGAAAAAGGAATTACGCCCGTACTCCTCAGTGGAGACAACAAAAAAACCGCGCAAAGCGTTGCTCAACAAGTCGGCATTGAAACCGTTATTGCAGAAGTCCTGCCCGCAGATAAAGCCGATCAGGTCAATCAATTAAAAGCAAAGGGCGCCACGGTTGCAATGGTTGGTGATGGCGTCAACGATGCCCCTGCCTTGGCTGCTGCCGATGTCAGTTTTGCGATGGGCACAGGATCGGACGTTGCCATTCACAGTGCAGGCATAACGTTGATGCGTGCCGACCCTGCATTGGTGGCACAAGCCATTGATATTTCCAATGCGACCTACAACAAAATCCGTCAGAACCTGTTCTGGGCCTTTTTCTACAATGTCGTTGCCTTACCGGCTGCGGCGCTTGGTTTGTTAAATCCGGTAATTGCCGGTGGTGCAATGGCGCTCAGTAGTGTAAGTGTGGTCACCAACTCCTTGTTATTGAAACGGTGGAAGCCATGAATATAAGTAAGGTCTCCAAATTAACTGGCGTCAGCGCCAAGACCATCCGTTATTATGAAAGCATCGATCTGATGCCGGAACCGGCACGCGCAGATAACGGCTATCGCGATTATTGCGAACGCGATGTTGAAATTCTGCGTTTTATCCAAAGCGCCCGCAAAATGGGATTTCCGCTCAAAGATGTCGGTAATCTTTTGGAACTTTGGCAAGATAAAAACCGGGCATCGCGTGATGTGCGCGAACTTGCCAAACGTCACATTGACGAAGTCGAAAGCCGCATCAAGGAACTGGAAGGCATCCGCAATACCTTGAAAAATCTGGTCGACTGCTGCCATGGGGATGACCGCCCGGATTGCCCGATCCTAAACAGTTTTTTAAAGGAAGACAGCTGTGGCTGCGCCGAAACCACGGAATAGAAAAAAGAAGAAAACAAATCTGGGACCGCTGATTGGCGCATTGCTGATTGGCGGACCATTGGTTTATGGTGCCGTCTATTTTAAAGACCGGATATTCAGTCATACCCCACAAAAACAGACTCAGGACCAGGCATGGTACAAAGAACATGCCCAAGCTCCTGAAATGATCCGCCTGCCTGATGCGCCGCTTATTCTGGCCGCAAAAGAAGCCGAGATCGACCCCCATGTGCGTGAACTTCCCCCCAAACGCCCCTTAAAAAAACAGATCCCATCAAAAGTGCAACCGCGTATCAACAGTGTGGATATGACGGCAAAACCCCAGCCACCTGCAGCTGTCTATGAGGAAGCTTTGCCACAGGATGTTTATACACCTGAAATTATCCCTAACACAGAACACACTCCCGTCATCACTGCCCCGCAACACCTACAGCCGCGCTGGATGCAATATGCTTTAAAGGTGGATGTCGCGACCAACAAACCCATGATTGCCGTTGTCATCGACGACTTGGGACTGGATCGCAAACGAACAGCACGCACAATGGCCTTACCCGGCCCCCTGACGATGGCTTTTATCCCTTATGCCAAAAGTCTGGATAAACAAACAACAACCGCACGCAACAACGGACACGAACTGTTGGTTCACCTTCCAATGGAACCTTTAAATGAGAAACTGGATGCTGGTCCAAACCATTTGAACACCCATCTTGCCCGCGAAGACCTGCAAGACCGTATTCATTGGAACCTAGAACGTTTTAGCGGCTATGTCGGCGTCAATAACCATATGGGCAGTCGCGCAACAACCGATAAAACGGTGATGAGCGCGCTCATGGCAGAATTGCGTAACCGGGAAATGTTATTTTTAGATTCCCGCACCAACGCAAAATCTGTTGGCGGTGAAATCGCCGCGCAGGAAGGGGTTCCTTTTGCAGAACGCAACGTCTTTCTGGATAACGTGAACGACAAGACAGCCGTGCTCAAACAATTAAGCTTATTAGAAAGAGTTTCACGAAAAACAGGCTTTGCCGTCGGTATCGGGCATCCGCGCGACGGCACAATTGACGCCTTAAAAGAATGGCTCCCCTTGGCGCAAAGCAAAGGGTTTAGCCTTGTTCCCATCTCGCAAATCGTATTAAAGAAACAAGAATTGAGCTAAGGAGTTCCCTGATGACAAATACATATATCGTTGAAGGTATGACATGTGGCCATTGTGCACAAGCTGTCACAAATGCCCTTAAATCCTTAAACGACACCGCCGACATTCAGGTGGATCTGGAAAAGAAAACCGTAACGGTCAGCGGTATTGACGATGAAGCAGCCATTTCAGAGGCTGTCGAAGACGCAGGCTTTGATTTTAAAGGAAAAGCGGAATGAACCTTGGTTACCTGCTCCCCGTTTTTGTCACTGTCTTTTTGGCTGAACTGGGGGATAAGACGCAATTGGCAACGGTTTTGTTCGCATCGGACAAAAACCACAGTCCCTTGTTCGTCTTTATTGCCGCTGCCGCTGCTTTGGTGGCCTCAACCGCAATCGCCGTTATTCTAGGCGCTGCGGCAGGTAAATATCTCGACAATATACCGCTGAAACTGATTGCGGGTATTGGTTTCATCGCCATCGGCGCATGGACAGTCTTTGATCACTTCAAAGCATAAAAATAGCGTCGATCCAAAAGGTTAACAGGATCGACGCTATTATATTTTTTAATAATCTGAATAAAATCAGTTACGCGACTTATCGTCAGAAGCAAATTTATAAGCTTCTTCTGCAGCGCGAACCAAGGCCCGTGCCTTATTGATACTTTCCTGATATTCACCTTCCGGGCTGCTGTCAGCAACAACCCCACCACCGGCCTGAACGTACATTTTACCATCTTTAAGCAAGGCAGTGCGCAAAGCAATGGCGGTATCCATATCACCATTGGCCCCGAAATAACCAATACAGCCTGCATAAAAACTGCGACGCTCTGGTTCCAACTCATCAATAATTTCCATCGCCCGAACTTTCGGCGCCCCCGAAACGGTCCCAGCGGGGAAGCCACCGATCAAGGCATCCATATTGTCAAATCGATCTGTATCCAATTCACCAACCACATTAGACACGATATGCATCACATGGGAATAAAGTTCGACAATCATTTTATCGGTAACTTTAACCGTCCCTATTTTAGAAACACGACCGACATCGTTGCGCCCCAGATCCAGCAACATTAAATGTTCTGCCAATTCTTTGGGATCAGACAGAAGGTCTTCCATCAAGGCCTTATCTTCAGCGGCATCTTTGCCGCGAATACGCGTTCCAGCAATCGGCCGGATGGTCACTTCACCATCGCGTTGACGTACCAAAATTTCAGGACTGGACCCGACCAGTGAAAATTCCCCAAAATTAAGAAAGAACAAGAATGGAGACGGGTTCAATCGACGCAATGATCGATAAAGTGCAAAAGGTGGTAATTCAAAGGGCAGGGTAAAGCGTTGCGAAAGCACGGCTTGAAAAATGTCACCTGCCAGAATGTATTCTTGTGCCTTATGAACCATGCCATGAAAATCTTCACGCCTCATATTCGACACGGGTTCCGGTAATTCGCCAATGTTTTCGTTAAAGTCGCGACTGATACGCAAACTGGATTGCAGTCCATCGACAATTTCCTGCAAACGATCCAGTGCTGCATCATACGCATCCTTGGCGCTTAGTCCCATTTGTGGGCGCACAGGGGTGACAATCGTGACCACGTCCTCAATATTATCAAAGGCAGCAATGATCGTCGGGCGCATAAACACCCCATCAGGAATGCCAAGCGGATCAGGATTGTTATCTGGCAGCTTTTCCATCAAGCGCACCGTATCATATCCCATATATCCCACAAGGCCCGCAGCCATCGGGGGCAGGGGATCTGGTAACTCAATAGCACTTTCGTCAATCAAGGCCCGCAAGGAATCCAGTGACGTTTTATCACAAGCTTCAAAGGTATCACGTGTCAATCCGGCATTGCGGTTGATCTCTGCCTTTTCCCCGAAACACCGCCATGTCACATCGGGTTTTAAACCCAAAAATGAATAACGACCACGCTTGGCACCGCCTTCAACAGATTCCAGCAGGAAACTATCCGGCTCACCTTGCGCTAACTTCATCATCGCAGAAACAGGTGTTTCCAGATCGGCAACCTGTTTGGTCCACACAACCTGTGCCGTGCCATTTTGATAAAGTTTTTCAAAAGCGGAAAATTCGGGGAAAGCAATCATATTATTGAGACTCTGACACAAAGAGACGATTAACCATTGCGCGGTCAACATTGACACTATAGCGACTGCGCAGGGCGTTTACGAATTGGGTCTGCATATCATTGGAAACCGCGTTCACCATTTCGCCACGTAATGCTTCGATTTGGGATTTATCAGCATCACCGTCTGTAGATTTGATTTCGCTCAGTACAGCAATGATTTGACCGTTTTGCGTTGCCCCAATCGCCGTATCGCCAACGTTGCTTTCAAACAAAGTTTTAACAACATCTTTTGGCAATTTCGCATCCATGCGAGTGAAGTTCATTTCACTGGTCAATACCAGTCCTGCTTCTTCAGCAACTTGTGCAATCGGTGTACCTGATTTGATTTTGGCAACAACGCTTTCTGCCTTTTTCTTGGCAGCGTCAAATTTCTTCAAATCAAGAACGAAAGATTCGACAGCCAGTTTCACATCATCAAACGGACGTGCTTTGCTACTCGTAATATTGTCGACGCGAACCATGAAATACCCACCTTGGCCATCATCCTTCATTACTGGTTCAGCATTCATATCCAGTTGGAAGGCTTCATCCAAAATGGTTTGTTGCCCTTTTAACGCTTCAACTTTCTTGTAATCTTTGCTGTTGGCACGATCATCCGTCGATTCAATTGTCACAACATCAAAACCGACAGCTTTAGCCGCCTCTTCAATTGTTGCACCGCCACCCAACGCATCTTCAATCTGATTTGAAATTGCAAAAACTTCTTCCGTTGCCAGTTCAAGTGCAACAGCATCGCGCAATTCATCTTTTAAATCATCAAATGTCGGATCAACCGCTTCCACCGCGTCACTGACATGTACAATGTGCCAACCAAGCAATGATTGAACCGGTGCACTAGCTTCGCCTTTGGACAAGGCAAAAGTGACTTCGCGCAAATCTTCCGGCAATTCTTCTTTCGTCACATCGCCGAGGTCCAGTACTTCGCCACCTAAATCAGCAAATGCCTTGCCCTCAGCCAATTCTTGTGCCGCTTTCTTGGCGTCTTCTTCGTTTGCGAAAACAATTTGTTCAACGGTACGGCGCGCCGGCTTTTTAAATTCAGCATGGCGAGCACTAAACGCATCTTCGATTTTTTCAAGCGGGACGTCGATTGTTTTGGCAATCGCAGCAGGCGTAATATGCAACAGGGTCAAGCCACGATATTCCGGTGCCATAAATGAATCGATGTTGTCTTCGTAGTATTTGCGAACTTCTTCTTCCGTCGGGGCGGGAATATCGCCAACTGTATCCAGACCAACGGTCAAAACATCTGCAGAACGTTTTTCCTGTAAATAAACATACAGGTCCTTGGCTGCACTGCCCGGCATATAAACGCCGCTATTTAAAACACTGATGACTTGTTCGCGGGCAAGATCACCGCGCACAAGTTCAATATATTGCGCTTCGTTCAGGCGGTTGGAAAACATAACTTGTTCAAACCGTGCCCGGCTGAATTTACCATCTTCCAAAAACATTTCTGTAGACCTGATTTCCTTGGCGACTTGTTCATCACTAATCGCAACATCCAGATCATCTGCGTTTACCGCCAAAAGGGTCCGGTTAATCGCACGGTCCACCACACTGCCGCCAATCGCCTTGGACAGATTTTCATCAATCCCCTGATCCCCGGTTAACTGACGCATACGGGCCATTTCACGCTGGAAATCATTATAGACTTCCTGTGCCGAGATTTCCTTGCCATCGACTGTTGCAACCGAGTTACCAGTTGCTGCGGGGCGCAACATATCCCCAATCCCCCATGCCGCGAAACTCGCGATCAACAGGAATAAAAGGGTTTTAACGACTATAGAATTAGAGTGTTTGCGAAAACCATCGAGCATGATGAAGACAATCCAACGATTAAGAGGAGTTATAAATTTGGTGCGCATCATAAGTAAGGAAGCACGACCTCGCAACAGCTTAAACACTCAAAATTTGCCAATATTGTGACAATTTGCCTCTTTTCATCCATCCAACACAGAAAACTGACATAACAAGACCTTAGGATTGGTCATTTTTTTGATTATCTTCTGGCTCTTAATAGGCAAATTGTGTAAAAGCAGGACAAATTTTAAACATCATTTCCCATGACAGAATGAATGAGGGTGGACATTATGAGTGCACGACGTCCGTTAATTGCCGGTAACTGGAAAATGAATGGCCTGCGTGCAGATGCACGTGCCTTGGCCGACGAAATCGGAACCCTGCGGAAAAACAAATCTCAGGATGCGTTTGATTTATTGATCTGCCCGCCCTTTAGCGTCATCGAAACCGTCGGTCATGTCATTGATGGCACTGGTGTCTTTTTAGGGGCACAAGATTGCCACACCGCAGAAAAAGGCGCACATACAGGCGATATTAGCGCCGCTATGTTAAAAGATGCCGGATGCAGCCATGTTATTCTCGGTCACTCAGAACGCCGCACCAATCATAAAGAAACCGACGAAGTGGTAAAACAAAAAGCCATTGCAGCGCATAACGAAGGGCTAATCGCTATTATATGTGTCGGTGAAACTGAAACTGAGCGCGAGAATGGTAAAACGCTGGAAGTGGTCACGGCACAGATTAAAGATTCTGTACCGGAAGGGGCACGCGCGGACAATACGGTCATTGCCTACGAACCTGTCTGGGCAATCGGCACAGGCAAAGTCGCGACTCCAAACGATGTACAGAACGTTCATGGTGATATTCGTAAAACTCTGGCCACTAAACTTGGTCAAGAAACCGCCGATGGTATTCGTATTCTCTATGGTGGGTCGATGAAACCCGAAAATGCCAAAGAATTACTGGCTCTGCCTGACGTTGATGGGGGGTTGATCGGTGGCGCAGCCTTAAAAGCAGAAGATTTTTGGGCAATTGCGCAAAGTTGTCCTAGCCTTTAGGGAAACTTCGCGCTAAAAGAAGCGCCAAGATTTTTTCGCGGGCGTAATTTTTACGCTCGCTCGATTTGTTTGAATGTAAGGATGGAAGAGAAGCGATGACAAACGTACTTCTCGTTATTCATTTGATCTTGTGCCTCGGCCTGATCATTCTGGTTTTGATCCAACGCTCTGAAGGCGGTGCTTTAAGCGGCCTTGGTGGCGGCGGCGGTGGTGGCGGTATGAGCGGTCTTATGACCGGGCGTTCCGCAGCAAACTTGCTGACACGCGCAACAGGGCTTCTTGCTGGCGGTTTTATGCTGACAAGCTTGATCCTGTCATTGCTTGCCAATGCAGAACGTAACACGACCTCTATCTTGGATACCGATACAAATGCACCGGCCGCAGTAGAACAATCTGCACCGGCACCGGAAAAGTCCGATGAACCGGGTGCGCCTCTGGCAAAATAAGTTTTTGCTTTTGGTAGAAAAAGCAAGCTTGAAATTGGATGAAAGAGGCGGTCAAATGGCTGCCTCTTCTTCTTTGAATGAATTTGATCGACGATTAGGTTGTTTGATATGACACGTTATATTTTCATCACGGGTGGTGTGGTTTCATCCTTGGGTAAAGGTCTGGGTTCAGCTGCACTAGGTGCCTGTCTTCAAGCTCGCGGGTTTAAGGTTCGGCTGCGCAAACTTGACCCTTATCTGAACGTCGACCCGGGCACTATGAGCCCGTATCAGCATGGCGAGGTTTTCGTCACCGATGACGGTGCGGAAACAGATCTGGACCTTGGACACTACGAACGTTTTACATCCGTCAATGCCATGCAAAGCGACAACGTAACGTCCGGGCGCATTTATTCCACCGTCATTCAAAAAGAACGCGCTGGCGAATATCTGGGCGCCACGGTACAAGTTATCCCGCATGTAACTGAAGCAATTAAAGAATTTACCAAAGCCAATGTGACCGACGAAGATTTTATCCTCGTTGAAGTCGGCGGTACGGTCGGTGATATCGAATCCTTGCCGTTTTTGGAAGCCATCCGTCAAATGGGTAACGAGTTGGGACGTGGGCGCACCATGTACCTGCACACAACCTTGGTCCCTTATATTCCCGCAGCAGGTGAATTGAAGACCAAACCGACCCAACACTCAGTCAAGGAATTACTTGGTCTAGGCATTAGCCCGGATGCTTTGCTCTGTCGCTGTGATCGTGAAATTCCGGCAGGTGAGCGACGCAAGATCGCCTTGTTCTGTAACGTTGCCGAAGATGCCGTCATTCCGGCACTGGATGTCGATACCATCTACCGCGTGCCTCTTTCTTATCACGAAGAAGGGCTGGATACGGTCGTCCTTAAGCATTTCGGTATGGCAGCACCGGAACCGGATCTATCCAAGTGGGAAGAAATCGTTCACCGCGTTCTGGAACCGGAAGGCGAAGTTAACATCGCTATTGTCGGAAAATATACAGAACTGCTGGAAGCCTATAAGTCATTGGCCGAAGCCATGACCCACGGCGGCATTGCCAACAACGTTAAAGTCAATCAACACTGGATTGATGCCGAAACCCTTCTTGAAGAAGGCGGGCTGGCGCAATTGGAAGATAAAGATGCGATTTTGGTTCCCGGTGGGTTCGGTGAACGCGGAGCCGAAGGAAAAATTGCCGCCATCAAATATGCCCGTGAAGAAAAAGTCCCTTATTTCGGGATCTGTCTCGGTATGCAAATGGCTGTCATTGAAACCGCACGTAACCTTGCGGGCATCGACGGGGCAGGGTCTTCCGAATTTGGCGCCTGTAAAACACCCATTGTCGGATTGATGACCGAATGGGCAAAAGAAGACGGCAGCAAGGAAAAACGCAGTGAAGATGGTGATCTGGGCGGCACGATGCGCTTGGGCGCTTATCCTTGCACACTTGTGCCGGATACCTTGGCGTACAATATTTACAACGGTGCGAAAGAAATTTCAGAACGCCACCGCCACCGCTACGAAGTCAACGTCGATTTCAAACAAAAACTCGAAGAGGCCGGCATGAAATTCTCAGGCCTGTCGCCGGACGGTATTTTACCTGAAATCGTTGAGCTACCGGGGCATCCGTTCTTTATCGGCGTTCAGTTCCACCCGGAACTGAAATCACGCCCGACAAACCCGCACCCAATTTTCAAAGCCTTTATCAAGGCAGCGATCGAACAGAACCGTTTGGTATAAATAAGGGAAACAATCATGGTTGCGCAAAAACACGTTCAAGTCGGCAATGTCACCTTTGGCAATGATCTACCATTCTGTCTGATCGCCGGACCTTGTTCTATGGAAGGACGCAACCATGCCCTTGAAATGGCCCATGCCTTAACTGAAATGTGTTCCGATCTTGGGATCGGTCTGATTTACAAGTCTTCATTTGATAAAGCCAATCGTACATCGGTAGCAGGCAATCGCGGTATTGGCATTATGCCGGCACTTTCTATCTTTCAGGAAGTAAAAGACACATACGGTTGCCCGGTGATTACCGATGTCCATACCGAAGACCAATGCGCGGTTGTGTCTGAAGTTTGCGACATGATGCAAATTCCAGCCTTTTTATGCCGTCAAACCGATCTCCTGTTAGCAGCAGGCCAGACTGGCAAGGCAGTAAACGTAAAAAAGGGTCAATTCCTTGCCCCTTGGGATATGCCCAACGTCTGTAAAAAGGTCGCCTCAACTGGCAACGAGAATATTTTAATTACCGAACGCGGTTCCAGCTTTGGCTACAACACCCTCGTGACAGATATGCGTGGCTTGCCGCAAATGGCCCATGATACCGGCTATCCGGTCATCATTGATTGCACCCACTCCGTTCAACAACCGGGTGGACAGGGTAATAGCTCCGGCGGTCGTCGCGAACTGGCCCCGGTTATCGCACGTTCCGCCATTGCCTTGGGTATTGCAGGTGTTTTTGCTGAAACACACAACGACCCGGACAAAGCCATTTCAGATGGCCCGAATATGATCCCGGTTCACAAGCTGAAAGGCGTTCTGGAAACGCTGAAAGCCTTGGATGAAGTTGCAAAAGCCAATCCGGTCGATCTGGTTGGTATGGCAACTTATTAAGTTGTTATCTCCTTAAGCGATATCATGTTCAGACAATTTAACTTTTGCAGACAATAAAAAGACAGCTATGAATTAGAAATTCTCCATGATTAAGCAATAATAAGCGACCCAAAAAGCTTGCATTTCTGCGCTCAACGCAGTATCAAACGGGCACTAAATTCCATTTTGTTTTCAGATCTTCCGAGAGGGCTTTTTTATGAGCGCCATTATCGATATTCACGGTCGCGAAATTCTCGACAGCCGTGGCAATCCTACTGTTGAAGTTGACGTTTTGCTGGAATCCGGTGCGTTTGGTCGCGCTGCCGTTCCGTCCGGTGCATCCACCGGTGTCCACGAAGCCGTTGAACTGCGCGATGGCGACAAAGAACGCTACCTCGGCAAAGGGGTTGAAAAAGCTGTTGAAGCCGTCAACGGTGAAATCTTCGATGCGCTGCTGGGTATGGAAGCTGACGAACAATTGTTGATCGACCAAACCATGATTGATCTGGACGGCACAGAAAACAAAGGCCGTCTGGGCGCAAATGCAATGTTGGGCGTTTCAATGGCAGTTGCACGTGCAGCTGCTGAAGAAGCCGGCCTGCCACTTTACAAATATCTTGGCGGTGTCTTTGCCCGTGAATTGCCGGTTCCGCTGATGAACATTATCAACGGTGGCGCACATGCGGATAACCCTGTTGATATTCAGGAATTTATGATCATGCCAGTTGGCGCATCGTCCATCCGCGAAGCCATTCGCATGGGCGCTGAAGTTTTCCATGCCCTGAAAGCCGCGCTGAAAGCAGCGGGTCACAACACTAACGTCGGTGATGAAGGTGGTTTTGCACCGGCTGTCGGTTCTTCTGAAGAAGCGTTGAGCTTCATTATGACCGCTATTGAAAATGCGGGTTATACAGCCGGTGATGATATCGTTCTGGCCCTTGATGTTGCTTCTTCCGAATTCTACAAAGATGGTAAATACGAATTAGCGGGCGAGGGGAAATCCCTGTCTTCTGCTGAAATGGCTGATTATCTGGCAGACTTGGTCGAAAAATTCCCCATCGTTTCCATCGAAGACGGCATGGACGAAGACGATTGGGAAGGTTGGAAAATCCTGACCGATAAAATCGGTGATAAATGCCAATTGGTCGGGGATGACCTGTTCGTAACAAACCCGAAACGTCTAGCCGATGGTATTAATCAAGGCGTTGCCAATTCCATTCTAGTCAAGGTTAACCAAATCGGTACCCTGTCTGAAACGCTGGAAGCTGTCGAAATGGCCCAGAAAGCAGAATACACCGCTGTCATTTCCCATCGCTCCGGTGAAACTGAAGATTCGACAATTGCAGATATCGCCGTTGCGACAAATGCCGGTCAAATCAAAACAGGCTCTCTCAGCCGTTCTGACCGTATTGCGAAATATAACCAATTGATCCGCATCGAAGAAGAACTTGGTTCTTCTGCCGTTTATGCAGGTCGTTCGGTTCTGCGCAAATAAAAGAAGCGTTTCTCGTTTTTAAAAAGGTCGTCTCCGGTGAACTGGAGGCGGCCTTTTTCTATTTATTTTGCCGAACAATCACAATCCATATAGAATTTGTTTACCAATTGTGTGCATAAAAAGAAGGTCGGTACTTCTTTTGGATAAGGTAAACATGAAAGCTTGGCGCGCCATAAGAACCAAGTTTCAACCGGGGATTTTTCTCCCGGTTCTTGGCGTATGCGTGGTTCTTAATTTTGCCTATCATTTTGTACAAGGCGACGGCGGTATCCGCGCCTTACTCGATTATCAAAACCGTATTGAGAAAACCCGGCTCCAATTGGACCAAATCCGGGCAGAGCGCCAACAGCTTGAACATCGTGTTTATTTGCTGCGCTCAGATAGCTTGGACCCCGACATGTTGGAAGAACGCGCACGCGCCGTTCTTAATTTTGCTGCCCCCAACGAATTTGCTATTGTTATTGAATAGGATAGGCACAGCCATGACTGCAAAAAATTTACCAAACCCGCCTTATTACGCAGTCATTTTTGTCAATCAGCGTACAAATGATGATGGTGAAGGATATAGTCAAATGGCAGACCGTATGGTTGAACTGGCACAACAGCAACCCGGTTTTCTGGGCATGGAAAGTGTACGCGAACCAGCAGGTAAAGGAATCACTGTTTCCTATTGGCAAGATCTGGAAGCGATCCAAAACTGGAAAGAAAACCTCGAACATATTAACGCGCGCAAACTCGGTAAGGAAAAGTGGTACGAAGATTATCAATTGCAGGTCGCAAAAATTGAACATGGCTACCGCTGGATTAAAAGTTAGTCTTATTTAATTAATTACCCCTTGATTCCATTATATATTTCTCTTACTCATTCATACTATTGTATTGTTTGCAGAAAAAAGGGGACGTCAGGGAAATGGAATGCAATGATATTGTCCCCGATCTCGAATTTTATAAAAACTTATGTGCGCATATTTCCGACGCTGTCTATTTGATAGAACCAGACAGTTCAAGAATTTTATGGGTAAATCCGGCAGGCTATAAAGATTTACTGATGGTCGAAGAAGAGGTTCTTCATCAATCGGTACTCAGTCTGCAAAAAGATGTAATCGGCCCCCAACAATGGTCCTCCATTGCACAAGTCATCCACGAGACAAAACGCTTCACCTTCATTGGAAATCACAAACGCAAAGACGGCACAATATTTCCCGTTGAAGTCATTACCTCGGTTATCCAGTATCAGGAAAAAGAACTTTTTCTTTCCATTGCCCGCGATATTACCAACCGACGACTACAGGAAGCAGACCTTATTGGCCGTGAAAAGAATATATGGACGGCAATCAATTCCAGCTCCGATGGTGTGTGGGATTGGAATATTATAGATAACAGTGTCTATTTTTCACCCAGTTTAAAAAGAATGCTGGGCTACGGTCCTGATGAGATGGAAACAAAAGTCGAAACATGGAAAAATAATATTCATCCTCAAGACCTGTCCCGGGTTATGCAAGCGCTTGAAGAACATCTTCAAGGAACGCGCGAAAGATATGAATCCGTCTATCGGCTTAAAAACCGCAATGGGCATTATTTGTGGGTCCATGATGTTGGTTGCATCACAGAACGTCTCAAAAACGGTGAAGTGCTCAGCTTAACCGGGATCGTACGAGATATTACTGATTACAAAACACACGAGCTACGCCTGATGGAAATGGCGGCTTATGACGAATTGACCCATCTTCGAAATCGGCGAGAATGTATTCGAATTTTTGATAAACAGTTGGAATTTTCTGCACGCAGTGAGCTCCCCCTTAGTGTGCTTTTATTTGATCTCGACTTTTTCAAGACCGTAAATGACAGATATGGTCACTTGGCTGGTGATCAGGTCTTGAAAGACATCGCACAAATTCTAAGCCAACACGTCCGAAAATCAGATTATCTTTTTCGTTGGGGCGGGGAGGAATTCATGCTGATTTGCCCCTCAACATCACGCGAGGAGGCCTGCGTCTTAGCCGAAAAATTACGCCATGTGATTGAGAATAATATTACACATTACCAAAATATCCCTATTTCCATTACAGCCAGTTTTGGCCTTGCAGCCTATCCTGAAAATGCACAGTCACGCGAAGAATTAACGCTTAGCGCAGACTCAGCCCTCTACACAGCTAAATCCAAAGGCCGTAACTGTGTTGTTTACGCCAAAACCCAACCGGGACAAGTCACCCTTTAATTTCCACAATTTGAAATGACAGCTTCTACGAATCTGGATATTTGTCCGGTATTCAAATACCGCCTTCTTTCTTTTTTTCTATTTTGCACCGCAATAAGTGCAATTGGCCAAAAAAGTACACTTATTGTTTCTACTACAAACAATATACATCATAAAAAAATTAATATTATTTTAGTTAATTTGAAGGTTTTACTAGGACCTTGATGGTAACACCGCTAATCGAGCTCAACCCAAACCACAGCTTAAGACATACCTTACAATTAACCATTTAAAAGTTAATTAGTCCTTTTGCACTGCAATACAAACAGTTACCCCCCTTGAAAAACTTGCGTCATAGCCCCTTTTCAGGTTTTAACAGGGTATAAATTTGCTTCGCATCTATTGCCTATCATGGTCAGCCAAGGGGAGCCCTTATGGCAACACAAACAAAACGTACAACTCGGGGTAAGAAAAAGTCACCTGAGTCCACACCTGAAGAACTTATCAAATTCTATAAGGACATGTTGTTGATCCGTCGCTTTGAAGAAAAAGCCGGTCAATTGTATGGCATGGGCCTTATCGGTGGTTTCTGCCACCTTTACATTGGACAGGAAGCCGTTGTTGTCGGCATTCAATCCATCGCAAACCCGCAAGATACATTGATTACATCCTATCGCGACCACGGTCATATGCTGGCCTGCGGCATGGACCCGGACGGCGTTATGGCTGAATTGACAGGGCGCGAAGGCGGCTATTCCAAAGGGAAGGGCGGCTCAATGCATATGTTCTCAAAAGATAAAGGGTTTTACGGCGGTCACGGGATCGTTGGGGCACAAATCCCATTGGGAACAGGTCTTGCCTTTGGTCACAAATACAAAGAAGACGGCGGCGTGAACTTCGCTTATATGGGCGATGGCGCGGTCAATCAGGGTCAGGTTTACGAAGCTTTCAATATGGCGGCCCTATGGAAATTGCCGGTTGTTTATGTCATTGAAAATAACCAGTACGGCATGGGCACCAGTCTGGAACGTGCCTCCAGCAACACCAATCTGTCTCAACGTGGAGCCGCACACGGCATTCCCGGTATTCAGGTCAATGGCATGAGTGTTCTTGAAGTCCGCGAAGCCGCCCGTGAAGCCGCTGAAAAATGTCGTCGCGGCGAAGGCCCGGTCATTTTGGAAATGAAGACATACCGTTATCGCGGTCACTCTATGTCTGACCCGGCAAAATATCGCCCGAAGGAAGAAGTTCAGAAAGTCCGTTCAGAAAGCGATCCGATTGATTTCGTTCGCAATCTCTTGATCGAAGGCGGTCACATGGATGAAGCTGGTCTCAAAGAGATCGACAAGGAAATTAAAGCCATTGTAACCAAGTCTGCCGAATTTGCCCAAACCAGCCCGGAACCGGCTGAAAGCGAGCTATGGACCGACGTGTTGGTCGAAGCTTAAGCGTTTAAGAGATAGAGGAAAAAATATGCCTATTGAAATTCTTATGCCTGCGCTTTCTCCGACCATGGAAGAAGGCAATCTTGCGAAATGGTGCAAGTCAGAAGGTGATAAAGTTGAATCCGGTGATGTAATTGCCGAGATTGAAACAGACAAAGCCACAATGGAAGTCGAAGCCGTCGATGAAGGTATTCTCGGTAAAATCGTCATCCCCGAAGGCACACAAAACGTTAAAGTCAATGAACTGATTGCCTTGTTGCTGGAAGATGGTGAAGATGCCACAGCAGCCGACAATTATTCCGCAGGTGGCGCCGCTGCCCCAACGGTACAGGAAAGTGCCCCTGCGCAAACTGAAACAAGTGCCGCACCGACCGCATCAGCAGCCCCGGTTGCCGTTGCAGAAGACGCCTACACAGGCCCGACCGAGGCCATGACTGTTCGTCAAGCTCTCAACACCGCTTTGTTTGAAGAATTCCGCCGCGATGAAGCCGTTTTCATCATGGGGGAAGAAGTCGCCCAATACCAAGGCGCTTACAAAATTTCCCAAGGCTTGTTGGAAGAATTTGGCGACAAGCGCGTTGTTGACACACCCATCACCGAAATCGGCTTTACTGGCTTAGGTGTCGGCGCTGCATGGTCCGGTTTGAAACCCGTTGTCGAATTTATGACCTTTAACTTTGCGATGCAAGCGGTTGATCACATTATCAACTCTGCCGCCAAAACGCTTTATATGTCCGGTGGGGAAATTTCCTGTCCGATCGTATTCCGTGGCTGTAACGGGGCCGCTTCACGCGTTGCGGCACAACATTCACAGTGTTATGCGTCCTGGTATGCGCACTGTCCAGGTCTTAAGGTTGTTGTGCCTTATTCCGCTGAAGATGCAAAAGGGTTGCTTAAAGCCGCCATTCGTGATCCCAACCCAGTGATCGTACTGGAAAACGAAGTTCTGTACGGCAAAACATTTGATTGTCCGACAGACGAAGATTTCGTCATTCCGTTCGGTAAAGCCAAAATTGAACGTAGCGGTAGCGACGTGACACTGGTGGCTTATTCCATCACAGTTGGCTGGGCATTGGAAGCCGCAGAAAAACTTGCCGAACAAGGCATTTCAGCCGAGGTGATCAACCTGCGTTCCTTGCGTCCATTGGATACACATACCATCGTTGAGTCTGTGAAGAAGACAAACCGTCTGGTTACTGTTGAAGAAGGCTGGGCTTACGCCAACATCGGTTCTGAAATCGCCGCACAGGTAATGGAACATGCGTTTGATTATCTGGATGCGCCTGTTACCCGTATTGCCGGTGCCGATGTGCCGATGCCATATGCCGCCAACCTTGAAAAACTCGCCTTGCCACGGATTGACGATATCGTCGATGCCGCCAAAGCGGTTTGTTACAAGTAACCTCGGATAAAGGAACAGCATTATGCCTATTCAAATTTTGATGCCTGCACTTTCTCCGACGATGGAAGAAGGTAATCTGGCAAAATGGTGCGTCAAAGAAGGCGACACCGTTGAATCCGGTGACGTAATTGCCGAGATTGAAACAGACAAAGCCACGATGGAAGTCGAAGCCGTTGACGAAGGCGTTATCGGTAAAATCCTCGTCGCCGAAGGAACACAAGGCGTGAAAGTCAACGAACTGATCGCCCTGTTGCTGGAAGACGGCGAAGACGCAAGTGCCCTTGAAGGGGCAGACACAGCGGCACCTGCCCCCAGTGCCCCCGCACAAGCAACGGATGCACCGGCAAAACCCGATGCAGCCTCAGCTCCGACACCGGCAGCCCCCAGCACAGAGAAGGGTGATCGTATTTTCTCAAGCCCCTTGGCCCGCCGAATTGCAGCCCAAGAAGGTTTGGACCTGAAAGTCCTGTCCGGTACAGGCCCGCGTGGTCGTATCGTCAAACGCGACATTGATGCGGCTCTGGCTGCTGGTACAGGCAAAGCAACATCGGCTGTGCCGGAAGCGAAAGCTGCCCCCAAAGCAGCCGCAAGCGAAAGCAAAACCATTAGCGTTGATGATCCAATCTTTAAATTGCTGCCGGACTATGACGCGGTTCCAAATTCAAATATGCGCAAAACCATTGCCAAACGTTTGACGGAATCAGCCCGTGACATTCCGCACTTTAACTTGCAAGTAGATGTCGAAATCGACAAGTTGATGGCTTTGCGTAAAGAACTCAACAGCCGTGACGGTGCCGATTACAAGATCTCGGTTAACGATTTTCTGGTTAAGGCCACCTCTTTGGCCCTAACACGTGTCCCGGATTGCAATGTGGCCTTCACTGATGGGGCGATTTTGAAATTCAAACGGGTCGATATGGCAATCGCCGTTGCCGTTGAAGGTGGCCTGATCACCCCGATCATCAAAGATGCCGCTTCCAAAGGCTTGGCAACATTGGCAAATGAGGCCAAAGATCTGGCTGCACGTGCCCGTGACGGCAAACTGGCACCGGAAGAATATCAAGGCGGGACATTTACCATTTCCAACCTTGGCATGTTTGGGATCAAGAGCTTTAACTCCATCATCAACCCACCGCAAGGCGGCATTCTGTCCGTTGGTGCCGGCGAGCAACGCCCGGTTGTTAAGGATGGTGCCCTTGCTGTTGCAACCGTTGTCACCCTGACACTGGCAGTTGATCACCGTTGCATTGACGGATCCACAGGCGCGGCCTTTATCAAGGAACTCAAAACCTTGATCGAAGATCCGATCGCATTGATGCTTTAACCCGGGAAAGAGAGAAAAGATGTCCGATACAAATTTTGACGTCATTGTCGTCGGCGCAGGCCCGGGTGGCTACGTCGGTGCAATTCGCGCGGCACAACTGGGGCTGAAAACAGCCCTCGTTGAAGCCAAGCATCTGGGTGGGATTTGCCTGAACTGGGGCTGTATCCCAACCAAAGCACTTCTGCGTTCTGCGGAGATTTACGAGCATATAAAACATGCCGCCAACTTCGGTCTGGGTGCCAAAGACGTATCCTTTGACCTCGCCAAAATTGTCGAACGCTCTCGTGGTGTGTCTAAGCAATTGTCCGGCGGTGTTGCCCATTTGTTGAAGAAAAACAAAGTGCAAGTATTTGACGGTTATGGAAAATTATTAGGTGGCGGTAAGCTTTCTGTCGAAAAAGACGGCAAAGTATTTACCACGCTGTCTTCCAAAAACATCATCATGGCCACAGGCGCACGTGCCAAATCCTTCCCCGGACTAGAGCCGGACGGCAAACAGGTCTGGACCTATATGGAAGCCTTGGTGCCCAATGAAGTCCCGAAATCCCTGCTGGTCATCGGCAGTGGTGCCATCGGGATTGAATTTGCCAACTTCTTCCATACTTTTGGCGCAGATGTCACCGTTGTCGAAGCTTTGGATAGCATTATGCCGGTTGAAGATGCCGAAATCTCTTCTTTCGCACAAAAAGCGATGGAAAAACGCGGCATGAAATTTAAGACGGGCACGCTTGTTAAAAAACTGGATAAAGCGGCTGATGGCGTAACAGCAACCTTGGAAAAAGGTGGCAAAACCGAAACAATCAAAGTCGATAAGGTTATTACGGCTGTCGGCGTGGTTCCGAACGTGGAAAATATCGGTCTGGAAGCTGCAGGTGTGAAGCTGGACGAGCGCGGTTTTGTCGCCATTGATGGTTATTGTAAAACATCAGCGGAAGGTGTGTACGCAATCGGTGATGTAGCAGGTGCCCCCTGTTTGGCGCATAAAGCATCGCACGAAGCCATCATCTGCGTTGAAAAAATTGCAGGCGTGAAAGACGTTCATCCGTTGGATAAGTCCCTTATTCCGGGTTGTACATATTGCGAACCGCAAGTGGCCTCTGTCGGTTTGACGGAAAAAGCCGCCAAAGACAAAGGTTATAAGGTGAAAGTCGGTCGTTTCCCGTTCATGGGGAATGGGAAGGCCATTGCCTTGGGCGCACCGGAAGGGCTGGTTAAAACCGTCTTTGATGAAAAGACTGGTGAATTACTGGGTGCCCATATGGTCGGGGCTGAAGTAACCGAACTGATCCAGGGCTTTGGCGTTGCCAAAACACTGGAAACAACGGAAGCCGACCTGATGCATACGGTCTTCCCGCATCCGACCTTGTCGGAAATGATGCATGAATCGGTTTTGGATGCTTACGGTAAAGCCATCCATTTCTAGTTCATGTCGTGTCTTTCAAAAAATGAAGGACACACGCTTTTGTGAATTGATCAAGACGGGGAGGGGGCTTTAGTTTCTTCCCTGTCTTTGTCTTCACAATTATTTTAAGAGGTTTTCCATGTCCAGTTGCTGCGGTCCACAAACAGAAGTTCAGTCTGAGGACGATGTGCACAAAGCTGTTTCTGAAAGCTATGCTGCAATCGCCAATTCCGGTGGCAATGCCGGGTGCTGCCTGCCCGCAACAGGCGGTGCAGATGTGCCGAGTGCGGAAGAATTCGCCAAAAATTTCGGCTATAGCGATGAAGAACTTGCCGCCGTTCCTGATGGGGCAAACATGGGACTGGGATGTGGTAACCCATCTGCGATTGCCGCGATGAAACGGGGTGAAACCGTTGTGGACCTTGGTTCCGGTGGCGGTTTTGATTGTTTTCTTGCTGCGCGTCAAGTCGGTAAAAACGGGCAGGTGATCGGAGTGGATATGACACCTGATATGTTGCGCAAAGCTCGCGACAACGCACACAAAATCGGAGCAAAAAATGTTGATTTCCGATTGGGCGAAATTGAAAACCTGCCCATTGCAGACAATACGGTTGATGTCATCATTTCCAACTGCGTGGTGAACTTATCCCCACGTAAAGACCGCGTTATTGAAGAATCATTTCGCGTCTTAAAACCCGGCGGACGTGTTGCGATCTCCGACGTTGTTCAAACACATGATATGCCTGAAGACATTCAAAAAGATACCGAACTTCTATGTGGTTGCGTTTCTGGTGCGGCCTCGGTACAAGATTTGACGAAATGGTTGGAAACAGCCGGATTTGAACAGATTAAAATCGACGTCAAAGAAGAAAGCCGCGACTATATCAAAGACTGGGCACCCGGGCGCGGTATCGAAAAATATGTGGCATCGGCTACAATTGAGGCTATAAAGCCGTCAAAGACTTGCTGTGGGTAGGAACACCTGAAGCGTTAAAAGGATCAAAAAGCATGAGTGAAGCACAAAAATTGCGTCACCCCGAGAAACAGAAGAACCCGGACAACCCGATCCAGCGTAAACCCGACTGGATTCGTGTAAAAGCACCTGTTTCCAAAGGTTACAAAGAAACACGCGACCTGATGCGCGATAAAAAACTGCATACGGTTTGCGAAGAAGCTTCCTGCCCTAATATTGGGGAATGCTGGGAACGCAAGCATGCGACCTTTATGATCCTCGGCGAAATTTGTACACGGGCCTGTACTTTCTGCAATGTCATCACCGGCAAACCCAACGCACCGGATCCGATGGAACCGGAAAACGTTTCCATTTCCGTTGCAACGATGGGTGCGAAACACGTCGTCATCACCTCTGTTGATCGGGACGATCTTGATGACGGTGGGGCAGACCAGTTTGTACAATGCATTGACCGCATCCGTGAAAAATCCCCCAACACAACAATCGAAATCCTGACACCGGATTTCCGCGGTAAAGAAGGGGCCTTGGAACACGTCGTGGCGGCCAAACCCGATGTCTTTAACCACAACCTTGAAACCGTGCCTCGTCTGTTCCCGTCTGTTCAATTGGGATCACGTTATTTCCACTCTTTACGCGTTTTACAACAGGTAAAAGAGATTGATCCGCATATCTTTACCAAGTCCGGCATTATGGTTGGTCTGGGAGAAACAAAAGAAGAAGTCATTCAAGTAATGGACGATATGCGATGCGCCGATGTTGACTTTCTCACCATTGGGCAGTACTTAGCACCCACACCGAAGCACGCAGCGATCGATCGTTTTGTGACGCCGGAAGAGTTTGAGGAATATGCAAAAATCGCCAAACGTAAGGGATTCTTGCTGGTTTCTTCAACCCCGCTGACCAGATCGAGCTATCACGCAGATCACGATTTTGCAAAACTGCGCGCCGCCCGTGAGGAACTTTTGGCGAAACAGAAATAATTTAAAACCGAATTCATGCCGACACATGCAGAAATAAAATATAGCCCTTATTCGGCGGCGCAGATGTATGCACTCGTCGCCGATGTGGCCTCCTATCCGGATTTTTTGCCTTGGTGTCTGGCGACCCGTATCAGGTCCGTTGAAAATAACGTGATGATTGCCGATATGGTTATCGGTTTTAAAATGATCCGCGAAAAATACACATCCGAAGTGACGCTTGATCCCGATAAAGAAGTCAAGATCGTCTATAAGAACGGCCCGTTTAAATACCTCAACAGCCATTGGAAATTCACAGACAAACCGGATGGGGGATGTGAAATCGACTTTTTTGTCGATTTTGAATTTCGCTCCGCCTTATTGCAAAAGGTCATGGGGGCTGTTTTTAATGAAGCAGTTCAATTGATGATGTCGGCTTTTCAAAAACGTGCAATCGAACTTTACGGCACCAACGCCTGAATTTTCAACAGTTCCAACGCGCGCTTGGTTGTCTGAAAACGGACTTGATCGCGTTCTCCTTCAAAAATATGGCGTTCCACAATCGGGACGCTATTCTTTTTGGCGCAGGCCAGATAGACCAGACCAACGGGTTTTTCATCGCTGCCACCACCCGGTCCGGCAATACCCGTTACCGCAACGCATAAATCCGTTTTGGCTGCTTTCAACCCGCCTTCAGCCATTTGCAAGGCGACAATCTCACTTACCGCCCCATGTTGATCCAATGCATCGGATTCCACCGATAGCAGATCCATTTTCGCTTGGTTGGAATAAGTAATAAAACCACGATCCACGACATCGGAGGACCCGGCAATGGCAGTTAACGCTGCCCCAACCATCCCGCCAGTACAGGATTCTGCCGTTGCTACAGTTAAATGATGGTCCCGACATGTCTGTAATGTTTGTGTCGCCAATTGATCAAGTTTCATAGATTTACATCCCCGCAAGCTGGATATTCAGGAAATACAAAACGATCAGCCCATAAATGGCCGCGACAACATCATCCAGCATGATGCCCAGACCACCATGTACATTTCTGTCAAACCAACACGCTGGCCAAGGTTTAAAAATATCAACCAGACGAAACAAGGCAAACCCTGCGAAGTAAAGTAACGGGTCCAGACCGGCAGGTAAAAGGACCAGCCATTGCCCGGCAACCTCGTCAATCACAACCGCACCCGGATCTTTAACGCCGGATTCAGCCTCGAAAACATGGGCAGCCCACCAGCCGACCACAAAAACAATAAGACTGGCCACAGCCAAAGCCTGCCAACCACCCCAATATTGTATCCCCCAGGCAAAAGGCAACGCAGCTAACGACCCCCATGTTCCTGGTGCCTTGGGTAAAAGACCAGAAAAGAACCATGTTGCCAAGATACCAGCTGGGGAAAATATAAATTTTTTATTTAATTTCTTAACGTTAGACATAAGGTTATACCAAATCAAAAAAATAACATCTTTTTAAGAATCTTCGCCTATCATAGGAACACCAAATGATCTTGGAAAGAAATTACATTTTTTTTATTATTGGCGTAGCGTTACATCGCAATCCACTGTATAAAAGCGGTGGATTGGTTGGAGGTTTCCAACCTTATCACCGACAAATATTTGAGAGAAAAACCTGTTAAAGGTTTGAAAATATTACGTTACATTCAGGGCTGTCTAACAATACCCAGGGGCACATGAGCAATTCTGAAACACGGTACAAAAGTTTTGTAGAAAAAACAAAAGAGTTTACCGACAAGCATTTCCCCGAACGTCAACTGGTCTTGCGCACCGATGGTGACGTCAAATACTTCTGCATCTCCAAACGCTTTCAAATGAGTGTCAGCGCCGGAATTTTGGCCTTCCTGACCTGGTCGGCTTTTACGAGCACGACCCATTTCATGCACGATTCCGAACTCCTTGCTAAGGATAAGGAAATTCTCAGCGTTCAAGTGGCTTATCGCAGCCTTCTGAGCGAGGTGACAGAGTACCAAAGCAAATTCACGAATATTAGTAACGAGCTGGAAGCCAACCATTCCAAATTGGTGGCAAGCCTTGACCAAAATATCCTTGAAAACAAAGATCGCTTGGTATCGGCAGAAGCTGCCCGGAAAGAAGCACAAGTTGCACGGCGTCAATTAAACTCTCAGCTTCATTCCATTGAAGAATCTATGCGCGAACTCGCCAATCGCAACTATTCCCTTAAAGGTGACCTTTCCCTGAAGGAAATGGATTTACAAACAGCCTTGGCCGAACGCAACACAGCGCGCCTGCAAAAACAACGCATTGAAGGAAAATTACGTGCTGCCGAGATTAAAATGGCGCACCTTAATCAAAGCCAGGAAGAGTTGATCAAACGCGTTAGCGATCAGGCCAGTGAAGAAATTGCATATATTGAAAACATCCTGACAATTGCGGGCCTTGACCCAGATAAAATGCTCAGCAACATGGATCAGGATACTACGGCATCCGGTGGACCGTTCATTGCTGCAACAGGCAAAGCATCGGACGAAATGCCTGCGCCTGAAGAAATCCAGTTAAACGCAATTGATCGACACCTTGCACGCTGGCAAGGTTTGCAAGGCATTCGACAATCCTTGCCTTTGGCACAGCCTCTGGATTACTATTATATCAGCAGCCGTTACGGTAAACGCCGGGACCCTGTGAACAAAAGATGGGCTGTTCATTACGGTCTAGATATGGCAGCATCGAAGAAATCACCCGTTTATGTGACCGCCCCCGGCAAAGTTACCTTTGTCGGCTGGAAAGGAAACTATGGTAATTTCATCATGGTGGACCACGGAAACGGTATTGAAACACGATATGGTCACCTTCACAAAACACTCGTGAAAAAAGGTGATACGGTCGATTATAGAACCAAAATTGGACTGGTCGGCAGTACCGGTCGCAGTACGGGGGCGCATTTACACTATGAAGTGCGTGTAAATGGCACAAACGTTGACCCGTTCAAATTCATAAAGGCAGGACGTAATGTTTTCCAAGGCTAGTAAAAAAAGGTCCACACCCACAACCGGTTCTACGCCAAACAAACGTATACCACCGTCCATCATCAGTGAAGATTTGACGATTACGGGCAATCTGAAAAGTGATGGTGAAATCCAAATCGACGGTAAGGTTATCGGTGATATCCAAAGCCATGATCTGCTTGTGGGGGATACAGCGCATATCACGGGTGAGATTGTCGCAGAATCCATTCGCGTACATGGCAAAGTCGTCGGACAAATAAAAGCCCGCAACGTTAGTCTTGCCAAGAGCGCCCACGTGGTCGGTGATATCTTGCACGATAACCTGTCAATTGAGACAGGTGCCTTCCTTGAAGGTCATTGCAAACGATTGGCCGAAGGCGAGTTTAAACTGAGCGTTAAGGTAGAACCTGCACCAAATACGGTAAAACCCACACAAGTGGACACCAAAGCCAAAGCATCCGCCTAGGCTCTCATTACGAGATTATGATATTGAAGACCGCTTTTAAATAAAGCGGTCTTTTTTATTTTATGCAGAGATAAAATTCAAAACAGCCTGTCGAACCGCTTCTTCATCCAAAGTCGGGGCGTGTCCCACATTTTTCACCTCAATCCCTGTGATACGGGGCAGGCTTTCCAACATCCGTTGATACGTTTCTCGTTTAAAAACACTGGAAGCCTCACCACGGATCAATAAAACGGGACGATCCGCTAAAGCATAAAAATAAGGCCATAAATCCTGCTTTTGATCATGGGTCGTACTCTCACGCAGGCTATCTGCAATTTTAACATCCCAACTCGGCACATAGCGCCCTTTATCCAGTTTATACGTTTTTTTGGCAATCCGGTGCCAGTCTGCGTCCACAAAGCCATGTTCATCTTTATAGTGTTTTTTCAACTTCTGAACGGCCCCCTCCAGATCGGTTACGCTTTCACCATCACTGGTATAGGCAATAATTTTTTCCACACCAGTTTCATCAAGGTCCGGGCCAACATCATTTAAAATCACGCTATGGACCAAACCGGGGGACACGACACACATTGCCATACTCAACAAACCGCCAAGTGATGTCCCGATTAAATGGCAGTTATGGAGACCTAAAGCAGAACTGACATTAAAAATATCGGACACATAAACCGCCGGGTTATAGTTCTTCCAGTTGGCATCATATTCAGATTTCCCACGTCCACGGTAATCGAACGTTACAACCCGGTGTCCCAAACAATTTAAATGATCAGCAATATTTTCGAAATCCTGTGAATTTCGTGTCAAACCAGACAGACACAGGATGGGGCGTTTTGTATGATCGGTTCCACGATAGTCGCGTACATACAAACGCAATCCATCTGCTGCACTGATTTCTTTTTCGTTATATTTATTCATAAAAACCTGAAATCAAGGCTGGTAATTGGTCCAATGATCTAATTTCGAATTGCGGCTCGGCATTCGGACCGAGCTTCTCCTGTTTCTGGCCAAAACGGTTCACCCATATCACTTGAAAACCGAATGTTGCTGCACCGGCGGCATCCCATGAATTTGCCGACAGAAAACATCCTTGCGACGGATCAATGTCCAATTGGCTGCACACAAATTCATAAATACCCGGATCAACCTTAAAAACCCCGACATCATCAGCAGAATAAACACCATCCAGCAAATGATAAAGTCCGGCCTTTCGCACGGCACTGGTCAACATCGTGCGTGACCCATTCGATAAAATAACCGTTTTAATATTTCTATCTTTTAGATTTTTCAGCATTTTGCCGACTTCCGGGTAGGCATCAAGCTTCAAATATAATTCCATCAATTTTGCACGCAAAGCCGGATCATGCATATTGAAGGTTTCCATCGTGAAATCCAAGGCATCACCGGTCACATGCCAGAAATCTTGAAAATCGCCCATCATGGTGCGTAACCAAGTATATTCCACTTGCTTCTTTCGCCATAACGCGGAAAAATCCAGCCAGTTATCGCCGATATCATAGGCACATCGACGCGCAGAAGCCGCAACATCAAATAAAGTGCCATAAGCATCAAATATACAAACTTCTATATTTTTTAACTGTTGCGTCATCGCACGTCTCTCAAATCATTGCTTACGCTGGAGATCTCCCTCCAAAGAAGTCGCGACCTCTTTGGATTTTAATCGATAGCGATATACCTGCAAATTTTCAAGCACACGCTGCACATAATTTCGCGTTTCACTAAAAGGTATTTGCTCAACCCAGTCTATCACATAATCATGGTCATCGGTACGCGGATCACCAAACTCGCGGATCCATTGCCGCGTACGATGGGGACCGGCATTGTAGGAGGATAAGGTCAGCACATAAGATCCCTTGAATTTCTTTAAAAGGTCATCCAGATATTCGCTACCCAACCACACATTCAGCTTGGGGTGAGTGGTGAGTTTTTGGCGAGAATATTTATAATTTTTCTGCTTAGCCAGACGATGTGCTGTGCGCGGCATCAATTGCATCAACCCGCGTGCGCCAGCGCGGCTGGTCGCACGTTCGTAAAATGCACTTTCCTGACGCACAATACTGTGTACCAAAGCGGATTCCGGTGTTTTCCTCATAAGTTTTTGATCGAGCAAGGGATAAGCAGCTTCAATAACACCGTGCCCTTCGCGCAGGGCTTTTTTTCCGACATAAACAGCCAAATCAGGTCGCCCGGCATCAATCGCCAATTCTGCAACCAGCGTGCGCCAGCCCGCCGTCGTACTCATGGTATTCAGTTGATAGATGAAGTGGCGCATAAGGTCACGTTCTCCCATACGTTTAAGGAAGCTTACAACATCAACCAAATCACTTTGATGGAAGAAAATCCGTTCCTGACGGTTCGGCTTGGCTTTTTCATTCAATTCGACCTGAATGCGCTTGTTCATACGCTCACCGGCCAATTGACCATAATAGGCCGTAGGATACAACGCCGCCGTCTCATACCATTTTTTGGCTTCTTCTGTGCGTTTCAAGCTTTCCATCGTACGTGCAATCCAATAGGCACCTCGTGCTTTGCTAATTGGGTATTGCACGGCCTCGTACAAATTTTGAAAATGAGTAAGCGCCACTTCGGGTTCTTGTAAAAAACGCAACTTAATCCAACCGGCAATCCATTCTGCATCTGCATAATCGGCGCCTTCGGTTAAACCGTGATTTTTTACCATTCGGTAGGCTTCGCTGTAATAACCATCGCGCACAGCACTGCGGGCCATAATGGATCGCTGTTTCCACCAAATTTCAGGGTAGGGGACCACATCGGGGGCCTCAAACAACAACGTACGTGCATCTTCCTCACGTCCTTTAATCCGGCGCCAACGCATGCGTTCAAACAAAAGGCCCGGATGATCTTTCAATTCCTCTGGCACACGGGCAATAGCCCGGTCCACACCACCACGCATTTTACGCAAGGCCAGACGTGCCTCAGCCAAATGCTGCCAGTCTTTTTTGACATATCCCAACATGCGACGAGCCGTATAATACCGACCCTGCCATAATAAACGGTCCAGACGTGCGATATGATCTTCATAGCGCAGTTCAGATTTATAGCGTTTGTAAAAATCTTTTTGCTGGTGGCGTCCAAAATTCACATCACGCCATGATTTGCGAATTTGTTCGCGTGCCTCTTGCTCACGTCCCAGTTGGGACAAAGCGGCTGACAGTCGAATATGACCGTTTGCACTAAGCGGTTGACGACCATTAAACCATTGGATGACCGATTCTGGCGGAATGGCTTCCGACATGGCTTCTTCTGCACGACGTTGCAATGTGGATTGGCGCGGCCAATCGGAATTATGCGCAATAAAAGCCGCAATTTCCTGAAAAGGAACATCTTTCACCGGATCCACAATCTGCATCCAGCGAATGAATTTCGCAGGTAACGGGTTATCAGCCTTAACCGCACGGTTAAGCGCGGCTTTCCATTTTTTCTTTTTAGCCTGTACGAAAGCTTCTTTCGCAATCTTATAATCCTGATCGGACAAAGGCTTTGCCGTTGCTCCATGCAACGATCCAAGCCCCCACAAAACAAGTCCGCAAACAAAAAATGTTCTGCCTAATCGGTATAGTCGACGCAAAGCCACGAGCCTTCCTATTCCATGTTATTTCCTGCAACGATACCTTCTCACGTTCGTTGCTTGAAGACACACTTTAAAAGGCCGCAATCTACCTAGCAAGGGTTGTGACATACTTTTTTAATTTAGAATTCTTGCCCATTGACATTGAAAGAGCTATGTTCCCCAATTCTAAAAGTAATATAATTTTGTGTGCTGAGAATTTTCTCGCACATTCCAAGGAGATAAACATGTTTCAGGGTTCTATTCCTGCCCTGATCACGCCGTTCAAAAACGGTCAGATCGACGAACAAGCGTTCCAGGATCACGTTGAATGGCAGATCGAGCAAGGGTCTGATGCACTCGTCCCGGTCGGCACCACTGGTGAATCACCGACTCTTAGCCACCAAGAACACCATCGCGTTGTCGAATTGTGTCTTGAAGCGGCCAAGGGACGCGTACCGGTTATTGCCGGTACCGGTTCAAACAACACAGCCGAAGCCATCAGCTTGCAGAAACATGCGAAGAAGGCGGGCGCCGCTGCAGGTCTTGTTGTCACCCCCTATTATAACAAGCCGACACAGGCCGGTTTAATTGCACATTATAAAGCGATCCATGATGCTGTTGATCTGCCCATCGTTATTTATAACATCCCTGGACGTTCAATCATTGATATGTCCGTGGAAACAATGGCTGAACTGTCAAAGCTTCCCAATATCGTTGGCGTGAAGGATGCAACGGGCGATTTGACGCGCCCTCTCAACACCTATCTGGCTTGTGGTGCTGATTTTTGCCAATTATCCGGCGAAGATGCAACAGCTGTTCAGTTCCTGTCCGCAGGTGGTACGGGCTGTATCTCCGTTACGGCCAATATTGCCCCGAAACTCTGTGCCGATATGCAACGCGCATGGCGTGAAGGCGACACAAAGACAGCAATGGACATTCAGTTCAAGCTGTTGCCGCTGCACAATGCTATGTTCTGTGAAAGCAGCCCCGGTCCGGTCAAATATGCAGCCGAACTGATGGGTCGTTGTTCTTCAGAAACGCGTTTGCCGCTGGTTGAAATTGCCGAAACCAGCAAAGAACGCGTCCGCAAGGCATTGGCCGATCTTGATATGATCTAAGAAGATGGCTTCTAAAAATAAAAAAGACGACTTCTCGGCGCGCATTGCGGCACAAAACCGCAAGGCGCGCCATAACTATTTTATCGAAGATATTATTGAATGCGGCATGGTTTTGACCGGTACGGAAGTCAAATCCCTGCGCAATGGCCGTGCCAGTATTCAAGAATCGTACGCTGCCGAAAAAAACGGTGAGCTCTACCTCATTAACGCCAATATTCCCGAATATGAAGGCGGCAACAGGTTCAACCACGAACCCAAACGCATGCGCAAATTACTGGTTCACAAACGGGAGTTGGATAAGCTGCTCGGTATGTCAACACAGAAGGGGTACACACTGGTTCCTTTGCACATTCATTTTAATGACCGAGGTATCGCCAAAGTCGCCATTGGAATCGGTAAAGGGAAACAAAGTCACGACAAGCGCGACAGCATCAAGGACCGCGACTGGAAACGTGATAAGGCCCGTCTCATGCGTGAGAAATATTAGGCTGCAAACTCATAAAATAGAAAAATGCCCCGGCTATATTTAAGCTGGGGCATTTTAATTTATACAGAGCAACCTGTGTAACCGGGGCAGGCTGATTACATTTTCTTTTTAGCTGCACACGGGTTCTTGGCAGCACAGGGATTTTTCGCCGCACAGGGATTCTTTGCAGCACACGGGTTTTTCGCAGCACAAGGGTTTTTAGCTGCACATGGGTTCGCAGCACATGGATTTTTTGCCGCACAGGGATTGCCGGCAACTTCAAACGCACCGCTAACAGATGCAGCTTGCACAGGGGCAACAACAGCAGCACTCATTGCGCCAACCATAACGGCACAGGCCACACCATTGATCACTTGTTTTTTGCTAATGACGGACATATTGGAAACCTCCAGATTAAAATAGAAACATATAAAAGCGGCGTGTTGAACAATGCCGATAAATAGTTTGTCTCACATTTCTGATGTAGAAGGGGAATCACAACGGATCACAAGAACGTGATTACCTGCCTATACTTCCACGCACTTGGAAAACTTAAATAAAAATAATGAAAATAAATTATAAATACATGTAATAACTATCCGGTATTACCTTTTTCTTGGTAATACCAAATATTTATTGAAATAACTGATTGAAATACACATGTCTCATGCGTATATTTATTAAAAATTTCGCTGTTTGTTACTTTTACTTGAAAAGGAAAGCTCTATGGAGAAGCCTCTGCTTCATTTGGTTTTTGGCGGTGAAGTTGCCGATCCGCAAACCAATGATTTCGTCGATCCTGACAATCTTGATATCGTCGGCATTTTCCCCAGCTACGAAGCTGCATTGAATGCATGGCGCGGTGCCAGTCAGGCGCGCGTTGACGAAGCACACACCAAATATGTGATCGTCCATATGCATAAGATGCTCGACCCGGACAAATCCGAATAAGTCGAAAAAACATCAGACACAAAAAACGCTCCCCACATTTGAGGGAGCGTTTTTTTAACTGATTATGTGAGGTCTATTCGTCTTCACGTTTTGCTTCATCTACGTTTTTACGCAGCTTATCTGCTTCAAACGCTTCTTTTTTCTTCTGCTCTTTTGTGCGTCCAAATTTCACGCGATTTTCTTCAGCCTGCTTTTCTTTATCAGTGCGAGCCTTTTGTTTTCGTTTTTGCCTTAAATTGATAATTTCAGCCAAAACGCGGGCTCGCTGTACGGATGTGGGCCATCAATTCATCATATTTAAAGGCTGTTTTAAATTGCGGAAACTCTGCAATAACATTATCTGGCGCACTGAATAGAATGCCAGTATCCGCTTCACCCAACATGGTTGTATCGTTATAGGAATCACCGGCTGCAATTGTGTAAAAGTTCAGCTTCTTAAATGCTTCAACCGCCTTGCGCTTATGGTCGCTCAAACGCAATTTGTAATCCGCAACCCGGTCGTTTTCATCTACAATCAAACGATGACAGAACAGAGTCGGCAGATCCAATTGACGCATTAAAGGTTCTGCAAACTCATAGAACGTGTCGGAAAGGATAACCACTTGAAAGTCCTCGCGTAACTTCCCTAAAAAATCGCGCGCACCTTCCAAGGGACCAAGACTGTCAATAACGTCTTGAATGTCTTTCATCTTCAAGCCGTTCTGATCAAGAATATCCAAGCGATAACGCATGAGAACATCATAATCCGGTTCATCACGTGTCGTCCGTTTCAGAGCCTCAATTCCTGTTTTCTCTGCAAAATTGACCCAGATTTCAGGGATCAAAACCCCTTCGAGATCAAGACATACGATTTCCATTTATTTTCCCCTTAGATTAGGTCGTAAACTCATAAATTCCCAGTTCTGCACAGACAGAACGAAACACATCGTGAAACATCTCTTGCGTCAAACGGCCTGTATTCGTGTTGTAGCGTGAACAGTGATAGCTGTTGAACAAAACGGGCAGATCATCCCCAAGATCGTGACGTATGTTATGGCCGAACTTCCACTGTGATTTTTTAAGTCCCAATGTCTGAATAATTGCATTGTGTGCCACACCGCCCAAGGCCACAAGAACACGTAAATTCTTCATAGCCGCCATTTCATCAATTAAAAAGGGGCGACAGGCCCGTTCTTCGGATGCAATCGTTTTATTCTGCGGTGGAACGCAGCGCACCGCATTGGTAATTCGACAATTCAATAATTCAAAACCGTCATCCGGGCGCGCGCCATAATCCCCGCGCGCAAAACCAAACGTTTTCAGGGTGGGATAAAGCAGGTCTCCGGCATAATCCCCGGTAAAAGGGCGCCCAGTACAATTAGCCCCCTTTAATCCAGGCGCCAACCCAACAACCAACAACTGAGCCTCAAGCGGACCAAAGGAGGGCACAGGACCATTGAAAAAATCCGGGAATTTTTCACGATTGTTTTCACGAAATTCAACCAAACGCGGACAGAACCCGCAATCGTGTTCCGGCGTAGAAGGGGCACTAAAAGTCATTGTAACTTACTCGTCGTAGTCTTCGTCATCCTCGTCATCGATATATTCATCATCGAAGGTTGGTTGAGTTGAGCCCCCGCCAAGTGGTCGTGTAATGGTATCTTCCAAATCGCTCAGTTCAATAAAGTTATCGGCTTGACGACGCAATTCATCTGCCACCATGGGCGGGTTGGAACGAACCGTGCTGACGACCGTTACCCGTACCCCTTTGCGTTGAACGGCGTCAACGAGACGTCGAAAATCACCATCACCGGAGAAAATAACAATATGATCAAGATGTTCGGCCATTTCCATAACATCAATGGCGAGTTCAATGTCCATATTGCCTTTGATTTTACGACGCCCCTGCGCATCGGTAAATTCTTTGGTCGGTTTTGTGACCATCGTATAACCGTTATAGTCGAGCCAATCAACAAGCGGGCGAATCGGTGAATATTCCTGATCTTCGACCAAGGCTGTATAGTAAAATGCCCGAATAAGATGCCCTTTACTGGCAAAGACTTCTAAAAGGCGTTTGTAATCAATGTCGAAATTCAGGGCGCGGGCAGCTGCATAAAGGTTGGAACCATCAATAAACAAACCCATACGTTCTTGAGGATAAAAAATCATCTTTATTTCCAATTGTTAAAGTATAAATTCATTGCCAAAATACAGCGGCAACACTATAAAAACGCCTAACATATTACGCGAAATCTCTTTTTTCGCAAGGATTTATCACATGATCTACATCGGACTTGGCGCAAATTTGCCATCCCCCATTCACGGCAGCCCAGTCGACACACTAAATACCTGTATCAAGCGCCTTTGCGACTTTAATCTACAGGTTGTTAAAGTCTCGCCTTGGTATGAAAGCGCACCAGTCCCCCTGTCAGATCAACCTTGGTACGTAAACGGTGTTGTTGCGATTGAAACGGACCTGAATGCCCGCGATGTGTTAAAGCAGCTTTTAGAAATCGAACATGAATTTGGGCGGGTTCGATCAGAAGCCAATGCGCCGCGCGTTCTAGACCTTGACCTGATCGCTTATGACACCCAAATTATTGAAGATGAGGGAAAAATCGAAGACAAACCGTTTTGTGTACCCCATCCACGCATGCATGAACGGGCCTTTGTTCTTCTGCCATTGGCAGACCTCAACCCGCAATGGATACACCCGAAACTGAAATCAAACCTTTCAGATTTGGTGGCACAATTGCCAAAAGATCAGATTATTCGCCCGATCAAGCAAGAATAGGCTTGATTTAACAGGTATCGGCGCTATATTTTGCGCCCTTCGCATTTTTATATATTTTGGAGTGACGACTTAATGGCTCGCGTTACCGTAGAAGATTGTATCGTTAAGATCCCAAACCGCTTTGAGCTGGTGATGTCCGCAGCGCAGCGCACACGTGATATTTCCGCTGGTGCAGAACTGACTGTAGATCGTGACAACGATAAAAACCCGGTCGTCTCCTTGCGTGAAATCGCTGATGAAACCATTTCAATCCCTGAATTGAAAGAGTCTCTCATCCGTGGCTCACAACGCATGGCCCCGTCTCGTGACGAAGACGACGACGCAGAAGACAATGCAAACGAAATCGAAGAAAGCGCAGATGCTTTGGCTGATGCTTTGAACGCACAAGACGATAGCGCCACATTGGATGCGGCTGGCGCCTTTGCTTTCCAAGACGAAGTTGAAATCGACGACGAAGACTAAGGAAAAGACCCCATGATCCGTCAATATGAGCTGGTTGAGCGGGTCAAGGCCTATGATCCAAGCGCGGATGAGGATGCCCTCAACCGCGCTTATGTTTTTGCTATGAAGGCACACGGTTCACAAAAGCGTGCCTCTGGCGACCCTTATTTCATGCACCCGCTGGAAGTCGCCGGTATCCTGACCGATTACCGGATGGATACGGACACCATCATTACAGCGTTGCTGCACGACACGGTCGAAGACACCGAAGTCACACAAAAAGATATTGAAAATGCCTTCGGTGAACGTGTTTCAAGACTGGTGTCCGGTGTCACCAAACTGACGCAGATCGAGTTACAGTCATCGCATACCAAACAGGCAGAAAACCTGCGCAAGCTGGTGATTGCCATGTCCGATGACATTCGCGTCCTGCTGGTCAAACTTGCTGATCGCCTGCATAATATGCGTACGATCCACTTTATTAAAAAAGAGGAAAAACGCCGTCGTATCGCTGCCGAAACAATGGAGATTTATGCCCCGTTGGCAGAACGTATCGGCATGCATGAAATTAAGGACGAACTACAAGATATGTCCTTTGCTCAGTTGAACCCGGAAGCCCGTGATTCCATTATCACACGGCTGGAGTTTCTGCGCGAACAAGGCGGCGGTTTAGTCGGACGCATTCTCAAAGAATTACGCGACACGGTAAAAGAACAGGATATCGAAGCCGATATCACCGGGCGTGAAAAAGCCCCGTATTCAATCTGGCGCAAAATGCAGCGCCAGGATGTTGGTTTTGAACAGCTTTGCGATATCATGGCCTTTCGCATCATTGTCGATAATGTCGAAGACTGTTATCGCACGCTTGGTATTATCCACGGTAAATATTCGGTCGTCCCCGGTCGTTTTAAAGATTATCTGTCCACACCAAAACCAAACGGATATCAATCCCTGCACACTGGCGTTTTTGGCCCGGACCACCATCGTATCGAAATTCAAATCCGCACCCGCGAAATGCATGAAATTGCAGAATACGGTGTGGCTGCCCACTGGCATTACAAAGCACAGGGGGGCTCAAACAGCCAGATGACCGAAGGGCGCCAATATCGCTGGCTGCGTGAATTGCTGGATATTCTGGACAGTGCGGATGATCCCGAAGAATTTTTGGAACACACAAAATTAAGTATGTTTCAGGATCAAGTCTTCTGTTTTTCACCAAAGGGTGACTTGATCAACTTGCCGCGCGGCGCAACTCCTGTTGACTTCGCCTACGCTGTTCATACCGAAATCGGCAACCGCTGCGTTGGTGCAAAGATCAACCGCCGAATTGTTCCTTTGCGCACGGAATTGCAAAACGGCGACCAGGTCGAAATTATTACATCCAAAGTCCCGCAACCGTCCCCGACATGGGAACGTTTTGTCGTTACCGGAAAAGCACGCGCCTGTATTAGGCGATATATCCGCCTGCAACAACGCGACGAATATCTCGCCCTTGGCAAAATCATGCTGCAACGCGCCTTCAAGCAAGAAGATTATCAATATTCTGAAAAAGCACTGCACGGCGTCCTTAAAAAATTTAACGTTACAGATGCAGAGGATCTTATCGCAGAAGTTGGCAGTGGGCACACACCGGCACGCGAAGTTGTAGAAGCTGTTTTCCCCGGTATAAAAGCCAAGAAAACAACAACATCGACAAAAATTCCGGTTAAGTCTCATAAAGACAAACCGTCTGCGGACTCTGTACCTATTCGCGGGCTTATTCCGGGAATGGCAATGCATTTCGCGGGCTGCTGTCACCCCTTGCCGGGAGACCGGATCGTCGGCATCGTAACAACCGGGCGCGGTGTCACAATTCATACAATTGATTGTGATAGCCTCATGCAATTCCAAAACGAGCCGGAACGCTGGCTGGATGTATCATGGGATATGTCACAGCACGACATTTCGGCGAAACACGTAGGACGCATGAAGCTGATGGTTATTAACGACAAAGGGGCACTGGGTGCACTTTCAATGGTCATTGCCAAAAATAACGGCAATATCCATAACCTTAAAATTATGAACCGCACCCAAGAATTTTTCGAAATGATTATTGATGTGGAAGTGGACGATGTCCGCCACCTGACCAATATCATTGCCGCCCTGCGCGCAACACCGGAAATCAATTCCGTTGAACGTTCCAGAAGTTAGGGGCGAATATGTTTCGACGTCGTAATAAACCATCAATTCTGCAACGGATCTCTGGTTTTTTCTGGCCTTCAATCGGATGGAAACGATCTTCAAAATATGTCGGACACCGTGTCGCCCGCTTGCCCGGAACACCTTACAGTATCGCAGCCGGTTTTGCCTGTGGGGCCGCCATTTCCTTTACACCCTTTGTCGGCCTCCATCTGGCTGGCGGGGCATTGTTTGCATGGCTGATACGCGGTAATCTGCTGGCCTCATGGATTGGCACCTTGGTTGGAAACCCCTGGACTTTCCCCTTCATCTGGATTGGTATTTATCGCTTGGGCCTATGGATGGGGGCAGGGGATATTCATGCCGCAAATGATCTGGATTTTATCAGTTTCTTCGAAAATCTGATTACAGCGGTCAAAAGCCTCGACCTTGCCTATGTCGGTGAAATTGCATGGCCTGTGCTTTGGCCCATGTTTATTGGTGGTCTTCCCAGTTTTGTTGTGGTCTGGATTTTGTTCTTCTTTCCGATTAAAATCATGGTTCGGCGTTATCATGCCCGTCGTGTTAAAAAACACGCTATTGCACAAAAATCTACGTTCAAAGGACATTCCCATGATGACCAATAAACTGCGTCTGGGCGTCAATATCGACCACGTCGCAACCATTCGAAACGCCCGTGGAGGCTCGTTTCCCGACCCTGTACGTGCGGCCCAATTGGCGGCAAGCGCAGGGGCCGATGGTATTACGGCACATTTACGTGAAGACCGCCGTCACATTTCAGATAATGACATAACCCGGCTGACGAACGAGATTAATCTGCCTCTTAATTTTGAAATGGCAGCAACCGAAGAAATGGTTTCTATTGCGTTACGCCATCGCCCGCATGCGGCCTGTATCGTGCCGGAAAAACGCGAAGAACGCACCACAGAAGGCGGATTGGATGCAAAAGGGCAATTCGATCATCTAAAACCAATTGTCGCCAAACTATCTGATGCCGGCATGCGGGTCTCTCTTTTCATTGAAGCTGATCCAGCACAGTTGGAAGCGGCCAAAGAACTCGGCGCACCGGTGATTGAACTTCATACAGGTGCGTATTGCGATGAAACAGGGGCTGCCCGTGATCGTGAATTAACCCGCATTATCAAAGCCGCAGCCTATGCTGATGAACTGGGACTGGAATGTCACGCCGGTCATGGTTTGACCTTCGACACCGTAAAACCCATTGCTGAAATTTCCAATATTGTTGAGCTCAACATCGGACATTTCCTGATCGGAGAGGCTATCTTCTGTGGTTTGGCCGAAGCAATGGAAAAAATGCGCAGCCTGATGAATGAAGCCCGTCTGGGTTTGCAAAAATGATCATCGGCATTGGGACGGATCTCATTGACATCCGGCGTATAGAAAAAACTTTGGAAAAATTTGGGGATCGTTTTATCGAACGGGTCTATGCCCCTGAAGAAATTGAAAAAGTTAAAAAACGTGCCCATGTCGCAAATGGTTTTGCCATGCGCTATGCAGCAAAGGAAGCCGCCGCCAAGGCCTTGGGCACAGGGTTTAGAGAGGGGGTTTTCTGGCGTGATCTTGTCAACGACAACCTGCCATCCGGCAAGCCAACCCTGACTTTACGCGGTGGTGCAAAAGATCGCCTGAATAAATTAATCCCCGAAGGTATGACAGCACAAATCGATATTTCTTTAACGGATGAATACCCTATGGCCCATGCTATCGTCATTATTTCTGCCCTTGCAAAGGCAGATGATGCTTGACAAGATACGCATAAGGTTGGATTCATCTTCCCTCAAATTTAACGAGACATAAAAGCTTATTCATGGATACGATTAAAACAGTCTTTTGGGCAATTGTTCTTGCCTTGGGCATCCGCACCATCGCCTACGAACCTTTCAATATCCCATCCGGCTCAATGAAACCGACACTTTTGATCGGGGACTACCTGTTCGTATCCAAGTTTTCTTATGGATATAGCACCTATTCCTTACCTCTTGGTGTCAACTTGTTTGATGGACGCATTTTTGAAAGTCAGCCGAAACGCGGCGATGTCGCCGTTTTCAAATTGCCGACGAATACGTCTAAAGACTATATCAAACGCATCGTTGGCTTGCCGGGTGATAAAATTCAAGTAATCAACGGCATTCTCCATATCAACGGCGAAGCCGTCAAACGCGAGAAGCTGGGAGAATTTGTTTCCCGCGATCAATATGGCAGCGTTCAACGGACAACCAAATATATGGAAACCCTTCCAAATGGGGTGAAACATCTGATTGCAGAGGCCAGCGATAACTGGCGTTGGAATGATAATACACCGGTCTATACCGTTCCGCCGCAGCATTATTTTGCAATGGGTGATAACCGCGACCATTCACAAGATAGCCGCTGGATTGCCGAAGTCGGCTTTATTCCGGCAAAAAATCTGGTTGGTCGTGCAGAATTTCTCTTTTATTCTAAAGACACTTTAGAACCGATCTGGGATTTGTCTGCTATTCGCTTTTCCCGCCTCTTTACAGGTATTGAATAACATATGCTTGACCCGGCACAGCTTGAAGACACGATAGGCTACGCCTTTAACGACAGGACCACTTTAAAACTGGCCCTTGTTCATTCCAGCACACATCGTCGTAAAAAAGACGGACAAAGCGTCGATAACGAACGTCTCGAATTTTTAGGGGACCGCGTTGTTGGCCTCGTCGTCGCTGATATGCTTTTCAACCGCTTCCCCAAAGATAAGGAAGGGGATTTAGCACGCCGCCACACCGCCTTGGTCCGCCGCGAAGCCTTGGCCCGCGTTGCAGAGACCATTTCGTTGGGTGAATATATTGATATGCTTCCGGCCGAAGCGGCAAGTGGGGGGCGTGAAAACCCCGCCATACTCGCCAATACGTGCGAAGCCGTCATTGGTGCCATTTTTACTGATGGTGGATTTGATGCGGCTCAAACCTTTATATCCCGTTTTTGGGCCGATTTGGTCGAAGAAGACCTGACGCCACCGCAAGATAATAAAACCGCCTTGCAGGAATGGGCACAAGGTCGCGGATTGCCGCTGCCTGCCTATAAGATCGTCGAACAAACGGGTCCCGCACACGCCCCTGTTTTTGAAATTGAAGTCAGGGTTTTAAACCATACACCACAACGCGCACAAGGCACTTCGAAACGCAAAGCCGAACAGGCTGCTGCCGGTGCCCTTTTAGATGTACTTTTGGATCAAAATAAATGACAGAGCAAAACGATTTTGCCAATCAACGTGCTGGTTTTGTCGCCTTTGTTGGCGCCCCGAATGCCGGTAAATCCACCGCAATCAACCATATGGTCGGCACAAAAGTTTCCATCGTCTCTCCCAAGGTGCAGACCACACGCACCCGCGTATTGGGTATTATGATGCGTGGTGACAGCCAGATCATTTTTGTAGATACACCGGGAATTTTTGCCCCGAAACGACGTTTGGACCGCGCAATGGTAGCCGCCGCATGGGGTGGGGCCGCCGATGCGGACCATATCGTTTTATTGATTGATGCCAAACGCGGTATCAGCCACGAAACACAAAGCATCATTGATACGCTGAAAGAACAGAACCGCAAAGCCATCCTGATTATCAACAAGATTGATCTGGTGGATAAAGCAACCTTGCTGGAACTGACCCAAAAACTTAATGACGAAGGCATCTTCACAGATACCTTTATGGTTTCAGCTATCAAAGGGGACGGTTTGGATCATTTTGTTGATTTTATTGCAGAGAAGCTTCCCAAAAGCCCGTGGCTTTTCCCTGAAGATCAGGTTTCTGATATGCCGGAACGTCTTTTGGCTGCTGAGATCACTCGAGAACAGCTATATCTTAAACTGCGCCAGGAACTTCCATATTCCACCACCGTTGAAACAGAAACATGGGAAGAAAAGAAAGACGGCAGCGTTAAAATCGAGCAAATTATTTACGTTGCCCGTGATGGTCAGAAGAAAATTATTCTGGGGAAGGGCGGTCAACAGATCAAAACAATTGGTGCCAATGCCCGAAAACAGCTTGAGGAAATCCTCGACTGCCGTGTTCACCTGTTTCTATTTGTCAAAGTGCGTGACAAATGGGGGGATGACCCGGAACGCTTCAATTACTGGGGATTGGATTACAACGCGTAAACCATAATAAACTTATGATTTTCTTTCCTATTTCTGCTGTTCTGATGTCTACAGTCTGGCTTCTTAGTCTGACCTTGTGGTTTTTACCCGAGCAAATGAGGTGGGATTACGGATTGTTTGATATCTACACCAGTACTTTTTTTGAACTTCCCATATTAGCTGTCCTTATCGGCACGCTTGGTGTCTTTCTCCATAAAAAATGCACGGATTCCCGCCTGTTTAAATTCACAATGGCGCTAAGTTGGGGATATGTCTTTTTCCCCATTCTTACATCCGGTTTATTGATTATGGCCTCAATTACAGGCCTGACAGGCTATTAGCGGCTGCTGCGAAGTTCCTCATTGAAGGCTAGAATTTTCTCAGCCAGCGTATCAACAAATACGTCTACACCTGTGAACTTAATCATTTCGTTCACTGCTTTGATCTTCTTATCTTTAAGGATCTTGCCTGATCTTTCATCGATCTTGACATCAAAATCCATTTCCAATTCTTCAGAATAGAGCCCCAACCACGTACAATTGGGCTCAAGATCATGTTCAACACTGACAAAAAGGCAACCATTGTCTTCGTCGGTTACCTGAATGCGATGTTCTTCATTACAAAGAAGCGGGTCCGGCCCCAGTTTTTTGCGCAATTTTTTAATGACCATATCGACAGGTGTCTGACGTCCCACAGCCTTATTCCTTATGTTGTCTTATTGTTGAGTAGTAAAACGATCCAGTTCCAGGCCCAAACGGGCAAAAACGTCCGCCCAATCCCCATGTGCGGATTGACGGTACAATTTCACAGACGGATACCACAGACTTGTGACAGCTTCGCCTGCAACAGGCAAGCCCCAACGCCAATCAACCGCATAAGGTAACACCATCCAGACAGGTTTTCCCATTGCCCCGGCCAAGTGTCCAACGGCCGTGTCACAGGTTATAACCAGATCCAACGCCTGAATGAGGGCGGCGGTATCGGCAAAATCCAGTAAATCCAAACCATAATTACGCACAACTTTAGAAAGCTGCGGGTCCGTCAGAACATCTGCGCCGTCCCCCACCTGAAGGCTGAAGAAATCAATATTGCGCATGTAAAAAAGACGTGAAAACGGCCAGATCCCTGGAGATCGGCGTGTGTCCTTGCGATACTGGCGGTCTCCTTGCCACACAAGGCCGACCTTTGTGCCCTCTGCCTCTTTGTTCAAACGATCCTGCCATTGTGTTACATCCCGCGCAACAGCTTTCAGATAAGGCTTAAATGCAGGCAAATCATCAGGGGAACGAAGCCCAAGCAAGCCCGGTAAACTATTTACAGAAGCCCGAAGATCATGGCGTGGCAAAGGCGTATCTTGCGGCACAACACCATCCAGACCATCCAATGGCGCAAACAAACGGGCCAAATCTTTTGGGCAGGCAAGATAAACTTCCCCGACGAGTTTTTTGACCAAGGGGACGAAGCGGGCGAATTGAATAGCCTCACTGAAACCACCTTCGGTGTACAAGACTATTCTTTTGTTTTGAGCCGGTTGTCCATCCCATAAAGGTGCATCATCACCCCCTTTAGGTAAGACGCAATAATAATTGGGCAATTGCATGCGACTTTCATAAGCTGCCCAACCCTCGGACCAATCCCCGTTTTGCAATAAAATTTGGGCTTTACGGAAATTAACTTCCGCATCTTTCGGGGCTAAGTCCTGCGCCTTTAAAATGTACTTCAAGGCACGTTTGGCATTTAAATCATCCTGATAGGCCAACGCCAATTCCAGACAGGGGCGCACCTCCGTTGGGGCGATTTTTGCCGCCTTTCCCAAATAATCAATCGCATCCAGAATATCGTTATCTTCACGCATAACGACACCAAGGGCACACAAACTTTCCCAGTCCCCTCCATCAATTTGTACGGCTTTTTGGCAAGCCTGCCGGGCTTCTTGAACTTGGGACAGATTAAGCAGAGCCAAGCCGCGCCGCGCATGGGCTTTTGCCAACATAGGCCGATTTTCAAGGGCGCGTTCATAGCTTAAAATCGCACCGTCATATTCTTCCTTACTGGACAGACAATCCCCCATCATAAGATAGGCTTCTGCATGATTTCCATCCAGTTTGGTCTCACGACGCAAAACGACAAGGGCTGCATTCCAATCCTTCAACTGCATCAGTTTTGCAGCCGATTTCATATGAATATCATTTCGCCCTTTACTATGTTCTGAAGCCAACAGGAAATGTTTACGCGCACGTTGCGTATCCCCGACAGCTAAGACCAGCAAGGCATAAAGCAAATGTGCCTCGGCATAATCGGCCTTAATTTCAAGAGATTTTTTTACATGGTCACGAGCTTGATCCCGATTACCCAAACGGGCCTCAATAGTCGCACAACGATAAAGGGCTTCAAACGAATCTGGCCATTTATCCAAAATATAGCGGTATTGTTGAACAGCCCCTTGAATGTCACCATTGCGTTCCAACAGTTTCGCACGTCCGATATGAAAACGTACATCATCCGGGGCAAGATCAGCGGCGCGTTCATACGCCGCATTTGCCCGTTCAGAACGTCCCAACAAAGTTAGAATTTCACCGAGTTTCCCAAAATAAGCGGCATTGTGCGGGTCAGCCTCGATCGCGCGTTCGATCATGGCAACCGCATCCATTTTCAACCCCCGTTCAAATGCCGCAACACCCAACAGGTAATTTGCATCCGCATGATCAGGGTATTTGCGCAAGATATCACTGTAGATCTGTACCGCTTTTTCCATTTTTCCTTTCTTGTGGGCGCGAATAGCCGCTGCCAAAGACAAGGAAACCGCAATGGGAATAGGGGCGTGCGTTGAATTATCCTCATTGGAATCAACGCCTTTTGTGGCATGATCATTTTCTTGCGCTTGATCGGTCAAGCCGGAAAATGCAGACACGTTCTTCACCCCGTTTACTGAATTTCATCACTTTAAGCTTCCATCATATGAAATCATAGGCCATGTTCCCATAGTGTTTTTTAACTTTTTTTCTTTTTTGGCCTTACAACAATGATCTGGTCCGACCTCGGCATCGTTCTCTCAACACGAAAACATGGTGAAAACAGCATTATTCTCTCTGTTTTAACGCGACAGCATGGCCGTCATAACGGACTGGTACGTAGTGGGGCAAGTAAAAGGCTATCGCCACTCCTTCAACCCGGCAATCTGTTGCATCTGGAATGGAAAGGGCGATTGGACGAACATCTCGGTCAATTCACCCCCGAACTGGAAGAATCCTATAGTGCCAAAGCCCTGCATTCGCGCGAAAAGCTGACATATCTGAATGTCGTCTGCGCAATGTGCGAGGCCTGTCTTGCTGATCGCCAACCCGTTGAGGGTCTGTTCGGTGCCACGTTGATCTTACTGGATATGCTGGATCAGCCCCGTTTATGGCCCGAAATCTATCAACGTTGGGAATTGGGTCTTTTAAATGAGCTTGGCTTTGGATTGAACTTAACTTCATGTGCAGCCACAGGTCAAACCGGAGATTTAATCTACATTTCCCCAAAAACCGGACGGGCTGTCAGCCGTAAAGCCGGAGAACCTTATAAAACCAAGCTTTTCCCTTTACCTTACCATCTACTTGTAGATGAAGTAAAACCAACTAAAAAAGACCTTCTCAGCGCCTTTGCCATCACCGGACACTTTTTGGAACGCTGTGTTCTTGCCCCCATGAACAAGAAGATTCCACCAGCACGCACGCGATTTATTGACCGGATGAAATAGATGGTTAAACTAGGGCCAAATCTATTTGATCAAATTTTTTCCTTAATTTTCGAGGACCAATGACCGACACAAATCCAGCTGGCGATATCCGCGAAACGCGATTAGCCGACGCCTTAGGCGAGCGTTATCTTGCCTATGCCATGTCCACTATTATGTCGCGCTCTCTGCCCGACGTGCGCGATGGTCTCAAGCCCGTTCACCGACGCTTGCTGTTTGCCATGCGCCAGCTCAAACTGGACCCACAGAAAGGCTTTAAAAAATGTGCCCGTGTGGTCGGGGACGTCATCGGTAAATATCACCCGCATGGCGACAGTGCCGTTTATGATGCGATGGTTCGTCTTGCGCAGGACTTTGCCGTGCGTTACCCCTTGGTCGATGGACAAGGAAACTTCGGTAACATCGACGGCGATAATGCTGCCGCCATGCGTTATACCGAAGCCCGGCTGACCGAGGTTGCAATGGCCTTGCTCAGCGGTATTGACGAAGATTCTGTCGATTTTCGCGATACCTATGACGGGGAAGAAGAAGAACCCTGTGTCCTGCCAGCAGCTTTTCCAAACTTGCTCGCGAACGGATCCAGCGGGATCGCGGTCGGTATGGCCACAAATATCCCCCCGCATAATGCAGGGGAGCTTTGCGATGGCCTGTTACATTTGATCAAATTCCCCAATGCCGGTATCGAAAAACTGGTTGACCTTATCCCGGGACCCGATTTCCCGACCGGTGGCGTATTGGTCGAAGAACGTGCCAGCATTATCGAGACCTACACCAAGGGGAAAGGTTCGTTCCGCATTCGCGCGAAATGGGAAAAAGAAGAACTTTCCCACGGCATGTACCAAATTGTCATTACAGATATTCCGTATCAGGTCCAAAAATCCAAACTGATTGAAAAAGTAGCAGAACTCCTGATTGCGAAAAAACTGCCTTTGCTGGCTGATATTCGCGACGAGTCCACAGAAGAAGTCCGCGTTGTAATAGAACCACGTAACCGGACTGTTGAAGCGGAAATTCTGATGGAACAATTGTTCAAACTGACGGATTTAGAGGTTCGTTTCGGTTTGAACATGAACGTTCTTGACGCAGACCAGACCCCGCGCGTCATGGATTTGCGTGAAGTTTTGCAAGCCTTTCTGGATCATCGCCGCGAAGTCTTACAACGTCGTTCACGATATCGACTGGAAAAAATCGAACATCGACTGGAAATTCTAGAAGGTTATTTAATTGCTTTCCTCAATCTGGATGAAGTCATTCGTATTATCCGCGAAGAAGACCACCCCAAAGAAGACCTTATGTCGACCTTCAAACTGACAGAGGTGCAAGCCGAAGCCATTTTAAACATGCGCTTGCGCTCCCTTCGTAAGCTTGAAGAAATGGAAATCAAGACCGAACACGACCAGCTCAGTGCAGAACGCGATGGTTTACAAACATTGCTTGCCGATGAGACATTGCAATGGGCGCGCATTTCCGATGAAATTCGTGAAACCAAGAAAAAATTCGGTCAAAAAACAGAACTGGGAAAACGTCGCACCGACTTTGGCGATGCCCCCAGTGCAGATGTCGTGAATTTTGAAGCCTTCATTGAACGCGAACCGGTCACCATTGTTTGTTCGCAAAAAGGCTGGATCCGTGCCTTTAAAGGACATAACAATGACGAATCCGCCATGAAATATAAAGATGGCGACAAAGGACGCTTTGTCCTGAAAGGCTACACAACGGATAAACTTTTGGTCTTTGCAACAAATGGTCGCTTCTTTACCATCGGCTGTGACAAACTGCCACCGGGACGCGGCCAGGGGGAACCCATTCGCCTGATGGTCGATATCGGAAATGAAAACGATATTGTCGATATGTTTATTCACCAACCGGAACGGCAAGTCTTGTTGGCCTCAAGTGCCGGGCGCGGCTTCGCAATTCAGGAAAAAGACGTTGCGGCTCAAACCAAAAACGGGAAGCAAATTCTCAACCTGCAAGACGGGGAGAAAGCCAAAATATGCTTGCCCCTTACCGGAAATGCAATTGCCGTGGTTGGGGATAATCGCAAAATCCTGATCTTTAAAACCGAAGAATTGCCCAATATGGCCCGAGGGCGCGGTGTCATTTTGCAAAAATACCGCGATGGCGGTATGTCCGATGTCACGACCTTTAATCTGGAAGATGGCCTCAGTTGGCAAATGGGCGGGGATAGCGAACGCACCCGCACCGTGACCGACCTGCTTCCCTGGATTGGTAAACGGGCCGGGGCAGGGCGTTTGGCACCCACAGGCTTCCCACGCAACAACAAATTCACCTAAGGTTTTGATCACCAATAAAAAATGGCGTCTCTCGTAAAACAGAGACGCCAAAGCCTGATATACCCACAAAAAATAAATCGGCATTCGAATACCGATTTATCTTGAAAACTGTTTTCAGCTGGTATATCTAGGAACTCAAATAACGTGGTGCGCCACTCAGGTATTATGGAAAAAAGAACATGACCCCCACTATTTCTGCTACGCCGCGCAATGACTGGACATTGGAAGAAGTCGAGGCACTTTTTGCCCTTCCTTTCAACGATCTTCTCTTTCATGCGCAAAGCGTTCATCGCCAAAACTTTGACCCGAACCGTGTGCAGCTTAGTACGCTGTTAAACATCAAAACAGGCGGTTGTGCGGAAGATTGTAATTACTGTTCTCAATCAGCCCACCATGAAGCGGAATTAAAAGCGGAAAAGATGATCCCGTCTGCCGATGTGATCGAAGCGGCCAAAGCGGCCAAAGAAGGTGGCGCAACCCGTTTTTGTATGGGCGCGGCCTGGAGTTCCCCAAAAGATCGCGACATGCCGGAAATTTTAAACATGATCAAATCTGTCAAAGGTTTGGGCATGGATACCTGTATGACCCTGGGCATGCTGTCGGATAAACAAACGGAACAGCTAAAAGAGGCGGGTCTGGATTATTATAATCACAACATCGACACATCCCGTGAATATTATGACAAGGTTGTCACGACGCGCACATTTGATGATCGTCTGGCAACATTGGATCGCTGCCGCGACAATGGCATTAAACTGTGTACTGGCGGTATCATCGGTATGGGTGAAACGCGTACCGATCGCGCATCCATGATGGTCACCTTGGCAAACCTGCCCAAACATCCCGAAAGTGTGCCGATCAACATGCTTATCCCGATTGAAGGTACACCGTTTGAAGCCAAAGCCAAAATCGATGATTTCGATTTTGTCAAAACTATTGCAGTTGCCCGGATCGTAATGCCCGCATCCTACGTTCGTCTGTCTGCCGGGCGTGAGGAAATGAGCGAAGAATTACAAGCCTTGTGCTTCTTTGCCGGTGCAAACTCCATGTTCTATGGTGATAAGTTGCTCACTGCCGGAAACCAAAGCGTTTCCGCAGACCGCAATATGTTTGATCGCCTCGGCATCCAGCCGGAAGAACATCGTGAAGGCAAACCCATGCTGGAAGAAGCCAGCTAAGCTGACATCACAAAACTCAAAAAAGGCTGTCAAAACATTGGCAGCCTTTTTTATTTCCAGACAAAGAAAAGGGCCCTCGAAATCTTCGAGAGCCCTTTTTTCAAATCCGGTTGATCTTACCCGAAGATCACCGTCGGCAACCAGGTCGCCAGTCCCGGGAACAGGGCCAACAAGCCAAGTCCGATCATCTGAATGATAATGAAGGGGACAACGCCTTTGTAGATTTGCATCGTTGAGACCTCTTTCGGGGCAACACCACGCAAATAGAATAAGGCAAAGCCGAAAGGCGGTGTCAGGAACGATGTTTGCAGGTTCATCGCCATCATTACCCCTAACCAGACCGGGTTCAGGTCCATCATCAACAGAACCGGGGCCACGATCGGCACGACCACAAATGTGATCTCGATAAAGTCGAGGAAGAAGCCAAGGATAAACATCACGCCCATGACAACCAACATGGCACCAATAACACCACCGGGCAGGTCGTGTAGCATCTCGTGAACCATGTCGTCACCACCAAGGCCCCGGAAGACCAAGGAAAAGACCGAGGCACCAATCAGGATGACGAATACCATTGAGGTAATGTCCATCGTTGAACGACAGACCGTTTGCAAGATTTCCGCATCCCAGACCCGTTTTAAGGCCATGATCAAGCCGTAAACCAACACCAGACAGCAAACAACGGACAATCCAATCCCGAACATATTCAAGGCGTTGATTTCGTTCATACCAACGCGTAAGTCCATTGTATTGGTCAAGATCAACATAACAACCAAGGACAAACCTGCCGCATAGAACGGCACACCATGGCTTTCATCAATTCGCAATCCGGCCAAAAGTAACGCACCAACGGAACCAACTGCTGCTGCTTCGGTCGGGGTTGCAACACCTGCCAAAATCGACCCTAAAACAGCGACAATCAAAATGATTGGCGGGATCAAGGCATGGGCAATACGTTTTCCCAAACCATCGACATTCAGTTCTTCTTCCGGGATCGCCGGTGATGTTTCCGGTTTTAACCATGCGACCAAAAGCTGATAGAGGATATACATCCCAACCAAGCCGAGGCCCGGGATCAAGGCACCCGCAAACAAATCACCAACAGAAACAGGTTCCGGTGAAAAATTCCCCATCGCACGTTGCGCATCAGAATAAGCGTTTGAAATCTGGTCGCCCAACAGAACCAAAACAATAGAAGGTGGAATAATTTGCCCCAAAGTCCCGGCAGCACAAATGGAACCACAAGCCAGTGACGGGTTATAACCACGCTTCAACATGGTCGGCAATGACAGCAACCCCATTGTCACAACGGTTGCGCCCACAATCCCCGTCGATGCAGCCAACAAAGCCCCAACGATAGAGACAGAGACACCAAGCCCACCGCGCATACTACCAAACAACATCCCCATGCTGTCCAGTAATTCTTCGGCGACCTTGGAACGTTCCAACATAACCCCCATGAAAATAAATAAGGGGACGGCGATTAGAACCTCGTTGGTCATGGCGTTTCCGAAGATACGCGAGGGCAGGGCCCCAAACAGGGACCACGTGAAAACATCCGTAGCAACGCCCATCGCAGCAAAGAAAATACTTGTTCCCGCCAAGGTAAAGGCAACAGGGAACCCCAGCATCAGAAAGCCGCATGTCACGACGAACATGGCGAGGCATAAAATTTCAGCGATTTCCATAATCAGGGCACCTCGTGTAATTCATGGTCGTCTTCCGGTACCACAACGCCTTTTAAGATCAGGAACGAGCGTAACGCCAACCCAATACCTTGTAAGGCAAGCAGAAAACAGAATACCAAAATAACGGTTTTTAAGATAAACAATGCCTGAATACCGCTTGTCTCGACAGAACCTTCCATAATCGACCAAGACTGGTAGACATATTTCCATGAAGAATCTGCGATCAAGACACAGACGGGCAAAAGCAGGAAGACAACGCCGAAAATATCAATCACAGCCTTTTTATGAATACTGGCCTCACGGTAAAAGACGTCGACCCTGACGTGCCCATTGTGCAACAGGGTATAACCGGCACCGATCATAAAAAGGAAGGAATGCATATAAACGACTGATTCCTGCATCATAATGGAACCAAAGCCGAAAACGTAACGCAACACTACGACAGAAAACTGGGTGATTACCATAATCACGGCCAACCAAGCGACAGTTTTACCGATCGTCTGATTCAATCCATCGATGAAACGCATTAAAGCCACAAGAAAACCCAAGGCTTTTCTCCTTTTAAAAAGAGAGTGTGTATCATCATAAAAACTTATGACTTTTCTTAGTTATTGGATGAAAAATGGTGGATCGAAATAAATCCGATCCACCATTTTTTCATCATCAGTCGTATTTGAACGGCAAGCGACGTGCATCCCAGTACGCGTTCTCAGACATATCAGACCAACGCATTGCTTTCTTACGGAAGTCAGCAAAGTGTTTGAAGACCTTACCTGTCATTTCATCGCTGGCGGCAACTTCACGCATAACTTCACCAGACGCTTCACCAATTTTGGTCATAACATCATCAGAGAATTTACGCAGTTGTACACCGTGCTTGTTCAACAGAACATCAAGGCTGTCACCGTTACGGGCATTGAATTCAGCCATCATATAGTTGTTTTCAGCCATCGTAGCATTGCGAACGATTTCCTGATGCATCGGTGACAAAGATTTCCAGACATCCAAGTTCACACCGCAAGACAATGTAGAGCCCGGCTCGTGGAAACCCGGGTAGTAGTAGAATTTGGTTGTTTTATAGAAACCAAATGCCAAATCGTTCCACGGACCAACCCATTCTGTCGCATCAATCGCACCAGACTGAAGGGACGGGAAGATTTCGCCGCCCGGAAGAGTAATCGCAGCTGCGCCCAATTTACGCAGAACTTCGCCACCCAGACCCGGCATACGAATTTTCAGACCTTTGAGGTCTTCCACTGTGTTGATTTCTTTATTGAACCAACCACCCATCTGAACACCTGTGTTACCACAAGCAAACGGTTTTACGTTGAAGCCGGCTGCCAGTTCGTCCCACAGTTCCTGACCGCCTGCATGATGGATCCATGCATCCATTTCCCCCGCTGTCAGGCCAAACGGTACAGCAGTGAAGAAGTTGAATGCCTTATGTTTACCTTGCCAATAGTATTCTGCACCGTGGTACATATCGGCTGTACCGCTGGAAACAGCATCAAACGCTTCAAGAGCCGGTACCAATTCACCGGCTGCAAACAATTTAACAGTCAACTGACCGTCTGTCATGTCCGTGATACGTTTCGCAGCACGTGCAGCACCTGTACCTAGGCCGGGAAAATTCTTCGGCCAGGTTGTAACCATTTTCAGTGTACGTTTACCGCTGGCGATTGCAGGCGAAGAAACTGCAGCCGCTGCACCAACCGCGACGCCGGAAGCAGCTCCGGCGAGAAAATCACGACGCTTCATGTGAAAACCTCCCTAATCACATTACAAATAAGAGCTCGGGATTAATCCCGAACATCGGTATTATCAAACCAATGAGAAATAATGTTACGGGAGATGCAAATGCGATGCAATGAAAAGCAGCTACCAAGTACTACTTAGTCCCTTGCATTAATTAATTTTTTCTAGGTATTAGTCGGTATCCAGCGGTACCCAAAGCCCGTCAACACAGCCTTCCAAAGGTGTGTAACGTTGCTTGTACGACATTTTTCGGCACTCTTTAATCAAGTAACCAAGATAGACATAGGGCAGGGCATTTTCCCGGACATGCTGAATGCACCACAGCACCATATAGTTTCCGACTCCGCTATAATTACTATCGTTAGAGAAAAAGCTATAAACGGCGGAGATACCGTCATCTAAATGATCCAGTAGTAAAGCAGCAACCAGCTTTCCCTGATCGCGAAACTCAACAATAGATGTTTCAACAGGTGTCTCTTCAACCATTGAACGATAATCGAAAAAGTCCATAGAGGCCATATCCCCATCGGTATGGCGTCCATGTTGATATTTTTCAAATAACTGGAACTGTTCCTGTGTCGCTATCGGTTCACAAAACTGCGCCTGCAAATGGGAAAAACGTTTCGCACTACGTCGTTGGTTTTTAGAAAATACAAATTGCGCAGCATCAACACGCACCGGAATGCATGCTGAGCAATTGGGGCATACCGGTGAATAGGCCATAAAATGGCTACGTCGAAAACCGCCCTTGGACAGAGCATTGTGCAAGGCATCCGCGTCTTTACCACTAAGCTCCGTCACAATACGTCGTTCCACCTGCCCATCCAGATAAGGACAGGCAAGGGGAGAGGTCGTATAGAAAAAGACTTTGGGTTTTATCCGGTCCTGACGCATCACACCTAACTTTACTGTTTAAGAACCATCGATATTATTCAACACCAACGTTCCTGCTAGCATATCATGTAAGCAACGTCTTTTGGTATTGAAAAGACTGACAATCAGAATCAAAAACGAAGTTGGCGGTGCTGTGAAGAAAAAAACCGCTGTCTGGATAAAGGCCTGCAACATTTCCGGCCGCCCACCATCAAGACGATAGACACGAATACCGACAAAACGCATGCCGTATGTCGCACTTTGAGGCGAAGCAATTAAAAATGTATGATAAAGGATCGGAATTAATGCCAAAACTGCCATTAAAGGGCCAAAAAGCAAGCCGAATGTCATAATTCCGGCAATACTCGCAACAACGGCACCAACCAACCCCAAAGTTGCACATATAATGAAATCAATCACATATGCGATAATCCGTTTGACTGAAATGCCGTCGTAGTATTCTGGACTTTCAATCGGGTCTGGACCTTCCGCTTTTCGATTGGCAGTTGTCTCTTGCCACCGCGCAGACGATGTTACGAATCGAATTTCAGTCATTCTTTTTCCTTCGTTTTCGACATTTCGTACTCATATATATACAATTAGGTCGAAGGAGATAAATAAACAAGTTATTGACGCAGCTTCCTTCAATCTCTATTGAATGCTTCCAAGTGACACTTACACGATAAAGAAGTATAATGAAATGAATATCGATCCACGAGAGTTTAGAGACGCGTTAGGAAATTTTGCAACTGGCATTACGGTTGTGACAACATTGTGCCCCGATGGGAAACCGATCGGTGTGACAATCAATTCCTTTGCCTCTGTTTCTCTGGAACCGCCGTTGGTTCTTTTTTCCCTTAAAACCGAGAGCCCCTTAAGCGATTTTTTCCTGACACAAGATCATTTCAATATCTGTATTCTGTCTGAATCACAAGAAAAGGTTTCCAACCTGTTTGCAGGTCGTGAAGAGAATAAATTCGATCAAGTCGAATGGGTTAGCGGTGAAAACGGTTGTCCAAACCTGAAAGGAACACTTGCCGTTTTGGAATGCCGACGGGCCGAAGCCCATATCGGGGGCGACCACACCATTTTCGTTGGTGAAGTCACCCGCATCGAAATGGAAGAAAACGGTGGACCACTATTATATTATAAGGGCGGTTATAAAACGCTTTAATCAACGTGCTTTGAAGACAGGTTTCGTTTTGTCCATAAACGCTTTAAAACCATTTTGATAATCTTCCGAATCGCATGTGGAAAAGGCCTCATCCAATTCTTCTTGGCTCAGCGGTTGCGGTTGTTTTAATCGACGCACCATCTTTTTGTGTAAACGGGCAGCCAATGGTGCCCCTTTAGAAATACGTTCGGCACAAAGACGGGTTTCTTCTTCAACTTCCCAATCTTCTACAATCCGGTTGATCAATCCGACACGCAGGGCATGGGGAGCATCAATCACGCGGCCTTCCAGCAATAATTCCAGCATCACAGCGGGACTGACAAGGCGTAAAATCGCATCCAGTTCAGGATAGGCCAGCGTATGCCCCAGACGGTTGATCGGTACGCCGAAACGCGCACTTTCACCCGCAATGCGCATATCACAGGCACAGGCAATTTCCAATCCCCCCCCCGTACAGGCCCCCTTGATCATGGCAATGGTCGGGTGTTGACATTCTTCAATTGCCTGAACGGTACGGGTAACAACCTCACCATATGCTTTCGCCTGAGCTGCACTGGCCCTCTGTTCAGGAAATTCCGAGATATCGGCACCGGCAGCAAAAGCTTCATCACCCGCGCCACGTAATATAAGGCAGCGCAAAGTATCATCTGCGGATAAATCTTCGATCACATCGCCTAACTGTTGCCATGCCGGTTTGGTCAAGGCATTGCGTTTATCGGGATTATTTAATGTAATCGTTACAGTTTCGCCATCACGTTGGACTAAAATCGGGTCGGTCATTTTCTTTATTTACTCCGCACGTTCCAAAATTGTTTGACGAACAAACTATCAAGTTTGCAAGATAAGGCAAATTGTTTGCACATAAGGATGAACTCTCATGCAACAAAACAGCTTTCTCAGCCTCGGTCCACATGGTTTTCACCGTATCGCCTATACACAATGGGGATTTGCCGAAGCCGGTCGAACGGTTTTTTGCGCCCACGGCTTGACACGTAACAGCCGCGACTTTGATTTTCTGGCACAAAGTCTGTGTGACAATCATCAAGTTATCTGCCCCGATATGGCAGGACGCGGTCAAAGTGATTGGTTGCTCACCCCCAATGATTACGGTTTTCCTACCTATCTCAGCGATATGGCCGCTTTAATCGCAAAAATCGGTGAAGAACAAATCGACTGGATCGGCACCTCAATGGGCGGGTTAATTGGTATGATGTTGGCTGCCCAAGTCAACAGCCCTATCCAACGCCTGATTGTAAATGATGTTGGGCCTTTCATCACGAAAGAATCGATATCGTTCCTCGGCAGCTATCTGGGGCTTGATATGACTTTCCCCAATCTGGAAAGTGTCGAAAAACATTTACGCCAAATCCATGAACCTTTTGGAAAACTTACAGATTCCATGTGGCATCATTTGACTGAGCATAGCATCAGAAAGAATGAAGATGGCCAATTCGTTCTACATTATGATCCGGCAATTTCCGTTCCTTTCAAGGCGGCAGCCCCTGCCGATGTCGACCTTTGGCCTGTTTGGGAGGCTATTCAATGTCCGGTTTTAATTTTACGAGGGGAAAATTCCGACCTGCTTTCAAAAGAGACGGCAGAGGAAATGTTGAAACGTGGCCCAGATGCCGAACTCGTTGAAATTCCTCAGGTTGGGCATGCTCCTACCTTAATGGAAGATGATCAAATCGACCTTGTAAAACGGTGGTTGGCAGGTTAATTTTAAAAATAACTCGAAAAAATCAATTATTTGGCTTAACTCCAAGGTAGACTTTCGTGTAAATTGATCGTTAAATCGCTTTGTAGTAAAAGGTTTGGATAAAAATCCATCCCAACGCCGTAATGCTTTAGTGGCCGGAGACAAAATATGAATCAGCTTGTGACGACAAACGATGCGCAATCCACAGACCTTATCAAAGGGGATGGTTTGGAAGATTACGTAACTTTTAAAATTGCTGATCAATTGTTCGGCATTCCTGTTCTGAAAGTTCAGGACATTCTGATGCCCGACCATATTGCCTTCATTCCGCTGGCCCCAAAAGAGGTTGCCGGGTCGATCAACCTGCGTGGACGTATCGTTACCGTCATTGACGTGCGCGTTCGCCTCGGCCTGCCCAAACGTGCCGATAAAGGACAAAGCATGGGGGTGACTGTTGAACACGTGAACGAGCTTTACAGCTTGCTGGTTGACAATGTAGGTGAAGTCCTCAGCCTTGATGAAAAAAATTATGAACGTAATCCATCTACGCTGGACCCGATCTGGCGCGAATTTGCCTCAGGCGTCTATCGCCTTGACGGGCAATTGATGGTCGTTCTAGATGTGGATCGTATGCTGGATATTCAGAATTCAGAAAGCAAAGCATCCTGATCTAACCAACCAGAATCAAAAAACGCCGTATCCTCAAGGGTACGGCGTTTTTTATTGTTTATAGATATATTTATTTTGCTAAAAGCTTTGCCGCTTCAACCGCACAATAGGTAAAGATAACATCAGCACCGGCACGTTTAAAACACATCAGGCTTTCCAGAACAGCACGATCATTATCCAACCAGCCATTTTGAACCGCTGCTTTCAACATCGAATATTCACCACTCACATGATAAACGGAGACAGGCACACCAAACGCTTCCTTGATACGATGTACAATATCCAAATAGGGCATACCGGGCTTAACCATTACCATATCGGAACCTTCGGCAATATCCAGTGCGGTTTCGCGAATGGCTTCGTCTGTATTGGCGGGGTCCATCTGATAGGTTTTCTTATCCCCTTTGCCCAGCGCACCGGATGACCCGACAGCATCACGAAAAGGCCCGTAAAAGGCTGAAGCATACTTCGCTGCATATGACATCATCATAACGTTCTGGAAACCTGCCGCATCAAGGGCGTCACGGATCGCGCCCATGCGTCCATCCATCATATCGGATGGGGCAACAACATCACAGCCTGCCATTGCCTGATTGATCGCCTGTTGGCACAGGATTTCCACCGTTTCATCGTTTAACACACAACCGTCTTTGACCAAACCGTCATGTCCGTCACTATTATATGGATCCAGCGCGATATCTGTATAAATGCCGAGATCAGGATATTTTGCTTTAATGGCACGCACCGCACGGCAAACAAGGTTATTCGGATTAACCGCTTCCTTACCATCGGGTGTTTTCAAATTTTCATCCGTGTAAGGGAATAATTCCACGGCGGGAATACCCAGTTCATAGGCCTCACCAACTGCCTCAACCAACAGGTCAACCGACAAACGTTCCACACCGGGCATAGAAGCCACTGTCTCACGGCGGTTTTCACCATCCAGAACAAATACAGGCCAAACCAGATCATCGACACTCAACGTGTTTTCACGCACGAGGCGACGTGACCAATCGAACTGACGATTGCGGCGCATACGCGTACGCGGCAAAGATTCAGAAGTGAGAAATTGCGGACGTGACAAAACGGTTTCCCCCTAAAACAAAGTCTGCGCAATCCAATCCTTTTTACAGATTGTGCAGATAACATAAACGCCGGACGCTATATAGCCCGGCGTTTATGCTTAAATTATGGCAAAGTGTAACTCTTTGTTACACTTTATCCAACGCTTGTGCGATATCGGCAATAATATCATCAGCATGTTCAATACCAATAGACAAACGCACATAACCCGGCGTAACACCTGCACTTGCTTGTTCATCTGCCGTCATCTGGCTATGCGTTGTTGAAGCCGGGTGAATGGCGAGGGAACGTGCATCCCCAATATTGGCAACATGGTATAACAGTTCCAATGAATCGATAAAGTTACGCCCCGCATCCAGACCGTCTTTCAATTCAAAACCAATCAGGGAACCATAACCGCCTTGCAGATAAGTCTCCGCACGGCGTTTGGCTTCATCTTCCTGAACGGACGGGTGGTTGACGCTTTCGACCTTCGGGTGGTTTTTCAGGAAGTCCACAATCTTCAATGCATTTTCACAATGTTGACGCATACGCAACGGCATGGTTTCCAAACCTTGAATGGTTTGCCATGCGTTAAACGGACTGGCGGCAGAACCAAGATCACGCAACAACGTCACACGGGCACGAATGATATAGGCAATCGGACCAAGCGGCTTAACGGCCTCAGTCCAAACTGCACCGTGATAGGATGCATCCGGCTGGTTGAGGGTAGGGAAACGATCACCTTGAGCTTCCCAATCAAAATTACCGCCATCAATAATCGCACCACCAACAGATGTCCCATGACCAGCAATATATTTTGTTGTGGAATACATCACAATCGCCGCGCCATGATCCAACGGACGGCAAATCATCGGAGCGGATGTATTATCGACAATCAACGGCACACCCAATTCACGACCAATATCAGCCACTTCTTTAATCGGGAATACGTTCAATTTCGGGTTCGGCAGGGTTTCTGCAAAATAGCAACGTGTTTTTTCATCCGTTGCCTTGCGGAAAGCTTCCGGATCACTCGGATCCACAAAACGAGCTTCAATCCCCATTTGTTTGAACGTGTTGGCAAACAGGTTCCATGTCCCCCCATAAAGGTCGGTAGAGGTCACAAAGTTATCGCCAGCCTGACATAGGTTAAAGATTGAGAATGTGGCAGCAGACTGTCCAGATGCCAGACACAAAGCCGCAACACCACCTTCAAGCGCGGCAAGGCGTTGTTCCAGCACGTCCGTTGTCGGGTTCATAATCCGTGTATAGATATTGCCAAACTCTTTCAAAGCAAACAGGTTGGCCGCATGTTCTGCGCTATCAAACTGATAAGATGTTGTTTGATGAATCGGAACAGCAACAGATTTGGCAGTCGGATCATTGCGATAGCCAGCATGCAATGCCAGTGTTTCCGGGTGAAGTTTCTTATCAGTCATTGGTGTTATTCCCCTTTGAATTGGTAAAATATTGGGCAACAACAGACCATTTCACATATCAAGCGTCAAGACCGGAATGCAAAACAACCATCAAGACGCAACTTTATAAGTTTTAGACTTATTGAATATACAAGACAGTTCAAAGAAATAAGGCTTTCCTTCCAACGAGCCAAAAGGCAAAACACGATGAAAAGAAAGCCTTAATTTTAATAATATCTGATTGAAAGAAGCTGATTCGCATCCCTCAGCTATGATCTTGAACGTAGTGAACCAACTCCTTATCCGCATTCAGGAAATGGTCCTTAAGCCAAACAGATAGATATTCAAGAAAATCAATACTGATATCCTTACCAGCCTCATGGTTTGCCTGAATGTCCAAAAACTTATTCAAGAAATCCCGATGCGATTTTTTATGCTGATCGGCTTTCGGGAACGCATATTTATCCATCATGGCTTCTTCATGTTCCATATGGTCACGAGACAGGGCAGCAAAACGTTCCATCGTGTCCTCGACCACGCGTGCACCATCGCCTGTCATCATCTTGGAATAATAGTCGTTCAACAAATCAACAAAGGCAATATGTTCACTATCAATTTCCTCATCCCCTGTGCGTAGGTTCTCATCCCATTGGATTAATTTACGCTCGTCCTTTTCACTACGAACTTCGCTGAGAAACTTGTTCACTTCTTCGCGTAAGAATTCTGCCTGTTGTGAAAGATCGGATGAGGAGTCCGAAATTTGTGTCGCAGCCATACCTGTTTCACTCGCGGCCTGTTGCACAGATTGAATATTGCTTGAGACCTCTTGTGTTCCCCGTGAAGCCTGATCAACATTTTCCGCAATTTCAGATGTTGCACGGTTTTGTTCTTCTACAGAAGTTTCAATCGCACTGGCGATTTCATCAATTTCAGTAATAGTTGCACTGATTTGCTCAATCGCTTCTGCCGCTTTATGGGTTACATTCTGAATTTCACCAATCTGCTTGGCAATTTCTTCTGTTGCTTGTCCCGTTTGATTGGCAAGTGTTTTCACTTCTTGCGCAACCACAGCAAATCCCTTGCCCGCATCACCAGCACGTGCCGCTTCAATTGTTGCATTCAACGCCAACATATTGGTTTGTTCGGCAATGTCCGAGATCAATTTAACAACAGCCCCGATCTTACCGACTTCCTCAACCATATCCTCAACGGTTTTCTTGGTTTGCTCCGCCTGAGAGGCTGCAAAGTCAGCCACTTCGGAAGATCGGTGAACGTGTCTGGAAATTTCACCTTCAGATGCAGCCAACTCTTCCGCAGCGGCTGCAACTGTTTCCACATTGGCTGCCGCTTCTTCGGACGCGCTGGCAACCGCAGTCGCTTGCGCGCTTGTTTCACTTGCCGTCGCCGACATTTGACTGGCAGAGGCTTGTAATTGTGTAGCTGCTGCCGTAACGGTTTCAACAATTGAACCAACACTGTCTTCAAAGCTATTTGCCATCTGGATCATAGCCGCGCGTCGTTGGGCTTCAGCTTGCTTTTTCTGTTCTTCCTGTGCCTGTTCCAATTCACGGACCCGGATCATTTGTTCTTTAAAATGATTGACCGATGTCGCCATCTCACCAATTTCATCGGTTTTATCGGTAAAAGGGACATCAATTTTCAGATTATCACTGGCCAGTTCATGCATCACCGATGTCATGGCCCCCACCGGGCGGGTAATCGTGCGGGCAACCAATACACCAACCACACCGATGACAACAATTAAACCTAAAACCATCAACATGAGGATATTGCGTAATTCACCAACGGGTTCATCCACTTCTGCCATTGTGATTTCAGCCAAGGCCGCCCAGCGCACCCCCTGAAAATCAATCGGGCCATAAGCCGATAAAGCCTGTTGCCCATCATCATATGTAACTAGCGTTAAACCCGTTTTTCCTGCCAACGCGTTATTTACAGCCTCTGTATCAACCTTTTTCTTCAAAATCGTTGCATCTTTTGAAAAACGAGAGTCACTGCGCATCATCTTGTCTTTCCCGACCAGATAGGCTTCCCCCGTCTGTCCCATCCCGGCAGAGGCTTGCATAATCTCGTTAATACGTGAAATCGGCAGGCGCAGAACCATAACACCCATAAAGTTATTGCGTTTATCAAACATGGGGCTGGCTAAAAAGCTGGCCGGGGCCTTGTCAGCTGCTTCATATACACGAATGTCTGAAAAATAAATCGTACCACGCTCTTTGCCTTTTACGGCATTAAAGGCTGTCGCAAGGTCTGTATCCTTCCACGGACCTTTGACAATATTGGTTGCAAACTCTTTGCCTTTTTTGACGCTATAAACAACGCTGCCTTCTTCATTTAATAAAAGGACATCTTCATAACCGCGTGATTTCTGAAATTCACGGAACCAGGGATGATAATGTTCATGGGCACGGCTATAACTGGACCCGTCACCGGCATCATCCAGCATACTTTTGTCATCTTGCGGATTTTCCGTTACATAAAACTTTGCCAATTCCTGTGCAGCAACCTCAGGAGTATCAAAACCATAAAAACCACGTTGCAGGTTATTCAGTGCTTTGATGGTCATATCGCTTGCCGTCGTGATATGGACATCGTCTTCCACCGATTTCAGAAATGCTTCCAGTTCGTCGAAACGCCCATGCTGCACTGCCTCCAGTTTTTCAAATGCAGCTATTTCCAACGCCTGTTCAGAGCGGACAAACGAAATAACACCGGCAATGCAGACCGCAACAACCGACACCCCCACAATGACAGCAGGCAGTTTAGTCGATAACCGCATACCTCAACCCCCATGCAATATTTTTTTCTACCCATAACTTTATAGTTGCCTACAGGCCATAAACATGACGTGTGTCAATTCCTGTAAAAAACTTAGGGACTTATACGTACAATTCATATTCATAAGTCGTCTTCGTCGATTTCCAATGAAATTATTTCTTTACCTGCGACGAATTTTGCTTTACGTTTACGTAAACGTCATTAGAATATTGAGGCCTGCGGGTAAAAACCTGTTGGCTTTTTGCAACGTCCTACCTTTATGAAGTTAGGGCGTTTTAAAAACAAATAAATCGGCATTCGAGTACCGATTTATTTCACGACAAATTTTGGAGGACGGCATGCCAGACGGTAACGCTAAAACAAACAAGAAGGCTTATAAATTGAAAAACCCGGTCCGTTTTGTAACAGCTGCAAGTCTGTTTGACGGACACGATGCATCAATCAACATTATGCGCCGTATCCTGCAGTCTTGCGGGGCAGAGGTTATTCACCTCGGGCATAACCGTTCTGTAGACGAAATCGTTACAGCGGCTATTCAGGAAGATGTTCAAGGCATCGCGGTTAGCTCCTATCAGGGTGGGCATGTCGAATACTTCAAATATATGATCGACCTGTTGAAAGAACGTGGTGCGGGCCACATTAAGGTCTTTGGCGGCGGCGGCGGTGTTATCGTAACCGACGAAATCAACGATTTGATGAGCCACGGCGTTGAAAAAATCTATTCGCCGGAAGATGGTCGTAAAATGGGCCTTGAAGGCATGATCCAAGATATGGTCAAGCGTGCGGATTATGCACCGGCCAAAGACATTTCCTGCCCAAGCAGCCTCGCAAAGTTGAAAAAGGGCGACAAACTGGATCTCGCGCGTGTCATTACTGCGCTGGAGAACGATCAACTTGACGCTAAATTGAAAAAAGATATCGACGAAGGCGGTGAAAAACTGTCGGGTAAGGTTCCCGTTCTGGGTATTACCGGGACAGGTGGTGCGGGTAAGTCATCCTTGACCGATGAATTGATCCGTCGTTTCCGCATGTATTCCAGCGAACCCAAAATTGCTGTTCTTGCCATTGATCCGACGCGCCGCAAAACCGGTGGTGCCTTGTTGGGTGACCGCATTCGCATGAACGCAAACAACGCTGACAATGTCTATGTGCGTTCCATCGCAACTCGTGACAACAAAGCAGAAGTCCCGCCAAGCATGACCTCTATCGTCAATGCATGTAAAATGGCTGGTTTTGACCTTGTAATTGTTGAAACACCGGGGATCGGGCAGGGCGACGCAGGTATCGTGCCTTACGTTGACTTCCCCATGTACGTGATGACGCCGGAATTCGGTGCCGCATCTCAGCTCGAAAAAATCGACATGCTTGATTTTGCTGAAATCATTGCGATCAACAAGTTCGACCGCAACGGTGCAATGGATGCCTTGCGCGACGTGGCCAAACAGGTCATGCGCAACCGTGAACAGTTCCATTCAAAACCCGAAGATATGCCGGTTATCGGGACGATTGCCTCGCGTTTTAACGACGAAGGTGTCACAGCCCTTTATTACGAATTAATCACACAGTTGCAGGCCAAAAAGCTTGGCAAACTGAAAACCACACTAAAAGAAGCCCCGGGCATTCGTCACTCTTCCCCGAAAACAGCTATTGTTCCGCCCGAACGTCGCCGTTACCTGGCAGAGATTGCCGATACCGTACGTGGTTATCACAGTGAAATTGCCAAACAGTCCAAAATCGCCCGCGAACGCCAGCAATTGCGCGAAACCGTACGTATGTTGGATGAAGCCGGTGAAAAAGGTAAAAAAGCCATTCGCAAGCTGATCAAAGAACGCGACCAGGAACTGGATGGACGTTGCCACAAACTGTTGGAAATCTGGCCGACTGTTAAAGAAAATTATTCCGGTGATGAATATGTTGTCAAAATTCGTGACAAGGAAATCCGTACAGCCTTGAAATACGAAAGCCTGTCCGGTTTGAAAGTACCAAAGGTTTCTTTACCACAGTTTGAAGACGAAGGTGAAATCCTGAAATGGCTGTTGAAAGAAAACGTACCGGGGAGCTTCCCTTACACTGCCGGTGTGTTTGCCTTCAAACGCGAAGGGGAAGACCCGACCCGTATGTTTGCGGGCGAAGGCGATCCTTTCCGCACAAACCGTCGCTTTAAGTATCTCTCTCAACATTCTGATGCAAAAAGACTTTCTACAGCATTTGACTCTGTTACCCTGTATGGTCAGGACCCGGATCATCGCCCCGATATTTACGGTAAAATCGGTAACTCCGGTGTTTCCGTTGCCACACTGGACGACATGAAAGTCCTTTATGGCGGATTTGATTTGACGGCGCCAAGCACGTCGGTTTCCATGACCATCAACGGTCCGGCCCCAATGATTTTGGCCATGTTCCTGAACACGGCCATTGATCAACAGCTTGAAAAATTCGAGAAAGACAATGGTCGCATCCCGACCGATGAAGAGATCGAAAAGATCAAAGCATGGGCACTGGCAAACACACGCGGAACCGTTCAGGCCGATATTTTGAAAGAAGACCAAGGACAAAACACCTGTATCTTCTCGACTGAATTTGCACTGAAAATGATGGGCGATATCCAGCAGTACTTTGTGGACCACAATGTCCGTAACTTCTACTCCGTCTCTATCTCCGGCTATCATATTGCCGAAGCAGGCGCGAACCCGATTTCACAATTGGCCTTTACGCTGTCCAACGGCTTTACCTTTGCAGAAAGCTATCTGGCACGCGGGATGAACATTGATGATTTCGCACCAAACCTGTCTTACTTCTTCTCCAACGGGATGGACCCGGAATATACCGTTCTGGGCCGTGTGGCGCGCCGTATCTGGTCAACCGCTATGCGTTTCAAGTATGGGGCAAACGAACGTTCACAGAAACTGAAATATCATATTCAGACGTCTGGTCGTTCGCTTCACGCACAGGAAATGGATTTCAACGATATCCGTACAACCCTGCAAGCTTTGCTGGCAACTTATGACAACTGTAACAGCCTGCATACCAACGCCTATGACGAAGCCTTCACCACACCGACTGAAGAGTCTGTGCGCCGTGCCTTGGCCATTCAGATGATCATTAACCAGGAATTCGGTCTTGCGAAAAACGAGAACCCGAACCAAGGAGCGTTCATCATCGAAGAATTGACCGATCTGGTCGAAGAAGCCGTTCTGCGTGAATTCGAACGTATTTCCGAGCGTGGCGGCGTTCTGGGCGCAATGGAAACCGGATATCAGCGCGGGAAGATTCAAGATGAATCTTTATATTATGAAATGAAAAAACACGATGGTTCCTTACCGATCATCGGTGTGAACACATTCCTTAATCCGCAAGAACAAGACCCGGTCACACCTGATCTGGCCCGTTCGACAACGGAAGAGAAAGAAAGCCAAATTACGCGCCTGAAAGACTTCCAGACACGTAATGCCGAACAAGGTCAAAAAGTGCTGGAAAAATTAAAAGACACTGCACGTGCCAACGGCAATATGTTTGAAGTCCTCATGGAGGCCGTGCGTTATTGCTCAATGGGTCAAATTTCAGAAGCCCTGTTTGAAGTAGGCGGTCAATATCGCCGTAACATGTAAAACAAACTTTGCATAACGACTAACGAAGGGAGCGTTCAACGAACGCTCCCTTTTCATTTACACATTCATGTATGTCATTTCATAAATTTTTCGTTAAAAGCCGCAGATTTGATATCTACATCACCCAAATAGGGGTATTTAAAACTGTTAAAATTAATCATATATACAATTAATAACTATAAATAACTGCGCTTAGAAATAACGTTTCTCTCACATTGGCATACAGGAATAGGTCAATGAGCACAGAAGCATTTAAAACCATAACATATAAACCCAACACCACCTTGTTTCGGGAAGGCGAACAAGCTGACTTTGCCTATATCATCCGTGAAGGCAGCGTCAAAATTTCAAAACGTGGTCCAAGTGGCGCCGATATCCCCATCGCATTGGTAAAAAAAGGCGGTATTGTTGGTGAAATGGCCATCGTGTCCGAAGCACCGCGTTCTGCAACAGTCACCGCACAAGAAGAAACAGTTGTTCTTGCAATCAGCAAAACATCTTTTGAAAACAAACTTCAATCCATTGACCCTTTCCTTTACTCGTTGATTAAAACCGTTATTGCCCGCTTGCGTCAAACCTCAGACCATACGGTCAATCTTTATGAAAAAATCAAAAAGATACAGGGGAAATCCATACAATCCACCCCGCCCAAGAACGACCTGACGCAGCAAAAATTTGCCAGTGTGAATTTTATTTTTGCAGACCCGAACCCGCAAACAAGAAACAGCTTGCGCGGTGGTCTTTTCGGCTTGGGTTTCAAAGAAATTTGTGATGTCAGCACGCTCTTTCAATTGCGCGAACAGATTAAAAAGAACAGATATGACCTGCTGATCCTTGATGCGGCTTTTGGCGGGCGAGAAGTCGCAGGTTTCATCCATCACATCCGACATGGAATTGACTGTAAGAACCCATTTTTATCCATCATCGTCTTAACGCAAAATAAATCCCCGCAAAACCGGGATGCCTTGTTACATGCCGGATGCGACCATGTTCTTTTGAAACCAATCTCCATCGAAAAAATTTCTAACGCAATAAAGGCTCTGTGCCATTACGGGCGCAAGTTTATTGTCACCCACGATTATGTCGGCCCCGACCGAATGAACTATCAAACCCCAAACGGTGAAAGCGCCCCTGTTTTTGAAGTGCCCAACACCCTTGCAGCCAAAGTCTTAAATGGGGCGAGACCTGAAGATTTGGAACACGCCATCCATGACAGCCTTTGCAAATTCAATGAAATCAAGCTTGAGCGCCACCTTGTACAACTCGCGTGGCTCATGGACCGTCTGACACCGGACAACCCGGAAGGGTATGATCCAGATTACCTGCTGGATTGTATTGAAAATTCCCTACAGGACTTATCCATACGAATTGATCAAGACCACGCTAAATCAGCCAACACCATTTGCAAAAACATGCATCACCTGATCGACACCATACGCGCAGACAGCACGCAGCGGATTGAAAAAATGGCCGATATGACCTTGTTTTACAAACAGCTCTGTGAAAACATCCCGTTGGGGCAGGGAGGTCATCTTTCTTCACCTGCCCAAAGACAGGCTTAAAGACAAAAGGGGATTGTCTAAAAACAGAACAGCATTACATTAGGGGAAATATTTTCAAAGTTTCAATATGGTACCCTCATAATGAATGACCGCGTTACGCTTTCCCATGTGTATTACGAAATGCGCGTTTACGGCAAATATCTGCGCGTTCACGCCATTGATCCCGACAGTGGGCAGGAGGCAATGGCAACAGGTTTGCTTTCGATGGGCGAAACGACCCTTAAAAACAATGCCAAACGCAAACTGGAATATATCCTGACCAAAAAACGCCAGGAAGGCCGATCCTAAAGAGCGAAAACAACGCAAAGCCCCGAGCAAACAGCAGAAATACACCGGGCTTTTTCGTTGTCTAAGCTATATCGGCTGTGCTACATAATCGCCCAACTATCGACCATTGATGAGGATGACAGATCATGGCATCGAAAATTATTGCAATCGCTTGTGATCATGGCGGTTTTGGACTGAAATCCACCCTTGTGGAAGAACTGAAAAAACAGGGCTTTGATGTCTTAGACCTCGGTTGCAACAATACCGATTCTGTCGATTACCCTGATTATGCCTACAAATTGGCACAAGCCATCAAAGATGGTCAGGCCGAACGTGGTATTGTCGTGTGCGGATCCGGCATCGGTATTTCAATTGCCGTCAACCGTTTCCCTGAAATTCGCTGTGCCCTGATCCATGATGCATTGGGTGCGCGTATGTGCCGCGAACATAATGATGCCAATGTTATTGCTTTTGGTGATCGCATGATCGGTGTTGCAACGGCACTGGATGCGATGAATGTCTTCCTCAATACCGAATTTGAAGGCGGCCGCCACGCGCGGCGCGTCGAGAAATTATCCAACCCGCCCGTTTAATTACGGCCCCTCCCAAGAAAGGCTCATGCCCATGTCTTTTGAAAACTTCTTTACAGCCACATTGGCTGAATCGGACCCTGAAATTTACGCTTCCATGCGTAAAGAACTGGGGCGTCAACAGGACCAGATCGAATTGATCGCTTCTGAGAACATCGTTTCACGCGCTGTGATCGAGGCTCAGGGGTCAGTTTTGACAAACAAATATGCTGAAGGTTATCCGGGGCGTCGCTACTATGGTGGTTGCGAGTATGTGGATATTTCCGAAGATCTTGCCATTGAACGGGCGAAAAAACTGTTTAACTGTGAATATGTAAACGTTCAACCGCACTCCGGTGCGCAAGCAAACGGTGCTGTATTTCAGGCATTGTTGCAACCGGGTGACACCATTATGGGCATGACATTGGCGTCCGGCGGTCACTTGACACACGGTGCACCACCTGCACAATCCGGTAAATGGTTCAATGCGGTTCAATATGATGTCTCACGCGAAACACAAGACATTGATTATGATGCTGTTGAAAAAATCGCCATTGAAAACAATCCTAAACTGATTATCGCTGGCGGTTCCGCTATTCCGCGCCAAATCAATTTTGCCCGTTTCCGTGAAATCGCCGATAAAGTCGGCGCATTATTGATGGTAGATATGGCACACTTTGCCGGTCTGGTTGCCGGTGGCGTTCACCCAAGTCCGCTTCCGTTTGCCGATGTTGTGACAACAACAACCCACAAAACCCTGCGCGGCCCGCGTGGCGGCATGATCCTGTCCAACAATGTCGATCTGGGCAAAAAGATCAATTCCGCTGTTTTCCCCGGCTTGCAAGGTGGTCCATTGATGCATGTGATTGCTGCCAAGGCTGTTGCCTTTGGCGAAGCTCTGCGTCCCGAATTTAAAGACTACGCTGCCCAAGTGGTTGCCAATGCCAAAGCTCTGGCGGCAACATTGGTTGAACGTGGCTGTGATATCGTCACGGGCGGAACAGACACCCACTTGATGCTGGTTGACCTGCGCCCCAAAGGCGTCACAGGTAAAATGGCGGATGCGGCACTGGAACGTGCTGGTATCACCTGTAACAAAAACGGCATCCCGTTCGACCCGGAAAAACCGATGGTTACATCCGGTGTTCGTCTGGGAACGCCTGCAGGTACCACACGTGGTTTCAAGGAAGAAGAGTTCAAGCAGATCGGTAACCTGATCAGCGACGTTCTTGACGGCCTTGCCGCCAACGGTGAAGATAACAATCAAGCCGTTGAACAGGAAGTGCGCGCCAAAGTCGGTGAACTTTGCGCCAAATTCCCGGTGTACAAAGACTTCTAAGGAAAACGGATCATGCGCTGTCCTTTTTGCGGTAATCAGGATACTCAAGTCAAAGACTCGCGTCCCACTGAGGACAGCGCAGCCATCCGTCGTCGTCGTTATTGCCCGGAATGTGCATCGCGCTTTACCACCTTTGAACGGGTGCAACTGCGCGAATTGATGGTCGTGAAACGCGATGGCAGTAAAACGCCATTTGACCGCGACAAGCTTCTCAGCTCCATCAGAATTTCATTGCGCAAACGTCCGGTCGAAGAAGATCAAATTGAACGTATTGTCAGCTCCATCCAACGTCAGTTGGAAACATCCGGCGAGACAGAAATCCAATCCAACGCCATTGGTGAAAAGGTGATGGACGTTTTGCTGGAATTGGATAAAGTAGCCTACGTTAGATTTGCATCCGTTTATAAAGATTTCCGTGAAGCAAAGGACTTCGAGGACTTTGTCGAAAATTTGGGAACACATAAAAAATAAAGGCCCCATCGCACGATGCGATGATGAAGCCTTTATGAAATCCGCTCTGAATCTCGCAACGCGCGGGCTCGGCAACGTTTGGCCGAACCCGGCGGTAGGTTGCGTCATTGTCAAAGACAATACCGTTGTTGGGCGGGGCTGGACACAACCTGATGGCCGCCCCCACGCCGAAACAGAAGCATTGGCCCGTGCAGGTGACGCCGCACAAGGTGCAACCGCATATGTCACGCTTGAACCCTGTGCCCATCATGGGAAGACCCCGCCTTGTGCACAGGCCTTAATTGATGCAGGTGTCACACGCGTTGTTATTGCCATTGAAGACCCGGATGAACGGGTATCTGGCAATGGTATTAAAATGCTAAAAGCCGCAGGTATTGAAGTTACACAAAATATCTGCCGCGAAGAAGCACTGGAAATCAACGAAGGTTTCTTCCTGCGTATCCTTAAAAACCGCCCGCTTTTTACCATGAAAATGGCCACATCTCTGGATGGTCGCATTGCCGTTCATACCGGGGAAAGTCAGTGGATTACCGAAGCCCCAACACGCCAGCAAGGCCATCTGTTGCGCGCCAACCATGACGCGATTATGGTCGGCATTGGAACAGCAACCGAAGATAACCCGCAACTGACTTGTCGTTTGCCCGGCCTGGAAAGTCATTCTCCGGTGCGTATTGTAGTGGATCGGCGGATGCGCCTGCCCTTAACCAGCAATCTGGTGATACAGGCTCAGGACATTCCCACATGGATGATTACGCTGGGGGATCAGGACGATATTCGCGCCGAAGCCTACCGTGAAGCCGGGATTGAAATGATTACACCGGACGACGTTACCGAAATGGACGGCGGCATTACGTTGTCATGGGTTGCCGAAGAACTGGCAAAACGGGGACTGACCCGCGTCTTGGTCGAAGGGGGCAGTCATCTGGCCGCTGCTATGTTGCGCCGCCGCCTGATTGACCGTCTGTCATGGATGCACGCGCCACGCATCATGGGCCATGACGGTATTCCTGCCGCACAGGCCTTTGGGGTGGACCATCTGGAAGACACGCCCTTCTTTGATCGCACCGACAGCTTTTCCTCCGGCGGAGACCTTGTTGAACTTTACCGCCGTCGCGATTTAGATATTACCTGAAAAAGAAAGAAAGATTTAACGTCATGTTTACTGGCATTATTACCGATCTCGGTCGTGTAAAGACCATTGAAAAAAACGGCGACACTCGATTTGAATTTGAAACGGCTTATGACCTGAACACAGTTGATATCGGTGCCTCGATTGCATGCAATGGCGCCTGCATGACGGTGATTGAAAAGGGAACAAACTGGTTTGCCATTACCGCCTCGGCCGAATCAGTATCCAAAACCACAATGGGATCGTGGACAGTCGATATGCCTGTCAATTTTGAACGCGCGTGCAAGGTTGGCGACGAATTAGGTGGACATATTGTATCCGGTCATGTTGACGGCATTGCTGAAATTATCGCCATCGAACAAGAAGGTGATTCACACCGCTTTAAGTTCAAAGCGCCCAAAGAATTAAAGAATTTCATTGCGCCCAAGGGTTCAGTTACGCTAAACGGCGTATCTTTGACGGTAAATGAGGTTGAAGATGACGTCTTCGGCATCAATATCATTCCCCATACCCTGCAAGTAACAACCTTTGGCAAATCCAAGGTCGGTGACTTTGTCAATTTGGAAATAGATATGCTGGCTCGCTACGTGGCGCGCTTGCTCGAAAAGGACGATTAATAAAGTGAGCGAATATAGCCAATACCTGTCCAGCATCGAAGAAATTATCGAAGATGCTAAAAATGGACGTATGTTCATTCTCGTGGATGATGAAGATCGCGAAAATGAAGGTGACCTCGTCATTCCGGCGGAAAAAGCCGATGCAGATGCCATTAATTTTATGGCAAAACATGGTCGTGGCCTGATCTGCCTTGCCATGACGGGTGAGCGCATCGACCATCTCGGCCTGCCGTTGATGACCACGCACAATGCATCACGTCACGAAACGGCCTTTACCATTTCGATTGAGGCCCGCGAAGGGGTTTCCACGGGTATTTCCGCAGCAGACCGTGCCTTAACTGTCGGTGTTGCCATTGCAGAACAATCATCGCGCGCAGATATTGCCACACCGGGCCACGTCTTTCCGTTGCGTGCGCGTGACGGTGGTGTACTGGTTCGTGCCGGTCATACCGAGGCCTCCGTCGATGTGGCCCGTCTGGCGGGACTGAACCCGTCTGGTGTGATTTGCGAGATTATGAACGATGACGGCACAATGGCGCGTATGCCGGATTTGGTTGAATATGCCAAAAAACTGGACTTGAAAATCGCGACAATTGCCGACCTGATTGCCTATCGTCGTAAACACGATCGCATTATCGAAAAGAAAAACGAAACAAAACTCAACAGCATCTATGGTGGTGAGTTCGATATGCGGGTTTATACAAACAACGTTGAATATGCCGAACATGTCGCCCTGATTAAGGGCGATATTACAACGGATGAACCAGTTCTGGTCCGCATGCATGCCCTTAACGTTCTGGATGATGTGCTTGGTGATTGCGCGGCCAACAAAGCAAAAGAATTACATAATGCGATGCGTCATATTTCAGACGTTGGGCGCGGTGTCATTGTTTTGTTACGCGAACCCCAACGGGCATCGCTTTCCGAACGGGTAGAAGCCCACGCAACAGGCAGTAAATCAGCCGGACAATTACGTGATTATGGGACAGGTGCACAAATCTTGCTCGACCTCGGGATAAGCGATATGATTCTTCTAAGTAACTCTGCCCGTAAAAATATCATCGGTTTGGAAGGTTATGGCCTGTCTATCGTTGATCAACAACCCATCCCGCAATTGGAGGACTAAATGGAAACCCCGCGTATTTTTATCGCTGAAGCACGTTTCTACGATGATATCGCAGATGCGCTTTATGCCTCCGTTGAAAAAGAGTTCGAAGGGAAGGGGTATGAACTGAAACGTTATCAGGTTCCCGGCGTTTTTGAACTTCCTTCCGCTTTTTCCTATGCTATTCGTGCAATGGAAATTGGTGCGGCCGGCGCCCGTTATGCCGGTTTCATCAGTCTGGGCTGTGTTATCCGTGGTGAAACAACCCATTATGACGTGGTGGTGGATGAAACATCACGTGCATTGATGGATTTAAGCGTTAAACATAACCTCGCACATGGTTTTGGCATGATTACCTGTGAAAACCGGGATCAGGCCCTCGCACGGGCCTATCGCGACCAAAAAGACGTTGGCGGTAAAGCGGCACGAGCCTGCCTGCGTATGATCGAATTGAAAAAACAACTTCACCTGTTGCCCAGATAAGGACATCGTTCCCGATGAAAAAGAATAAATCCGTCAAAAGAAGTTCCGCACGACTGGCTGCTGTTCAAGCGCTTTACGAAGTGGAATTGTCCGACAGCAACGTCGATGATGTCCTCGTCGCATTTTTGCGCACCCGCTGGGATACACCGCAAGAAGAAGGTGACGAAGATCGTGATTCCAGCCCCTTGGCGGAACCGGATAAACAGTTATTCAGTGATCTCGTGCGCGGAGTTTCCAAACGCCATGATGAACTGGAAGAAATGCTTTCCGGTGCCTTGTCTCAAGAATGGACGATTGATCGATTGGAAGCGATTGTTCGCATTATCCTGATGAGTGGTATTTACGAACTTTATATTCGTCTTGATGTCCCCCCGCGTGTTGTTATTACACAATATGTCGATGTGGCCCATGCCTTCTTTGAAGGGCCGGAACCGGGCTTTGTAAACGGCGTTTTAGACCGTCTGGCCAAAACATTGCGCCCGGACGACTTCAAGAAAGCATAAATTGTGCTGGGTGAATTCGAACAGATTGCACAAATTATGGCTCCTTTGGCTGAAAAGGCCGAAGGAGCTTTTGCATTAAAAAATGACGCAGCCGTATTTTCCCATCAGGCAGGCTATGAAAATGTCATTACAACGGATACGTTGATTGCTGGTATTCATTTTTTTGCGGATGATGATCCACGCGATATCGCCCATAAACTTCTTGCGGTGAATTTATCAGACCTCGCGGCAATGGGAGCAACACCGCGTTATTATACGCTTAATGCCTCCTATCCTGACAATATCCAAACCGACTGGATCCGCGCCTTTGCAGGCGGACTTGGCGATATGCAAGACCGTTACGGCATTTATTTGCTGGGCGGGGATACAACACGGACAACAGGTCCCTTGACCCTTAGCCTCAGCGCAATTGGCGAGATCGAGCAGGGGAAATCCCTGCCCAGACAAGGCGCATGCACCGGTGATTTATTGTGCGTCAGTGGAACCATTGGCGATAGTGCCCTCGGTCTTTTGGTCGCCCAAGGCAAGCTGGAGGATCCAACAGGGATGCTCCATAAACGATATCTGCGACCAACACCACGTGTCGAACTGGGCCAAAAACTTGCCGGGTTGGCGCACACATGTCTGGATATATCTGATGGCCTGATAACAGACTTCGAACACATGAACACCACAGCTGATATTCATATCAACGATATCCCGCTGAGTGAGGCAGCACAACATGCATTGCAAAAGGATTCTGCCTTACTTTCATGCATATTGAATGGTGGTGATGATTATGAACTTCTTTTTTCCATTGCACAAAACAGACAGAATGAATTGAAAAAAATCGCACAGGATAGTGTTACAAAAATCAGTGTGATCGGCAGAATAACAGACAAAAAACAGACCTGTCTTATCAAAGAAGACGGCATGCAACTTACTGATTTGAAAAAAGGATATCGTCATTTCTAAGCGCCGAACTTGCATTCTGCATGTCGGACGACGATAATAACAAACTCTGTATCGGGTACTTTGGGCAAAATGAATGAAAAAAGCTATTCTCTTCTTGGTCTTGTTAGTTGTTGTAGCCGGGGGCACTGTTGGGGCGCTCTATTTTCTGGAACTTGGGCCATTTGAACCCAAGGATGCACCACAGAAAACACCAGAACAGATTGAGCTGGAAAAAAAAGCGACAACAACCACAGTCGCAATTAAACCGTTTACCATTCCCATGTTCCAAGGGGAACGCGTTGCTGGCAGCATTCAGGTCCAATTCGCCCTTGAAGTCAACCTGGGACAAGAAGAAGTTGTCAAAGCAAAGATGGTCCGTCTGGAAGACGCTTATCTGCGTGATCTTTATGTCTTCATGCCCCGTCTTTTACGCAACAAAGACAAATTGGATATCGCAGCCCTGAAAAGGCGCCTCAAGCGCATCACTTACAAGGTTTTAGGGGAAGAGGACAGCAAGGTCGTCTCCGACGTCCTGATCCAGTCCGTCGCAGATAATCCCGGCTGATATCCTTTTTTATTCACTTTTATTAAAGCGACCCAAGTTGCCAAAAATCTGTTCAAAGAAAGACAACTCATTACCGGCTGTCGGTGTAGTGCGTTCGACAAACTGAATGTTGCGCATCTGTTGATTATCGCGTTCGTCAACCTTTTCGACGGTGCCGTCTTTACTGAATTGGACGCGAATCACTTTCCGATCGAGAATTTTAGGTTCTAAAAAAGCAAAATATTCGACACGTTCGCTGATATAATACCAGGATTCCCCCCCGAATGTGGAAAAGGTAGAGGGTGTGCCGAGAATTTCAGCAACATCACGCGCATGCACTTCACCGGGGATGACTTCAGACAGGCGTTGTTCTGTCGGAAGGTTGCCCCGCGTTGCATATTGCGCCCCACAAGCATTGAGCATAAGCGCCGCACCCAGCAAGGCACCTAAACCAAAAACAGTATTTGAGCGAACCTTTTTCAACATCGCAACTCACAAACCTTGATTTTCACTTTGATAAGAGCCCCTACAATATCTTATAAAACCCGATGATCAAGTTTTATTGGAGCCCGGCGCATCGTGATCTTTTCCAAACTGTTTAAAACCAAGCCCGCTTTTGCCGAAGAAGTACAAAAGCTTTATGTCTCGATTATCAAACAATCGCGCAATCCCGATTTTTATCTACATCTGGAAGTGGCTGATACCGTGGAAGGGCGTTACGACATGATCGTCTTGCATGCCTTTGTTGTCATGCGTCGATTAAAAACGGAACAGGAACGAACCGAACAGTTTCTGCAATCTCTTTATGACCTTATGTTTGCGGATATGGATCAGAACCTGCGCGAACTAGGCGTCGGTGACATGGGGTTGGCCAGACGTGTTCCCAAGATGGCAGAGGCTTTCTACGGTCGCATTACGGTATATGAAGAAGGATTGGCTGAAAGCGATAACAACATGCTGAAAGCTGCACTGGACCGTAACCTTTATCGCAAAACCCCGGTAAGTGACGAATCGCTTGAAAAAATGGCGCAATACCTGCGCTGTGAAGCAAAAAACCTTGAAAACACCTCCATTGACGACCTCTTAAAAGGGGATGTTTCCTTTGGCCCAGCCCCCTCAGGAGATAAAAACACATGAGCACGCAAGATTTCACCTATATCTTTCAGGTCGACAAACTTGGACCCAATCCCAAGAAAATTCACCTCGACGCCAATGAGGAGGAATTATCGGGCCTTAAAGAGCGTTTCGATTTAAAAAACATTGCATTTTTCAAGGGAACCGCCACTTTAAAACGCCTGAGCGGAAAAAAAATTGCCTGTGATTTTCAGGCACAGGCAAAAATCACGCAGGAATGCGTTGTAACCTTTAGCCCCATTGAAACCGTTATTAACCTTGACTTTCAACGTATCTACGACAGCACGATTACGCCGCCGGATAAAGAAAAAGAGGTAGAAATTGAAATTGATGCAACAGAGGAGCTTGATCCCATCATCGATGGTGTGATAGACCTCGGCGCGGCGATGGCAGAGGAACTGGGTCTGGAGATTGATCCTTTTCCCCGTGCAGATGGTACGGCCTATACCGAATTTGGTGTCGGCCCGGAAATCACGGAAGAAGAGATTGAATCCAACAATCCTTTTGCCGTTTTGGCCGAACTGAAAAATAAAAGTGACAAATAGCGCCATTTAGGCTTGCTCTATGTGACACTTTCGTTTAAATAACCGCTCCCTCGTTGTCGAGCTTATATTAAAGAGTACAGAATAATGGCTGTTCCTAAGAAGAAAGTTTCCACATCCCGTCGTAACATGCGTCGTTCACATGATTCTCTCAAAGCATCTGTGTACAACGAATGTCCGAACTGCGGTGAATTGAAACGCCCACACCACGTTTGTTCTGAATGCGGCCACTACGATGGTCGTGAGGTTACTGACGTCGAAGCTGTTTAATTACGCTTCGAAGGAAGGATTACCCTCTTGTCAAACGTAATGACGCTAGCCATTGACGCCATGGGCGGCGATGATGCACCCGATATGGTCGTCAAAGGCTTAAGCATCTGCAAGACAAAGCTCCCTGGTGTTCGTTTCCTCCTCGTAGGTGATGAACGTCAGTTGGAGCCTTTGTTGCTTCAATACCCTGACGTCAAAGCAATTTCGACGGTTATCCATACTGACGAAGTTGTGACGAATGACGATAAGCCGGCCGTTGCTCTTCGTAACCGCCGCAATTCTTCTATGCGTCTGGCCATTAATGCCGTCAAAAAAGGCGAGGCTGCCGGAATTGTTTCTGCGGGCAACACTGGTGCCCTGATGGCGATGGCAAAATTCGTTCTGCGCACATTGCCCGGCATTGACCGCCCGGCAATTGCAACGTACCTGCCACACCGCACCGGCGGGTCGGTTATGCTGGACCTGGGTGCAAACGTTGAATGCGATGCCGACAACCTGACGCAATTTGCCGTAATGGGTGAAGTCTATGCACGTAACGTGCTGGGATTACCAAAACCGAAGGTCGGTATCCTCAACATCGGGGAAGAAGACCTTAAAGGCAATGATTCGGTCAAACAAGCCCACGCCATTTTGCGCAACACGAAATTAAACATCGACTTTTACGGTTTCGTCGAAGGTGACGACATTGGTCTGGGGACGGTCGACGTGATCGTAACAGACGGTTTTACCGGAAACGTCGCTTTAAAAACCATCGAAGGTACAGCCCAACTTCTCGGTTTCTTCCTAAAAGACGCACTGACCGGTAGTTTCCTTGGTAAATTGGGGGCAACCATTGCAAAACCTGCGCTTATGAACTTCAAGAAAAAGATGGACCCGCGCCGCTATAATGGTGCAATGTTCCTCGGCTTGAATGGAATTTGCGTGAAAAGTCATGGCGGTACAGACGCTTTAGGGTTTGCAAATGCCGTCCAAGTCGCACATGATCTGGTGCATCACGGCTTCAACGACCTGATAAAGGAAGATCTGGAGCGTCTCATGGATGCCCATAGCGGCAACGATTCATAACATTTGGTGGCGACTATCACATGGCTTTACGTTCTAGAATCCTCGGATGCGGTTCTTACCTTCCGGAAAAAATCGTAACAAACGACGATCTCGCAAAATTTGTCGATACAAGTGACGAATGGATTACCGCACGGACAGGCATTAAACAACGCCACATGGTTGCAGAAGGTGAACTAACATCCGATCTCGCCCGCAAAGCCTCCTTGAAGGCTATTGAGCACGCCGGAATTGATGTACAGGATATTGACCTCATCGTGCTGGGAACGACCACGCCGGATAATACATTCCCTTCAACCGCGACTAAAGTACAGGCTCAGTTGGGTTTGACCCGTGGATTTGCAATGGATGTGCAAGCCGTTTGTTCCGGCTTTATGTTTGCTTTGGCAACCGCTGACAGTTTCCTAAAAACCGGACAGGCCAAGACAGCATTGGTCATTGGCGCCGAAAGCTTTACCCGTTTGCTGGATTGGGAAGATCGCACAACGTGTGTTTTATTTGGTGACGGGGCAGGGGCTGTTATCCTGCGTGCCGAAGAAGCAACAGCCGAATCTGCCGGCATTCTCTCCACCCACCTGCATTCCGACGGGCGTTATCAGGATATTTTGATGGTCGATGGCGGACCGTCCAGCACCCAGACGACAGGCCATGTGCGCATGGCAGGCAAAGAAGTTTTTCGTCATGCTGTCGTTAATCTGGCCGAAGTCGTCAAGGAAGCATTGGCCGCCAATGACCTGACGGCGGATGATATTGACTGGATCGTCCCACATCAGGCCAACAAGCGTATTTTGGACGGCACAGCGAAAAAGCTGAAAGTCGATCCGAACAAGGTGGTTGTCACCGTTGATAAGCACGCCAATACCTCCGCCGCATCCATCCCGCTTGCCCTGGACGAAGCCGTTCGTGACGGGCGTGTAAAGCGCGGAGATCTGCTGATTATTGAGGCAATGGGCGGTGGTTTGACTTGGGGGTCCGCCCTTATTCGCTGGTAAGCAGCATAAATTAAAATCAACTACGCAAACCTTTGATATTGACGGATTAATCGTCCTAAGGTACCGTTTAAGTCTGTCTATTCCAACTTTGCGAGGACCCCCAATGAGTGAAAAGACCATTACCCGCGCCCAATTGACCGAGGCTGTTTATCAAGAAGTTGGTTTGTCTCGTAATGAATCTGCGGACCTGCTTGAATCTGTTCTGGATATGATTGCAGATACATTGGCGAACGATGAAACGGTAAAAATCTCCTCTTTCGGCAGCTTTTCCGTTCGTTCCAAAGGCGAACGTATCGGGCGCAACCCGAAAACAGGTGAAGAAGTTCCGATCCTGCCACGCAAAGTACTCGTCTTCCGCCCCTCTCAGGTGCTCAAGGCCCGTATTAACGAAAACCAATAATGCCGCCGAAAGCGCATAGTTGATAGATGACCAAATCGAACGATGCGTTCCGCACGATTAGCGAAGTCGCCAAGGAACTCGGATTGGCAACCCATGTGTTGCGTTTTTGGGAAAGCAAGTTTCCACAAATCAAACCGCTGAAACGCGCGGGCGGTCGACGTTATTACCGCCCCGACGATGTCGCATTGCTGCGTCGTTTGCAGACATTGCTCCATGACGAAGGCTACACCATTAAAGGTGTCCAAAAACTCATGCGCGAAGAAGGGGCCCGCAGCTTTATCAACGAAGGCAGCGTAACGGCATCTGATGACGCTTCAGAAACACCGGAATCACAAACTCCGCCACCGGAAGGGGAAAGAACAACAGTCTCCGTACAGTTGCGCGCACAAGTCACACCCGCGACCCAACAAGCCAGCCTGTTTGATAGCCCGTCAGAAAATATGGGGCCAATACCAGACGAACAAGAACAAAAACCAGAACAAAACCTTGAAGCTATTTCTGAGGATGAGGTTGAGGAAAGCACAGGCGGAGCTTCCTACTTTCAACCGCTTGCGACACATGATTACGAAGAACTGTCCGACCTGCCCGAACCGGAACCCATTCTCGCCCCGGATGCCCCGGAACCTCAGATCATTGTCAAACGCGCCCTCAGCCCCACACAGCGCGACAAACTGGAAGATGTCTTAAGCGAGCTTAAAGCCTTAAAAGACAAAATTGAGAGCGCGGCATAAAAAGTGAAAACTTTTGCAAACTAACCATTGCATCGCCGGAAAGCCCTCTATATATTGCCGCCACAAACATCGTCGGGACATAGCGCAGTCTGGTAGCGCACTACACTGGGGGTGTAGGGGTCGTGGGTTCGAATCCCGCTGTCCCGACCATATTTGAAAACTCAATGTTTTCAATAATATAAAACCCTTCGGGACCGTAATGACCATAGTGGTTGACCACAGTGGTTTTAGGTGCCGAAGGGTTTATTCCTTTTGAATCAAGCCTTACTGGCAGATGGTCTTCTCATGCCATCGACAACTACGATCTTTGGCGCAGGTAACCCATCCCGGACTTTTTCATTTCGAAGCGTCTGAATATCATTGAGTTTTCCACCCATCTCACCAACATCTACGACCAATAGATATGAGGATTTTGTTTGTTCTACGTCTTCATAAATCTCAAGCTGTTTTTTATAGCCACTTAAAACCTTACCCGTAGATAGCTTAATTTCCACCAATACCTTGGCATCTGCACCATGAGAAAGCTTAAAGTCAACCGGACCAGCACCGTTGTTTGCTTCAGCAATTAAATCAATGTTATTAGCCCGGCAATAACTGGTTGCCGTTGCAAAAAACATTCTTTGGGCTGTCGCTTCATGCCTCCGCACATCCTTATGCCATAAATCTTCAGAATGACGACAGGTTTCGATCAACCACTTATATTGAACAATGATCTTATCTACTACAGCCATGATTTCTTCATCCGTCGTCGGATGAACGTGAGGCATTGCGCATGGGAAACTCGATGCGATAGATAAAAATTTCCTCATAACCCCCACGCCGAGCATATCAGCATTGAAATCATAAGCTTCCTTATTGGCAATTTCCACACAGGTAAGCAACGCGTCAATAAGCTCTTTATCCTTTTGGGCTACATCTCGCGCACGGTTCTTTTCTTCAACAGATTTGATTTTCCAGTATTCAGCGATCTTACTATTGATACGTTGACGGATATCATCATTTTCCGCAGATATTGAACTAATATCCCTCCAGTTGTTCACTGTTGGTAAATCACGAATCACGTCTAGCGGTACAAAGATAATCGGTCTCTTCGGATCAAAGGGATTCTCAATAAGATTGGCCTTTAATCCACGCACGGTAAATTCACGTGTAGGGACAGTCAACGAGCCTAAAATCCTTTGATTAAAGGAAAGGAGGGCAGGTAAAATAGCATTTGTGGCTTGGTCGCTAATTCTATCAGGGCCGACATCTCCCTCAAAAAGCCCCATAAGTAAAAATAAATCAGGATTGTCCACCCCCAAAGAAACGATTTGACTGGCAGTCAGCATAATTGCTTCAGTTAACTTAGGGCCAAATCCGCTTCCTCTCGTTGTTTCCGACCCATATCCCAAGCAGGTGCCACTGATTTCTTTAGTACGAAATAGCTTAGCAGCATTGCGCCACGGAACATCACCTTTGGCTTTTGAAGCCATCAAAAGCATTATAATGTTTTCAAAGTACTTTTGGTAAAGTGCCGCTGCCTCTTTCATTTCGTCATGCATACTTCCTTCAAGAAGCAATGGGTCTATGAAGAGTTGAGTATCTGCATTTATGAATGGGTCTAAAACACCAAGCGACATTAACTCACTCGCGTCGACCTTAAAATGATCAGAAAAAAGAACCGGATTCGAAATTTTAGCCATGCATATTCCTACCTTATTATTGGCATGTTATGGTGGCGGAAACTAATGGTTATTTTTATTGAACAGTAAAATAGCAGAAAAGATTTATACATCAAAGAGATATAGAGAAAAAAACAGTAAGCCCCCGAAGGGGCCTACCGTCAAATTTCATTCAGCAACTCGCCAACGAACTGCCCACCGTTATACACAGCGCTAGTCCATCGTCTGTCATAAGGCCATGCCTCAAATTCCTTGAATGGAATATCCAAGATAACATCCAACAGTTTCTCATCCAGTTTCATACCGGATTGGTCACCATTGGCAGAGACCTGCCTGTACAAACCACCTGTGCCGTCTGCATTGATAAGAACCATATAGCGATCTCCATCAGCGTCATAGACGGACACAGCGATTTGCGTTACAGGGTTGTAACTGTCAGGCATTAAGGAAGGAGTTGGGCCAAACATTGACCTTTTTGTTTACCGCTAACATAGACAGCAGAACCAATCACACGGTCTGAAGACCAGTTCTGATTGAAGTCGTTCGTGTCAATTGAGCCATCAAGACCAAAGATCGCCACTTCAGGGCCTTTCTTTTGTCCGGTTCCAAATTCGTAGATCGCACCATTACCAGTGTCATCAATCTCAAATCGGAATTTTGTTCCATCTGGTTTCCAGAGGGTGCCAGCTTTAAATGTTTGCATATGTTTTCCTTTTCAAAGGTTGGGAGGGTAGATCGCCATTAAGGCGGTTTCTGAGTCCACAGAGAGTCGCTAGGGTTTCGCTACCACTAACCTAGTCAGTGATTGTTAGGTGCGTTGTACGAGTCCCCAGCGGACTCTCAGGACTCGTTACGTCTTGACGTATCGGTGTTGTCCGACGCCATCGACGATATGGGAAGCTTCACCAGCGTCCACGCGCTCCTGATTTGGATAACGAGGATTGTGGTTGAAAGCTCGATTGTAGTATTCGGCTGGGGTCTCTTGTGACCCGCTGCGATTGAATAGGCGTTCATATTGATCACGGTTCATAGTAATGATCTCCATGTTTCAGAATAATCACGATCACCCCGACCAAGGTTATAAGGACGGGGTGGGGGAAGCGGTTTGTGATTTCGGCGTTTCATGCTGTCCTTGAATTGCTCACGAAGATGATTAATCCGTCTCTCAAGCTTGAGATCATGGACACCTCGTGACTTTTCTTCTTCAAGGGTCTGTGTCAGGTGTTCAATCTGATGAGCAAGGCGTGTATCTTCATCATCCCAATCAAGAAGGGTTGCTTCAGGACTGTCTTCACGAATGCCGCCTTGTCTGGTCGTCAGCGTCAGAAGATATTCTTTCTTCTTCTGTGCCTGTGTTTCTTGAACGTCACCATTATCAAGGAATAACCATTTTTCAGACAGAGTAGATAAAGCCCAAGCCAAAGCGTCAACACGGTCATCATGCTTTAAGCCACGGGCGTCACGTTTGATCCCAACGATCTGACGAATGGTTTCCACTGCGTTTGGCGCTGTGACCACATCATCAAGGAGAATGACCTTCTCATTATTAAGAGGAACCTCAAGGGCTGAGATGATCCGTTCACCTTTTCTGGTCTGTGAAGTAGCTCTTTCGACCTTGGGGTAATAACCACGCTCATTCAGTTTCTGTTCCAACATGGTAGGCCATGCAGAACCGTTGTTGTCTTCCACAATGATCTGGTCAGGTCTAAACCTGTTGAGGGTTTGAACGAGACGATCAACCGATTTGGTTGGTTCACCTTCATCAATCCCTGACAGATAACGGATGACGGCCTGACCCTGAACAGTAGCTGAAGCAACACAGATACCGATCTCGTCACCACCACCACCGCCAGAAGGATCAACAGCCGCCACAGTGTGTGCGTACTGTTCATATCCTTCAGTGATCTCAATGGGCCGCCTTAGGTAATCGTTTGCGTCTGGCGCTTCGCCAATCTCAATATCATCAATCTTCGGACCACGCCCACGGACAGCCGGAGGGAAGTCGTTACGATCTGAAGGCCATGAGACAGTATAGAAGTATCTGAGCTTGATTGGGCGATCATCACCATTCTTTGTATCAAGGTCGATACGCCAGTGAAGGTCCCATTCATGTTTAGGCAGACGCTTACGCTTCTTCTTAAGATCAGCATCAGACCAGCGGTCAGGCCAACGAGAGCGAAGTTCGATCTCTTTCTTGCCATCATCATTTGGTAATTCTTCAAAGAGCTTGGCTGTGTGAAGTTTCCAATCACCGGACTCAGCCCATTTGATGTAGATGGATGCCCCAATGATCTGAGGTGTACCTAGGGCAATCACCTGACCACCGGGGTTCAGCAAGTTCTCAACAGCGTTGGTGTTGTTGTATAGAGCCTCTTGTGTTGTCTGGGTCGTATCCTTACTGGATTCAACGTCATCAAAGATCATACGCTCAGCCCGAAGACCTGTCGTCCGACCATTGATACCATATGCCGCCAGAGATACGTTTGACCCAAGCTTACCAATGGCTTGAGCCGTGGTGAACTTGTTGGCAGAATCAATGCCGCCTTCCTTTGGTAATAAAAACCGGAGTAGGGGACAATCTTCCAAATAGTTTCGCACAGCCATAAGGCCACGCTTGGCAATATCCTCAGATGAACTGAAGACAAGGATCATATCCAGTGGATTACGGTAAAGGCACCAAGCCACAAAGATTTGTGTCAGGGCAGACTTACCAGAGTTACGAGAAGCCAACAGCATAACGTGATCGTCAGGATCGACCAGAGCGTCAATCACATCTTCATGGATTTCAGCGAGACCTGTCCAACCAGCGATCAGTGGAGAAATGACTTCACAGAAAATCTTGAAGGCCAGTTTCTCATCTTCCATGTGACCACCTTCAGCCGGATCACCTTTCATACGGGTGACCATGTGCAAGGAATGGCACAGAACTTCAAATTCCTTCAGGAGCCTTGGATTGCTTTCAACCTGATTGCCAATCTCGTACAGACGATCTCGTTCTTTGGTCAGACGCTCCCAAAACTCTTTCCGTTTTCTTTGAGAATTGGGCCATGGCTCCACCTTGTCGATTGTCCGTGCGCCAACAAGCTTTTGAGACTTACGTCCCTGACAAGCACGACAGACCTTTGAAACACCGTCAGGTTCTGTCTTCTTGGGGCTGAAGGTTTTCATTGAGATTACCTTCGTCTCACCACAGCTTTCACAAGTGCGTTCTACGCCTTCCATGGCTTTGAACTTGGCATTAACACTTGCACCTTTCCCCGTCTGGGGAGGGAGTTTCTTCATTGGTATTCCTTCAAATAAAAGAACCGCCGAAGGGACAAACCCAACGGCGGCTCAGACCAACCCACACGAACCACCATGTGGGCACACTCAAGCTGTTGTGATTAACGGGATTGGCGTTGTTTCAGATAACGAGCAGCACCCTTGGTGGTTTTAACCCCATTCACATATGTGACTTCATTGTCGTCAGGACGGGGACCGTCTGAGTTACCCATGACCTCAGGCGCAACGGTCTGGTTAAGATAGTCAGTACCCCATTTCTGGAACATGGCCATGTCGTTATTCATAACCATCTTGCTGAAAGCCGCTGTCAGGGCAGACTGACCGTATCGCTCAACGAGGTGTTCGTAATGGGCCGCAGGGTCTTTGATCCCCAAGTTCTTCCAAAAGGCCGTCACTGTACTGTCTATATCGGCTTCAAGGCCCTGAAGGCCGTCCATGATTTCCTGTTCGTTATAAGCACCACTATCAACAAGCGGCTGAAGCATGTCAGGCATGGCTTCTGGATTGTGCATGTATTGAGCCAATACTGATGGTGTCTTGGCACCAATCGTGTCCAGTTCGCTAGTCATATTGTCGATACGTTGCGAAGCCTTCTTGTCAAACACAGGGTCATTCTCAATGGTAACTGTCTGACCATCATCAAAACCTTGTTCTTGTGACTGTGGTGCTGTTGTGTCCTTCTCAAAGAAACGTTGACCGTCAGTCTCAATGAAACCCATTTGGACGGCCTGACCGACTGTCATTTGAGCTTCGCCAACTGTGACGATGTGATCTGCTTCAATTGAACCATTAACCGGACCAGCTTGTTTGGTCATGGCAGTGGACAGGATGTTACCAGCATTGTCTGGGACATATGAAGATTGTTTGGATGGATCGTATGTATGTTGATCTGGTTCGTTGATTTGAACCTGAATATCAGTGGATTGTGTCATTGGTGTTTACCTTGATTGTGTTGAGTTGGTCGTGTCCTGACACAAAGTCAGGATTGAGGTGTTGGGCTGTGGCCTGTAGGGCGAAGCTGATGATCTTTCGTCCAGATACAGGAAGAGAAACACCACACTCATTGAGGTGATCTGAGATGATGTCCCAAGCTTCCTGATCTATTGGACAGGCCTTACGTTTGGCCTTGTGGTTCATCGCTGACCGATGTGACGAGGAAGAGGTGTGCTGTACGTGAACATGCGCTCTACCTCGTGGATGTCTTCTTCGTGAAGATCATCACCAAAGAATTTCTGGACAAGTTGACGAAGCTCCAGACACGACTGAGGCTTTCGGTACTTCCGCAACCAGCTAACCACCATTTCTGGTGTTGGTTTCATCTTTGTCAGCTTCACCTGACCTTTAACCAAAGCCACTTTGAAGTAAGTGTTTGTTGCCTCATCAAAGGCCACTTCTGGCAAGTTCTGTGTGACGTTGGTTAGAACAGCCACATCAGAGGATGGATTACGCTGAAGCTGAAAGAGTGACTTTCCGTCAGATGCTAGGATGGACATTATGCACCTCCCTGAAACATCGGATCGTTCTTCATTGCGCGTTCCGCACGGCGAACAGCGTAACGGATGGACGCTGACTCTGACGCTTCAAAACCGTTACGTTTGAGCATTTCAGAGATATTGGTAAGGGTGGTTTGATCCTCTTTACTGAAGAAGGATCGAACAGTTCGTTTGTCAGTATTAGACATATGTATTTCCTTATGACATAGCTAAAGGCTCGGTGGGCGAAACCGAGTGCATTAGGCAGGAGATTTAGGGTTACGTTTAGATAAGGGGGATCACCAAAATCCCCGATAAAGAAGAGATGGTCAGAAAGCCAGCTATGCTGGTTCGGACACCAAAGTGTTATGGATTGGGCTTGATGTTACTCTTTGGTATTTGGAGTCCATCTGGTGATGGTCCTCCTTCAAAATGATCAATCCAAAATAATGGACATAGTCTCTATAAAGATTACCCCTATAGAGACCCTGTCCACTATTTCAATCTGATGAGTGAACGGCCTGATTTCTCCCACTGCATATCAGTAAGTTTGTCCTCAAGTTCATTCATTGCACGGCTGAAAGTCTTCAGATTGACAGACGTAAGGTCAGTCGCTGCCTTCAATGCTGAGATTGTTACTTTCTCAACATCATGAGAGAGTGAATTCAAGTAGCTGATAACCTTATCAACAATCACATCTCTTTGGGTCTTCTTGGCAGTTCCAGATTTACTGTCCCATTGGCACCATTGAAGTCCTGGCATAACGTCAATCAGTTCGTTCCTGACATTTTCCCAATGCCACAGAGGTAACCAGACATTGGTTTTCACTGCCTGACCTTCAAGCGTTTGACGACAAGCCGCACGGTTCATCGCTTGGTAAACACTGTGAGATACTTCAGACATACGGACGGCATGGACATCAACACCAGAGACCTCTTTCTTAAGATCACCAGATTGCCCGACCATTGATCCCGCAATGTCCAACTCTGGACGATGGATCACACCAGCAAAGACAACATTCTGTGTGTAACTGTACATGGATAAGGAAGTTTCCTGTCCCCATGCCAGCCAGACAAAGCGATCTTTCATTCCGTGTGGCGTTTTGACTTTCGCCTTAATATCGATACCTTGTTTGGTTAAGGCGGCTTGGAGAAGTGTATTCAAATCTTTCTCCTTTCCTTTACGCTTGGCAAGCCCCTAGTACTCTAGACACCTGATATTTTTTCATAATACCGTTTTTCATATTCCATCGGAGACAAGCCACCATTGGCTCCATGTCTTCGTGTCGGATTGTAGAAAAACTCAATGTAATTAAATATCTCAGCCCTTGCATCATCACGGGTTTTGTAGATTTTCCGTTTGATACGTTCTGTCTTCAATAAAGAGAAAAAGCTCTCCGCAACAGCATTGTCGTGACAGTTCCCTTTTCGGCTCATGCTTGCTTCCAGATTGTGGTCTGCAAGGAACTTTCGCCAATCTGAGCAGGTGTATTGGATACCTTGATCAGAATGGATGAGCACTTTGTTATTCGGTTTACGACGCCATAACGCCATGACCAAGGCATCAATCACAAGATCAGCCTTGGGGTTATTCTTCATACTCCAGCCAATGACTTGTCTTGAGAACAGATCAATCACAACTGTCAGATACAACCAACCTTCATGAGTGCGGATAAAGGTAAAATCCGTTACCCATGCCAGATCGGGTTTATCGGCATCAAACTGACGGTCCAATGTGTTCGGGGCGATGTGACTGACATCCCCACCTGAGAAACCGCGATGGCGTTTGTATCCTCGCTGAGAACGAATACCTTCTTCCCGCATGATACGATGAATGCGGTTTTTGCCGCAATCTTCACCCAAATCCTTCAAGTCTTTAGTGATATTGCGATAACCATAAGCCAAACCACTTTCTAGCCAGGATTGTTTAATCAGTCCCAGTAAGCGTTGGTCTTCCACAGCACGTTTACTTAAAGGCTGCTTCAGCCAAGCATAGAAGCCGCTACGATGAACATCTAATGTTCGACACAAAACCGCCAAAGGGAATTGATCGAGCCGAGACTTTATGAACGCGTACCTTTCCTTGACTCGCTTGCAAAGTACGCTGCGGCCTCCTTTAAGATATCACGCTCCTCTGTGACGCGACGGAGCTCAGCCTTCAATTTACGCAATTCATCCTGCTGACTGACAATCGTTTGATGCTGGGCACCGGTGTCGCCAAATAATTTGATCCAATCCCTCAAACTCTTGTTGGAAACACCCAACCGCTTTGCAACATCACTGATACTGTAGCCTCGATCAACAACTTGACGGACAGCTTCAATTTTAAATTCTTCAGGGTAACGTTTACCGCTCATATCTAGAACCTCATAGGTTGCACAATGTGTACGCTATCAGGTGTCTAGAATACTAGGGGCTTGCCACATACTGGTCAAAACAATGCTGGTGCTTGCTGAGTTTGGTTGTCCATGCCTTCCAATCCATGATGCACTGCTGTGTCGTGAATCTGATGCGAAGAAGGTTGCGATGACAATGGAAAATAGTGCTGCTTTGGTTACTGGTTATAAGTTGAGGGTATCTATCAAGTAGGTAGATAACACTAAAGCACCACCTTGTTCTTACCACTCTAGGACCCGTAAGAATAATCAGTTCTGCGAACCAATGTGCATAATGAAAACCACTGTTTATTAGTCGCTCAAAATAACTCCTGAAAGCCTGCATGAGAGTCAACAAACCCTTGTAGATAGGATGATCGCAACAGACACCCTAACGACTCTCTACGAGCCTTAAAACACGACCCGAAATCATCAAGAAGTCATGCAATCCTTCTTTGTCATCCACGAACAATTTCAGCAAAAAGCATAGGGAGCATTTGACATAACTTTGCCGATTATGTAAGTGTAAGTACAACATACATCAATTTTATACTTACATTTTATTCATTTAAGTTACTGATAAATAAAGGCTTCTATAGATAAGGTCGGAGTCCCTCTGTCCCGACCAAAATGAAAAAAGCCTTGTTTTACAAGGCTTTTTTCATGCCCAAAATTTACAAAAGGGCATAGATAAAAGGCATGTAGGGCATAGTCATTTTAGAGGGTTTCGACGGAATCCTCATCCAACCATACAGAAAAAGTTCGCCAATAGCGAATATTGCATTGCATTTTGCGAACAGCATTGCTACGATCGTTTCGTTAAGTGGCGAGATGTCGCATTACCCGAAGCCTTTGGCTTGCGGGGACTTAGGTCCCTACCAACTGCTGCTCCGAAGAAGACGGAAGAGTGGAAGCATCCCTCGGAAGAAATCAAGGACACAGCGGTAAAGCCGTAGCCGACGCGATCGGCTACGGCGGATAGGTTAAGGGGGAATGCTCCTGTCTGGACTCGTTTCTGGTTTACGCGACACTATGGCAATGGTGCCATGGTGAACCAGAAAGATATATATATATGGAAACATTAAAACCAACAGCCCTTAACACCAGACAGGAAACGTTGTTCAAACGTGCCCTTCAAGGTGGGAAGCGATTTATTCGCTTTTGCTTGGTAAACCGGCGCGTTCTGTTAGCTGTGTTTGCCTTCGTGGTCAAACTCGTGCGGATGGTGTTGTTTTTCTCAACTGAATAACTCCCCCTAACCATTTCAATGATACAGGTAACGAACATGATTAACGACGCACTTAGATTGATACGAGTTTATCATAACCAAACCCAAACCCAAATATCAACTGGCTTAGGATTATCTAAGTCATATGTCTCGGAAATTGAATCAGGCAGAAAGAAAGTCACCCTTGAAACTCTTGAAAAATACTCAAGGTATTTTGACATACCTGCATCTTCATTAATGCTGTTTGCCGAGAATATCGAAGACCCTACGTTAGTCAAAAACATCAAGCAATCCGTAGCTGGCAAGGTAGTAAAAATGCTGGATTGGATTGCTACGATCTCTGACGCAGACCCTGAGAAACACAAGGATTAGATGATTGGATAGCTACTCACTTGAGACTTCACCATTTTACAGAATGAGTTCTCCGCATAAACTCGCGGAACTACTATTCGTTTCAAAAGGTAAACTGGAAACCTTAGCCAACACACCTGATGTTGAAAGGTATCGTTTCTTCGATGTAGATGGTCGCAAGGTACAGGAACCAAAGCCTCAACTTCAAGCTATCCATAAGCGTATCTATCAGTTGCTATCCAGAATTGAAGCCCCTGACTATCTCCACTCTGCACGGGCAGGGAGGTCTTACCTCACAAATGCCAGAGTCCATATCGGTCACAATTCCATCATCAAGGCTGACGTGAAGAGATTCTATCCATCGGTGACAAGGAAAGCGATTTACGGTTTCTCTCGAAACCTACTGGAATGCTCATCAGAAGTCGCAGCTATTCTCTCAAAGCTAACTACTGTGGATGAACATCTGGCGACAGGAAGCAGCGCAAGCCCTCTGCTATCATACTATGCCCATAAACCTATGTTTGAAGAGATCAACACCTTAGTAAAAGACAGCGGCTGCAAGATGACCGTCTACGTTGACGACATCACCATATCTGGTGAATTTGTGAGCAAGAAATTCCTCTCAATCATCAGAGGCATTATCTCACGGCATGGCTTAAAATCACATAAAGCTCATTACTTTCCTGTCTCCACGCCAAAGGTTGTTACAGGTGTCATAGTTCACCACGACAAGATTGCCCTTCCCAATAAAAGGCACCTAAAGATCAAACAAGGGTTCGATGATCTAAACGCAGCGCAAAGCATTGAAGAGAAGCTGTCAATTTTACCGTCATTAACCAGTCGTTTATTTGAAGCTGTTCAAATCGACAAGGGATGGCTACCTCAAGCTCAAAGCCTTGTCGATTTACGCAAGAAGCTACAACGTGATTTAAGAACCAAAATTGGCCCCGTTCCCTAAAACTCAAGCCTCTTCTCCGTTCAGTACTTCTCACGTTAAACGTCCTCGACCTCATCATACTCTCGCAAGGGAAAGTGCTTGCATTCTGGCAAGCGGAAGTGTAGGTAAGGGTTTCGGTCCATTTACGCTTATATTTGATAGGCGTAAGCCATTGATTTAAAGCTTATTTTTTGGTTTTGATTATCACTTATTTTCTCATAATCTTAATCATTGGAAAGTTTTGCTCTTTTAAGCGAAGCTTTTTTTCAACGGACCGGATCCGCCCAAACCTGACGGGAACTATTCTCGAACATAAATATATTGCGTGCCATGACCGGACATTGCGGTCATATTTCAGGCACATGAAAACAAGAGAAACATAATAAGATTTTCTCTTTTGAAAGATACAGTATGACAAAATTTGAAGGTGTTGTTTCATCAATCGAACAGGCATTGATAAAACGAGGCTATGAAACATTAACACCTGTTCAGGAGGCCGTGATTGCCCCTGAGATGCGTGATGTAGATGCGCTTGTTTCTGCACAAACCGGCTCCGGCAAAACCGTTGCGTTTGGGTTGAACTTTGCCCCTACGATTTTGGGCGATGCCGCCAATTTTGCACGAGCCGAAAACCCCTTGGCCTTGGTCATTGCACCGACACGCGAACTGGCCTTGCAAGTCAAGCTGGAGCTTGAATGGCTTTATGAATTCACCGGGGCCAAAATCGCATCTTGTGTCGGTGGTATGGATATGCGAACCGAACGCAACAACCTGTCACGCGGGGCACATATTGTTGTCGGTACACCCGGACGTTTGCGTGATCATATCGAACGCGGGTCTTTAGACCCTTCAGCATTGCGTTGTGTCGTTTTGGATGAAGCCGACGAAATGCTGGATCTGGGTTTCCGAGAAGAGCTGGAATGTATCCTGGATACCACACCGGTTGAGCGCCGCACCCTGATGTTTTCCGCAACTGTCGGGCGCGGGATTGCCGCCTTGGCAAAACGGTATCAGCGTGACGCTGTTCGCCTTGAAACCAAAGCACCGGAAAAGCAACACCGCGATATTACATATAAGGCCTTTCAAGTCGCCCCGAGTGATCGTGAAAATGCCATTATCAATATCTTGCGTTTTCATGAGGCCAAGAATGCCATTATTTTCTGTGCCACCCGTGCGACCGTAAACCATTTGCATAGTCGCCTGAACAACCGGGGATTTTCCGTTGTCGCATTGTCCGGTGAACTCAGCCAGAATGAGCGTTCCCACGCTTTGCAAGCCATGCGTGATGGACGTGCCCGCGTTTGTGTGGCAACCGATGTTGCCGCGCGCGGCATTGACCTGCCCAATCTCGAACTGGTGATCCACGCAGACATTCCCCGTAACAGTGAAGCCCTGTTGCACCGAAGCGGACGAACAGGACGGGCAGGGCGAAAAGGGGTCAGCGCGCTGGTCGTTCCTTACAATCAACGCCGCCGTACAGAACAAGTCTTGAACCATGCCAAGATTACCGCAGACTGGACCAAGCCGCCCTCTGTCGAAGAGGTGCTGCAACGTGATCGGGAACGTTTTCTGACTAATCCTGTCTTCGAGCAGGAAATTGATGAGAATGAAAAAGAGTTCCTGCAGGACGTCATGGCAAAATTCAGCCCTGAACAAATCGCATTGGCCTTGATCCGTCTGCAAAATACCGAACAACCGGCCCCTGAAGAATTGTTGGATGCCCCGCAGGGCAAAGACAGGGACCGCCCGGAAAAAGGCCCCCGGGTCGATTTTGAAAACGGTGTCTGGGTCAGCCTGTCTGTCGGGCGTAAACACAATGCGGAGCCTCGCTGGATTTTGCCCATGCTTTGTCGGGCGGGCCATATCACCAAAGGGGAAATCGGTGCGATCAAAATTCAGGACGACACCACCTTTGTTGAATTCCACCCTGATAGCATTGATAAATTCCTCGCCGCTGTCGGCCCCAGCCGCAAAGTCGAAAACGGCGTTACGATTGATCGTTTAAAAGAAGTCCCTGAGTTTAGCGCGGATACACGAGGCAAACGCGGTCCGCGTGACAATCGTAAAAGGCGTGGCAAAAATGATCGCGAAGACCGCAGTGACCGTCGCCCACGCAAACCCGCTCATCGGGGAAAGTCTGCTGAAAATAAAAAGTTTGATGGCAAATCAAATGAGGAAAAAGCAGCAAGAACGGACAAACCAACAAAAAATAAAAAGTCTTACAAACCCAAAAAAGAAAAGGATAGTAAGGCTGGCACAGGCCCGTTAAAGCGCAAACGCAAGCCAACAAAAAGCTGATATGAAGAAGCCTTGTTCACGTGAGCAAGGCTTTTTTTATTCCAGAACAGTAAACGGTTGCTTAGTCTCAACAATCTTCGAAAAATCAGCCATAAAATTTGAATAATCACTGCTTAAATAGTGATAGAGCGGCTTGTTTTCCACAGTCGATTTGAGATGAGGGAAGATACTCAAACGTCCCTCATTCAGCAACAATTTGACAGTTTGTGTTTCACTGAGAAAACGGCCAATTGCACCACGGTTAAAAGCCTCAAACATCTTCTCTTCAGTATTAAACTGAGCGATATTCTGCATATCCAGAAAGTGTTTCTGGATATAGTCTTCATGCCATTTAATTCCCCTTGCGTACCCTAAAGGCTTTTTGGAAGACACGTTATAATCGGGATTTTCCCACACTGCATTTGACAACCTGAATAATGGCACGAGGGAACGCACAAAAGTTCTCTCGTAGTTTTTTTCCGCAAGGGGCAAACGGTATAGTTCACCATCAACCAACTTTTTATTGAAGTGCAAAATCCCTCTCGCACCGGGTAAGGGCACAACTTTGGTGTCGCAACCTAACTTTTTATAAATTTTCAGTAAAATGTCTTTTGCCGGACCTGCAAGAGGATCACCTTGCATCATCCCAATTTTTTTCGGGCAATAGTTATGTTCAGGCTGCGCATGCACATGAACACTCCCTAAAAGGGTGATAAAAGCAACAGTGCCAAAAATATACATACAAATGAACATCCCCGTTCTCATATACAGATTGTATATTTAAGAAGGCTTATCTTCAACTCCAAAACATAAGTTTTATCTGTTAGTCCGTCATCCGGATTGTATCGTCATCGTCAAGGGCTTCCTGATCTGCAATTTCGCGTTCTTCCATTTCTCTTTGCGCTTCATCCGCCAATTCCTCAGCCTCTTGGTTACGAGGATCAAGCGGGCTGACAGACGGTGTAACCTTGGGCATTTCGAAAACGAAATCGGTTTTCTCTTCGACTGGCAAAGCCTCTTTTTTGAAGATGCGGATAGAGGCCAGCACAATCAATGGGATTTGGATCGCAAACATAAAAAGGAACAAGCCTTGCGGCCCGATAATTTGCATGGCCTGTGCCGAGACCAGCGGCGAGATAAGTGCACCTAACCCGTAAAACAAAACCATCGACCCACAGGCCGGGACAAATTCATCTTGTTCGAGGTAATCGCTGATATGGCTGGATGAAATCGCATAAAGGGGAAAAGCCATAAATCCCAAAAGGGCAGCCATATACTTAATCGTATCCGCATTGAGAAAAGTCGGTATTAAAAAGAAAGCACAAGCCAATGATGTCCCCAGACCAAGCGCCAGAATGATCTTACGTCGATCAATACGATCTGAAAGTTTCCCGATGGGCCACAAAGAAATCATCCCGCCAACCATCAGAAAAAACATGACCTGGGAAACATCCGATGTTGTTAAACCAATTCGCAAAACATAAACGGCAACCATTGTCCAAAGCGCCCCGCTCACCAAGCCGGACACCATGATCCCCAAAATGCCAAGAGGAAACCGTTTTGCCAGCTTCCCAAAGGCCATTGTCGAGCTTTCCTGAATTTCAGGGGCAACGATCTTTTTTCCCAAGGTGAGGGGAAGAAGAGCAACTGATAAGGCAACCGAGACCAAAACAAACAGGTTATACCCGGATACAGAGGTCAAATTCAGTAAGATTTGGCTGATTGCCGAGGCGCTTAAGACAATCAGCATATACACGGAAAAGACAGCGCCACGATTATCATTGCCTGTTGAGGCATTTAGCCAGCTTTCCCCAACCAGAACCAACCCGCCAAAGCACAAACCGGTTAGAAGGCGCAAACAAAACCAGACATAGGGATCAACAAAAACCGCATGCAGCAAGGTCGCCGCAGAAGAAAGCGATGCAAAGGCCGCAAAAGACCGGATATGCCCCACGCTGTTAATAAAAGACGGAATAACAAAAAAGCTGACGATATAGCCCAGGAAATAAGCCGCAAGAATAAAACCTGTGGAAGTCAGTTCAAAGGACTCCATTTCCGCACGTAAGCCCAGCAATGTGCCCTGCAATCCACCACCGAGATTAATCAACCAAATACTCGCTAACAAGGCGATAAACGGTGAGATTGCTCTAGTCATATTTTTATTTACCCTACATGTACTTTCCATCAACACTTCTATGGAAACATTTTAAGGCATTGTTGTGCAATGATTGTTTCAAAAAATAATCAAAGCTTGACAGTAATTGCCAATACCATGTCACACAGACGTTACATTTAATTTCTAGGCTATTGTCACTCAATCTACAGCTTTACAGTCTATTAAACGGGGCAGATTATCTGTCCCGTTTTTTTGTATAATTCACCCACGTACCTCATTTAAATTCCCTTTAAAAAATTAATGAAAATCATTTGCAAATAGATTCTTTTTTATGTAAGAAGAAAAGATATTGATAATTACTCGCAACAAACCAATTGGAATACAAATGTCTAAAACACTTAAATTCCTGAGCTTAACTTCCGCACTGGCTCTTTCCAGTGCCGCCTTTGCAAACGGTGTAAAGGTGGAGGTTGTCGATAAATCCTTTAATCCCGGGGGCGGTTTTCTAGCATACACGGAATTTGAACTTTCCGGCGAACCTTTGGCTGAAAGCCTCGGCCTTGACCTTGATGTACTTGACCCTGTGGCCCTGAACAAGCCGACAGCCTTCGATTACACCGCCGGAATCGAATCTTATGAGTATTCCGAAGAAGCAATGTATGCGGTCAATTATCAGTCTAAAATGGGGCCGCATCTTGCCAACGGTCCATTGAATGCAAAACGCGGTGGTACACCGGAAAGTTTAGGCAAACGTTTTATTGAATTATCTGCATCCGTTGCTTTCCCGACAGAAGAAATTCCGTTGAATATGTACCCGGTCACGTTCCCGTATCGAAAGGGTATGCCTGAATTTGCAGGGCAGGTAGATACTGCAACCGTCAATAAAGACGAAGTCGAAATGCATGATGCGACAGGTCACACTTCTAAAGTCAAAATCGATATTCCGGCTTACTTCCGTGATTATGCTTCCCTTGCATGGGTTGAGTCCGGTATGGACAAATCCTTCAACCCCGCTGCTGTCGGTGGTCAGATGTTAAAAGACGTTATGTGGTCGCAAGATTTTCTGGGCGGCATGCATACCGTTGAAGGCGACGAAGAAGTGGAAGCAACCTCATCCGATATGGATGCAGACGGCAAACATGCTTTGGGTGTTTCTTCAGCAGACGGTTTCAACGGTGTTATCCTGACGGAAATCACATGGGACAAGCTTCTTACCTTAAAAAACCAATTCGGTTATGACGGTAAAAAACTGGGCACAAAAATTACCAGCGCCTATGATCCGGCAAACGGTCCAGTCTGGTTCCCGGCCAATGTTGCCGTCAGCGAAAAAATGGTTAATGGCACCAAAGCCATTGGCGATTTGCAAGTCACTGACGGTCGTTCTACGTTGCGTGATACATGGATGCTGTTATGGCCCTTAAGCGAAGTCTATGCCTTTAGCGATCAACGCAGTGCCAACACAAACCAGAACCCGGCTTTCCTTTCTGTATTTGATGGGGCGCCATTCCCCAGTGCCCCGGCGGCTAACACAGATACGGACCTTAATAACGATGTAGAAAGCGATGATCCATTTTCTGTAGTTAGTGTTTTGGCAAATGCAGCTTTCAAAAATTTGGATGCCCTGCATTTTGATGCCAAAGCAGGCACATTGGTTGATGATGTCATTGGTCAAAAAGTCACAACTTATGATGCCGCTTATGCGTTGCAAGCCTTGACGATCTTCCAACGTTCCCAAGACGCTTTACCGGTTGGATATGCTTCTGCCGATGCCGGTGAAAGCCTCAATACAGAACGCGGTCAACGGGCCTTGGAAATGATCAAGGCGCAAGCTGACTTTATCCTTGATAAGCTGATTGCAAAAAATGGCTTGGCTGTTGATAACTACAACCTGAACGATGGTGCAGGCAAAAGCCAGAGCGTTGGCACCCAGTTTGCTGTGATCCGTGGTCTGGCTGCCGCCATGACCGCAACAGGTGACGAACGTTATAAAGAAGCCGCACGTAAAGTGTACGATCAAGTCGAAGCCCAAATGTTTGATAAAGGCACAGGCACATACGCCAATGTTATCGGACAACCGACGCAATATACACCTTACACAGTGGCGGCTGTCAGTGCCGGTTTACGTTCCTTGATGCTGGATCTTCGTAACGAAGAAGGTGAGAACAATCCTAATCTGGACTTGGCACACCTGACAAAACGTTACACCACATGGTTCCGCACTGTGATCAATGGTGAAAAAACCAATGAAGGTATGCAGTTGGCTGAGTGGGTAGGCGACTCCGGTGAAAACCTGCTGAGTGAAAACAATAATGGTGACACAGATAAAGACGGCGTCGCCCAAGTTGTTTATGCCGGCGGCAAATACGGTACAGCCATGACAATGGCAAATAAGGTAATTGTTTCAAAACGATAAACCTATTTGACTTAAAAGCCGGGGGAGCCTTTCATAAAAGGTTTTCCCGGTTTTTTGTGTTCTTTCGTAGATTTCTTGACGCATATCAATTAAGACGCATTTGCAATTATGTAGACCTTCTGAGATTAATATTTATTCTTATTTACTTCAGGATAGAACGCCCAGAACATGAGTACGCAAACAAGAAAAACACATAAAGAAATTGTTGCGGCAGCGTCCCTATGGCGCAAACTTTCGTATCAATCCAAACCTGCCGAATTTATCCTTTATATTCTGGTGATTAGTGGCCTTTTGTTATGGGATGGATTTAATCTGCCGTGGCAAGTGACACGACCGGCATTAGGGATTCATTTCCTTGTTTCACTCATTCTTTTTCCCGTTTTCGTCCTGCCGTTTTGGTTATCGCATCGCGATTTGATGAAATCATCCACCAAACCTTTCCTACGTAAATCTGGCACTCTTATTGAATATATTTTGGTTTTTCTGTTTTTCAGCGGCTTGTATTTATCCTTTTTCGGTAATCGCGGTGACATGATGGGGCAGGTTGCATATTGGATGCATTTATTACCCAGCATTCCCCTTGCCATCATTGTCTATATGCATGCAAAACGCTGGAGCATGTTTAAAGCCTTAAAGTGGCTTCTGGCCTTTGGTCTTGCCATTGCCGCCCTATCCGCAACGGCTTTTGCGGCCGTGGAAAGCACGGGCTTCACACTCAGTTCCGATACAAAAATCCTGTATAGTGCCAATGGCGATACCGGCAGTGTCTCGTGGGTTGATAAAGGCGACGCAGAACGGCTCGGTGAGATTAAGCTTGGTGGTGATATTCGTCGCTTGGCCATTGCTGAAAATGGATTGATCGCGGCCACGGATTATAGCGGCCATCGTGTTGTTTTTTTCAATCAAAATAAAATTCTTAACGAATATAAAGTCGCTTATCGCCCGTTTGGAATTGTATATGACCAGCGAAACAAACTTTTTTGGGTTGCTGCTTTTGAAGGGCACCGTCTGCTGGGCCTTCACCCCGACAAAGGCGTTGTTTATGACCTAGAAACCCGTGAAACGCCACGTGGACTGGCACTCTTATCTGATGGGCGCTTACTCGTTACCCATTCCATGATCGGTGAAGTCTCCATTTACGATACAACCGTTTTACCACCTGCGCTTAACGTCACTTTGAAATTACATGAAACGCAGGAACCTGAAGACGAGTTTGTCTCACAAGGGGTGCCGCGCCTGCTGGATGACATTGCCGTCAGCCCGGATGAAGCGGAAGCCTGGTTGCCGCATGTCCTTTGGAATTTTGATCATCCGTTCCAGTTCCAATCCACTGTTTTTCCCTCTGTCTCGTTGCTCAGTCTGAAAAAAGGCAAGGAAAAGGAATTGGTTGATCGCCGCAAACATTTGTTCAAGCAAATCAACATCGTGGAAACTACCAAGCGCACACGTATTGTATCCAACCCGCATGATGCAACATTCAGTGCGGACGGTAAAAAAGTTTATATCACACTCAGTGGCAGTGAAGATTTGATGGTCTTTGACCTGTCGCGCCGGACCTCAATCAAGAAAAAGAAAAAACGCCGGGCCCGCCGTGTTGGTAAACTCAATCAGGGCGGGGCAAAAGTTCAACAGATTTATCGCCATCTCCCCGGTGATACACCTCGTGGAATTGTCGTATCCGGGCAGGATATCTTCATCCAGAATGCCATGAGCCTTGATATCACCCAAATGACCCGTGGCGGGGAAGGACCGTTTGCACGCGCCAAGCTGGTCAAACCTGTTTTCGCCAAGCTGGTGGCAAACGATCCAATGGAGCCCCAACTCAGACGCGGCAAAACCTTGTTTATGTCAGGCAATACCAACGATGATACCGACTACCCAATGGCAGGTGATTTTTGGATGAGCTGCCAAAGCTGCCATCTAGACGGGTTCAACTTTACTACTGGCTATATGTTTCGCGATACGCCAACGGATAAATATGATAACGCGGTGATCGGTCACCAAAAACTTGGCAACATGGTTGCCGGTGATTTTGCCGGTGACTACGTTCGTATCATCCAAGACACACAAGGCGGTATGGGCTTTGATGACCGTGACGGTGCAAAAAAAGTGGACCCGGCAAACCTGCCTGAAAAAGTCAAAAACAAAATGGATGACCTCCATAGCTTTGTTCTGGCAAAAGGTAACCTACCGCTTCTGTCCACATGGTTGCGACTGGATGATGAACGCAAAACCGTGCACGCCGAAGAATGGGTCAATTCCGCCGCCTGCGCCGAATGTCATTCAGATATGTTTGATCAATGGGCAGACTCACTGCACCGTTTGATGGGGGATTCCAACCCTTATTACAAGGTTGTGGAAGAAGTCGCCGCCCAAACCGAAGGCGAAGAATTCCGTAAATGGTGTATGGGCTGCCACCATCCCCAAGGATTGTTAACAGGTTTAACCGCGACTATCGAAAAAGGCCATATGTTCGAAAAAGGCGGTGAAACCCTGTTTAAAGCCTTGGAAGAAAAGAAACCTGATCTGGATGAGGGCACAGGCTGTCTCTTCTGTCATCGCATCACAAAACTGGAAGATGCCCGTGGTAAAAAAGCAGGCGGAAATGCCAGTTTCTCCGTCAATGTTAAAGACCGTGAACTTTATATCTTTGAAAACAGCAAAAACGATTTGTTGAAATGGGCAGGGAATCATCAGATTAACGCCAAGCCGGAAGTGCATGCAAAATCTTATAGCCAACCCTTTTATAAGGACTCCGAACTCTGTAGCACGTGCCATAACGAATTTGCCCCCGGCACAGGTGCTGTTATTGTTGATACCTATGGCGAATGGGAAAAATCCGAATACAACAACCCGGAAGATCCCAGCAAACACCGTGATTGCATTGATTGCCATATGCATGGCGATATAAAACGGATCGGGGAAAATATTCCCGGTATTTCCACCGATGGCGGTCAGATGAAAAATAATGTGGTCACACATCAGTTTACCGGGGCCAATCACCACCTTGTCGGATTGCGCAATGAAAAGCTCGCCAATATGAGTATTGAGCTGTTGCAAATGGCTGCCGAAGTGGAAAACAGCATCAGCCCGGATGGAAAATTAAACGTGCGTGTTAAAAACGTTGGGGCAGGGCATGCCTTACCCACCGGAGTTGCCGATTTCCGTCAATTGTGGCTGGATATCACCGTTAAAGATGCCAAAGGCAATATCGTTTTGTCTGAAGGTAAAATGGATGACAAAGGCAATGTGGCAAAAGATGCGCGTTTCTTCCAAAAAGTCTTTGGCGACAAAGACGGCAAACCGGTCGGTCTGGTCTTCTGGCGTTATGAGAAAATGCTGAAAGATACCAAAATCCCGGCAAACGGATATCGCGATGAACGTTTTGATATTCCGGCAGATGCCACTTACCCCCTGCAGGTCGAAACCAAATTGATGTTTCGTATCTATCCACAATGGGTCACCGATGCGGTTCGCCAAACCTATCCAGAACTGCCCAACCCGGAAGCCGTCCTGATGACTCAGGCCACCAACGTGCTGGAGCATCCCTGATATGGTCGAAACCATCGCGGTATTAGGTGCCGGACCAGCAGGTCTTATGGCCGCTTATGAACTTGCAAAGGCAGGCAAGACGGTCACCTTGTATGAAAAGCGCAAGGTTGAAGGCGGATTATGTGGCACCACAGTCTTTGAAGGCAAACACGGTACATATCGTTTTGATTTTGGTGGTCATCGTTTCATCACCCATGATCCCGACTTGCTGCAACTCGTCGAAGATTTAGTCGGGGATGATCTTTTAACGGCCTATCGCAAAAGTGTCATTCGCTTTCGTGGTCGCACCTATGCCTATCCGCTTGCCCTTGGGAATTTGTTAAAGACAGCCCCAACTGCGTTATTGGCTGGCGCGGGGTTGGATTTGGCAACTTTGCCCTTTCAAAAACCGGATAACACCAGTTTTGCCACATGGATCGAAAGCCGTTTTGGCAAAACGCTCTATCGTAATTTCTTTGAAGGTTATACGGCAAAACTTTGGGGAATTGATCCTAAAGACCTGTCTGCTGATTGGGCATCCCAGCGTATCAGCTTGCTGGATTTAAAAGATGTTGCACGACGCCTGCTGCCAACACGTGATGCAACACCGCGCACCTATGCCCATTCGTATCGTTATCCCAAATATGGCTTTGGTGTTATCTTTGAAAAAATCGCCCGTGAATTTGAACGCCTTGGCGGATCAATCCGTTATGGGACACAAATTGATGAGATCGAATGCGGACAGGATCGAATTACCGCTATCTTTGCCAATGGCGAAAAAATTATTGCAGATCAATACGTTTCAACAATATCCTTACCCGACATGGTAAGGTTGTGTGGCGGGAGCAGTACCTTAAAATTTCGCGGTGTGCGCTTTTTCTGCATGCCGATGGAAACAGATAATATTTCAGATAACACATGGCAATATCTATCCGATCCACACATCATGGCAACCCGCCTGCAAGAACCCAAACGGCGCTCCCCTTATATGGCACCAAACGGGCATAGCTCGCTCATGCTAGAAATTCCCTGCGATCCGGACAGTGACCTCTGGACAATGGATGATGCCGACCTGTTTAAACGAGCCTGTACAGACTTGAATCGCCTTGGCGTTCCCTCTCAATTGGCAACCGGGGAATACTTTTCCACCTTCGGGGCACAGGCCTATCCGTTGATGTCTGTGGGATACGAAATCGAACGGGAAAAAGCTATTGCTTATCTCAATCCATTCAACAATCTTATTCAATGTGGACGACAGGCAACCTTTCGCTATATCTTCACAGATACTGCAATGGAAATGGGCCAAATGGCAGCGCGCGCTGTTCTGAACGGCCAAGACTGCCGCCGTGCCATTTTTGATCACCGCAACGAACGCACGGTCATAGAGACCCAAAGTGTCGCTTAGGAGAATATTATGCGCTTTCTTCTCATTCTTCTGCTGAGTTTTACCATTTCCGGGCATGCCAGCGCCTATTCCTATTCCGCTGCGGGAAAAGAACCCCTGATCGATGGCCGTAACGGGATCGTCAGCGGGTTTAAAAAGAATGATTTCGATAAAGTTGCTAAATATTTCAACCTGATGAAAGACGATATAGAGTTTTTGTCTCATAAATTCGATAAGCCGTTACTCAATGATTTTGAAAAGGCTGTGGAACAAAAAGACCAAAAAGCTGTCCTTCATAATATTCACCGTTTATATGCGGCTGAAATTCAACGCCGTCTCATTATTGCCGCACGTAATCTTGATAACTATCAAAGCGCCAAAGTCATGGTAATGAAATCCAAACGTTTCTTCGACGTGATTGAGCCGGAACTACCCAAAACACAAGCAAATGATATTGAAAAAATCTTGCAGGACTGCCTGAATGCCATCGGCAAGCCCGGTGTATTCGGGGCAGGGCAAACACCTGCCGACCCAAAGGCATATCAAAAGGCACTTGATCAACTGGTAAAAGAATTTGCCAAGCTTTAGGGCAGGGGGCTGGATTATTGCCTGCTGCCTTTATGGGGCCTTGGCTGTTTGGCTATTTTCTTTTCCCCCCTCGCTTTCAAACGATGATGCCTTTTTTTTCTTACGTGGTATCGAACGTTTCAGTATTCTGGAATTCAGGCCACACTTTCCCGGTTATCCTGGATTTATCCTGCTAGGCAAAGCTTTATATGGCCTTGGTTTTAGCCCATTAAACGCCCTGTCTTTTCTCTCCCTCTCAATGGCACTTGCCATTCCCAGCCTTTGCCTCTTGTGCGTGGAAAAAAACCGTCTTGCTGTGTTTTTATGTGCACTCAGCATGCCGCTGTTGCCATATTTGGGGCTAAGCCTCATGTCTGACGGTGCGGGTATTGCCTTTTTTCTCGCGGCCTTATGGCAATATCGAAAAGGCAACTTCACGATCAGTGGCCTGTCACTGGGGGGGGCTTTGGCTTGTCGTCCTTCTTTTGTTATTTTCGCAGCCGTCTTCATAGTTGCAGCAATCTTCAAACACAAAAAAACGGCCCTGCCTTTTGTTCTTGCCTGTGCCACACTCTGTTTGCTGTTCCTGCTCGGCCTACTCGCCATTGAACAAATGCCACTTGTGTGGGAAGGCTGGCGCTTTATCGAAGGACATTTTCTTCTATGGGGAAATACGACACTTAGTACCAGCAAGCTATCCTGGTTTGACAGCTTTTCCCGCCTTCCCGGTGGATTGGCTTATGTTTTAGCCCTTAGTCTTGGTTTTGCCTTCAGCCTCTACCCCCATCGGAAAAGCATTTTGCTCTTTATCGTCATAGTCGGGTGGGGATGGACTTTGCTATTCCAAAACCCCGAAAACTTGCGCCACTTGGCTTTACCTTTGATTTTAACCCTCATACTCATTGCAAAAACCGATCATCTTGTAAATAAAATCATCCTTTACGGTCTTATCGTTTTGCAGCTTTTTATTTCGAATCAGACAAACTTTAATTCCCCTCAACTGTCCCCCTTAGAACTCACACGGCAACACCTGTTAAATGAAAGTGCCGATAAGGTGATAACACATCATGGTGTCCATTACCTCCGTGAGCGACTTCCCAACAGTCATGTCTTTGATAAATACTATCCTTACCAAGTGGATTTACCTTTATGGGATGTCAGTACAACGGCCCCATCAAGTCTTTCTGAAATAAAAGTTTTTCCGGCCCGTATGATAGGGGAACAGAGCTATTACATACATAAGCAAGACCTGAAACGCGATTAGAATTAATAATCATTATTAATTAAATCATTGAATTTATTTAACTTTTTTATATTTAACACTTGTTTATTCGCAACAAATACACATATCATGGGCTCAACAATATTTCGCGACCCCTGAAAGGAAAACAAAATGAAAGGCAGTCCAAAAGTCATTGCCCAACTCAATAAAATTCTGGGCAACGAATTGGTTTCCATTAACCAAACATTCTTGCATTCACGTATGTTTAACGACTGGGGAATGGGCGAGATCGGTAGTAAAGAATACAAAAAATCCATCAAGGACATGAAGCAGGCGGACAAGTTGATTGAACGCATTCTGTTTTTAGAAGGTCTGCCCAACTTGCAAAGCCTCGGTAAATTGCGCATTGGTGAAAATACCGAAGAAATTATCCAGTGCGAAATGGACCTTCTCGACCCCATGTTGCAGGATTTGCGCGCAGCCATCGCACTTTGCGAAGCTGAAAGCGATTTCGTTTCGCGCGATCTTCTGGATGACATCATCGAAGATGAAGAAGAATTCCTCGATTGGCTGGAAACCCAGCAATGGCAGATCAAAGAACAAGGTCTGCAAAACTACATTCAATCACAGACGTAAGATAAGGAGCCGATCAAATGAAAGGCAACAAAAAGGTTATTGAGGCTCTGAACGGCCTTCTTGCCCATGAAATGAGTGCTGCGGATCAATATTTCATTCATTCGCGCATGTATGACGATTGGGGCATGAGTGAATTGTTCGAACGCCTGAAACATGAACAGGAAGAAGAACTGGAACACGCAGCCCGTATCGTTGAACGCATCCTGTTTTTGGAAGGTACACCGGACGTTGCAGCACGCGATGCGCTGAAAATCGGTAAAGACGTTCCCTCCATGCTGCAGAATGACCTTGAATATGAACTCATGGTCGGTAAAGAGCTGAAAAAGGTCATTGCCCTCTGTGAGAAGGAACAAGATTACGTTTCACGCCAAATGTTGATTGACCTGCTGAAAGACACAGAAGATGATCACACCTATTGGCTGGAAAAACAGCTCGGCCTGATTGATAAAATGGGTCTCAAAAACTACATTCAGTCCAAATCCTCTTAAAACAGCGGATTTATACGGACGATTACAAACGGCCTTGCTTCATCCTGAACAAGGCCGTTTTGTTTTCCGGAAAAGCACACTTTCCACTTGTGTAATTAATGCGTATTATACACATGGGGAGGAAGGCCAATGAAAACAAAAAAATGTTTCCTTATTGTTGCTTCAGTTCTATCAGCAGTCATATTCGCTGATACGGCTTGGGCCGATGTCATTCAGACACGACGCGGAGAATTTCATAACGGAATTATCGCACAAAAAACAATTCAGCTTACCACCGATTATGGCAATATAACGCTGACACGCGATAGACTAACGCATATTTTCTTTGCCCCTACGCCACGGGCAAAAGATCGCGTCACCACAATTGATGGCGAGGTCTTCAGCGGGCAGATAGAAGAAAACACTTTTGTCACAACTCGTGCCTTGGGCCCAGACCTGCCCTTGGACAAAACCGAAATTCAATTAATTGAATTTGAGCATAGCCGAAAAGAACGCACCCAGAGAAAACCTCTGGAATTAGCCCCTGATATCATTGAAATGAACAACGGTGATGTCTTTTTAGGCTATCATAGTGCCACCTTGTTCCGGATTGATCAAAATGGACGAACCGCTGTTTTACCCAGCACAGATGCCGACCTGCTGGACCTGACTTATTCCGAAGATGAAGAGGTTTTAAAAATTCGCTTGCGCCGACGAGACGATCAATCATGGCTGAGCGGTTTACATGCTGAAACAGGTTTTACACTCACCGACTTAAACGGAAACGCCCTGCAACTGGATTTAAAATCCATACAGGCTATTGAATTTAAAAGCGATTATACCCGCAATGATCAACCAGAAAAGCTATTGGTATCAGGGTTCAAACCTGAAATGCGTAAAAATACCTTTCGCGATCATTTTGTCGATGGCAGCAGCGGGCCACTTTTGCGCCTGATCAAACCGGGCAGTTATCTACGCGGCGATGCCAATGGTGATTTTGATGAAAAACCTATCCAACCTGTCACCTTGACCAAGCCTTTTGCCATAGGGGTCTTTGAAATCACTTTTGCCGAATACGCTCGATATTGCAGGGAAACAGATTGCGTCCCACCAGAGGATTCCGCATGGGGCAGGGGGCGACGCCCCGTCATCAATGTCGCGTGGGAAGAGGCCAAAGCCTATACCCGCTGGCTCAGTGAAAAAACCGGACATACCTACCGCTTACCGAGTGATGCCGAATGGGAATATATATCGCGTGCAGGCACCACAACGGCTTACCCTTGGGGGGATAAACTGGGTAAAGGTCTTGCCAATTGCGCAGGATGTGGCAGCATTTGGGACAGTGAAAAAACCGCACCAGTGGGACGATTTGCCCCCAATCGGCTTGGTCTATTCGATACCAGTGGAAATGTATTTGAATGGGTGGAAGATTGCTGGAATGATCAATTTGAAGGGATCGGGCTGGACGGCACCGCCTATCAAAACCCTGCGGGGTGCGGCAAACGCGTTATTCGCGGCGGTGGCTGGAGCTTCCCCCCCAAAGAAATCCGTGTCACCAACCGATGGCGTGATTTCCCGACACGACGCAGCGACGATACCGGATTTCGTGTTTTGCGTGAACTCGATGATCAGGAAATTGCAAACTAGATTGATAAACACATACCTTTTCCCCATCCCAAAAACGATACTTTCTGCTATAAACAAGAAAATCGCTTCACAGGGGATAAAGAAAATATGTTTAAACGTGCCTTTTTGATTTGCACCCTTTTTATTGGTACACAATCGGCCTTGGCTGATAATCTGGATCGTGCCATCGAAATCGTCGAAGAAAAATGCCACTTGTGTCACGGTACAGAAGGGGAAAGTTCCAGTGCGATTTATCCCCGGCTTGCTGCCCAGCATGAAGAATATATCGCCAAACAACTGGCTGACTTTCAAGCCGGGCGACGTACAGGCACCATGAATGAAATGGCACAAGACCTGACACCGGATGAAATGGTCGCGCTTGGCAAATATTTTGCAGCCAAACCGCCGCTTTCCCACCGTGTACGTGATGAAGAATTTGCCGCCGTTGGTCAATATCTTTACATGAACGGCAACAAATATTCGGGCGTTACCGCGTGTAAAACCTGTCATGGGGACGAAGGTAAAGGGACACAAAAATTACCGCGACTGGCAGGTCAACACAAACGCTACCTTGCCGATCAGCTGACCGAATTCCATAACCGCAAACGGACCAATGACAACGCGGTCATGCATTCCATTGCCTCTAAATTGACCGAAATGGAAATTCAAGCCCTCGCCACATACATCAGCGGTATGAAATAACAACAGAGAAGGGGGCGTTTTAGCGCCCCAAACTCTTTTCAATTGCCGCAATCACTTTTGGGGCATCCGGTTTTGTTGTTGTCGCAAACCAATCCACAAGCCTGCCATTTCCATCAATCAAGTATTTATGAAAATTCCATTTGGGGGCAGCAACAAAGCCCAGTTCCTTGCGCGCCCATTGATAAAATGGATGGGCATTTTTACCGCTCACGACCTCTTTTTGCGTCATCGGAAAATTAATATTGAAATTCACTTCACAGAATTCTTTAATTTCTTTTTCCGTTCCCGGTTCCTGTTGCCCAAAATCGTTAGACGGTACCCCCAACACAATCAGTCCACGGTCGCGATATTTTGCCCAGACAGCTTGCAAGGCATCATATTGTTTAGTAAAGCCGCAATAAGAAGCCGTATTGACCACCATCACCGTTTTGCCTGTAAATTTAGATAAAGGCAGTTCTTTGCCGTCAATATCTTCGAAAGTAAAATCAAAAGCTGTTGTTTCGGCTTTAGCCTGTGTCATTGTAAATCCCATGATCAAGTAGATCAGTAAAAATAAGCGTTTCATCACAACACGTTCCTTAAATATGATTACGTAAGGCAAGGTCACGTGGGTGAGGGGCCAAATAGGTCTGATTGGCCAGATACCCTTCTTCCAAACGACGGATCATATGTTGCATCAAAGCCATCGGCACTGTCATCGGAACATATCCCTGACGATAATCTGAAATAACGGATGCCAGTTCCGCACGACCGGATTGGCTGAGCTTATTTTTCAAATACCCCGCCATATGCATCATCGCATTCGTATGACGGCCTTTACTTGGGTTTGTATTCATACAGCCCATATAAGCCTGAACATAAGCCGTTGCAAAATCCTCGCGCTGATACTGTTTAATGCGCCCGACCAATTGTCCCAGCAATTTTGCCTTATGCGGGGCATGTGCCATCAACAGCAGTTTTTCACGGGCTTGAAATTCAATGACATCACGACGGCTCCATTTGCGATCAAATAAATCTTTGACACGGCGATAAGCAAAGACCCGTTCCACAAAATTTTCCCGCAAGAAAGGATCGGACAAGCGGCCTTCTTCTTCCACCGGTAATTCGGGGTAACGTTCCATTATCGCCTGAGCAAACAAACCAGTGCCCCGACGTTCACTCGGTTGGTCATTTTGGTAGATTTTCACACGAAACACACCGCAACTCGGCGAATTTTTCTTAAAAACAAATCCGTCCAAGTCATGTAATTCAGCCGCTTTTTCAGCACTGTAGGCAACCATATCATCAGTGTAATCACGGCCGCTTTTGGGTTCAATCATGCGAACAATATCACTCGTGGCATCTTCACGTTCCAGACGCACAGATTTACGCGGTATCCCCATGCCGATTGCCACTTCCGGGCAAACCGGCTCAAACACCGCATACTTGGCTAAATAATGAGTTACAAAACGATGATTGCAATGACCGCCGTTAAATCGAACTTCTTGTCCCAACAAGCAGGCGGATACCCCAATTTTCAATAGCTGTCCCATCTTCTTTTTCTCCTCAAAAAAGAAAGTGTGCTGCCAAGGAATTTTAGGTCTGCTATGAAATAAACTTAGAACATTTATAAAGTTAGGTCCAGCTTATTTTTTTCATAGACTGGTAAGACCAATAAAATAAAAAATATTTATATTTCAATACGCTAATTTGCGAATTATTATTATCAACATGCACAAAAAAACGACAATAATTTACAAAGTCATGCTTGAAGATTAGGCAGAATGCCCGTAAAGAAGTCATAGTTGTTTTGACTCTTTTATGACAGTTTGTGAGATAGGTTTACCGTGAAACCCACCAACACATCTGATCCTTCCCACTTTCATAAAGTGGTGGATTGCCAGTATGCCTGTCCGGCGCATACGCCGGTCCCGGAATACATTCGCCTTATTTTAGCTCGTCGTTATACGGACTCCTACATGGTCAACTGGGAAGCCAACGTGTTCCCCGGTGTCTTGGGTCGTGTGTGTGACCGTCCGTGTGAACCGGCCTGTAGACGTCAACGCGTCGAAGAAAAACCTGTGGCAATCTGTCGCCTTAAACGGGTTGCAGCTGATAATAAGGAAGAGATCAAAGACCGTCTCCCCATCATTCCGACCAAGAAAAATGGCAAAAAGATTGCCTTGCTTGGTGGGGGGCCGGCCTCGCTAACAGTGGCACGCGATCTTATGCCCTTGGGATACGAATGTACGATTTTTGAACGCGATGCCCAGGCTGGCGGCATGATGCGAACCCAAATCCCGTCTTTCCGTCTACCCTTGACAACCTTGGACAGCGAAGTTGATGTGGTTCTGGATATGGGCGTTGAACGTCGTTTTAATGGCGAAGTAACCTCTATGAAAGCCGTGATGGATGAAGGTTTCGACGCTGTCTTTGTCGGCACTGGCGCCCCAAGCGGCCGTCCGTTAAAAATGGATGGACTGGAAGAAGCTGGGGATCACGTCGAAATCGGCATTAACTGGCTTGCCGGTGTGACATTTGGACATATCAAAAAAGCGCCAAAACGAGTCGTTGTTCTGGGCGGCGGCAACACGGCAATGGACTGTACACGGACAGCACGCCGCTTAGGCGCACAAGAGGTTAAAGCCATCGTGCGTTCATCATATGAAGAAATGAAATCTTCAGAATGGGAACGCGAAGATGCCATGGCTGAAAACGTCGAAATTATACCCAACCACACACCTTTGCGTTATGTGGTCGAAGACGGGAAATTTATTGGCGTTGAATTTGACCGTGTAGAAACACACTGGGAAAAAGGCAAACGCAAACTGATTTCAACAGGGGAGGCACCTGTTCTGGTCGAATGTGATCTTGTTCTGGTCGCAATCGGTCAAGATGCCAGCTTCCCGTGGATTGAACGCAACCTCGGCATTGATTTTGATGACTGGGGCATGCCTGTACTGAACAAAGACACCCTGCAATCCAGTAATGAAAAAGTCTTCTTTGGTGGTGATGCGGCCTTTGGTCCAGAAAATATCATTACCGCCGTTGCCCACGGGCATATTGCAGCCGGGTCCATTGATCGTTTTCTCAATAAGGAAAAAGACGTCAATGCCGTTCCTGTTGGGGAATATGATCTAACTTCGCAAAAAATGGGCATTCACGAGTGGTCCTATCAAAGTGCTGTTTCCAATGATCCGCGCAACACCGTGCCAGTGATGAATTTGGAAGAAGCATTGGCAAATATCGATGCTGAAGTCGAACTGGGATTTGATGAGAAACTCGCCTTGAGCGAAGCTGCCCGATGTCTAAGCTGTGATGTGCAGACTGTCTTTTTGGGGGAACGCTGCATTGAATGTGTTGCCTGTGAAGATATTTGTCCGATGGACTGTATCAACTTTATCACCAATGGTGACGAAGACGACTTGCGTTCACGCTTACGTGTCCCGGCGATTGGAAACGACAGGGATATTTATGTTTCCGGTGAGCTGAAAAGCCGCAAGATTATGGTTAAGGACGAAGATGTGTGTCTGCACTGTGGCCTATGTGCCGAACGATGTCCGACAGGGGCATGGGATATGCAGAAATTCCTTTTCAAAGCGACACAGATTGAGGTGGCATAAAGATGAAAACCATTAATTCAGTCAACGAATTCGTTATTCGCTTTGCCAACACAAACGGAACCGGCTCTGCCAGTGCCAACAACATGTTCGCCAAAGCAATTTTCCGCATGGGTGTTCCGGTAAGCCCGCGCAACGTCTTCCCATCAAACATTCAGGGCATGCCGACATGGTATGACGTGCGCGTCAGCGAAAAAGGATATTTGGGCCGCCGCGCTGGCGGGGCCGACATCGTGGTTGCCATGAACTCACAAAGCATGGTGGATGATGTACAAAGTGTCGAGGCAGGCGGTTATTTCCTCTATGACTCAACCAAGGAAATTGATCCGCAATTGATGCGCAAAGATATTACGTTTCTGGGGATGCCCATCTCGGCAATCTGCCTGCGTGAATATAACGACCCGCGTCAACGTCAGTTGTTTAAAAACGTCATCTATGTCGGTGCGCTGGCAGCCTTGCTGGATATGGATTTCGATGTGTTGAAAGGCTTGATTGCCGATCAGTTTAAAGGCAAGGAAAAGCTGATTTCGCCCAACGTTCATGCGTTGGAGCTTGGTTATCAATATGCCAAAACAAATTTCAATTGCCCACTGAGTATTCGCGTTCAAAAATCAGACAAAGTCGGCAACCGTATTCTGATTGACGGTAACACAGCCGCTGGTCTCGGTGCCGTTTATGGCGGGGCAACGGTTGCTGGGTGGTATCCGATCACCCCATCCACCTCCGTTGTGGAAAATTACGAAAAATACTGTAATCGTCTGCGTATTGATCCGGCCTCAGGCAAAAAGAACTTCGCAGTCATGCAAGCCGAAGACGAACTGGCCGCCATCGGTATCGCCATTGGCGGTGGATGGAACGGGGCACGTTCCTTTACCGCAACGTCCGGTCCCGGTGTCTCCCTGATGACAGAATTCCTCGGCCTTGCTTATTTCGCCGAAATTCCGGTTGTTTTAATTGATGTGCAACGTGCGGGTCCCTCAACCGGGATGCCGACACGGACACAACAATCCGACATTCTTGCTTGTGCTTATGCCTCTCATGGGGATACGAAACAGGTCTTGATCTTCCCGTCCACACCAACGGAATGCTTCCATATGACAGCGGATGCGTTTGATTATGCCGAACGCATTCAAACCCCGATCATGGTGATGACGGATCTTGATCTCGGTATGAACGATCACATGAGTGACGAACTCAGCTGGGACGACAGCCGCACGTATGACCGTGGCAAGGTTTTGAATGCACAACAGCTTGAAGAAGTTGAAGAATTTGGGCGTTATCTGGACGTGGACGGTGATGGCATTTGCTATCGCACATACCCCGGCACACATCCGGAAAAAGGCATTTATTTCACACGTGGGACGTCACGCAACGAATATGCCGCTTACACAGAACGTGGCGAAGATTACGTGCGCAATATGGAACGTTTAAATAAAAAGTTCCGTACCGCAGCCGAAATTCTGCCACAACCGGAAATGCACAGCCAAAACAAAGGCAGCAAAATCGGTGTGGTTTATTTTGGCACAACGAATGCTGCGATGGATGAAACGTTTGATCTTCTCCGTGCACAAGGCCAAAACGTTGACGGGATGCGCCTCAAGGCGTTCCCCTTTGCCAAGGCTGTGGAAGAATTTATCGAACAACACGATCAGGTCTTTGTTGTTGAACAAAACCGCGATGCTCAAATGCGGACCCTGTTGATGAATGAACTGGACATTGATCCGGCAAAACTAGTCAAGGTTTGTAACTACGACGGTTTACCGATTACGGCCGATTTCATCAGCGCAACCATTCTCGATCATATCGCCGTTGCACCGGCTTCAAAAGTGGCAAGAGGGTAAGAACATGAGTTACTTGAAATCCAAATTTCACCACCCGAAACTTGCGAAAAACGATCTTGGTCTGACATATCGCGATTACGAAGGGGCCTTGTCCACCTTATGTGCCGGATGCGGGCATGATGCGGTTGGTGCAGCCCTTGTTCAGGCTTGTTTCGAACTGTCGCTGGAACCACACAAGGTTGCCAAGCTGTCCGGCATTGGCTGTTCGTCCAAGGCACCGACTTATTTCCTTGGTAAATCACATGGTTTCAACACGGTTCATGGACGCATGCCGTCTGTTGCAACCGGGGCCAGCATGGCAAACCGCAGTTTAAAATATGTCGGCATGTCCGGTGATGGGGACACTGCCTCCATCGGTATGGGGCAATTTGCCCATGTGGTACGCCGCCGCCTTGATATGACCTATATCGTTGCTAATAACGGTGTGTATGGCCTGACAAAAGGGCAAACAGCTGCCACCGCAGACAAAGGTTCCCATACCAAAAAAGGGGAAGAAATCCTGTGGTCTGCGATTGACCTGCCGACAATGGCCCTGCAATTGGGGGCAACTTTTGTTGCACGCAGTTTTTCCGGTGATAAGGATCAGTTGGTCCCCTTGTTAAAAGCAGCCCTATGCCATGAAGGTTTTGCCTTTATCGACGTGTTGTCGCCTTGTGTAACCTTCAACAACCATGCGACATCCACACGCAGCTATGATTATGTGCGTGAACATGTCGAAGCCGGTAACATTGCCGATTTCGTACCCTCACGTGAAGAAATCACCACAAAATACGCAGAAGGTGAAAGCAAAGACATCTGCCTACATGACGGGTCCCTGATCCGCCTGCACAAAGGAAAAGACGGCTATGATCCGACAGATCGTTTTGCAGCCATCAATGCGATTGAACAACACCGCGTCAAAGGTGAAATCCTGACAGGCTTGCTCTATTGCGATCCAACCTTGCGCGATATGCACGATTTCTTGGGCACAACAGAAATACCGCTTAATACGCTGGATGAAAAAACCCTGTGCCCCGGCAATCACGCCTTGGCCGGGATCAACAACAGTTTCCGTTAATACAAAGAAGGAGAGGGGCTTTTAAGCCCCCCTTTTTTTTAAGCTGTTTTTTGCAGCAAGTTCATACGGGTAGGTTGATCGAAATAGGTACAGCCATCTTCTTTTTGAACACCATAATGGGCAAAGGCTGCGCGAAGCTCTGCGTCCTGTTCTTCGAAAATAGTATCGCGCTCCGGGTTCGGACCTGTCAATTTATCGCGTAGTTCTTCAAAACTTTGACGACGCACAGGATGGTTGTATGTTTCCTCTTTCACCCATTTAAGCCCCAGTTCCTCGTATCGCTTCAAAGCTTCATAAGCCTTCGCACGAACATACGTTTCGTCATCAATAGGTTTAAGAAGTTCAAAATGAGGGCCTTCTGCCACAGGTTCGGAAACATAAACAAATCCACCGGGGCGCAAGACACGCACGGCTTCTTTTAAGGCGTTGAACTGTTCATCAACCGGGATATGATGCAAGCTGTTGAAAAAAACGATCACGTCCATACTGATATCTTCAAATGGTAAATCCTGCCCCACAGCATCAATGAATTTTTCATCACTGACGCAATCATAGGACAAAGCCTTTTTCATCTGACGGGGTGAACATTCAATACCGATAACATGTGCCCCTTGCTTGGCCATCATACGACTGAGATGACCTTCACCACTGCCGACATCCAGAACACTTTTTCCTTTTAGTTCAATATTTTCTTTTAAAACATCGGCGTTCTTTTTGGTTTGCATCATAATTTATTCCACACGGTAAGATGAATGACAGGCACTACAAACGTCAATTATTTCACTAAGTGCTGTAAAGACGCGTTGATAATCATCAGTCGTCGGCGGTGTCGCGACATTTTTTGCGATATTTGCAAAATGAGCCGCCGCATCGTGGAAAACGCGTCCCATTTCACGGACTTCATCCGGCATGAAACGTCCCATCCCGCGGCCCGGATGGTCAATACGCGATTTACTTTCCCGCAGTTTCATCAACATCTCTTCGATTTCTTCATCGGTTCGCCCTTGCTGCTGCATCATCTCACGAACGGAATGTCCAAATCCCATTTTATTTTCCGCGATATAAGCCGCCGTTTTAAAGTCACCCGCTGAGAGAGACTGAGTAATTTCATTTAAGTTATCAAGGTGCGTACGCATTTCTTCCAGAAACATTGATTTCACTTCTTGTGGAACCAAAATGACATTGCGATCATCCCCATAGGCCGAAGATGCCCCAAATACAAAGAGACAGCACGCTCCCATCATCCACAAACGTTTCATTTTACCCTCCGGCTTTAAAATCTGGCATGATTTTAAATTCGAAAACCCTAATAAGACAAGATAAATCTAATCAAAAAAAGAAAACCTAATCTATTGAAGGATAAAGGAAATCAGCTTATCTTATTTAAATAACAAAAATAATTTTGGATCGAATAGGGAAATAGAATGTCAGCACCTTTACCACAAGAAGCCTTGGATCAGCTTTTTTTAGAAGCTCGTACCCATAATCTTTGGCAAGAGAAGGACGTAAGCGACGATCTTCTCAATCAGATTTGGGATTTGGCTCGCTGGGGGCCAACAAGTATGAATTGCTGTCCCGCACGTATTACATTTATTAAAAGCCCTGAAGCCAAAGAAAAACTGAAAAGCTGTTTATCCGAAGGCAATATTGCCAAAACAATGACGGCTCCCGTCACAGCTATTATCGCCACAGACAAACGTTTTTTCACCAACATGCCACGCCTGTTTCCCAGTTTTCCCGGTGCCGCCGACATGTTCGATCAAAACCCTGAACTTGCAGAAGAAACTGCAATCAGGAATTGCACTCTACAGGGCGCTTATTTAATTATAGCATGTCGTACTTTAGGACTTGATTGCGGACCGATGTCCGGTTTTGATTCTGAAAAACTTGATAATGCTTTCTTTAAGAATTCCAGCTTAAAATCTAACTTCTTATGCAATATTGGCTATGGTGATACAGCAGGCCTTTATGATCGCGGTCCAAGGCCCGCGTTTGATGAAGTTTGCACGATTGAATAATTCATACTTTCGGTCGAATACGGAAAGGTAACTGTATTTTTACACACCGAACGTGATAGTTTAATGCCAAATATAATATAACAAATGTGAACGCCTCTGAACATGAACCCCATAAACGAAGAGATCAGCAGCATCGTAAACCGGACTTTGCTCACCTGCAAACCGGATGATACAATTGCAAAATGCGCCGCAGCCATGCAAAATGCCGGGGTCAGCTCTATCCTTGTCGAAGAGCAGGGCGTTCCTATCGGAATTTGGACGGAGCGTGACAGCTTGCGTCTTGATGTTTCCAATCTGGCTGTTTTTGATCGTCCAGTCCGCGATCTTATGAACGCGCCAGTAAAATCCATCCGCGAAGATATTTCCATTGGCGCTGCTGCGGTCCGGTTCAAGGAAGAAAAAGTTCGTCACTTGCTGGTGCTGAGCAAAGATGACACCCCTTGCGGCATTATTACGCAAACAGATGTCATCTTAAAACATGGGGAAGAATATTATCTGACGGTAAAAACAGTGGAGCAAACCATCACGGTTGCCGCCCCCATCGCCCCTGAACACGTCAGTTTCAGCGAAGCCTTAAAAATCATTCAGAACGCTCCACAGGCTGCTGTGTGTGTTCTGTTTAACGACAATAGCTATGGCATTGTGACTGAAAAAGACGTAACGCGCTTTCTTTCTCAACGCAGTTTTCCAGAAACCATCGGGCAGGCGGCATCGCGTCCGCTAAAGACAATTCCCAAAGATGCAAACCTGCTGGAAGCTCGCAATATGCTGGTTGCAACCGGTTTTCGTCATTTGGGCGTATCTGACAATACAGGTAACATCATTGGCCTGATCAGTTTTTCCGGCATTCTATCCAGTTTGCAATTTGAATACGTCCGGCGTATCAATTCTATTTTGGAAGAACGCTCCCAAGCTTTACGCGCATCCCAAAACAGCCTCCACCTTGCCCATAAGATTATCGAAGCCTCGCTGGACGGCATTATTATCGTCAACTCACAAGGTAAAATCGATTACGTCAACCCGACTTTTACCCATGTGACCGGATATAGCAGTGACGAAGCCGTGGGGCAGACGCCGGCACTCCTTAAATCCGGGCGGCATGAAGAAAATTATTATACAGAGATGTGGCAACAGCTTCAGACGGATGGCTATTGGCAAGGCGAAATCTGGAACCGGCGAAAAAACGGGGAAGTCTACCCGGAATGGCTGACCATTACAGCTATTCGCAACGATGCTGGTGACATTTATCAGTATGCAGGTATTTTCTGCGATATTTCCGAGCGTAAAAATCAGGAAAATCAAATTCGCAGACTGGCCTATTTCGATGAACTGACCAAACTGCCAAACCGTCGATTGTTTTCCGATCGCCTGAATATGGCGGTTGCCCGTTCCAAGCGCCACCATGAACGCCTTGCGATTATGTTTGTCGATCTGGACCATTTTAAAAAGATCAACGATACACTAGGCCACAATACAGGCGATGCCCTGTTGGTTGAGGCTGCAGAACGCCTGAAACACTGCACACGCGATGAAGACACCGTTGCCCGGATGGGCGGGGATGAATTTATCCTGCTCTTCCCCGAGATTGAAAGTGTGGATGAAGTAACAAAGGTTGCACAACGCATTGTCGAAGCATTTTCCGACCCGTTTGTCGTAGATAACCAAAATTTGTTTGTCACGGCTAGTCTAGGCATCAGCGTTTTCCCGGATGATGGCGAAGACACGGAAACCATTATTAAAAATGCAGATGTCGCCATGTATCGTTCAAAAGATGCCGGGCGCAGTACATTTAACCTTTTTAATGCATCCTTTACAGATCAAAGCTTGCGCCAATTGGAAATCGAAACCGCATTACGCGGCGCAATCGCACATGATGAATTTGAACTTTACTTCCAGCCTCAAGCCGCCGCCGGTGATGGCACTATCGTTGCTGCCGAAGCACTGCTGCGTTGGCACAACGAAAAAATAGGTAAAATCGGTCCGGCAGAATTTATCCCTATTGCCGAAGAAATCGGCATTATCTCAAAAATTGGTGAATGGGTCCTAACAAAAGCCTGTCGTCAAATTCGAGAATGGCAGGATAAGGGATATCCGCCACTTACTGTTGCGGTCAATATTGCGCCCGAACAAATTAAAGATAACACCTTCCCGTTATTTGTTGAAAAAATACTGGAACAGTTTGAGCTCTCCGGCCGATGTCTGGAAATCGAAATCACCGAAGGGTCCTTTATTGATGAACCCGAGCAGGTAAAAATCAACCTCTTTGCTCTCAAAGAAATTGGTGTACGCATTGCAATTGATGATTTTGGAACAGGTTATTCCAATCTGGGGTACTTACGAAACCTGCCCATTGATCACCTGAAAATCGATCAAAGCTTTATTCGCGGCATGTTTCAGGAAGAAGGCAATCGCCAACTTATCTCAACCATGATTACAATGAGTGAAAGCCTCGGCATGCATAGCATCGCAGAAGGGGTGGAAGATCAGGTTCAGGCCGATTTCCTTAGTCAGGGCGGATGTTCATTGTTGCAAGGTTACCTGTTATCACGTCCGGAACCGGCAGCCACATTTGAACGCCATTTAAAAAACGGCTTACGATGGCCGGATAAAGATTAAGTCTGTTTATTTTTTAATTCCTGCTCCAGCCAATCAGCAATCTCTGAAACTTTATCAGGATCACCGCCCAAATAGAAATTACCCCCCGCAATCCGCATGCTGGGGCCGTCATTACACTGTCCCAAACAAGTAATTTCCTCTAATTCAATGGCAAGAGATCGCTGCGTCACTTCCTCTTGCAAGGCCACCATCATTTGTTCACTCCCACGCAGACCGCAAGACGGACGGCCCAAGGCAACAGCTTTATTCGTACAAATATATAATTTTTTCATAGGGTTAAATATAATCTTTCAGGAACATTTATTTACTGTTGCTTGATTTTCACGCCTTAAAAATCTACACATGCAGTTATTTCAGTAAAAAGGGAAGGTGATTTTAATTTATTTTTATAACCAGAACTCAAAAAAACTTCATTTGCAGTAGCATTCACTTTAAAGATCCAATGAACACGTCACCTTCCAGTTAAGGAACGCACAAATTAAAACAAATAATTTATGTAGTTATCTTTCTTTACGCATGAAGGTGAGGGTTTATGGTACTACTCCGCCTGTAAAACGTCTCTTCCCATCTCGGTTAATTTACAAACCAGCCAGTCCGGTTTTAACGGATTTGAAAACCACGGCTCAGCCCAACCATTTCGGATGCAGCTTTGAACCGTTTGGGGATGGATCTGTTGACCGAACTCGTCAAACAGAGGGAGCTTTCCACCAGCCTGTTCCAATCCGCGAGACAACCATTTCCGTTGTGCTTCACTTGGTTTTAAGGGCAGGTCTTCATCGTGAAGTTTGGTATCGTCCTTTATCATGGCAATCTCATTTTGCATTCGTGAAGGATTATCGTATGGTAATCTGTCTCACAAAAATAGCCAAGCCTTATACGTATCGCCCCGGAAACGGCAGGCACAAACCCTTGGATAGAGGAGCGCCACATGAAACCAATGATCCTGTATGTAACCTGTTCAAACCAACAGGAAGCACAATCCATCGGGCAAAAACTATTACAAGAACGCCTTGTGGCCTGTATCAATATTTTGCCAACCATACAATCCTTGTACTGGTGGAACGATGAAATTCAGGATGATTCGGAAACGGCCTTTTTCGCAAAAACGACTGAGGAAAATGTCGATGCAGCAATCACCCTTATCAAAGCTTCACACAGCTACGATTGCCCTTGTGTGGTGACTTTACCCATCGAAAAAGGCAACCCGGATTTTCTACAATGGATCAAGGAGCAAACCACAACTTCACACGGTAATAAGTGACAATGCCATTCCGTCATCGTTACATTTTCATCGATAGATTTTCACACTTGCACTCGCCTGTGCGGCAATACCTTCACCCCGGCCAGTAAAGCCCAGTTTCTCCGTCGTGGTTCCTTTCACGCTCACCCGGTCCAAATCAATACTTGCAATCTCAGCAATAGATTGGCGCATGGCTTCCCGATAAGGTCCGATTTTAGGGCGCTCACAAATAATCGTTACATCCAAATTGACAATTTTGCCACCACGCCCGGTTACCAAATCACAGGCTTTTTTCAGAAAACGATCCGATGAAGCACCTTTCCATTGCGCTTCACTGGGCGGAAAATGACTGCCGATATCACCAGCGCCAATGGCACCCATAATTGCATCGGTTAAAGCATGCAACGCAACGTCAGCATCGGAATGCCCGGACAAAGCATGTGTGTGAGGCACCAGCACACCACACAGGGTGACAAAATCACCCTCATCAAAACGATGCACGTCAAACCCCGTTCCGGCCCGAAATTCCACATCCATTTGCAACATCCTTTCCGCCCGACATAAATCATCTGGCGTTGTAATCTTAAAATTATCTTCATGGCCCAGCGATAAAACAATATGTCGCCCGTCAATCTCCATCAAGGCGGCATCATCGGTTAATTCCTGACCACGATGTCTTTGATGTGCCTGAAAAATTTCATCAAACAAAAAACCTTGCGGTGTTTGTGCACGCCATAATCCGGTACGATCCACCGTTTCAGGACATTGGCCGTCCTGCATTTCGCGCTTCAAAGTATCAGAAACAGGAACAGCCGGAATAACACCGACACCTGTTTTAACATTTGCAATTACACGATCAATCACATCCATTGTTACAAAAGGACGGGCCGCATCATGGATCAAGACCCCGCCGGGTTCCAAATCCACCAAACTTTCCAAACCGCGACACACCGATTCTTGTCGTGTATCACCACCAAAGACGGGTTCTAACAGGTCTAAACCGTCCACTGCGTTACAATATAAATTCAGATCGTCCGGATGAATGATAACGCGCACACCTGTTACCCCCGGATGGGATAAAAAAACTGAAACAGTCCTGCGTAACACCGCTTGGTCACCAAGGTGACAGTATTGCTTGGGCAAATCCCCGCCAAAGCGTCTTCCACGCCCTGCGGCAACAATGATGGCATAAATATTTTTCATATGATCTTCATACCCAGCGAAAGGTTTTCAGACAATAGCTATTGCATCCTTTGCTCACATAAGGCTAGATACTGCCATGATGATACAGTCAATGATCTTCAGTTTAAGCGCGGTATTGGCTCTGGCTGTCCCGGCGCTCTATTTTCTAAAAGAACCCAAAGGGCAGGGGGGATCTTTCTGGTCCCTTATGGCTGTTGCATTAGCAGGTTCTGTAAGCTGGACCCTTGCTCAGCTTTCCGGTGAATGGCGCACATCGCTTTCCTTGGCAATCTGGGTGACGATATCTGCGACTGTTATCAGCCACACTATTCTTTGCGGATTCTATCAATTGGCGTGGCGTTTAACACCGCTTTTGATGCCTTATATGGCTGTAATGGGACTTTGGGCGATTCTCTGGTCCGCGTTCCCCGGGCATGTGATTGAAAATAGCGAAGGACCTTTAAGTCACTGGATTGCGTTCCATATTCTTATTTCAATCTTCACCTATGCCTTGGCGACAATTGCCGCCATTGCCGCACTCAGTGCTTTTTTGGTGGAACGTGCCCTTAAACAGAAACGCCCCACGAAACTCAGCCGTATTTTGCCATCCGTTCTCGATAGCGAAAAACTATTGGTTCACCTGCTCATTGCCTGTGAAATCATCTTGGGACTTGGCGTTCTATCCGGTATGGGTGTTTCCATGATGGAAACAGGCAATTTACTACCTGCCGACCATAAGACGCTTTTCTCCATTGCAACCTTTATTGCCATTGCGGGTTTGTTATGGGCGCATCACAAAAGCGGTATTCGCGGACGCAAAGCCACCCGTATTGTGCTGGTCGCTTACCTGTTGCTCAGCCTTGGCTTCTTCGGTGTTAAATTCGTCACCGACGTAATGATGACCTAGAACTAAGATAAAATCACATTTTTGCAAAAATCACATAATGAAAGCGCCACATATTTTGTCGGCGCTTTCATTATGTTGTCCGTACGTAATAGAGATAAAAAACTAATTTTTTTGCCTTTCAATCTTCTTTTTTCGATTGCCGCACCGCAACAAAATGCCTATAGTTTGTGCAGAGAGTGAATATGATTAAAAAACAGACATTATCCATTGGCCCTATAAAACTGGAAAGCCCCGTTGTGCTCGCCCCAATGTCCGGCGTAACGGATATGCCCTTTCGAAAACTGGTCAAACGTTTCGGGGCAGGGCTTGTTGTGTCAGAAATGATTGCCAGCCAGGAAATGCTACGGGCATCTGAAAAAACACAAAAAATGGCTACATCTTGCGAAGATGAAAGCCCAATAGCTGTCCAACTGGCAGGTACAGACCCGCAAATCATGGCGGAAGCGGCAAAATTAAACGAAGCACGCGGCGCCAATATTATCGACATCAATATGGGCTGCCCGGTTAAAAAAATCGTAAAATCCTTTGCGGGATCAGCCTTAATGCGAAATGAAGAGCTTGCCGGCGAGATCATGCACGCTGTGAAAGAGGCTGTTTCGATTCCTGTCACAGTCAAAATGCGCCTTGGTTGGGATGAAGACAACTTGAATGCCCTGACATTGGCCCGCATGGCACAGGATATTGGCTTGGCTTGCGTCACCATTCATGGACGCACCCGAAATCAGATGTATAGCGGCCATGCCGACTGGCACGCGATTGCCCCAATTAAGCAAGGTCTTGATATTCCTGTCATCGGTAACGGCGACCTCAACACACTGGAAGACGTCGAACAAATGATTGAACAGGCCGGTGTGGATGGCGTGATGATTGGGCGCGGGGCCTATGGTCGCCCGTGGTTCTTGCGGCAGGTGATGGACTACCTGGAAAACGGTCAAAAAACACCGCCCCCCTCATTGGAAGAGCAATGTGAAATTCTATTATCACACTACAATGCCATGCTGGATCATTACGGTGAACATGTCGGTGTGCGCCATGCCCGAAAACATATCGGCTGGTACTGCAAAGGCTTGAAGGGTGCCACAGATTTTCGCAATCAAATTATGAAATTGACCTCACCCGATGAAGTTCGCAGCCTAATTCAAAAATTTTACAACGATAACATAACCAGAAAGGTTGCCTGAACATGCCGAAAGCCAGCATCTCTTTTGATGGTGAAGTCATCCTCAATTCTGTTGCCTCTTGCGTCTTCGTCATTAATTCAGAAGGTATTCTCCAGTTCGTCAACACGGCAGGGGAGCAACTTTTACAAGCCAGCGCACCTTATTTAAAAGGCCATGATCTGGAAGAATTCATCCCGAGCGACAGCCCAATCCTTTCCCTAATCCATCAGGCCCGTATTGATCAAGCCACCGTTTCGGAAAACAGCATCACACTTGAATCACCACGTCTGGGAAAGCAATTGGTCAACGCGCATGCCTCCCCCTTGATCGAAGACCCGTCCCTGATCATCCTCACCTTGACCAAACGATCCTTGGCCGACCAGATTGCCCGGCAACTGAAACATCGTTCCGCCGCGCGTACCATTACAGCAATGTCCGCCATGTTGGCCCATGAAATCAAAAACCCCTTATCCGGCATTCGTGGTGCGGCTCAATTATTGGAAAGCACAGCCAGTGAAGAAGATAAAGCCCTGACCAAGCTGATTACGGATGAAACCGATCGCATTTGCGCCCTTGTGGACCGCATGGAAACCTTTACCGATGGTCGCCCAATCAAGCGCGACGGTGTCAATATTCACCAGGTCCTGGAACATGTTCGTCAATTGGCACAAAACGGCTTTGGCTCCCATGTCCGTTTTACTGAAAATTACGACCCGTCCTTGCCTTTAGTGTTTGGCAATAAAGACAATCTGATTCAAATTGTTCTCAATCTGGTGAAAAATGCTTGTGAAGCCACCACCGGTGAAAACGCGGAAATCACGTTGACGACGGCATATCAACATGGTGTGCGGCTGGCAGTTCCGGGATCCAACACGCGTGTCCATTTACCGTTAATGGTATCCATCCAAGATAATGGCCCCGGCATACCCGAAGATTTACGCACCCATCTGTTCGAACCTTTTGTCACGACAAAACAAAAGGGCAGCGGCCTTGGCCTTGCCTTGGTTGCAAAAATGGTGGGCGATCACGGCGGCCTGATTGAATGCGAAAGCGAACCCAAGAGAACCATATTCCGCATAATGCTGCCCATGTATTCCGAAAAACAAAATGGCCCGTTATAGAAAAGAAGGGAAAATAAAATGAGTGCAACCATCCTCATCGCAGACGACGATGCTGCCATTCGTACCGTCCTCAATCAGGCATTGGGACGTGCGGGTTATGAAGTCCGCGTAACGGGAAATGCCTCGACCCTTTGGCGATGGGTTAATGACGGGGAAGGGGATCTGGTGATCACCGATGTCGTCATGCCGGATGAAAACGGGCTTGATCTCATTCCACGCATAAAAAAAATTCGACCCGAATTGCGCTGCATTGTCATGAGCGCCCAGAACACCCTGATGACAGCCGTACGCGCCACCGAACGCGGCGCCTTTGAATATTTACCAAAACCTTTTGACCTCAATGAATTAACGTCCGTTGTCAAACGGGCACTTGAAACTCCACAAGCCAGTAAATCCCACACTGTAGCGACCAATAATATGGAAGAAGACCTTCCGTTGATTGGACGCTCACCCGCCATGCAGGATATTTACCGCACGCTTGCACGTTTGATGGGGACCGATCTATCTGTGATGATTACAGGGGAGTCCGGAACAGGCAAAGAACTGGTCGCGCGTGCTCTCCATGATTATGGCAAGCGTCGAAATGGCAGCTTTGTCGCCCTTAACATGGCTGCTATCCCCAAAGAATTGATTGAAAGTGAATTGTTTGGTCACGAAAAAGGATCATTTACCGGCGCCACTAACCGGAAATCCGGTCGTTTCGAACAGGCAGAAGGAGGGACCCTGTTTCTGGATGAAATAGGGGATATGCCTGCCGAAGCACAAACCCGTCTTCTGCGCGTCCTGCAAGAAGGTGAATTTACGACAGTCGGTGGTTCCACCCCGATCAAAGCCAATGTACGTATTGTTGCCGCAACCCACCGCGATCTGCGCAGCCTGATCCGCCAAGGCCTGTTCCGTGAAGATTTATATTACCGCCTGAATGTGGTGCCGATCCGATTACCCCCGTTGCGTGAACGCACAGAAGATATTCCTGAACTTGCCAACCACTTTCTTTCTCAGGTTGCAGAAGAAGGATTGCCGTGGAAAACCATTGAAAAACCAGCACTCGAACGTTTAAAGCAACATAATTGGCCCGGAAATGTCCGCGAACTGGAAAACGTTATTCGGCGCCTCGCGGCCCTATATTCTCAAGAAACAATTACGTTAGAGGTCATTCAGCAGGAATTGGCTGAACTGAACGCCCAAAGCGCAAACGGAGGCGGTGACAGTGAGCCGGATAACCTTTCTTCCGCCATTGAAAAACATTTACGGTCCTATTTCGATGCACATGGTGACAGCCTGCCGCCATCCGGCCTCTATGACCGGGTCTTAAAGGAGCTGGAACGCCCCTTGCTGTCCATGACTTTAGAAGCCACAAACGGTAACCAAATAAAGTCTGCTCAACTTCTAGGCTTAAACAGAAACACCCTTCGCAAAAAGATTCGAGAGCTGAATATTCCTATAACCAAAAATGCCGTAAAATAATCTTTGGTAAATGCGCAACAGGCGTTGCAACTTTGCAACAGATATGTCTAAACTCCTCTCAACATACGATGAGGCAAACAAGCCGAGGGAGTTATAATAAGCCATCATGTCTGCGTCTTTTCCCAAATCCAGTGCTGACCAGCTGACCAAACTGATGACCTGGGTTCGTCGAGCGGGATTAAGCCGGAAACTGGCTTTCCTGCTGGTTATCTGCGCAGTGACATCAGGTGTTGCAACTTTTGTTGCCATGACCAGCTCGGGTCCTTCAGGAGCTGCTCCATCCGACATCCTGAACCTACTTTATGTTGATGCCGTCCTGCTTTTGTTGCTTGGCGCCCTCATCATTCGGCGCATACTCAAATTACATACGCAACATTCGCGTGGCATCGCCGGTTCGAAACTTCATACCCGGCTCGTTGTTTTTTTTAGTTTACTGGCGGTAACTCCTGCAATTCTGGTCGCGGTTTTTGCCGGGTTATATTTGAATTTGGGGATGCAATCCTGGTTTAGTGAACGTGTCTCAACGGCGCTGAGTTCCTCCCAAACCGTTGCTAAGGCCTATCGCGATGCCCATGTCAGATCCATCCAAATTGATGCACTGGCAATGGCTAATACACTCAACCGCAAAGCTGCACAACTTTCACGCTCCCGCTACGTTCTGGAACGGGAACTAAGCCAGCTGGCACAAGAAAAAAATCTTGTTGAAGCCGCCATAATTGACGGGCAAAGCCGCGTTCTTGCCCGCACAGAACTCACTCTCAGTCTTGCCTTTGATCAAATATCACGCGGGGTTCTGGATCAGGCAGACCAAAATGAAGTCGTCGTCACGTTTGAACCGCAAAATGATCGAACACGTGCCATTGTTAAACTGGATAACTACATCGACACCTATCTGTTTATCGGACGCTTCATCCCACCGGAAATCAGCGGATCCATTGACCGGGTCGAAAACGCCTATAAACAATATTCGGAACTGGAAAAACAACGCGAAGGCATTCACATCAGCTTTGTTATGATCTTCATGGTCATTGCATTGATGCTCCTGCTGGCTGCGGCATGGCTGGGGATGACCTTTGCCAACCAGATGGTCCAGCCTTTGACGGACTTAATCATGGCCAGTGAACGCATCCGCAAAGGTGATCTAGCCGCACGGGTTGATAAAGAACATAGCGGGGACGAAATTGGTCTTCTCGGTCGTGCATTCAACCGTATGGCTGAACAACTAGAAACCCAACGTGAAAGCCTTATCGAAGCAAACCGCGAAATGGCAGAGCGCAACCGTTTTACCGAAACTGTTTTGGATGGGGTAAGCGCCGGTGTCATCGGTCTTGATGAAGAAGGCAAAATTCATCTTCCCAACCGTTTCGCCAGCCTTTTTCTAAAAAGCGAAATCACCACGCTTGCGGGGCAGCCCTTGGAAAAAATCGTCCCGGAATTAAAAGATCTCTTGGCTCAAGCGCAGGAAAAACCCATTCGCGTCGCGCAACGGGAAATTAATCTTTTGCGTGATGGACAGTTGCGCATCATCAATGCCAGTATTGCCGCAGAATGGGTCGATAACGATATCATTGGCTACGTTCTGACGTTTGATGATATTACCGAATTGCAAAGCGCCCAACGCCGGGCCGCATGGGCTAATGTGGCCCGACGTATTGCTCACGAAATTAAAAACCCACTGACTCCTATTCAATTATCGGCAGAACGTCTTAAACGTAAATACGCCAAAGAAATTACGAGTGACCCTGAAACATTTGAAATGTGTACCGCAACCATTATCCGACAAGTTGACGATATGCGGCGCATGGTCGATGAATTTTCCTCCTTCGCCCGAATGCCACGCCCGATCCTGAAACCCGAAAATATTAGTGAATTATGCGGTGAGATCATCTTTCTGGAACGCAACCGTACAGAAATGGTGGAATATGATATAAGACTGGCCGCACCGGACATAACCTTACTGTGTGACCGTCAGCAAATTGCCCGTCTTCTCACCAATCTGGTGAAAAATGCAGCGGAAGGTATCTTTTCAAAATACGATCTTGATCCCGATGATGCACATATCACAGAACATAACGCTCCCTTGGGGCGAGTTTCGCTGGAACTTTTGGAAACCAATCAGGAAATTGTTATTCGTATTGAAGATAACGGCATCGGATTCCCACAGGAAGAACGCGAACGTTTGACGGATCCTTATGTCACAACACGGACAAAAGGAACGGGACTGGGGCTTGCGATTGCGAAAAAAATTGTAGAAGAACATCAAGGCAAAATGGCCTTGAAAGACAGGGAAGGGGGCGGCGCAATTGTCGAATTGCACTTCCCGGAATTGGAAGAACACGGGTCCAACCCGCAAAAAGAGAAAGAAGACAATCCGATGGATATGGCAATAAGGTTGGTAAGCGATGGCGTATGATATTTTAATTGTCGATGATGAAGCCGATATTCGTATGTTAACGGCAGGCATCCTTGAAGACGAAGGATATGAACCGCGCGAAGCCGGAAGTGATGTACAAGCCTTGGATAGCGTGCGTAAACGCCGTCCCAGTCTTGTCTTGCTTGATATCTGGCTGCAAGGCAGCAGGCTGGATGGCTTAGGCATTTTAAAGGCACTGAAAAAAGACCATCCCGACCTGCCGGTTATTATGATGAGCGGTCATGGAACCATTGAAACGGCTGTAAAGGCGTTACATGATGGTGCCTACGATTTTATCGAAAAGCCTTTCAAAACTGATCGCCTTTTAATGGCGGTTGAACGCGCATTGGAAACGGCGACCTTAAGACGTGAAAATGAAGAGTTGCGCAGCCGGGGTGCGGTGGAAAGCGAATTGATCGGTATTTCTTCTCGCTTAAATCAATTGCGCCAAAGCGTTGAAAAGGTCGCACAATCCAACAGTCGCGTTTTAATCAACGGACCAGCCGGGTCCGGCAAAGAGGTTTGTGCGCGCCATCTACATTTTCAATCACGCAGAGCAAAAGGCCCCTTTGTTGTGCTCAATTGCGCAACGATGGACGCAGACCGTGTAGAAAGCGAACTGTTTGGCATTGAAGCTGTCAACGGCAATCCCGGGAAAGTTGGCTTTTTTGAACAGGCCCATAACGGCACCTTGTTACTGGACGAAGTCAGCGATATGCCAAGTGAAACCCAGGGCAAAATTGTTCGCGTCCTCCAAGAACAACGTTTCCAGCGGGTAGGGGGGAATACCCCTGTTGAAGTTGATGTCCGTGTTGTCGCCGCATCTTCCAAGGATTTGAATGTAGAAATGGCAGAGGGGCGTTTTCGCGAAGATCTGTTTTATCGCCTCAGTGTAGTTCCGATTGACCTTCCGGCTTTATTTGAACGGCGCGAAGATATTCCTTATCTCGCGAATTATTTTATGAATAAAACCGCACAGGTACTGGGACATTCACCGCGTACCTTCAGTGAGGAAGCTTTGGCCGCCATGCAGGCCTACGACTGGCCCGGAAATGTGCGAGAACTGCGCAATGTGGTAGAACGTATTTTGATTATGGCACCGGGCACACCGGACCAACTCATAAAAGTCGATATGTTGCCCCGCGAAGTGACGACCAGTGATTCCGAAACCCTGAACTGGGACCCTACCAGTGAAATTATGAGCTTGCCGCTACGCGAAGCACGTGAAATCTTCGAACGGGAATATCTGAATACTCAAATCAGTCGTTTTGGCGGTAACATTTCTAAAACGGCCAGTTTTGTCGGCATGGAACGCTCCGCTCTACATCGCAAGTTAAAATCCCTGAACTTGACGATGGAAGAAAAAGCAAAAGCGTAAGGAGAGTTTGAAATGAAAGTTATTATTTGCGGTGCAGGCCAGGTTGGTTCCAACATCGCCCATTATCTTGCGCTGGAAGATAACGATGTCACTGTTGTGGATCAATCCCCCGCATTAATCGGTAAAATCACTGACACACTGGACTGTCGGGGGGTAACGGGCCACGCCAGCCATCCTGATGTTTTAAAAGAAGCCGGTGCCGAAGATGCCGATATGCTGATTGCCGTAACCTATACGGATGAAATCAATATGGTTGCCGCACAAGTCGCCCATTCTCTATTCAAGATTCCCAAGAAAGTAGCGCGTATCCGCTCACAAAGCTATCTTGCACCGGAATGGCAAAATCTGTACACACGCGATAACCTGCCCATTGATGTCATTATTTCACCGGAAATCGAAGTTGCCCGCGCTGTTATGCGTCGTTTGACCGTTCCGGGCGCAACCGATATGATCCCCTTGTGTGATGGAAAAGTCCGCCTTGTCGGGGTCCGCTGTGAAAAAGACTGCCCCCTTGTTTTCACTCCTTTGCGCCAACTGACACAACTGTTTCCTGACCTCAACATCGTCGTCATCGGGCTGGTTCGGGATGGAAAATCCATTATTCCCACAGCGGACGACCAGTTATTACCCGGTGATGAGGCCTTCTTTGTTGTCGATGAAGAACATATGGTGCGTGCCCTGACCGCATTTGGGCACGATGAAACAGAAGCCCGCCGCCTGTTGATTTTCGGTGGTGGCAATATCGGCCTGTTCCTCGCCCAGCAACTGGAACGGGAATATCCGTGGGTCAATGCCAAAATTATTGAAAAAAGTGAAGCACGCGCGCGCCAAATTGCTTCGCAACTGACAAAAACAACCGTGTTATGCGGCGATGTTCGCGATCAGGAACTTTTGATCGAAGCCAACGTCACCGCTGCTGAAACCATCGTCGCTGTTACCGATGATGATGAAACCAATATTTTGGGTTCCTTGCTTGCCAAACGTATGGGCTCCCAACGTACCGTGACCTTAATCAACAAGGCGTTATATGAACCTCTTTTAAACAATTTGGGGATAGACGTTGTTGTAAACCCGCGCAGCATTACCGTTTCCCAGATTTTACAGCAAGTACGCAAAGGTCGCATTCATTCCGTTCACAGTTTACGCGAAGGATTTGGGGAATTGATCGAAGCCGAAGCTCTGGCAACGTCCCCTTTGGTCGGTGCGCCGTTGCGTGACGTTAAAATGCCCAATGGCGTTGTTCTGGGTGCCATCGTGCGCGACGGGCAGGTGATTTCACCACGGGGCAGTACAGTCATTGAACCCAAAGACCGGGTCGTCTTGTTTGCAGCATCCGATGCGGTGCGCAAAGTGGAGAAAATGTTCTCCGTTCGGTTGGAGTTCTTCTAAGAAATGTCAAGATTTGCCTATGTAAACGGTGCTTACGTGCCACATGAACACGCCAGCATCCATATTGAAGACCGAGGTTTCCAGTTTGCCGACAGCGTCTATGAAGTCATTTACCTTTACAAAGGTAAACTGATTGATGCCGAAGCACACCTGAAACGAATGGAACATTCTTTGAGTGAACTGGATATGGCCATGCCCAAATCACGGGCTGCCTTGATGGTTAATATCAAAGAACTGGTGCGACGCAATCGTGTTAAAACCGCACTGATCTATGTGCAAGTGACCCGTGGCAGTGCCGTACGCGATTTTTCCTATCCAGAAAATATACTCCCAACCGTTGTTATGACGGCAAGGCGGGTGGCCCCATTTGATGCGAATACCCCCCTTAAGGGGATAAAAGTCTTCAGCCTACCTGATATTCGTTGGGCACGTTGCGATATTAAAACGACATCCTTACTCGCAGCTTCCATGTGCAAACAAAAAGCACGGAATGCCGGTTTTGACGATGCGTGGCTTGTAACTGATGACCAGTTCGTAACGGAAGGGACATCAAACAATGCCTGGATTTTGCGCGAAGATGGAAAATTGCAAACACGCAAACCCTCTCACGAAATTCTGAACGGCATTACCCGACAGGCAATCATCAAACTTGCCGGACAAAAAGGTATTGAAATTGTTGAAGATGCCTTCAGCCTTGCAGACGCAAAAAAAGCAAAAGAAGCTTTTGTAACCAGCTCTAGCGCCTGCGTAAAACCCGTCATTCAAATTGACGACACAATCATCGCAGACGGAAAGCCGGGTCTTTTCACCCAACAAATTGCAAAAATCTATGTCGATTTTCTTGAGGAATAAAAACGTGAGCCATTTCCCCCGCCCACAAGCCGTGATCTTTGACTGGGACAATACCCTTGTCGATACATGGCCTGCCATTCACGATGCGATTAATCATACACTGGTGGCAATGGGGCATGATGCCTGGACATATGATGAAACACGCCAACGCATTCGTAAGTCCATGCGCGACAGCTTTCCCGGATTGTTTGGTGATCGCTGGGAAGAAGCCGGCAAAATATTTTATGCCCGATTCGAAGAATCACATATCAGCCGATTACAGGCAATTAACGGTGCCGAAAACCTTCTCAAAGCCTTGTATAGTAAGGGGTTTTACCTTGCCATTGTCTCTAACAAGAGGGGAAAATACCTTCGCCAAGAAGTTGAGCGTTTAGGGTGGGGGAAATATTTCAAAAAACTTGTCGGCGCAGGCGATGCTCAACTGGATAAACCCAATCCGGCACCCGTTGATTTAGCCCTTGAAAACAGCGGAATTCCTAGGGGTTCAGGCGTCTGGTTCGTAGGGGATACGGATGTGGATCTGGAGTGCGCACACAACTCAGGATGTATATCTGTACTGATAAGAGAACAAGCACCGAGTCAAGGAGAATTTGACGAGTTCCCTCCTTCTTGGTATTTCAGTAATTGCATGGAGTTAGCTTCGACATTGAATAAATGTGACGTTTGGGAGACTGATCAACAAGTCGAGCAAACTCTATAAAAGACCAAACCATAAATGCCAACGATAAAGATAATTAGGGAATATAGACCCATGGCTGCTGAAAAGTCTCAGAATGTGCAAGACGTTTTTTTAAATCACATTCGTAAACAAAAAAACTCCGTCACCATTTTCTTGGTAAACGGCGTTAAACTCCAGGGGATTGTAACTTGGTTTGACAACTTCTCTGTGCTGCTGCGCAGAGATGGTCATACACAACTGGTGTACAAGCATGCGATTTCGACAATCATGCCTTCTTCACCGGTACAATTGTTCGATCCGTCCGGCGAAGACGAAGAGTAAACGTGACGAACGAACATAACCCGCCCAAGAACCAATCAAAAACGGGCTGGAGCGACGATAACGACCGAACTCCCTGTTTGGTCGTTCACCCGCATTTAAAAAGCGAACGCGGTGCGTTACGCTCCCCTCAGGCGCGTCTGGAAGAATGTGTCGGCCTCGCCTTGGCAATTCATGTGGATGTGGTCCATAGCGAAGTCGTAAATATTGCACGCCCCAAACCGGCCACCTTGTTTGGCCAAGGGGTGGTCGAGGCGCTGGCAACCACCATTGGTCGCGTCGATAAGCACAAAGACGAATGGGATGACGATGACATCGGGCTTGCCATTGTTGATGCAGCCTTGTCCCCCATTCAGCAACGCAATCTTGAAAAAGCTTGGAACTGCAAAGTCATTGACCGCACCGGACTTATCCTTGAGATTTTCGGGGAACGTGCCCGCACGGCAGAAGGGTCCTTGCAGGTCGAATTGGCGGCGTTAACGTATCAACGATCCCGCCTTGTGCGATCCTGGACCCACCTAGAACGGCAGCGGGGCGGACTTGGGTTTATTGGCGGTCCCGGTGAATCACAAATCGAAATTGATCGTCGTCTCATTGACGAACGTATCGTTCGATTGAAAAAAGACCTCGGTGAAGTCAAACGCACCCGTGAATTACACCGCAAAGCGCGACGCAACACCCCATATCCGATCGTTGCCCTTGTCGGCTATACCAACGCAGGGAAATCAACGCTTTTCAACCGGCTGACAAAAGCAGATGTCTTTGCACAGGACTTGCTGTTTGCCACACTGGACCCGACCATGCGCTCGATCGCGCTACCATCGGGGCGTGATGTCATTATTTCAGATACAGTGGGCTTTATTTCTCAACTCCCACATGAATTGGTTGCCGCCTTTCATGCCACGTTGGAAGAAGTTCACGAAGCCGATGTCATTTTACATGTCAGAGATGCCTCCCATCCCGACACAGAAGCGCAGAGAGCCGACGTTCTGGATGTTCTCAAAACGTTGGGGGTGGAAGAAAAACTCGAAGATTGCCTGATCGAAGTCTATAACAAAGCCGACCTGCTGGATCAGGAAGAGCAAGACATCATTGCCAATCGCGTCAATCGCTCAAACGGTCTGGTCAGTATGGTTTCAGCGGTGACTGGGCAGGGGTGTGATCAACTTCTTGATGACATCAATAAACTACTGAGTGCACGTTTCCAAATCTTTGAAGTCGAGGTCCCTTACAGCGACGGACAAATGCTCAGTTGGATTTATGCGCATGGCGAAGTGACAGAACGTAATGAAGGCGAGAACGGATTTCATATCACTGTTAAAATGAATGATATGAATACCTCACGTTTTCAGCAAAAATTCCCACAGCTTTTCCCGCCGACTGAGCAAGAAGAAAAAGAAGACGCCTCACAGCAACCAACCGGATGGTCCCCCACTTAAAGGGAGGGGGCTACGAAGATTGTCTTTCCCACTGGCTTTGTGCTTCCTTTTTGCCTTTCTTTAACTTCTTTCGCGCAAACTGTTTGTAAAATCACATAGATGATCTTATCTACAAGTAGATGTAAAAGAGGGATAGAAATGGCAACAAAAGAAGCGCAAGCTAGATGGCGTTCCCGACATCAGCTTGTCAAAAAACAGCTTAATGTCATGGCGAAACACCTGATCCACGAAGATCTGGAGGAAATCGCACGTGATTATGACCTGAAAGGAAAGGGCGAAGCCGTCACCTTCGCCACCTTCATCACCAAAGCCATGCGCCAACAGGCCGAATATAACCCGGAAGCTAAACGCATCATGGACCTGCTGGAAAACGCCTATAAACGGGACCGCGACATTTACAGACCTTGAGTGCTATCTTTTAAAGACAAAATATTTCATGCCAAAATAGCTCACAAACATGGAAATTGCTGTTGCAGGAAAGAGAGCAATAACCGGATTTTCTTTCAAAACGGGATACATGGCTAGAACGCCAATGTAACAAATATAATTTGTCAAAGAGGCAATCAACATAGAAGCACAATAGGCGCGATATTCAGCCCAACAGGGAGGTTCCGTTGTCTTAAATGTTTTGCTGCGGTTGATCCACCAGCTTGTCGTAATAGACCCCCATACTCCAACAATTTGACCAATGTACGCATGGATATCTAAAACATGGCTTAAAACATATAAAATAGCGGTATTAACGAGAAACGCACAGGTCCCGGCAATTAGAAAATGTCCGTAGTGTTTGATTTTTTCCATTGGCATTTCACTATTGTATACTCAAAGGCCCTTTACCATTAAACGGTTTCACTATAGGTTCCATTTTCCAGTGGTTAAAATAGATATACAAAAGCCAATGAAAAAAATAGAGAAAAAACCTCAACCTGAAAATATAATTTTCTCTGAAGAACTGCCTCATAGCCAAGCAAGGTACTCTCTGATTTTTATGGCGGTATTCATTAGTCTAATTTTATTAAAATTACTCTACCTTTTCAGCTATGGCCCTATTCTCTCCCCAGATAGTAGGGACTATATTAAATTCGCAAATCTTATCCTCAATGAAAACAGATGGGTCTCCCACTTAGATTTAAATACCCCATTCTGGCAACCTGAAACCGGGTTTCGCAGTATAGGCTACCCCGCTTTTTTGGCTTTAAACCAATTAGTTTTTGGCGAACTCTTTAAATGGAGTAGTGTTGGCCTTCAAATTATTCTATCTATTTATACCAGTTACCTCATTTACCAATTAAGTAACCGCTTTTTAGAAAATGAAGTATTGTCTCTCTTTTGCGCAAGTGCTCATGCCCTCAGCCAAGGGTTATTGATGGATCAATGCATCTTGACCGATAGCCTCAATGCCAGCTTAGTGCTTATTGTACTTTCTACTATTTCAATAAAAATCATTGATAGATCTCCCCCTAGCGCCTCAACTATATTAGGTTTGGGAATTCTCATTTTAATTGCTTTTTCTATTCGTGAAGCTGGTAATTTTCTTCAATTCCTATTATGGCCAATTTTTCTTTACTGGATTATACAAAATATTGATTCTTGGTATATGCGTGTGCTTTTGTTCGCTATTTTTATTAGCCCCATGTTTCTGGGTATTTACACCTATAAAACATGGAATGAACATAGAACTGGTGAGCGATTTATAACGACAGCCGGGCAATCAACCATGTATTTCCCTGTTTTTAAACTTAAAAAACAAGGGATTGATGCCTTTGAAAATGATCCACTTCTCCTAGGGTTGCCTGAATACACATATCCTTTGGATGAACAAGCAATGACCAATAGCCGCACAATCAATAAACACCTTCATACACAACATAATTTTAATGCTGTTCAGATATCCAACTATGCATTTACAACTTTCTTCCGTTTGTGGAAAGATTATCCTGTCGCAATGATGGCAAGTACTTTATCTGAAATTCGGGGAAAACAGTTTTTCTCCAGCTTCATGCCCGTTGAAACATGGATAAAAACTCATCTATGGGCACGTGGTAACAAACCATTCCAAAAACGACGCGATATGATAGAAAAAGTCAAAACAGAAGGGCGCTATGAACTCTTACTTGCCTATATTGCGCGCCACTTGGAACGTATTATTTCAATTTTAATTTCAGCAGCCTTTGTAATCGGTGGGCCTGTTTTATTTTATCTAACTTTCAAGAAAACAGGATATCGCCTCCAAAATCTACCAGATAATATTTGGCTGATTACTTTTTATTGGTTGCTCTATTTCGGTTACACATTTGCGTACGCTATGGTACATCTTGAGCAACGCTATCTATTACCCGTTGTTCCTTTCCTGACAATCAGTGGCGTTTTAATGCTGAAACAAGCCTTCTTCAAGCTGAAAACAGTAATTCGACCAGACAATTCCAATACGTGAGTTTCATTTAAATGACTATAAATAAAAAAGAAAATAGACAGGAGGCAATACGCCCAAACCTATCTGTTATCGTTCCTTTTTATAATGAAGAAGGCAACATCGGTTCTCTTTACCAAGAAATAAAAACAACACTGGAAAAAACGGAACGTACATATGAAATCATATTTGTGAATGACGGTTCCAGCGATAAAACACTGGAGCGCGGCATAGAGATCGCGGAGCAAGATTCACATGTCCATATGATCGACTTGTTACGCAATTACGGACAGACAGCTGGTTTAATGGCAGGACTGGATCATGCACAAGGCGACATTATCATCTCTATGGACGGAGATGGTCAAAACGACCCCGCCGAAATACCCAAATTATTAAGTAAACTTGAGGAAGGTTATAGTGTCGTTTCCGGCTGGCGGGCAGACCGACAAGACAATGCCATGACCAGAACTTTACCAAGCCGTATCGCCAATTGGTTAATATCCAAAGTTTCCGGTGTGTACTTGCACGATTATGGCTGCGCGCTCAAAGCTTATCATAGGGAAGTTGTTGAACAAGTTCGTCTTTATGGTGAGATGCACCGTTTCATCCCCATTTACACAGTGTGGCAAGGTGGAAAAATCGCAGAAATCGAAGTAAATCACCGTGCACGAATACATGGTGAATCAAAATATGGCCTAAACCGTATCTTCAAGGTACTTCTTGATTTGTTTTTAGTCATGTTTTTGAAACGTTACATGACAAAACCGATTTACATATTTGGCGGATTTGGTTTTGCCTCCTTACTCCTTGCCTTTATCTGCGCTGTTTGGGCAATCGGGTTAAAAATATTTGATGGAGTTTCTTTTATTTTAACTCCATTACCAACTCTTGCAGGCACTTTCTTCACGACAGGTATTCTATGCATTCTAATGGGCTTGCTCGCCGAACTTCTCGTACGGACCTATTTTGAATCTCAGGATAAAAAGATTTATCAGGTCAAAAAACATTATAACAAGAAAGACTAGAAGACAGCCATGTGTGGAATTGCCGGCTTTTTTGGGCAGGGAACCCAAGAAGACTTAAAACGAATGACAAATTCCATCGCTCACCGGGGACCGGACGGGGAAGGGGCTTATCAGGATAATGATTTTCCTGTCTTTTTAGGGCACCGCCGTCTTTCCATTGTCGACTTGGAACACGGTCAACAACCCATGACCAACACAGATCAATCTGTCTGGGTTACATTTAATGGTGAAATATACAATCATCGCGAACTCCGGCACGATTTAGAAACAAAAGGGTACAAATTCAACACCCCCAATAGTGACACAGAAGTTCTCGTTCATGGTTGGCAAGAATGGGGAGAAGAGCTCCCGCTTAAGTTAAACGGCATGTTTGCCTTTTGTATCTGGGACAAGAAACGGAAAACCATGTTCCTTGCCCGTGATCGCTTTGGTGAAAAACCATTGTTTTGGGGGCATACAAAAGACCTCTTTGTATTTGGATCCGAACTCAGCGTTTTTCAGGCTCACAACAGTTTCGACACAACCTACAGTCAACTCGCATTAAAAAAATATTTTGCTTATGCATTTATTCCCGCGCCGTTTAGTGCATTTGAAAATTGCTATAAGCTTAAGCCCGGTCACAGCCTGACATTCAATATACAAACCCAAACATATAAGGTCTCACCTTATTGGCAATTTCGCATTGAGGTTCCCGCTTCCCCTCCAAGTTTTGAAGAAGCCGCTGAAGAACTGGAAACTCTATTTGTACAAGCTGTAAAACGACGCCTTATGAGCGATGTACCTTTGGGAGCTTTCCTGTCTGGTGGTGTGGACAGCAGCTCCGTGCTCGCCGCAATGTGTCGCATTTCACCTGCCCAGTCCGTTCAAAGCTTTGCCATAGGCTTTACAGAAAAGTCTTTTGACGAGTCACCTTATGCACGGGAAATGGCGGCATCATTAGGCTGCACACATCACGAAGAAATTTTGGATCTCACAAAAGCCCGCAGTATCATACCAGAGGTACTTGCCGAACTTGATGAACCAATGGCGGATGGCTCACTGCTCCCGACCTACCTGCTTTGTAAATTTGCACGCCAGCATGTAAAAGTTGCCCTGAGCGGAGATGCCGGAGACGAACTTTTTGCAGGGTACGACCCATTCAAGGCCTTGCAACCGGCAAACGTTTACCATCGGCTGGTTCCGAAATTCATGCACCAAGCCACAAAATCTTTGATCAACTTATTGCCAATGTCCAATAAGAATATGAGTTTGGACTTTAAATTGCGCCGCGTTTTAATGGGACTGGACCATCAACCTGCACTCTGGCTACCCACTTGGATGGCCCCCCTGCAAGAAAATGATATTTGCGACCTTTTTAATGCGCCGACAGACGCAGAAGAACTTTATGCAGAAACATTGGATTTATGGAACGAAGATCCAAATAAATCACAAATCGATAAATCTTTAGAATATTTTACGAATTTTTATCTGCCGGATGACATCTTAACAAAAGTCGACCGCGCCTCCATGATGAATGGTTTGGAAGCTCGTGCCGTCTTTTTAGACTGTGATCTTGTGGAATTTGTTCGCCGCCTGCCTTATCATTATAAATTCGATGGAAAAACAACTAAAAAAGTTTTGAAGAAAGCAGTCTCTCGCCTTGTTCCGGACAATGTTCTCAATCGCCGGAAAAAAGGGTTTGGGGTTCCGCTGATGACATGGATGAAGGAAATTCCGCTCAATGCAGAAGGTGTGAATAACTTTCAACTCAACTCCAACAACATAGAAAAATATATATCCCAACACTTATCAGGACAAAAAGACTATCGTTTTTTTCTATGGAACTGGCTGGTTCTCCAGAAATCAAAAGCATCACACCTCTGATTGCTATCTTCTTTAATCATCCTGAACAGACAAAAAGGCGAGAACGTCTTCGATATCCTTGTCTGTCATTTCCCCGAATAGTTCGACTTGATCCACATGTTCACGTTCGCCGGATCTAAAATCCTGAAACTGCTTTTTCAGGTATTTAATATGCTGTCCGGTTACCGCCGGCTTGTTGCCTCGGCCCATGCCATCCTTGTTGTGGCACCCCCGGCACATCTCCATATAATATTCTTCGCCATTTTCCAAATCGCCTTCATGTTTCGGAATTTGTACAACGGCTTCGGCCTGTTGCAAACGTTCCAACCCGTCCATATGACCACTCAATTCAGGCAGTTGGCTTGCAAGCTTGATGTTAGAAAGATAAGTCGTTATATCGCGGACATCTTCCGGCGGTAATTCACGGTCATTGGCAAAGGGAACCATCGGAATATTAACCCGTTTGCGGGTTTTGAAATTCTTGATTTGCTCTTCCATATATTCTTGCGGCAATCCTGCCAGTCGCGGATAGACGCCACCGCCACCGCCTTGACCTAAGCTGCCGTGACAGCCCGCGCAGAGCTCATTAATGTCTTCTGCATTATATTTGTCATATTCATAATCTTCAGGAACATCCGCCGCCCACAGGGAACCGGCAAACAACAGACATGATAATCCAGCAGAACGTGCAAGTGCTTTCACGAACATTTTGGGGGGCATCCTTCACACTCAGATTTGTTTATACATTTTCTGCATGTGATAATTATTCAAGCCAAAATCCACCTTGATGTTCATCAACAAAACAAATTCAGTTGTTCAAACTTCATCTAAAAACCTCCTATCTGTATATCAAAGACGCTCTATAGATAGATTGGAAACAAATTGATCGTTCTGCCAAACGTTAATTTTTAGCATTTCGTGCATGACTCTACATTCGAGCATCGCTATAACTGGCGCATGAAATTGGATGTCGATCATATCACCCGTATTATTTCCGAAGTCGCTGAGGAAGAGATCATGCCGCGCTTTCAAAAGCTGGCGGCCAGTGACATTATGGAAAAGTCACCCGGTGATCTGGTTACAACGGCTGATATCGAAGCCGAAATAAAATTAAGTGCCCGGCTCATCAATTACTTGCCCGGCTCTCTCGTTGTTGGCGAAGAAGCGGTCGCAAAAGATATATCTGTCCTAAAAGCATTGGATAGCACAGAACCTGTCTGGATTATCGACCCTGTAGACGGGACGCGTAATTTCTCAAAAGGCGATAGCGTTTTTGGTTCTATGGTCGCCTTGGCTCATCATGGTGAATTGATTGCCTCATGGATCCATGATCCTGCCCGTAAACGCACCGCCGTAGCGGAAAAAGGGGCAGGCGCAAGTTTGGCAGGCCGTCCTCTTCATGTGAAGAAATTTCACAGCCTTGAACATATGACCGTTTCCTTAAATGCCAAACATCGGCGTTGGCTGGAAGATCGTGCCATTGATGGTTTAGGCCCTGTCCCCCATATGGCCATTCGCTATGGTTCCGTGGCCCATGATTATATTTCTCTGGCAGCGGGGGAATTCCATTGTGCGCAATATCGCCGCCTTCATACGTGGGATCATGCCGCAGGTATCTTGCTTCATCGCGAAGCTGGCGGATATGATTTTATGGTGGGATCTCAAACGCCTTATAAGCCGAAAGTTTATGCGCAGGATTGCCTTTTGATTACGCCTAATAAAGATGTTTGGGAAGAGGCACGCCGTTTCCTCAATCCGGGGTCAGACAGCTATCATGTCTAAGTCGCCGCAAGAAATTTTACGGAGCGTTTTTGGCTTTACTGATTTTCGTGGCGTACAGAAAGACGTCATCGAACGCACGATTGCAGGCGGGGATTCTCTCGTCCTCATGCCGACTGGTGGGGGTAAATCCCTGTGTTATCAGATACCGGCCGTATGCCGAAAAGGCTGCGCAATCGTTATCTCTCCCCTGATTGCCCTAATGCAGGACCAAGTCACCGCCCTGTGCCAAGTCGGAATTAAGGCCGCGACACTCAATTCCACCATTGCCCCGGATGAAGCTTATGAAATTGAACGCGCCATGCGGGCAGGGGAACTGGACCTTGTTTATGTCGCCCCGGAACGTTTGCTGACTGATCGTTTTTTTACGTTGCTAAATCATTGCGATATTTCCTTATTTGCGATTGATGAAGCCCATTGTGTTTCCCAATGGGGGCATGATTTCCGCCCGGAATACCGTCAACTGGTCAATCTGCACGACCATTTCCCTCATGTCCCGCGCATCGCGCTGACGGCAACTGCAGACGGGCCGACCCGTCTGGATATCATTGAACGACTTAATCTGGGACAAGGTGAAGTTTTCATCACAGGATTTGATCGCCCTAATATTCGTTACAACATCGTACCGAAAAATAATGCGAAGACTCAGCTTTTGAAATTCCTGCAAGAATATGATGAAAACGACAGTGGTATCATTTACTGCATGAGCCGTAAAAAAGTTGAAGAAATGGCGAACTGGCTACGGGACAAAGGCTATGACGCTTTGTCTTATCACGCTGGTATGGACAAAAACATCCGCAGTCTCAATCAAGATAAATTCGTACGCGAAGAAGGGATCATTATGGTTGCCACCGTCGCGTTCGGTATGGGAATTGACAAACCCAACGTCCGATTTGTTGCCCATATGGACCCGCCCAAAAGCCTTGAAGCCTATTATCAGGAAACTGGCCGGGCCGGACGGGACGGTTTGCCGTCACAAACATGGATGGCTTATGGCCTGCAAGATGTCACCAAGCTGCGCCAGTTTACAGAAAGCTCTGACCTGCCGGAACGCCAAAAACATATTGAACGTCAAAAACTGGATGCCTTGCTGGCCTACTGCGAAACTCACCGCTGCCGGCGTCAGGTGCTGCTGGAATATTTTGGGGAAACCTTAAACGAGCCTTGCGGCAATTGCGACACCTGCCTTAACCCGGTGGACACATTCGACGGAACGGTTCCCGCGCAGAAAATTTTGTCCTGCATTTATCGAACCGGGGAAACATTTGGGGCAGGGCACATCATTGATGTCTTGCTGGGTGAAGAAAACGACAAAATCATGCGTTTTCGCCACAACCAGCTCAGCACCTATGGGATCGGGAAAGAACTTAAACGCGACACCTGGCGATCCATCATTCGTCAACTTGTTGCCTTGGGGCTGGTGCGTATGGATATTGAAGGGTACGGGGCTTTAAAACTTGGCCCTGATGTGCGTGATGTTTTGCGCGGGGAACGCAATGTTCTCATGCGTAAAGACCCTGATGCCCGTCGTTCCGCCAAAGCCAAACGAGAGGCGCGCCAAACCATTGTCTTGGAACGCGAAGACGATAAATCCCTGTTTGAAGCCTTACGCGCCAAACGCAAAGATCTCGCCGAAGAACAAAACGTGCCGCCCTATGTGATTTTTGCTGATGCAACCTTGATCGAAATGGCCAAGACGCGCCCGAGTGATGCAGATAGCTTTTTGGCCCTTTCCGGCGTTGGTCAAACAAAGCTAGAACGTTATAGCAGCATCTTTATGGATGTTATCAACGGGTTTGATGATTGATTACATTGTCTCTATAACAATCTATTCTTTGATTTCCCCATTACACAAACTTATACTGCTCCCCAATCATTTAAGAATTTAAAAGGGAGAAAAAGATGAAGGTTGCATTCCTTGGCCTTGGTGTTATGGGCTATCCAATGGCAGGCCACCTGCACAAAGGCGGGCATGACGTCTGTGTCTACAACCGTACAACCGCCAAAGCACAAAAATGGGTTGCCGAATACGGTGGCTCCTTTGCAGAAACACCTGCAAAGGCCGCTGAGGGGGCTCAAATTGTTTTTGCTTGTGTCGGCAACGATGATGACCTTAGAAGCGTCTGCACGGGCGAAAACGGTGCTTTTGACGCTATGAACAAAGGCACAGTCTTTGTGGATCACACGACAACCTCCGCCGAAGTCGCTCGCGAAATATCTGTTGAAGCTGAAAAGCGTGGACTATCCTTCATGGACGCCCCCGTTTCCGGTGGTCAAGCTGGGGCGGAAAACGGCACCCTGACCATTATGGTTGGCGGCACTTCGGAAATTTTCGAACACACCAAGCCTGTTCAAGAATGTTACGCCCAAGCCGTCACGCTTATGGGCGATGTCGGGGCAGGGCAATTGACCAAAATGGTGAACCAGATCACTTTTGTTGGTGCCGTCCAATCCATTTCCGAAGGCTTGGCCTTTGCAGAGAAAGCCGGACTGGACCCCAAAAAGGTTATCGATGTGATTTCCAAAGGAGCGGCCGGATCATGGCAATTGTCTAACCGTGGCTACACGATGGTTGAAGATAAATTTGACTTCGGTTTTGCTGTTGATTGGGTCAGAAAAGACCTTGGCTTTGCCCTTGATGAAGCCCGCAAAAATGGCTCCGCTTTACCGGTCACCGGACTGATTGACCAGTATTACAAAGAGGTCCAACGCATGGGCGGTGGACGCTGGGATACTTCTGCACTCATCAAATTACTACGTGATTAAATCCCCCCATAGCATGCAAAAACCCCTCAGCTTCACCTGAGGGATTTTTCACTTTAGGAATATGATTTTTTTATTATTTATCAAGTATATAAAAGTTAAAGCTAAACTCATTTTTCAAGATTTTTAGCCGCTTGCCAATGGTGTTCCATTTCCTCCAGTGTCGCATCTACCATCTCTTTTCCGCCTGCGCGAACACCTGTTTCCATCGCCTTAAAGCGACGTTCAAATTTTACATTACAGGACCGCAACGCACTATCCGGATCCACATCTGCCCAACGTGCCAAGTTGACGACTGTAAACAGCAAGTCACCGATCTCATCCTTGATCCGATCTTTGGACGGTTGGACGTGATGAACCTCTTCTTCGACCTCTTGCAATTCTTCCCGGATTTTGTCCAGCACACCATCCACATTGGGCCAATCAAAACCAACCCGAACGGCACGTTTTTGCAATTTTAAAGAACGGGTGAGGGCGGGTAAACCACCCGCAACACCATCCAATGCAGACGGAACATCCTGTCCGGCCTGCATCGCTTTTTCTTTACGTTCACGTTCTTTCTGCTGCTCCCATGCAACAGTTTGCGCATCCGCCGTTTCAATGATTTCATCTCCAAAAACATGTGGATGACGTGACACCATTTTGTCCGCAATGGATTTTGCAACATCATTGAAATTAAATAGGTTTTCATCTTTTGCCATTTGCGCATGAAACACCACCTGCAACAGCAAATCACCAAGCTCTTCTTGCAGGTGAGGCCAATCCTTATGCTCAATCGCATCCGCAACCTCATAAGCTTCTTCAATTGTGTGTGGCGCGATCGTCTCAAAGGATTGCTCAATATCCCAAGGGCACCCGTCTTTTGGATCACGCAATTTTGCCATGATCGTCAACAGGCGAGACATCTCGTTCTCAAAAGAAGAGGATTCAAACTTTGTCACTTTTAAGCTCCCGACACAAAAAGACTGAAGAAATTTGAACAGGCACCATGCCTGAGAACACCATCGCAAGAAAGTCGAAAATAACAAAAAGCAAGCAGATCAAGCACGGCGTCAAACCACAAACAAAACAGAACTAAGCGCAGAAAATTGATTCTATTCGCACCACAACCAACAAACGAGCGCAAAGTTAAAGTAAATTATCCGCAGGGGAGCCATCCGCACAATTCATCAAACTTCATTTTTTACAATACATCTTTTGTCGCATAATATATACATATGGCGACTAAGGGTTAATTCGTTCACGTTTTATTTAAAGTCCCCGTAAACTACAGGACTAAACATAAAAGGCGCAATGCAAGTTGCTGCAACTAAAAGAGAATTTGCAAGATTGCGGGTGACGGTGCGCAGGATTTCGACCCAATAAGCAACGCCTTCTTTGTCGCCTCGTTTTTCAGCTTCCCAGATTTCACGCTCAATCATAATTTGCTTTTCGTCTTGTCGTCCCCACCGGGCTAATTCTCGCGCCATTTCAGGGTTTGGCAAGTTGTCGCCTCTACGCCAATTGGAAATTTTTGAAGGTTGCATTTTATGTTCAAGGGCAAGGCGGCTGTCGTTTTCTGCCCCGGTCATTTTCTTTGCAATTTCAATATAGTCGATAACAGAACGTACTTTCATAAACATGTTTCCTAGAATGTTGTTAAACCCGTCATTACAGTAACTCTGTAAATTAGTTGTTGACAAGAAGATTTTTTAACATGTAGTTTCAACATCGAATTTACAGAGCCGTTGTAATTATGGGTTTGTTATTCGAGTTTCCTAGACCGGGGCGGGTTGTCATTTAACCCTTGGCACACTAAGGCCCGCCCCGCTTCCCTAGGAAATTCAATGGGTTAAGGAGCTAGGAAAGGTTAAATCATGCAACAGGTATCCCCTTGCTTAAAAGATATCCGTCGGGCGCTTGCCCTTGCGGGTGCGATCCGTTTTGGATTGGATCAACGCCTAAATCTGCGCACATTTCTTCGTACTTCAAGTGGATTAGTTTCTGTGACGGAAATTCAACGTCTCCAAATGTTAGACCTGTACGTCCGCCGTCTGGCCTCACAACAACGGCATAAATCTTTAGATCATCCATTCGATTATCATCCTAAAATTGCAAAACGGGAAGTATTAGGGCTGCTTGCGGCGTAGTCAACGAGTTTTCACCTGCCTGAGTTTTCGCAGTTCTCACGGCGGGGGTTTTGGAAGGGGGCGCGTTGCTTCATTCCATCGGTGCGGAGGTGGTCACAAACAGGCGGGGCTTATCCAAGCGCCTCGTATCCAAAGGTCAGAAAAAAATCCTGTTACTGACCGCCTCCCCATCAAAAAACTGCGAGAAGTCAACCGAAAAGAGAAAAATTTTCCCCTACCAAAACCCGCAAAAACTGCGCGGGTGAACCCCCGAAGGGGGTGAGCTATCACGAAAGGATAAATCCTATGGATTACGGTATTGTAAAAAAATACAAGGTAAAATCAGGCGATGTTGAGTTAGATGCATGGCAAGGTGATATTGACGCACCAATTCTTGGTAATTTTCAGAATATGCAAGGAAAAATCTGGCTTATTCCTACATCGCCTCAAGAGCGTGAAAAAATCAAGGCAGATATGGAAGCTGCTGGAAACGGCGAAAAGCGTATTTCTGATTTTCAGATTGAATTTAGCCCACGTTCTGCGCGTGGTGTAAAGGTCAAGCTTGGACATGCGTATTACAATGAAGATAAACATGGTAACTATAATATTGGTCTTGATATGCGTCATGGCACATTCCCAAGAGGTCGCGCATTTATGAAGTTGTACGCCTATTTTGGCGGGTCTACGGCTTGTATGATTGATGACAATACTGTTGAGGCGGAATTCCGTTTGCCAGCCGAAGGCGGCGGAAATCAGTCTCAAAACCTGTTTTAAGGTGTTATCCCATGACCTCCCTACGGTCATACACTCCGGCCCTGTACACTCATTGCGGTGAGTGTGCGGGGTTTTCTTTTGCCAGTCGTGCAACGGGTAAGGGAAGCGTTGAGCATGTCAAAACGTGGATGGTTTCATGGGGTTGGGAATACGATTGCATGCGCAGATGGTCAATCCGTGGCCCGATAGAATGGGCGTTGGATTTCTATTATGCAGCGCGTGATTTATCGAACGATAGCAGTTCAATCGTAGACGGTGCGGTAATATTCGCCTGTGTCGGTGATGGATTGATGTATGAATATATCAATGCAAAAGCAACGATTAACGAACTGAAAAACAACGCAAAAATGCGCGATTGTTGGGTAAGTGAATTTTCAATGGTGGATTTTGATTTTCCCGACGATTTCGACATTTCGAACCTGAGAGAAGGGAGAATGCCCAATGGCCTGCTGCCAAACGACAAAAGAAACAAACTCGGTGAAACTGCCGAAAATCGTCCTGAACAACGCCAATTTGCCTTGTATTGAAACGGATTATCAACTCTTGCGCGTTATCGGCGCATTGGTTGCTGAAAATCATACGGGGCGTTGGGAATGGGATAAATCGGAAAATACGATTTCGTTTCATATCGACCCAATGGAGTAGTGATCAGATGTTTTTTGGCGCGTTTTTAATAGCAATGTGGGCAACTTTCTTGTTGCCAGACATTACCAATATACATCGTTCACTTGCCCTTTTGATTGGCATGTTTGCCGGGGCGCTGTTGATGGTTGCGGACACGTTTTTTCGTACATAGAGGGCCATACGGGGGGGTGTGAGTAGCACCCCCCTCTAGGATTACATCAATAAATCAATAATTTACGTAGGGTAGTTATGAAGATTTTTAGGGTAGGACTTGATAGCTTGTATGTCGCATTCATGGGGCGCTTGTCTAAAAAGGCTCTCCGTGAATTAGAACGGGTGCGCGAGCTTGCGAAGGAAACCGGAGAGCCTGAATTGTTCACGTTTGGGCAGGTTAAGGGGCTTGTGTCGCCGTTTGGCATTGGCAAGCAAGGTTATCGTTACATGTTGAATACGGGTGATGATAAGGAAACGTGGAAATTTAAATGTTCGGATGATCCGCAACAATGGAATATTTTTGTTGAGGTTCGCGCCATTCAGCTTGCAACGGTTGATTATTTTGAGATTAAACAACGGCTTTTTGACACGTTAAAAGAATTGGGCGCGATCACGTTGGAAGAAAGCATAAACCGAGTTGATATTGCGTGTGATTTCCAGTGCGAAGATTTTGAACAGCCGGACCCCGAAAAGTTTGTTTGTCATTCACATTCAACTGTTTGCACTCATTATGATGAAGATACGGAAACTGAGGGTTTTCATGTTGTTGGTGGTCGCAAAAAGTCGTCTGTAACTGTTGGGCGTTTGCCGGGTCGTCAAGTGCAAATTTACGATAAACGCAAAGAGGCGATTTATAAAAAAAAAGATTATTGGTTTGAGATTTGGGGCATTGAAAAAGAAGAATGTTCCCAAATGTGGCGGATTGAAACGCGATTTGGAAAAAAGTATCTTTATGACCAAAATGTCAGAACATTTGACGATTTAGAAGAACACATGCAACGCATGGTAGACAAATGCCTGAATGATATTCGCATGGTTGAGGAAGTTGACGAACAGAACGTAACCCGTTCAATTCCTTCGCATATTTGGGAAACGGCAAAGGCAAAAATTGAAGGTGTTTTCAGGTTCGGTTCTGCCTTGGCAAACCCGGTTCGCGTTCTTCGGGTTGCGAAAGAGCAATACAACGACATGCTAGGAAGCCAAATTAAGGGGCTTGCGGTGACGCTGGCGGCTTCTGAGGGGGTATCCCTAGGCGAATGCCTTGCATTGCTTCCTGAGCGTGTTTCTAAGCTAATTTCTGATTTTATGAGGGAGGAAAACGACAAATTTAGAGATAAATACAAAAGATCGAATAACAGGCTGGCGTGGTGCCAGTTTGCAGGGGAAGTTTAGTTAATTCTTAGTGTGCCTCATTTGAGGTGTGATCATGGCCCAAGATACGGGTTATTTGGTTAAGTGCCGTTGCGGTGATTGGGTGCCGTTGCGGACGAATAAAAATGATCGTTTCTATTATGCAGATCGGCGCGGGTGCCAGCATGAGGAACGATTTGATCCTTCTATTGATATTGCACAAGATTTGCCGATTTCGTTACGTAACGTATCGAAGCCGGAAAAAGAGGGCGTGGCAAAGGTGAAAACCGAAGTCTCCGCGCCTGTCACTGTGCCTGAAACCCCAAAAGAGGAAAGCGCAAATGTGGCCATTCGGAATGAAACCGAAACCGTCAAGCGATCCGGTTTCCTTGGCCTCTTGTGAGGTTGACGAAAATAACCCGCTCAATGGCGTTCGCGTTGAGGGGGAAAGCTTTGTTTTTGATGATGTGCCGGAGGTAATGGACCTTGCAAATGAAGGGGACGAAAAAACGGCGCAACGGATTGAAAAGCTGCGTTCTCTCTATCCTGAGGAAAAGTTTCATAAGCATTTTTGCCGGGTGCTTAATCGCGTGGGGCGGTCCAAAGGGCTTTCAAGCTTGGAAATATCGCAGGATGATGAAGACATGCGGGATGCATGCGCCATTGTTTATCGCCGTTTGGCAAATAGCGCACTGGCTCCGGCTATGGAGTTCATTAGCGACGATGCTTTTGAGGACGTTATGGTCCTGTCCTTCGCGTTTGGCCCGTTGGCTTGGAACGTCTACGAGGAAGTGCAAGCGAAACGTAAAACGCAAAATGTTCAATTTGAAGAAACTCAGGGGATGGAAAATGGAAAATCGTAGCGGAATGCGTGCGGCTGTTTACGGAAAATCAGGCGGGGGCAAGTCTTGGTATGTCAAAAAAGTGATCTTGCCAGCATTGAAACGGGTTGTTGTCTTTGATCCTGAGGAAGATTTTGAGGACGAACCCAATATGTTACGTATTGATACGAAAGCCGAATTGCTGGAAGTCTTGCGCGATTGTTGGGATGGTTCGTTTCGTATAGCTTACGTACCGAAGGCGATGAATGAAATGGAAGAATTGCACGACGTATCGCTTTTGATTGAACGCCTGCAGGAACCATATAAGCGTGGTGAGCATGACGGAAAAACAACCCTGATTGTTGATGAATTGAACACCTCGTTTCCATTAACGGTGCATCCTCGTTTTCAGGGGTTCGCCCGTATTTGTTCAAAAGGGCGCAAGCGTGGCATTAATGTTGTTGGTATTACCCAACGCCCTGCGGAAGTCTCAACCCGTTTCCGTGGCAATTTGGACGCTGTTTCTTGCTTCCGCCTGTCTCTTGATGGGGATTATGCGGCTGTGGCCCAATACGTTGGGGCAAACGCGAAAGAACGGCTGGATAACGCCCCTGAGTTCTCTAGTTTGAAATGGGAAGGCGGCGATATTGAGCTAGTTCCCCCTACGTAACGTAACGTATCGCTTTGAGACAGCGGAACCACTTTTACCCAATGATTAAGCCCACTTGTACACACGTGCAATTGGGCTTTTTCATTTGGGGTTTGAAAAGTGAATAAAACTTTTTTTATGACGGTATTCGCGGGGGCACTCGGCTATGTAGCCGGAAAGGTGATTGACCGCTGGATGCTGAAAAACGGGTGGGGTGTGTAATGCCTTCATTCAAAAACATTTTCATTGCAATCGCTGTTGTGGTGGTGGGCTTGGTCGGGGGTCTTAACCTGATTAAGTGGGGTAAAGAAAACGATGTTTGGCTGCTCTCAGATGCAGCGGATATCTTGGATCAATAAAGGGGAGAAAAGGAATGCCTTCTTTAAATCGAAAAATCCATCCGGTCTCTTCAATTGCGCCAAACCGTACAATTACTTGGAAGTTACCAACCAAACAAATGCGCTATGATGCGCTGTTTTTTCGCATTTTTGATTGGGATTTTGAGACGCCGAATGGTGCGTTTTATACCGATGCTGAATTAGCTGAGCGTTTGGGGCGTATTCGCGTTAAGGCGGATGGTGTCACGCTGGTTGATGTTGATGCTGCCTATTATCTTAAGGCACGTGCCTATTATGGGTATCGCACACATTCACGCTATATCACGGTCAATTTTTTCCGTCCTGAAATGCGCGATATCGTTGCAGAACGGGCATACGGTCTAAATACTGGTGACATCGACAATTTAACAGTTGAGCTTGAAGTCAAAGGCTTTACATCAAGCCTTGACATCATGGTCACGGCAATGTGTGAGCCGGATACTGCGCCTTTGGGGAAGCATTTCCGTATTGCGCAACATACGTACGGGACAAATTTGTCGGTCGGGAAGCACGTGATTTCAGATTTGCCTATTCGCGGCAAAGGTCGTGCGTTAGGGGCATTTCATTTTAACGTCCCGCGATTTTTCGAAAATTACGAGTTGCGTTTTGGCGGCGAGGCTTTGTTCGAAAATGCGCAGGACCGTGCGGATTATGAGATGAATATCTACGCGCGAACAATGCACGCAAATAGCCGATATCAGCAATCTGACTGGTACATGACCGATGTGATGTGTGGTCGCGCATCAGATTTGGTGAGTTTGGACGTTGCCACGCTTGAACTTGAGCTGGACATCACAAGCCCGCAAAACGGTTTTTCCATTATCACAGAGGTTCGTCACGAGGGTCTGACGACTATCTGACAAAAGGGGCGTTAAAATGGATTGGTCAAAAGTTGGCGACTTTATCAGCGGTGTTACTGATAAGTTCCTTGACTATAAAAAAGCTGCCCTAGGCCACAATGAAGGTGAGGTATACGGTCCGCCTATGCCTGCAACGGATTGGTCACAGCCTCAAACCACGGCTGGGGTGCCTTCATGGTTGCCGTGGGTCGTTGTTGTTGGGCTGGCTATTTTCTTGCTGAAAGGTAAGTAAAAGATGGCAGATTCCCCGAGTTCTGTTCCGCCTATTGATATTAAAGGCGGGGATGCTCTTTCGGGAGCTAAATCATGGGGCGGTACATCTTCGGGAACGATGTTTTCGCCGTTCGTTGTTAATCAGGGTGGGGGCCTGTGGTGGGTCGTTGCCGCTGTAATTTTGGGATTTTTCTTATGGAAAAAGCGCGGTTAATTCAAACAGGATGGAATGAACAGGCAGAATGGCTGTTGCAGGGCGCAACAGGTTCTGATCCTACTTATACCATTGCTGAATTGCGGTCTGAAATTGCGGCGGGAACGGCCCAATTAGTCGCCGGGTGGCAAGGGGATAATCTCCTTGGCTATCTTGTCTTGCACGTCGAAGAATTTGGCGGAAACAAAGAGCTTGTCGTTAAGGCGGGTGCAGCATTGTCAAGTGACCGAAAGGCACTTGCCGCTGTTATGCCAGCCTTACGGAAATTGTGCGTCGAAAATGGCTGTATGTCCATGCGTGCGCATGTGGAAAAACGGGCTTATAAATCTTTGTTTGAAAGCTTGGGCTTCCGCCTTGCTGAATACGTAGTTCGGACGGTCGTCTAATGGGCGGCAAATCTTCCAGTTCATCCAGTTCGAACACAACAACAACGCAAGTTGATAACCGATTAGTGGTCGGTGACGATGCGGCGCTTGTGATCGGACCGGATGCGGAGCTTTCAAACGTGGTCTTGACAGACCACGGCGCGATTGAAGGTGCGCGGGATTTTGTTAATACGGCGGGGGAGCGTCTGTTTACTTTCGCTGGTGATCTTGTCGAACGAACGACGGATATCGTCAAAGAAAAATCTGAGGATGATTTAAAAGAGATATCCTCAAGTCTTATCAAATTTTCGCTTCTCTCTACGGTAGCGATTGGGGTCATTGCAATTATGTTGGGGCGCAAATGAGCACAGAGCATCCAATTAACATTAAGGCAAATTCGGATGAATTTATCTTCATTCAAGGTCGGTATATTGCGAGTATTGAGCAGTCAGGAGACCTAAAAATTGAAATTGAGGGTGTCGGATATGGGGCGTTTCAGACGCATATTCCCATTGATCATGGTCGCTCGTTTTCGCGTGTGCGCCTAATTAACGAAACGGGCCAACCTGTAACTGGCAAATTAAAATATTCGAACAGTCCGATTACAGATAGACGCCCAGATGGTGCGCAAACGGTCGAGGGGTCAGTCAGTATTGACAACTGGTTGCCAGTTTGGACGGTACAAGGCGCTGTAAACGTTGATAACTTTCCAGATTTTTGGACTGTAAATGTCGATAATTTTCCTGAGGCGTTTGACGTTAATATTTTGAACGCAACGGTGCAGACTTCGCGGTCTATGGGGGAGGTTGTTGCTCATAGTAACAAAGTCGTCAACGTCACACAAAAAATCATTATTAGCAGTCAACGCATGGCGGTCCATATCACGGCTGAGGATGGGGATATTCGGTTAGGTGCGGCGTCTATCAGCGCCACGGCGGGTTTTCTTCTAAAGCAGGGGGGTTCTTTGGTTTTGCGGGATTTAGCGGGTGACGTTTATGCCTGCGCAGTTGGGGCTGGTGATGTGAAGGTCTCAATCTTTTTTGAAATGTGAGGACAAAAATGAAAAGAAAAATTCAAGTACCATTGCGGAATGACAAAGGCGTTCTTTGCGGGTCGGTGGTTCGTTACCTTGATGAAGCCGAGCCAGTCACAACAAATCAGGCGGTGTCTCCCTATGTACGGCAAGCGGTTCCGGTTATTGATCCTGATATTGATTAGTCTGGTGGGGTGGAAGATGTACACACGTAATCGTGAAATCGACATTCTTGCGCGTACTCTTTGGGGTGAAGCACGCGGGGAAGGGCGTTCCGGTATGGTGGCGGTTGCCGCTGTTATTGCAAACCGTGTCAAGTCAAGCCGTTGGCCTAATACGTTTGAGGCTGTTTGCAAACAACCTTGGCAATTCTCTATGTGGAATGAAGGTGATCCAAACGGGCGCAAGGCGATGGTTGTCACCGATGATGATGCGGCGTTTGTGACAGCGAAAGAAATCGCAACGGCTGCGGTTGACGGTTATCTACTGGACCCAACCAACGGGGCCAACCATTACCACACGGACGGTGTAAATCCGTATTGGAATAAGAATATGGACCTGACCGCGCAAATCGGTTCGCACAAGTTTTGGGCGGGGTAATGGTGGCGGCTTTAATTCCATATGTGGCTGCATTCGTTGTTGGCTGGATTGGTCATGTGTCTTGGTCGAATGATGATGAACCGGAAACAATGCCGGAACGTCTTACCGGGAAAACTATTTGGGTCGTTGGGGCCTTGGCAGGATTGGCGCTTTGGCTTTGGAAGGGGCGAAGGTAATGAACGAAAATAAAGGCGCACTGGTTAAGCTTTTGGCGGCGTTGGGCTTCACTTACTGGTTGTTTGTGCAACAAGGGGGGAGGGCCTAATGGATATTTTAAAAATCATTCAAGCAGGCGGACATTTAGCGTCTGTCACAATGGCCTGCATGTTGACCTATGGCGGGGCAACAATTCTTCCGGTCATTATCGACATTAAAGAGCGAATGGCGGTTCTGGAAGCGACTTTAAATCTTATGCAAAAAGGGGTTTTGCAATGAATTGGTTACTGGCCCGTTTGGGCGAAAAATCGACATGGTTGGGTATTACTGGCCTGTTTGGTGTCGCAACTCAGGTTGCGCAATCTATGCCAGGTCAAGTTGACACGGCGGGGCAATTGGCAGAAGCAACAACCGTTGTGTCTCAGGTTGGGCAAGGGGTTATGACGGGCGACTATGCCGGGGCGGCTGTGGCGGCGCTGGCTGGTTTTGGCTCCATGATCTTTAAAGAAAAGGGGCGGAACTAATGGTATTGGGATTGCTTCGGGCTGCGCCTAAACGTCGTCGTAAAACCACTACACGACGTAAAACGACAAAAAAACGAACAACGCGCCGTAAAACAACGACGCGCCGTAAACGTCGTTAAGCGTAGTTTCTCGGTCATTTTTTTAACGGGTCAGGGCTTTATATGCTTTGGCCCGTTTTTGTATTTGTTTACGCAGAATGCGAGAGACAGAATTAGGATGCAGTCCTAATTTATGACCGATTTCTTCATTTGAATAACCAACTTCTGCATAACGGTATATGAGCTGATATCTTCGGGCTGTAAAAGCACGATTGCTGGACCGAATAAAATCGTTCCAGTGGGCAAGGGCGAAACCTTCAGGGGCTTTTTCTTCTGCGTCGATTTGTGCGCAGGCGCTATCAAGTTCGGCCCCGTTTTCAAGAGCACGGATAATTTTTTCGGGCACATGGCGGTATTCCTCAATTTTTTGGCGGGTTCTATTTTGCATCTTACGGCGTTCATCCAGTGTGAAGGCACGAGAAAGGGCGCGGTCTGCGAAGTCTCTGAAAATTGAGGAAACGGCTTTGAGTTGATCGGCGGATAGCTCAAAGAGCATATCTTCCATATTCAACCTAGAAAAATGATAGTGAGTTTTCATTCTTACCTCTGGTTACATGTGAAAAAAGCCAGATAGGTCCGCACCGATTAACAGGTTGTTAATCAGAAAACAGGTTTTTAATTGATCTTGTTTGCACCACAACTAAGAGGTGAGATCAAAAGTTAAAGTGAATTATCAAGATGATATAAAGGGGAGCTTATAAAACCGCTTGAACGAATTAACCTATCTTTTGTCGCATAATATATATTATGTATTATTTTAATATATATTATTTTTCAAATAATTAGATGGTATTAGCGGCATTATTACCATCAATTAAACTGCGGATAATTTTATGATGTTTTTAGTTCTTTTACTCGCAAAACATGCTTTAAGGTTTCTACTTCTGCGCTGTTTTGCCCTCAAATCGAGTTGATAAAACAAACTGGTCAGAAAGTGAAACTTGCCCCTTATGAAACAAATGCACTGAATAAAGCTTAGGGAAATTGATTCAATTTCATGAGTCTGTCGCAGATACAAAACACAACCAAAAACGCCCCTATTTTCACAGGGGCGTTAAATAGAATCAGTTTGTTAATTCTAATGATTTCGGATTCAGTTCCTTGAATCTAGACGTCGATAACCAACCCATCAAAACAAGGCTGGATATGTTTAGGCAATGTCTCTGACAGCGCGTTATAGTCCAATCCACTGCCTAAATGCGTCAAGAACGCCTTCTCAGGCGCAATATCTTTAACCCAACGCACCGCCTTTTCGACATCCGCATGGGTCGGATGCGGCGCATCAACCAGTGTCCCGATCACCCAAACCTTAATCCCACGCAGTAAATCAAAACTTTCCGGTGGCATATTCACCACATCCGTCGAATAAGCAAACTCCCCGATCCGATAGCCGATCGTCTCGCAATATCCATGATCCTGTACGATCGGCATAATCGATTGCCCGTTGATCTCAAACGCAACACCACTTTCCACCACATGCGGTTTCAGGACCGGTTTATAAAAAACATCCGCCCCCGGTGCCAATGGTTCCAGAACATACCCAAATCGTTGTTGAATATGATCCAGCGTTTCCTGATTAAGATAAATATCCAGCACTTCGTTCTGCGTGCGGTTTACGCTGCGCAGGTCATCAATGCCATGTAAATGATCCGCATGACCGTGGGTATAAAGAACCCCGTCAATACGCGTGTAATCCTTATTTAAAAGCTGCTGGCGTAGATCAGGAGAGGTATCTACTAGTAGAGATAGAGTTTCATTTTCCACAAAAATGGAAGGTCTGAGGCGTCTGTTTTTGGGATTATCAGGATCACACTTGCCCCAATAAGGCCCGATCCCGGGAACACCGCCTGAAGGGCCACATCCAAGGATCGTTACACGCATATCAGCCTCGTTTCGCTTTGGAAAAGAGTGTGAAGTAATTGTCCGTGCTCTGTTTGGCGAACTCTTCTTCGCTTAGCCCTTTGATCTCAGCCACCTTAGCCGCTGTAAAGGCCGTATAAGCTGGCTCGTTTCGCTTTCCCCGTTTGGGGATTGGGGCAAGATACGGCGCATCCGTTTCCACCAACAGGCGGTCCACAGGAACGTTCTTGATTGCCTCTCGTAGTTCTTCTGCCTTCTTAAACGTCACGATGCCGGAAATAGAGATATAAAACCCCATCGAGACAACACGTTGGGCAAATTCATCCGATGCCGAAAAGCAATGGATTAAACCACGAAACGGTGCTTTGTTATATTCTTCTTCAATAATGGCAAGCGTGTCTTCTTCAGCATCGCGGGTATGAACGATGACTGGCAGATCCAACTTTCGCGCAGCCTCAATATGCGTGCGAAACTGTCTTTGCTGGATCTCACGCGGACTATGTTCATAAAAATAATCCAGTCCAGTTTCCCCGAACCCCACAACCTTGGGGCCACTTGCCCATTCAACCAACTGATCGACCGTCACTTCCGGTTCGCTATCTGCATTATGAGGATGAATACCGACCGTGCAAAAGATGTTGTCATGCGCCTTGGCGATGGCATGGACTTGATCAAATTTCGTCACATGAGTGCAGATCGTCATCATGGTTTTGATACCAGCCTCTTCAGCGCGCGCTAAAACCGCTTCGAAATCTTCCTGAAATTCAGGGAAATCCAAATGACAATGGCTATCGACTAACATCTTTTTGGTTTCAGACTCAGACTTGCGTCAAAGCCCCCTTCTCTTTCGCTTTTTCCAGATCAGCGGAATTCAGCTCATCCAGCTTGCCATCTTGAAATTCAATTTCAAAAACAGTTTCTTTATTTTTCGGATTCTGACGAAGCGCCCGTTTGATCAAGAACGCACCATCCTTGCCCTCATAGGTCTTTTCCAATTCTTCATGGTCAATGAAGCGCGGGAAAACACCTTCGGGTTTTTCAAGCTTGGTTCCGGCCGTTAAAGCCCCTGCTTCACCACAAGATTCAAAATTGCGGTTTTCAGAGGCAATTTCCAGCAAGCCTAACATTTTATCCATGCTGGTCGGCATAAAGGGTTGCAGAACCAAGGCGACGTTGCGGATCGTTTCCGCCAAGACATATAAAACCGTCGCCATACGGTCCGGGTCTTCTTTTTTCAATTTCCACGGCGCTTGCTTATCCACATAAGCATTTGCCGCACGGATCGCCAGCCAAATGGTTTCAATCGCATCGTTAAAGGCTTGCACATCAATTTTTTCGCGCACACCAGACACCAGATTATAGGCTTGATCAATCATTACCTGATCATCTTCGCTATAAGCTCCCGGTGCGGGAATAGCCTCGTCACAATTTTTGACAATCATGGACAAAACACGCTGGGACAAGTTGCCCAGATCGTTGGCCAATTCGCTGTTCATGCGCGTGACCATCGCAGAATGGGCAAAATCCCCATCATTGCCAAACGGGACTTCACGCAGCATGAAATAACGCACCTGATCCAAACCGTATTTATTAACCAGATCGATCGGGTCAATCACATTGCCAAGGGATTTGGAAATTTTCTGACCTTCATTGGTCCACCAACCATGTGCAAACACACGTTTTGGCAAGGGCAAATCTGCCGCCATCAGGAATGCAGGCCAATAAACTGCGTGGAAGCGCAAGATATCTTTACCCACCATATGCACATCTGCCGGCCAATATTTTTTATACTGTTCTGCTTCTTCATCGGGATAACCAACCGCCGTCATATAATTGGTCAGCGCATCCATCCAGACATACATGATATGATCATCATCACCGGGGACCGGAACGCCCCATTTAAAAGTCGTTCTGGAAACGGAAAGGTCTTGCAAGCCACCTTTTACAAAACTAATCACTTCGTTACGACGCGATTTCGGCAGAATGAAATCCGGGTTTTCGTCATAGAACTTCAGAAGCTTGTCTTCATAGGCTGATAGTTTGAAGAAATAACTCGGTTCTTCCACCCATTCCACTTCCGCGCCGGATGCCTTGGCAACACGGGTGCCATCCGGTTTCTTTTCTAATTCATCTTCGGTATAAAATGCCTCATCGCGCACCGCATACCACCCTTCGTAACCGCCAAGATAAATATCCCCACGTTCCTGAAGGCGGGTCCACAGGGCCTGACAAGCTTTCTTGTGGCGTTCTTCTGTCGTGCGAATAAAATCGTCGTTGCTGTAGCCCATAAAGGCCGCCAAATCGCGAAAATTCTGCGAAACACCATCGGTAAAGGACTTTGGATCCACCCCTTTTGCATTGGCTGATTTTTCAACCTTTTGACCATGCTCATCCGTACCGGTCAGAAACTTTACATCAAAACCGTCCAAACGTTTGAAACGGGCCATCACATCGCAGGCCAACGACGTATAGGCGTGACCAATATGCGGTTTATCATTCACATAATAAATCGGCGTTGTGATGTAAAACGGTTTAGATCCCGACATGGGGTTCTCCTGATTATAAAGTCAAACGTTTGAATAGGCGTTTATCGTTTCATCACCCCTTCAAGGGCAAGAAAAGATGTCAGCAGGGCTTGCTTGCGATCCAGATTACCGCTTTGTGCCTGATCGAAGTTGGTGGAGATTTTCTCCCACACATCCATCAAGTGGGTCAAATCCGTATTTTGCAGAACTCGGATCATCAAAGCATCTTCACTGTCACTCAGGCCCAGCCCTGAGGTCTTACCGCGTGCCCCTTGCGAGATCAAGCGTCCTAACCACCAGCACAACAAGTCTCCCATCGTGCGAAAGGCATCATCAGCCCCGGCACGTGCCATCTTGTCCCCCAGCTTATGCAAGGCTTCCACGTCCAATTGCGGCAAGCTTGAGAGCAGTTTCAACAGCTCTGGATGCAGTTCCAAACCACCTTCTTCATATAAAGAAAGAGCTCGTCCAAAGCTGCCTTCTGCCAATTTTGCCAAGCCTTGTGCATCTTCCCGTGACGAATCGGGGGCATGCTTGCCCAATAATTCAATCAAAATATCATCACTTAAGGGATTAAGGTGTAACGTGCGACAACGTGAACGAATGGTCGGTAACAAACGCCCCGGATTATGGGCTAATAACAACAACACAGCCTGTTCCGGCGGTTCTTCAAGAACTTTCAAAACGGCATTGGCTGAATTTCGGTTCATTTCATCAGCAGCATCAATAATGACGACACGCCAGCCGCCTTCTGCTGATGTTTTTCCCAAAAAAGAACCTACACCGCGCACTCGATCCACGCCAATCACGCCCTTGAAACGGTTTTTCTTTTCATCAAATTCCCGCTCAATCGTCATAACATCGCCATGTGCCCCCACTGCAATTCGGCGAAAAACCGGATCTTGCGGGTCGACATACAGGTTTTCAGGTTCCGTCGTCGGCAATTCCTCACCAAACAGACCTGCCCCTTGGTCATCGCCGCCCGGGCGACCATATTTCAACAAAAAGCGCGCAAAACGATAAGCCAGTGTTGCTTTGCCAATTCCGCGTGGCCCGGTCATCAACCATGCATGATGCATACGACCGGAATTATAACTTTCCAGTAACATCTGTTCCGCTTCGGTATGACCCAACAAATCCGGGGTACTGCGCGGGGTGAGCTTTTCCGGCTCACTCATCGCAAGTTCACTCCAAGGCGCGTTTGAACATCACAACGGATATCAGACTGAATTTCATCAATGGATTGTGTTGCATCGACAACGCAACAACGGTTTTGTTCTGCCTTGGCAATTTCCAGAAAACCAACTTTCAATTTTTCATGAAAATCCAAAGCCATTTTTTCATAACGATCTTCTGCATCACCACGTCCAAGGGCACGTTGCAATCCTGTTTTGACAGGCAGATCCAATATAAACGTCAGATCAGGACGGTACCCATCAATCGCAATATCCCAAAGATCATAAAGCGATTTTAAAGGCAAACCATGTGCGTATCCCTGATAGGCAATGGTCGAGTCTGCAAAACGATCGGAAATCACCCAGACCCCACGTTCAATTGCAGGCCAGACGGTTTTGCACAAATGATCCCGTCGCGCGGCAAAATTAAGCAAAGCTTCACTCATGCCATCCCAACGTCCCGCATCACCCGTCACCAGCAAATTACGAATTTCTTCTGCACCTGGACTGCCACCGGGCTCGCGAGTCAAAACGACTTCAAGACCAGCCTGCACAAGGGCTTCTTTCAGCAGGCGGACCTGTGTACTTTTGCCTGCCCCTTCGCCCCCTTCCAAGGTGATGAAACGCCCTTTGGTCATCAGCCGGTTACGCCCCAGATGATGGATTTAAGTGCAGCACCCAAACGACCCACAAAACCGAGGCGGCCCGCGTCTTCTGCGGCATAAAGCGGGATTTCAACACTTTTTGTGTCCGGCGCGCTAATCACGACCTTTGCCAGTTGCTGACCTTTTTTAATCGGTGCCGGAATGGGGCCGTCATATTTAACTGTGACTTTCATCTCGCGTCGGCTTTTGCGCGGCAAAGTTACTTCCACATCCTGATCAATGACCAACCCAACCGTTTGTTTTTCCGATAACCAGAGTTCGGCTTGTGTTACTTCTTCGCCTTTTTTAAACAACGCATAATTATTGAATTCACGGAACCCCCATTCGATCAAGCGTTCAGACTCACTGGACCGGGCACGTACGCTGTTCAAGCCGTTAACAACCAGAACAAGACGGCGATCATCGCGAAGAGCAGAAGACGTCAAGCCATATCCGGCTTCTGAAGTATGTCCGGTTTTCAAACCGTCAGCACCCATTGTTTTATAAAGTAACGGGTTACGGTTGCTTTGACGGATACCGTTATATTTGAAATTCTTTTCGGCAAAAAATTTATAATATTCGGGAAATTCGCTTATCAATGCACGCGCCAGAATAGATAAATCACGTGCTGTCATACGTTGGCCCGGGTCCGGCCAGCCTGTCGCATTGGCAAAAGATGAATTCAGCATATCTAGTTCCCGGGCTTTTTCCGTCATTTCAACAGCAAAATTCTTTTCAGAACCGGAAATCGCTTCGGCAACTACAATACAAGCATCATTGCCCGATTGAATAATAATCCCTTTAATCAGGTCTTCCACACGTACTTTCTGACGCGGTTCCAAGAACATCGTGGAACTGCCCGATGCAGCTCCCCCTTTACGCCATGCATTTTCAGACACGCTAAACTCATCATCCAACGACAAACGCCCATCTTTCAAACGTTCAAAGACGAGGTAAAGCGTCATCAGTTTGCTCATGGAAGCCGGCGGCATACTAACATCGGCGTCTTTTTCAAGCAAAACATGACCGGTTTTGACATCAACCATAAAGGCTTCGCGTGCGATTGTATCAATCGCAAAAGATGATGTTGCAAAGAGTGAAGCGGCAAGTGCCGTTGACAGAAAGGTAGTGCGCAACCTCATTTTAGCCTTTTCCTTTTTCTACAATAATTTTCGCAGACGGAAAGCCTGCATTGATAACGTCATTTAACAATTGATCGGCTTGATCTACATTTTGAAATGGACCAACCCGAACACGATAAAAATCGCGGCCATTCACCAGAACTTGCGAAATCTGAACATCACCGACATCCATCAATTGCGCCTTAACCCGGTTGGCATTGTCAAATCGCGAAAACGCGCCAGCCTGTATATACATACGTGTTGGTGAAACCGGATATGTCCGAACGGCTGTATCTGTTTGCTGAACAACAGGCTCATTTAAAGCCGATTGCGCAGGTTGAGGTGTTGCCATCGCGGTTTGAACCGGTTTGGGGGTCGGCGCCACGTCTGCCCCATTGGGGGCATCCAGACTTTGCGCACTGACCATCGGTTTTTGAATGGCACCGGACTTAATCGGTGCCTGATTGCCTGCAACCTGATTAACCAGCGAATTTTTCAAAGCGAGGCTTTGGTCTTTTAGAATTTCAACTTTGACCCGTGCCGTTCCCTGTTTTTCGAACCCCAATAACTGAGCTCCGCGCCGCGACATATCTAAAATACGCCCATGCGCAAAAGGTCCACGGTCATTTACCCGAACCACCAGCGAACGCCCGTTTTCAAGGTTGGTCACACGGACCAAAGACGGCAACGGCAGCGTGCGGTGTGCCGCACTGACCTGATTCATATCAAAAACTTCGCCATTGGCCGTCGGCTTTCCATGAAACTTCGGCCCATACCAAGAGGCAATGCCCGTTTCCACATAATCAAAATCTTCCGCCGGATAATACCAAACGCTTTGGATTTGATAAGGGTTACCGATTTTATACTTACCAGTTACCCCGGATGAACCACCTGCATGTTTGACAGAACTGGAAAGAAACTGCGTTTCCGCACACCCACTCAGCAGAACACCGGCCATCAGGGCCAATGCAATCTTTCTGGGGCCAAAGAATGTCTTCATTTTATAAACCTTGCTTGCCTTGGTGTGCCTACCATACTGCCCAATTGCCATCCCATCAACCCCGCCTTATTTCAAAAGGTCTAAAAGTTCAATACTGGGATATCCATCTGCCGGGATGGCTTTGGATTTTTGAAACGCCTTAATGGCCTTACGCGTGCGCGAACCTGCAATCCCGTCAGGTTTGCCGACATCGTGTCCCAGATCATTCAGGCGTGCTTGTATCTGCAACATTTGCGCACGACTAAGTGGTGTTTCCTCAATTTGCGGCGTTTGTAACGGGCCGCCCCAGACTAACCGATCCGCCAAATGACCAACAGCAACCGCATAAAAGTTTGATCTGTTCCAATCCAAAATAGTGCGGAAATTTTCATAAACCAAAAATGCAGGTCCACGATATCCTCCCGGCAAAATCAAAGAGGCCTGCATATCTGCAATGGGCAACGCACCGCCATCAATTTTCGCAACCCCTAATTTGGCCCATTCTGCCAAATTCTTTTTTGTCCCCAAGCCGGTTAAATCCAGATTAAATCCATCTGGCAATTTGACTTCCCGTCCCCATGTTTCGCCAGCTTGCCACCCCGATTGTGACAAAAAGTTAGCAGCCGAATAAAAAACATCCGGCAGGCTTTTCCACATATCGCGCTTGCCGTCCCCATCCCCATCAACGGCATAAGCCTGATAGGTTGTCGGCATAAACTGGCAAAATCCCATCGCCCCTGCCCAAGAGGCCTTTACATCAAAAGGAATATCACCACGGTCCATAATCTGGAGAGCCGACATCAACTGTTTGGTAAAAAATTCAGAACGGCGTTCATCATGGGCCAATGTCGTCAGAGACTGAATTAAGGGAAAAACGCCTGTATAATCACCAAAGTTGGTTTCCAATCCCCAAAACGCAACCAGAAAACGCGGCTGTACACCGTATTTGTCATGCACTTTTTTAAACAAAGCCGCATGTTTCTTTAAAAGGTCCCGCCCCCGCTGAATACGCTTTTCAGAAATCCGCCCATTCAGGTATTTCCAAAAAGTCAAAGAAAATTCAGGCTGACGACGATCCAGTTCCAACACCCGCTTATTAGGCACCAAACCGTTCAAGGTATTATCTAGAGTATTTTTAGAAATTCCGGCACGCGCCGCTGTATTTCTGAAATCATTCAGCCATGATTGATAATCCACCTCTGCCTGCGCCGGTAATGTTGCACCGACCCAAAGAGATGCAGCCAACACCCCTGCTTTTAAAAAGCTTTTTTTATCAATCATGTATGCCTCTTTATTTGATGGTTTGGAAACGGATCCCATTTCTTTCTGCTACCAGAATAGGCAAAAAGCCCTAACCATTCGTGAAGAGAATTATGAAAAATCAGTCACATTCACACAAGTTTTCACCTGTGATAAAATCACCAATTGCCTGCATAACCTGTGCGTTGTGAACATTCGTGGATTGCATGGAAACAATCGCCGCCTGCCCGGCGACAACATCCAGTTTCTCCCCCAGCAGACTTTCAATAAGGTCTGTTTCAAATTCCCGGCTAAATTCAGGGTGTGCCTGAAACGAAAGGGCGCGTCCTTCGTAGCGCAACGCTGCAACCGGACAATGTTCAGAACGGGCAAAAACTGTCGCAACAGGCGGAATCTCAACAACCTGATCCTGATGAATGGCATACAGGTCAAGGCAATCCCCCTCAATACCGATGATATTTTCTTGCAGTTCGTATCGTTGAAAGCCAAGCCCCCAGCCTTTAGGTGATTTGATGACCTTGCCGCCCAAGGCCTGCGCAATCAACTGGTGACCAAAACAAATTCCGACTAAGGGAATATTGTTTTCATAAATCTTGTGCGCAAAATCTAATAAACGGGTGATCCACGGCAAATCTTCATAAACGCCACTGACCGACCCCGTTATCAACCATGCATCGCACGCGTCAACGCTATCTGGGAAATCATTTTCAAACACGCGATAGGTTTGAAAAGATAACGACGCTTTTTGTGCCAACAGCCCCTGAATGAAAAAATCTTCATAAAGCCCATCGTATTTCTGCATGATTTTATCGGAAAACGTTCCGCAGACCAGCAGCCCAAGCGTCGTCATTCGTTGCCTACTTATATATTAAAGACTATTTCGCGTCGATCAGCCCCGATGTCGGGGAACTCGGATCGGCATATTGCTTTTTGGGCATACGTCCGGCCTTAAACGCCAAACGACCCGATTCTACGGCCAATTTCATGGCTTTTGCCATTGCAATTGGATCTTTTGCACCTGCAATTGCCGTATTCATCAAAACACCGTCGCACCCCAGTTCCATCGCATAAGCGGCATCTGATGCTGTCCCCACGCCCGCATCAACCAAGACCGGAACTTTGGCATTTTGTTTAATAATCTGAATATTGACCGGATTGAGAATCCCAAGACCAGAACCGATTAAAGAGCCCAACGGCATAATCGCAACGCATCCCATATCTTCCAACATTTTGGCAGCAATGGGATCATCTGAACAATAGACCATCACCTTAAAACCTTCCTTGATCAGCATTTCAGCAGCTTTCAAGGTTTCCGGCATATTGGGATAAAGCGTTTGTTGATCGCCCAAAACTTCCAGTTTAACCAAATCCCAACCACCAGCTTCGCGGGCCAAACGCAAGGTACGTACCGCATCATCACAGGTAAAACAGCCCGCCGTATTGGGTAAATAAGTGTATTTTTTGGGATCGACATAATCAACCAGCATCGGTTGACTTGGATCACTGACATTCACACGACGTACCGCAACGGTTACAATTTCGGCACCGCTGGCTTCAATCGCCACCTTGGTTTCTTCGAAATCCTTATATTTACCGGTCCCGACCAACAATCGGGATGAAAAACTTTGTCCGGCAATTTCAAATGTGTCGCTCACGTCTTAACATCCTCCGCCAATAAAATGTACGATTTCCAACTTGTCGCCGTCTTCCAGCAGAACAGTGTCGAATTGTGATTTAGGCACAATTTCGCGGTTGCGTTCAACCGCAACTTTTTTAGGGTCAAGTCCAATATCCAACAGAAGTTTTTCTACGGATTGCGCCGTTTCCAGCTTTCTTTCTTCACCGTTTACAATGACAATCATGGTTACTCTCAGGCTTTAAAAACGGCCCGAGTATGGACGAGGGTGTGTCGATGTGCAAGAGGGCGATTAAAGAAAGATTGCATGCTGTGTAAGGCATGCTATAACGCTAGGACTACTTCGCAACATTAATAGCAAAAAATGTCGAAAAGAATTCTCATACTGAACGGACCGAACCTGAACATGCTGGGCACGCGTGAACCGGAAGTGTACGGACACGAAACCCTTAAGGATGTTGAAGATATGTGCAAAAATTGCGCATCCGACCTTGGTCTGGCCATCGACTTCCGCCAATCCAATCACGAAGGCAATCTTGTCGACTGGATTCAAGAAGCAAAAGAGTCTTTTGACGCAATTGTTATTAACCCGGCAGCTTATTCCCATACCTCTGTCGCCATTCTTGATGCGCTGCAAGCGGTGAACAAGCCTGTCGTCGAAGTACACCTATCCAACATTCACAAACGTGAAGCCTTTCGTCATACATCCTATGTTTCCAAGATGGCCACAGGCGTTATCTGCGGGTTGGGACCACAGGGTTATGTATTGGCGTTACAGGCGATTTCACGTCTCCTTTCAAGTCGCTGATGAAGAGAATCAATTATAATGGCTAAGGATAAATTCAATAGCGAACTGGTTCGCGAACTGGCTGAATTGCTAAACGATACCGGTCTTACTGAAATCGAATACGGTCAGGACGACTGGCACATTCGCGTTGCTAAAAATATCACCGTAACAGCTGCTGCAGCCCCTGTGGCCTCTGTCGGTGTTGCGGCCTCTGCGGGCGGCGCTGCACCGGAAGCAGATGCAGGCGACCCGGCCAATCACCCTGGTGCGGTCACATCCCCGATGGTTGGCGTTGCCTACCTTTCACCGGACCCCGATTCACCACAGTTTGCCTCTGTCGGTGACACGGTGACCGAGGGACAAACCCTCTGTCTGGTTGAAGCTATGAAAGTCTTCAACCCTATCCACGCACCGAAAGCCGGTAAAGTTACACGCGTGCTGGTTAGTTCCGGTTCACCCGTCGAATTCGGCGATCCGCTTTTCATTATCGAATAATAGGGCTTGCCCATGTTTGAAAAAGTCCTGATTGCCAACCGTGGCGAAATTGCCCTGCGCATCCACCGCGCCTGTAAAGAAATGGGTATTTCCACAGTTGCCATTCATTCCACGGCTGACGCCGATGCCATGCATGTGCGTCTGGCTGACGAGGCTGTCTGTATCGGTCCTGCGCCCAGCAAAGATAGCTATCTGAATATTCAGGCTATTTTATCTGCCGCAACGATTACCGGTGCCGATGCCATCCACCCCGGCTACGGCTTCCTGTCGGAAAATGCCAACTTCGCTGAAATGGTTGAAGAACACGGCTTTACCTTTATCGGCCCAACCCCGGAACACATCCGTATGATGGGCGATAAAATCACGGCCAAACGCATTGCTGAAGAAACAGGCATGCCTGTTGTTCCCGGTTCCAAAGGGTCCGTTGATACAGTTGCGGATGCTTTGGCAATTGGTGAAGAATTTGGTTATCCCGTAATCGTCAAAGCCACTGCTGGCGGGGGTGGTCGTGGTATGCAACTGGTTCGTAATGCTGACGAGATGGAAGTCAATTGGAAAACAGCACGTACCGAAGCCCTTGCGGCATTTGGGAACGCAGATGTTTACATTGAAAAATTCCTGACCAAACCACGCCACATTGAAATTCAGGTTCTATGTGACACGCACGGCAATGCCGTTCATGTCGGGGAACGCGATTGTTCATTGCAGCGTCGTAACCAGAAAGTTCTGGAAGAAGCTCCATCCCCGGCTCTGAATGATGCACAACGCAAGGAAATCGGTGAAACCGTAGCCGATGCGATGCGTAAAATGAAATACCGTGGTGTTGGAACGGTCGAATTCCTTTACGAAAACGGTGAGTTCTTCTTTATTGAGATGAACACGCGTTTGCAGGTGGAACATCCGATTTCAGAAATGATTTCCGGTCTCGATCTTGCTCGTGAACAAATCCGTGTCGCCTCTGGCGCACCATTGGGTTACACACAGGATGATATCAAATTTCAGGGGCATTCCATCGAATGCCGTATTAATGCGGAAGACCCTGAAAACTTCATGCCATGCCCCGGTAAAATCACCGACTATCACGCCCCTGGCGGCCTGAGTGTCCGTGTTGATTCTGCCCTTTATTCCGGCTACAGCGTTCCACCGCATTATGACAGTATGATTGCCAAACTGATCGTACATGGCAACAATCGGAACGAATGCCTGATGCGTTTGCGTCGTGCCCTTGGCGAATATGTCATTGGCGGGATTAAAACCTCTATTCCCCTCCATCAAAAACTTCTGGAAAATGCAGATTTCATTAATGGGGATTATGATATCAAATGGCTGGAAAAATTCGTCGGCCTGACTGATTAAAAAACAAAAAGCCGTCACTTGAATAAGATTCAAGTTGACGGCTTTCTTGTATTTAAATTCCGTCTCCTTATATGTAAATCAATGAGATAAGGAGTTGCTATGGACAGAAGCGAACGATATGTCATTACCGCCGAGACATTACTAAGAGCCTACGCTGCTGGTGTGTTTCCAATGGCAGAAACACGAGAGTCCCGGGATTTATTTTGGGTTGATCCTGAAATGCGCGGTGTTTTCCCATTGGACGGATTAAAAATTTCACGCTCTTTACGCAAAATATTACGTCAGGGAAAATTTAAGGTCACATGCGATACAGCCTTTGAAAAAGTTATGGAAAAATGTGCTGAAAGCACCGAAGATCGCCCTGACACATGGATGAATGAAGATATCTTTCGCCTTTACAACGAACTTTTCCGTATGAATTGCGCGCACAGTATCGAATGCTGGCAAGATGGGGAGTTGGTTGGCGGGCTTTATGGTGTCAGCCTTGGTGCGGCTTTTTTTGGCGAAAGTATGTTTTCGCGCCGTTCCAACGCCTCAAAAGTTGCCTTGGCCCATCTTGTCGCGCGCCTGCGATTATCAGACTATCAGCTTTTGGATAGTCAATTTATCACAGATCATCTTGCCTCAATGGGCGCGATTGAAGTGCCACGTCAAAGCTATCATTTGATGCTGGATGAAGCCATGCAGACAATTACGGCCTTTTATTCAGACCCGACAGAAACAGAATTATCTGAAGAATTAGAATCTATGTTCTTACAATCCAGAACCCATACATCATAAACCGGATGTTCCATCGGGTTTAGTGCCGGACTGGATGCAAACATCCATCCGCGAAACACAGGGGAAGCAGCCTCCCCCGGTTTAACTTCTGAAATATCTAAAAAGGCAGCACTTTCCGGTGTTTCTGTCGGTGGGCGTTTATCACACTTACGTACAACGATTTCCAAATTTCCAAATTTAATAAATTGTCCGACTGGGGCCTCCAGACGAGACACCCGTGCTGTTACCTTATCAAGCCCTTGTAAAATTGCCGTATCATAAGGTTCTGCATATGCCGTCTGACTGATCGTCAAGGAAGCAGACAGCGCCAAAACGCCCCACAAGGTACGTGACAAAATCACTGTTGTCCCTCCCCGCCGGTTGCGAGGAATATAATTTCACCCACTTGATCTTCCAGTGATTTAAAATCTTTGGTGTTCTCGATAGAGCCCCCCGCTTCAACAAAATTTTCACGATCAGCCCCCGGTTCCAGACGAACATATTTCCCACCAATTAAGCCACCACTCACAATCGAGGCTACTGTATCAGCAGGTAATTTCAAATCAGGGCGAATGGTCATGGAAAGAACCGCGTCGTAAGTCTCATTATCCAAAGTACTGTCCAGTACAGAACCGACCTTGATGCCGTTCATGCGCACATCGCTACCCTTTTGCAACCCCCCAATTTTCAGAAAAGCAGCCTTGACTGTATAGCCTTCAACCGATTTGACCTGTGCTTCGTTCAGCGCAATATAAAGAAAGCCCGCAGCAACCAGCAACACCACGCCGCCCATCACCGTTTCAACGATATTTTTACCCATCATCTCTTCGTTACCTTCCTTTTATTCTTCTTTTTGTACACGTTTGGACTTACCTTCGGCGATGATCAATTCCAAAAGTTCTTCAACAACAACAGAGCTTTGCGCCATATCTATCCGGCCACCGTCACCGATGTAATTTTCATCCCCACCGGGTTCCAGTTCGATAAACTTGTTGCCAAATAAACCGTCCGTATGAATGGCAGCCGAGGTATCAAGCGGCAAGCGTACATTTTTATCTACCGCCATCGTCACAACAGCACGATAATTTGCATTAAGATCAGCACTGATAACCTGACCGATACGAACGCCGCCCATGCGTACGTCCGACTCCTCCATCAGGCCATCAATCCGGCTGAACGTCGCTGATACTTTATATATCTGATCATTGCCAACCTCATCCGGTTTCCCATAAGATACGAGAATAGCCAGAACCAAACCTAGAAAAGTCAGGCCGCCAACGGTTTTTTCTCTGCGCTCAGAATATTTCACGTCAATCTCTCCCAAACCCTTTCGTCCCAGTCCGGCACGAAAACGGGCGCTCAAAAGCGCCCGCAAATCTTAGAGGTCTACCGTCATAAATTCAATGACTTATTCGGGTTGCCACGCTTCGTAATCGCCTGTGGCGCGGGCGCGCTGCCCGCCATGACGTGCATCCCCTTGCGGGAAATAAGCATTTGTCGTTCCCGTCAGGTTAGGCAGGTGTTCTTTTTGCCACTGCTTGGCTTGCGTTGCTTCTTCTGTCAGCGGTTCAGCAACAGTGTGGTGCAACCACGCATGCCATTCAGCCGGTACTTTAGAGGCTTCTGTTACCCCACGGTACACAACCCAGCGACGTTCGCGGCCCTGAAGCTTCTTTTTGTTGCGATAGTATTTGTTACCGAATTCGTCGGTACCAACCAACGTGCCGTTAAGCCAAGTGTAAACACGTGTTCCGATTGTCATATCAATTCAACTCCGAAGCCCCGAGCAGGGTAGCATTGTCAATCGCGCGATCTACGCACATAAAATTCCTAGGCCATGTTTAGTCGATTAAGCGATTTACTGCAAGTCTCTGAAATCAGAAAATCCACCCTCTTGCAGTATTTTTTCCATATCCTGCGCAGGAACCGGACGGCTAAACAAAAAACCCTGCCCCAAATCACAGCCTTTTTCTTTCAAAAATTCAAACTGTTCTTGGGTTTCAATCCCTTCCGCCACCGTCTTCAACCCCAAGGCTTGCGCCAACCTGATAATCGCATCCACAATTGCCGCATCACGTTCGTTATGAGTCACTTCATTAATAAAGGCGCGGTCAATTTTTAATTTGGAAATAGGTAGACGTTTCAAATAGGACAAGGAAGAATATCCGGTCCCAAAGTCATCAATAGATGCCATGACACCAAATTCACGCAGATCATTCAGCGTGCGAATGGCAGAATCGGGTTCTTCCATTACCGAACTTTCCGTCAATTCAAGCTCAATCAATTCCGGTGGAGTCCCGGTTTCTTTCAAAACATCACTCATCAACTGCAAAAGACGTTCAGGCTGTGCAAATTGTCGCCACGATATATTTACCGCCATTGGAATAGCCCCGTAACCGGCCTCCATCCATCGTTTTGCGGTCATACAGGTTTCATAAAGAACCTGATGACAAATATCACCGATTAACCCAGCCTCTTCGGCAACGGGAATAAATTCACCCGGCCAAACCAATCCCAAACGCGGGTGGCGCCAACGGACCAAGGCTTCCATCGCTGCAATTTCACCTGTTTTCACATCAATAAGCGGTTGGAAAAAAGGGATAAACTCTTTGCGCAGAATCGCTTTGCGCAACCGGTTTTCATAAGCCAGAACCCGCAAAGCCCGCGTATTCATTTCCTCGACATAAAAACGATAGCCGCCCGGCGAGGTCAAATGAGCACGACGTAAGGCCGTATCCGCATTCATCATCAGGCTTTCGGCATTTTCACCATCACGATGGGCAAGGCTGATCCCCATACTGACACTGACATCAAGGCGACGCGTACCAATATCAAACGGAATTTTCATGCGTTCCAAAATACGTTCGGCAATCTCGGCAACACTCATATCACTATCAATATGACGCAAGACAATCGAGAAGCTTTCTGCCCGTGGATGGGCTAAAAAGGTTCCTTTGGGCAAAAACTCGGCCAATTGACTTGCCACAGTTGTCACCAAACGATTTGCCGTTTCCTGCCCCAATGTATCATTGACCAGATCCAACCGATCAATCGCCAAAGCCAAAATGGCAAAATTCTCGTCTTTATCCTCAAACAAAATATTGAGATGTTCTTCCAGAGCCATCCTGTTGGGCAATTGGGTCATCTCATCATGGTAAGCGAGATATCGTAGCCGTTCATCCAGCAGGTGCTGTCCGGTGATATCCATTGCTGCCCCGTCCCAGATCGTTCCCTCTTTATTATGGACAGCTACATTGGCAAAAACACGGATGCATAATTTACCAAGTTTGTCGTCCAACAAACGTACTTCTTCATCAAAAGGCGTATTGCTGCGTGCGGAACGCCGCAAACGACGAAATAACCTGTCGCGCGACCTTTGATCCAGCAAATTCAGAAAATTATCAGCATCCCGCATGATTGCGTCTTCATCAGTCCCCACCAAAGAACTGATCGTAGAACTAATATAAGGAAAGGAAATTTTGCCACGTGCGTCCATTTCCAATCGAAACAAGGTCACCGGCAGATTACCGATCATTTTCCCCAGACGATTTTCTGATTCGCGCAACGCATTTCTGAGTTTGCCAATTTCCGCTTTCAATTCTTGCGGTGTCTCATCGTCAAGGGCCTTCATTTTTTGTTCGAGCGCCGTTTTTTTGTGTTCTTTAGTCAATTTAATTGGTCCCACCCCAAATTCTCGCTGGGGATCATAGCACAAGTTTCCCGATCTTTCCTGACTTCTGATCGTTTCTTAAATATTGCCGCAAGATTTGTTTCATCTTTGTGCAACATATAGCGCAAAAAGAATTCTGGAACAATTCTACCTTTTGAGGTGTATTTTCACAAAGGATTGCGATTCTTTTATCCGTTTGCAGTAAAAAACTGGCATATCTGCCATCAATCAAGCAAGCAAAATTCGATTCTCATTAGAGTTTCCCTAGCTTTTCGACCTCCTTCACCCCTCACACCATACCTAGTGCCTTTGATAGCAAGCAAACACAAGGGGTTGCGAGATTTTGCCTAAAAATGAAACAGTTCAAGAGGTTTTTTTGTGATTTTTTTTTTGATTTTTTTTCCACAGGGAAAAGGGATGCGGAATCGGCAGTGTAGCTAACGTTCTGATTATTTCGAGTTAGCAACGGTGAATAACTATACTTTGGTAGTACCTTGAAATCCATTTCATAAAATGCTCTACATCTTGTGCCCGTGACGTCAGAAGGCACCCACAATATAGGTGTGCACAACGTTGCTGGGACGGGATAACCACAAAATTTTGTTTAACGATTTTAAGCCATTCTTTTAAAAGTAAGAGGCATCAGGGGCATCAATGCGTATTCAACGTCATTTCACGCACGAAGATAAATCACCTTACGACGGTATTGTCTTTCGTAAAGCAAGTAGCGAAATCCGTAACCCAGACGGTTCTGTCGTCTTTCAGGCCAGTGACCTGGAGGTACCCGAAAGCTGGTCTCAGGTTGCATGCGATGTACTGGCTCAGAAATATTTCCGTAAAGCCGGCATTCCCGCCGTTTTAAAAGCTGTTAAAGAGAAGGACGTCCCTCAGTGGTTATGGGCAAGTGTTCCTGATCAAGATGCAATGAAATCTATCCCAGCCGAAGACCAGTTTGGCGGTGAGCATTCCGCCAAACAGGTTTTTGACCGTTTGGCCGGCACATGGACCTATTGGGGTTGGAAAGGCGGCTATTTTGATAGCGAAGCCGACGCGCGTGCCTATTTTGACGAAATGCGTTATCAGTTGTGTGCACAGATGGGTGCGCCGAACTCCCCGCAATGGTTTAACACGGGTCTGCACTGGGCTTATGGCATTGACGGTCCTGCCCAAGGCCACCATTACGTCGATTTCAAGACCGGTAAACTGGTGCGCTCCAAATCTTCTTATGAACATCCCCAGCCTCACGCCTGCTTCATCCAGTCCATTCAGGATGATCTGGTCAATGAAGGCGGTATCATGGACCTTTGGGTGCGTGAAGCCCGTCTCTTTAAATATGGTTCAGGGACAGGTTCCAACTTCTCCAACGTACGCGGTGAAGGCGAACCCCTGTCCGGTGGCGGTAAATCTTCCGGCCTGATGAGCTTCTTGAAAATCGGTGACCGCGCCGCAGGAGCGATTAAATCCGGTGGCACCACCCGTCGTGCAGCCAAAATGGTTGTTGTTGATGTCGATCACCCCGATGTTGAAGAATTTATCTCCTGGAAAGTTAAAGAAGAACAAAAAGTCGCCGCCCTTGTTGCTGGTTCCAAGCTCGCCCAAAAACATATGGGTGCCATTATGGAAGCTTGCTGTAACGCAGGCGACAGCGAAGATGTGTTTGATCCCAAGCAGAACAAGCCTCTGAAAAAAGCCATCATTGCAGCGCGCAAATCCATGATCCCTGAAAATTATATTCAGCGTGTTATTGAATTTGCCAAACAAGGCTACACCGATATTGAATTCCCGGCCTACAATACGGATTGGGATTCCGAAGCCTACACAACCGTTGCAGGCCAAAACTCCAACAACACGGTCCGTGTATCCAATGAATTCCTGCAAAAGGTATTGGACGGCGGCGAATGGGAACTGATCAACCGCAAAGACGGCAGCGTCGCCAAACGCGTCAAAGCCAAAGAACTTTGGGAAAACATTGGTTATGCCGCATGGGCTTGTGCCGATCCGGGTATCCAGTTTGACAGTACAATTAACGAATGGCACACCTGCCCAAGCGATGGTCGCATCAATGCGTCCAACCCGTGTTCGGAATATATGTTCCTTGACGATACCGCCTGTAATCTTGCGTCCTTGAACCTGCTGCAATTCACCAAAGAAGACGGCACATTTGATGTTGCCTCTTTCTCCCATGCCGTTCGCATCTGGACGGTGACATTGGAAATCGCGGTTATGATGGCGCAATTCCCGTCCAAAGAGATTGCACAACGATCTTACGATTACCGGACACTGGGACTTGGTTTTGCCAATATCGGCGGCCTGTTGATGGCTTCTGGCCTGCCTTATGACAGTGCAGAAGGCCGCGCTTTGTGTGGGGCGATCACCGCCTTGATGACTGGTGAAGCGTACGCAACATCTGCAGAAATGGCACAAAGCTTGGGGGCTTTCCCAGGATATACCAACAATGCAGATCATATGTTGCGCGTTATTCGCAATCACCGCCGTGCTGCACAGGGCCTGAAAGACGATTACGAAAACCTTGCTGTTCTGCCGGTTCCGCTGGATGCATCCAACTGCCCTGAAAGCAGCCTTGTGGAAGCCGCCCGCAAATCCTGGGATCGTGCTTTGGAACTTGGGAACGAACATGGTTTCCGCAATGCTCAAGTGTCTGTAATTGCACCGACAGGAACAATCGGTCTCGTCATGGATTGTGACACAACAGGGATTGAGCCCGACTTCGCCCTTGTGAAGTTCAAGAAACTCGCTGGCGGTGGGTATTTCAAAATCATCAACCGCATTGTCCCGCAGGCTCTGATCAAACTGGGCTACACGGAACAACAAGCCAACGATATGATCCGTTATGCTGTTGGACATGGCACGTTGAAAGGTTCGACCTTCCTGACCCACGAACAATTGCGTGAAAAAGGTTTTGATGACGAATCTTTGGAAGCTTTGGAAAAAGCACTTGCTGACGCCTTCGATATCAAATTCGCGTTCAATAAATGGTCGCTTGGTGAAAAATTCTGTGTCGACAAACTGGGGATCAGCGCGGAGAAGCTAAACGACCCGGCCTTTGATATGCTGCAGGAGCTTGGTTTCAACAAAACAGAAATCGACAATGCCAATACATATGTTTGTGGTTCCATGACATTAGAAGGTGCCCCACACCTGAAAGACGAACATTTACCTGTCTTTGATTGTGCGACACCTTGTGGACGTAAAGGGACACGCTTCCTGTCTGTTGAAAGCCACATTCGCATGATGGCAGCTTCCCAATCCTTTATTTCCGGTGCCATTTCCAAAACCATTAATATGGCCCACAATGCCACGGTTAAGGATTGCAAAGAAGCCTATCTGTTGTCATGGCGTCTGGGTTTGAAAGCCAATGCGCTTTATCGTGATGGTTCCAAACTGTCACAACCGCTGCAGGCACAGGTTCTGGAAGATGAAGATGCGGATGAAACATTCGCAGAAGCCGTTGCAGACCAACCATCTGCAAAACGGGCGGAACTGGTGGCTGAACGCATCGTTGAACGTGTTGTTGCCCAACGTCGCAAACTGCCGAACCGTCGTAAAGGCTACACACAAAAAGCTTCCGTCGGTGGTCACAAAGTTTACCTGCGTACAGGGGAATATGAAGACGGCCAATTGGGTGAGCTTTTCATCGATATGCACAAAGAAGGCGCCGCCTTCCGCTCTTTGATGAACAACTTCGCCATTGCGATTTCCTTGGGCCTGCAATATGGCGTACCGCTGGATGAATTTGTGGAAGCCTTCACATTCACACGCTTTGAACCAAGCGGTATGGTCGAAGGTAACGACACCATCAAAATGGCTTCTTCCGTTCTTGACTATATCTTCCGCGAGCTTGCGGTATCTTATATGGATCGTTCCGATCTTGCCCACATTAAACCGGACGATTTACATCACGATACTGTTGGTGGGGGTGAAGCCCAATCCGAACTTCCACAGGAAGATAAGGATAAGGCAAACCAGATGATTGAACGCGTGGCCTCCCAAGGTTACATGCGTGGTCGCTTCCTGGTTTTTAAGGGTAAGCCGGGCGAAGGTTCTGAAGGTTCTCCCAGTGGCGGTTCCGTCAGCGGTTCTGCCGCAAGCGGTACAGCCGATCTGGCAGCTGCAGCAACCATCGACGGCGAACCTGATATTTTTGAAGAAACCGACCAAAAACTGGAACAGATCCGCGAAGCCCGTATGAAAGGCTATGAAGGCGATGCATGCCCCGAATGTGGCAACTTCACCTTGGTGCGTAACGGCACCTGCCTGAAATGCGTGACTTGCGGTTCAACATCTGGTTGTTCCTAATCACCACCAAATAAGACGAAGCGAAGACTGAATAAAGGGGAAAGCGTGCCATTTCGGCAACTTTCCCCTTTATTTTTATAAAATTCACTTGTTCTTTCCCCCTCTTCACCTAAATTCAAATTATTGATATTCCAAATAAAAGGACTAAAAATGGCTGGTAAAATCGAAGCACGCCTGCAAGAGTTAGGGATCACCTTACCCAAAGCCAATAAAGCAGTTGCCAACTATGTACCCTACGTCATAACCGGCAACCTTATTTTCGTTTCCGGCCAGATCACCATGTTGGATGGTGAGTTAAAATATATTGGCCGTTATGGTGAAAATTTAGGCGTAGAAGACGGTATGGCCGCTGCCCGTTTATGCGGTCTCCATTTAATCTCTCAGGTAAAAGAAGCCGTTGGCGGCGACCTCGACCGCATTACACGGGTTGTCAAATTGGGTGGCTTTGTCGCCAGTATGCCTGAATTTACCGATCAGCCAAAAATCGTCAACGGTGCCTCAGACCTGATGGTCGAAGTTTTCGGCGAACCTGTCGGGCAACATGCCCGTGCCGCCGTGGGTGTTGCCGCCCTGCCCCTTGGCGTTTCTGTTGAAATTGATGGTGTCTTCGAATTTGCCTAAAATCGCGCAATTCGAACAGATCAATCAAATCGATCCACAAATGTGGGATGCATGTGTAGGCGCAGACAATCCCTTCGCCACACATGCATTTCTATCCGCATTGGAAGATAGTCATTGCGTCCACCCGGATCATGGATGGTTGCCACAACATCTTGTTTTAACAGACGATAGCGGACACATTAACGCCTGCACCCCTCTTTATTTAAAAAGCCATTCCTATGGCGAATATGTATTTGACTGGTCATGGGCCGAAGCTTACGAACGTGCCGGTGGACGTTATTATCCAAAACTTCTTTGCGCCATTCCGTTCACACCGGTCAGCGGGCAACGCCTGTTAACACATCCCGATTGCAGCACCGCAGATAAGAAACAACTTCTTACTGACTTGCTTGCCCATGCCGAGAAGATCGGTGTCTCCTCCCTTCACATCAATTTTGCCCAGAAAGACGAATGGGAGATGATGCAAGATTTGGGAATGTCGGGCCGCATTGGGCATCAATATCATTGGACCAACCATCATTATGAGAGTTTTGATGATTTTCTAAATGCACTGTCATCGCGTAAACGAAAATCAATCCGCAAGGAACGAAAATCCGTTTTCGAAAGTGGTATCAAACTCACTACACTCAGCGGTAGTGAGATTCAGGAACACCATTGGGACGCTTTCTACAATTTTTACCTCGACACATCGGGGCGCAAATGGGGACACCCTTATCTCAATCGGGATTTTTTCTCTCTTTTGGGACAGCGCCTTGGTGATCAAACCGTCTTAGTCCTTGCCCAGCAAGACCAGCGTATTGTCGCCGGTGCGCTAAACTTAAAAGGCAAAGATACCTTGTTCGGACGGTATTGGGGCTGTCTCGAAGAGTATCGTTTTTTACATTTTGAAGCCTGCTATTACCAAGCCATAGACTATGCCATTGCCAACAACTTAAAACGCGTTGAGGCAGGTGCCCAAGGGCAACATAAAATTCAACGCGGATATCTGCCAGTTGAAACCTACAGCGCACACTGGATTGCAAATCCTTCATTTCGTAATGCCGTTAATGATTTTCTGAAACACGACAAAGCAGTCAACCGCATGGAAATGCAAGAGCTGATGAAACTGTCACCCTATAAAACGGATTCTCAATAAAAGATCACTCAAATGAGTGAGGTTATCTTTTTAAACCTGCCCCATAGTACAAATAGATATGGAAGCAGGAATAAAAAGATAAAATGTTACTCCACAGCAATACAGCACAGCGCACAGGATACCCGTTCATTGATAACAGCCACCCAATCATCGCCGCATATGTCAACGCCATTTGCGACGAATTATCACGAGGCAAATCCCCGCGTCACATCCTGAGCTTAGTCAAAAACCTACAAAACCATATGGAAACATATCTGATCGGCAAAAAGGCCTGTCAAGACAAATGCGGTTGCCTGTCTTATAGCCATTCTCTTTCGGCACGCGACCAGCTGGATGACATTTATCTCTATTTCTCCAAGATAGAGGCAATATCACAAGAAGACGCCATTGAACGCATTCGTTTCTGGGCAAAACAAGCCGTTTTTAATGTAGATCAACCTTGCTTCAGTTGTATGGAAAGACACTAATCCCTATTTCAGCAGACTTTCAATCGTGACTTCTTTCATGGCCGGACGCGCTTTGGGTGGTTGATTATCAACCCATGCTGGATAACGGATTTCATCACCAAAGGCAATTTGGCGCGCTTGAACATGTGGATGTGACAAAACTGCATCTGGGCTATGGATCGGCTCCATACAACAATCAGCAGGTAACAACAGGACTGCCCATTCATCCAATGTACGTGTCTTAAATAAATCACGTAAAGTCGTAATCAGATCATCTTGAGGCTGGGGTTCATTTTGACGAACAATCAAATCCTCCCGCCCGACGGCTTTGCAGAAATTTTGCCAGAACTTGGGTTCAATCGGTGCAAATGCAAAATGACGATTATCTTTTGTTTCATAAACCCCGTACCATGCAGCAGCACCTCCGGTCAGTTCCCCCTGTCCACAGGCATCAACTTTGCCTTTCGCTGCTGGCGTTAAGCTGAGATAATTCCAGCTCAGGGCCGCCTCAAACAGGCTTACATCAATAAAAGCCCCCTGCCCCGTACGTTCGCGTCTAAACAAAGCTGCCAGAATAGAACTTACCGCCTGCATTGCCCCGCTATGATCAGCCAGTGGGGGGAAAATCGGTACAGGTCCACAGTCTTTATGCCCGGTCTGTGACAAGGCCCCAGTTAAGGCCACATAAGTCATATCATGGCCCGCAACCTGCGCATAAGGTCCATTCTGTCCATAACCTGATAGCGCACAATGCACCAATTTCGGGTTCATTTTTTTCAACGTGTCATGGTCAAACCCCAAGCGCCCCATCACACCGGGGCGAAAAGATTCTAACAGAACGTCGACTTTTTCCACAAGTTTCGTGAACGCTTCCTTGCCTTCAATCGATTTCAAATCAATTTTGACAACGGATTTACCCGCATTCAATTGTTTATAAAGAGGAGATATCCCGTCTTCACCTTCCATAAAGGCAAAACGCATAGGATCGCCAACAGGCGGTTCCACCTTAATGACATCGGCACCCAAATCACGCAACGTCATTGTCGCAAAAGGACCGGGAATATATTGGGAGAGATCCAGAACTAGAATATTTTCCAAACAATTATCGAACATAGGTGCCTCTTCTAATCAAGATAAGGTCATTCCTCCCGACAGGGGAAGAATGACCAGATCTCTTAATCTAGGCACAACATTGTTTGGATAGCAAACATTTATTTAACCGTTGCCGGCACCTTGCTTGCTTTTTTATCCGTGTTGCGTTTTGGTTTGGCGGCTAATTCCTCTTGCGGGAATTCAAAGACAACCTTGTTATTGTCGATCTTGACCTTGACCAACCCGCCTGTCACCAGTTTGCCAAACAGCAATTCTTCGGCCAACGGCTTCTTAATATGTTCCTGAATAACACGGCTTAACGGACGGGCACCGTAATGTTTATCATAGCCTTTTTTGCCCAACCATTTACGCGCTGCCGGTGTCAGTTGGAATTCAACGCCGCGATCAGCCAGTTGGCCTTCCAGTTCCATGATAAACTTGTCAACGACCTTACCCACCACATCTTCAGACAGATTGGCAAATGGAACAATCGCATCCAAGCGGTTACGAAACTCCGGTGTAAACAGTTTTTCAATCGCTTCCTGATCTTCGCCTTCGCGACTTTCACGACCAAAGCCAATGGCATTTCTGGCCAAATCGGCTGCCCCGGCATTGGTGGTCATAATCAGAATGACATTGCGGAAATCAATGGTCTTGCCATTATTATCTGTCAACTTGCCATGATCCATCACCTGCAACAAAATATTGAACAGGTCGGGGTGTGCTTTTTCAATTTCATCCAACAAGACAACACAATGCGGATGTTGGTCTACGCCATCGGTTAACAGTCCACCTTGATCAAATCCGACATAGCCCGGTGGTGCACCGATCAATCGGGATACGCTGTGACGTTCCATATATTCAGACATGTCAAAACGTAAAAGCTCCACCCCTAATGTACGGGATAATTGGCGGGCAACTTCGGTTTTACCGACCCCTGTGGGACCGGAAAATAGATAGCTGCCGATCGGTTTATCCGGTTCACGCAACCCAGCCCGTGACAGTTTAATCGCCGTCGATAATTTATCGATCGCTAAATCCTGCCCAAACACCATGCGCTTGAGGTCGTTATCCAGACTTTTCAGCGTTTCTTTATCATCCGTTGAAACGGATTTTGGTGGGATCCGGGCAATTTTTGCAACCGTATCTTCAACATCTTTCACCGTTACCGTTTTACGCCGTTTGCTTTCCGGCAACAACATGCGCGACGCGCCAACCTCATCAATCACGTCAATCGCCTTATCGGGCAGCTTACGATCCCCGATATAGCGGGCCGAGAGTTCAACCGCTGCACTCAGCGCATCATTGGTATAGCGGACCTTATGATGTTCTTCATAATAAGGTTTCAAGCCGCGTAAAATCTTGATGGTATCTTCGATAGAAGGTTCTGCGACATCAATTTTCTGGAAACGGCGGACAAGGGCGCGGTCTTTTTCAAAATGCCCTCGGTATTCTTTATAGGTTGTCGAACCGATACACCGCAAAGACCCACTCGCCAAAGAAGGTTTTAACAAATTGGAGGCATCCATCGCCCCGCCACTGGTGGCCCCAGCCCCAATGACCGTATGAATTTCATCAATGAACAGCACCGCATGCGGGCGAGCTTCCAGTTCTTTGACAACGGCTTTTAAACGTTCTTCAAAATCCCCCCGATAACGGGTTCCTGCCAGAAGTGCACCCATATCAAGGGCATAAATAATCGCTTCATCCAAAACTTCCGGCACCTGTTTTTCAACAATGCGTAGCGCCAGACCTTCGGCAATTGCCGTTTTGCCCACACCGGGATCACCTACATAAAGGGGATTATTTTTACTGCGACGACATAAAACCTGAATGGTACGGTCCAGTTCTGCCTGACGACCGATTAAAGGATCAATTTTTCCTTCTTTTGCCTTTTCATTCAGGTTGACGCAATAGGTATCCAACGCCTTGGCACGGCCTTCTTCACCTTCTTCGTCCTGTTCTCCCTCACTATCCGCACCATGAACCGGGCGATCTTCAGAAAGTCCCGGCACTTTGGCAATCCCATGAGAGATATAATTGACGGCATCAAGACGGCTCATATCCTGAATTTGCAGGAAATAAACAGCATGTGATTCCCGTTCAGAAAACAGGGCGACCAAAACATTTGCGCCAGTGACTTCTTCGCGCCCTGAAGATTGAACATGAATGGCCGCACGTTGTACAACGCGTTGAAAACCACTTGTCGGGGAGGGTTCGATTGGGGTGTCATGGCGTAGATCATTGAGTTCTTCGTCCAGAAAAACCACCAAGTCTTCGCGCAGTTGATCAATTGATACATCACACGCACGCATCACGGCAACCGCATCCGGGTCCTCAATCAAGGACAAGAGCAAATGTTCCAGTGTGGCCATTTCATGTCGATGTTCCGTCGCGAGGGCCAAGGCGCGATGAAGGGTTTGTTCCAAATTTCTCGATAGCATTTTTATATCCCTTCCTTGCCGTTACGTTATTAGTCTTTTTCGATCGAACACTGCAATGGATGTTGATGTTGTCGGGCCAGATCCATCACCTGTGCGGCTTTGGTTTCTGCAACTTCATAGGTAAACACACCACATAGCCCCACCCCTTTGGTATGGACATGCAGCATAATCTGAGTTGCTTCTTCCTGATTTTTACCAAAGAAACGTTCCAGAATATGGACAACAAATTCCATCGGTGTGTAATCGTCATTCAACAACAACACCTTATACATAGACGGGCGTTTCGTTTTTGATCGCGTTTTTACCGCAATCCCCACATCACCGTCGTCGTCATTGTCTCTATGATCTTCGTTACTCATTTTCTCGTTCATCAATCGTTTATACAATCCATTGCTCCGGTCCGTATCCGGTTCCTTTAATATTAGTCCGTTTTATCCGTGATGAAACCCCCAAGGTGAAAATAGCGCATAAAAAAACACCCGATCATCAAAACCGGGTGTTTTTTAAAAGTAGGCTTCTAAAACAAAATTGTTTTAGGCAGCTGTTGTCACGTTGAGTTTTTCAACGCCAGCTTCAACGCGCTCTTGCAACGGCTTTGAAGCTTCTTCAGCAATTTTACTGGAGGCTTCAGAAATGCGTGTCGCATTTGCCATCATTTTATCATAACCAGACTTCAACAACTCAGCTTGAAGTTCTGCAACTTCCTGCGGTGTTTTGCATTCGAACACTTTCTTAGAAGCAGCCATGTTTTCTTCCATAGAAGTGCGCGCCATTTCGGCAAATAAAGAAGCTACATCCTGAACGCCCTTTGCGGCGATCGAAGAAGATTTAACAAAGGCATCAACATTGCCTTTGGAAAAAGCCATCGCATCTTCAACAGCTTTGAATGTGTCAACACCGTCTACTTTAAAGAATTTTTCCATTTGCTCTTTAGAAAATTCGAACATTTCGTTGTAACCTTCCTGAATTTGGGTAGAGAGAAGTTCAAGTTTCGCTTCCAAAGCAGGTTTTTCCTCTGCTTTCGGACTTGCCTTTACGGTACTTGCAGCCTTTTCAGGCGCCGTTTTAACCGTTTCAGTTTTCGCAACAGGAGCTGCTTTCGGTGCAGCTTCTACAACAGGTTCAGCCTTCACAGCAGGTGCAGGTGCTGCTGCCTTTTTAGCAACAGGCGCTTTCTTGGCTGGCGCTTTACGCGGCGGCGTTGTTGTGGACTTCGTCGCAGGAGCCGGAGCTTTCTTGTCAGTACTAGTCATCTTCAACCTCTTCAGCGAAAACTTGGAATTTTATAAACGTCTGCGCTGTTAAAATCTTGCACCGCAGCATTTAAAACAAGATATCATAAAATTGAATTCGGTCAACTATTTTTTTGCACTGCAACAAAAGTTTAAATTGTCTTAGCTTCCTTCAAACCCAATTAGCCCATTCTCTCCAAGCTGCAACAAAAACGGGTTTACATCACTCATACTCCCCCAAACATCCAATGGTGACAACCGCTTAGGCTCCTCCACCTTAACGCCAGTATCATCAAGGGATAGAAGCAGATCATCAAAGACCATACTGTCCCATCTTTTAGAAGGCCACAAGTAGGCATTAAAGTAAAAAGCACCATCAACACATGCGGCTACTGTCCAGTAAAACTTATCGGAATAGAGGCGCAAGCCATACGGGGAAGGTTGCAGCGCAGCACTCGAAATAAGAGAATCTTTAATCTCTTTCAACACCTTATCGGTTACAAGAATCTCAGAAGAAACACCTCTCCAGGGAGCAAAAAGATCATCAACTGACGTTTCGCGTAAATTGGCTTCGCCTGTTACCAAAATCTTTATTTTACCCGCGTGAAAAAAAACATCATACGTGCGTGTTTGACGTTGATAAATCCCGTTGTAGACAAAACGATAACGATCAGCACCTAAATCGGCACAAACTTTGCGTATATCATCTCCGTTCACATAGCTAAACCAGGTGAACTTTCTCGTCACTGGATTTTCCAATCCCCCTTGATAGGTACAGGAGGCAACGACAATGACCAGCATCAATGCAAAAAAGACGCGAAGAATAGACATTTCTTTAAGAATCCTTCATGTTGTTTAACTCTTTCTTATCAAACTGCAGGCACACTGACCATGAAGCATTTCACATGATGAAATTTATTGACCACATCGGACGGGACAGGTTGCGAAAAAATGAACGCTAGAACACACTATCGAACATTTCAAACAACAAAACGAACAGCGATGAAATGGGGACTGGTTGCATTTTTTGCCTGCTTGACCTTCCTCAGCTTACCTGCACAGGCAAAATATGCCTCCTTTGTGATGGATGCAGAGACAGGTAAAGTTCTACATAGCACAAATGCCGATACGCGCAATTACCCAGCCTCTCTGACAAAAATGATGACCCTTTTCATGCTGTTCGAAGCACTGGAAAGCAAAAAGGTCACGCTTGATACAAAAATGCGTGTTTCACGCCGTGCCACATGGCAGCCCCCTTCACGATTAGGCCTTAAACGTGGCAGTCATATCCGGGTGGAAGATGCAATTTATGCACTTGTCACCAAATCTGCCAATGATGTCGCCACGGTTGTTGCTGAACATTTAGGCGGTACGGAATGGGAATTTGCCAAAGAAATGACCAAGAAGGCCAAAGAAATCGGCATGACACGTACAACATTTCGCAATGCCTCCGGCCTGCCCCATCGTCGGCAACTCAGTACAGCGCGCGATATGGCAAAGCTCGGTAATACATTGTGGAAACGTTTCCCGCAATATTACAACTATTTCAAAACAGAACGTTGGACATACAAGGGTCGGACCTACGGCAACCACAATAAGTTGATGAAAAAATACGATGGGATGGACGGCATTAAAACCGGCTATATCCGTGCCTCCGGCTTCAACCTTGTATCTTCGGTTAACCGGGGCGGACATCGCCTGATCGGTGTCGTTTTTGGCGGAAAAACAGCAGCAAAACGCAACAACATCATGGCGCGTATTCTGGATCAATCCTTCACAAAAGTTGATCCCCAAATGATGGCCGCCTACCAGAAAAAAACAAAAACTGAGGAACAGCAACGTATTCAGGAAGTTGCTTCCAAACGTCGTTCCACAGGTTGGGGTGTTCAAGTTGGTGCCTATGGTACATATTCCAAGGCCGAACGTCAGGCCATTGCAGCCGTTAAACGCGCCCCGAGCTATTTAAGTGGTGCGCAAACTCTCGTCGTGCCATTGAAAAACGGGCGCAAATCAGTTTATCGCGCCCGTGTCATTGGCGTGGAAAAACGCGAAGCTTACCGCGCCTGTCGTGCTCTGAAAAAAATGCGTCAACCTTGCATGGTCTTTCGTGCAAAATCGACACAAGTGGCCTTGAATAAATAAAACGACACAAAGCAAAAAAAACGCCCTCATTTTTGAGGGCGTTTTTTTGCTTTGTATTTTAGAGGAGGCTCTAAAAATCCGGTGCCGCAATTTGGCTGGCTTCCAATTGCTCCACTAAGTTTGCTTTCAAACGTTCTAATCCAGCCTCATCCTTTGCTTCACAACGTGCGACAAGAACTGGTTGCGTGTTAGAGGCCCGTAATAACCACCAGCCATCCTCCGTGACAACACGCACCCCATCCACATCAATCACCTTAAGGGTCGTGTCGCTGGCCAAGCGGGCTTTGACTTCTTCTGCGACTGCAAATTTTCGATCTTCTGGGCAATCAAAACGTAATTCTGGCGTATTGATCATTTTCGGCATGCCGTCCAGCATGCTATCCAACGTTTCCTCCGTTTGCGTCAGAATAGAAATCAACCGAATTGCCGCGTAAAGCGCATCATCAAAACCGTAATAGCCATCCTTAAAGAAGATATGGCCGCTCATTTCACCAGCGAAGGGAGACTCAAGCTCTTTCATCTTTGATTTAATCAGGGAATGCCCGGTTTTCCACATCATCGGCTGACCGCCCATGCGTGCAATTTCATCAAACAAGACCTGAGATGCTTTCACATCTGCAATAATGGTTGAGCCGGGTTTACGGGACAAAATTTCTTTTGCCCAAATGACCATAAGCTGGTCCCCCCAAAGCACGCGGCCCTGACTATCAACCACGCCAATACGATCACCGTCCCCGTCAAAAGCAATTCCCAAATCACAACCTTGATCGGCAACACATTCTTTTAAATCCTCGAGGTTTTTTTCAACGGTTGGATCAGGGTGATGGTTCGGGAATGTTCCGTCAATATCTTCAAACAATAAAGAATGCTGACCGGGAAGTTTGTCACAAATCATGCGCATGGCTTCCCCTGCCACACCATTTCCGGCATCCCATGCAATTTTCAAATCTCGTCCGGGTTTAAAATCGGACAGAATGCGTTCCACATATGCATTCAACAAGGGATGTTGCGCACTTTCCCCCGCCCCGTTCTCAAAATCCTGAACTTCAATCAAACGTCCAAGATCCTGAATATCGGCACCGAAGAAAGACAAGCCGGACAACATTAGTTTCATACCGTTATAATCCGGTGGGTTATGCGAACCTGTAATCATCAGTCCTGCATCGCTGTTCAACGCATAGGTCGCATAATAAAGCATCGGTGTGGGACCGCGTCCCACTTCGAAAACCTGAAGGCCACATGCTATCAAACCTCTTACAGCTGCCGCTGCCAATGCAGGTGAGCTTAGTCGCCCGTCATAGCCCACAGCAACAGATTGCCCCCCCGCACGCACAACACGTGTCCCAAAGGCGCGTCCCAATTGTTCAACAGCTTCTTCGGTAAAAGTATCACCAACAATGCCGCGAATATCGTATTCGCGCAAAATATTGGGATCGATGGAGATCGTCATACTTATTTTCCCTTTATAACCTATTTACAAAAATCCCCGCCAAAAGCGGGGATTTTATGGATAAACTTAAACATCCAGTTTGGGTCTACCAATACAGCTATATTCAAAGCCAGCGTCTTTCATTTCTTGACGATTATAGATATTACGCAAATCAATCATCACTGGCGCTTTCAACAGCTCTTTTACCCGTTTTAAATCCAACAGACGGAATTCATTCCATTCCGTAATAATAACAAGTGCATCAGCCCCTTCCATCGTGGCGTAGGAGTTTTCTTTCCATTCCACGTTTGGCAATAACTCTTTGGCTTCTGTCATTGCTTCCGGATCAAAGGCAACAATATTGGCCCCGGCAGACTGCAATGCCGGAATGATGTCAAGGCTTGGTGAATCGCGCATATCATCTGTATTGGGTTTAAAGGCGACGCCCAGAACAGCAACCCGTTTCCCGTCAACAGAACCGCCACAGGCCTCAATAACCTTCTGCGCCATTTTCTTTTTACGCTCGGCATTTACTTCGACAACGGTTTCAATGATTTTTAAAGGGCTGTCAAATTGCTGAGCTGTACGCACCAAAGCCAGCGTATCTTTTGGGAAACAAGATCCACCATAACCGGGACCGGCATGCAGGAATTTTTTACCAATCCGTCCATCCAGACCAATCCCTTTAGAGACAGCCTGAACATCTGCACCAACCTTTTCACACAAATCAGCAATTTCATTGATAAAGGTGATTTTTGCCGCCAAAAACGTATTTGCAGCATATTTGATCAGTTCCGATGTGCGGCGTTGCGTAAACAAGATCGGCGTTTCAATCAGGTGCAACGGACGATAAAGTTGGCGCATAACTTCTTGTGCGCGTTCGCTTTCCGTACCGATCACGACCCGGTCCGGGCGCATAAAGTCTTCGATTGCGGAACCTTCACGCAAAAATTCAGGGTTGGAAACCACATCAAATTCTGCGTCAGGGCGTGTTTCACGGATAATTTTTTCAACTTCATCACCAGTGCCAACCGGAACCGTGGATTTATTGACAATAACCGTATAACCATCCATTGCTTCTGCAATTTCTTTTGCAGCGGCATACACATAAGATAAATCGGCATGCCCATCACCACGACGTGTCGGTGTTCCAACAGCGATAAAAACCGCATCGGCGGCCTTTACGGCCTCTGTCAAATTCGTTGTAAATTCCAAACGGCCGCCACTGACATTATTTTCGACCAGCTTATCAAGCCCCGGCTCAAAAATAGGCATAACATTTTCATGCAGCTTGGCAATTTTTGTTTCGTCTTTATCAACGCAGATGACGTTGGTTCCAAATTCTGAAAAACATGCACCGGAGACAAGGCCGACATATCCGGTACCGATCATTGCAATACGCATTGGGTTTCCTAATACTTAAATCTATTGTGTAAGTTCACTCAGAACGCGCTGCACACCATCGCGCAGATCGTCACGAGCCAAGGCAAAGGCTAGGTTGGCTTCAATAAAACCCAACTTCGAGCCACAATCATAACGCCGACCTTCAAAACGTAATCCTCTAAATTCAATATCAGGGATTGTTTTGGCCATAGCATCGGTTAATTGAATTTCATTTCCGGCACCCGTTTCCTGTTTGTCTAATTCTGCAAATACTTCAGGCTGCAAAATATAACGACCAATAATGGATAGGTTCGATGGTGCCTCTTGCGGATCCGGTTTTTCAACAAGGCCATTTGCCTGCGCAATACGACCATCATCCTGCACCACATCCAGTACACCGTATTTATAAGTTTCTTCACGCGGCACTTCTTCAATCGCGACCACGTTTCCACCGGTTTGATTATAAACATCAATCATCTGGGCAAGGCAGCATTTGTTCTGCGCCAAGACCAAATCATCGGCCAATAAAACGGCAAAAGGTTCATCCCCGATCAGTTCTTTAGCGCACCATACAGCATGACCAAGACCTTTCGGTTTCATTTGCCGTGTGTAAAAAACTTTGCCCGGCTCGGGAAGGATATCCAGAACTGTTTTATGAACGTCTGTTTTTCCCTTTTCAACCAACGTGTCTTCCAATTCATACGAATGGTCAAAATGGTCTTCCAGTGCTGTTTTCCCGCGTCCCGTTACAAAAATAAACTGTTCAATACCAGCCGCAATTGCTTCTTCAACGGCATATTGAATAAGAGGTTTATCAACAACAGGCAGCATCTCCTTAGGCAAGGCTTTCGTCGCCGGTAAAAAACGAGTTCCCAACCCGCCAACCGGGAAGACAGCTTTCCTGACTGGTTTTGTCATATTTATCCCCAGACTTCATCAATAATAGACACGGCTTTGTGCCACAGCATACCGTTTAACGCAAGTAAACGCGCATCGAAATTATACTATTTTTTTATTTCACCACTACGATAATCCCGCCACAACTTTCTCGCTTTCGCACAGTTACGAAATTTGATTGTCTGACTGGTACGGATCCCATCCATTTTCAAAGCAACCGCCGCTTTCACCTGTGCATAAACAGACTCACAATAAACCTTGGCAACCGCATCTGGACCATTGGCATCCCATACCTTAACACTTTCCTGTTTTTTTGCTGTTTGACGGGTGAAGGCTTCTTCCATCTTTTTTAGATTTCCCTGTAATGCCTGCAAGATGGCATCTTCGCGTTTTTTACTGTCCACCTGCCCTTTCATCCCTTCGATACGCACATGTTGTTGGGCAAGCTCACCGACTCTGACCAATTCCAGAATAAGTTCTTCAGTCGTTTGGAAAGCTATTTCGTGCGTCACAATCATCATACGTTTTTCAGGATGACTGCGTCGATAATCATAAGTCGCAAACAACTTGCTATCGGGAAAGCGTCTTTCATGATAGCGCGACGGCGGCATATAATGGATTTCATCCAAAAAATTGACTTTATCGCGTAAAACGACAGGAAGTTCACGGGCTTGCTTGATCGCTTCACTCATTTGAGCAAGAAACTCTTTCGTTTTTACATCCCCATAAAGTGACCCATAAATTTTTATCTTTCCGTACCGAGTAGCTATCTGATCTTGAAATTCAGCGTCATCCAGTTTTGCAAACAAATGACGCTGTGCGGCTAGCACAAGACTGTAAGCCAATTGTCGCGGTGACTGATCATGTAAGAAACCGGCAGAAACCTGCACCCATTCATTTTCTTCGCCCCATTGAATGAAACGATCACTTCCTTCACCCGATGGTAAAACTTCCATGGCGGGAATAAGCTGCACTAATGGCGCAAAATAAGGGGCAACGGTTTCCACTTCATTTAACGCTTCACTCAAACGTGTTGCAAAAGCAGCAAAAATTTCTTCATCCAATTTTTCATGGCGGATAATGGGAAAACGCCCGACAACCTGAAAATCATCCCCTTTTTGTTGTTCGCTTGCCCCCAAACCACAATTAACTTTTGATGGACGCCAATCTTTCGCCCATACCAATCCTGTATTTGCAACCTGATGCCTTGCTGAATCAACCGCGCGCTTAACGATATCCTGTGCAGCCGCATCTCCGCCCCATGTCGCCAATTGTGACCACATAATCGCTTTTTCCAGCGCCATATCGCCACGTGCTTCTTCTAAAAAATATTCTGCAACATGACGCTGCGCGGGCGCAACTGCAGCATCGGCCAGCTTCAGGAATGTATTTTGTGCGCTTTCCACATCCCCATACTTTTTCCGGTGAAGGGCAGCTTTGTAAGTCGCAACAACACTTTGCATATCGCAAAATTCAACCGCCGACGCACGATAAGGGAAAAATGCAATGAATCCCCCAAGCAATACATACGAAAAATACTTAATCATTCAGCAAGATATCCTTTGCCTGATTGATTTGAGATGCCAAATAACCCGACCCACCCTTATCAGGATGAACTTGCGCAATCAAGCGATGGTAAGCGGCTTTTATTTCCTCAGGACTCGCGCCTTCTTCCAAGTCCAAAATGGCCAATGCTTCTTGTCGTGTCATCCCGTCACGAGGTGGCGTCGTTTTTTGTTCTTTTTGCCCTTTTTGATACCATGACCGAGCCGTTTTACCGATATTAAAGAGACTATGAAAACGTCGAAACCAGACATATAAGGCCGGAAGCCCTGCCAGCGCCCAGCCCAACCGACCACTGACAAGCAAAAGTACAATAAGTAACAGAAGTGAAAGACCGATCCCCCATTTCAACAACCGGCTCACGTCTTTTGGGTTTGCTTCAACAAACCAACGCCCCAAAAGGTACAAACACAATAAAAAGGCAAATCCAAGTACGAGATAGGCGATCATAATCCCCTCATCCTTTTAAACAGGGCAAGTTCATCGCCTCGACCAGGTTTCGTACTTCCTGACGTGCCGCGACATGTGACATGGAAAGTTCATCCCCTTTCATATCCATCATGGTCAGGCCTTTTAGAAAAAGTTCGCGATAGATCACCCGTTCGCCAAAACCACTGACGACACGGCAACCAATCCGTTTTGATAAAGCGTCCAGCAACCCTTCCATATCGCGTTTATTGCGCGCATCCAGATGGCTGAGACGATTGCGAAGAACAATCCAATCAACCACGGCACCTGGATTTTTATGCATTTTCAGTTGCCGTTGCTTCCAGACGGTTTCCGCATAATGACTGGGCCGTTCGATTTTCAAGCTTTCCCCATCCACACGTGCCAAGACATCGAGGTCAATAAAGCTGTCATTTAAGGGGGTAACCAACGTATCGGCAAAGCTATGAGCCAAACGCCCCAATGGACTATCATGTCCCGGGGTATCAATTACGATCACATCTTCGGCTTCGCTCAGTCGTTGAAACGCATCTTCAAAATGCCCGTTGTCTTCGACAATACGCACATGGTCCGGTGCCTTTAACAAACGTTGTGCCTTGGTTCGGTTCTCCACATATCGCGATAATGTGCCCTGACGCAAATCCAGATCAAGGGACCCTACCTGAAGCCCATGATCTAAAAGTGCCGCAATAACGTGCATGGCAACTGTGGATTTCCCACTGCCGCCTTTTTCATTCCCGAAAACGATGACATGCGCCGTCATGCGTTTTGCACCTCCAACCAAACAGATGTATCGTGAAAAACTGCACCATTATTGGGGTATCCCGGCTGTGATGACACCAACGTATTAATTCCTTTACCTTCGATAAAACTCTCGTTCGGCCAAATCCCTTCGACGACAAGCGTGTCTTCATGCTGGCCTTTGACCGCAACCGCATTCAGCAGAACACTGCCGCGTTTATTACCGATCCGTACGAGTTCCCCTTCTGCAATACCAAGGCGACGCATGACACGTTCATTTACCTTGACCTCAGGGCAACGTTCTTTAATGCGTGATGTTTTGGTTTCACTAAAGGTACTGTTCAAAAAGTTTTGTGACGGCGGTGTAATCAAACGATAAGGGCGTTCATCTGATTTTTCATCAATCACATTCCAATGATCCGGTAATTCCGGCATTTCAGCGCCTAACGGCCCTAACGCAGGCCAATCCGGTTTAAAACGGAATTTACCATCAGGATGTGCAAAACCGTTTAAAAAATGTGCCTCTTCAAATGAAGGCGTTAAATCATGCCCGGTTTTTTCGATGATTTCATCCATCGATGGATAACCTGAGGCCTGTAACGTTTCTTCCACGATTTCCCGATCACTCAGATCAAAGCTTTTATGTGTTGCGCCCAAGCGTTTTGCAAGGGTGCTCACGACTTCATGGTTGGATTTACATTCCCCCGCCGGGTCAAGAACTGCCTTGGCAACCTGTAGCGTGCAATGACCGCTGGCGGTATAAAGATCGTCATGTTCCAAAAACATCGTAGCCGGTAAAACAATATCGGCCAGTTTTGCCGTTTCGGTCATAAATTGTTCGTGTACACAGGTAAACAAATCATCACGCATAAACCCAGCACGCACCGCCTCAGTATCCGGAGCAACGGCAACCGGATTTGTATTTTGGATAAACAACGCCTTAACCGCCGCCCCGCCTTTCAAGGCCTCAGGGCTGCCATTCAGAATTTCCCCAATACGTGATTGATCCAACACACGGGCGCCACATTTGTCCCCATCTTTGGCTTCGATCAAGGTTAAATCCAGTTTCGCTAATCCGCCTTGACCATAAAGTGCTCCACCACCTTCATACTGCCATGCCCCGGTAATCGCAGGCAAACAGGATACGGCATGCATATTATGCGCCCCATTACGCGAACGGGTCATGCCATGACCAACGCGCAGAAAACTTTTTTTCGTGCTGCCATAAAGACGGGCAAAACTTTCAATCGTATGAACTGGTAGTCCGGTAATGTCAGAGGCCCACTGCGGCGTCTTATCCTTTAAGTGTTCTTCCAGTTCTTCCGGTACGTCAGTATATTTTGCCAAGTATTCCCGATCGGCATACCCTTCCTTAAACAGCAAATGCATCACCGCACAAGCGAGTGCCCCATCCGTACCGGGACGCAAAGCAATATGCATATGGGCTTTATCGGCTGTTTTATTCTTATAAGGATCCACAACAATCAATTTTGCCCCATTACGCACCCCGGCAAGTGCATGGGTCATTAAATGGATTTGACTGGAAACCGCATTCAGTCCCCAAATCACAATCAATTCTGATTTTTTCATTTCCTGTACATCAGGGCCATATTGTGCCCCAACACCGGATTGCCAGCCCGGACCGCTCAGGGCCACACAGTAGGTGCCCTGCATGGCACTGAAACCAAGCGTATGGGATAACCGGTTAATGCCATTGCGCATTAAATATCCCATCGTACCAGCATAATAAAACGGCCAGATTGCTTCTGCGCCGTCTTCCTTCTGGATCCGTGTTAAATTGGAACAGATTTCATCATAGGCTTGATCCCATGAAATGCGTTCAAATTCTCCACTTCCCTTGGCCCCTATTCGCTTTAAGGGATACAACAAGCGATCAGGATGATGAATACGTTCCTGATATCTGGATACTTTTCCACATAGAAGGCCGCCCGTAAACGGGTTTTCAGAACTGCCTTTTACCTTTCCAATCCGTTGAGCACCCAATTTTTCCACTTCGAGCGGACAAACACTGGGACAATCGTGAGGGCAGACGGATTTCACTATTTCAGAGCACATAGCACCAATCTCATTTATTTTCGTTGCCCTAATGTAGTTCGATCTCTTGTCTTTTTGCAAGGAACACAGTAGCGTGGGCGCAATCTTATATTTGGACGAATAAAATGAAAAACGCACTGATTATCGTCGCCGGATTTTTGGCACTCTTTATTTCCGTTTCTGTTTTTATCCTCTATGAAAGCGGAGATGTCAGTCAGGAAGAAGGTTTTCTCTACAGTGCAATCGGATGCACAAGCCTTTATAAAAAGCTGGAAGAACCTGAAAAGGTCGATCATCTTTTAAACCTGATTCACAATTTCAGTGAAAATCAAGGTATTAAGGAAATTCAGCCGGGCTATATCTCACGCTTTATCAAGTTAGTCGAAAAAAAGTGGGAAAAAGAAAACGAAGTGGCCAACAAAAATTGCAGCGGCATTTACAATATGGCACTCAATGAAAAACAACCCACCCAATATAATCAGGTAACTCAAAGCGTGATTGCATACCTGCACGAACTGGAAAGCAAAAAACACTAATATCAATTAAGGTCTCTTTCAATGAGCGAACATGTAAATGCCATTGTCATTGGTGCTGGTGTTGTCGGATTGGCCGTTGCCCGTGAATTGGCCCAATGTGGTAAAGAAGTCATTATCCTTGAAGCAAACCAAGCCATTGGTATGGGCACCAGCTCACGCAACAGCGAAGTGATCCATGCCGGGATTTATTATCCCCAAAATAGTCTAAAAGCCCGACTGTGTGTTGAAGGCAAACATCTGCTTTATGATTTCTGCGACAGTCACGGTGTGCCCTATAAAAAACTTGGGAAATTGATTGTTGCGACATCGGATTCACAAGTCGACGCCCTTCATTCCATTCGTGAAAAAGCTGCCCAAAACGGCGTAGACGATCTTGTCTGGCTTGATCAGGATAGTGTTCAAAAAAAAGAACCAAACCTGAATGCAAAAGCCGCCTTGCTTTCACCTTCAACCGGCATCCTGGACACCCATGCCTTTATGCTGGCCTTGCAAGGGGATGCGGAAGATCACGGGGCCATGCTCGCCCTTAACAGTCCTGTTTTGCGCGGCGAAGTGACACAAAACGGTATTACACTTGAAGTCGGCGGTGATATGCCAATGACAATCAGTGCTGACCTTGTCATCAACTCTGCCGGTCTCAACGCCATATCATTGGCTCGCGAAATCAATGGTATGGACAAAGAGCTGATTCCTAACGATTATTACTGTAAAGGAAATTACTTTTCTTTGGGATGTAAAGCACCCTTTAGCCATCTGATTTATCCGGTTCCTGAAAATGCCGGACTTGGCGTTCACTTGACTTTGGATATGGGCGGACAAGCCCGCTTTGGCCCCGATGTTCAATGGTTGGAAGATGGTGATAATATTGATTACAATGTTGATCCGGCGCGCGGTGAAAAATTCTATGATGCGATCCGACGCTATTGGCCCGATTTACAAGACGGTGACCTGTATGCCGATTATTCCGGCGTGCGTCCCAAAATACAACGCCCCGGTGAAGAAGCGCGTGATTTCCTTATCCAAGGACCGCAAGATCATGGTATTTTAGGTTTTATAAACTTATTCGGCATAGAATCACCGGGATTGACCTCAAGTCTCGCCATCGCACAAGAGGTCCGCAAGCAGTTGAAATTAAATTGAACGTGAACCCTATGAAACGAACATTGACAAGTTTTTGCTTTTTCTTAGCTGTCGGGTTGTCGCTTCTGGCAACGCCAGCAAACGCCCAACTCCGTTCCCAAGGGAAAGTACTGACCGATCAACCAACGCAAGAACCTGATTTATTTCTTGCTGATCCCTTGGTCGATTATGCGGAAGAAATGCGCAAATTCGTTCAGGGTATCGCCAAATATGGACGCCAATTCAAACGCGACTTCCTTGTTATTGTAAACGATGGCACCGGCCTTTTGACACAAGTTATTGATATAGATCAGCAAATCAGCGCCCCCAGTTCTGTTTTTATGAAGTCTTTAGACGGTATTATTCAGCCTTCCCTGTCTTATGGTAAAGAAGGTTTCGGTGTGCCGACCGATAAAAAAGAACAGGAAGAAATGCTCGCGGATCTAAAAGTTGCCCGAGATGCCGGTCTTCGAATTTTCACGCTGGACTATGCCTCCAAACCCGTTGATATCGACAAAGCCTTACGTTTTTCAATGAAACATAATTTTGTGCCTTATGTTGCACCGGGTATGGGGTTTAACAACAACAAGCTGCCAAACTGGCCGAAACGTCCCTTACATGAAAATTCCCATACCATCAGCAATGCTGGTCTTGTGAAAAACTATCTTCTTGTAAACGATTCCTCTCGCATCGGCAGTGCAGAGGAATACGCCATGAAAATTCATAACACCAATTACGACATGGTGGTCACCAACGTCTTCCATCATCGCGCACAGGTCTTGGGGCCCCATAATGTACGCACGATGCAGTATAAAAAACTCGGTGCACGTCGCCCGGTCCTTGCCCAGATGGATATTGGAACAGCTTACGCCGGGGCCTATTACTGGAAACCAGACTGGAAAATGGGTAACCCGCCCTGGCTACTGGACCTTGCCCCCAACAGTTCTGACCGTTATCTGGTGAAATACTGGCACCCTAGCTGGCAACAAATCATCTATGGTAACAACATGTCCTTTATGTATGGCATTATAAAAGAAGGCTATGATGGCGTTGTCCTAAATGGCACCAATGTTTATGAGCTGTTCGCTAACCCTGAATAACTTACATCCCCCCCCTTCCCTACGCAGTTATGGGGATTGCCAAACTGTTTACTCTCCCTACAATCATAAAAAATATGGGAGAGTGCAATGCTGGAAAAGAAATCAAACTACAACGAGGTTTGCGCCGCTTTTAAATGGGATATACCGTCTCATTTCAATATGGGTGTCGCCGTTTGTGATCGTCATGCCGAACGGGATGCCCGAGCAACCGCCATGATTGTGGATCAGGGCGAGGCCGGGGTCACACGCTATAGCTTTGGTGACATTCGTTCTTTTTCCAACCGAATTGCCAACCTGTTTCAGGACAAAGGCATGCAAGCCGGTGATCGTGTCGCTATTTTGCTGACCCAATCTATCGAAACAGCTTCAACTCACGTTGCTGCTTGGAAAAGCGGTTTAATCTCCATTCCCCTCTTCACCCTGTTTCGCGAGGAAGCCTTAGAATTCCGCCTTGCCAACAGCAAAACACGCGCCCTTATCACAGATCGTGAAAATTACGAAAAAATCGCTCCCTTGCGTGACAAGCTCCCGGCGCTTGAATTCATCTTTATTGTAGATGGACAAATTGACGGCTGTGAAGATTTTCAAAATCAACTCCTACAATGCAGCGACCAGTTCAGCGCACTGAACACACGATCGGACGACCCGGCGCTCATCATCTATACATCAGGGACAACAGGTAACCCAAAAGGTGCGCTTCATGCCCATCGTACCCTGCTGGGGCACGTCCCCGGTGTTGGCATGCCACAGGAATTCCCCCCTCAATCCGGTGATTTATTCTGGACACCAGCCGATTGGGCCTGGATCGGTGGCTTGATGAATATTCTTATGGGGGCATGGTATTTAGGCGTTCCTGTTCTGGCCCATCGTGCAAAGAAATTTGATCCGGTCGATGCCTTAAAGTTGATGGAAAAACATAAAGTTCGTAACATCTTCATGCCGCCCACTGCGCTTAAACTTATGCGTCAGGTCGAAAATATTGCAGAAAATTTTAATCTGAATTTACGCACCGTAACTGTTGCCGGTGAACCTATGGGCGAAGAACTTCTGGCATGGGGGCAACGGGCGTTTGGTCTGACATTAAACGAATATTACGGGCAAACCGAATGCAATCTCGTTGTTGCCAATTGTTCTGTCCTTATGCAAACCAAACCCGGTTCAATGGGCCGCCCGGTTCCCGGCCATGATGTTTGCATTATTGATGCAGACGGGAACGAGGTCGAACGCGGTCAGATCGGCGATATCGCCGTACGTGCAGGCGATCCGGTTATGATGCTAAATTATTGGGATAACCCGGAAGCCACCAAGAAAAAATACCGTAACGGCTGGTTGATCATGGGGGATCTTGGTTATATGGACGAAGATGGCTATATCTTTTTTGTAGGACGAGACGATGATTTAATTACATCGGCCGGATATCGGATCGGCCCCTCTGAAATCGAAGATTGCCTGACAAAACACCAAAGTGTTGCCTTGGCAGCTGTTATCGGCGTTCCCGACCCAATTCGTACCGAAGCTGTAAAAGCCTTCATTGTCCTGAAAGACGGTTTTCAAGCCACAGACACACTGGAAGAAGAATTAAGGGTATTTGTGAAGGACAAGCTGTCCCCGCACGAATACCCCCGCCATATTGAGTTTTGCGACCAGCTTCCACTGACAGCAACAGGGAAAATTCGTCGTAAAGATTTACGGGACGCAGAAATCGCCAAGCAACGCTAACAGTTGCTTGGTTCGTCTTAATATCTGCGTGTACCGATTTCACACGACTCGATCACAAAGCCCTGTTCGGGTGGATAACGATCATTGATCATTGTCAGTGCTTCGGCTTTGTCTTGAGCAACAACGTTCTGATAGTGAACATCGGCCCATTCATCGCCATAATCCAGGTGCGTGTTGTTTTCTTTAACGCATGCACGGACTTCTTTGTTGTAAATACCAACTTCAAATGTTTTTTGATTTCCGGTCGCAACGGCAAACATGATGTTGCCTCCCTATTCATGTTCATAACTAGAATAATGGTAGGACCAGTTTGTTAACATTTACTTTATCAGGCAGGACTAATTCCTTTTATGATGAAGCCACGATCTTTAGGGTATTTTGTCAAAATTTTGCGTCGTGCATCGGCTTCATCACGTGCGCTGATCTCAATATAATGAACATCCGCCCATTCATCACTATAGCTGGCCCGTTCGCCATTTTCGACCGCACGTTTCACCAACTCGTTATAAATTGCGACTTCATAGAGCGCCATAATTACCTTCCTCAAGATGTTTTTTATTCACGAGAAGCTATACTATTTTTTTTGCGCTCCTTACTGTGATTAATATCACAAGTTAATAATTTCCATAAGCTCGCTCAACCTTTGCCATTCGTTTTCCTCACCGGGAAGACCAACACGCAAGTATTGCGGGCGATCAGGAAAGGGCCGCACGAGAATACCGTTTTTGGCCAATGCCTCATAAACCCCTGTTGCATTTTCGTTAAAACAATACCTGAAAAGGGATGTTCCCCCAACAACCTGCAAACCGCCTTTGTCTAAAATATCGTCCAAACGAAACGCACTGCGGGCCAATGTTTCACGTGTATGTTTAATCCAGTGAATATCGCGAAAAGCATGTCTGGCAATTTCCATCGCCGGACCATTCACCGCCCAAGGGCCAATTCCTTCTTTCAGGCGTTCTGCCAACGCACCACTGGCCAGCACAAAACCCAACCGAATACCCGCTAGACCAAAAAATTTGCCGAACGAACGCAAAACAACCAACCCCGATTGTCCAACATGACCAGATAAATTCAGCGTTGGTGTGCAATCACTAAAGGCCGCATCGACAATTAACAAACCGCCTTTTTGATGCAAGGCTTGCGCCATTTCCAGCAGTTTATCGGGGGCATGTACATCACCTGTCGGATTATTGGGATTTACAACAATCACGATTTCCCCATCGTTCATGGCTTCAAAGACATCTCCAACTTCACGAACATCATGTCCTGCTAAACGCCAACAGAATTCGTGTTCTTTATACGTCGGCCCGACAATGCGGACGGCTTTGGGCTTTTCAAACAAATGCGGGAAAATTTGCAATAAGGTCTGCGTACCGGAAACAGGGATAACGTTCGAAGGATCATCCAACCCGTAATATTGCGCCGCTGCGACCTTTAAATCATCCAACACTTCCTGATCGGGTAAGCGCGTCCACAAACCTTTATCAATATCGGGAATCGGATAGGGCACGGGGTTAATTCCTGTCGATAAATCCAGCCAGCCCTGTGACGGCACCCCAAAAGCCTGTGCTGCACCTGCTAAATTGCCCCCATGAAAGACTGCCACGCGCCTACTCCTTGGTAATTTTATTATTTAGAAAACCATTTCGACGCAATGGTTAGCACGCTGTCGCCTTGCACTCAAGCACGTCGATTCGAGAAAAAGTAATAAAGTTTCAAATGTAATTTTTCAACGTAAGAAAGCTACCTTGTTTTAACATAAAGCAGAAAGATTCGAAACGATTGCTGCATTGCCAAAAATTACCTATAAAAACAATGATTTAAGCTATATTTACTCTTGAATTCACAACCAGATTACACACATAAAAGGAAACGAGATGAAAAGAATTTTTTAACAGGAGAAGATCATGTCTGTCTTTACGGCCCCCGATTTCGATGGGCACGAAAATGTTGTGTTTGGTTGCGATGAATTAACCGGCTTGAAATGCATTATTGCAATTCACAACACCAATCTGGGTCCTGCACTTGGTGGCTCCCGATTCTGGAATTATGAAAACGAACAAGCCGCCCTGACAGACGTTTTACGTCTCTCCAAAGGGATGACTTACAAAGCTGCCGTTGCCGGTCTGGAACTGGGTGGCGGTAAATCCGTAATTATTGGCGATGCCAAAAAAATCAAAACGCCGGATTTGATGCGTGCGTTTGGTCGCGTTATTGAAAGCCTGAACGGTAAATACATTACCGCCGAAGATGTCGGCACCACAGTACAGGACATGGATTATATTCGCGAAAGTACAGCCCATGTCCGTGGTAAGTCCAGCGGCAGTGGCAACCCCTCGCCCTTGACTGCGCTGGGGACTTTTTTAGGTGTCAAAGCCGCCGTGCAACATACGCATAAAACAGATGACCTGAAAGACATGCGCGTTGCGGTTCAAGGTGTTGGCAATGTCGGATACTATCTGTGTAAATACCTGCACGAAGCGGGCGCTAAGCTGGTGGCGTGCGATATCAATCAGGATAGCCTCAATCGTGTCGTCGCAGAATTTGGTGCAGAGGTTGTCGCACTGGATGATATTTATGGGCAAGACGTGGATGTTTATGCCCCGTGCGCTTTGGGCTCGACCATTAACGACACAACTATTGCCCAACTGAAAACCAAAATTGTCGCAGGTGCAGCCAACAATCAGTTAGCCGAAGCACGCCACGGGGAAATCCTTATGGAAAAAGGGATTCTCTATGCCCCTGATTATGTCATCAACGCAGGTGGTCTCATCAACGTTGCCCACGAAACCGATGATTATGATTTGGAAGTCGTAAAAGCAAAGACACACAAGATCTACGACACGCTTCTAGAAATCTTCCAACGCTCTGAAACTCGTAATCTCCCGACCTCGGTCATTGCCGACCATATGGCGGAAGAAATATTTAAAGGTCATGTCAGCGCCGCCGCAGAATGAAATTCAATAAATAAAACAATCAAATAGACAAAAAGAAAGCAGCTTTCATCATATTGAGAGCTGCTTTTTTACTTGCAAGTCGTTCTCACTTGCGATATCAACCATTCAGAAATGAAAATCATTCGCATATTCAACCTTCTGACCTTAATGGGACTGAAAATGAAGAAAATATCACTGAGCAAAACCGCACTTTCACTTGTAGCTGGTATCGTTGGCTTGACCGCTTTCAACATGAACGCAAATGCGGCAGAGGAAGTAAATATTTACTCTTACCGCAAAGAGGTTTTGATCCGTCCTTTGCTGGACCGTTTTACTGAAAACACAGGAATCAAAGTTAACTTGGTAAACGGTAAAGCAGACGTTCTTCTTGAACGCCTGAAAAGTGAAGGCATGAACAGCCCAGCCGATATCCTGATCACCGCCGATGTTGGACGTTTGATCCGTGCGGAAGATGCAGGTGTTCTTCAATCTGTTGAATCTGAGACACTGTCCAAATTGATCCCGGCACAATATCGTGACCCCAAAGGTCAATGGTTTGGCCTGTCTTTACGCTCACGCGTTATCTTCACTGCAAAAGACCGTGTCAAACCGGGTGAAATCACAACATACGAAGATTTGGCCGACCCGAAATGGGCCAGCCGCATTTGCATTCGTTCCTCCGGCAATATCTATAACCAATCCCTCCTCGGTTCATTGATCGAACATAATGGTGCAGAAAAAGCTGCTGCATGGACCAAGGCTGTTGTCGATAATCTCGCCCGCAAGCCTCAAGGTGGGGACCGTGACCAAATCAAAGCTGTTGCAGCTGGTGAATGCGATGTTGCCGTTGGAAACACCTACTATTTTGGCCGCATGCAAGCTGGTAAAGATGCCGCACAAAAGGCCGCCGCAGACAAAGTAGAACTTGTCTGGCCGAACCAAAACGGACGTGGTGCCCATGTTAATATCTCTGGTGCCGGTGTCACAAAATCTGCAAAGAACAAAGAAAATGCAGTTAAGTTGATCGAATTCCTCGCATCTGACGAAGCACAGGCCATCTATGCAAAAGATGTCTTCGAATATCCGTTACGTGATGGAATCGAGCTTTCACCAACCGTTGCCGCTTGGGGCAAATTTAAGGCCGACGATATTGAACTGTCAAAATTTGCAGCCCATCAGAAAGAAGCGGTTAAAATGTTTGACCAGGCTGGGTGGCGTTAAGCACAATCCGTCTCCTAATACCTAAGTATCAACACCCTCCTAACTCTGTGTTTCGAGGGTGTTTTTTTATCTCTGTTCAAATTTCCCCAGCAACAAACCACAATTCCTGCGTTTATTAACAAAACATAAGAAAACAATAAATAACTTTGAAACAATACAATTTTATGTCAAAGTACTTCAAAAGGATAAGAAGGGGCGGAATAGAAATGGTAACTGAGAATAGAAAAAGTAGAAGGCAACGAATAGACTTTCTGGCGTCCGTGCGCATTCAGGATCGCGAATATGAAATTCGGGTCAAAGACATTTCCATCAAAGGAATGAAGCTACAAACTCGATATCGGGGATTATATTTGCCGATTGGTCAAAAAGTTACGATTCACATTCCCTTTATTGCAGATGTCGAGGCCATTGTAAGTTGGCATGAAGAAGAAACGCATGGTTTGATTTTCACCAGTTGCCCTGCTGTTTTACGCCAATTTGTTGAAAGCATCCTTCCCGTTGGGGATCATATTGAAAAGACGTTCAAGACTGAATCACATTCATTACAAAAGACGTCCGAAAACGAATTACGTTTTTATCGTGATTGAATAACCGTTCACAGACCTGGCGATATTCATCCATATCCACAAGCTTCAGGATCAGAAGGCAATCGCTTTCCCCTGTAATCGCGTAAGCTTGCGTCACGGAAATTTCCTGTCTTAATCTTTCATGTAAAACGGCTTGTGCCTGTGCACCGTGTCGGTCCAAATCAATCTCAACCACCGCAATCAGATTTCGTCCCAAGACTTTATCATCAATTACCGCAACGGTTTTCTTAATCACGCCTGTGCGTTTAAGTCTTTGAACCCGGCGCAAACAACTGCTGGGTGACAGGTTGACTTGCTCTGCCAATGCCGCATTCGTCACATCTGCATTCTTTTGCAAAATCGTGACGATATTTCGATCAATCTTATCCATGCAATATTATTGCACAAATATGCAATATTTGACCACATATTGATTCAATTTTATTCTAAGGTCAGATCCTACTTGTTGATCTAAGGATAAAATTATGAAAGCACTGTTGGATTGGGTCAAAAAACCATTTTGTGACAGTTTTACCCTTTATTGGGAACTCTTGAAAGTCATGGTACCGATTATGGTATTGGTCCGTATTGCCGTTGAGTTCGGCCTGATCGAATATGTGAGTATCGTTTTCACCCCATTTATGGACCTTGTCGGCTTACCGCCGGAAGCGGGGATCGTCTGGACAACAGCCATGCTAGTCAATATTTATGCCGGTATGGTTGCCCTTGTTGCCCTGTTGCCCGAAGCCCCTATGACAGTTGCCCAAATTACGGTTTTGGGAACTATGATCCTAATTGCACATAGCCTGCCGATCGAACAACGTATTGTCCAAAAATCCGGGCCCAGCCTGATTGCTACGACAACACTGCGCATTGTCGGCGCCATGACACTGGGAGCCATTTTAAACATCATCTATACATCATTTGACATGTTGCAGGAAAATGGTGTGATTTCATGGTTACCAAGCACTCAAGCTGACGCCAGTTGGCAACAATGGGTTGTGGATAGTGTTATCTCCCTCTTCTCCATCTTCTGGATTATCTTTGCCCTCGTCCTATTGTTAAAAATACTGGGCCTATTGAAAATCACGGACCTGATTTCCAAGGCGCTTTCCCCTCTGCTCGGGCTAATGGGGATCAGCCCCAATGCCATTCCCGTAACGATGATCGGTGTCATGTTGGGGCTTTCATATGGTGGTGCGTTAATCCTGCGCGAAGCCAAGGAAGGCAAAATGTCTTCCCAAGATATTTTCCTTTCTCTCAGTTTCATGTGTCTGTTTCACAGTGCATTGGAAGATACATTGCTCATTCTTGCCCTTGGGGCAGACCTGAGCGGTATTCTCTTTGCACGCCTGTTATTTGCCTTCCTCGTTTTGCTTGTTTTAAGCAAATTAATCAAAAGCCTTCCCCAACCTGTATTTGAGAAATTTTTATTTTCAAAAAGCTAGGGTATGCATCCGTTCAGTGTTATGTTCCTGAAGTCGGGCGCATATACAAATAAAGGATCGGGTGTGAAAAAGTACGATTTTCAGGATATCGATATTCTGATTGCGGACCAGAACCAACTGGTCCGCAGCGGATTAAAAGGTATTCTGAATCAATCCGGTTTTCGCAAAATACATAATGCGGGCGACCTCGACCAAATGATTGAACACATTGTGGTTAAATGCCCGGATTTACTTCTCTGCGATATCAGCCTGCCTGGGGGCGATGTCTGTGAAGCCGTCCGGGAATTGCGCCACAACCAGTGCGGGAATAATCCTTTTTGCTCCATCATTCTGTTTATTGACGAACCCAACGAAAGCACCGTACGCGCAGCCTCGCAGGCAGGACTGGACGATCTGCAAATCAAACCTGTTGTTGCCCAAAAAGTTCTAGATCGGATTCACTATCTGGTTGCCAAGCGCAAACCTTTTGTTGTGACCACTGACTATATTGGCCCGGACAGGCGTTCCTCCAAACGCCCCGGCGCACAAGAAATTCCGACAATGGATGTGCCCAACAGCATTGCCTTGAAAGCAGCAGGAAAGTTTGACCCTCGAAAATTTCAAAAGGATGTTGAAAATTCATTTTGGAATATCAATGCACAAAAAATCGAACGACACGCCTTTCAAATCAGCTATCTGGTCAATCATATTGTCCCAGCCTATCAGGCCGGACAATTCAATAAAGAAAGCCTTGGTATGGCACAACGCCTTGTTGTTGTTTCAGAAGATATTGCCAAAAGACTGGAAGAAAGCGATTTCGACCACCTGTCCCACTTGGTCGCCACCTTGCAAAAAGTTGCCAAATCGTTGTGGGAAAGCGGCACCCTTCCCAAACGCAAGGATCTGGAACTTTTACCCGAGCTTTCCGCAGCAATTTCAGCAACGTTTCATGCAACAAACAATAGCACAGATTTTGCCAGCCAAATCGTCTCTTCCGTACAAAAGAATTACAAATAAACATTATCAACGGACCATAAATCTATCGACGCTTGCTTCTTTACAGGATAAGTATGCGCCATGAACACACAAACAGACCTCGAAATATTCCTTGTAACGGTTCCGGGCCTTGAGCCTGCACTAAAATCAGAAGCCGTTGAAAAAGGATTCAAAAAACCGGTAAGCGCCAAAGGCGGTGTCACTGTAAAAGGAAGCTGGCTTGATGTCTGGCGTGCCAATTTGGATTTACGTGGTGCCAGCAAGGTTTTAGTGCGCCTTGGTACATTTCGTGCCATGCATTTGGCACAACTGGACAAACGCGCCCGTCGCTTTCCCTGGCAAGATACTCTGCGCAATGATATCCCGGTCCGTGTCGAGGTGACCTGCAAGAAATCAAAAATTTATCATCAAGGGGCGGCTAAACAACGCATTGAAACCGCAATCACAGAAGAACTCGGCACCCCGATTTCAGACGATGCTGATTTGTGTATCAAAGTTCGTATCATCGAAGATTTATGTACAATCAGCCTTGATACCTCTGGAACCGGCTTACATAAACGCGGTCATAAAGAAGCCGTTAACAAAGCCCCCATGCGCGAAACCTTGGCAGCCCTTTTATTGCGCCAATGCCAGTTTAGCGCCAATGAGCCCGTTCTCGACCCCATGTGCGGGTCCGGCACATTTGTTATAGAGGCTGGTGAAATCGCTGCCAACCTCGCACCGGGGCGCAGCCGCAGTTTTGCATTCGAACAACTGTCAAATTTTGATTCCGCAAGCTGGGAAAAATTAAAAGAAACACGGGCACAAACGGCTCATCAACCTGATACAAATATCCGTTTTTACGGGTTTGACCGTGATGGTGGTGCAATCAATATCAGTCGCGCCAATGCAAAACGTTCAGGGATTGATGCATTGTGTCATTTTGAAAAACAGGCCATCAGTCATTTAACAGCCCCAGATGGACCAACAGGTCTGGTTATTGTCAACCCTCCTTATGGTGGGCGCATTGGGGAAACAAAAAAACTGTTCCCGCTTTATAGTGCCTTGGGAAAAACCTTAACAGACAAATTTAAAGGCTGGCGCGTCGCGATCGTTACCAATAATGATGCCTTGGCGAAGGCAACAGACCTGCCGTTTAAAAAGAGTAAGATATCGTTTTCACATGGCGGTATTCGGGTAACCCTTTTTCAAACAGATCCCTTGGTATAATCTGCTAAAGCAAACCGAGTTCCCGTAACTCGGACTGCATATCTTCGGGTAACTCATCTCCCTCAGTACCGCGTTCATCAATGTCGCGCGGAACATCTTTATCTTCAAAGTAACGCCATCCTTGAAAAGGCTTTTGTGCCTTTAACTGCGTTCTGATCAAACCGGGTTCTAAAAAGATCAGGCAGTACTTTCGACCTTCGTCATCCATCCTCTCTTCAAACCCGGTAATTGCTTGGCGCACACGAAACTGTCCCTTAATAACCCAATACAATGATCCCCCGTCCAAAAGTTCCTCTTTACGTTTGGGGGTATTACGTGTGTCGGTGAACACCATTCCGTAATCTCGTAGTTTACGGGCCTGAATGCTTTCCAGTTCCTCTATATCTTCCACACGGGCGGCAAGTTTTCGAATATGAATCGTCATCGTTTGTCTCTTGTTTGAAGTCTGCCCTTTGTCGCATGTCTAGCCCAAAAGGTCCAGCCTGAGAACCCACAGATCACATCACCCTAAGATAGATAAAATAAGTTTGAACCAAACCCGATACTACATTAGAGTCAATCTAACATGGGAGAACGATAGTGAACTTACGCCTGTTTTTAATGATCCTGTTCTTGTGCTTTATTTCCATAGTTTTCCCGGAAAACACAATGGCAAAAGAGCCGTTAAAAGTTGTTTTTGGTATTTCACGCCCTCCCTTTATCGACAATAATCCACCTCGTGGAATTTCGTGGGAATTGGCCAATGCCGTATTTAAAAAAATGCAGGTTGAAATCATTCCCTCTTTTTATCCAAACAAACGTATGGAACGCGCGTTAACGCAAGGTGACGTTGACATTGCGGTTGAGGTTCAACCAACCGACCCCAGCCTTTATTATTCCACTCCTTTTATTTCCTATCGCAACTTTGTCGTCACCCGGAAAAAAGACAACATTACCTTTCAAAATTGGCAGGATTTGGCAGGATATCGCGTCAATGCGTGGCAAGGTGCCCTGTTTCATTTAGGAACTGAATTTCGCAAAAGTATGAGAGACTTCCAGCTTTATAAAGAGTTTCCACTTCAAAAAGCACAGGTTCAACGTTGGCTTTTCGGATCTTTTGACGCGATCATTATTGATGAAACTCTACTTGCCTGGTGGATACAAAAAATTCTTCCTTCCCTCGACGAAACAGAGCGCAATCAACTGGATCTCAATTTCGCCTATGCCCCGATCTCTCAAAACAATGAGCTTTGGTGGTATGTTGGTTTTCGCAACCCCGAACTGCGCGATACATTCAATATTCACTTACAATCCATCCACCAGAACGGCGATTACATTCGTATCAGAGAACAATATAAACTCCCACCCCATTAGCATTTGACAAAATAGTTGCCTAGTCAATTATTCCTATGGCATGCTGAACGAAGCGTTAAAACAATAAAATCAACTCCGTCGCCTCCATCTGAAACGAACCGCGCGCCCCTTGCACCTTTTCAGGTTGACCCGACAGAGGAATACAGGGCAGCCCATGAATATTTTTTCAAATATTAAAGGTGATTTTTATGGCGGTGTCACCGCCGCCGTCGTTGCTCTGCCTTTGGCTCTCGCTTTTGGCGTGGCCTCCGGTGCGGGGCCACTTGCGGGATTATGGGGCGCAATTCTTGTTGGTTTTTTTGCCTCTGCCTTTGGTGGAACGCCCTCTCAAGTCTCTGGTCCCACAGGTCCCATGACCGTTGTTATGGCTGCTGTGATTATGCAATATGCAAATGATCCTGTTATGGCCTTTAGTGTTGTCATTATGGGCGGGGTTTTGCAAATTTTATTCGGCGTATTCCGTTTGGGAAGCCTTATCTCACTTGTCCCTTATACGGTTATTTCCGGTTTTATGTCCGGTATCGGCTGTATCATTATTATTTTGCAAACAGCCCCTTTATTCGGACAGGATATTCCAAAAGGCGGCACCGTCGGTGCCTTAAATGCCTTACCCGATATGATCTCGCACATAAACAACGATGCTTTGATTGTCGGTTTATTATCTTTGACCTTAATGATCATTTGGCCTAAACGGCTTAGTCACTTTATACCCGCCCCTTTGCTGTCCCTGATTGTTGGCACCCTATGTGTTTTAACAATCCTCCCCAATGCGCCCGTCATTGGGGATATCCCCACTGGATTTCCCCAAATTCATATCCCGACGATAACATATGGCGACTTAAGCGATATGTTGGGATCTGCCCTTATCCTTGCTTTGCTCGGATCCATCGACAGCTTGCTGACATCACTTATCGCCGATAGCCTGACAAAAAAGCCGCATAATTCCAATCGGGAATTAATCGGTCAAGGTATCGGTAATGCAATCGCCGGGCTGTTCGGTGCCATTCCCGGCGCAGGGGCGACCATGCGGACGGTCATCAATATTCGGGCCGGTGGTATGACCCCGTTATCCGGAATTATCCACGCCCTTATCCTGTTTGCAATGGTTATGGGACTTGGCCCACTGGCGGAAAAAATACCGCATGCCGTTCTTGCCGGAATTTTGATGAAAGTTGGTTGGGATATTATCGACTGGAATTACCTGCAACTGATTAAAACCGCCCCTCGCAAGGGTGTTACCCATATGTTGCTGGTCTTGTTCCTAACCGTTTTCGTCGATCTGATTATCGCTGTTGGTGCCGGATTGGTTTTGGCCAGCTTAACATTCGTCAAACATATGGCTGACATTCAAGCCAAAGGGGTACAACGGTTTCAGGAGGGCAATAATGATGAAAGCCAGTCCATGATCCGCCTGAGTATGGAAGAAAAAACAGCCTTACGAAACCTATCGCATTTCTTGGTGTTTTATCATTTCGATGGCCCACTCAGTTTTGCCGCTGCCAAAACCGCTTTTGCAAAACTGAACGGTGGCCATAAATCAAAAATCGTTCTCTTTGACTTTTCCAGCACGACCTATATCGATACAACTGCGGCCCTTACCTTAAAAGAGGCTATACAAACGCTCTCTCAAGAGGGCAGCGAAGTTGCCATTTGCGGTTTATTGCCCGAAATTGCAATCTCTCTTAACGGGTTAAATGTACTTAAATCATTAAAAAGCCAAAACATTTTCCAAGATAGAAAAACAGCCTTGCTGGAACTTGCCCAAAGAGATTTAAATACAGTTTCTAAATCAGACCAATAACCAGACCGATAAGGCCCCCAAACACACCGCCCCAGACAACCAGCCACCCCAGATGTTTGCGGATCATATCCTGTACGATGTCTTTAACATTTTGCGGTGTCAGTTCGTTCAAACGATTGTCAATAATAACTTCGACCTTTGCCACCAACGCAGCCGTTACATCTTGCGTGCTTGTCCCTTTGGTTGAGCTTTCTGCAAGTTCACCAACAATGTTTTGAAGTTTCTGCGTGACAGGTTCGCGTAAGGGTTCCAAGGCTTTACGCCCGCCGACCATCGACAACATCCCCCCCAATGTTGAGCCTTCGATTGCCTCTGTTAAGCCATTAAACACCCGGTCAAAATCAATTTTTTCAACAATAGACGATCCCATCGACTCGCTATTTTGCAGAAAAAAACGTTCGATATGTTCGTGAGAAAAGAATTCTTCAACAATCAGTTTTTTGATCCCGGCTTTGAAATCTTCGAACCGACTGGGGATGACACCTGAACCATACAAAAACGGGACTTTTTCAAACAGCATATGAACAGCAAGCCAGTTCGTAATCCCACCAGATAACGCAAAAAGACCAACTGTGAAAAACAGATCCCCATGCACGGGTAAAAAATAGCCGATTACACAGAATAACAATGCAACCAGATTGGTCATAACGGATTTGTTCATGTACGCCCCATATGCTGTGACAAGCGCACATGAACTGTTTACCGGGTTAACAGCGTGCGCCTAATGCCAATGATACCTTGGATGCAGGTGCGCGACCAATCACATTACTGATGAAGCGTCCTGCCTCGCATAATTTATCCAAATCAACGCCCGTTTCAATACCCAATCCATTTAACATGTAAACAACATCTTCGGTTGCCACATTACCGGACGCTCCTTTGGCATAAGGACAGCCCCCCAATCCGGCCACAGACGAGTCCACAACGGATACGCCCATTTCAAGGGCTGCATAGATATTTGCCAACGCCTGCCCGTACGTATCATGGAAATGAACAGCCAGCTTTTCCATCGGGACAACCGCACTGACGGCTTTTAACATATCCTGCACCTTGCCCGGTGTCCCAACACCAACAGTATCCCCAAGCGAGATTTCGTAGCAGCCCATTTCATAGAGCTTTGCAGCAACTTCGGCCACTTTTTCCGGAGCAATATCGCCTTCATACGGACAACCGACCACACAGGAAACATATCCCCGCACTGCAATATTTTTTTCTTTTGCGGCACCCATGATCGGATCAAAACGAGCAAGGCTTTCGGCAATTGAACAGTTGATATTTTTTTGTGAAAAGCTTTCCGATGCAGCCCCAAAAATGGCAACTTCTTGCGCGTTCACCGCCATCGCCCCTTCAAACCCCTTCATATTTGGGGTCAAAACCGGATAGGACACGCCCACCTTGCGGGTAATCGTTTTCATAATTTCTGCGCTGTCACCCATCTGCGGCACCCACTTGGGTGATACAAAGCTGCCTGCCTCAACCACAGGAAGCCCTGCATCCGCAAGACGATGGATCAATTCAACCTTGGCATCCGTCGGTACAATTTCTTTTTCATTTTGCAGACCATCGCGTGGGCCGACATCTACAATCTTGACTTTCTTCGGTAAAGCCATTGTTTTCTCCCTGAATAAAGGCCCCCTGTTGAGATACAGGGGGACACTTCACCGTTTTCGAGCACTTTATTCGCTGTGGATTTTCAATAGCTCCACACCTTCTTCAAGCTGATCACCAGCATTAAAGAAGATATCGACAACCACACCGTCCATCGGGGCGTAAATGGTATGTTCCATCTTCATGGCTTCAAGGATCATCAGGCTGTCGCCTTCTTTGACTTCCTGATCTTTTTCCACCAAGACAGCAACCACTTTCCCCGGCATGGGTGATGTCAGAGAACCACTGGCTTCGTTCATGCCTTCGGCCGCAGCCAATGGATCAAACAGTTTCAACGCATGGGCTTGACCATGTACCAAAATTTCCAGCCCTTCACCATGACGCACAACAGTTGCCTTCATCCGACGACCACCCAGATCAGCCAGTAAGTCTCCGTTTTCATCACGTACACCACGCACCATGACATCCGCGCCCGGCAATTCCATCAGATAGCCTTCGTCACGGTAATGACAAGTAACTGTGATGATATCTTCGCCATTGATGAAATAAAGTTCGTGATGGTTATCATCATTCATACGGAAACCGCTGGTGCTGTTCCACGGGCTAAACGGGTCGCCAGACCAATCAGCATGGGACTGCGCTTCTTCATCACGACTGATAAAGACATCCAGACATGCCAGTGCCAAGGCATCATCCGTGATATTTTCACGATCCGGGAACAAATCACTTTCATGTTTGGCAATAAAGCCTGTATCCACATCAAAATTAACAAATGCAGGATGCGCCGCCAGCGTTGCCAAAAATTCAATATTCGTTGTGACACCGACGACCTGATATTCGTTCAAGGCTTTACGCAAATGACGCAAGGCCCCTTCGCGTGTATTCGCCCAAACGATCAATTTAGAAATCATCGGATCATAGTGAATGGACACTTCATCCCCTTCACGTACACCGGTATCAATCCGCACATGCGCGCTTTCTTGCGGCGGACGCAGGTGTTTTAATTTCCCGGTTGCCGGAAGAAAATCATTATCCGGGTCTTCGGCATAAACGCGCACTTCGATAGCATGACCGTTAATGGATAGATCATCCTGTTTGCGCGGCAGGCTTTGCCCCGCAGCCACACGCAATTGCCATTCCACAAGGTCTTCGCCAGTGATCATTTCCGTAACCGGGTGTTCCACCTGCAAGCGGGTGTTCATTTCCATGAAATAGAACGAACCATCTTCGTCCAGCAGAAATTCAACCGTCCCCGCGCCTTCATATCCAATGGCACGCGCCGCATTACAGGCGGCCTCCCCCATTTTACTGCGCAGGTCTTGTGCCATCATCGGGGCGGGGGCTTCTTCAAACACTTTCTGGTGACGACGTTGAACAGAACAATCACGTTCAAACAAATAGACCACATTGTCATGTTGATCGGCAAAGACCTGAATTTCCACATGGCGTGGTTTGGTCAGGTATTTTTCAATCAACATGTGATCGTCGCCAAAACCTTTCATAGCTTCGCGTTTGGCCGCATCATAGGCCGCAGACATTTCATCTGCATTCCAGACGACCCGCATCCCTTTTCCGCCACCACCGGCAGAGGCTTTCAAGATGACTGGATAGCCGATTTTTTCGGCTTCACTCAGCATCAATTCCACGCTTTGTTCTTCACCGTGAAAGCCGGGTACCAACGGAACATTGGCATTTTCCATAATCTTTTTGGCTTCGGATTTGGACCCCATTGCCTCAATCGCACCGACAGGCGGGCCAATAAAGGTAATGTCATTTTCCGCCAAGGCACGACAAAAGGCCGCATTTTCCGAAAGGAAACCATAGCCCGGATGCACAGCTTGCGCCCCGGATTTTTTACAGACATCAATAATTTTATCGTAACACAGATAACTTTCCGCTGCGGCTGATCCGCCGATATGAAAAGCTTCATCCGCCATTGCCACATGCATGGCACCAGCATCGGCATCGGAATAAACCGCAACCGTCTTCACGCCCATCCGGCGCGCCGTTTTAATGACACGGCAAGCAATCTCGCCACGGTTTGCAATCAGAATTTTATTAAACATCGTTCTTACCCCTCGACCCAAGCTGGTTTTCGTTTTTCCAGAAAAGCACTCAAGCCTTCTTTTCCTTCATCGGACGCGCGTTGTTTGGCGATACGTTCGGCCGTGTCTTTAATTACATCCTCATCGACCGGACGGTTGTAAACGGCAAAAATCAGATCTTTACAGGCCGCAACAGAATTTGGCCCCGTAATCATCAGGCTGGCGATCAGTTCTTCAACCGCACTATCCAGCTCGTCCTCATTGACCACACGATGCAGTAAGCCAAAACGCAAGGCTTCATCCGCCTTGAACCGTTCCGCCGTCAGCATATAACGACGTGACGCACGCTGCCCCATCGCATTGACCACGTAAGGGGAAATGACCGCCGGGATCAGTCCCAGCTTAACCTCGGACAGGCAGAAGCTTGCACGTTCTGTTCCCACAGCCATGTCACACGCAGCAACCAGCCCGACACCACCGCCAAACGCTGCGCCTTGGACGCGCGCAATCGTCGGTTTGGACAGGAAGTTCAACGTTTGCAGCAAACCACCCAGCCCCATTGCATCGGTGAAGTTTTCTTCATAAGAATACCCCGCCATGCGTTTCATCCAGTTCAGGTCCGCCCCGGCACTGAAACTTATACCTTCTGCAGCCAAGACGACCACACGGACCGCATCATTGGCATCCAGTTCTTTCAGTTTCAACGTCAGGTCCGCAATCATCGCATCATCAAACGCGTTATGCAGATCACCACGCGTCATGGTCAGTGTTGCCACACCACGCGCATCAATCTCAATTTTCGAAGTTTCGCTCATTGATCCATCGCCCCCTTACATCCGGAACACGCCGAACTTCGTCGGCTCAATCGGTTTGTTCAGGGCCGCAGACAGGGACAAGCCCAACATCATACGGGTATCGACCGGATCAAAGATACCATCATCCCACAAACGCGCGGAGGCATAATAAGGATGACCTTCTTTTTCGTATTTTTCCAAAATCGGTTTTTTGAATTCTGCTTCGGCCTCAACGGACCAGTCTTCGCCTTTACGCTCCATCCCATCACGCTTGATGGTGGACAAAACGCCAGCGGCCTGTTCGCCCCCCATAACGGAAATACGAGAATTCGGCCACATGAACATAAAGTTCGGAGAATAGCCCCGACCACACATGGCGTAGTTGCCCGCGCCAAAAGATCCGCCAATCACACAGGTAATTTTCGGTACATTCGCACACGCCGTCGCCGTCACCATTTTCGCACCATGCTTGGCAATGCCTTCTGCCTCGTACTTACGACCAACCATGAAGCCGGTAATATTTTGCAAGTACAACAGCGGAATACCACGTTGGGCACACAATTCGATAAAGTGAGCGCCTTTTTGCGCACTTTCGGAGAACAAGATACCATTGTTCGCCACAATCCCGACCGGATAGCCATACAAATGGGCAAACCCACAGACAAGTGTTGTGCCGTACAGTGCCTTAAATTCATCAAAGCGCGACCCATCCACAATGCGGGCAATGACTTCACGGATATCAAACGGTTTTTTGGTGTCTGCCGGAATAATACCGTACAGTTCCTTGGCGTCATAAAGCGGTTCTTCCGGTTCACGAATATCCAGATTTGGATTTTTCACACGGTTCAGGTTACGCACAACCTGACGCGCCAAAGCAAGGGCATGCCCGTCATCTTGCGCGTAATGATCGGCAACACCGGATGTTTTACAGTGAACGTCCGCACCACCCAAATCTTCGGCGCTTACAACCTCGCCCGTTGCTGCTTTCACCAACGGTGGGCCGCCCAAAAAGATTGTGCCTTGTTCTTTAACAATAATGCTTTCATCGGACATGGCAGGCACATATGCCCCACCCGCCGTACAGGATCCATGAACGACCGCAACTTGCGGGATATTCTGGCCGGACATATTGGCTTGGTTATAGAAAATACGACCAAAATGATCCCGGTCGGGGAAAACTTCGTCCTGGCGTGGCAGGTTGGCCCCACCAGATTCCACCAGATAAACACAAGGCAGATTGTTCTGCATGGCGATTTCCTGGGCGCGCAAGTGCTTTTTCACCGTGATCGGGTAATAAGACCCGCCTTTTACCGTCGGGTCATTGGCAACGATCATACATTCCTGACCTTCGATACGACCGATCCCGGTAATCACGCCACCGGCGGCAATGGTGCCATCTTCGGGATACATTTCCCAACCAGCAAGCTGGGACAGCTCCAGAAACGGTGAGCCCACATCTAGCAGACGGCGAATACGTTCGCGCGCCAGCAACTTACCGCGGCGAATATGGCGTTCATTTGCCGTTACCCCGCCGCCTTGTTTCACGGTCTTAATGACGTTGCGAAGATCATCGACCTGCTTTTGCATGGCCTCGGCATTTGCCTTGAAATCTTCGGAACGGGTGTTAATTGAACTTTTCAGGACGCTCATAAATTATCCCCATTTCCCTGTTTTAAGCCAGTCGCGTACCATTGGCAGACGGTCCCAACCCCAAAAATCCTCACTATCCACACGGATGAAAGGAGAGCCGAAAACACCACTGTCAATAGCAGCCTGACCTTCTTCGATTAATCTTTGTTTGGCCTCTTGCGAGGTCACAGCTTTGATAAATTCTTCGCGATTGATACCGCACTCGGCGGCAACATCTGCGGTTTCTTCCACCTCCCACATGGGGCGGCCATCTGCAAAATAAGCCTTGTACGCCGCTTTTGCGAATTTGTGTGCGCTCAAGGTCTTCCCTTGATCTTTCAACCAGTAAAATCCACGCGGTGCCGCTAAAATTGCAGCCGGGAATTTTTCCGGCATTTGCCACGGCGTGCCTGTATAAGCCCCCATACGTTCCCAATCTTTGACACAATAAGGACCTTTTAGCGGCACTTCCATAAAGGGGCGAGAGCCTGTGGTTTTAAAAGCGGGACCCAGCATAAAAGGTTTCCAGAGAACCTCGCGGTCAAATTCCGCGCCGAGCGCATCAATCTCTTGCGCGGCGAAGTAGCCATAAGGGCTGCCAAATTCAAAATAAAATTCAATCGGGCCTTTGGTCATATTTACCATCCCCCTGTTTTTAACCATTCTTCGATTTGGTCTTTGCGATCATTACCCCAGAAGGGTTCTGCGTCAACAATGATAAAAGGAGCACCAAACACACCCTTTTCAATTGCTTGTGCTGTTTCGTCTTTTAAGCGCGCCTTAACTTGCGGGTCTTGGCACCCCTCAATCAGCTTATCCGGATCAACACCGACCTGAATTGCCAAGCGGGCGACATCCTCATGCGTAGTTGGGGCAATTCCATCTTCGAAATAACGGGCAAATACCGCGTGCGCAAAATCGAAAACCACCTCATTATGATGATTTTCCAACCAGTAAAAGGCTCGCGAAACGGCTAATGAGATATAAGGAAACTCTTCTGGAACAATGGCTTGACGACCTAGTAGACGCGCCGTTCGCAGAAAATCACGCTCCCCGTAAGGGCCGCGAAGCGGTTGATGAAACAGTGGGCGCATACCCGTCTCTTGAAATGCAACACCCAACATAATCGGACGCCAAACCACCTGACGGCCATATTTTTCAGCCAGCTCATTAATCCATGTGCTGGTCAAATAGGCATAAGGTGAAGAGAAATCGAAATAAAACTCGATCGGGCGCGGGTCCACTGTTTTCATCTCCGTTCCGTTATCTTCAACCGTTAATCACAGCACGGCTGATGACAATTTTTTGAACTTCGCTGGTGCCTTCGTAGATTTGGCAAATCCGAACATCACGATAATATTTTTCCACCGGAAACTCGGACGAATAGCCATATCCACCAAAGATTTGAATAGCATCTGAACACACACGTTCCGCCATTTCAGAAGCGAAGACTTTCGCCATAGAGGCTTCTTTCAGACACGGCTGATCCGCATCCTTCAGACTTGCGGCATGCAAAACCATCTGACGGGCCGCATGTACCTGAGTTGCCATATCTGCCAGTTTAAACGCAATCGCCTGATGTTCGCTGATCGGTTTACCAAACGCTTCGCGCTCTTTTGCATATTCAACAGCGGCATCCAACGCCGCACGTGCCATACCGACACATTGTGACGCAATCCCGATGCGACCGCTTTCCAGATTGGACAGGGCAATTTTATAGCCCATGCCTTCTTCACCCAACAGGTTCTCAGCCGGGATACGCATATCTTCGAAAACGATTTGTGCGGTATCCGATGCCTTCTGTCCCATCTTATGTTCAAGGCTGGAAACGATATAACCAGGTGTATCTGTCGGCACGATAAAGGCAGAAATCCCCTTCCCGCCTTTGTCCGGATCCGTTACGGCAAATGCAATGAGCGTATCGCCAATTTTACCAGAAGTGATAAATTGCTTGGTTCCGTTCAGTACATAATGATCACCATCACGCTTTGCCCGACACTTCAAAGCAGAGGCGTCAGAACCTGTATGAGGTTCAGTTAAAGCAAAGCATCCAAGCTTCTCCCCCACGACCATCGGGGCGAGGAATTTTTCCTTTTGCGCCTCATTACCAAACTTTAAGATCGGACCATAACCTACTGAATTATGGACAGAAAGAGCCGTACTTAAAGCACCGTCTCCAGCTGCAATTTCTTCAAGTGCCAGTGCAAGTCCAACGTAACCGATTTCCGATCCGCCGACCTCAGCCGGGGCAACCATCCCCATCAGGCCAAGCTCTGCCATCTCAGCAAAAATCTCGGGTGGAAAGGCCTCATTGGCCTCCCACTCACGGGCATTCGGGGCAATGCGATCTTGGGCGAAATTACGCACCATATCGCGGATCAATGTTTGTTCTTCATTCAGAATCATTTGATTGACTCTATTCCCACAAGTTCAAGACTGATGTTATGCGATGCGTTCAAAGGCCATAGCGGTTGCTTCACCACCGCCAATACACAAGGACGCGACCCCTTTGGTCTTGCCATATTTTTCAAGAGCTGCCAGCAAGGTCACAATCACACGTGCACCGGATGCACCGATCGGGTGACCCAAGGCACAAGCCCCGCCATGTACGTTGACCTTATCCGCATCCAGTTCAAGATCACGAATAGCCGCCATTGTCACAACAGCAAAAGCTTCGTTAATTTCCCACAGATCCACATCATCCTTGGACCAACCGATTTTGGCCAACAACTCTTTCATGGCGAAAACCGGTGCTGTCGTGAACAGGTTTGGTTCCTGCGCATGGGTTGCATGCCCCACCACACGTGCCAACGGTTTCAGACCACGTTTTTCTGCCTCTGACTGACGCATCATCACCAATGCAGCCGCCCCATCGGAAATTGAAGAAGAGTTTGCTGCCGTTACCGTGCCGTCTTTGGCAAAAGCGGGGCGCAATGTCGGAATTTTTTCCGGCATGGCCTTGCCCGGTTGTTCATCAATTTCAACAACCTTCTCGCCTTTACGGGACTTAATTGTAACCGGCGCAATCTCACCTTTGAAGGAACCATCTTGAATAGCTGCATTTGCACGGCTTAACGAACGAATAGCAAACTCATCCTGTTCTTCGCGGGTAAACTGGTAGGACTGCGCACATTCTTCAGCAAACGTCCCCATCAAACGACCTTTGTCATAGGCATCTTCCAGACCGTCAAGGAACATATGGTCTTTAACTTCACCATGGCCCAGACGCATCCCGCCGCGTGCCTTGGGCAGCAGGTAAGGAGCATTTGTCATGCTTTCCATACCACCGGCAACCATCACGTCATTGACACCCGCTTTCAACAGGTCATGGGCCATCATGGCGGCTTTCATACCCGACCCGCACATCTTGTTGATCGTCGTACAGCCAGTTTTCAGTTCCAGACCCGCACCAAGAGCAGCTTGGCGAGCCGGGGCTTGACCTTGACCTGCCCCCAGAACGTTCCCGAAGATCACTTCGCCCACGTCTTTTGCATCCACGCCGGAACGTTCGACAGCCGCCTTGATGGCCTGAGCACCCAGCTCAGACGCCACCAATTCGGAAAAATCGCCTTGCATCCCCCCCATAGGTGTACGCGCAGAACCGACAATGACAATAGGATCGTTTGACATGTTGAGTATTCTCCAGATTATTTAGTTTCGTTAAACAGTTCACGACCGATCAGCATGCGGCGGATTTCACTTGTCCCTGCACCGATTTCGTACAGTTTCGCGTCACGCAACAGGCGACCTGTCGGATATTCATTGATGTAGCCATTGCCACCCAGAATTTGAATAGCATCCAAGGCCATTTGTGTGGCTTTTTCAGCAGAATAAAGAATAACGCCAGCGGCATCTTTACGCGTGGTTTCCCCGCGAGAACAAGCCGCCCCAACCGCATAAACATAAGCACGGCACGCATTCATGGTGGAATACATATCGGCAACCTTGCCCTGAATGAGCTGGAATTCCCCGATAGACTGGTTAAATTGCTTACGTTCATGGATATAAGGCACAACCACATCCATACACGCCATCATAATCCCTGTCGGACCGCCTGCCAGAACCGCACGTTCGTAATCCAAACCGGACATCAAAACGCGAACACCTTTGTTCAATTCACCCAGAATATTGTCTTCCGGTACTTCACAATCCTGAAACACCAGTTCGCAGGTGTTTGATCCGCGCATACCCAGCTTGTCGAGTTTTTGCGCCGTTGAAAACCCTTTGAAACCTTTTTCAATGATAAAGGCCGTAATACCTTTGGGGCCAGCATCCATGTCGGTTTTGGCATAAACAACCAATGTATCGGCATCAGGGCCGTTGGTGATCCACATTTTATTTCCGTTCAGAATAAAACGATCACCTTTCTTTTCAGCCTTCAAACGCATGGAAACCACATCGGAGCCTGCGCCCGGTTCAGACATCGCCAATGCACCGATATGTTCACCGGAGATCAGCTTCGGGAGGTATTTCTTTTTTTGTTCTTCATTCCCGTTGCGACTGATCTGGTTCACACACAAGTTGGAATGCGCACCATATGACAAACCGATGGAGGCAGACGCCCGGCTGATTTCTTCCATCGCGATAATATGCTCTAAATATCCGAGACCTGCCCCGCCGTATTCTTCATCAACCGTGATACCAAGCAAGCCCAGCTCACCAAAACGTGGCCACATATGATTGGGGAAAGAGTTTTCCAGATCGGTTTTTTCTGCAATCGGCGCAATCTCTTCCTGTGCGAAGGCGCGAACCGTATCGCGGATCATGTCTGCAGTTTCACCAAGATTAAAGTTCAAAGACGGATACTCTACAAAGCTCATTGTTCTTTCCCATTTCCCTGAGAGTTAAAAATAATCGGCATCCCATTTCCCAACGTAACAGCACCGATTGTTCCCTGTTTAAATCTGCCCTAAAAGTAATTAACGTTTACGTAAACGTCAACTTAATTTTAGAGATTTTTGCATCACAGCACCGAAACACCCCTCTAACAGCTTGGAAATCCTTTTCTTTGCGTAAATCGAGCCTCTCCTCCTCAAGCAAAAAAGACCCTCCTTACTCTTAAACCTGTTGGATAGCGTATGAGATTCTTTAACTTCCCCATAACAAATATCACTATAAGAAACGCTTTGTACGCTTACCTTTAGTGGTTACTTTTCGCAAGACAATCAAACACTTCTTTCGCACAACACCCAATTAACCATATAAATTAAATGGTTATTTGTATGTAAGGCTTATTTTTCAGCTTTGTTTTTGGTTGCATTAGAACACTCCTATCCCCATTTAGATTAACATGGCAAAGCATCTTACATGGATTAGGCGGTCTGCATTTGCCCTACTATACATTTGTATTTGGGCAAATGTTTCGCCTGCACAAGCCTTTTGTCCAGAACGCATCGGCTACATCGAACAGAATGTTCTAAGTAAATTAACCTTGCCTATTATGCGTCAGATTTATCAAGACCTTGGTTGTTCTTCAAAATTTATCGCGTTACCGGGGCGTCGCGCTTTGTCTTCCTTTAATAAAGGAGAAATTGATGCCGAAGTCTTTCGCCTTACCCTTGTTGAAAAAAAATACCAACGTCCATTTTTACGTTCCCAAACCCCTGTTCTACAACTCTATAGCTACCTCTGGGTCACCCCAGAGTATGAAGAAACGGATCAACGACCACTGGGATATGTCAAAGGAATCCTTTGGCAAGAAGCCTACGTAAAGGGGAAAAGATTTTCGGCATTTCACAACACCACCAACCTTCTCAAAGCCTATAACAGCGGGAAGATCGCAGGCTTTCTAGCAAGCGGGACAGCCATACGCCTAAAAACAGAAAAGAATGTGCTGTCACCACCGCCTATCGCGTTTCAACAAGTACACAGCGCCCCCTTATATCATTATACGCAAGAGGGATATCGCAAGTTTATTATATTGTTTGACCAGCATATCGAGAAACACAACCCCTTTGCAGAAGTCAGTGAAAAGATGCGTTTTTCAACTGAATCTAAAAAGATGCAAGCCCCTGTTGAACGGTCACCCATCATTACAAACTAAGCCGACACCGCCATCAAGGTTTGAATAGCCGTTGCACATTGTGTCTCGACCCCATCCCTGACGCCAAATACATCGATTTCCGTCACGGTCAGTGTACGTCCGGCTTTAACGACACGCCCGACCCCTTTTAGGAAATCACCGGCACCCGGGGCAATAATATTCAGTTTATATTCGACCGTTAACATTGCCTGCCCCTCCGCCAGTAAACTAAACCCGGCAAAGCCACCGGATACATCTGCGAGCGAGCCAATCACCCCCCCATGAAAATAACCATGATGCTGGTCCAGTTCAGGTTTAAAAGGAAGGTGAAGCTCACAATAACCGGGGCGTAATTCCGCGATCTCCACACCAAGGTATTTCATAAATCCCTGCGTATCGAACGCTTTTTGGACAAGCTCTATATAATTATCGCTTTTGGGGTTTAAGTTCATAACTCTAACCTCCCTTCCTGTCTTATTCTGCAGCGTCTTCTTGTATCGTTAAATATTTTTGGCCTGCTGCAATAATATTGTCCGGAAATGGAACCGCATGTCTTGCCTGACGATCCATATGGACGCCAAACAGTTCACAGGTTGCGGCAACCTCGCCACTGACGCTATGGGTCATCTCATGGATCAGTTTAAACTTTCGTCCATCCAGCAACGCAAGCTTGGTATGAATTTCAACACAATCACCGGGCATCAATTCCCGTTTATATGTCACATGATGGTCAACAGCAGCCACACCGGCATGACATTCCTGAAAATACTGACTGGTCAATCCAAGCATGGATAAAAAAGTCCAGGCTGCATCATCAAATTTCGCCATATAGTGACGCACATTCAGATGCCCCATATGGTCACATTCCCATTGCTGGACGCTACTGCGATGCGTCAAAGGGGGATTACTGCTGTTCAAAACACTCATTCTTTACGATCCATTATCCATTAATCCGATTAATTTAGTTTACGTTTACGTAAACGTCAATGACATATATCGAAAAAGGGCCGAAACACTTGCCCCAGCCCTTTAAAATGAAAAATTAACGTTAATACCGGAAAGACCCAGACGATCCATCGCGAATATCATCCAGAAAATCCTGAACATTTGTTCGCAACGATTGGCTTGCATCTTTAACCACATTGGCGGAAATCGTTACGTCATTTGCCAACTGACCGGTCTGTGTTGCCGCTTGCGCTACGCCATAAATATTATGTGCAACGTCTTGTGTACCCCGTGAGGCTTCCTCCACATTATGTGCAATTTCCCCGGTTGCAGCACTTTGTTCCTCAACAGCAGCTGCAATGGAAGATGAATAATCATTCAAATTGGAAATCGTTTTTTCAATCCCATCAATTGCACTAACCGCACCATTTGTCTGTTGTTGGATTTTTGCAATTTGTAAACTGATTTCTTCTGTTGCCTTTGATGTTTGTTGCGCAAGACTTTTTACTTCGCTTGCAACAACGGCAAAACCCTTCCCGGCCTCTCCCGCACGGGCCGCTTCGATCGTTGCATTCAAGGCCAGTAAATTCGTTTGTTCCGCAATATCATTAATCAACTTAACAACATTTTCAATCTGTCCAACCTCTTCTGCCAAGCTGGCAACAATTCCCGTTGTGGTATGGGCCTCAGCAACGGCTTCTTGTGCAATTTGAGACGATTGAGCAACCTGTTTGGAAATTTCAGAAATAGACGCACTTAATTCAGACCCCGCTGTTGCAACAGCATCCACATTTGCAGTCGCCTGTTGCGTAGCCGCAGAAACAGCCTGACTTTGCGCACTGGTTTGATCTGCGGCTGAAGACATTTGCGTTGCAGTCTGTTCCAAATTACTCAAAACTTCAGAAATTTGTTTCATACTGCCCTTCACACGACCTTCCAAATCATCCGCAATTTGAATTAAGGCGCCCCTACGTTCTTGGGCCGCCCGTTTTTCTTGTTCTTCCTGTTCGCGTTCCAGACGTAGCTTATCAATTGCATTATCTTTAAAGACTTGAACCGCATTGGCCATTTCACCCAGTTCATCGCGACGTTCCTGCCCCATTACTTCCGCATCCAGTTTCCCATGCGATAAATCCGTCATGGAATGAGTCATCTGTAAGATATTGCGACAAATTCCCATTACGCCGATCACAACAGACACCCCAACGACAAGTGATATTACAATCGGAACAATCGCAATTGTGCGCGATTTTTCATTCTCAATTTTGCTATGTTCTAAAATAACGCTGTCATTTTCCAATTGTTTTGCAACAATCGCTTCAACTTCGAATGTAACATTCAAAACATCGTTTTGAATTTTTGCGGCAACTTCGTCAAAGCTGCCCATCATACGGTTACCACCTGCCGGGCCATCCTTAACATAGGCTGTCGCCATACGTTTCCCGCCCTCATAAAATGGAGGAAAATTTTCTCCCATCATATGAAAATGATTAACCAGTTTATCCATTTTCAAAGATTGGCTAAGCTTCAGAGCCTTTTTCAGTTTTTCATTAAAGCTGTTTGCATGTTTTTGCGCTTCATCAAAACCATCATTTAGACCGTCTAACCCACGGGTCGCTGAAATATCCGTTAACCATTGTTGAACCTGAATAACATCTGTGCGCAAACCTTGTGACAAAGCCAATAAAGGCAAAACTTCTTCACCAATTTTTTTAGAAGAAACTTCGATATTTTCAAAAGCAGATGAACTATCGTTTGTCACAGAGATCAGCAAAATACTGTTGATCATCAACAGAACCAACATAAGCACAACAGCACTAATCAGCTTCAACCGGATTGTCATTTTATTCCTAACACATCAATAATTATATCAACGCGTCAATTTAGACGAATGACCATAAACCGGAAATACGCATCACTACTTAAGGAACAATGTGTTAGGGGGAAAATTTAGCTCTGCTTCTGCTTTAACAATCCGGAGCATTGTTCTTCCAATGTCTCCAATTCAGACAGCATCGCTGTAATATCCTGTTGTTGTTGAGACAACGCATCGCGGCGACTTTGAATGCGTTTCAAGAAAACCTGCAACTGCATCACTTCCGAACGGTCCGTATCATAAAGATCAATCAGTTCCTGAATTTCGGATAAAGCAAAGCCCAACCGTTTCCCCCGCATAATCAAACGCAGGCGAACACGGTCTCGCGAAGAATAAATTCGTCGCTGCCCTTCACGAGCCGGTGAGATCAGGCCTTTATCTTCATAAAAGCGGATTGTCCGAGTTGTGATGTCAAACTCTTTGGACAAATCTGTGATGCTATATGTTTTCTGTCTTTTTTCTGTCATAACGCCAAAAACATTACTTAACCTTTACGTAAACGTAAATAGTTTTCTTTCAATTAGGAACGTTTCAGACAGATTAACCAAGCAAAAACAGGGCGGCAAGCCCAAGAAAAGCAAAAAAGCCAACAACATCGGTCACCGTTGTCAGAAAAACAGATGACGAGATTGCAGGGTCTGCCCCATATCGGTCAAGGGCAACTGGGATTAATGCGCCTGCAAGACCCGCCACAACCATATTGACGATCATCGCCACCGCAATGACGGAGGCCAAGGCCGGATCTTGAAACCAAGCCCAGGTCGCCAGACCAACAAGAATGGCAAAAATCACACCATTCATTGCCCCGACTGCAATTTCTTTACCGACAACCCGCATCGCGTTTGCAGGGGTTAATTCTTTCATGGCAATGGCGCGTACAGCAATCGTTAGGGTTTGCGTACCCGCATTCCCCCCCATCGAGGCCACAATCGGCATAAGCACCGCCAAGGCAACCAACTGTTCAATCGTTCCACTAAAGAGACCGATCACCATAGAGGCAACAATAGCCGTCCCCAGATTGACAACCAGCCACCAGACACGGGATTTGGCGGCATCCAATGCAGAACTATAAAATTCATCCTGCGTTACACCACCCATACGCATGATATCTTCTTCGTGCTCTTCATCAATAACGTCAACAACGTCATCGACGGTAATGACACCCAGCAGGCGTGCACTGTCATCAACAACAGGGGCAGAAACCAAGTCACGGTCACGGAAAATAAAGGCAACTTCTTCCTGATCGGTTTCGACCGGGATGGTTGTCAATTGTTCTTCCATCAAGTTCCCGACCCGAACCGGACGTTTATTACGCATCAATTGACTGAGTGGAACGGTCCCCAAGGGTTTATGTTTTGGATCAACAACAAAAATCTCATAAAAATCTTCCGGCAGGTCCACGTCGCTACGCAGGTAGTCCAGCGTTTCCCCCACCGTCCAGAAAGCCGGGACAGCCACCAAATCGCGCTGCATGAGACGACCGGCGGAATCTTCAGGAAAGGATAAACCTTCCATGAGAACCGCACGTTCCCCATGCGGCATGGCTTCCAGAACTTCTTTCTGGTCTTCTTCGTCCAGTTCTTCGATAACGGCCAGTGCATCATCACTGTCCATTTCAACCAAGGCTTTGGCGACCGTATCTGCACCAATTTCATAGACGACTTCTTCTAGGATATCCTGATCCAGTTCGGACCAGACTTCCGGTTCCAAGTCATCCCCGACAATCTGGAGAACCTTGGTCCGATCTTCCGGTTTGAGCTGCTGCACCACGTCGGCAGCGTCCGCGTAGTGCAGCTCCTCAAACAGGTCTCGAACGGCTTCTTCATTGCCATCACGCAAATGTTCGCGAACATCGTTAACATGTTCGTCACCAAGACCAAACGCATCCCCTTCCTCAATTTCGACTTGAGGCTGAACGCTTTTGTCTTCTTCCAGTTGCTGATCCGGCAATTCAGTCACGCAATTCTTACTCCGCTTCACCAGCGTGGATTTGTGCATCCACAACTGCAACTGCACTGACATTCACCACCGCACGCACCGTGGCAGAAGGTGAAAGGATATGCGCCGGTTTTGCAGCCCCCAATAAAATCGGACCGACCGGCAAGCCGTCAGCTGTCATTTTCATCAGGTTATAGGAAATGTTGGCCGCATCAAGGTTAGGCATAATCAACAGGTTCGCCGACCCACGCAAGCGTGAATTGGGGAAAATATTGTTACGAAGTTGTTCTGACAATGCAGAATCGGAATGCATCTCACCTTCAATTTCAAGGCGGGGGTCACGTTCCAACACCATTTCACGTACACGACGCATTTTCAGTGATGAAACAGAATCACGGTTCCCAAAGTTGGAATGTGAAACCAGCGCGACTTTTGGTTTCATACCAAAACGACGTACTTCTTCCGCCGCCATCAAGGTGATTTCCGTCAACTCTTCGGCGCTCGGGTCATAGTTTACATATGTATCGCACAGGAACAAAGTATCGTTATCGGTGATTAGCAGGTTCATGGCAGCCATAACGGACTTGCCTTCGCGCAAGCCGATAATATTCTGAACTTCTTCCAAATGTTTGAAATATCGCCCTGTTGTGCCACACACCATTGCATCGGCATCACCACGGTGCAGCATAATTGCTGCCACAATTGTCGCACGCGAACGCACAAGCCCCAGCGCAGCCTTTGGTGAAACACCATTGCGCCCCATAATGCGATGGTAATAATCCGCATAATTATGGAAACGCGGGTCACGCATGATCTCGACGACTTCAACATCTTTATCGAGTTCCAGACGTAATCCCAAGCTTTTGATCTTGTTTTCAATGGCTTCGCGACGGCCAATCAGGATCGGCACGGCAATACCATCATCCACGACGATCTGAACCGCACGCAAGACGCGTTCATCTTCGCCTTCTGCATAAACAATTTTCTTAGGCTGACGTTTGGCTTGTTCAAAGACCGGCTTCATCGTCATACCGGAACGATAAACAAACTGAGACAGCTTTTCACGATATGCATGGAAATCATGGATCGGACGCGTAGCCACACCACTATCCATCGCCGCTTTTGCAACAGCCAAAGTTACATTTAAAATAAGGCGGGGATCAAACGGCTTCGGGATCAAATACTCCGGCCCGAACCGCAGGTTTTCTTCGCCATAGGCTTTGGTTACACGTTCGTCTGCTTCGGCCATTGTCAGGTCTGCCAAGGCTTCCACACAGGCCATTTTCATTTCCGCATTAATCGTCGTTGCACCAACATCCAGCGCACCACGGAAAATATAAGGGAAACACAACACGTTATTGACCTGGTTCGGATAATCCGAACGTCCCGTTGCCATAATGCAATCCGGGCGCACTTCTTTAGCCAGTTCCGGGCGGATTTCCGGTTCCGGGTTCGCCAGTGCGAAAATAATCGGTTGATCGCCCATCTTGGCAACCATTTCCGGTTTAAGTACGCGCGGGGCAGACAGGCCAAGGAAGATATCTGCACCTTCAATCGCTTCATCAAGGGTGCGCAGGTCTGTTTCCTGTGCAAAAACTTCCTTGAATTCGTCCATTTCTTCGGTTCTGCCCTTATAGACAACACCAACAATATCCGTCACGATGATATTTTCCGGCTTCATCCCCATGTGTTTCAACACATTCAAACAGGAAAGGGCAGCAGCCCCCGCACCGGATGCCACCAATTTGACATTATGGATGTCTTTACCGACAATGCGCAGTGCATTTTTCACCGCCGCACCGACAATAATAGCCGTGCCGTGCTGGTCATCGTGAAAAACCGGGATATTACATTGTTCTTTCAGTTCACGTTCAACGACAAAACATTCCGGTGCCTTGATATCTTCAAGGTTGATCCCGCCAAATGTCGGTTCCAATGACTTGATAATTTCAACCAGTTTATGCGGATCGCGTTCTTCGATTTCAATATCGAAAACGTCAATACCTGCGAATTTCTTGAACAGAACGCCTTTGCCTTCCATTACAGGCTTCGACGCCAACGGGCCAATTGCACCAAGACCTAAAACGGCCGTTCCGTTTGTGACAACCCCCACCAAATTTCCGCGCGCCGTCATATTTGCGGCTTCTTTTTCATCGCGTACAATTTCTTCACAGGCAAACGCCACCCCCGGCGAATAGGCCAGCGCAAGATCGCGTTGGTTCGCTAACGGTTTGGTCGCAGTGACACTGATTTTACCGGGGATCGGGTTACGGTGATATTCCAGCGCCCCTTCCCGAAATTTGGCTTCTGTATTTCGTTTATCTTCTTCTGCCATTCACTCGTCCCCTTTTGTGTGGCTATTTCGACAGCGATTCGAATTTTATCGGGTCTCCAACTCTTCCCTCTCCTGAAGTGTCAGAAATCTTACTTACAGCATCATGTTGTTTTTATTCAGCTATATGCATTAGGTAAGAAGGACGTTTTCTTGAATGCCCGTCTTCTCGACAGGTCTCCTGCAACAATATCCGTATTGGAAAAAATCACAACAGAAAAAGCTGTTACAAAAACTCAGAGGTTTGATTTAACGATACTTGGCATAAATATTTTCCAACGTACCGTCATTTTTCATGTCTTCCAGAATACGGTGGAATTTATCCTTATATTTTCGTAAAGGCGATTTATTGGAGATCGCAAAATAGATCGGCACCTGAATTTGTGGATTAAAGCGCGCCTCTTCAAATTGCCCCTTATATCCCCCTTGTAAAATTTGATAATCCAGATTTGGATTGGTGCCAATAATTACCCCCAGTCGCCCGCCTGCCAGCATAGGCAACAAGAAAGCTTCTGTCGGGGCCTTATATTTGCGCAACATTTCATCCGAATTAAATCGTTCAAAATAATGCGACCCACGCACCATACCAATCGTATGTTTGCCAAGGTCTTCATAGGAAGAAACCTGATCTGCCTGTCCTGTACGCACATAAAACGCAACGGAGACTTGCCCATAGGGGGTCTCCCGGATGTAATCCATATAAGTGGCACGTTCTTCATTAAATGCCACGCCGGACATCATATCCAACGTTCCCACTTCTATTTGCTTTAAACATCTTTTGAAGGGACAGGCGTAGAGTTCAAGCGTCAACTGCATACGCTGCGCAATCACACGGGCGACATCCACATCAATCCCGGCATAAGGGGGCTCTTTACCAATGGAGAAAGGTTGCCAGTCCGTCACAGGGAAGCGTAAAATTTCTTCTGAAGACAGACTTGGGCGCTGAAACAGAAAAAGAAGTACCGCAAGACAAATACAAAACAAGTAACGCATTGCAACCTCCCCTTCTCCGGTCAGTCCTTTTCCCTAATTCTAATATTAGGTCGTTTCCTCAATATTCAATGGCAAATTTAAAGAAGGAAAGGCAGATCTCTCATTTGGTTATTTTTTCCCTCCTTGCGGATGCTCGATTTTATCAAGATCCACCATTTCCCATTTCATGCCTTCATTGCGGAACAGGCGTTTCTTTTTATCAGGATATTCGCCAACATCGTGTGCCAGACGTTGCCCGACGACAATACACTTTAGCGGTTCATCGCCCGTATTGGTCATACAGTGGGCCAAGCCGCCTTTGCGATATCCGATGAAGTCACCCGGACCGATGTCGGTCCGTTCCTCTCCGATACGAACAATACCGTGCCCACTCAACACATAAGTACATTCATCTTCATGGAAATGAACATGAAACTCTGTTGAGTCCGCCCCCGGTGGAACCTCAATTAAATGAAAGCCAAATCCGGAAATTCCGGTCAAATCCCCCAGCGACTTGTTTATCCGCTTACCGTTGGGATTCAGAAAATGCGTCTTGTCTGTACCTACAAACGCCTCGATCTCTTCTTTTTTCAGAACATACTTATCCATAACCAATCTCCAATTTTATAAATTTTGGAAACAGTCTAAAGGATGGGAACAAAGAAAGACAAAATAAAAAAATCCCCGCTTTCGTATGAAAGCAGGGAGATTTTGGTGCGGTCGAGAAGATTTGAACTTCCACTCCGGTTAAGGAACAACGACCTCAACGTTGCGCGTCTACCGATTCCGCCACGACCGCATAAAATGTGGCATTTGATGAAAGGACGGTGTATGAGGTGCGAACCGCGTTTCATCTTGTGGCGTGGTATATACAAATGATTCACATAGATCAAGACATGAATGATAAAAAAATTTCGACTTTGATGAGAAATGGCATCGAGTGGCGTTTCAGCGACGACGAAGTTCCTTATGAAACAGCACTTTCCTTTATGGAACAGCGTGTTAAACAGATTGCAGAAGGAAGTGCGCCAGAATGTATCTGGTTATTGGAACATCCCCCGCTTTACACCGCCGGAACCAGCGCAAAACAAGAAGATTTGATCGACCCGGAACGTTTCCCTGTCTATGAAGCCGGACGTGGTGGTCAATATACCTATCACGGCCCCGGTCAACGCATTGCCTATGTCATGCTGGATTTATCCAAGCGCGGGCGTGATATCCGCAAATTCGTACAGAATCTGGAAGAATGGGTCATCCAAACGCTTGCGACCTTTAATATTACCGGGGAACGACGCGATGGACGTGTGGGAATCTGGGTAGATCGCGGCATGGGGCGCGAAGATAAAATAGGTGCGATTGGCGTACGTGTGCGCAAATGGGTCACGTTTCACGGTATTTCATTGAACGTAGAACCAGACCTGTCTCATTTTAATGGAATCGTCCCCTGCGGGATTAGCGAACATGGCGTGACCTCCCTGCAGGATTTAGGTATCTGGATCACAATGTCCGAAATTGATAGCCTGTTGATGACTTGTTTCGATGCGGTCTTCGAAGACGAATCGCAAGAATAGTTTTCTGTTTTTTGCTCTTTCCACATTTTACAAAAAAGGCGACCTCGATTTGAGATCGCCTTTTTTAATTTAAGTTGAATACTCCTTATTTGAAGGAAACAACCACACGGCGGTTGCGTGCTTCTTCAACTTCGTCACCAGTGGTCACAGCATTCATGTTTTCGCCATTTGCGCCAACACGAATTGCATTACCTGCAACGCCATGACCTTTCAGGAATTCAGAAACAGCCTGAGCACGGGACAGGGCAAGGGCTTCGTTATAAGCTGCGGAACCTTTAGTGTCGGTATGACCGTTGACCATAACCGTTTTCGCACCACGACCCATCATAGAGGCTTTCACCAACAGAGTTTTCGCTTCATCATTCAAAGTTGTGCTATTGAAATCAAAATAAACAATGATGTCTTCCATCGGGGCCATCGCCGGCTTTGCCATCGGCTTAGCCGTCATGTCATTCAAACCTGCCATAAAGTACTTTTTACAAGCTTCAATATCGTCCGGCTGGAAGTTTTCTTCCTGTTCCTGCATCCAGCAATCAAAACCGGCTTGTGCACGTGCTGCTGCTGCCGGAGACGCTTCTTTACCGCCTGCCGCATAAGCTGCCATTAGTTTTTCACGCGCAGCACTCAATTCGCCAACCTTGTCTTCCGGCAAGCTACGATCTGCAATCATTTGCGGTTCAACATCACCCTGCGTTGCCGCGAGTGCTTTGCCGACGAAGAGCCGTGCATCAGCCCAGTCGCCTTCGTCACGCTCCAGCCCAGCCAAGCGCGCATACTCGCTCTGCAGCCCTTTTTGGAAAGCACTACCATCGTTCTGTGCCATTTTCGCACCTTCAACGTCCCAGTTAGACGCGCAAGCTGCCAAAAGCGGAAGGGCCCCAAGTGCTACGGCTGTTTTAAAAAATTTCATGTATTGCCTCCTAAGCTTAAACCAAATCTTCATCGCTCATCGTCGAATGAAAGTCACCCACACAACCCGCGTAGACGCCTGTCACAATCAGACTGTAACCTCAAGTGTTTGTAGTATTCTACATTTGTAGAAGAAATACAAACTTTAGGATTATTAAAATGATTGTATCTGAGCTAGCCTAGTGCAAGCTAAATATTTATGATTGTAAGTGATTGTTATCACAGGAGCCCCCTTTGACCCCCGAGACCCCTTTGCAACTGGCAATTTTCGACTGTGACGGTACATTGGTTGACAGTCAGAACGCTATTATCACCGCCATGAATTTGACTTGTGATAGTTATAATCTGGACCGAATCCCTCGCGACTCCATCCGTCGTATCGTCGGCTTACCCCTTGAAATCGCAATGGAACATTTATTTAGGACACAACCCAGCCGATTCCACCATGAAATGGCGGAGACATACCGACAACATTTTCGGACCATGCGGGAAAATGATGATGTAGAAGAACCCCTCTTCCCCGGCACAGTTGAGGCACTAAACGCTTTGGAATCCCAAGGCTGGTTATTGGGTATTGCCACAGGAAAAGCCATGCGTGGCTTGATACCCACCTTGCAAACACACAATCTGGAAGACAAGTTCACAACATTGCAAACGGCATGTCGGGCACGGGGCAAACCCGACCCGGAAATGGTGGAAAACGCCTTGGCCGAAACAGGGGTTGACGCAAAAAATGCGGTTGTCATCGGAGATACGACCTACGATATACTTATGGCATGTAACGCAAATGTAAAATCAATCGGTGTCGCTTGGGGGTATCATCCCCCCAAAGAACTGAAAGAAGCAGGTGCAGCATTGGTGATAAATACGTATGATGAACTTACTGAGGCGATAAACACAATAATGAAGGATACATAGATATGGGACGTTTAAAACTAATTTTAGGGGGGCTTGTCGTCCTTATTGTCGGCGTTATTGTTGCCGGTGTTGCGATCCTCAAGTCCACTGATTTTAATCAGTATAAAGGAGAGATCACCGAACAGGCCAAGGCGGCAACCGGACGTGACCTTGTGATTAATGGTGATTTACAGCTGGATATTTCCCTTTCCCCCAAAGTGCGTGTTAACGATGTCACGCTCTCCAACGCGGAATGGGGATCTGCCCCCAATATGATCAAAATCAAAAGCTTCGCTGCAGAAATGAAACTGATCCCCTTGCTTTTCGGGGATATTCATATTGTCGAAGTCGCCTTGATTGAACCGGAGATTCTGCTGGAAACCGACAAGGGCGGAAAAGGCAACTGGGAAATGGGTTCCAAGGATGCCAAAGCTGAAGAAGAAAGTGCTGCCAGCTCCGATCCGGCCAAGCTTCCCGCTGTGAATAAAGTCCGCATCGAAAAAGCACGTTTCACCTATAAAGACGGCGTCAAAGGCGAAACAACATCTATCGTTATCGACATGATGGAAGCTTCTGCCGATGATCTGGACGATCCGTTAAACGTTTTGTTTAAAGGATCTTTCAATGATCATATCGTTGAGTTGGCAGGGCAAGTCGGCACGCCGGAAGGCTTGATGAACAATGCGCCAATTGACCTTGATCTCACGCTGAAAGCCGCAGGCGCCGAAGTTAAAATCACAGGTAACATTCAGGAACCGACAAAAGGCAACGGCTTGAATCTCGCTCTCAGTGCCAAAAGCGACAACATTGCACGCTTGGCAGAATTGGCTGGTAGTCAAGTGGGCAAAGTCGGCCCGTTTGAAATGGCAGCAACGGTTTCCGGCGGTCAAATGAAGTATAAAGTTGGTGGTTTGAACATCAAAATTGGCGGGAGTGATTTATCCGGCGATATCGCGGCGGACCTGAGTGGTAAAATCCCGCAAATCGATGTCGCATTAGGTTCAAAATTACTGAACACCAAAGATGTCACACCACAAAGCAGCGAGCAAGCGAATGCAGAACCGCAAAAACCGGCAGAAGGCACACCAGCCAAAGCTGAAAAAATCTTTCCGTCCGACCCGCTCGTTTTGGATGGTTTGAAAGCAGCGAATGCCAACGTGACCTATAAGGCTGAAACACTCATTGCCAATGATTTCACGCTGACTGAATTCTCGAAGAAAGTTACATTGAAAAATGGATTACTCAACGTTCAGCCTGCATTTGCAATGGGGGGCGGTGTCTTTGATGGACAAGTCACACTGGATAGCCGTAATTCCCCAGCAAAACTGAAAATCGACCTAAACGGTAAAGACCTTGGGCTGGGCAACAGCTTGAAAGAAACAGGTGTCACCGACCTGATCCACGAAGGGAAAACACAGGTACGCTTTGATTTAAACGCAACAGGCACATCTGTTGCGGGCTTGATGGCCTCCCTGCAAGGGAAAAGCCTGATCAATGTCGGGGAAGGCAAAATTAAATCCAGCAAAGTCAACTTCCTAGGTGGTGATCTGATCACCGGTGTCTTCGAAAACATCCTGCCCAGCGCCAAAGAAGGTGAATTCACCCCCTTCTCCTGCATGATTGTTAATCTCGACTTTAACAAAGGTGTTTCTAAATTTGATAAAACGATCGCGATGCAAACCAATGTGATGAATGTTGCCAGTTCCGGTGAAATCAATTTGGCAAACGAAACATTGGATGTGGGTGTCAAACCGGAACCACGTGGCGATACGGCAGACCTTGGCGTCAACGTCGGTGGACTGGCCAGCATGGTTCGCGTCAGCGGTCCATTATCCAACCCCGGCATTGGTATTGATGCCTTTGAAACAGCCAAAGCCGCAATGGGTGTGGGTGCCGCAATTGCCACAGGCGGTATGTCCATCCTGTTTAGCAGTCTGACGGATAAGGCCTTGGCTGATAGCGATCCTTGCGCAACAGCACTAGGCAAAAAATCGACATCGACAAGCCCTTCCACTACAGAAAGTACAACACAGGAAAAGCAACCCGCATCGGACAACCCGATTGGTGGCTTGCTAAATCTGTTTGGAAAGTCTAAATAAGGGCCAATTGGCAAGACTCTTAAAAGGCCCCTGCCAAGTACAGGGGCCTTTTTTATATCGGGAAAGACAGATAATGGATCCTTCTACTGCACTGAAACGCTTTTATAAATCCGTTGCGATTGAAGAAAACAACAATGGATATATTGTGACATTAGATGGACGCCAACTCAAATCCCCGGCCAAGCGTCCGATGCTTCTGCCCTCACAGGAAATTGCAAAAGCCTTGGCGCAAGAATGGGACGCACAAGACGAAATCATCAAACCGGCAACCATGCCTATCATGGCGCTGGTTTCCACCACAGTTGACCGTATCGGGCAACAACGTGCCGGTGTTGTCGAACAAATTGCAAAATATGGCGAAACAGACCTTGTCTGTTACTGGACCGATGACCCGAAAGAGCTGGCAACACGCCAAGCCAAAGCGTGGGTTCCTCTGATCAACTGGACCAAAAACACATACGGTATTGAATTAAATACACAAACAGGTGTTATGCATCTGGCACAACCGGACGGCACGTTCGATGCTTTCCACAAAGTGATTGATCAATACAACGATTGGGAACTTGCAGCCCTTTCCAGTGCAACCCATTGCACGGGGTCTATCGTCATTGCATTAGCCCTTATGAACAAACATTTGGATGCGGATGCTGCTTTTGAAGTTTCACAAATTGATGAAACCTATCAAATCGAATTATGGGGTGAAGATTGGGAAGCCAAAGATCGTCGTGAAACCATTCTGAACGATCTCAAAAACGTCATACGTTTCCTGAATTACCTTTAAAATAAAAAAAGGGAGAGCGCAGCCAAGCACTCTCCCTTTTTTAATCAATGACGTGCGTCTTTACAGAACCAACAAGACGACACCGGCAGTTCCAACCGCACCACCACCGATCCGTAAGGCCATCGGTGCAATTTTCTCATCCAGTTGTTTCAAAGCAAAGCTGATGCCCAAACCGGCTAAGTGCAACATGGTTGTTGCCAATGCAAACCCCAGTGCATACTGGCTACCTTCTGCATTTACCGGCATTTCCAGACCATGCGCAAAACCGTGGAAAATCGCGAGAACACCAACCAGAGCCATGGCCCCTAATAACGGCATTTGACGACCAAAGGCCACGACAGCCCCCAACAGAATAACAGAACCGACAATCCCCAGTTCAACGAACGGAACGGTTCCACCGACCATAGCAACAAGACCGCCGACCAGCATCATGGCAACAAAAGAAGCTGGCACATAAGCCATCGCTTTACCACCTAGCTGAGCTGCCAGAACACCAACAGCAACCATTGCTAAGATGTGATCCAATCCAGCAAATGGATGCCCAAAGCCCGCTGCAAAACCATGAACGCTCTCACCACCTGTGTGTGCAAACGCAGAAGTCGCCAACAACATTCCTGCTGCTGCGACACTAAAGAATAGTCGATTCATTTCCCAACCCTTGTATGATTGTTTAAACAATACCTAAAAGTATGATGTTTTTAAAAATTATCATACCGTCTTTAAAATGCAAGAGGCAAAACAGTATGGAACGGATTACCATTACTATCGACGACGACCTGCTCGCCGATTTTGACAAGTTGATTGAGATGAAAGGCTATACCAACAGGTCCGAAGGCATCCGTGATGCGGTCCGCCAACTCGTTAAAGATCAACAGATTGATGAAAATGAACAGGCCCCTTGTGTCGGATGTGTTGTTTATATGTACAATCATAAAGAACGCACCCTTTCCACACGCCTGATGGAAACACAACATCACCATCACGATATCCCCACAGCCACCTTGCACTTACACGTGGACCCGGAAAACTGTCTGGAAGCCACCGTTTTACATGGTTCGGTCCATCAGGTTCGTCATATGGCCGACCAGATTACATCGCAAACCGGTGTTAAATACGGAAAGCTTCATGTTATTCCTTTATCTAAACCGGCGACACATTCGCACGAATAATCAATAAAGTTGTTTTTTTGGATTCTCTACCTTTCACGTGGCAATCTTTTAAATTCCAAACAGGGTATGAGGTTTTTATCAATCAAAACATGCTAAAAACCATGAAAAATCAAAGCCAAAGAAAATAAATCGGTAATTCGGTATTAGAGTACGTCTTTTTTCTGGTGCGTAAAATCCGATTGTGGTAATCATAAAGTCAGGAAGCTACATATCCTTCCAAATATATCTATGCCCAACAAGGGCGAAGGGGACATATTTAGATGCATGACATTATCCAGATGCTTGACGAAAAACGCGCTAAAGCTCGCATGGGCGGCGGTCAGCGACGTATCGACTCACAGCACAAAAAGGGCAAGCTGACAGCCCGCGAAAGAATCGACATTTTCCTCGACGAAGGCACCTTCGAAGAATGGGACATGTTCGTTGAACACCGCTGCACCGATTTCGGCATGGAACAGGACCACACACCGGGTGACGGCGTTGTCACCGGTTATGGTACTGTAAATGGTCGTCTGGTCTTTGTTTTCTCTCAGGATTTCACGGTTTACGGTGGTTCCCTGTCAGAAACACATGCAGAAAAAATCTGCAAGATCATGGATCAGGCCATGAAAGTGGGCGCACCCTGCATTGGCTTAAACGATTCCGGTGGGGCACGTATTCAGGAAGGTATCGCTTCCTTGGGCGGTTATGCAGACGTTTTCCAACGCAACGTCGAAGCATCCGGTGTCATCCCGCAAATCTCCATGATTATGGGCCCGTGCGCCGGTGGTGCCGTTTACTCCCCGGCCATGACCGACTTTATCTTCATGGTTAAAGACAGCTCCTTCATGTTTGTAACAGGTCCGGACGTTGTAAAAACCGTGACCCACGAAGAAGTCACACAAGAAGAGCTTGGCGGCGCCATCACCCACACCTCCAAATCAGGTGTTGCCCACCTCGCCTTTGAAAACGATGTCGAAGCCCTTCTCAAGCTGCGCGATTTCGTTGACTTCCTGCCGAGCAACAACAAGGAAAAAGCCCCGACCCGCCCGACAACAGACCCGGCGGATCGCGATGATATTTCTCTGGATACATTGGTGCCGGATAACGCCAACAAGCCCTATGAAATGAAAGAACTGATCACCAAAGTCGTAGACGAAGGTGACTTCTTTGAAATCATGCCCGACTTTGCCAAAAACATCATCATCGGTTTTGGCCGTATGAACGGCGACACAGTCGGTTTTGTTGCCAATAACCCGATGGTTTTGGCGGGTTGTCTGGATATCGACAGCTCTATCAAAGCAGCGCGTTTTGTACGCTTCTGTGATGCATTCAACATTCCGATCGTCACATTTGTTGACGTACCGGGCTTCATGCCGGGCACGGATCAGGAATATAACGGCATCATTACACATGGTGCGAAACTGCTGTATGCATTTGCCGAAGCAACAGTACCCAAAGTAACCGTTATTACCCGTAAAGCCTACGGCGGTGCTTATGACGTTATGAGCTCCAAACACTTGCGCGGTGATGCAAACTTTGCATGGCCGTCTGCAGAAATCGCCGTAATGGGTGCAAAAGGGGCCGTGGAGATTATCTTCCGTTCCGACATCGGTGACGCTGAAAAAATTCAGAAACGAACTGACGAATATGCTGCAAATTTCACCAACCCGTTCAAGGCTGGTGCCCGTGGCTTTATCGACGATGTGATCATGCCACACGGTACACGTCGCCGTATCTGTCAATCTCTCGCAATGTTGAAAAACAAAGATTTGAAAAATCCGGCGCGCAAGCACGGTAACATTCCGCTCTAAGGTTTGCCTTAAGCGTATTTCATTCAAATCTGAGTTTTAGCAAAGAATAGGAACCGGACACATGTTCGATAAAATCCTGATTGCAAACCGCGGTGAGATTGCCTGCCGCGTAATCAAATCAGCCCGCAAGATGGGCATCAAGACCGTTGCGGTCTATTCCGATGCCGATAAAGAAGCGCTTCATGTCCAAATGGCAGACGAAGCCGTCAATATCGGCCCGGCCCCGTCCAACCAGTCTTATCTGGTTATGGATAATATTTTAAAAGCCATCAAAGACACCGGCGCACAGGCTGTGCACCCCGGTTATGGCTTCCTGTCGGAAAACGCACATTTCTTCGATGCGTTGAACGAAATTGGTGTTGAATTCATCGGCCCTGAAAAACTTGCCATTCAGGCAATGGGCGACAAGATCGAGTCCAAGAAACTGGCACAGAAAGCTGGTGTTAGCACCGTTCCAGGTTATACCGATGTTGTGCGCGACACAGACCATGCGGTCGAAATCGCCGCAGAAATAGGCTATCCGGTGATGTTGAAAGCCTCTGCCGGTGGCGGTGGTAAGGGCATGCGCGTTGCCTATAACGAAGAAGAATGCCGCGACGGTTTTGAACGTGCCACATCCGAAGCCAAATCTTCTTTCGGTGATGATCGCGTCTTTATCGAAAAATTCATCGAAGAACCGCGCCACATCGAAATTCAAGTTCTGGCCGACAAACACGGTAATGCAATCTATCTTGCAGAACGTGAGTGTTCCATTCAGCGCCGCCACCAAAAAGTGATTGAAGAAGCGCCGTCACCGTTCCTGAACGAAGAAACGCGCAAGGCAATGGGCGAACAGGCCGTTGCACTGGCCAAGGCGGTAGATTACCGTTCTGCCGGTACAGTGGAATTCATCGTTGATAAAAACCGTAACTTCTACTTCCTGGAAATGAACACCCGTTTGCAGGTGGAACACCCGGTTACCGAATTAATCACCGGTGTCGATCTGGTTGAATGGATGATCAATATTGCTGACGGTCAGGAACTGACCATCAAACAGGAAGACGTAAAAATCAACGGCTGGGCGATGGAATCCCGCGTCTATGCCGAAGACCCTTTCCGTAACTTCCTGCCCTCTACAGGCCGTTTGATCAAATACCGCCCACCGGTTGAAAGCGACACAGTGCGCGTTGATACAGGCGTCTATGAAGGTGGTGAAATTTCCATGTTCTACGACCCGATGATTGCCAAGCTGATTACACACGGCAAAAATCGCGAAGAATGTACAGAAAACATGCGTCGTGCGCTGGATGAATATTACATCCGTGGTGTTGGTCACAACATCTCGTTCCTGAACGCGGTTATGTCCAAACAGCGTTTCATCGACGGTGAATTGACCACCAACTTCATCGCGGAAGAATATCCCGATGGTTTTGATGCTTCTATGGTACCGCAAAAAGACCCGAAAAATCTGGTCGCGGTTGCCTGCTTTATGAAACGTATGGAATCAGAACGTGAAGTTATGATTTCCGGTCAAATGGAAGGCGGTCGCGGTCGTCTTTTAAATGATGAATGGGTTGTTCTCTACAACGACGAAAAATTCAATGCCACTGTCACACCCAACCCGACAGAAGGCTATGACGTTGAAATTGACGGGACTGAAATGCATATCCGTTCAGAATGGACGTTTGGCGAGCCGTTGTTCTTTGCCGATATCAACGGAACGGAAATTTGCGTTCAAGTAGACCGCATGGCAACAGGATACAGCCTGTTCCACGCTGGTGCCCAAGCCGATGTTAAAGTTCTTACCAAACGACATGCTGAGCTCAACGACTTAATGCCGTTCAAGGCACCGCCGGATATGTCTGCCTTCCTGCTCTCCCCCATGCCGGGGCTGCTGCTCTCTATTGCCGTTGAAGAAGGACAGGAAGTCAAAGCCGGTGAAGAACTTTGTGTGATTGAAGCCATGAAAATGGAAAATATCATGCGGGCTGAAAAAGATGTGGTCATTAAAAAGATCCACGCTTCTGCCGGTGGTTCTTTATCGGTTGACCAAAAAATCATCGAATTCGCAAGCGAAGACTAAGAAAAGTCGAAAGATTTTTCAAAAATTTCATGGCGAGGGTCGTTTTACCCTCGCCTTTTTTTTAAATTATTAAGATTACGGGAATATACCTATCTTATCGGATAAGGAAATATAACTTTAGAGTTATTAAAATCTACGTACATACCCTTATGCGCTATTGTCGGTGAGTAAAAAATGTTTATGATCCCAACAATGCGCAAATTAGGGGAAATAGATAATGTTTCTGCAAAAGATTTCGATCTCGAAAAAGTTGTTAACTCTTTCGCTTATAACCTTTACAGGGTTGGCCATTTTAACAGGTCTCAGCCTGTATCAGTTCCGCGTCACAATGGTGGAAGACCGACAGATCAAAACACGCCACATTGTAGAAAGTGCCTACAGTATTGTTCTTGATTATGCCAATCAGGCCGAACAAGGAAAGCTAACACCGGAACAAGCACAAAAAGCAGCCAAAGATACTTTGGAAGCGATGCGTTACGATGGGCAAGAATATATTTTCATCACAGATTTCAATGCAACCCTTGTGATGCATCCGATAAAACCATCGATGAACGGCAAAAATATGGGGGATACGCAAGACCCCAACGGCGTTCCGCTTTTCAGAAAAATTTCAGAAACAGGTAAAAACGGCGAAGGGTTTGTCAACTACCACTGGCCCAAAGCCGGACATGACAAAGCAATCGCGAAATTATCTTTTGTAAAAGGTTACGCACCTTGGCAGTGGGTTGTCGGCTCAGGCATCTATATGGATGATGTGGACAAGGCTTTTTATAAGGCTGTTTTCCTTTTGGGGAGCATTGCCATCCTTGTGGCTGCCTTGGTTCTTGGGGCTTCCTTTTTTATCGCCCGCGATATTGCCCGCCCACTCAACAAGATGACCCGCAGTATGACCGCGTTAGCATCCGGTGCTTTGGATACAGAAATTGAAGGCACACATCGTGGTGATGAAATCGGACATATGGCAGAAGCTGTTCAGATTTTTAAAGACAATATGATCAAGAACGAAGAACTCCATATTGCCAAACAACAAGACGAAGAAATCAAGGAACAGCAACGTCAATTAATCAACAGTTATATTCGTGAATTCGAAATGACCATGATTAACGTGCTCGATAGCCTCAACACTTCTGACCAGGCAGTACGCCAAGCATCCAACAGAGTAACCACAGAATCTGATCAAACCAAGGCACAGGCAACCACAGTTGCCAGCGCATCGGAAGAAGCAACATCCAACGTTCAAACTGTTGCCGCCGCAGCCGAAGAATTATCCAGTTCCATTTCGGAAATTGATCGTCAGGTTACGCAGGCTTCCGAAGTGACAGCCCGGGCTGTGACGGAATCAGAAGAAACCTCCCGCCATATCCGCGAACTGGAAGAAGATGTTTCCAATATCGGCGAGATCGTCAAACTGATTACAACTATTGCCGAACAAACCAACCTGCTGGCCCTGAATGCGACTATCGAAGCTGCACGTGCAGGCGAAGCCGGAAAAGGGTTTGCCGTTGTTGCCTCTGAAGTCAAAAACTTGGCAAACCAAACAACACAGGCAACAGACGAGATCACCGCCCGGATCACAGAAATACAGCAATCGACCTCACGTTCAGTCAGTGCCATTGGTTCTGTATCCCGGGTCATTGAAGAAATGAACGAGATTTCCGCAACAATCGCCAGTGCCGTGGAACAACAAAGTGCCGCAACACGTGAAATTGCACAAAATGTGGATCAAGCATCCAATGGCACCCGCGAAGTCTCCTCCTCAATTATCGAGGTTCAAAAATCTGCCGAAAGTGCCAACGAAGCCGCCAATAGTCTAATGAGTGTGTCGGATAAACTGGCAACAGAATCCACCTCATTACGTGAACTGGTATCGCGTTTCCTTAAACAGATCAAAGTGGATGAACAGGACGCACAAGCCCTGTTTAGCTGGAGTGATGATCTATCCTGTGGAAATAAAAAAGTCGACGATGATCACCGTTACTTGTTGGAATTGATTAACGAACTTTATACCGAAATCAAAAACGATGATGATGAACACACAATTGAAGATACGTTCCACAAAATGCAAGACTACACCAAGCATCACTTTGCAGACGAAGAAGCGATCATGCAAAAAACAGGTTATCCGGATTTGGAAGCGCACGCTGCTGAACATAAACAGTTCATGGAACGTCTTGAGACCTCCTTTAACCTGTATATGAAAGCGCCCAACAAGCATGCCTCTATCGAACTGATCGGCATTCTTGCATCTCTGTGGCAAAAACATGTTGGCTCTACCGATAAAGCGTTTGCCACATTCCTCAAGTCTAACGCTTCTACAGCAGCCTGACACTATGCTACACTCGGGTCCGGATAAAATTTTCGGACCCGAGGTTTCTTTATGAAAAAGACATATCACCTAAAAATCACAGGGCGTGTACAAGGTGTCTGGTATCGGGCATGGACACGTGAAACTGCACTAACCCTGCAAGTGGATGGATGGGTTCGCAACCGACTGGATGGTTCCGTCGAAGCACTTATTCACGGTGAAGAAAACAGTCTGAAAAAATTGATCGACCTATGCCACAAGGGTCCCCCTGCTGCAAAAGTCGAGGACGTTATCGTCACCCCGAGTGAAGAAAGTGTCGCCACTGGTTTTATTCAGGAAAGAACCCTATAACCACCTGATCAATCGTGATGCTTATAAGTGGCTGTAACTTTTTTACTCAGATCAAAAAGTTCGTCAGCCTCTTCATTACTTTCATCAAACCCGAAGAAATCCCACGATCGTTTCATATGATCCGGGATCGGTGCCAAGACATCAATAACACCAACACCATCCGGTGAGGGGATTTGTATCCGACGGGCATGAAGGTGCATTTTCTTGCTGACCCCTTCTCCCGTCAAATAGGCATCTTCGCCCCCATATTTACCATCACCTTGAATCGGTGTTTTCAGATAAGCACAATGGACGCGCAACTGGTGTGTCCGACCTGTACGAGGTTCCATTGCCACCCATGCCGCCACATTGCCAGTACTTTCAATGGTACGATAAAGTGTACGGGCATCTTGACCTTCATCCACATCAATCACCATACGCTCTCCACGCCATGAAGGATGTTTTGCGATCGGTTGAAAGACTTTACCTTCACGTGGGTTCGGTACTTTGACCGTCAAGGCCCAATAGAGCTTACGTGCATCTTTTGATTTAAACGCCTTGGTCAAAACACCGGCGGCTGATGCACTGCGTGCCAGCACAAGAACACCGGATGTATCCTTATCCAGGCGATGGCACAGGCGGGGCTTGTCTTTTTTGTCAAACTGCAAGGCATGCAACAACCCATCAAGGTGACGTTTAATGCCCGTTCCCCCTTGTGTCGGTAAACCGGCCGGCTTGTTAATCACGATGACATCGTCATCGCGGTAAAGCACCCATGAGCGAACTTCATCAATTTCATCTTGCGTCAAATGGATATGAGCCTTGGGTTCAACCGGTTTTAAGCTTGCGGTGTCACCAAACGGGGGAACACGAACCACTTGGCCTTTTTCAATGCGCTGATTGGCTTTTACGCGTTTTCCATCCAGTCGGATTTGCCCTTTACGCAACAGCTTTTCCAAACGGCCATAAGGCAGTTCAGGGAAATGACGTTTAAACCAACGATCCAGACGAATATCGTCATCGTCGGCCGCAACGGTGATATTTTTAACACCGGACATAGGACTCATCCAATCTTGATAGAATTTATTAAGCAATTAAGGCTTTCATCGTTTGCATGCCCATATAGAGCGCAACGATCGACAATGCAACAGATATCCCCATATAAAGCGCCACTTGTCCCCATGCGCCTCGTGTCATCAATGTGACCACATCCAGCGAAAAAGTAGAAAAGGTTGTAAAGGCACCCAACATGCCAACAACAATCATCGCCCGCACATCCGGGCTGGGAGACCATGCAAGGGCGCTCAGTTCAACCAAGGCCCCTAAAATAAAAGACCCCAGCACGTTAACAACCATTGTGCCGAACGGGAAACTGCTGCCTGCTGCGTGTGCCCAACTACCCACCAACGAGACAACCAGAAAACGCCCAACGGCCCCAACGGCCCCGCCTGCAGCGATATATATGACTGTAGATATCGACATAGCGCAGACTTTAGCGACAAACTCAGCAAAATTAAAGTGAATAATAACGCACATTCTTTAAAGAGATTAATTGAACATAAAACAACTTTATGTAAACATAGTTATCTTAGAATCATTCTTTGGTAGGTTAAATATGCTCAAAAAACATAAAATTGTCTTTTCACTTACTGCAGCATTGCTTGGGCTTGCCGTCTCCGGGCTTAGTGCCAAATCACCAAACGATACATACCATCCTTTTCCTGATGGATACGGTTATTTGAAAGACGGTAAAGTTCTGTCCGATGCTATGGGAAAAGGGGACACTACACCTTTGCGCGAACATGGCTGGCGTTTATGGGCTGGGATCATGCAGGAACCAAAGGGGATGAACTGGCCCGTTTGGTACAACTGGCCCAACGCGACAGGCATTTATAAAAATCCCGATGCAACCTATAAACCTTGCGCGATTGGAAAAACACAAAGCACAGAAACCAGCTCTAGCAATAAATCCCACGGTCTGATGGCCTTGAACAAAGGCAACATTATTCAAGATGATTTGACTTTGCCTGCCTACCCCGTTCCTGATGCCGTTATCAAAGCTTATCCCAAAGCAACATATTTGGATTCAAACGGTAACTGTACCATTATGGACGGAAAACATTTTCAGTCCAACGGTGACATTATGATCGCGAACGAAGCTTTCAGCAAAGAGGCGGCAGACTGGATCACACAAAATAAACTAAACCGCAAAGCCACCCTTATGGACCTTGATGCCAAAGGATTTCATCTGCTGGATGCGCCAAAAAAACATATCGTCACAAAACATATGTATTGGCCGGTCAAAAAAGGGCAAATGGGTGTTCTTCCGGTTTGGAAAGAAGACTACGGCCCGAACTTCACCAAATATGCCGGATATGAATTATGGAATGAAACCATTGCCATTGACCCCACAGGGAAGAAAGCCGGACAGGAAGTACAGACCCAATACCTTTATGGTGTGACATTTGATGGGTTGGATAAAGACCGCATTCCCCAATTGCCGATCACCAAAACCAGCAAGGTCCATGACATCAAGGATTTTTATTATCATCAGGTCACAAAGGACGATTGGAAATCTTTTGATGATGGCGATAAGGCCATTTTAAATGCGGCAAGCTATTGGGCCTATGATCAACCCTTTGAAGAAGGGGATTATCTGGTCACAATTTCCATGCATATCAACACCAAAGAAGTACCAAGCTGGTCTTTAAATTCAGTCTGGTGGACACCGGAACCGGGTAAAACCATTTATTCGCAAAACAAACCCAAGGATTTAAAAGCCAAAGGGCCATGGCAACATTACGATCTTGTTGAATCTTATGACATTACGCCAAAACCCGGCTTTAATATGCCGGTCGCAATGAACCCTTATATCGAACTGGTTATCCATCCGGTCGCAACCAACTGTCAAAACTGTCATATCCGGGCCGGTTATAAAAGTGGATATCAAAGCAAAGAATGCCCGGACATGTTGGGCCATCTGACCACAGACAAGGCCTGTCTGTTGCGCAAACTTTTAACCGATTATCAATGGACGATCCCAGATCGCGCATATTAGCCACTTCGCCCCAACTTGAGCGCCCCGTATTTAATGCGGGGCTTTTTTTATCTTTTATCAAAGTCAGGCAATATTTCCCGGCTTTAATATCCAGTTCATCTTGCGTATTTTATTTTTTCGGATAATTTACGCCTTAACCGTATTAACATGACTGGAAAAGCCGACATGTCCACTCGTTTGCGTCTTTTGAACTGGGTTGAAAGCACAAAAATTCAGTATTTCATAACAGGCGTGATCATCCTGAACGCGATTACCTTGGGGTTGGAAACTTCCGATGCGATCATGGCGCAATTCGGAGGGCTACTGCATCTTTTAGATAAAGCTGCCCTAGGCATTTTCGTCATCGAAATCGGCCTGAAACTTTATGGGCGTGGCTGGTCATTTTTTAAAAACGGCTGGAACCTGTTTGATTTTTCCGTTGTTGCCATTGCCTTGATCCCGGCATCCGGTCCCTTGGCCGTCTTGCGTTCTTTCCGTATCCTTCGGGTCCTACGCCTGATGTCGATGGTTCCGCAAATGCGCTCGGTTATTCAGGCCTTAATTTCGGCAATTCCCGGTATGTTTTCCATTATCGGGCTCATCACCCTGATTTTCTACGTTTCCGCCGTTCTCACCACCAATTTCTACGCTGAAACGTTTACCGAATGGTTCGGCAGTATCGGGGCGTCCATGTACACCCTGTTTCAGGTGATGACATTGGAAAGCTGGTCAATGGGAATTGTCCGCCCGGTTATGGAACAACACCCCCTTGCGTGGATTTTCTTCGTTCCCTTCATTCTTGTGACCAGCTTTGCTGTTATCAACCTGTTTATCGGTGTCATCGTCGATGCCATGCAATCTCAACATCAGGCCGAAGCCCACGAGATCGAGGCCAACATGCATGCCGACACAGAAAGCTTGAAAACAGAAATCGTCAGCCTGCGTAGCGAAATTGCAGAATTAAAAGAGTTGATGAAGAAAGACGCTTAACGCTTTTTCTCTGCCCGTAGTTTCGCCCAATAAGCTTGACGCTTGGCAAGTTCGCGTTCAAAGCCACGGTCGTTGGGGTGATAGAATTCCATACGTCCCGTTTCTTCAGGGAAAAAGTCCTGACCTGAAAAACCGCCTTCAACGTCGTGGTCATACTGATAACCATCGCCATACCCGATCTCTTTCATCATCTTCGTCGGGGCGTTTAAAATATGTTTGGGCGGCATAATGGAACCCGTCTTGCGTGCCATGTCGCGTGCCGCCTTATAAGCCGTGTAAGAGGCATTGGATTTCGGCGCCGTCGCCACATAAACAACCGCCTGCGCCAAGGCATATTCACCTTGCGGGCTGCCCAACCGTTCGTAACTTTCCCACGCCTGCAAGGCTTGTGTCATAGCATTGGGGTCTGCGGTGCCGACATCCTCAACAGAGGTAATCAACAAACGCCGTGCGATATATTTCGGGTCTTCCCCACCATCCAGCATGCGCGCAAACCAATAAAGGGCCGCATCGGCATCACTGCCACGCAAGGATTTTTGAAAAGCCGAAATCAGGTTGTAGTGACCTTCTTGGGATTTGTCATAAATCGGCATGCGTTTTTGTACGACCTTCAACAGCCCGTCCGTATCCAGAACAGGATCATCGGGCAGTTCAAACACCGCTTCGACCATATTCAGCAAATATCGCCCATCTCCATCTGCCATTGCGCGCAAGGCAGCCCGCGCATCTGCGTTTAACGGTAACTTACGTTTTTGTTCGCTTTCCGCACGACTAAGCAATCCTTCCAATGCATCGTCCGACAGGCGTTTCAACACCATGACCCGACAACGCGACATCAGGGCCGCATTCAATTCAAACGAGGGATTTTCCGTTGTTGCCCCGACCAAAACGACCGTTCCATCTTCGACAAAAGGTAAAAAGCCATCTTGTTGCGCGCGGTTAAAACGATGGATCTCGTCAATAAACAACAACGTGCCCTGCCCGGCCTGATGACGGGACTTGGCATCTTTGAAAACCTTTTTTAAATCCGCCACGCCGGAAAAAATCGCAGAGAGCGGTTCAAAATATAAATCTGTCTTATCAGCCAGAAGGCGCGCCACGGTGGTTTTACCACATCCCGGCGGCCCCCACAGGATCATAGATGTTAAACGCCCGCCAGAACGCACCATACGGCCAAGGGGGCCATCTTCGCTTAAAAGATGATCTTGACCAATCACATCTTCCAATGTTTGGGGACGCAATCTGTCGGCAAGCGGTCGTGGTGCCTGATCATCGAAAAGAGAACTCATCCGCGAAATCTCAACTCTTGGCGTTTGCCGTTGCGGATAATACCGACCAGCCAGTTGCCTTCGCGTCCTTCCAGCTTATCCAGCACCCGCATGAGATCTTGAACCGATTGGATGTCCTGCCCGTTCAAGCCGACAATCTGATCCCCGGGACGAAAACCCAACCGATTGGACGTACTGCCCCGACGCAATTTCAGGATCGCCACACCACGGCTCATGGTGTTCCAGCCCAATTCATCATTTAATGCCGGTGACATATTGACGACAACCGCTCCGGTAAAAGGATTACGCCCTTGAATACGAGTTTCTTCACGTTTCGGTGTTTCTGGTGGTGGCAAGATGTCGAACTTCAGGTTCATACGTTTGCCATGACGCAAGATTTCCAGTGTGGTTTGACTGCCCAACGGACGGGTTGCCAGACGAAAACGCAACGCCTGCGGATCATCAATCTCGTAACCGTCTATAGACAAGATCACATCACTGCGCTTCAACCCCGCCAATTCTGCCGGCCCACCGGGATAAATCGTATCAATCAAAACACCTGTCGGATGGGGAAGTTTGAAGGTAGAGGCCAAATCTTGTGTCAAAGATTGCCCGCTGGCACCCAGCCACGGGCGCACGACTTTACCCGTTTCACTCACCCCTGAAATCACAGAACGCACCATACTGACCGGGATGGCAAAACCAATCCCGTTTGACCCGCCACCTTTTGAATAAATGGCAGAGTTCACACCGACCAACTTACCATTCATATCCACAAGCGCCCCGCCAGAATTCCCCGGGTTGATCGCTGCATCTGTCTGAATGAAGAAACTATAATCCGTAATGCCGACATGAGTACGTGCCAAGGCAGAAACAATCCCGCTGGTCACGGTTTGCCCCACGCCGAATGGATTACCAATGGCAAGAACAATATCCCCAACTTCCAGACTATCAGCTTCCCCCAAGGGTAATGTCGGCAACATGGCGCCTTCGGTATCCACCTTTAAAACAGCCAAGTCGGTGCGTTCGTCTGAGCCCAGAACCTTTGCCTCAAACTCGCGTCGGTCATTTAACACAACTTTGATATCATCTGCGCCTTCAATGACATGATGATTTGTAATGATGACGCCACCGGCCTCAACAATCACACCGGAACCAAGCGAGTTTTGCACTTTCTTTTGTTGCCCACCTTGGGGGGCATTACGAAACGCATCACCAAAAAAACGGCGAAAGAACGGATCATTAAACAAAGGCGACACATTTCGTGTCCGCACCGTTTTGGAGGTATAGACATTCACAACAGCCGGGGCGGCTGCCTTCACCAAGGGCGCATAGGACAACTGCACTTGCGCTTTTGATGTTGGAACCTCTTTAATCTCGGCATGAGCAGATGTTGCAACTAAAAACACAATAAGGAAAATTCTGATAAACATAAGACCCCATGTCCCCAGTGAACTGAATAAGTTTCCTTTTTTGAGATCATCAAAACAGGAATTCTTCTTAGATTTGTTCTTATCACTTTGAACGCGCAAGGCCAAACCCAAAGTCGGTAAAAAGCTTTAGAGCGATTTTATCAACTTTGGGCTTTCTCTCTTTCTATCCTTCTAACTGATCTTCAATCGGTTTGCTTTTCTTGCTGATCACATCTCCGGTGTGCAGTGCTGTTTTTGTTTCAACCAACACAAGACAACACTCATCCTCAGCTACCGGATTATGTTCGACCCCTTTCGGGACGACATGAACATCACCAGCAGCAAGCTCAACCACATGGTCACGATATTCGATTTTCAGATGCCCTTTCAGAATATAGAAAAGTTCATCCTCATCAGCATGGCTGTGCCACACAAGCTGCCCTTTGACCTTGGCAACTTTGACATATTGATCATTGACCTCCGCAACAATGCGGGGTGACCAATATTCGCTAAGGCTTTCTGCCTCTTTCTGCAAATTCGTGGAAACAGCAAAGACCATTTTTAATCTTCCTTTCTTTTTTAGATCGGTTCAAAAAAAATGTCAGAGAATTGAAAAAAACGGTAGTTTAAAAAATGCACAAATCTTCTAGAATATCAGGTGCGGTATGATTAGATGGCAGGTATGGTTACAACAAAAAACACAGACTGGGTTAATCTTCAGCACGACCATAGAACGGGCGTTGAAACTCTGCATGCCCATTTTGAAGGTCATGCCTATGATCCGCACTTACATGATACGTATGTTATTGGCTTAACGGAAAGCGGTATTCAGCAATTTAATTGCCGCCATAAAATACATAATTCCCTTAAAGGTGGCTGTTTTTTGATTGAACCGGGCGAAATTCACGATGGGCATGCCCCTTATGAAGGCGGCTTTACTTATCGGTCCTTAAACATACCGGAAAAATGGTTACACGACCAAATATCCGATATTTTTTACGATAAACCGGATAAATTTGAACTCTCATTCAACAGCACACTTTCACAGGACTATCCCCTTACCTGTGCCGTATCCAATGCGTTTCGCGCAAAACATATGCATGATCCCGATATCGTTCAGGAAGCCTGTATGGACACCATGCTGCAAACCCTGACACGGCATATGAACTGGCGGCAAAAAGAACATGCCAAGCACGGACATTATCTGGCTTATCGCATTCGTGATTATATCAATGCCAATATCGAAACCGATATGTTGGTGCAGGATATCGCACTGGATTTTGGCTATGACCGTTTTCAAATTACACGGGCGTTTAAAAACGCGTTTGGCATCTCCCCACATGCCTATTTGATCCAGCTACGACTGGCACGCGCACGCACTTTGCTTTCACAAGGCCATGCCCCCAGCGACGTTGCCCATCGTCTCTGTTTTGCCGATCAAAGCCATTTGGGACGATGGTTTAAGCGAGCCTATCGACTGACCCCATCAGCCTATGCAAAAAACTGCACAGACATTCCAGACTAGTTTCAAACCAGGCATCATAATCGAGATTATTATTTCAAAGGATTGAAAGATGATCTCTTATTTTTTCAGCTTTATCGCCTTTTCTATTTTGGCGTCCATTACACCGGGACCGACCAACATTCTGTCCTTCAGCCTAGGGATGCAAACAGGATTACGCCGTACCCTGCCTTTTGTCTTCTCCTCCTCTGCCTCGGCTTCCTTGATTTTGTTTTTTACCTTTTTCGGCATTTCACATATTTTGTTGAAGTACCCCCTATTGCAAACATGCATGACATTTGCGGGGGCTCTATGGTTAAGTTGGATGGCTGTGCGTCTTTATAAATCCGATGGAAATTTTCAACATCACACGCAAGACCTGCCAAACTGGAAAGATGGCGCCTTCCTACAAGTTATAAACCCGAAGGTCTGGATGATGGCCTTGACTGTAAGTAGCCTGTTTTTATTTCCTGCACTGGATAAAGAAACGAACGCCGCCCTCCTTGCCTTCACATTCTTTATCGTCACTTGCCCCTGCATGGGGGTCTGGGCCGTTATGGGGGCTATCACACGCACTACAGTCACAACACCGCGGTATCGCAGCGCAATCAACAAAACGCTTTCTATTCTTTTGCTTTTGACCGTCTGGGGATTGATCTTCCAAACCATTTAAAACAAAAAAGGCGGCTACCCGAAGGTAACCGCCTTTTTTAAAGGTGCAAAAGATCACTTATACAGCGAGGTCTTCAGCAGCATCTTCTGCTTCGCGTTCAGCTTCAACACGCGCCTTATCGGCTGCGCCTTTTGCTTCTACGTCGCGCTCAACCAGCTCGATGAAAGCCATCGGAGCGGCATCACCAAAACGGAAGCCGGCTTTAAGAACACGTGTATAACCACCGTTACGTTCTTTGTAACGCGGGCCAAGAACGTCGAACAGCTTCTTAACAGCTGCTTCGTCGCGCAGAGTAGCCATCGCCTGACGACGTGCATGCAAATCACCACGTTTGCCCAAAGTGATCATTTTGTCCGCAATGGAACGTAGATCTTTTGCTTTCGGCAAAGTTGTTTTGATTTGCTCGTGAGTGATCAGAGCAACCGCCATGTTCGCAAACAAAGCGCGGCGGTGTGATTTAGTACGGTTTAATTTGCGACCAGACATACGGTGACGCATAGCGGTATCTCCTTCATCAGAGTTCGTCTTGCAAGGCAAGAGCGATAAGTAAACCTTTTCGCCTCACCCTTTTCTCATCAATCAAGAAAAGAGCGGGAACGAAAAGCCGGGATCAACATGACCCCAAATAACCGGACGGTTATCTAAAAGATCAGAACGGATCTTCCAGACGTTTTGCCAGGTCTTCGATATTTTCCGGCGGCCAGCCGTCAACGTCCATCCCCAGTGACAAGTCCATACCACCGAGAACTTCCTTGATCTCGTTGAGGGACTTACGACCGAAGTTCGGCGTACGCAACATTTCTGCTTCGGTTTTCTGAACCAGATCACCGATGTAGATAATGTTGTCGTTTTTGAGACAGTTGGCAGAACGAACGGAAAGTTCCAGCTCGTCCACTTTGCGCAACAAATTCTTGTTGAACGGAAGATCATCTTCTTTCTTCTCCGGCAGAGCCACTTCCGGCTCTTCGAAGTTGATGAAGAGTTGCAGTTGGTCTTGCAGGATACGACCTGCCAAAGCAACAGCATCTTCCGGTGTTACGGAACCGTCTGTAGTCACTGTCAAAGACAGTTTATCATAGTCGGTTACACGGCCTACACGCGTGTTATCCACTTTGTAAGACACTTTCTTCACCGGAGAGAAGATTGCATCAACAGGGATCAAACCGATCGGAGAATCTTCCGGACGGTTTTGAACAGCGGGAACGTAGCCCTTGCCCGTATCAACTGTGAATTCGATATTCAGCTTGGCATCTGCATCAAGGTGGCAAATCACGAGATCCGGGTCCATCACAGCGATGTCAGCCGGACATTCGATCATACCGGCGGTCACGGGACCGGGACCGGTTGCCTGAAGATGCATTTTCTTCACGCCTTCGCTTTCGCAGCGAAGAGCAATGTTCTTAACGTTAAGAACAATATCAGTCACGTCTTCACGGACACCCGCTACAGACGAAAACTCGTGCAAAACGCCGTCGATTTGAATTGCGGTTACAGCTGCACCCTGCAGCGACGACAGCAACACACGACGAATAGCGTTACCAAGAGTCAGACCAAATCCACGCTCAAGCGGTTCAGCAACGATAACGGCCGTACGACCATCATCTTCACCAGACTTCACTTCAAGCTTGGACGGTTTAATGAGTTCTTGCCAATTCTTTTGAATCACAACCCTGACCTCACACAAGCATTAAAAAAAAATACGCGAATCCAAAAAGCTGGGTTCACGGCAAATAACCGATACCTAAACCGGTACCGGTTATTTGTGAGAAAAACCCGCTTTTCAAAAGCGAATTATACGCGACGACGTTTGCGCGGACGGCAACCGTTGTGCGGAATCGGCGTCACATCCTTAATAGATGTGATCGTGAAACCAACTGCGTTCAAAGCGCGCAGTGCAGATTCACGCCCAGAGCCCGGGCCTTTAACCAGAACTTCAAGGGTTTTCATCCCGTGTTCCATCGCCTTTTTGCCAGCATCCTCGGCTGCCATCTGTGCTGCATAAGGTGTGGACTTACGAGAGCCCTTAAAACCTTGTGCACCAGCAGAAGACCAAGAAATTGCATTACCTTGTGCATCGGCAATGGTGATGATCGTGTTGTTAAACGTTGCGTTTACGTGTGCAATACCTGAAACGATATTTTTGCGCTCACGACGACGCGGACTTTGTCTACTAGCTTTTGCCATAATTCAACTATCCTACTTGAATTATTTCTTTTTACCCGCGATAGGACGCGCAGGTCCTTTGCGGGTGCGAGCGTTACACTTGGTACGTTGACCACGAACCGGAAGACCTTTCCGGTGACGCAAGCCGCGGTAGCTTTTCAAGTCCAACAGACGTTTAATGTTCATCGCAACTTCACGACGAAGGTCACCTTCAACCGTGTAGTCTGCATCAATCGTTTCACGAATTTTAACGACTTCGTCGTCAGCCAATTCGTTTACACGCTTCTCTAACGGAATGCCTACTTTCTCACAGATTTCCTGTGATTTCGCCGGGCCAATTCCGTGAATATATGTAAGTGCAATCACAACACGTTTTTGTGTCGGGATGTTTACACCTGCAATACGCGCCAAAGCGGTTCTCCTCACACCAAAAAAATACTAAAGGTAAGTAAAAACTTACCGGAAACCGAGGGGCGGGATTATAGAAAGGAAATCCTTCCTGTCAAGCCCCCTTTCCAATTAAATCAACCCAAGATCGCCTTGAGCTGAGCGGTAACTTCATCGATGTCAGCCATGCCATCGACTTTCTTCAACATCCCTTTTGCTTCATAGTGAGATGCAATCGGGGCTGTTTGTTCACGATAAGATTCCAAACGGGAACGAACGGTTTCTTCATTATCATCAGCGCGACGGGTAAATTCTGTCCCGCCACATTTATCACAGACACCTTCAGCTTTAGGCTTCTGGAAACTATCGTGATACCCTTGACCACATTTGGCACAGGTATAACGACCGGTGATACGTTCAACAAGCGCATCTTCATCGACAACCATTTCGATGACGTCATCAAGCTTTTGACCTTTTTCAGCCAACATGGCATCCAAAGCTTCGGCTTGTGCTGTTGTACGCGGGAAACCATCAAGGATGTAACCTTTTTGACAATCATCCTGTTCGACGCGGCTGGAAATCATGGAAATAATCAATTCGTCAGTAACGAGATTGCCTGCTTCCATAACAGCTTTCAATTCTTGTCCGATTTCGCTGCCACTGGCCACTTCTGCACGCAGCATATCGCCGGTGGAGAGTTGAACAATGCCATAAGCTTCTTCGAGACGTTTTGCTTGAGTACCTTTACCAGCACCTGGTGCACCTAACAGGATAAGTTTCATCCTCTTTTCCCCCTGAGTTTTGACTTCTTAATCAGACCTTCATACTGGTGGGCCAGAAGATGCGAATGCACCTGCCCTACCGTATCCATTGTAACCGTTACAACGATCAACAAGCTTGTCCCCCCAAAATAGAAAGGAACTTGCCATTCCGCAATTAGAATTTCAGGCAGTAGACAGACAGCAGACAAATATGCCGCACCGATAACTGTCAAACGACTTGTGATCTTATCCAGATATTCCGCCGTATTTTTCCCCGGACGAATGCCCGGTACATATCCACCGTTCTTGCGCAGGTTTTCCGCCGTTTCCACCGGGTTAAAAACAACCGAGGTATAGAAAAAAGCAAAGAAAACGATCAACCCAAGATACAGACTGATATACAACGGCTGACCCCGACCAAGCCATGCGGCAACAGTTTGCAGCCATTCCGGTCCCTGCCCGGCTGTCATTGAAATAACAGTCGTCGGCAGCAACAGCAAAGAGCTGGCAAAAATTGGCGGGATCACACCAGACGTGTTGATTTTCAACGGCATATGGGAAGATTCACCCCCATAAACCTTGTTGCCACGTTGGCGTTTGGGATATTGGATTACGACTTTGCGTTGGGCGCGTTCCATGAACACGATGAACATGATGACGCCAACACTCATCGCAAGCAGCAAGATGATGAACAGTACGGATAAAGCCCCCGTACGACCAAGTTCCAGCGTTCCCGCTAAAGCACTTGGTAAATTCGCCACAATACCTGCGAAGATGATCAAAGAAATGCCGTTACCAATCCCGCGAGCCGTAATTTGCTCACCCAGCCACATCAAGAAGATGGTACCGCCGACCAGTGTAATGACGGTTGCCCCCCGGAAGAAATATCCCGGATCAATAACCGCTGAACCAGCAGAGGAATTCATCCCCTCCAAGCCCACGGCAATCCCGTATGCTTGCAAGGACGCAATCAACACCGTTAGATAACGGGTGTATTGCGTAATCTTTTTGCGACCTGACTCGCCTTCCTTTTTCATGGCTTCCAGGCTTGGCGAAACCGCCGTGCCCAACTGCATGATGATGGAAGCTGAGATATAAGGCATGATGTTCAGTGCGAAAATGGTCATACGACCCAACGCACCACCGGCGAACATATCAAACATCCCAAGAATGCCACCGGCATTCTGCGTGAACAAATCACGCAGAATAACCGGATCGATACCCGGAATAGGAATGTAAGCGCCAATTCGATAAACGATCAATGCCCCCAACGTGAACCAAATACGCTTTTTCAGTTCTTCTGCTTTCGCAATAGAACCGAAGCTCATGTTAGCGGCTAATTGTTCTGCGGCAGATGCCATAACGGTCCCCTGGACTTACTTACTTGGTCCGAAAATCGAAGTCGGTTTTACTCAGCAGCGTCAACACTGACGGAACCGCCTGCCTTTTCGACAGCAGCGATTGCACCAGCAGAGGCACTATTGACTTCAACCGTTACTTTTGAGGTAATCTCACCTTTGTTCAGGAGGCGCACGCCATCCTTCACACGGTTCACAAGACCAGCAGCCTTCAGAACCTCGACAGTGACAGTGTCACCGTCTTTGATTTTACCTGCATCAATCGCCTTTTGAATGCGACCGACGTTAACAACAGCAAATTCCGTACGGAAAATGTTGTTAAAGCCACGCTTAGGCAAACGGCGATACAGCGGCATTTGACCGCCTTCAAAACCCACAGCAACTGTGTTGCGGGCTTTTTGACCTTTTTGACCACGCGTAGAAGTCTTGCCTTTACCGGAACCGATCCCTCGGCCCACGCGCATGCGAGACTTTGTTGCGCCGTCATTGTCACGAAGCTCATTGAGTTTCATGTTTCAAATCCTTTAAAGTTTCTCGTAAACTATCGAAAAAGAGGAAGGTGTGAAATCACACCTTACTCAACGATTTTCACGAGATGTTGAACTTTAGAAATCATGCCGCGAACAGAAGGAGTATCTTCCAGTTCCGCAACACGGTTCATTTTGTTCAAACCAAGGCCAACCAACGTAGCACGTTGATCTTTGTTGCGACCGATCGGGCTACCGATCTGTTGCACTTTAACGGTATTTTTCTTAGCCATGTCTCATTACTCCTTTGCAGCAGCCTGAGCAGCCGCACCAGAGTCCCGACGGGCCACGATCTCACCAACTTTCTTACCACGCTTGGAGGCGATAGAACGCGGAGAGAACGAATTCTGCAACGCATCGAAAGTCGCTTTAATCATGTTGTTCGGGTTTTGAGTACCCATAGACTTCGCAACAACGTCTTGTACGCCCATTGTTTCGAACACTGCACGCATCGGACCACCAGCAATAATACCGGTACCTGACGGTGCAGCACGCAGGATAACTTTACCTGCGCCGAAGTGTCCCTTCACATCGTGGTGAAGTGTACGACCTTCGCGAAGCGGGATACGAATCATGTTACGTTTCGCTTGCTCAGTAGCCTTACGGATGGCTTCCGGAACTTCACGTGCTTTACCCGTGCCGAAACCGACACGACCACGACCGTCACCAACAACGACCATAGCAGCAAACGAGAAGCGACGGCCACCTTTGACCACCTTGGCGACGCGGTTAATGCCGACGAGCTTATCGATCAGGTCGGAGTCTTGCTCCTGTACCTTCTCTTTGCCACGGCCTTTACCGCGAGAGTTTTCTTTAGGATTACGTGCCATATCTCATTCTTCCTTTAGAACGACAGACCAGCTTCACGAGCTGCGTCAGCCAAAGCTTTCACACGCCCATGATAGCGGTAGCCACCACGGTCGAAGACGACATCCTTGATACCGGCAGCGACAGCGCGCTCACCAACCAAAGTACCAACCTTAGCGGCAGCGTCTTTGTCAGCACCAGTTTTCAAGCTACCTTTGAGATCTTTCTCAATGGAAGATGCGGCAACCAACGTTACACCCTGTGTATCGTCGATAATTTGCGCATAGATGTGCTTGCTGGAACGGAAAATCGACAAACGCGGGCGACCGGCGGCGCGCTTGCGGATCTGGAAACGAACGCGACTTTTGCGACGTTCCTGAAGTTGTTTTGAACTCAACATTACTTCTTCTTCCCTTCCTTACGAAGGATGTACTCACCCTTGTAGCGAACACCTTTGCCTTTATAAGGCTCCGGCGGACGGAATGCGCGGATTTCAGCGGCAATTTGGCCAACTTTTTGTTTATCCGCACCAGAGATCGTAATCTCTGTTTGAGACGGGCAAGCAATCTGCAGGTCAGACGGAATCGGCACGATTACGTCATGGGAGAAACCCAGTTGAAGTTCCAAGTTGGAACCCTTGACGGCGGCACGATAACCAACGCCAGTGATTTCCAAAGACTTGGAGAAACCTTCGTTCACACCAATGACCAGATTGTTAATACGTGTGCGAGCCGTAGCCCACATTTGACGAGCGCGACGAGTTTCGTTTTTCGGAGCGACAACAACTTTGCCATCTTCCTGAGAAACAACAACTTCGTCCATCACAGTGAAAGTCAATTCACCGTTTTTACCCTTGGCGACAACGTCCTGACCGTTAATAGTAACGGTAACGCCGGACGGTACTTCTACCGGGTGCTTACCAATACGTGACATAATAGTATGCTCCCTTAGAATACGGTGCAGAGGATCTCGCCGCCAACATTGGCTTCACGAGCTTCTGCATCTGACATGACGCCACGCGGGGTGGTCAAAATAGAAATACCCAAGCCATTGAAGACTTTCGGCAAATCATTTACGCCAGAGTACACACGGCGACCCGGTGTAGATACACGTTTGATTTGAGAGATGACAGGCTTGCCATCATAGTATTTCAACTCGATACGCAGTTCGTCGAAACCAGCAACGCCGGTAACTTTTTCAAAACCACGAATGTAACCTTCCCGTTTCAAAACATCCAAAACGTTCGCACGAAGTTTAGACGCCGGTGCAGAGACCGCGCTTTTGTTCGCTTGTTGACCGTTACGGATACGGGTCAGCATATCCCCTAAGGGATCTGACATAGACATGATCGTATCTCCTTACCAGCTAGATTTCACCACGCCCGGCAGGCTACCATTAGACGCAAGATCACGGAATTTGATCCGGCACATCTTGAATTTACGGTAGTTGCCACGCGGGCGGCCAGTTACTTCACAACGCAGACGAATGCGGCTTTTAGACGCATCGCGCGGCATAGCGTTCAGTTTAAACTGAGCAGCCATACGCTCTTCGCCCGGCAGGTCGCGGTTCATAATGATTGATTTCAACTCTGCGCGTTTTTGTGCAAATTTCGCCACTTTACGTTCGCGACGCTTATTTTTCTCGATAGCACTTGCTTTAGCCATAACTAAATATCCTTCTATCGTTACTTCGCGAACGGCATGTCGAATTTAGCCAACAAAGCGCGAGCTTCGTCGTCATTATCCGCCGTTGTGCAGATTACGATGTCCATCCCACGGATCGCGTCGATTTGATCGTAGTCGATTTCCGGGAACACGATTTGTTCTTTGATACCCATGGCATAGTTGCCACGACCATCAAAAGACTTGCCGTTCAGGCCACGGAAGTCACGAACACGCGGCAAAGCGATGTTTACCAAGCGATCCATGAATTCGTACATACGGTTACGACGCAGCGTAACTTTTGCACCAACCACTTGACCTTCGCGCAGCTTGAAGCCGGCGATGGATTTAGTCGCTTTGGTTTTAACTGCTTTCTGACCTGCAATTGCTTCCAGTTCAGCTACCGCTGCATCGATCTTTTTCTTATCCTGAGCAGCTTCACCAACACCCATGTTGATGACGATTTTTTCAAGTTTCGGGATTTGCATATCACTTGCATAACCGAACTCTTCTTTCATCGCCTGACGGATGGTGGTGTTATATACTTCTTTTAAACGAGCCATCTATCCAATCCCTCAGCTATCAATGACTTCGCCGGAAAGCTTAGCTACGCGAACTTTCTTGCCATCTTCCAGAATTTTGAAGCCAACGCGTGTTGCTTTGCCTTCTTTCGGGTCAACGATTGCAATGTTTGAAAGTGCGATTGCCGCTTCTTTCTCAACGATACCACCGGCTTGGAATTGGGTCGGCTTCGTGTGGCGTTTCACCAGATTGATACCTTGCACAATAGCTTTGGCATTATCAGGTTGAACACTCAGGACTTCGCCTTGTTTGCCCTTGTCTTTACCGGTCAGGACGATGACGTTATCGCCCTTCTTAATCTTGGCTGCCATGTTAAAGCACCTCCGGAGCGAGGGAGACGATTTTCATGTAGTTACGAGCGCGAAGTTCGCGAGTAACCGGGCCAAAGATACGCGTTCCGATCGGCTCGCCGTTTTTGTTAATCAAAACAGCAGCATTTTTATCAAAACGGATTGCAGAGCCATCAGGGCGACGGATGTCCTTGGCTGTGCGAACGATAACGGCGCGATGCACGTCACCTTTTTTCACACGACCGCGCGGAATGGCTTCTTTTACAGAAACGACGATAACGTCGCCTACAGAAGCCCAACGGCGCTTGGAGCCACCGAGAACCTTGATGCACTGCACTCGGCGTGCACCGGAGTTATCCGCTACATCCAAGTTGGTTTGCATCTGAATCATAGAATATTCCTTTTTCTAGATCCTGGTCACGAAATTAAGGAAGCCTAAAAACACTTAGACTTCCTGTCTTTTGAGTCACACAAGAAAAATCTTGATGTCTCAAGGTGAGGATACCTAATCGTTTAGGCATCAACAGTCAAGACTTATCAAGATTTTCTTTATGTCACGAAATAGAGGAAGCCTAAAGGCTTAGGCTTCCTCAGTAACAACTTCCCAAGACTTGTTCTTGGAAATAGGCTTGGTTTCAACGATTTTTACCGCGTCGCCAAGTTTGAACTGATTGTTCTCGTCGTGCGCGGCATACTTCTTAGAACGCTTGATGAATTTTTTGTAGAGCGGGTGCTTGAAGCGTCGTTCTACTTTCACCACAACAGTCTTGTCTTGCTTGTCGCTAACAACAACGCCTTGGAGGATACGTTTGGGCATCACTTTCTCCTTAGGCTTTTTCGCCGATGACCGTCTTGATACGCGCAATTTCGCGACGCACTTGACGGACTCGAGCTGTGTTTTCCAATTGACCGCTGGCTTGCTGGAAGCGAAGATTAAACGCTTCCTTACGCAATTTCAGCAGTTCATCCTTCAGTTCGTCAGAACTTTTGGAGCGGATTTCTGCAGCCTTCATATTTATTCTCCTTCACCCAAGCGGGTTACGAAGCGCGTGCGGACCGGCAATTTAGCAGCCGCCAATTCCATGGCGCGGCGTGCTACTTCGTGCGGTACACCATCGATTTCAAACATGATACGGCCCGGCTTTACCTTACAAGCCCAGAATTCCGGTGAACCTTTACCTTTACCCATACGGACTTCAGCAGGTTTTTTGGAAACAGGCACGTCAGGGAAGATACGGATCCAGACACGACCGGCACGTTTCATGTGACGGGTCATGGCACGACGCGCAGCTTCGATTTGACGGGACGTTACACGCTCGGGAGTTAAAGCTTTCAAGCCGTAAGCTCCAAAGTTCAAAGAAGAACCACCTTTAGCATTGCCTTTAATACGGCCTTTATGCTGCTTGCGGAACTTTGTACGTTTTGGCAATAACATGACTAACCTCTCTCCTTAGCGCGCACTTGTCGGTGCGTCTGCAGTAAGGTTTTCAACAGCCATCGGATCGTGTTCCATGATCTCGCCTTTGAAGATCCAGACCTTCACACCGCACGCACCATAAGTGGTGTGGCCAGTAGAAGTCCCGTAATCAACGTTTGCACGCAATGTGTGCAGCGGAACGCGGCCTTCACGATACCATTCAGTACGCGCGATCTCAGCACCACCCAAACGGCCGGAGCAGTTGATACGAATACCGAGTGCGCCGAGACGCATGGCAGATTGAACGGAACGTTTCATCGCACGACGGAAAGAAACACGACGTTCCAATTGCTGAGCAATAGAGTCAGCAACCAGTTGTGCGTCCAATTCCGGCTTGCGGATTTCCACGATGTTCAAACGAACGTCATTGCCTGTCATAACAGAAAGACGTTGACGGAGTTTCTCGATGTCTTGGCCTTTTTTGCCGATCACAACACCCGGACGAGCCGTGTGAATTGTAATACGAGCGCGTTTAGCCGGGCGTTCGATGACAACTTTGGCAACACCTGCCTGTGCGAGTTCTTTCTTGATCAACTCACGCAGTTCCAGATCCTGGTGAAGTTTGTCAGCATAATCGCTTTTACCGGCGTACCAACGAGATTCCCATGTACGGTTGATCCCGAGGCGCAGACCAATCGGGTTTACCTTCTGACCCATTATGCTGTCTCCTCACGTTCACGCAGAATGATGCGCATGTTGCTCCACGGTTTCAAAATCTTTCCAACACGGCCACGAGCACGTGCTTTCCAGCGTTTCATAACCATAGCGCGACCTACAGAAGCTTCTGCGACAAACAGGTTGTCAACGTCAAGCTGGTGATTGTTTTCTGCATTGGCAATAGCAGATTCCAGAACCGCTTTTACGTCTTTAGCGACGCGGCGTTTGGAAAATGCCAATTCAGCAACCGCTGCAGAAGCATTCTTGCCACGGATAGAAGCACAGACCAGGTTCAGCTTTTGCGGGCTGACACGGATCATTTTGGCGCGAGCCATTGCTTCGTTATCGGCAAGGCGACGCTCTGTCTTTTTCTTACCCATAACTTACTTCCTCTTGGCTTTCTTATCGGCAGCGTGACCATAATAGGTACGAGTCGGAGAGAATTCACCGAACTTATGACCAATCATGTCTTCTGTCACCAATACCGGGATAAATTTGTTACCGTTGTAGACACCGAAAGTCAGGCCTACGAATTGCGGCAAAATAGTGGAACGACGCGACCATGTCTTAATGACATCGTTGCGACCGGACTCACGTGCCTTCTCAGCTTTACCAAGAAGGTAGCCGTCAACAAACGGTCCTTTCCATACGGAACGAGCCACGAGCCGGCCTCCTATTTCTTATGACGGCTGCGCATAATCAGCGCGTCCGTCTTCTTGTTGCTACGAGTGCGTTTACCCTTAGTCGGTTTACCCCAAGGTGTAACCGGATGACGGCCACCAGAGGTGCGACCTTCACCACCACCATGCGGGTGATCGACCGGGTTCATTGCCACACCACGGACAGACGGACGCTTGCCGAGCCAGCGATTACGGCCAGCTTTACCAAGTTTCACGTTCTGTTGATCCGGGTTGGAAACAGCGCCGATTGTTGCCAGACACTCACCGCGGACCAGGCGAACTTCACCTGAACCGAGACGAAGCTGAGCGTACCCTTGGTCTTTACCAACGAGCTGAACGTAAGTACCAGCAGAACGCGCGATCTGACCACCCTTACCGGGCTTCAACTCGACGTTATGAATAATGGTACCAACCGGAATGTTAGCCAAAGGCATTGCATTACCCGGTTTTACGTCAACGCGCTGACCAGACACAACAGTGTCGCCAACTTGCAGGCGTTGCGGAGCGAGAATGTAAGACAATTCGCCGTCTTCGTAGCGAATAAGAGCGATAAAGGCCGTACGGTTAGGATCGTACTCAAGACGCTCAACTGTTGCCGCAACATCAAATTTCGCATTGCGTTTGAAATCGATAAAACGATAACGACGCTTATGACCACCACCGATACGGCGGGAAGTAATACGACCTGTGTTGTTACGACCACCGGTCTTACGCAGACCTTCGGTCAAACCTTTGACCGGCTTGCCTTTGTAAAGATCGGAACGATCAACCAGAACCAGATTACGCTGGCCCGGAGTCGTCGGTTTGAATTTTTTCAAAGCCATGGTTTAGACCCCCGTCGTCACATCGATAGACTCACCTTCGGCAAGTGTCACGATTGCTTTTTTGACATCGGAACGACGACCAACGCGGCCACGGAAACGCTTAGTTTTACCTTTAGTAACAATGGTATTAACCGCCGTAACCTTTACACCAAACACGTCTTCGATAGCTTTACGAACTTCAATTTTGTTCGCATCCATCGGTACGCGGAAAGTGACCTGGTTGTGTTCTGACAACAGTGTCGCCTTTTCGGTGATAACCGGTGAACGCAGCAATTCAAACTTACGCTCGGAAGAAACGGTTACTTTGCTTGCTAGATATTTTGTCATGACAAGCGCTCCACCAATTTTTCGACTGCACCTTTGGTCAGAACCAATTTGTCAGCACGCAGGATGTCGTAAACGTTGGCGCCTTGACTTGGCAGAGCATCGATGCCGGGAATATTGGCAATCGCGTTCTGGAAGTTGGCATCAACATCGGTTGCATCGATAAACAGTGCAGAAGTCAGCTCCAATGCTTTCAGCTTAGCAGCCGCTTCTTTTGTTTTCGGGGCATCCAACTTGGCTTCGTCAATAACGACCAATGCACCACCAGCTGCTTTCGCAGACAGCGCACATTTCAGGCCGAGTTTACGAACCTTCTTGTTCAGGTCGTGAGCATAAGAGCGCACAACCGGACCATGAACGGTCGCACCGCCACGCATTTGAGTTGCACCTTTAAAGCCCTGACGAGCGTTACCGGTACCCTTTTGCTTGAACGGTTTGGTTTTGACGATTGCCAATTCACCACGGGTTTTAACTTTGTGAGTACCGGCTTGGCGACGCGCCAATTGCCAGTTTACTACACGGTGAAGAATGTCAGCGCGCGGCTCGACACCAAAAATGGCGTCGTCGAGCTCAATATCGCCGACTTTCTTATTTTCAAGACTAATTACGTCGCACTTCATGCCACTTATTCCTCAGTCGCTTCCGGTGCTTCCGCAGCCGGTGCTTCTTGAGCAGCCGGAGCTTCCGCAACAGCAGCAGTCTTGATGGCTGCCGGGAACGGCAAACCTTCTGGCGCAACACGCTTGACAGCGTCTTTCACCAGAACGTAACCACCCTTGGCACCGGGCAAACCGCCCTTAACCATGATAAGACCACGCTCGCCATCTGTGGCGACGATTTCGAGATTCTGAACAGTCACACGCGCAGCACCCATATGACCAGCCATCTTCTTACCTTTGAAGACGCGGCCGGGGTCCTGACATTGACCGGTGGAACCATGTGAACGGTGAGAGATTGATACACCGTGAGAAGCACGAAGACCGCCAAAATTGTGACGTTTCATGCCCCCTGCAAAGCCTTTACCGATGGAAGTACCAGTAACGTCTACGTACTGACCAACCACAAAGTGTTCTGCAGAAATTTCTGCACCCACTTCGATAAGACCTTCAGGCTCCACGCGGAATTCAGCCAGTTTGGCTTTCGGCTCCACCTTATTAGCGGCGAAGTGCCCGCGCATGGGCTTGCTCACGTTCTTGACCTTGGCGCTACCAAATCCGAGCTGCACTGCCGTGTAGCCATCCTTGTCTTCGGTACGCTGCGCAACGACTTGGGTGTCGACTTTCAATACTGTAACGGGAACATGGTTACCGTTATCAGCAAAAAGACGGGTCATTCCCAATTTTTGCGCGATGAGACCAGATCGCATCTGCCCTAATCCTTTAAAGCTTAATTTCAACATCAACGCCGGACGCGAGGTCCAGCTTCATGAGCGCATCAACAGTCTGCGGCGTAGGATCCACAATGTCCAAAAGACGCTTGTGGGTACGCGTTTCGAACTGCTCACGAGACTTCTTATTCACGTGAGGAGAACGCAGAATGGTGAAACGCTCAATACGAGTCGGTAAAGGGATTGGACCCTTTACCTGAGCACCTGTACGCTTGGCGGTGTTTACGATCTCTTTCGCGGACTGATCCAGCACGCGATGATCGAACGCTTTCAAGCGGATACGGATATTTTGGTGTTCCATAAGGTGTTTTACCTAACTCAGACAACAAAAAAACATCGACATCCTCTATCCTTAACCAAGAAAATCGAGAACGCCGAATACTCATCCCCTTAATGGGGTGAAAGAGCGAATGACGGGTTTATAAGAGAGACGGCCCTTCGATGCAAGGGAAAAATGACTCTTTTTTTATATCCCTGCCTTCCTTGCCCTTTTAAACCGGAAAAAGAAAAAAAATAGCGATGTTAACCATCAAACATTGCCGCGTAATGTTGTCCAGATGCTTATTTTTTTCTGCTGACAGCAACGACAGTCATTTCTCCGAGCTTATCTTTAGGGTACAGATCAACAATTCCTCCCCGACAAACGAAAGAAGCAGAAAAATCTTTCTGCTTCTTAATGTATAAGGCCCAAATGGCGTTTTTTTTCGATTCTTAGTCGGCTTTATACACAGGCAGCCGCATGGATTGCTTGCATATTCTGTGCATAATCCCCACCGAAAACGGCAGAACCGGCTACAACCACATTGGCCCCGGCATCGACAACCGATTTAATGGTCTTGGGATTTACCCCGCCATCAACCTGAATATCAATATTTCGGTCCCCAATCATTTCACGCAAGCGTTTGATTTTATCTAATTGCGATGGGATGAATTTTTGCCCGCCAAAACCGGGGTTCACACTCATCACCAGTACCATATCAATTTCATCCAGCACATATTCCACAACATCGGCCGGCGTTGCCGGGTTTAACGACACACCTGCCTTTTTGCCCAAATCCTTAATCATCTGTACGGAACGGTGCATATGTTTATCCGCCTCTGCATGGACGGTGATAATATCAGCGCCCGCTTTGGCATAATCCGCCAAATAGTTTTGCGCCGGGTCGATCATCAAATGCACATCAAAAGGCTTGTCCGTATAGGAACGGATTGCCTGAATAACACAGGGACCAAAGGTCAGGTTCGGTACGAAATGACCATCCATAACATCAATGTGGATCCAATCCGCCCCAGCTTTATCAACGGCAGCAACTTCTTCGCCCAACTTGGCAAAATCTGCGGACAGGATGGATGGGGCGATCTTAAGCATATCAGAACCTCGTTTGAAAAAGATTGTCTTCGCTATAACAAGGGCAATCCCAAAAGTACACCAAAAATCAAAAGAGCGCCCGTTAGAAACAGACGCTCTTTGATCATTTTAATTAGGCCTAACTTAGCCGATAACCGGATCAAGTGAACCGTTTTGGTAGCGATCCGCCATTTGTGCCAAAGATAATGGCTTGATCTTGGAGCCTTTACCCGCACAATTAAACAGCTCGTAACGCTGGACACATTCTTTTTCCATCGCTGCCATTGCCGGCTTTAAATAGAAACGCGGATCAAACTGTGACGGATCCGATTGCAAGGCTTTACGAATTGCCCCCGTAATCGCCATGCGGTTGTCCGTATCGATGTTGACTTTACGCACACCGTTTTTGATCCCAACAACGATTTCTTCTAGCGGAACACCGTAAGTCTGCTTCATCTCGCCACCATTGGCATTGATGATATCTTGCAATTCCTGGGGAACCGAAGACGACCCATGCATAACCAAATGAGTATTCGGCAATTTTTTGTGAATTTCCTTCACAACGTCCATTGCCAGAATATCACCATCCGGCTTACGGGTGAATTTGTAAGCCCCATGTGACGTCCCCATCGCAATGGCCAAGGCATCGACTTTGGTTTTCTTGACGAAATCAACAGCCTGGTCCGGGTCGGTCAGCAATTTGTCCTTGGACAGCTTGCCTTCAAAACCATGACCATCTTCCTTTTCGCCTTCACCCGTTTCCAGTGAACCAAGAACCCCCAATTCCCCTTCGACAGAAACACCAATCAAATGTGCAGCCTTTGTAACTTCTGCAGTTGTATCGACGTTATATTCATAAGAGGCAGGTGTCTTGCCATCGGCTTCCAATGACCCGTCCATCATAACAGATGAAAAACCGGATGCCATTGCCGACATACAGGTACGCAATTCGTTCCCGTGATCCAAATGCATACAAACCGGAACATCGGGATAAATTTCAACAGCAGCCTGAATCAGGTGCTTGAGAACCGCATCATTTGCATAACTGCGTGCCCCACGGCTGGCTTGCATAATAACCGGAGAGTCGGTTTTAGACGCAGCCGCCATAATCGCCAGCATTTGTTCCATGTTGTTGATGTTAAATGCCGGAAGGCCGTAGTCGTTTTCAGCAGCATGATCAAGAAGCTGACGCATGGAAACGAGTGCCATAGGATTTCCTCCAGATAATAATAATCAGTCAAAGGAGAAAGGTGCCCGATCAGAAATCAGCCGCCTTTTTCACAATTTAAACTCTTTCTTTTACGGCTTGTACGACAGCCTCGGACGTAATGCCAAAGTGTTCATAAAGCTTATCAGCCGGAGCCGATGCACCAAAACCGGTCATGCCGATAAAGGCACCATTTTGACCGGTATAGCGATCCCAGCCCATTTGCAGGCCTGCCTCGACAGCGACACGCACACCATCACCCAACGTATCGTGTTTATAAGCATCATCCTGCTTTTCAAACAGTTCCCAACACGGCATGGAAACAACCGCTGTCGGGATACCGTCAGCTTGCAAGACCTCACGGGCTTGCATCGCAATTTCAACCTCTGAACCAGTTGCAATGATCGTGGCTTTACGCAAACCATCGGCTTCACGAAGCACATAGGCCCCTTTGGCAGATTTATTTTCTTCGCTATATTCTGTGCGAACGGCCGGCAAACCTTGGCGGGATAACGCCAGTGCAGACGGTGTTTTTTCAGATTGCAGGGCCAACATCCAACATTCCAGTGTTTCCACCGCATCAGCCGGACGGAATACATTGGTGTTAGGCATCGCACGCAACGAAGCAACGGTTTCAACAGGTTGGTGCGTTGGGCCATCTTCACCCAGACCGATGGAATCATGGGTCAGAACGTAAATAACGCGTTGTTCCATCAGGGCTGACAAACGCATCGCGGCACGCATATAATCAGCAAAGACAAGGAAGGTTCCGCCATATGGAACAAAACCGCCGTGCAGGGCAATTCCGTTCATAAACGCTGCCATGCCGAATTCACGAATGCCGTAATGCATGTAATTGCCACTGAAATCACCCGTTGTTACGGATTTCTGGCTATCGGCCTTTGTCAGGTTGGACCCGGTCAAATCGGCAGAGCCGCCAAGCATTTCCGGTATCATTTCACATAAGGCATTCAGCGCCATTTGTGAGGCTTGGCGCGTTGCCTTTTTCGGGGCATCTTCGCACAGTTGCTTTTTATAAGCATTGGCGCTGTCAATCCAGTTTTCCGGCAAACCACCGTCATTGGTGCGAACAAACGTTTCCTGTGCATCCAGATCCAGTTCGTTGAAACGTTCCTGCCACGCTTCGCGTGTTGCAACACCGCGTGCGCCAGCTTCACGCCATGCATTCAGGATATCGGACGGAATTTCAAATGGGGCTGCATCCCAACCCAAATCTTTGCGCATTTGGGCAATTTCATCATCACCAAGCGGTGCACCGTGGGTTTTGTGCGACCCTTCCAAGGTCGGTGCGCCTTTACCGATTTTGGTCTTACAGGCAATCAAAGACGGTTTGCCGGATTTTTGTGCTTTTTCAATTGCTGCGGCAATTTCATCCGGGTTGTGACCGTCAATGGCTTGCGCGTCCCAACCGGAAGCCTCAAAACGTTTTAACTGATTGTCACTGGCAGCCACACCCAAGTTACCGTCAATGGTGATTTCGTTATCATCCCAAAAGACGATCAACTTGTTCAAGTTTAAATGACCGGCCGTGGAAATGGCCTCGTGTGAGATCCCTTCCATCAAACAACCGTCACCGGCAATCACATAGGTAAAGTGATTGACCACCTCATCGCCATAACGTGCGTTTTGCAGTTTTTCGGCAATGGCCATACCAACAGCGGTGGTAATGCCTTGGCCCAACGGCCCGGTTGTTGTTTCAATCCCTGTGGCATGACCGTATTCAGGGTGACCTGCTGTTTTCGCCCCAAGTTGGCGGAAGTTACGGACTTCCTCAATCGTCATGTCTTCATAACCTGTTAAATACAGGTAAGAATACATCAACATGGACCCATGCCCTGCCGACAACACAAAACGGTCGCGGTCCGCCCATTTGGGCTGTTTCGGGTCGAAATTCATATATTTGGTAAACAGAACGGTTGCAACGTCAGCCATACCCATCGGCATACCCGGATGGCCGGATTTGGCTTTCTGAACGGCATCTGCGGAGAGGAAGCGAATGGCGTTCGCCATATCCTTATGCGAGGTCATCGTAATACGATCCTTATTTCAAAAACAGCCCCTGAGACGGTGGGCGCACACTACCTGAGAGTCCTGTTTTAAGCAAGGTCGAAAAGCGTAAAAAAACCACATAAAACCCAACCCTTTATCAGTATGTTTATATTTTCTTTTAACCTGTAATAGTTATATGATAACTTTGTTGCGTCCCACTTTAAAAATTTACAAATAGTTGCTCTCCCCCATGCACTTTTCTTTTCATAAAACCATATCATACTGTTTTCTCGCACTTCTCGGCTATATGCCTGTCGCTTATGGCAACGAAGCTGTTCGTTTATGTTATGAAGATGAAGATTATGCGCCTTATTTACGAGGTAACACGCAGCAACCCGCAAAACCGAATCCCGGCGTATTGGTTGAAATCACCAAAGCTGCCTTTCAGGAAGCCGGACAAAAAGTTCAATATATTCGCCGCCCATGGAAACGGTGCATGCACCTGCTACGCGATGGCAAAATTGCCGGAATGTTTGGTGTCATCCATACGAAAGAGCGCGAAAAAATCGGAAAATACCCGATGCAAAACGGCAATATTGATCAAGAGCGACGCCTTTTGTTTGTCGACTATCCTATTTTCCGTAATGTACACCATTCAACAATGAACTGGGATGGTCAAAGGTTTTCAGATCCTACACCTCGTATAGGAACGCCATTGGGATACGCCACGGTTAAAAGCCTGAAAAACGAACATAAAATCATTCCGAATACATCTTTCCTGCCCGAGTCAGGGCTTAAACTTGTCTCCGAAGGGAAGCTGGATGGCTATATCGTTGAAAAAAATGTTGGACTGTCCTTGCTGTCTAAACTGGGACTAAAAGACGAAGTGATTGCCCATCACCCGCCTTTTAAACGCCATGCCCTGTATTTAGTGCTCAGCCACGACTTTTACGAGAAGAATTCAAAAGAAGCCGAGAAAATATGGTCAACACTTGCAGTTTTAAGAAAAACAGTGCTTGATAGCATTATGAAAAAATATATGCACAAAATTCAATAGACCATGTCGATTGATCTGATTGCCGTCAAGGCCAGCAAACAGTCCGCTGCAAAAAGACCGCCTCTTCTGTTTATTCATGGGTCTTTCTGTTCCGCCCCGATCTGGCGCCATCGCTTTATGCCCTTCTTTGCCGCACACGGCCATGACTGTTATGCGGTCACCCTCAGTGGTCATGGTGAAAATGCCGACAACTGGGCATTACATTTTCTAGGGCTAAACGACTATGTGAAAAATGTCTGCGAAGCCATTGAAAAAATTGGTGAACCTTGCGTTCTAATCGGTCATTCGCTTGGCGGTATGATTGTTCAAAAATATATCGAAGACCATAGTTGTCTGGGCGCTGTTTTACTGAATTCCCTGCCCCCCAGCGGCGCACTCAGTTCCATCATGCACATGATGAATAATTCCCCCGACCTGTTTATGTCACTCAATCAAGTGATGGTGTTCGGCCCGGAAGCCATGAATTTTGATATGTTGAAACGCCTGTTGGTCAGCGATGATACCCATCCGGCATCTCTGGCAGAAGTTCATAACTTATTTCAGGTGGAATCCCTTCGCGTTATCAATGATGTCACCTTGTTTGACATCCCCCGCAAACGTGCCAAAGAAGGTTTTCCCATCGCTGTGATCGGGGGTGACAACGATACCATGATCCCCGTCAGTGCCTTGCATGAAACCGCAATTTTCCACGGTGCCGATCTGGAAATTATTCCCGGTGCCCCCCATGCCGTTATGCTGGATAAACGTTGGAAAATGGTGGCAGAACGCATTCGTTCCTGGATGCTGCGTAGCCTATGAGCACAAACAAACAGTGGTTTGTATATGTTCTGATTAACCAGAACGGAGATTGCTACACCGGGGTAACATTGGACGATACCCCGGATCGACGCTTGGCTGAACATAACGGTGAACGTCCGGGTGGTGCCAAATACACACGAACCCGTGGCCCTTGGGAAATTTTATATGTAGAAAACGGCTTCTCAGAAAGAGGAAAAGCGCAATCCCGTGAAGCCCAAATAAAAAAAGACCGTAAATTCAAATCACTGTTAAAGCTGTATCGCATTTAATTGGTCACGACAATATTGCGCCCGGCATCCTTGGCACGATAAAGACGGGCATCAGCCTCTTTCATATAGGTATCCATCGTATCCTGTTTGGTCGGAATTTTGGCAAACCCGCCCACAGAAACGGTCAAACAATCACTCACCTTACTTTTGACATTCGGAATTGCCAAATCTTCAACTGCTCTACGGATCAATTCTGCAAAAATAAGATCATCATCTTCTTTATGTTCGCGCGAAATAACGGCAAATTCCTCGCCGCCAATTCGAAAGGCATAGTCGCTGGGACGGCGGCAGATTTCAAAAAGTTTTTGCCCGATATTTTTCAGCGCAACATCACCGCCGGAATGACCGTAATGATCGTTTAAACTTTTGAAATAATCGATATCCAGCATATAGAGTGTCACGGCCTTATTTTCACGACGTGCACGTTTCATTTCCCGATCCAGAACCCGTTCGAAATGGCGCCGATTATATAGACCTGTCAATTGATCTGTTACCGACAATTCTTCAAGCCGTCGATTGGCTTCGCGCAGTTCCTGTTCTGCAATAATACGCGCGCGTCTTTCGCGCATCAAATCCAGTGTACGCGTTGATAACCCGTCATACATTTTCAACACGGTTTCGATCAAAACGCGGAAGGATCCGTTCATTTTACGATCCGCAAGAACTTTGGCTTCTTCCAACGTGCTGCCTGTATCCATACTGGTCACAACAAGAGCCAGTCGTTTATCGTCATCAATAATATGAAAAGCCAGCCAGCGGATCAAAAATTTAACCACGGCTTCGACAACATCCTGAGACGGGCTATCCCCCTCAATACCTTTAAGCTCCAGCACACGGGGCAAAAAGGAAGAATGGCTCAATTGATGGGAAATAAACCACGAGTCATCGCCTAAATAATTGCTCCAAATCGCTTCTTCCTGTTCGAAATGGTAATGGGCATAATCCGCCAATTGCGCAAACGCATCGTTGACCTTGGACATATCTTCACGGACCAGCGAGTTCGCGAGTTCATTGAGCAAATCAACCAATTTTCTATGCTGTTCATCAATGACTTCGACGCCCGTTTCAAAATTTTTATTCCACGGAAAAACTTCAAAATTATCCAGTTTATTTTTCGACATATTCACTTTGGCGGCCTGCAAGGGGATTTACCTCATTTAGATAGATTTATGCTTGCAAAGTAACATACCCAAAAAGATATAACAATCCCGCTATCACTCATTGCGGTGGACGCACTGCGCATATAAAGTTATCCCCTTTACGGTCAAAGACATACATGTTGTCACAAAACAAATGTACACCGCCAATCCAACGTCTGTCGGGGTTAACATCCAGATTATTTGCTTGCCTATCTAGGATTTTATGACCTAAAGAGCTTAACTTCACAGTTTGCTCGAAGAAGGCCATATATTCACATTCATTGAACTTTAATAACGTTTTCCCATCCCCACACAACACAGGTACAGGTGCGTTAATCAGCCCATCCATAAGATGTGCAAAACTTAAATCTCCCATAAATTTTGCCTCTTCACATTTCTGCATATGCAAAAACATTTCTTTGATTTTTGCAGTTTCCTTTTTACACAAAAGCGATAACGCATAAGAGACAGATAGCGGCAATCCGGTTTCAGCATCGGGATATTCACACAACAGCCGTTGTAATGCCTTATGAACAAACGGCAGGATAGCTTCTTGTGTTAAAAAATCTACGATCATCTCAGGATCAGGCGCACAAAAAACGTGCCAAGCCTGTGCCCCATATTCTTTTTGTGATAAAGCAATTTTTACGGCTTGGTGGGGCAATTCTTTAAAATCTTCATTCACCATTTCCGCCAAATAAAAATCGGCCTGAACCAGATAGACATCCTTGGCTGGAAACCGGCGATACAAAACATCAAGGATTTGCATAAGCTGAAGCTGATCATACAAGTCATGTTCAAACCATAGCTCAATACGTGCCCCCTGATCACCCGCTGCCTGTAAAAACACGTCATCACGCTGGGCAAAATCACGTGCAACATCTGCCCGTGACATATCAGCAAAACGGGCAATAAAGGCAGCACGACCAACAGATTGTTCACACAGATCATCACAAGGCAGCACAGGGCCTTCATGCAAAACGTCGCGCCACGGCAAAACAAGATCGGCAACGCCGAGTTCTTTAATACGTTGCGCTGCACTATCCCCGTTTGTAATGATCAGACGCGACATTTCATATTTCCTTCTAGGTCAGGGATAAAGCCTCATCAAGATCACGAATAATGTCATCTGCCGTTTCCAGCCCAATTGACAATCGTAAAACTTCGGGGCCGGCCCCACTTGCGATTTGTTGTTCTTCACTTAATTGGCGATGCGTTGTACTTGCCGGATGAATAATCAAACTGCGCGTATCCCCGATATTGGCCAGATGCGATATCAGATTAACGTTTTCAACCACTTTTACGCCGGCTTCGAAACCACCTTTAACCCCAAACGTAAAGACAGACCCCGGTCCCTTAGGGAAATATTTCTGAGCCAAATCGTAATACGGGTTATCTGCAAGCCCCGCATAAGAAACCCAGCTCACCGCCGGATGTTGGGCCAGATACGTTGCCACCTTATGCGCATTTTCCACATGGCGTTCCATACGTAAATGCAAAGTCTCCATCCCGGTTAAAAGGTTAAAGGCGTTTGTCGGACTCATCGCTGGGCCAAAATCACGCAAGCCCACACAACGGGTTTTCATGGAAAAACCAAAATCCCCAAAGGTTTCAATAAATGACAAACCGTGATAAGCGGGGTCTGCCTCAACCAAGGCCGGATATTTCCCCGATTTCACCCAGTCAAATTTGCCGGACTCAATCACCGCACCGCCCATTGACGTTCCATGTCCGCCTAAAAATTTAGTCGCAGAATGAGTAATAATATCAGCGCCGTGTTCGAAGGGACGGAACAAGTAAGGTGTCGCCATTGTATTATCGGCAATCAACACCATCTGATTTTCATGGGCAAGATCCGCTAGGGCCTGCGTATCCAGAATAACACCACCCGGATTGGCAAGCGGTTCAATAAACAGGGCCTTATGTTCCGGCTTGATAGCTGCCTTCACGGCCTGCAAATCCGTACAATCCACAAAATCAACGTCCCATCCCAGACGTTTAAAACTGACCCCGAACTGGGTCATGGACCCGCCATAAAGATTTTTAGAGGCCAAAAAACGATCACCGGGTTCCAACAAAGAGAAAAAGGCCAAAAACTGTGCCGAATGACCGGACGCACAACACACACCTGCACGCCCCCCTTCGAGATTGGCGATCCGTTCTTCCAATGCCGATACCGTCGGGTTTGTCAGGCGGGAGTAGATAAAACCAAATGTTTGCAGATTAAACAAATCAGCCGCATGATCTACGTCATCAAACACATAAGACGTCGTTTGATAAATGGGCGTATTGCGTGCCCCTGTTGTTGCATCAGGTCGGCTTCCGGCATGAATTGCGCGTGTTTCCAAACCGTACTCTTTAGGTTGATTGGTCATTTTAACCTCTTGGAAGAAATAATACCGGAATTGATCCCTGCCCAGCTTAATTCACCAAACAGACGGCCATATTCAATTTTCGGGCAACGATCCATCACCACTTTCATTCCTGCCGCTTCAGCACGTGCAGCCGCTTCATCGTTGCGGACCCCCAATTGCATCCAGACAACCGAAATCTGCTTCTCCTCTTTTAAGGAAATGGCTTCATCACAGATCGCACCGGCAGCCTCTGAATTACGGAAAATATCAACCATTTGATAAGGAGCAGGTACATCATTTAAAGACGCATAGACAGTTTCGCCCAAAATCTTGCTACCAGCAAGCCCTGGGTTTACAGGAATAACGCGATAACCTTTACCTTGCAGGTACTTCATTGCAAAATTGCTAGGACGATTCCATTTTACAGATGCCCCGACCATTGCGATCACACGCACATCACGGAGAATAATTTTCAACCAATCGTCGTCATAAACAAGATTACTCATTATCACTTCCCTAAAAATGTATTTAAAACTGTTCTACACTACCCATATAGGTGATGTACAGTATGTACAGGCGCGCCTAAACTACAAATAGATAAACATAGAGGCATTGTAATGTCTGACGAAATTATGACGGCGAAAGAACTCTACGAAAAGTTCGGCCTGAAAAAGGCGAGCTTCATTGCGTTCGACAATATGCAAAAAGCAGCAGGTGAAGAAGAAACCGAATTTTGGTTGCGCGTTATCAATCGCATTGCCTTGCTGGACATTGCCGGTGATAATTTTTTTGAAACACAACAAAGCCAAACAAACTAGGCTTTCTCTCTCATTAAAAAACGCCGTTCCATACAAAATGAAACGGCGCTTTCAATTCTTATTTTATATGCTTAACAGCCTTTCCATTGCGGCATAGGTTGCTTGGCAATAAAGGCATCAATACCAGCTTGGGCATCTTCTGTCAGAATATTACAGGTCATTGTCTCTGCAGCCATATCATAAGCCACTGCTTTGGCGGCTTCCAACTGCTTGTAGAACAATTGCTTACCAAGGGCGATGGAAACCGCTGGTTTAGAGGCAATTTTAGTTGCCATTTCCATAACCGCCTCATCCAATTGGTCTGCGGGTACAACCTTATTGATTAAACCATATTGCAACGCTGTCGCAGCATCGATGAAATCACCGGTAACCAACATTTCAAAAGCTTGTTTGGTTGGCATATTCCGTGTCACAGCGACCATCGGTGTTGAACAGAATAAACCGACATTAATACCGGATGTGGCAAAGCGTGCTTCTTCAACCGCAACCGCCAAATCACAGGTCGCAACGAGTTGACACCCGGCAGCCGTTGCAATCCCGTGGATGCGCGCAATCACGGGCTGAGGAATGGACGTAATTTTCAACATTACTTCTGAACATTTTGCAAAGAGTGCCTGCATCGCCTCGCGCGTTGTATCTTCGCGCATTTCTTTCAGATCATGGCCTGCACAAAAAGCCTTGCCGTCACCCGCCAAAACAACACAACGTACAGAACTGTCCTTGCCAATTTGATCAAAGGTTTCAAGCAAAGCTTCCAAAACAGCAACAGATAACGCATTAAACTTTTTGGGGCGGTTCAAGGTTACAATGGCAACACCGTCCTCATCACGGCGTGTGACCAATTCTTCATTTATTGTTTCGGCTTGCGCACTCATTTTTAAATGTCTCCCATGTCATAAATCTAATATTCAAGATCAAGATATCCTAAATTGACGTTTACGTAAACGTAATATAACATCTTTTCTAAACTATAACATAATGGGAGGCCACAACATGGCAAAAATCAGTGTAGAAGACTTCGACCATATTATCGAAACAGAACTCCCTTGGGCGCAAGAAATCGGTATGAAGACGGACCAAATTGGTGATGGTGAAGCCGTTTTGCGCCTACCGTTCAACGCTTCGATGCTGCGTCCCGGCGGCACCGTATCCGGTCCGACCATGATGGCCTTGGCCGATGCCTGCATGTACGCCGTTATTTTATCCGCGATTGGTAAGGTGAAGCTGGCGGTTACCACCAATTTCAACATCAATTTCATGCACCGCCCCGCCCCCGGTGATTTGATGGCAGAAGGACGTATTCTAAAACTGGGGAAACGCCTTGCGGTTATGGAAGTCACCTTGCATTCCGATGGACATGACGAACCCGTTGCCCATGCCACAGGCACCTATTCTATCCCACCGAACAGGGAATAAGTGTAAAAAGGCGCTAAAAGCTTGCTCAATTCAGATTCTTTATTTACATCCTCACATGATAAATTTAACCTTTCGGTCAATTTATTCACAGTCCGGACACTTAAATTATATAGAGAGAGAAGATGAGCAACGATCATCATATTGTTCTGGATGTCCATGAGCGCCCGTCCCCCGTTTTATGGCTTGTCCTGAGTACCCAACATCTGTTCGCCATGTTTGGCGCAACCATCCTTGTTCCTTATCTGACAGGTTTAAACCCGTCAGTCGCCTTAATCAGCAGCGGATTGGGCACTTTGCTCTATATCGTTTGTACCCGTGGCAAGATCCCGGCCTATCTGGGGTCGAGTTTCGCCTTCATTGGTCCGATCATTGCAGCATCACAAATTGAAGGGATCGGTGCAGCCGGGGCCTTGGTCGGCTGTATTTCTGCAGGGCTGGTCTATGTCGTTGTCGCTATTCTTATCCATTTCTTTGGTGTGCGTTGGCTAATGCGCCTCTTGCCACCTGTCGTGGTTGGCCCGGTTATTATGGTAATCGGTCTTGGATTGGCCTCTGTCGCCATTAACATGGCAATGAATGATCCGGCAACAGGTCAATACAGCACCCTGCATTTTGGTGTCGCCCTTGCCAGCTTGCTCATCACGATTATTTGTTCCGTCTTTATGCGTGGTGTTTTCGCGCTCATCCCAATCCTGTTCGGTGTTATCGGTGGCTATACAATCAGCTTATCCCTCGGCTTAATTGATTTTTCCAAAGTGGCTGAAGCCCCTCTTTTTGCAATTCCCGACTTTACCTTTGCCTTTATTTCCGAAGGGTCAGTGCTGACATTGACCGCTGTCGCCCTGATCGCGCCTGTGGCTTTTGTCACCATCGCCGAACATATTGGCGACCAGATGGTCCTATCCAAAGTCACCGGACGTAACTTTCTGGAAGAACCGGGTCTGCATCGCTCCCTTCTCGGCGATGGTCTTGCAACCGCTCTTGCCGCAATGATCGGTGGTCCACCCAACACCACCTACGGGGAAAACATCGGCGTCATTGCCATTACCCGTGTTATGAGTGTTTTTGTTGTCGGGGGTGCTGCCTGTATTGCGATCCTATTTGGCTTTATGGGGACAGTCAGCGCGTTAATCCAGACAATTCCCGTTCCGGTGATGGGCGGTGTTGCCATTTTGCTGTTCGGTATTATCGCCTCTTCCGGTATGCGCATGATGATTGACCGCCGTGTTGATTTCGGTATGAAACGCAACCTGATTATTGCATCCGTTATTCTGGTGATCGGTATCGGTGGGGCGTTTATTCAGTTCTCCGGCGACTTCAAGATTGCAGGCATGGCCTTGGCGACACTGGTCGGCTTGATCCTAAACGCCATCCTGCCCGGTCGTGAAAAAGCCGAAGCTGGTGGTTCAATCTTCAGCCAACCTGACGACATCGAAACTGAAGCGGCTGAATAACACAATCCCCGCAGCGGTGTAATTCACACACCGCTGCGGGGATTGACTAAAAACAACATCACGAAAAGTCAAAACACCTACAGTGATAAGAAAATAAGTCCAAACGTCCATGAGAGATTGGTTATAAGTGGTATTACCACATTAACAAATACCCTAACCTATTTCTCAGGAGACAATGATGAACAAGCCAATGGCTTATGGTGGTGAAACGCAAACAAAACCGGGTGGACCGCAAGAATTTGTCCTGCGCTTGCTCAACACATTAGGCCCGGACGAAGCCAAACAATTCTGTCGGGAAAACCATTGGCTCGGTCTCCTCAATAAGATTTCCTAAAAAAGATAATTACTTCAATTGCAAAAAGAGCTGCCCGGTCAAACGGCAGCTCTTTTTATATGCTTCCTGCTATTTGCTCCAGCGTGCAATGTTTTCATCCAGCAATCGGTCAATATCCCCTGCGACCATCATTTTTGACAGCTCCTCATTGATTTTAGCGAGATATTTCTTACACGGGGATATTTTGGAAAATGCCATATACATATCTTCCGCCACAAGCGCATTCTCAACAATCACGACTTCATCGTGATAGGCATTACGCCTGATATGACCTTTGATCGTCCAAAGCGGGGCAATCCCATAATTTACCCGATTACTGGCAACCAGCTTCAGTAAAATGGCATAATTGCGCACCCGTTGAACGTCCAGCTTCGTTTCAATCAGTTGATCGATGTCATTACCAAAACTGTCTCCCATCGTCGCAGCCCCTTTAAAGTAGGGTAAGTCCTTGCGTGATTTTATTCGGGATTGATATTGCGGGTTACTGACGATCACAACCGGATCGCTAAAATAAGGGATGGTAAAATCATAAATCTCGCGCCGTTGCTCCGTTCGATACAGCGCATATATCAAGTCAATTTCCCCGATTTCCAACGCACGCAAGGTCCGCTTCCATGGGCCTTCATATGATAAAACAATCGGAACGCCGATCCGTTTACCAATTTCGACAATCGCATCAGCCCCCACCCCTGCCATTGTTTTCCCGTCATACCACATTGCCGGTGGGGCCTCGGGATGTGCAGATGCCTTAATAGATGCGCAAACATCTTTTTCTGCTTTGCCCTCGCTCACAAACAAGGAAATCAAGCAGACCAAGCACCCGAACATGTACAAAGATCGTCTGATTGTCATAAGTAAAGAATACGCCTTTTCAGAAAAAAGGGCACCTCTTTATTGAAAAGAGGCACCCTTGAACATCAACTCCCAAACGTTTTGCGCATATAGGCAACAGCCGCGTTAATATCAGCGTCGCTTAATTCATCATCGCCGGCACGCGGGGGCATTGTGACTTCCGCGCCCGGTTTTTCAATCCCGTTGATGACCGACTGCGCAAGCTCTGCATCACTTTTGGACCAGACGGCCGGGGCATTGGTAAAGTCTGGAACACCTTCCATTCCCTCTGCCCCTTTGCCATCTTCCCCATGACAGGCGACACAGACATTGTCGAACGTCTCCTGCCCACTGGCAAAGGCCGGCATATTCAAGATCAAGCCGCCAAGTAGCACAAAGGCGGTAACCCCCATTTTTTTCATTTTTTCTTCCCCTCTAAAATCGGAAATAATATCCATTTCAGAATAAAACGAATTTTGAAAAATGAATATCTAATAATAAAGGGGGCGGGATCAAAAAAAGATCCCCTAGAACGTCCCGAACAAACGATCCCCGGCATCACCAAGACCCGGAATGATATAAGCTTTCTCGTTCAAATGGGAATCCAAGGAGGCCGTATAAACCTTTATATCGGGATGTTGTTCTTCAAACACTTTCATCCCTTCCGGGGCCGCAACCAAGACCAACAGACGGATATCTTCATCCTTAATACCCGCCCGGTTTAAAACATCGGCCGCATAAGCTGCAGAATGACCCGTTGCCAGCATGGGGTCACACATAATAAAGGTACGCCCCTCTACCTGTGGCAATTTCACCAAATATTCCACCGGCAATTTGGTTTCCGGGTCACGGTATAGGCCGACATGACCAACGCGTGCTGACGGCATCAATTCCAACAAACCATCACTCATGCCCTGCCCGGCACGCAAAATCGGCACCACGGCAATTTTACGCCCTTCCAAAATCGGTGCATCATCCATCGTGACCATAGGGGTGTCGATAACTTCCGTCGTCAACGGCAGATCTTGTGTGATTTCGTACCCCATCAGCAAAGAAATCTCTTTCAACAAAGCACGAAACGTTTTCGTGGATGTTTTCTTGTTGCGCATATGGGTGAGTTTGTGTTGGATCAACGGGTGATCGACAACATGAAGATTTTTAAAATCCGGATGCTTGAACATGGCGAAACCTGTCTATATGGTCAAATCTGATACGGGCGGACTCATAACACCCCCGCAACAGCATTGCAAACGCTGATCCCCCTTGCTTCCTTCGCTTTTGAAAGTATGCGCCCCAAATGACCCAAGTCCTGACAACCGTCATCCCCGTTTTTGCCATTATTGGATTAGGATACCTGCTGGCAAAACGGGGGCTTTTCAGCCAAGCAGGCGTTGATGACCTTACTCGTTTCATCTTTTATCTTGCTGTCCCGGCCCTGTTGTTCCGCACCTCTGCCAGCGGTGTGATGGAACGTGATCTCGAGCTTTCCGTCCTGCTTGGTTATTACGGTGTGGGAATCGTCATTTTGCTCGCGGTTACCTTCTTTCTAAAACGTATTGGGTATGAGCGCGCTGTGGTGACGGCAATTTCCGCCTCTTTTTCCAATCTTGCGCTCACCGGCTTACCCATCGTCCAAACAGCTTATGGAAACGAGGCCCTTGTTCCGTTAATGACGATCATCACCTTCAACGCGATGATCCTGTTTACCTTATCCTGTGTTTTGATTGAAACGGCACGCAACCCGAATGCCAATATCCTTGGTATTCTTTTAGGCGCGATTAAAAGTGTCATCACCAACCCGTTGGTCATCGGACTGGTCAGCGGTTGGGCCTTTGCACATTCTGGTTTCGATATGCCCATTATTGTTGATCGTACCACCGATATGCTCGGCAAGGCCGCTGCCCCTTGTGCCTTGTTTGCTGTGGGCGGTGGTATGGCCCGTTATTCCCTGCGATTGGAAGAAACCACCCTGCCCGTCCTTGTGGCTGCCTTTGCCAAACTCATCCTGATGCCCTTGGCGGTGTGGCTTGTCACCAAATATGTTATCGAGGCTTCCCCCTTATGGGTAATGATTGCAACTTTGGCTGCAGCCATGCCGACAGGGGCCAACCCCTTTGTCTTTGCCACCCGCTACGGTGTCGGTGACAGGATCGCCGGGAATACGATTCTCTTAACCACGGCGCTTGCCTTAATCACCATCAGTGCGTTTATCGTCTTCTTCCCCCATCCATAGAAGGCAAACCATGCGGTACAAAGAGCGCCTAACCCATTGTTTATAAATGATACACCTAGGCTTTCCCTATCCCCTATTTTCTGCGGCATACGGAAACGGTATCATAATACCGCATTTTTAACATGCTGTTTTTAAACGTTTTTTTCCTATTGACTTCTATTCAAAATTAAACATAATGCGCGCTCCTTTTCCGGCACGGCATTTGCCTTGTTCGAAGAAGACCAGTTTTAATCCGTATGCAAGTGGACTGACATGAAAACTTACACTGCAAAGCCGAGCGAAATTGAACGCAAATGGTTCGTGATCGACGCTGAAGACGTCGTTCTGGGTCGTTTGGCTGCAATCGTCTCGCAATACCTGCGCGGCAAGCACAAGCCGACTTATACACCGAACATTGACACCGGTGACAACATCATCATCATCAATGCTGATAAAGTAAAACTGACAGGCAAAAAACGCTCTGACAAAATTTACTACTGGCACACCGGTCACCCGGGCGGCATCAAGCAGCGTACAGCAGAACAAATTCTGGGTGGCGATCATCCGGAACGCGTTATCGAAAAAGCTGTTCAGCGCATGATCACACGCAGCCCGCTGGGTCGTCAGCAAATGAAAAAGCTGCACATCTATGCTGGCGCTGCTCACCCGCATGAAGCACAACAGCCGGAAGTACTCGACGTTGCTTCCATGAACGACAAAAACAAACGGAGCGCATAATCATGGCTGAAGAGAAAAAGACTTTGGAAGACCTTGCCAGCGTTGCAACAACTTCTGAAGCTCCGGCTGCTGAAGCCGCTGCTCCGGCTGAACCGAAAATCGACGCACAAGGTCGTTCTTACGGTACAGGTCGTCGTAAAAACGCCATCGCACGTGTTTGGGTGAAACCGGGTTCCGGTAAAGTCACCATCAACGGTCGCGATGTTGAACAATACTTCGCTCGCCCGGTTCTGCGCATGATCCTGAACCAGGTTTTCGAAGTTACCGAACGCGAAGGTCAATTTGACGTAATCGCAACAGTAACTGGTGGCGGTCTGTCTGGCCAAGCCGGTGCGGTTCGTCACGGTCTTTCCCGCGCCCTGCAAAACTTCGAACCGGCCCTGCGCCCGGCTCTGAAGAAAGCAGGCTTCCTTACTCGTGACTCTCGCGTTGTTGAACGTAAGAAATACGGTAAGGCAAAAGCCCGTCGTTCCTTCCAGTTCTCCAAGCGTTAATCTTTACAGATTACCGACGCTTCTCGAGAGAGCATACGGATACAGAAAAGCCGTTTCCATTTGGAAACGGCTTTTCTTGTGTTCCAGTTACGGGTATCACTAACGCCCCTTCATCTTCTTAAGGAATTTTCTATATGGATTGGCTTGCAATCGTCCCTGTTTTCGTTATTGGAATGTTCCTGTTGATCACGTGGAACGCCTTATCCCCCATTCGTTTCATTCAACAACAACGCGCGGAGCGCGAAAAACGATTGAAAGAATGGCAAGACCTCAAAGCAAGTGAAGCTGAGGAAGAAGCCTCCCTTTCCAAACACTCCGAAAATGATCCCCTATAGAATTGCCACTATATAACCAAATAACATATGCGTTTCAGTTAGTTGTGGCTTATATATATGATCATGTTGTTCACGACTAACAAATCATGACAACGTCCAAAAAGGAGATCTCCGGCCTTCGGTGGCGTTTTACTGAGGTAAATTTTATGACTTTCGACCTAAGACTCTATCCCGACATCAATAACACGAATTGAACGCCCTTTTACCGCCAAGGCCAGCTCACCCGCGCGTAAACGTAACGCATCTTTTCCAAAAAGGTCACGTCGCCAGCCTTGTAAGCATGGGACATCAGCCTCTTCCCCATAAGCGGCAAGATGTTCAAGGTCGCCTGCGTTGGCGATTAGTTTTTGCGCAACATCATTATGTTCAGATTTAAACTTCAATAACACTTTCAACAAATCAACAACCGGCCCCAACCCCTTGGGTAAGTCCTTCTTTGTTGGTGCTGCCGGATGATCTTCCGGGGCCAAACTTAACGCCTGTTGAATGGCTTCCAGCATCTCGTTGCCATACCGCCCATTCGCGATGGATTTATTCATCCCGCGCACCCGTTCCAATGCCGTCGCATCTTTAGGGGATTGATGGGCGATATCAATTAAGGTGTCATCGCGAATAACACGGTTGCGCGGCATATTTTTACGTTGTGCTTCATGTTCGCGCCATGCTGCGACAGCCTGCAAGACAGCCAGGACTTTTGTGCTTTTCGTACGTGCCTTTAATCGTTTCCATGCGGTTTGTGGGTCAACAATATAGGTTTCAGGGCTGGTAAGCGCCTGCATTTCCTCATCTAACCAACCCGCCCGGTTGTTCTCTTCCAGCTTGTCACGCAAAAAGATATAGATGTCGCGCAAATACGTAACATCGCCCAAGGCATATTTGATTTGTCGATCCGTCAAAGGCCGCTTGCTCCAATCGGTGAAGCGCGATCCCTTATCCAGATTTTTCTTACAAATATTATTGACCAGCGTTTCGTAACCAACCGATTCCCCGAACCCGCAAACCATTGCAGCAACTTGAGTATCGAACATAGGCGTTGGCGTGGCCCCCGTCGCCTTGACAAAGATTTCAACATCCTGACGGGCCGCATGAAATACTTTCAGGACATTTTCATTTGCCATCAGATCGAACAAAGATTGTAAGTCGATCCCGTCAGCAAGGACATCGACACAACAGGCCTCGTCACTGCCGCCCAACTGCACCAGACAAAGTGTCGGCCAGTAGGTTTTTTCCCGCATAAATTCCGTATCGACCGTGACAAAACGTTCCGTCGCCAACCTGTCGCAAAACGCCATAAGCGTTTCTGTATCAGTAATTAAATCCATGACGATAGCTATACACTTTTTCCCGAGATGAGGAAACGAGAAAACCTTACAAATAAAAAGTCAATTGATTCCCCCTTATTCTTTCACATACTCTTAGCTGTAAAAGCGCATAAAATTGTCGGCACTTCTAAAAGAAATGATTGGAATATGATGAAAAAACTTTCCTTCTTCCTTGTTGCACTTACTCTTTTGATGGGGCTAAGTCACATCGCGCAGGCCGTTGAACAACGTTTCATTACAGTTGCGTCCACAACATCCACGGCCAACTCGGGTCTTTTTGCTTATCTTCTTCCCAAGTTTACAGAAGAAACCGGGATTGAGGTTCGCGTTATTGCGGTCGGTACAGGACAGGCCATACGCATCGCACGCAAAGGCGATGCCGACGTTCTGTTCGTTCACCACCGCCCTTCTGAAGATAAATTTGTCGCAGATGGATATGGAACCAAACGTTACGATGTGATGTATAACGATTTTATCATCGTAGGCCCCGAAAACGATCCGGCACAAATCAAAAATTGCACGTCACCGATGCAGGCTTTGCTCAACATTCGGCAAAACAAACAGGTTTTCGTCTCGCGCGGGGATAATAGCGGCACGCATAAGCGGGAACTTTCCATCTGGAAAACTGCAGACGTTACACCGGACCAACTTCAAGGAAACTGGTATCGCAGCACAGGTTCCGGTATGGGGGCGGCCCTTAACATTACGGCAGGTATGGATGGCTATACCCTCAGCGACCGGGGAACATGGCTGGCCTTTAAAAACAAACGCAAACTCGTCATTTTGTGTGAAGGTGGAGATGCGTTACTCAACCCTTACGGTGTTATTGCCGTCAATAAAAACCGTTTCCCCCATATCAAATCACAAGACAGTCAAATTTTCATTGATTGGCTGGTTTCGGACAAAGGTCAGAAGCTGATCGAAAGTTTTAAAATAAACGGGGAACGTTTATTTACACCCAACGCACAAAAATAAAATAGTCAGCCTGCAATCTTGCGATAAATATTTTCAATTCGCTGGATCAAATCACGTTCGCTATAAGGCATGAGGACATATTCATTCACACCATAACGCTTGGCTTCCATAATGGAGGCCTCGTCGTTCTTTTGCGATAACAGCATAAACGGCAGTGTTTCATCCAGGTCGCGGACTTCTTCCAAAATTTCCTGACCTTCCATATCAGGCAGGTTATCCGAACAAATCATAAGTTTAACGGGTGTACGTTCCGCTTCAAAAACGCGCAAAGCCGTCTCCCCGTCCTTCACACTTCGGATATCTATAAAGCCGAGTTCCGTTAAAGAGTTTTCAAGCCGACGGCGCATTTCATCATTTTCTTCCGCCAGCAAAACACGGCTGTTTGAGAAATGTTCCGTATATCGGCTACGTACTTTATTCATTCGGTTAAAGACAGTACGTCGCAAATCCATAACCACATCATTGGGCAGGTTATGTTTCGCAATCATCTGATTTACCAGACTGGTTGTCACATATTCTGCAATATTTTTAACAGCTTGTTCCGGCAATTCATCCCGGTTCACCAATGGACCATGCCAATTTTTATGGTCGACCGCTTTTTCCGAAATAAATGTCAAAGTATTATCGGAAAGCTGCGCTGAATTGTTCTCCAGCAATGCCTGAACAGCTTGACCGCTTTCTGTTTCTGCAACCGCATGTGCGACGTGTTCACCCAATCCTTTGCGCTTTGCAATTGCCGTTAAAGCATCGTCTTGAATGCTATCCGAAATAATTTCAATAAGTTCTTTATCTTCCAGTATGGGAGAGAACTGCAACATAGGCGAAGACACAGTCGCATCCATATCACGTGCCAACTTAGACACCGTATGTTTCGGAATCTTGTCCATATGTTTGATTTCTTCGGTCAAAATTGCACGAATTTCAGAAAGTTGATCCGTTGCCAAACCCTCCAGAACTTCAATCACCATTTGCGAGGCACGCGACGATGCGTCCTGATCCAGAGCCGGGGTAAGTTCCGCAATACGCGAGGCTAATTTTGCACGAACGGCTTTATCTTTGTCTTTACAAAGAACGACTTTAGCCTGAACCGGAGCAGCCTTGTTTTCAGCGACCGCCTGACGGACTTCCGGATCTTTATCGGTTGCGAAGAAATATAAAAGTTCCGGTTCCAGGTCGGTTAGGGCAGCAAGGTCACGACGCGCAGCAACGTCATCGCTTTTTGCGATTTCCTTCGCCTCTTCATAAGAGGGACGCGTATCACGTTTACCTTTTAACCAACCAAACACTTAAATCTTCTCCATAAAAACGGGTGCAATAACAGACATAGGCTTATCGTTCCCTAAAGGCATTAAGTAAGGACACATAGACAGGTCGTGTCAGATACTCAAGCAAGGTTTGCTCACCTGTAATGATATTGGCCTGAACCGTCATGCCGGGAACGATTTTATGTTGTACACCATTGGCGGTCAGATGTTCTTCATTCAAGCGAATATGTCCCCTGAAAAACGGATTCCCCTTTTCATCCATAAATGTGGTTGGTGACATATTAATCAATTTACCTTTCATAGTACCGTATCGTCTGGCATCAAACCCTGTGACGGTTACAGTCGTTTCCTGTCCAACCTCAACATGCCCGATATCACTGGGCAGGATCTTGTTCTCGATCAAGACATCTTCATCTGCAGGAATAATTTCCATAACCACTTGTGCCGGTTCAACCACTGCCCCTGCCGTGTTGACCTGCAAGGCATGAACAACACCGCTGACCGGACTTACAAGTTCCAAACGGGTGACTTTATCTTCAAGGCGGGCAATATTTTCACGAACTTCGGCCAATTGTGCGCCCACATTATCCAGTTCATCCAATGCCTTTCCACGTTCTGTCACGTCAATTTCCAGCATCTGATTTTCGATTTCGACAATGCTTGCCAGTGCTTGCTCTTTTGAAACCTCGGCTTCTGTGATCGAGCCTTTATTCTTTGCCAAATCCAATTCTGCATTGATCAGATTAACGCGTGATCCATGACCGGAATTAAACAATTTTTTACGCATGGCCACAGACTGACTTAATAATTTTTGCTGTTTTGTCAGACTGACAATTTGTTTTTCAAAATTTTCAACGGATTTACGCTGCTGGTCAATTTGCGAACTTAAAACCGTTTTTTCCCCTTCAATACGCGCACGTATCCCCTTCAAATTGAATTTACTTTCTTCAACCAATTCCGGGTATTCTTTTTCAAACGCACTGTAATCCGGCATGGTTCCGTCAATAAAAGCACGCAACCGCTGTTTTTTAATCGACAAGGCCGCTTCACGGGCGCGGATCTGGTTCAATTCCGCCGTGCGCAACGTGGGTTCAAATTGCAACAGGGCCTGCCCTTTTTCAACGATATCACCATTGCGAACCAGAATGGATTGAACGATCCCGCCTTCCAAATGCTGGACCACCCGTTTATCCCCAGACGGGATTACAGTCCCGAGTGTGGTTGCCGATGTTTTAATATCCACATAATTGGCCCAGACAAAAGCCACAAACAGCATTGACGTAATCAAGACAATCAGGGTCGATGCCGCCCTTGAAGGACCAGATTCTTCCAACATCGCTTCATGCGACAAAAGCTTAAGCTGTTCACGCGGCATTGTGCGTGTTTTTGACAGCATCTCCTGTACGCCATTATCAGATGAATTACTCATGCTGCTGTTCCTTGCGGTTTCGGATTAGGTTGGGGTTTTGCAAACATTTTTGCCAGAACCTCTTCCGGGTTACCATTCATGTCGATTTGTCCTTCTTTCAACACCAATAGCCGATCACACATCCGCATATGACTGGGACGTTGTGTAATCATAATAATCGTTTGTTTCCCCTGTACCCGTTTCAAGGCCTCAATAAAGACGGCTTCATCCTTTTCATCCATCGAACCGGCAGGTTCATCCAAAATCAAAACAGGTGCCTTTCGCAAGAAAGCGCGCCCCAAGGCAATTTTACGCAAGAAACTTTGCGGAATTTGCGTCTGCAACCCCTCTTTAAATTCCGTCTCAAACCCACGAGGCAAGGCCTCAATTGTGTCAAGGATACCAGCTTGACGGCAGGCTTTGCGTACTTGTGCAAAACTCGCCGTTGGATCCGCTAACGTTAGGTTTTCGTATATATTTCCGGGAAAAACATGATTGCTTTGCGGGACATACGCCAATGTCTGGCGCAATGTAATCGGGCGCAACTGTCGAATATCAACCCCATCCAAAGTCACCGATCCGGCCTGTGGGCGATAAAGTCCCAGAATTAATTTCGCCAAGGTCGTTTTACCTGACCCCGAATGCCCTGTAACCGCAATCATTTCACCGGGCTTCACCTTAAAACTTACGCCCAGCATGGCTGGATTGGCATCGGATTTATAACGCATACTGACCCGGTTGAATTCAATCGCTCCTTTATAGTCTACGTTTGCATGCGGCGTGTCCCCTGGTTCCTGTTCCGGGGCAAACCGCAAAATGCTTTTCAGTTGGCGTACACCATTTTGCATTTGTTCAATCCTGTTTGATACATTGAACAAAGCTTGTAACGGCGATAGGATGCGCCAAACCAGCATCATAGTTGCGACCAATGCCCCCAAACTGATCACGCCGTTCATAACCCCGTACACACCAAAAATAAGTGTCGCAACGCCAGCCGCCATCATCAGGCTTTGTGCAATATTCTGTACGTTGCCTTGCAGGCGGGTCACTTGCATATTCGCCCATGCCGCATCGCCGGATAATTCCCGAAAGCGTTTCAACCAACGTTCTTCACTGCATCTTTGTTTCACTTGACGCATTTGCCAGAGCATCTCGACTAAAAACGTATAACGCGAAGATCTAACCTCTGCCGACATTTTGGAACGTGCCCGTATTTCCGGCATAATAATCGCACCCAAAATGGCATATATGGTCGCAAGCACCATTGGAACCGCCACCATTGGACCGGCAATAAAACCAATTACGGCCACAAACAAAAGAACAAACGGTAAATCCAATAGCGTATTGGCTAATGAACCTGTAAAAATTTCGCGTAAAGATTCAAAACTGCGAATACGTGACACTTGGCCACCAACCGGGGCACGCTCAGTAAAGACAGGGGGCAAATGCAAAATTTGCTCAAAGACTTTCGTACTGACCAGATAATCAAAACGCGCCCCGATATAAGCTTGTTCCTTGGAACGCATAATCCGCAGTAAAAGTTCAAACCCCAAGGCAAGCCCCACGCCACTGGCAACATATAACAAGGTGACTTTGGATTCTTTCGCAATCACCTGATCATAAATCATCATAACCGCGAGCGGGATTGTCAGGGCCATCAGGTTAATGAAAAAACTGACAATAAAAGATTTCGTGATCAAAGGCTGGAATTGTAAAAACAAATTTCTAAACCACAGGGCGGACCGATCCACATCATCCGTTTTTTCCCGATCAATCTTTTCAATGACATAGAACGTACCGCCGCGCACACTACGAACGGGTTTGTCCTCACTTGAAACCGGATCATGGGCAACAATTTTTCGCCCGTCCGCACGCACGACATAATACTGTCCTTTTGCATACAAGATGCAAGGACATAGGCGCAACGACAACTTATCATGTCGCGTTTTCAATCGAATGGTTTTAAACCCCAGTCGCATCAAAATATCGCGTAAATCATAAACGGTCATCTGCCCTGCATCATAAGGCATCGCCTCTATTAAACGATGAGGTGACCCTTTCCAGTCAATCGCTTCCAACAAAGACAATAAGGTTTGCAAAACAGGTTCAAGTTCTTCTGCCCCTGTATAATTAAACAAAGCCTTTCGCCATAAACGTGATAAATTTTCAGGTGGTGGCTGATGTAAAACAACATGTCCCATTATGCCACTCCCTTCTGTTCACGCGGGCGCGATGGCTTCAAGGGATTTGGCCTTGGCTTCGGCCTTGACCCAAAGCCCTCCCATTCAATCTGCTTCACGACACCATGTGAGGCATCAAAGACCCGGTCTGCAATATTGATCAGGGACGGACGTTCCGTAATCATCAGGATTGTCGTTTCCCCCTTCAATGTTTCCAGATACTCACGCAGTCGCCTATCGGCATCCCCGTCCAGAGCCGTGTTGGCTTCATCCAACAAAAGAACACGCGGCTTATCTGCAAATGTAAGCGTCAAACTGACCATCTGTTGAACAGACCCCGACAAGCCTTCCGATGCAGACTCCCCCACCGGTGTGTCCAAGCCTTTCGGCATCGCAGCTATAATCTCGCTCAAGCCCAATTTATCCGCGATATCAAGGGCGGCCGGTAAATAATCCCGACCTCTAAATTTTGTAAGGTTCTCTCGCAAGGTTCCTCTGAATAACGGAGCATTTTGGCGGACATATCCCATTTGTTGGCGAAGTTTGCGATAACTCAACGCTCTGGAATCAACACCATCATAATAAAGGTTTCCTTCCAAAACAGGAATAAAGCCCGCGATTGCCTCAAGCAAAGAAGACTTACCGCCACCAACTTGCCCCAAAATGGCAACCGTTTCACCTGCCCGGATATGCAAATTCAAATCTTTGAAAATCGGCATTCCCGTATTAATTTGATAAATTGTTGCCTTTTCAAAGACGATATCCCCTTTGATTTGCGGTGTGGTTTCTTCGTGAATAGGATCTTTATTTTCCTGACGGATCGCCCCCAGTCTTTGCAATCGTTCGTTTGACAATTTCAATGACCGATATTGGACCCAAACACCGATCATACGAATCAACGGCTGAATCGCACGCCCTCCCAACAGAGTGCATGCCATCAACGACCCCCCTGTCAAACTGCCCTCAATCACGAAGATACTCCCCAGCAAAGCGACCGATACCATCGCAAAGTTACTCAAAATCGCGCCGACGGATTGCCCAAGGGAAGAATAAAAAACCATTTTTTCCATAATCAGTGCAACTGGTGCATGCAAGTGCTGATAATGGCGACACATCAAACCTTCCATCCCCAATCCCTTGACGGAATGGATGCCATTTAAAACCTGAAAGATGAAGTTATAACGATCATCATCCAGTTCATTTCTTGTCCGAATAATTTTATCAAGGCTATATCCCAGCCAAATCGCAAAAATCGCAGCAATAACACAGACTGCAATCGGTGCAATCACCAAGGGACCGCCAATAAGTGCAATCAACGCCACAAAAATCACAGCAAACGGTAATTCGGTGAAGCTGATCAACCCTTGCCCGGATTGATGATCGCGTAACGCCTCAATCGCTGAAAAACGCTCCATTTGCACACCGGGTGGCGTTGTCTCAAAATCCTGAATTTCCGAACTTAAAAAAGTTTCACATGCCCGTACAGATGCGGCATGCTCAAAACGTGTCCCTGCCCATGTAATCGTATATGTTCTTAAAACTCGAAGACTTCCATCCAGCAAAACGACACCGATCAATCCCAAAACCATAAAGGTAAAGGTATCCGTTGAGCTACTGGGGATAATCCTGTCATACACTTGAAGCACCACCAAAGGTAGAGCTAACGTCAACAAATTTACAGCAAATGATGATAAAAGCACATCCATGCGACTAAGCATTACGCGACGCATCGGTCTTACAAATCGATTCTGTGCTTTTTTATGGACCATAGGATTATTTCATTAACTTTTTCAAATATTTAATAAAAATTGAAATGCTTCAACTTCTGTAGACTCTATCCAAATTGTAGGATTCGTTGGTTAATAAATTGTAACACCTATCCATATGGCTATAAGTAAGTTCCCCTATATTTACGTAATTATACCTAATACCAATATCAATATTGTTATTTTAAATAATATTAATTAATCTTATTTACATTAACATATTGAAAGCTCGAATCTCATCTCCTCCTCTATGATAGGATAAGGCAACTTCTAGTTTACTTTTTAAAAGTTGCTTACACCCGAATCCGGTGTTTGCGTCAGGGGAACGATTATGGAACAGAATCAGGCCACAAAAAGCAGTATTGAAATGTTTGATCTCGACACAGGGGCAAGCGATCAGGGCTTGTCCGACAAAGTTGTTGTTATTAACAATTTTGAGATTGAACAGGAAAGCGATCTGGCCCTGCAATCCACCCATATTGCGAGTGATAAATCCAAAGCCCTTGGCGAACAAAACATCTCAACGGGTGGCCACTTTTCAAACGACGATGATGCAAACAGTCTTCAACACCTGAAGGTCAACATCTCCTCAGAAGACCTGAGCTCAGCTGCCCAAGCCGGGAAATTTGCTCTCCTTTCTCTTGATTTATCTAAATATACCGACGGCACCGACCAACAGATTATTCTGCGCAACCTCCCCCAAGGCGTTGAATCTTCTGCGGGTTACGTCCAAGAAGACGGTTCTATCATCATCAATACTTCTGATAGTAATGAGTTCTATCTCGCCATTGATCCGCAACAAACAACAATTAACATTCAACTTGAAATCGATATCGCTTTAAATACTGGAAACGACAAAGGCACCACGGGTGATATATTAGAAGAAAACAGCGCACCTGTTGCAACAGAAGATGCATCCCTTGAAGTCAACGAAGATGGCACCCTGACCATTACCCAAGCCGACCTTCTAGAAAATGTCACCGATGCAGATGGTGATCAACTGACGGCTTTCGACTTGAAAATGGGTGGGGGCACACTGACTGATAACGGCGATGGCAGTTGGACATTTAAACCTGATGCCGATTTCAACGGTGACATTGACCTCTCCTATAAAGTAACAGACGGCGAAAGCACAACAACCGTTGAAGGCACCATTGAGGTCGCTGCCGTCAATGACGCGGCGGTCGTCTCCGAAGACACAAGCTTCGCCATGAACGAAGATGGTTCCATCACCATCTCCGAAGATCAGTTGCTCGCAAACGCCTCCGATGTCGATGGCGATACTCTGTCTGTGCAGAACCTGTCGGCCGATGGCGGCAGCTTGACCGATAACGGCAACGGCACATGGACCTTTGAGCCCGCTGCGGATTTCAACGGCTCCATCGATCTGTCCTATGATGTTTCTGACGGCACCACAACAACAGCCACAGGCGGCACCATCGAGGTCGCAGCCGTCAATGATGCGGCTGTCGTTTCCGAAGACACCTCGTTTACCATGAACGAAGATGGTTCCATCACCATCTCCGAAGATCAGTTGCTGGCCAACGCAAGCGATGTCGATGGCGATAATTTGTCTGTGCAAAACCTGTCGGCCGATGGTGGTACCCTCACCGATAACGGTGACGGCACATGGACCTTTGAGCCGGATGCGGATTTCAACGGCTCCATCGATCTGTCTTATGATGTCTCTGACGGCACCACAACCACAGCGGCTGGTGGCACCATCGAGGTCGCAGCCGTCAATGACGCGGCGGTCGTGTCTGAAGACACAAGCTTCACCATGAACGAAGATGGCACCATCACCATTTCCGAAGATCAGTTGCTGGCCAACGCCAGTGATGTCGATGGCGATACTCTGTCTGTGCAGAACCTGTCGGCCGATGGTGGTACCCTCACCGATAACGGTGACGGCACATGGACCTTTGAGCCGGATGCGGATTTTAACGGCTCCATCGATCTCTCTTATGATGTCTCTGACGGCACCACAACCACAGCGGCTGGTGGCACCATCGAGGTCGCAGCCGTCAATGACGCGGCGGTCGTGTCTGAAGACACAAGCTTCACCATGAACGAAGATGGTTCCATCACCATCTCCGAAGATCAGTTGCTGGCCAACGCCTCCGATGTCGATGGCGATACTCTGTCTGTGCAGAACCTGTCGGCCGATGGCGGTACCCTCACCGATAACGGTGACGGCACATGGACGTTTGAGCCGGATGCGGATTTCAACGGCTCCATCGATCTGTCCTATGATGTCTCTGACGGCACCACAACCACAGCGGCTGGTGGCACCATCGAGGTCGCAGCCGTCAATGACGCAGCGGTCGTGTCTGAAGACACAAGCTTCACCATGAACGAAGATGGTTCCATCACCATTTCTGAAGATCAGTTGCTGGCCAACGCCAGTGATGTCGATGGCGATACTCTGTCTGTGCAGAACCTGTCGGCCGATGGTGGTACCCTCACCGATAACGGTGACGGCACATGGACCTTTGAGCCGGATGCGGATTTTAACGGCTCCATCGATCTCTCTTATGATGTCTCTGACGGCACCACAACCACAGCGGCTGGTGGCACCATCGAGGTCGCAGCCGTCAATGACGCGGCGGTCGTGTCTGAAGACACAAGCTTCACCATGAACGAAGATGGTTCCATCACCATCTCCGAAGATCAGTTGCTGGCCAACGCCTCCGATGTCGATGGCGATACTCTGTCTGTGCAGAACCTGTCGGCCGATGGCGGTACCCTCACCGATAACGGTGACGGCACATGGACGTTTGAGCCGGATGCGGATTTCAACGGCTCCATCGATCTGTCCTATGATGTCTCTGACGGCACCACAACCACAGCGGCTGGTGGCACCATCGAGGTCGCAGCCGTCAATGACGCAGCGGTCGTGTCTGAAGACACAAGCTTCACCATGAACGAAGATGGTTCCATCACCATTTCTGAAGATCAGTTGCTGGCCAACGCCAGTGATGTCGATGGCGATACTCTGTCTGTGCAGAACCTGTCGGCCGATGGTGGTACCCTCACCGATAACGGTGACGGCACCTGGACGTTTGAACCGGATGCAGATTTTAACGGCTCCATCGATCTCTCTTATGATGTCTCTGACGGCACCACAACCACAGCGGCTGGTGGCACCATCGAGGTCGCAGCCGTCAATGACGCGGCGGTCGTGTCTGAAGACACAAGCTTCACCATGAACGAAGATGGCACCATTACCATTTCCGAAGATCAACTGCTGGCCAACGCCTCCGATGTCGATGGCGATACTCTGTCTGTGCAGAACCTGTCGGCCGATGGCGGCAGCTTGACCGATAACGGTGACGGCACATGGACCTTTGAGCCGGATGCGGATTTCAACGGCTCCATTGATCTGTCTTATGATGTCTCTGACGGCACCATAACAACAGCCGCTGGCGGCACCATCGGGGTCGCAGCCGTCAATGACGCAGCGGTCGTGTCTGAAGACACAAGCTTCGCCATGAACGAAGATGGTTCCATCACCATCTCCGAAGATCAGTTGCTGGCCAACGCCTCCGATGTCGATGGCGATACTCTGTCTGTGCAGAACCTGTCGGCCGATGGCGGTACCCTCACCGATAACGGTGACGGCACATGGACGTTTGAGCCGGATGCGGATTTCAACGGCTCCATCGATCTGTCCTATGATGTTTCTGACGGCACCACAACAATAGCCGCTGGCGGCACCATTGAGGTCGCAGCCGTCAATGACGCAGCGGTCGTATCCGAAGACACCTCGTTTACCATGAACGAAGATGGCTCCATCACCATCTCCGAAGATCAGTTGCTGGCCAACGCCAGTGATGTCGATGGTGATACTCTGTCTGTTCAGAACCTGTCGGCAGATGGCGGCAGCTTGACCGATAATGGCAACGGCACCTGGACCTTTGAACCGGATGCGGATTTCAACGGATCCATTGACCTGTCCTATGATGTTTCTGACGGCACCACAACCACGCAGGCTGGTGGCACCATCGAGGTCGCTGCGGTCAATGACGCGGCGGTCGTGTCTGAAGACACAAGCTTCACCATGAACGAAGATGGTTCCATCACCATCTCCGAAGATCAACTGCTCGCAAACGCCTCCGATGTCGATGGCGATACTCTGTCTGTGCAGAACCTGTCGGCTGATGGGGGCAGCTTGACCGATAATGGCAACGGCACCTGGACCTTTGAACCGGATGCGGATTTCAACGGCTCCATCGATCTGTCCTATGATGTCTCTGACGGCACCACAACAACAGCCGCTGGTGGCACCATTGAGGTCGCAGCCGTCAATGACGCAGCGGTCGTATCCGAAGACACCTCGTTTACCATGAACGAAGATGGCTCCATCACCATCTCCGAAGATCAGTTGCTCGCCAACGCCAGTGATGTTGATGGCGATAATCTGTCTGTTCAGAACCTGTCGGCTGATGGGGGCAGCTTGACCGATAATGGCAACGGCACCTGGACCTTTGAACCGGATGCGGATTTCAACGGCTCCATCGATCTGTCCTATGATGTTTCTGACGGCACCACAACAATAGCCGCTGGCGGCACCATTGAGGTCGCAGCCGTCAATGACGCAGCGGTCGTATCCGAAGACACCTCGTTTACCATGAACGAAGATGGCTCCATCACCATCTCCGAAGATCAGTTGCTGGCCAACGCCAGTGATGTTGATGGCGATAATCTGTCTGTTCAGAACCTGTCGGCCGATGGTGGCAGCTTGACCGATAATGGCAACGGCACATGGACCTTTGAGCCGGATGCGGATTTCAACGGATCCATTGACCTGTCCTATGATGTCTCTGACGGCACCACAACAACAGCCGCTGGCGGCACCATCGAGGTCGCAGCCGTCAATGATGCGGCGGTCGTGTCTGAAGACACCTCGTTTACCATGAACGAAGATGGCTCCATCACTATCTCCGAAGATCAGTTGCTGGCCAACGCCAGTGATGTCGATGGTGATACTCTGTCTGTTCAGAACCTGTCGGCCGATGGTGGCAGCTTGACCAATAACGGTGACGGCACATGGACCTTTGAACCGGATGCGGATTTCAACGGATCCATTGACCTGTCCTATGATGTCTCTGACGGCACCACAACAACAGCCGCTGGCGGCACCATCGAGGTCGCAGCCGTCAATGATGCGGCGGTCGTGTCTGAAGACACCTCGTTTACCATGAACGAAGATGGCTCCATCACTATCTCCGAAGATCAGTTGCTGGCCAACGCCAGTGATGTCGATGGTGATACTCTGTCTGTGCAGAACCTGTCGGCTGATGGGGGCAGCTTGACCGATAATGGCAACGGCACCTGGACCTTTGAACCGGATGCGGATTTCAACGGCTCCATCGATCTGTCCTATGATGTTTCTGACGGCACCACAACAATAGCCGCTGGCGGCACCATTGAGGTCGCAGCCGTCAATGACGCAGCGGTCGTATCCGAAGACACCTCGTTTACCATGAACGAAGATGGCTCCATCACCATCTCCGAAGATCAGTTGCTGGCCAACGCCAGTGATGTCGATGGTGATACTCTGTCTGTTCAGAACCTGTCGGCCGATGGCGGCAGCTTGACCGATAACGGTGACGGCACATGGACGTTTGAACCGGATGCGGATTTCAACGGCTCCATCGATCTGTCCTATGATGTTTCTGACGGCACCACAACCACAGCCGCAGGCGGCACCATTGAGGTCGCAGCCGTCAATGACGCAGCGGTCGTATCCGAAGACACCTCGTTTACCATGAACGAAGATGGCTCCATCACCATCTCCGAAGATCAGTTGCTCGCCAACGCCAGTGATGTTGATGGCGATACGCTGTCTGTGCAGAACCTGTCGGCCGATGGCGGCAGCTTGACCGATAACGGCAACGGCACATGGACCTTTGAGCCGGATGCGGATTTCAACGGATCCATTGACCTGTCCTATGATGTCTCTGACGGCACCACAACAACAGCCGCTGGCGGCACCATCGAGGTCGCAGCCGTCAATGATGCGGCGGTCGTGTCTGAAGACACCTCGTTTACCATGAACGAAGATGGCTCCATCACTATCTCCGAAGATCAGTTGCTGGCCAACGCCAGTGATGTCGATGGTGATACTCTGTCTGTGCAGAACCTGTCGGCTGATGGGGGCAGCTTGACCGATAATGGCAACGGCACCTGGACCTTTGAACCGGATGCGGATTTCAACGGCTCCATCGATCTGTCCTATGATGTTTCTGACGGCACCACAACAATAGCCGCTGGCGGCACCATTGAGGTCGCAGCCGTCAATGACGCAGCGGTCGTATCCGAAGACACCTCGTTTACCATGAACGAAGATGGCTCCATCACCATCTCCGAAGATCAGTTGCTGGCCAACGCCAGTGATGTTGATGGCGATAATCTGTCTGTTCAGAACCTGTCGGCCGATGGTGGCAGCTTGACCGATAATGGCAACGGCACCTGGACCTTTGAACCGGATGCGGATTTCAACGGATCCATTGACCTGTCCTATGATGTCTCTGACGGCACCACAACAACAGCCGCTGGCGGCACCATCGAGGTCGCAGCCGTCAATGATGCGGCGGTCGTGTCTGAAGACACCTCGTTTACCATGAACGAAGATGGCTCCATCACTATCTCCGAAGATCAGTTGCTGGCCAACGCCAGTGATGTCGATGGTGATACTCTGTCTGTGCAGAACCTGTCGGCTGATGGGGGCAGCTTGACCGATAATGGCAACGGCACCTGGACCTTTGAACCGGATGCGGATTTCAACGGATCCATTGACCTGTCCTATGATGTCTCTGACGGCACCACAACAACAGCCGCTGGCGGCACCATTGAGGTCGCAGCCGTCAATGACGCAGCGGTCGTATCCGAAGACACCTCGTTTACCATGAACGAAGATGGCTCCATCACCATCTCCGAAGATCAGTTGCTGGCCAACGCCAGTGATGTTGATGGCGATACTCTGTCTGTTCAGAACCTGTCGGCTGATGGGGGCAGCTTGACCAATAACGGTGACGGCACATGGACCTTTGAACCGGATGCGGATTTCAACGGATCCATCGATCTGTCCTATGATGTCTCTGACGGCACCACAACAACAGCCGCTGGCGGCACCATTGAGGTCGCAGCCGTCAATGACGCAGCGGTCGTATCCGAAGACACCTCGTTTACCATGAACGAAGATGGCTCCATCACCATCTCCGAAGATCAGTTGCTGGCCAACGCCAGTGATGTCGATGGCGATACTCTGTCTGTGCAGAACCTGTCGGCCGATGGGGGCAGCTTGACCGATAATGGCAACGGCACCTGGACCTTTGAACCGGATGCGGATTTCAACGGATCCATTGACCTGTCCTATGATGTCTCTGACGGCACCACAACAACAGCCGCTGGCGGCACCATTGAGGTCGCAGCCGTCAATGACGCAGCGGTCGTATCCGAAGACACCTCGTTTACCATGAACGAAGATGGCTCCATCACCATCTCCGAAGATCAGTTGCTCGCCAACGCCAGTGATGTTGATGGCGATAATCTGTCTGTTCAGAACCTGTCGGCCGATGGTGGCAGCTTGACCAATAACGGTGACGGCACCTGGACCTTTGAACCGGATGCGGATTTCAACGGATCCATTGACCTGTCCTATGATGTCTCTGACGGCACCACAACAACAGCCGCTGGCGGCACCATCGGGGTCGCAGCCGTCAATGATGCGGCGGTCGTGTCTGAAGACACCTCGTTTACCATGAACGAAGATGGCTCCATCACTATCTCCGAAGATCAGTTGCTGGCCAACGCCAGTGATGTCGATGGCGATACTCTGTCTGTTCAGAACCTGTCGGCTGATGGGGGCAGCTTGACCGATAATGGCAACGGCACCTGGACCTTTGAACCGGATGCGGATTTCAACGGATCCATTGACCTGTCCTATGATGTCTCTGACGGCACCACAACAACAGCCGCTGGCGGCACCATCGAGGTCGCAGCCGTCAATGATGCGGCGGTCGTATCCGAAGACACCTCGTTTACCATGAACGAAGATGGCTCCATCACCATCTCCGAAGATCAGTTGCTCGCCAACGCCAGTGATGTTGATGGCGATAATCTGTCTGTTCAGAACCTGTCGGCCGATGGTGGCAGCTTGACCAATAACGGTGACGGCACATGGACCTTTGAACCGGATACGGATTTCAACGGATCCATTGACCTGTCCTATGATGTTTCTGACGGCACCACAACAACAGCCGCTGGCGGCACCATTGAGGTCGCAGCCGTCAATGACGCAGCGGTCGTATCCGAAGACACCTCGTTTACCATGAACGAAGATGGCTCCATCACCATCTCCGAAGATCAGTTGCTCGCCAACGCCAGTGATGTTGATGGCGATAATCTGTCTGTTCAGAACCTGTCGGCCGATGGTGGCAGCTTGACCAATAACGGTGACGGCACATGGACCTTTGAACCGGATGCGGATTTCAACGGATCCATTGACCTGTCCTATGATGTCTCTGACGGCACCACAACAACAGCCGCTGGCGGCACCATCGAGGTCGCGGCGGTTGCAGATGCACCGGAAATGTCCATCACCGTTGGCGCACCATCCACGGTAACAATATCAGGAGCACAAGGCGAAACGACTACTGTCTTTTCTACAAGCTTTGGAAATGCGGAAACAGGTTTCCAAACAAGCCAAGTTGATGGGTGGAGTACAAGTTCAGATGCCATTGAGGTATGGAATGACGATCGTGACCATAGCGACTATTCCGGAGATGGCGCATATGTTGAATTAAATGACGATGCACGTGATCATTATGATGATGCCACAAGCATCAACCGAACCATTGATACGGTAGAAGACGCAACCTACAATATTGAATTCGATTATTCAGGTCGTCCAGGATTTGATGATAACGTCAATGCCATTGAAGTTCGTATCAACGGTCAAACCGTAGCCGAATTCAGCCACGACAATTCCAATGGGTCGGACAACAACTGGCAGGAAGGATCCTTCAGCTTTACTGGAACGGGTGAACCGATGACCATCGAATTTGTCAGTGTCGGTGATGCGCAGGATTATGGTCGGGGGATGTATCTGGATAACATCGATGCAACACAAACATTGCCGGATGATCCCGATCAAATATTTATTGATTACCCACTGGATTTAAGTGCAGAACTGACAGACACAGACGGTTCTGAAACCATGTCTGATATTACGTTGAATGATATCCCTGATAACGCAACCTTGTATGTAAACGGTGAAGAAGTTAGTGTTTCAGACGGTTCTGTAACAATCTCGCCTGACGATCTGGCAAACGTTGTGTTGCGCCTGCCCGAAGGTCATAGCGAGTTTGATCTATCCGCATCGGTTACATCAACCGACGGAGATGACAGTGCAACATCAACAGCGAGAACGACCGTAGCCGCCCCTAATGAGGCTGATGCCCCCTCACTTGATCTTGAAATCGGTGAGCCTAGCACAATCGTTCTTGGGGCCGAAGCGGGTGAAACAACAACTGTATTCTCAACAAGCTTTGGTGAAGCCAGCAGCGGTTTTCATTCCGGTGAAGTGGATGGTTGGGATACCAATTCCGATGCCATCGAAGTCTGGAACCAATCACGGTATAACAATGATTATTCCGGTGAGGGTGCATATGTTGAATTAAATGACGATGCTCGTAACCATTATGATGATGCCACCAGCATCAACCGGACCATTGATACGGTAGAAGACGCAACCTACAATATTGAGTTTGATTATTCTGGTCGTCCGGGCTTTGATGAAAACGTCAATGCCATCGAAGTCCGTATCAACGGTCAAACCGTTGCCGAATTCAGCCATGATAATTCCAATGGGTCTGATACCAACTGGCAGGAAGGATCCTTCAGCTTTACCGGAACGGGTGAACCGATGACCATCGAATTTGTCAGTGTCGGTGATGCGCAAGATTATGGCCGGGGAATGTATCTGGATAACATCGATGCAACACAGACATTGCCGGATGATCCGGGTGAAACATTTGTCGATTATCCTGTAAACCTGAGTGCCGAATTAACGGATACAGACGGTTCAGAAACCCTTTCGGATGTAACACTTAGCGATATTCCTGAAGGCGCTGTCTTACTGGTTGACGGACAAGAAGTTACCATCACCGCAGGGTCAGCAAATCTTTCTGCAGATAATCTCGAAAATGTAGTTCTGCGTCTGCCAGAAGGTCATAGCGAATTCAATTTGTCGGCTTCTGTTACTGCCAGTGAAGGTTCTGATACGGCAACAACAAGCGTAAGCGCAAATATCGAAGCCCATGAAACAGAAGCGCCTGAAGCGCCTGTTGTTGTGGAACCGGAAGTACCACAATCAGACATCGAAGCTGAAAATGAAAATACCGATAACAGTGCCTATCGTGAATTTGATGAAGCAAAAGATGATATGGGCGGCAAGAAAGCCTTCACCAAAAATTCCGGCGGAGGCAAAGATGATGACATGGATGCCCATAGCAAAGACTGGAAAACCAGCGGCAAAGAAATGTACGAAGGTAAAGGAGGCGATGACCGGGTTGGTGATGCCAACGACAACTACGGGGATGACCTTATGTCCGGTGGATCCGGCAATGACCGCGTTTATGGTGGGTCCGGCAATGATGTAATGTACGGCGACAACGGCGACAACCTTGATGCTGCTACAGATAATAACACAGACGGTAACGACACATTGGAAGGCGGGTCCGGCAACGACGAAATTTACGGTGAAGGCGGTAACGACGTTCTGGATGGCGGATCCGGCAATGACTTCCTTGTCGGTGGGTCCGGTGATGACCAACTGACCGGAGACTCTGGAACCGATACCCTGCATGGTGGATCCGGTGACGATACTCTTGAGGGAGGATCTGGTAACGACGAATTGGTCGGTGGGTCCGGCGCAGACACCCTGATGGGCGATGGCGGTGATGACAAGCTGGTTGGTGGTAGCGGAAACGACACCATCTATGGCGATGACAGCAACAATAGCATCTGGGGCAATGACGACATCGATGGCGGTGCTGGAGATGACACCTTGTTTGGTGGCCGAGGTTCCGATGATATATCTGGCGGAGACGGCAATGATGTACTGGATGCCGGTGATGATTGGAGCAGCAATACACTTGACGGTGGTGCGGGCGACGACACCTTCTATGGCGGAGCTGGCAACGACACGATGATCGGCGGCGAAGGTGATGATCTGTTCTACTTTGGTGAAGGGTCCGGCGATGATGTTATTCATGGTGGGGACAGCGGGGCCGAAGGATGGATGGATACCGTCTATCTTGAAAATGAAGATGGCAGTGCTGTTGCCGAACACGAATGGTCATTGGATCTGGAAAACGGTTCTGTTGAAGAACAAGCCGATGGATATATCGAGCTTTCAGACGATGCCTCCGGTACGATTACTTTCTCCGATGGCAGCGAATTAACATTCGAAGGAATTGAACGTTTCGAATGGTAAGAACCCCTAAAACTACAAGGCGGGTCTTTATTAATTAAGGACCCGCCTTTTTTTGTGACTTGACAGGTCTCGCGTCAAATGGGATCACAAGAAAATTTTAACATTTGGAATAAAGGACGAGATCATGTCTCTTTGCCCCTGCGGTTCTCGCGAGGAATACGAAAATTGCTGCGCCCCGTTTCATAACGGTGAGATTGCACCCACTGCTGAAAAACTAATGCGTTCACGTTACAGTGCTTTCGAAAAAGGACAACTCGGCTACCTCGAAGAAACACTCAGTTTTGCCAGCCGCAAAGATTATGACGCGGAAGAAACGGCACAATGGGCCAATCAAGCTCGTTGGGACAGTCTGGAGATTGTCAAAACTGAAGGCGGTCAGGAAGATGACGACACCGGTGTTGTAGAATTTCGCGCTTTCTTCAAAATCAACGGACGTAAACAGGTTCACCACGAACGCAGCCGTTTTACAAAGGTTGAGGGCCGCTGGTATTACGAAGATGGTGAAATGAACCCCGCTCAGGAACAACGAATTGTGGCCAATAAAGTGGGCCGTAACGATCCCTGCACTTGTGGGTCCGGTAAAAAATTCAAAAAATGCTGTGGAGCATAAAGCATTTGGGGTAAAGCCCTAAGTTATGTCAGAATGTCTTAAACTGATATAATGAAGGGGCTTATTCATGGGGCGGATCATCAAATCCAAACTGGCAAACGGTGTTTTTTGGCTGGAGTTCCCCGGTGCTGATCTGCGTATTTTATGCGGATGCCCGGCAGACTCCGTCAAACACATGATGAAACGCGGGGTGATCTTGCAAAATGAAGCAAGCCCCGTCTTTCTTGAATCCGGCCCCAATGCCATTTTACTATCTGATCTTAGTGTTCAAAAAGGCAGTTTCTCCAATTTAGGGGAATTCCCCGTCCTTCAAATGCTGTACCGCCAAGGGATGATTTTGCCCAATCATCCCGGTAACACCGGCGTAAAACCTCTTTTGATCGGACATCCCGACCAACTTTCCGCTCAAATTCAATATATCTATCGCGGCAATTACGGTCTTGCGAGTGAACGCGAGCTGATAAATGCCGGGGCCAGCCCCGAACAAGCAAAACAATTAATGCGCCTGAAACTGAAGTTCGCCTTCGGTCAAATTGCCAACCCCAAAGAATTACTCGACAGTCTTGTCGTCGACAGCGCGATAATCCCCATTCGAAATGGCGTCACCGTGCGCCGTCTGGATGTGAATGTTTTTGAATTCTCTTATGAAAATGAAAGCGTCCAGATTGATTTGAATTTAGCAGAGGGTGAACAATATATGCCATCCTATGCCTTGGGCCATTTTGAAATCGCACGGGAATATTTCAGTGTTGTGCATTCCGGCGAAGGCGATGGTTGGGATATTGAACGCCCGTCAATGGCAAGTTTACTGACCTTCCAAGGGCGCATCTACTTGATTGACGTGGGTCCCAATATCGAAACGACGTTAAAATCCCTCGGGGTCGATATCAGCGAAGTTGAAGGGATTTTTATGACCCACTGCCATGACGATCATTTTGCAGGTTTACCGACATTGATCCGGTCTGATCATCGGATTAAATTTTTTGCAACCCCCTTGGTCCGTCATGCAACCGTCAAGAAGTTATCGGCTCTTATGGGGCTGGATGAAAGTCGGTTCAATCAATTCTTTGATATTCACGAACTATGTGAAGACACATGGAACGATATTAACGGGCTGGAAGTCAAACCCGTCAACTCCCCTCACCCAATGGAAACCAGCATTTTGTATTTCCGCACCCAATGGGGTGGTGGCTATAAAACATACGGACATCTTGCCGATATTGCAGCCTTTGACGTACTCGACGCCATGATTACCACAGACGAGAACGCCCCCGGCATATCCCAGGCATTTTGCGATCAGGTCAAACAAGCCTATCTCGAACCCTGCGATATTAAAAAGGTTGATAACGGCGGGGGTATGATCCACGGGCAAGCCAAAGATTTTACAGATGATAAGTCCGGCAAAATCATCTTTGCCCATACCGCACGTCCGTTAAATGAAGATGAACGCCTGATCGGTAGCGGCGCCCCCTTTGGTACCGAAGATATCCTTATCCCCAGCAACCATGATTACATGTTTGGCAGTGCCCTGAAATCACTGGAGTCTTTTTTTCCAGACCTTCCCCAAAACCAATTCCGGCTTTTGTTAAACCATGAAATTGTGACGATCAACCCGGAAGAAATCATTCTCAAAGCCGGTGATAAAATTGACAATGCCTATTTTATTTTAAGCGGGACCACAGAAATTCTCGATCCCAGCAGCAACAAAACACACCGTATGTCGGCAGGCAGCTTTATCGGTGATATGCATGGGCTTTGTGATGCATTGTCCAGTGAAACATATCGGGCAATCAGTTTTGTCAAAGCCTTGAAACTGCCGATCCAAATGTATCGGGAATTTGTCAATCGCAACGATTCATTTTCTGCCATTGCCGCCTTGGCCGAAAAACGTGAATTGTTACAAAAATCATGGTTATTCGGGGGATCTATATCAGATGGCATCAAAAACGCCATTGCCGCCAGCATGCATTTAACCAAAAACATCAACGACCTACATGATTACAGCCTGACCCAAAATTATATTGGCTTGATTAAAGAAGGCCAAGTCACACTCAAACTGGGTAAAAATGATTTTTTAACACTTTCACCGGGGGATTCCCTTTTTGAAGATCATGCCGTTTACAAGATGAAAAGTATCTTTACACTGGCATTTTCACCAAATTGCTCGGTTGCCCTGATCCCGGTTTCCGCCATTCAGGAAATTCCTATTGTGCAATGGAAGCTTCTGGAAACCGTAACTCGCCAAATGCGTGCTTTGTCCAACTCCCGCCTTTGGGATGAAAGCTTACTAATATGGCGCCATACCTACAGCGTAGGCATCCCTGAAATTGATGCCCATCACAAGCGTTTGCTTGAATTAACTAAAGATCTGATTCATGCGATTGACGCTCAAAAACCTCAAGAAGATATTGCACGGCTTATTGACGGCCTGATGGATTACACCAGTTTCCATTTTTCCCGCGAAGAAGACATCTTTATTGAATCCGGTTACTCTGAAGCGACTTCACATATGGATACCCATGCCAAACTGGTCGGACAGGTTGATGAATTAAAAAGAAACTTCTGCTTCCCAATCTCAGAAAAAGACGCCGAAGAAATCCATACATTCCTGAAGCGATGGATTTTGATGCATATCCTGCTTGAAGATCGCAAATATGCCTCTTACATCTTGGGTAGAAGGTCTACTAATGCGAATGCACAGGGGATTACCCAAAAAAGATAGTTGTCCGCCATCTATGTTTCAGGCAAACTTTTGCCATAAAAAAATGAAATAAAACGAAAAATCAAAGCCCACGAGGGGGATAACCATGCAGTCGAATATGGACGGCGTTTACGCAAAAGGCGTGGGGGAAATCGTAGACCAGCTACGAACTGAATTTCTTGATGAAGTCAAAGATACCCTTGAAAAATTAACCTTCACCATTGATGAAGTGCGCCATGAACGCAATGATATCAAAATGCTGGTAGAAGAGGTCCAGCGCGCCACCATGTCTATTAAAGGACAGGCGCACAACTATGACCTGGCTGCACTGGCAACTGTTGCTGCACGCTGTGAAGATTATCTTGCCAATGTCCGAAATTATCCGCCGCGCACATTGGATGATATCCAAACCTATGTCGATTGCATGATCGACATTGCCGAAAAACCGGATATCGAAGAACGTGACATTTCCCACCTTGTGCGGGAACTTCCTGCAAAAATCCGCCTTGATGCCAGCATTCTTGAGGTCCGCAATGTCGAAGTTTTGCTTGTCATGCTACATGGTGCGGCGACACATTTTGTTGAACGCGAACTACAGGAATGTGGCTATCGTGTTTCCACCTGCACATCCGCCCTTGATGCAATGCCCCTGATCATCCGTACAAAACCGGATTTGGTCATTATCTCCGCCATGATGCCGGAACTGTCCGGTATTGATCTGGCCTCCGGTCTTGCAGCTATGCCCGCCACCCGCAATATTCCGACAGCACTGATTACAAGCTTGCCCGAAGATGATCCCTATCTACAACTTCTGTCCGATCGTGTTCCGATTATTCATAAAAGCGCCTCGTTCGGGGATGACCTCGCAGAAGCCTTAAGCAACCTTTTCCTCATTTAGCCACGAAAAGGAACGCATTTGAAAAACAACAACCAATTTTTAGGCCGAACTCTTTGATCTAAAGATTCTGCCACAGGGAATGTCATCATGTCGCAAACAATCACCTACAAATTTTATGCAGCCAACCAACAAGTCATAAAAATGGATCTGCGTTTTAATGATAAAACGTATCAGATTGAATTAAGCGACGATAACCCCAAACCTGACTGGGCGAAATTATCCCATCATAAATGTGCCAATTGCCCACTTGGCGAAGATGTTGAGTGGTGTCCGACGGCCTTGGCCCTTTCAGAATTTCTACCACATTTCAAAACTAAATTTTCTTACGAAAAGGCGGTAATTGAAGTCGATACACCCATGCGTAGTATCGTTACCAAATCCAATTTTCAAAATGGAATTGCCTCTCTGTTTGGATTGGCTTGTGCGACCTCGGGCTGTGAACATACAAAATTCCTGCGCCCGCTTGCACGTTTTCACCTGCCCTTTGCCAATGAACAGGAAACCGTCTTTCGTTCACTCAGTGCAAACTTATTGATGCAATATGTTGAAAATGTTCAAAATGGCCAAAACAATCCGATAAATTTCGATAGCCTGAATGAAAGCTATTCAAAGCTCTCCATCGTCAATTCCCACCTGACCAAACGTTTAAATGATGGTGTTGAACGCGACGCCGCCTTAAATGCCGTTATTATTTTAGACGTGTTTGCCTTGATTACCCCGGAAAATACAGATGGAACGTTTGAAGATCTGGAAGATGTCTTTGTAACAGAGTAATCTTTTCTTAAACTTACTCTTGCACACTGTGTTGTGCGCATCAGTCTATCCGGGTGAAATATGACAACCGAAGAAGAAAGCAAGCTCTATAAGGCACAGACGGAAAATCGTCATTTAATCAACACGATTTCTGCCCTTCGTGATGAACTTGATCGCGTCAATGCCGCCAAAGACGAGGCTGTGCAAAAAGCTGTTGCCAATGCCCATCAGGAAAACCTGCTTCTGCAAAAAACCATACAAGCCTTGCGCGATGAAATGGAAGCTGTGCGCCGTGAAATGGACGATGCCGTCCAAAAGGCACGCGCTGATGCTCACGGTGAAATTCTTCAATTGACACAGACAGCTCAGGCCTTGCGTGACGAACTGGAAAAAATGCGCGCCCACATGGATGAAGAAGTCCAAAGAACACTCGCAGACGGCAAACAAGAAGCCAACACCTTGATCCACACGGCTCAGGCCCTGCGGGACCAATTGGAAAAATTACAACAGAACAAAGAAGAAACTGTGCAACGCACCAAAGCGGACGGGCATGGCGAAGCGTTGCAATTACAACGTACCGTCGGTTCTTTGCGAGACGAGATGGAATTGATGAAACATCGCTATGATGAACAAAGACAAGAGCTGGAACGCAGCTTTCGAGATGAAAATCAGCAATTACGTGATACAATCACGGCCTTAAGGGAAACGTTGGAGGCACAACATGCCGGAAAGTAGTTCTGATCTGCAAGATACAACAAACAACACCTATGTGACAGCCAGTTCGGCTCAGCTTGTCTTGCAGGTCTCTCACGACGTTGCCCGCGCCGATAGTCTGGATGAACAACTGCACATCATTATGGAAGCGGTGACCAAAGCGACCAATTCAGAACGCGGCACCCTTTTTCTTAATGACTCGGCTACCAACGAACTTTATTCACGCGTTGCTCTGGGTGATGTAAAACGCGAAATCCGTATCCTCAACAATTCCGGTATTGCGGGTGCTGTCTACACGACAGGCATCCCTGAAATCGTCGATGATGCCTATGGTGATAAACGGTTCAACCATAGTGTCGATCACGCCACAGGCTACAAGACACGCAACATCCTGTGTGCCCCTGTGCGTACCGTAAAAGGTGATATTCTGGGCGTTGCGCAAACCCTGAATAAAAATGATGGTGGCCAGTTTAGCGAAGACGATCTTGCCATTATGCAGGCGATTACGACGCAGGCCTCTATTGCATTGCAAGGCACATTGTTTATTGAACGCATGGAAAAACTGCGTGAACAAGAAGCCGAATTTCTCAATGTCGTCTCCGATGTCTCTTCAGAAATCAACCTCGGCCCGTTGCTGCAAATGATTATGAGCGCCATCACAAAGATGTTGCAAGCAGATCGTTCAACCTTGTTCCTCAATGACGAAAAGACCAACGAGCTTTATACCCAGATCGGGCAAGGTCTCGGGGCAACCAATATTCGCCTACCCAATCACCTCGGTATTGCCGGGGCGGTCTTTACCTCAGGGAAAACGGTCAATATCCCCTATGCCTATGCCGATCTTCGTTTTAATCCTGCCTTTGATAAGCAAACCGGATATTTCACCCGTTCCATCCTATGCTGCCCTGTTTTAAACAAGGACGGCAAGGTCATCGGTGTGACGCAGGTTCTCAACAAAAAAGGTGGTCCCTTCAATCAGGATGACGAGCAACGCCTGACCGCCTTTACCTCGCAAATTGCCATTGGTCTGGAAAACGCCCAGTTGTTTGCTGATGTTCAGCAGATGAAGAACTATAATGAAAGCATGCTGGAAAGTATGAGTAACGCGGTTGTTACCTTTGATGAAGAAGGTGTCATTGTCACCTGTAACGCCGCAGGACTTCGTATTCTCAAAGCCACGCAAGATGAAGTCATCGGTCATAAAGACGAAGACTTTTTCACAGACGAAAACAGCTGGGTCGTTGAACGTCTTCATATGGTGCGTGAAAGCAATGAAGCCGATATTTTATTGGATGCCATTCTCAAGATCGGACCAAATGCGGAAGAAACGTCAATTAACGTCACCACCCTGCCTTTACTGGATAAAGATTCCAAAGCAATAGGTACCATGATTATGATGGAAGACATCAGTTCGGAAAAACGGATGAAATCCACCATGTCACGTTATATGGACCCGGGTTTGGCTGACAAACTGATGGGCGGTGGCGAAGAAATTCTTGGCGGTCAAAGCAGTGTCGCAACGGTCCTGTTTTCAGATGTGCGTAGTTTTACAACCTTGTCCGAAGAACTGGGCGCACAAGGGATCGTCAGTCTGTTAAACGAATATTTCACCGTTATGGTCGATTGCCTGAACGCGGAAGAAGGCATGCTGGATAAGTTCATTGGGGACGCCATCATGGCCATCTTCGGCACACCCTTCCCGCATGAAGATGACCCGGATCGGGCGGTCAGATGCGCCATTGATATGATGAATAAATTGCGTGAATTTAATAAAGAACGCGCGACCAAAGGCTTAATGGAAATTGATATCGGTATTGGTTTGAACACAGATAACGTGGTTTCCGGTAATATTGGTTCACCTAAACGGATGGATTATACAGTCATCGGGGATGGTGTGAACCTTGCTGCACGTCTTGAAAGCGGGACCAAACAGTATGGCGCCCATATCCTTGTGTCTGAATTCACCTTCAAGGCCTTACGTGGTACGTATCGTTACCGGGAAATGGACCATGTGGTTGTAAAAGGCAAGACCAAACCGGTTGCGATTTATGAATTACTTGATTATCACACCGAAGATACCTTCCCCAATATGGTTGATGCCTTGGCGCATTTTCGCGATGGGATGGAATGCTATCGCAAAGGGACCTTTGACAACGCGATTGACAGCTTCAAAAAAGTTCTCTCCCTTAATCCCAAGGATAAGGCTTCCGAAATTTATATTGAGCGATGCGAACATCTCAAAGAAACCGTTGATCCGGATAATTGGGACGGCATTTGGGTGATGACTTCCAAATAAAGGCGACTTTGCCCTATTCTTGACCTTTTTCGAATATACTGTCGCGCCTATTCTCAGGAACTATGGGGTCATAGCCATGCGCGCTGCTGCTTTTTTTGTTTTTGCCTTTTCTCTTTTGATAAACTTTTCCGCTTCTGCTGATGATTTCTATGATCTCAAACACAGTATTCGCGGATATAAAAATCTGGTCAATACGCCGCCAGCCCCACAGACCAAATTTACCGACAAAGATGGCAACACCGTTACGCTGGCTGATTTCAAGGGCAAAGTGGTGTTATTAAACCTATGGGCAACATGGTGCCCGCCTTGTATTAAAGAAATGCCCGGCCTGAACGAATTGGCAAAATATTTTAAAGAGAAGGATTTTGTAGTTCTTGCGATTGCCACAGGCCGCCAAGGTCGTGAAAGCCCGGATGATTTTCTGGAAAAGCGCGAATTAACAGCGATGCAATCCTATTCCGATAAAGATCAGGAATTTTTACGCATGATGAAAATCAGCAGCTTGCCTGTCAGTTTCATTATTGATCAAAATGGCCTGATGCGCGGCGGGGTTACCGGGCGGACTGAATGGGATACGCCGGATGCGAAAGCCGCCCTTGGAAAGTTACTGGATAATCTGGAAAATTCTTAAAAACCACCAAGGTTTTTCATAATCATCTCTGCATTTTCAGAAGCTTTGCTAACAACCCAGTAGACATCAAACGAAGATAATTTATCGGCGACCAGTTCTTGCTTGGACTGTGTCGCCGTTTTATTTTTGCGGAACGTTTCCGCTGGTTTTAAGTAAGTTAAAAAATAATCCGCCCGCTTTGCCGCTAACATGACAAAAGCCTGCTCGATATTACGTGCGGTAATATAAGTTGGTTCGATGCCTTTTTCCGAAAGCTTCTTCAAGGTGCCGCCGTATCCATATCCCGCAATCGTCAAAACACGTTTGTCGGATAAATCTTCTATTCGGCTTAGGGCGGGGATAGATCCGTAACGATAAGCAACCAACTGAATTTGATTTATCGGGTTCTTCGAATAAAACGCTTTATCAAGCAAAGCTGGATGACGAATGAGCATCCCGGCATCAAGCTCACCTTTCCCCAAACGTTCAATTAACAAGGCAGCCGATGAAATTTCATATTTCGCAACCAAACCTGCGTCTTTAAGCGCCTGATTGGCATAATCCACCAATATTCCTTCTGCCTGAGAATACTTATTTTTTGTATAAAAAGGTGGAAAATTAAAAATCCCGATCGTAATGGCATTACTTTGCGCAAAGGCATGGTTCGCATGTCCATAAAAGACACTCACCCAAAAAAAGACAGCCAACCAATACGCACGCACAATTCAACCCCTAATTAACAATTCTTTATATATCCAATTTCGACCTTATTTCCTAATAAAAAAGCGAGCTGGATATACCAGCTCGCTTTTCCTGAATTATTTCCCAGACACTTAACGTGCAAAAGAATAACCAATTGTTTGCAAGGCTTCGTCGATTTCCGGCAAAATGGTCGGATCATCGATTGTTGCGGGCATTTTATAGTCTTTGCAATCTGCAATCGCCTGCATAGTGCCTCGCAAAATCTTACCAGAACGTGTTTTCGGCAAACGATCTACGACCACGCATTTTTTGAAGGCTGCAACCGCACCGATTTTTTCACGAACCATTTTGACGACTTCATTGACGATCTCGTCATGTTCTTTTTCAACGCCCGCTTTCAAGACAATAAAGCCAACCGGCATTTGACCTTTTAGTTTGTCATCCGCACCAATTACCGCACATTCCGCGACATCTGGGTGAGCAGACAGAACTTCTTCCATACCGCCTGTAGACAAACGGTGGCCTGCCACGTTGATGATATCATCTGTACGCGCCATAATTGACACATAGCCGTCTTCGTCGATCACACCCGCATCCGCTGTTGCGTAAAAACCGGGGAATTCTTCCAGATATTTGGCTTTATAAAGGTCATCATTGCCCCACAATGTCGGCAACGTTCCCGGCGGCAACGGCAATTTACAAACGATCGCACCGATTTGACCGGCAGGAACCGGATGACCGGCATCGTCCAGAACCTGAACATCCCAGCCCGGAACCGGCTTGGTCGGTGAACCCGGTTTAACCGGGAATTCATGCAGACCCAACGGGTTGGCACAAATGGCCCAACCTGTTTCCGTTTGCCACCAGTGATCGACCACCGGTTTTTTCAGGATATCCTGTGCCCATTGCAAGGTATCCGGATCAGTACGCTCCCCAGCAAGATAAAGGGCTTTCAGGCAGGATGTATCGTACTTGCCAAGGAATTCAGCCTTTGGATCATCACGTTTAATTGCGCGGAAAGCCGTCGGCGCTGTAAACAGAACACGAATGTTATATTCTTCGATCATACGCCAGAAAACACCCGCATCAGGCGTGCCGACAGGCTTACCTTCAAAGAAGACTGTTGTACAACCTTGCAGCAGCGGACCGTACACGATGTAAGAGTGACCAACAACCCATCCCACATCGGACGCTGCCCAGTAAACGTCACCAGCTTCGACGTTATAGATATTTTTCATGGTCCACTTCAGCGCGACCATATGACCGCCATTGTCGCGAACCACACCCTTGGGCTGGCCTGTCGTACCGGAGGTGTACAAAATATAAAGCGGATCAGTCGCGGCAACAGGAACGCAAGCAGCCGGTTCAGCCTTTGCCATTTCCGTTTCGTAATCAAAGTCATAACCGTCTTTCAATTCGGCTTTGGCTTCTTCACGCGCCACAATCACTGTTGCGTCCGGTTTATGTTCGGACAATTCAATCGCACCGTCCAACAACGGTTTATAGGCAATGACACGACCCGGTTCGATCCCGCAAGATGCAGAAACAATGACTTTCGGTTTCGCATCATTGATACGGACCGCCAATTCGTTTGAGGCAAAGCCACCAAATACGACCGAATGAACCGCACCCAAGCGGGCAACCGCCAACATGGCAATCGCAGCTTCCGGGATCATCGGCATATAAATAATAACGCGGTCACCTTTGCCAACACCACGTGCTTTTAACACACCGGCAAAACGCGAAACTTTATCTTGCAACTGGCTGTATGTGATTTTGCTTTTGTGACCTGTAATCGGGCTGTCGTAAATGATTGCATCCTGATCGCCACGGCCATCCTCTACGTGACGGTCCACTGCGTTATAACAGGTGTTACATTCTGCGCCGGCAAACCAACGATACAAGGGAGCATTGGAATCATCCAAAACCTTGTCCCATTTTTTGTCCCATTTGATATCTTCAGCAGCTTTTGCCCAAAACCCGTCCGGGTTTTCCATCGATTCTTTGTATGCTTCTTCGTACCGGTTGGTCATAACGTCCCCTATTTCCAAGCGATTTTCCCAAAAAAACGTTCGAAGACTTCCCTGTCATTCAAACCTGAGTTGGAGTGTGACTCAAATCGAGAAAAAATAAAAGTGTTAATTTGGTATTGTTTTACCGATTTTTTATACTTAATAATCATTCCGCGCAGAAAAAGGAGACCTAATCTTACAAAACACCTACCCATACCGATTTATTTTTACGTGCATACTCGCTTTTTGGTATTCCTGAATAGCGTCTATGCTGCTATGAATCCCTTCAATAAATCTCCACCAAAATACCAATCGGGGAAGAAACACCATGGAAAACATCTACGACCTTCATCTGGAAAAGACACCCGCGAACTATGAATCGCTGTCGCCTTTATCCTTTATCAAACGTACGGCAATGGTTTATCCGGACCGCGCCAGTGTCATTCACGGGGATCGTGTCTACACTTGGAAAGAAACGTACGAGCGTTCTGTCCGCCTTGCCTCCGCCCTTGCCAAACTCGGCATTAAAAAAGGCGACACAGTTGCCGTTATGGGCAACAACACGCCAGAAACATACGAAGCCCATTTTGGTGTGCCGATGTGCGGGGCTGTGTTGAACACCCTGAATATCCGACTGGATGCCGAAGCCATTGCCTTTATCCTGCAGCATGGGGAAGCCAAGGTTCTGTTCACGGATCGTGAATTTTCCGCAACCACCAAAGCCGCCGTTGCCCGATTGGAAAAGAAACCGATCATCATCGATATTGATGACGCGTTGGCAGAAGGTGGGGAATTGATTGGTCAGGAAGACTACGAACAGTTTATCTCCAAAGGCGATCTCGAATATGACTGGAGCGGCCCGGCAGATGAATGGGATGCCATTTCGCTGAACTATACATCCGGTACAACAGGCAACCCGAAAGGCGTGGTTTATCACCATCGCGGTGCTTATTTGAACGCGATCGGCAACGCCCTTGACTGGAACATGCAACAACATGCCGTATATCTGTGGACGCTGCCCATGTTCCACTGCAACGGCTGGTGTTTCCCGTGGACGATGGCCGCCAAGGCCGGTACGAACATCTGCCTGCGCAAAGTAAATGCCAAAAACATTTATGAAGCGATTGAAAAACATAAAGTAACCAACTTCTGCGGCGCACCGATTGTGTTGTCTTTTGTCATTAATGCGACAGCAGAAGAGAAAAAGCCGTTTGAACATAAATGTTCTATTATGACGGCTGCAGCCCCGCCGCCGGCTTCCGTTTTAAAAGCTATTCAGGATGAAGGCTTTGATGTGACCCATGCCTATGGCCTGACCGAAACATACGGTCCCGCTGTTTTCTGCGCATGGAAAGAAGAATGGAACGAGCTGCCGATTGAACGCCAAGCCTTCCAGAAATCGCGCCAAGGTGTGCGCTATACATTGGAAGAAGGCTTGATGATCGCTGATGCGGAAAGCACAGTTGAACAACCGTGGGATGGTGAAACAATGGGCGAAGTTTGCTTCCGTGGCAATATCGTGATGAAAGGCTATCTAAAAAACCCGACAGCCACAGACGATGCATTCCGTGGCGGCTGGTTCCATTCCGGTGATTTGGGTGTGCGTCATAATGACGGTTACATTCAACTGAAAGACCGTTCAAAAGACATCATCATTTCTGGTGGGGAAAACATTTCTTCGATCGAGGTTGAAGACGCCCTTTACCGTCACCCGGCTGTTGCAGCCGTTGCCGTTGTTGCAAAACCTGATGAAAAATGGGGCGAAACACCGGCGGCCTTTATCGAACTGAAACCTGATGCAGGTAACGTCACCGAAGAAGATATCATCAAACATTGCCGGGATAACCTTGCGCATTACAAATGTCCGCGCACAGTTATTTTCCAGGAAGTCCCGAAAACATCTACCGGTAAAATTCAAAAATTCGTCCTGCGTGATGGGCTGAGAAAAGAAGCTGGCGAACTATAAAAAAACTGCCAACTATTTAAAAACCCCGCTTGTTTCCGAGCGGGGTTTTTCTATTTTAATTCATCACGAAAAACGCCCCGAAAACAGGTTCGGGGCGTTTATATTCGTATCTCTTGGATACGCGCACATCATGGATAAGAGTGCGTCATTTTTAAAATTCTATTTGATTAGGTAAGTATCTCGTTAGTTAAGCGACAGGACGGAAATTTCGTCTTTCACTTTAAGTTTCTGTCGTTTGAGATCGTGTATGAGCGTGTCGTTCGGATGAGGTCTTATTTCTTCTGCTTCAATCTTGTGTTCCAAATCTGCATGCTTGGATTTGAGAGATTCAATTCGGTCTAGTACGCTCATTGCGGACAACCTCCCTATGGCAGTTTTAAGATGGTTTTATGATACATAAATTAAATTGGTAAGGCCAGCGTTGTCTGTCAATCCCTACCGATTTTTCATTCATCCCCCAAACAAATCCCAAGCCCGCGTGCCGTATGCACAAGCGTGCCGGAAACATCAATATTATTATAGTGTGACACGACATCTTCCAAAGCAACATCAACGACTTTTCGGTGCTGCCATGCAACCATTCGATTGGTCTTTCCCTGTGCCATCAAATCAACGGCACTGACACCAAAGGCAGAGGCAATAACGCGATCACGCATCGCCGGTTTTCCACCGCGCTGAACATGCCCCAAAACCGTAACCCGCGTTTCCGCCCCGGTCATTTTATGGAGCTGCTCCCCAATGACATGCCCCACCCCACCGTAATTAAAACGTCCTTCAGCATTCTGTTTCATCACTGGCTTACCATCTGCGGTCTTTACCGCCTCGGACACCACAATCAAAGCATGGCTGCGATGTTCATGCTCATAAATATGGCGAATTTTCGCAGCTACTTTTTCCATATCATAGGGGATTTCAGGAACAAGTATCACATCAGCACCACCTGCGATGCCAGCATGTAACGCGATATGCCCCGCATCACGACCCATAACTTCCAAAATCATCACCCGATGATGCGATGCAGCGGTGGGATGCAGGCGATCCAGCGCATCCACAGCCACATTCACAGCTGTTGTAAAGCCAATGGAGAATTCTGTACAAGCCACATCATTGTCGATGGTTTTGGGAATGCCGATAAACGGAATATCACCCCGTTCACAAAGCTTGTTCAGAATCTTCATGGATCCATCACCACCGACCCCGATCAGGCCACATAAATCCAGTTCACGAAAACCTTCAATAAATTCCGCCGAGCGGTCTTTAAGACTGCCGTCTTCCATAGGATAGGCAAACGGGTCCCCTTTATTGGTTGTTCCCAAAAAAGTACCGCCTTGGCGCAACAACGTTCCGCTAAACGTTTTATGATCTAACACTTCCGCATCAACGGGGGTGGAGATCAAACCCAAAGTTCCGTTATGAATCCCGACAACTTCCCAGTCATAACCTTCAATCGCGCGCCGTGTTACCGCACGAATGGCCGCATTCAATCCGGCACAATCGCCACCGCTTGTCAAAATTCCGATGCGTTTTTTACTCATCCCAATTCCTTTTTTGTTATTTGCGCCAAATTATATGCTATATTCAAATCTAGAGACTTAACAAACACATAACAAGTCGGGAAAGTGATGCCGGAAACCCGTGAGCTGAAAATCAAGCTGGCCATTCTGCAAACCGAACATAGGGATTTGGACGATGTGATCAATCGTATGGTCCTGACGCCGCCTTATGACCAATTACAATTGCAGCGCCTTAAAAAAAAGAAGCTGACCTTGAAAGACCAGATTGCAAAACTGGAAGCTTTGATTGTGCCTGATATCATCGCCTGACAAAACGTTTGTGCAGGTCTTTATCGGCTTCATTCAAAATTGTATCAACTTTTTCACCTGCATGTAAGCTATGCAGGCCGTATGCGATATCAACATCCATAACATGTCCGTTAAACAGAATCGGCCCCTGTTGAACCTGTTGCACAAGATGGTCAATTTTCGTCAAGGATGCCTCAAAATCACTGAGCGTCAAAACGATCCCGAAACCATCCCCACCCAATGTGCCAATGCGATCCGTTTCGCGCAACTGCCCGCTTAAAATTTCCGCAACCTCCCGAATGATGGCATCACCTGCCAACAGGCCCGCCTGATTTTTTATGTCGGCAAAGTTTGCAATTTGAAAATAGACAAAGGTCGCGCTGCTGATCGTCTTCCCAATCCGAGTCGTCATCACCGATATATCCCGACACAAGGCATGACGTGTCAGAACCGGCAAATCCATATGACGATCCATTGAACTGGAAAGTTTTTCATCGAAACTATGCGTCATCGATAATTCTTCGCGCAAATGATCCACTTCCTCCATCAAGGAAACAATGGCCTCACTCACCGCCGGGGTCAGTTCATCTTGTGGAATATTCATAAAGGACGTCACATCGTGAATAGTACGCTTAACCGGTGGATATTTATGCCGCCCTTTGAAACTGCCATAGGACGAGCGCCCACCGGATTGACCGGACTGCCCGCTATAGGGTTTAAGTGCATCTGTCGCTTTAATATCGTCAATCGGCATAACACATACCATTTCAAACATTTTCAGATATTTCATAATACACTGAAAACGTTGAAAAATCTTAAAAACCTTGCGATTTAGGCCGACATACATATAATACGCCCCTTTTTTACGGTCTTGTGCAAGGATTAAGACTATGGATAGTGCTGTACCTTCTGTTGGGATCATCATGGGAAGCCAGTCGGATTGGCCGACCATGAAGCTGGCTGCCGATATGCTGGATGAAATGGGTGTTTCGTACGAAAAGCGCATTGTTTCCGCACACCGCACACCGCAACGCCTGTATGATTACGCCACCAGTGCAAAAGCACGCGGGTTGCAAGTCATTATCGCTGGGGCCGGTGGTGCCGCCCACCTGCCCGGTATGGCCGCTGCCATGACACCACTGCCTGTTTTGGGTGTACCGGTTAAAAGCCGTGCCCTGAATGGTCTCGATAGCCTTTATTCAATCGCACAAATGCCCGGCGGCGTTCCGGTTGGTACATTGGCAATCGGGGATGCCGGGGCAAAAAATGCAGGCATCATGGCCGCCAGCATCATCGCCTTGCAAGATGAAGGCGTTGCCGCCAAACTGGATGCGTTTCGCGCACAGCAAACTGCAAGCGTTGCAGAAGAACCCGTCGATTAAATAAGGATCATTCAGGTTATGGCTGAACAAAAACTTCTGCCACCGGGCAGCACCATCGGCATTATCGGTAATGGTCAGTTGGGACGTATGACGGCATTAGCCGCAGCGCGTCTTGGCTATATGTGTCACGTCTTCGGGCCGGATCAAGACAGTCCAGCAGAACAGGTTGCCTATAAAGCCACGGTTGCGCAATATGATGATCGCGATGCCTTGGTCTCTTTTGCACAAGCCTGCGATGTCGTAACCTTTGAATTTGAAAACATCCCGCACGAAAGCGTTCAGTTGCTAAGTGAACACGTCGATGTGCGACCGGGCTGGAACTGCCTTCATCTGTCTCAGGATCGTCTGATTGAGAAAAATTTTATCAATGACTGCGGCATTGATACCGCCCCCTTTAAAGGGGTTGATAGCCTGGACGATCTGGAAAAGGCCGTCAATGAACTAGGCCGCCCCAGCATCCTGAAAACCACGCGCATGGGATATGACGGGAAAGGCCAAGCCTTGATCCGCCCGGAAACCGATCTGGAAACCGCTTATGCCTCAATGGCAAATGCCCCCAGCGTTCTCGAAGGTTTCGTTGATTTCCAGCGCGAGATCTCCGTTGTGGTTGCACGCAGTGCCTGTGGGCAATGGACCGCGTTTGAACCGGCTGAAAATAATCATGTCGATGGTATCTTGGATACATCCACAGTCCCTGCGCATCTGCCCGATGGATTAATCGAAGAAGCCGTTCGCATTGCCGTTACCTTGGCTGAAAAAATGGATTTGATCGGCTTGCTTGCCGTTGAAATGTTTCATACCAAGGACGACCGTTTGATCGTCAATGAAATGGCACCACGCCCGCATAACTCCGGTCACTGGACGCAAGATGCCTGTTATTCCGATCAATTCGAACAATTCGTCCGTGCTGTTTGCGGTTTACCGCTGGGGTCTGTGGAACGCCGCAATGACCTGATTATGAAAAACCTGATCGGTTTTGACGTGGAGAAATGGCCGGATTATTTGAACGAACCGAATGCCAAACTTCACCTTTATGGCAAGTCGTCCACACGGCGGGGGCGCAAAATGGGACACGTCAATTTGGTTTACCCCTTGGGTGAATTACCAAAAGAATAACATCAATCCCAAGGGGTATTTGATTTGCCCCTTGGGATTTTAAACTGTCACTTCTTTCGCAATATCTTTTCGTTCAATCATGGACATGATGACATAGGCAGACAGTGCCAAGGCGAAATACCCGCCGATCAAAGGCAACAACGTCTGGTCATAAAATTGACCGACTAATGCGCCCAGCGACATGGAAACAAAAGTTGTTCCTGCCCCAATGACAGACGATGCAATACCCGCGATATGCCCAACAGGTTCCATCGCCATTGCGTTGGCATTGCCAAACAATATCCCCATAAAGAAGAAAATCGACGCCATTGACACCATGAACAGCACAAAAGGCGGGTGTCCGGACGTGAAATAAAGATAAAAGAAAAAGCTACCACTGCTGAGGATCATAGCAATCAGGGCAAACTTCATCATGGAACGCATGCCATATTTCACGACCATTTTGCCATTAACAATTGATGCCGCCCCAACAAAAAGCGCCAACATCCCAAAATAAAGCGGGAACAGTTCATCAATCTGGAAAATATCGGCATATAGCAATTTGGCCGTATTTAAATAAGCGACCAAACAAGAAAAAGCCAAACCACCAACAATCATATAGCCACAAGAATATCGGTTCCCCAGTGTGAAACGCGCCCCTTGCAAGATCGTTACAAGACTAAACGCTGTGCGTTTTTCTTGTGGATGCGTTTCAGGTTGGCGTAAAATCAACCACACAAGGGCGACAAAAGCCAATAGGGCAAACAAGTAAAAGACTGCATGCCATGTGCTGAATACCAAAATCCCGGCGCCAAGTGCCGGTGCAATGGCAGGCATGATAATAAAAATCGAAATCACAAACGACATAATCCGCGCCATTTCACGACCAGAATATTGATCACGAACCAGTGCAATAGAGATCGTGCGCGGCCCGGCAACACCAAAGCCTTGTAAAAAACGTCCCCACAAAACAATTTCGTAAGTGGGGGCAAAGGCAGAAACCAACGCCCCAACAATAAATAAGATCAAACCGATGTAAGTCGCAGGCTTTCGTCCAATACTGTCGGAAAGCGGGCCGTAAAACAATTGTCCAATCGCCATACCAAGAAACAGAACGCCGACCAGCAATTGCAACCGATTTTCATCGACAATATCGTAACTGGTCCCAACCGCATGGAATGCAGGAAGAATGGCATCAATCGCCAGCGCAACCAGCGACATTAAAAAAGCCATTAAAGCGATAAATTCGCCCGTATGTTGATTATGTGTTTTCATGGACCAGGTTATAGTCCTTTGTGACACAAATGAAAGTGAGAAATCTCACAAAGTCAGCGTTTTATCAGCCCATTCGCCATTTGACGCCCACCCAGCTTGCAAAACACATCTTCCAGTTTGGAAAATATCTTCTTTCTGGTTTTTACGGCATTGACCACATCAATTAAACGGCGACGATAAAAGAGAATGGTTTCTTCCTGATGTTCAGAATCGTCATTCAACCAATAAACCATCGTTGCACTATAAACTGCGGCCAAAGAAGCCCGCTTGGTATAATAGTTGAAATCAACAGCATCATCACCGCAACACCACCACATCTCGTCCACGGCTTTCCAAACGACCTGCACACCTTGCGGGGCATGTTGGGGCATGGCGTAATAGGACATGGCTTTACGCACAGCTTCACGATAGGGCGCTTCAATCGCCAGACGAACCCGCATGGCTGTTTCCAGTCGGCGACCGATCCCTTTGTCACTTAAATCCTGACCAGCCAACTCTGCCGCCATGCATCGGTTTATATAATCTGCAAAATGGGCAAGGATATCATTTACACCATCGGGAAACGCGCGCACGGACATTGACGCGTCAAACCCGGCCTCAATCGCACCGGCTTCAATAGCTGCGTCTGTCCATCCGTCAAACACCACATTGGGAAGTGTTGCCAGCAAAATGTCGTCTTTTACCTTGATGTCCTGCACCGTCTTATTCCTGATTGATTGCCTTTTGCATTTCCTCAACATAGCCGAATGTCGACAGGTCGTCCATACGTTGCGGATAAAGAATTCCATCCAAATGATCATATTCATGTTGCACGACACGGGCATGAAATCCGCTGGCTTCGCGCTCAATCAAAGTACCATCCAGATTAAAACCACGATATTTGATCTGCGTAAACCGGCTGACCTTCCCCGTCATGCCCGGCAACGAAAGGCACCCTTCATAGGCCTCGTTCATACCGTCCCCAATGGCTTCAATCTCGGGATTAATTAATACAGTCAAGGGAAGACCGTCTTCGATTTGTGCATCACGACCACGGGGCACATGAAAGATCATCACACGTAACGGCACATGTACTTGCGGGGCAGCCAACCCTGCCCCGTTTGCATCCTTCATTGTTTCAATCATATCATCAACAAGACGTACAATTTGCGGGGCTTGAATATCTTTCACTTCGCCAGCTCTGGCTCGTAAGACCGGGTGCCCCATTCTGGCAATTTTTAAAATCACGTGTCACACCTGTTTTTATTTAAGAACTTCATCCAAAATGGATATAAAATGAGGTAAATCAATCGGCTTGGTCAAATAACGATCAAAGCCGGCCTCCATTCCTTTGCTCATCTTATCTGACATTGCATCCGCGCTAATCGCAAAAACGGGCATGTCTTTCGCATCCTCAAGGGCGCGAATTTCGCGAACGGCCTGAAAACCATTCATACCCGGTAGATTGATATCCATAAGTACCAGATCGGGTTTCTGCGCCTGTAACATAGTTAAGCCAATTTCCGCCGTATGCGCAGAAACCATGCGTAAATTTGGAATACAGTCCACAATCCCAGCCATCAAAGACAGGTTTGACGGATTATCTTCCACATACAACATTGTATATTGATTTTGCGGGGCACAAATCGGGCGCCCATCCATTTGAATTGTTTTTACAGGATTTTCGTGAGTTTTTTGCGAAGTTGTGGATTTTGGAAAATCCAGCCAAAACGAACTCCCTTCACCCAAAATGCTTTCAAAACCAATTCGCCCACCCATTTCTTCCAATAGTTTCTTAGTCAGGACAAGGCCGATACCGGTGCCTTCAATCACGCCATCTTGCCCCGCAGCCCGTTGAAAAGGCTGAAAAATTTTTTCTTTGTCATTATCGTGAATACCCATACCGTTATCGCGCACAACCACCCGCACAAAATCGTCCGGTGTGAGCGTGGTCTCAATCCAAACGGTACCATTTGCCTGATTGTATTTTGCAGCATTGGACAGAAGATTGAGTAAAGCCTGTTTCGCACGTAATGCATCGGCCCAAATCAGGGGTAAATCATTTAAGGAACGGTCCACAATCTTCACATTGTATTTTTCAGAAAATGCCGTTGCATAAGGCAAACACATATCAATCAAGTTTTGAAGATCAACATCTTCTGCCGTAATCGTGAGCTTGCCCGCTTCAATTTTTGACAAATCGAGAATTTCATTCACCAATTCCAGCAAATGTTCTCCACCCAGTCGAATGTGCTTCAACTGCTCCAGTTGCCGCTCACTCATATTGGCTTGGCCGTTATTTTCCAATAATTGCGCAAACCCCAAAATGGCATTTAACGGTGTTCGCAGTTCATGGCTCATATTTGACAAAAAGTCTGATTTGGCACTATTGGCGCTTTCTGCTTCCTTCACGGCAACATGCAAGGCTTCTTGCGTCTCGACCTCTTGTGTCACATCCGCCCCGGCACCTATATATCCCTTAAACGTTCCTTCTTCATCAAAAAGTGGTTTCCCCTTCACCTCAATACAAACCTTGTCTGCATTTCGTCCTCGCACCCAATAACGAATAGAAAAGGCTTTATGCTGGTTTAACTCCTTAAGATGTTCCGACCATACTTGGGAGATATCAGGTATCTTCATTTGGCTTTCAACGATTTCCAATCGACTATTCCCCAAAACTTCATCAGAGGTAAGATCAAACAGCTCATAAAACCGTTCAGATATAAACGTGACCTTGTGATTTTCATCGGTTTCCCAGAACCAATCAGATGCAGCTTCCGCCACATTGCGAAAACGTTGTTCGCTTTTCATTAAATCCTGAGTGCGCTCTTCAACCAAGACCTGCAACTGGTCACGATGTTCTTGCAGTTTTTGTTCTGCCTTCTTTTGTTCCGTTACATCAATAACCGTACTCAGAATGGCCTTTTGCCCCTTCCATTCAATCAAGCTATTAATAGATTCAAGTGTGATAATCTCTCCGCTTTTCGTCAAATAGTCTGCAACATGATGGGTCTCTATCTGCTCGCCTTTTTCCTTTGCCAGACGATATCCATGCAGGCGTTCGCGCTCATAAGGGGCGATCATTTTCTCAACTGAACCGACTGCCAGAAATTCTTGCGCACTATCGTAACCGCATATTTTCACCAAAGCTGGATTTACAAATACAAATTCCCAGTGACGATGAATACAAATCCCTTGAATGGACCCTTCCACCAGATTCTGAAAGTCGATTTGTGCTTGCTTCTTTTCCGTAATATCAAGCCCCGTGCCCCGATATCCCGCAAATTCACCCGTCTGTGTCCAAACAGGCCGACCGCTCAGGGTAATGTGGCGAATGCCACCATCAGGCCGGATCCATCTTGTTTCAAAATCAGTATAGGGTTCATGGCGTTCCAATCGTTTTAAATGTGCCTGCCATTGCGGTGTCGATATATCATGTTGCTGACCATGAAGTTCGCGCCGTGTATGCCCCATGATTTGGGCAGGCTTCATGCCTAAAACTTCTTCAACTTTACCACTTAGATAGACAAAACGATGATCCAGCCCGCTTTCCCAAAACCAGTCGGCAGCTGTATCCAGAAACATTTCATAACGTTCGATACGATAACGCTGATAAAGATCATTCAGGCAAAAATTGATGGATTTTTCGATGGCATGTAACGCTGTTTCCGTAATTCCTGCCATCGCATGGATTTCGAGAATGAAATCAACGCCACCTTCTATGCAGAGCTCAAACCGATGAACATTCCTTGATTGCGTTGTGCCGTGTTCAACATCCAGAACACTCCTTCCGGTTGATCGGCTAAGCACAATCCCCACCTTGAAGGCTTCGGCCAATTGCGAAGCATACTCTTTACATTCCAATATATAGCTTACGGGTAGGTCCATTCAGAAACTCTCACTTACATTCGCAATAAATATAACAGAAAAGTTTTTAAAGCTGACAAATATTCTACACATCGACAAAACCCTTTACGACACGGGTTTCTTATGGTAGAGACCCGCTTCCTTTTCCTTTAAATGTAAAAGGACCGGGATTTTGGCCCGGATGTTATTTTTTATAAGGAGGCCCTGACCATCGTACAGGTAGTAGTTCGCGACAATAATGTCGACCAGGCACTGAAAGCACTGAAAAAGAAAATGCAGCGCGAAGGCGTTTTCCGTGAAATGAAACTTCGCCGTCACTTCGAAAAGCCGTCTGAAAAGAAAGCTCGTGAAGATGCAGAAGCTGTACGCCGCGCGCGTAAGCTGGAGCGTAAGCGTCTGGAACGTGAAGGCTTCTAAACAGCTTCCCTGTTAAAAGGGATGATTGTTTAACTGACTATTTTCTTCCAACACATGTCATGCCTGATCATGTGTTCGGTTTATATACTACTTGAAAGGTGGTGATGTGGGCGCTTGATTTGTTTTGGCCAAGACAAAACGAATCGCACCTCATGTACCCAAAAAAGGCGAAGCGCTTTACAGCAGCTTCGCCTTTTTTCTTGCCCCCCGGCCTCAAACTTTCTGGATATATCCTTTATAAGCTTGGTCAGCATATAGAATATGCGCCAATAACCAGCTTTTTAAAAAATCATGGATATTCTGCCCAATTGCCCCAAAGGCACCATCACTGCTACGAAAACTTTCTTTGGCAGACTGCAACCAATCGCGGAATTCATCATGCTGACGCATATGGGCATCTAAATCAGGATAGGCCCCTGCCTTCATCTTTTCTTCTTCATCTGCAAAATGTTCGCGCACGTAAATATCAAGTTTTTCAAACGTCACCGACATCGCACTGGCATCCATATCCTGATCATCCAGACGATCTATCAGAGAAAAGATTTCCTGATGCTGGCGATCAATTTCCGCATCGCCCACACTGTATTCATCACTCCAAATCAAGCGTGTCATTGTTCCCGCCTTGATATTTCACGTGGACTTTTATACCAACTTTTTAGTGAAACGTGCTTGACCCTGCTCAAGTCCTAAATCGCAGTGAAAATATCCTGCATATTTACAACGGTGCAATATTCACCATCCAGCACAGACAGATACAATTGATGGACATCCTCTGCCGCCCATTCCTTCCCCGTACGGTCAGTAACCGGAACGGCAGTACAAGCATCGGCGACAAGATAGGTCTCAAACCCCAAACAACCTGCATGTCGTACCGTTGCATCCACACTGTTATGGGTTACAACACCACAGACCAACAGTTTCTTACACCCTTCCATTCGCAACATGGATCCAAGCCCGGTTCCGATAAAGGCGCAATTGACTTCTTTTTCGATAATGATCTCACCGGGTAAGGGGGCAGTTTCCGGTTTAAAGGCATTGGTTGGTGCATGTGTATGAAAGGTTGAGGACGGATTAGCTTCGTTATGCTTGATATGAAAGATAGGCCATTGGCGCGCCCGCCACAGGGTCAACAGATCAAGAATACGGGTTTCATAGGCCGGATTGTTTTTACCATCCCAAACCGGTTCATCAATTGCCTTTTGCATATCAATAATCAAAAGTCCGGTTTCGTTATCAAGTTCCATATCACGCTTGCCCCATAAGAAAGAAAAGGCCGCTTCCATCGGGAAACGGCCTTTCACTATAGACGTTTGAAATCCCTTTCGCCAAGAGGCGTTGCGATTTCTTTTGTCTTTTCGACTTACTTAATACTTTGCAGCAACGTGTCCAGTGATGCTTTCGCATCGCCATAGAACATGCGGGTGTTTTCTTTATAGAACAGCGGGTTTTCGATACCGGAATATCCCGTCCCCTGCCCCCGTTTGGAAACAAACACCTGCTTGGCTTTCCAGCATTCCAGAACCGGCATCCCGGCAATGGGGGAGTTCGGATCGTCTTGTGCCGCCGGGTTGACGATATCATTGGACCCAATAACAATCGCCACATCGGTTTGCGGGAAGTCTTCGTTGATTTCATCCATTTCCAGAACGATATCATAAGGCACCTTGGCTTCCGCCAACAAGACGTTCATGTGACCGGGCAGACGACCTGCAACCGGGTGAATGGCAAAACGAACCTCTTTGCCTTGTGCACGCAGACGCTTGGTCAATTCAGATACAGACTGTTGTGCTTGTGCAACCGCCAGACCATAACCCGGAATGATGATGATGCTGTCGGCATCTTCCAACGCAGACACCACACCGTCGGCATCAATGGCGATCATTTCGCCTTCGACTTCCATCGCCGGGCCGCCGTCACCACCGAACCCGCCAAGGATGACCGATACGAAATGACGGTTCATCGCCTTACACATGATGTAGGACAAAATGGCACCACTGGAACCCACCAGCGCCCCGGTCACGATCAACAAATCGTTGCCCAGTGTAAAGCCGATTGCCGCAGCCGCCCAACCGGAATAGGAGTTCAACATGGAAACCACAACCGGCATATCAGCACCGCCAATGCCCATAATCAAATGCCAACCGATAAAGCCAGCGATCAAAGTCACCAGAACCATTGTCCAGATCCCGGCATCATTACTGAACATAATACCTAAGATCAAACAGGCTAGTGCAGCTGTCGCATTCCAGACATGTCCACCGGGTAACTTAACCGGTTTTCCATCAATCTTACCCGCCAGTTTACCAAAGGCCACAACGGAACCGGTAAAGGTGATGGCCCCGATGAAGATACCGAGGAAGACCTCAACCTTCAAAATGGAAATCTCAACAGCGGTTTTATGGGCCAATTTCAAGGCAAAACCTGTCAACACTTCGCGTGCTGCTTCGTCCATACCCAAAACGGATTGTAGTTCCAGTTCCGCGTTCAGGCCGATAAAGACAGCAGCTAACCCCACAAAGGAATGGAGTGCCGCAACCAATTGCGGCATCTCCGTCATTTGTACCTTACCGGCCACATACCAACCGATCACGGAGCCAATAACAATAGCCGGGATCAACCAGCCCAAACTGCCTGCGGTAAAGACGGTCATCAAAACCGCAACCGCCATACCAACGATACCGTACCAAACGGCGCGTTTCGCTTTTTCCTGATTTGAAAGTCCGCCCAGAGAAAGGATAAACAAGACGGAAGCTGCAATATAAGCAGCGGTCAAAATACCATAAGTCATTGTTTTATTTCCCCTTAAGACTTCTCAAACATGGCCAGCATACGACGGGTGACAAGAAAGCCCCCAACGATATTGATAGAAGCAATCAAGACAGAAATCGTCGCCATGATCACGACTAGCGAACTGCTGGACCCGATTTGCAAAACCGCCCCCAAAATCACGATACCGGAAATGGCGTTGGTCACCGCCATCAACGGCGTATGTAAAGCATGGGAGACATTCCAGATCACTTGGAAGCCCACGAAACAAGACAGTACGAAAACGATAAAATGGTTCATAAAGCTGGCGGGTGCATAAGCACCGACAAGCAGCATCAACAAACCACCAACGCCCAGCATAATCACCTGTTTCTTCGTTGCGTCCTTGAAATCGGCAATTTCTTTCGCGCGCTTTTCTTCCGGTGTCAGCTCTTTGACCTCCGGCTTCTTTTGTGCGGCAATCGCTTTGACTTTTGGCGGTGGCGGCGGGAATGTGACCTCGCCTTCAAACGTTACCGTGGCCCCACGGATGACGTCGTCTTCCATGTTATGATTAACCTGACCATTTTTTTCTGGTGTCAGGTCTGTCATCATATGACGGATATTTGTGGAATAAAGGGTTGATGACTGCGCCGCCATCCGTGATGGGAAATCTGTGTAACCGATAATCGTGACACCGTTTTCGGTGACCACTTTCTCGTCCATAACAGTTCCTTCAACGTTACCGCCGCGTTCTGCCGCCAAATCAACGATAACAGATCCGGTCTTCATGGCTGCAACCATATCGGCCAACCACAGTTTCGGTGCTTCACGGTTGGGGATCAGGGCTGTTGTAATAACAATATCGACTTCGGGGGCCAGTTCACGGAATTTGGCAAGCTGCGCTTCGCGAAATTCAGGGGAAGAAACCGACGCATACCCACCTGTGGCGGCACCATCTTGTTGTTCTTCTTCAAAATCCAGATAGACAAATTCGGCACCCATCGATTCAACCTGCTCGGCCACTTCCGGACGCACGTCAAAAGCATAGGTGATTGCACCAAGCGACACAGAGGCACCAATTGCCGCAAGACCGGCAACACCAGCGCCCACAACCATAACCTTGGCGGGTGGCACTTTACCGGCTGCCGTAATCTGACCTGTAAAGAAACGGCCAAAATTATTCCCGGCTTCGATAACGGCACGATAGCCAGCGATATTCGCCATAGAGGACAAAGCGTCCATTTTCTGTGCCCGTGAAATACGCGGCACCATTTCCATCGCGATAACGTTCGCACCAGCTTCTTTTGCTGCTGTCATGCCTTCTTCGTTTCCTGCCGGATTGAAGAAGGAAATCAAGGTTTTTCCCTTGACCAGGTACTTTAACTCACGTGTTTCCGGCTGGCGGACCTTGGCGATGATATTCGCCTTTTCCCACAAGCCTTTGGCTGTTTTAATGACTTCGACACCCGCCTTTTCATAAGCTTCGTCAGAAAAACCGGCCATAAGGCCTGCACCCGATTGAATGGCGCATTGATATCCCAGTTTCTGAAGCTGAAGAGCGGAGTCAGGAGTCATCGCAACCCGCGCTTCCCCCTTAACGATCTCTTTCGGTGTCCCGATTATCTGTCCGTTTTCCATGTATCCTCACAGTTCTTGGTCCTTCCCTGACGGAAGGTTTCTCAACACATTTTATTGCGTTGTGTTACTCGCACGCGCAGCAAAAAGTATTTTTGAGGGTTTCCCCTGAACAATTAGAGCGTAACCTTCCCCAGTCCCCCAGTTGGGAAACCACGAATAAGATACGCGAAATTCATTTTTTAGTCCCGCTTTTATGCCTTGGTCATACCAATACCTGCAACCCCTTCATTTAAACAAATGTAATTTTAGTTGCGCATTGCAACATTGCATCATTCTAATTTACGGGCTCAATCAAGCCATAAATCGAGGGATCGCCTACCCTTCTAGGGCGCAGAAAACGGGGATTTATTATGCTGCTTCGCAGCATGCTGGTATGACAACTCGCTAAAAGTTACTGTGACTTAATTGCAACAGCACTCGGAGTCGGTCTCGTGAGGATAAAGGTTGCAGTTGCAACCATAATAACTGTAAGTGAAATAATCACATATAAATTTTCACTTATTAGTAGGGAGAATCCAACAGACAGGGCCATGAAACTGACCGAAACGATTTTGGCTTGCCGGGAAATCGCCCCTTGATCAAACCAATTGCGCAGATGATGGCCAAAACGGGGATGAGTGAACAGCCAGCGCCGTAGCTTGGGAGAACTTTTACTAAAGGCCCACACAGCGACAAGTAAGAACGGGGTTGTCGGCAGAAGGGGAAGCATGACGCCCACAAACCCCAGCCCGGTAAAAACCCAACCTATTGCTAAAAATATATGGCGTTGACTGTTCGTGCTCATGTTTTTTATTTGGGTGTCTCAACCCGGCTTTCAACCCGAAAAAAGCATCCTAAGTATTCTTACAGAGTAGTTTACCCAGAAAACGGGCGAAATTATGACCGAAACAGGCTAATTAACTTTCAGGGATGTCTGCGTGGTAATACGCGACAAAGTTTGCGCACGACGTTGGTCTTCGCGCCCCAAAATCGTTGGCGCATCCACATCCCCCAATCCTTCATCCAAAGATGGGGAAAGATCACCGGAAGCAAGCAACGCATAATACCGTCCACAACAGACACGTAGGAACGAAGTAAAGTTTCCCAGATCGTGTTCCGCATCAATTGATTCATGATACAGTTTTGTGATCAATTGATTAACCGTCATCGCATCCCGATAGGCAATTTCGTTTAATGTTTGCCAAAAGAAGTTTTCCATGCGGATACTTGTTGCCACACCATCTATACGCAATGACTTCGACTGACTGACCCAAAGGTCATTCTCGGCTCCAATAAATAACTCGCACATGGAAAAACTCCTGTCTCTTTCATTTCGATTTAGAATAACGCCATAAACTGCTTTAACCAATCCGGATGCGCAGGCCAAGCCGGTGCGGTGACCAAATTTCCATCGGTAACAGCTTGTGTAACCTCAATATCAGCGTAAGTGCCACCTGCTTGTGTAATCTCAGGCGAACAAGCCGGATAGGCTGAACATGTGCGACCAGATAGAACACCTGCCGCGCTTAATAACTGTGCCCCATGACAGATCGCAGCAACCGGTTTATTGGTTTCAAAAAAATGCTGAACCATCCCCAGAACAAGGGGATTCAAACGCAAATATTCAGGTGCGCGTCCGCCAGGAATGACCAGTCCGTCATAAGAGGCAACATCCACCTCGTCAAATGTCGCATTCAATGTGAAATTATGCCCACGTTTTTCCGAATAGGTTTGATCCCCTTCAAAGTCATGGATTGCCGTCGCGACATGATCGCCGGCCTTCTTATCCGGGCAAACCGCATCCACCTGAAAATCACACGCCAAAAGTGCCTGAAACGGCACCATTGTTTCGTAATCTTCAGTAAAATCACCCGTAATCATCAATAATTTTTTACCCATTGTAAAACCTCCATTTTTATCATTCTGGTCTAGCAAAGGTATCAAAAAGACTATGATTGCGGGTGTTATAGGAATACTACAACTCACAAAAAAACGCGTATTCCATAGGGACACGCGTTTTTTCTGACAAGATTATAACCTTTGGTATCGGCTAGAACGGAATTTCATCATCCAGATCACCGCCCGGAACACTGCCGCCGGAATTCCATTCCGGTCCGGTGCTGCCGCCTTTCGGATCAGCGGAACCACCAAATCCACCACCAGCAGTGCTGCCTTGACCATAATCGTCACCACCGCCGTAACCGCCACCGGCACCTTCGCCGCCACGGCTACCCAGCATGGTTAATTCACCACGGAAACGTTGCAGGACAACTTCGGTTGTATATTTTTCGACACCGCTTTGGTCCGTCCATTTACGGGTCTGCAAAGCACCTTCCACATAAACCGTGGACCCTTTGCGCAAGAAACGTTCAGCCACATCCGCCAAACGTTCGTTAAAAATCACAACGCGGTGCCATTCCGTACGTTCACGGCGTTCACCGGATTGACGATCTTTCCAGCTTTCAGAAGTTGCCAAAGACATATTGACGATTTTTGATCCGTCGTTGGCAAAACGTACTTCAGGGTCGCGCCCCAGATTACCAACCAAAATCACCTTGTTTACTGAACCCGCCATTGGAACTCCTTGCCTTCTATACGGTTATTTAATGTTGGGCTGACAATACAGAAATCATCTCGCGGATGCGACTCAAATCTTGTTTCAATTTTATCATCGGGGACAAAAGGAAATTATCTTTTCTCTCAGTCCTCTATTGCCCCGAACGAAGATGTATCCAATCGATATTTTAAAAACTTTTCGCCATTATAATCCACATCCCCAACAGAGACGGCTCCGATTCTTTTTAACGCTCCCAGCTTTTTTCGTGTCGGTGGCAAAAGAAACGTCACATAAGGAATGCGTACATCTGCGCGGGCAAATGCAATCGCACGCTTGACAATGGACAACCCAAAGCCAAAACGGTCAACTTTCAAAACCAAACCGAAATCCCACTCATCCCCTTCCTTTTGAAATCCGCCCCAGCCGACATATTGCTCATCAACCATGATTGCCCAATGTCCTAAGCCGTCGCGTTCCCAGCAGGCTTCCTTTGCAGCCACAAACGACCGTGCCATATCATCATCCCACACACCTGATAAAAGCGGCATATGCTCTTTCAGTCTAGGGTCAGACATATGGTGGATAATCTGGTTAATCTCAATCTCACGCAGCCGGACAAACTGGATTGTATCATCTTTAGAATAAGTCATTCTCAATCTTAGGATTTTTCCAAAAAAAGGGGAAATCACGTTTTGTTGTATGATTTTTACTTTACTTCATTCTGCCCTCGGACTATCTCTTTACCTTAAAATGTTCTCCTTTTGATCTTTTTTTAGGCATGATGATTATGAGCGTTGATGAAATCCAAGTCCGTGGGGCACGCGAGCACAACTTGCAAAATGTGGATGTGAACATCCCCAAAAATTCCCTAACGGTCATCACCGGCCTATCCGGTTCGGGGAAGTCTTCGCTTGCCTTTGATACCATCTATGCAGAGGGACAACGCCGTTATGTTGAATCCTTATCAGCTTATGCCCGACAGTTTCTAGAATTGATGCAAAAGCCGGATGTCGATCATATCGAGGGGCTATCACCTGCGATTTCCATTGAACAAAAGACAACCTCAAAAAACCCACGTTCCACAGTAGGAACGGTGACGGAGATTTACGACTACATGCGTCTTTTATGGGCGCGTGTCGGTATTCCCCATTCCCCCGCAACGGGCCTGCCTATTGAAAGCCAAACCGTTTCCCAAATGGTTGATCGCATAATGGGACTGGAAGACGGCACACGTCTTTATCTGCTTGCCCCCATCGTTCGGGGACGCAAAGGGGAATATAAAAAGGAATTTCTTGAACTTCAGAAAAAAGGCTTTCAACGCGTTAAAGTCGATGGCGAACTTTATGATGTTGATGGCGTGCCTGAACTCAACAAAAAAATTAAACACGATATCGAAGTTGTAGTTGATCGTCTCGTCTTGCGCGAAGGTGTGGAAAGTCGCCTTGCCGACAGTATCGAAACAGCCCTTGAACTGGCCGATGGTTTACTGTTTGCAGAAGATGCGAAAACAGGGGAGCGTCACACCTTTTCAGCCAAATTTGCCTGCCCGGTGTCCGGTTTCACCATTGATGAAGTCGAACCACGCCTGTTTTCGTTTAACAATCCGTTCGGGGCCTGTCCGGCCTGTGACGGACTGGGAACCGAAATGTATTTCGACCCGCAGCTCGTAGTCCCTAATGAAGCAGAACCGTTAAGCAAAGCCATTGCCCCCTGGGCCAATTCCAGCAGTGTTTATTATGGGCAAACTTTGCAAGCCATTGCTGCCCATTATGATGTTGATCTGGAAACACCCTATGGCAAATTGCCGCAAAAAGTCCGTGAAGTGGTCTTGTATGGTTCAGGTAAGGATGAAATCACCATTTCCTATAATGATGGAAAACGATCTTATCAGGTGACCAAACCGTTTGAAGGTGTCATCCCAAATATGGAACGACGCTGGCGAGAAACCGACAGCTCGTGGGTTCGTGATGAGCTTTCCAAATATCAAACGGTAACCCAATGTTCCGCCTGTGACGGACACCGCCTGCGCCCCGAAGCCCTTGCCGTTAAAATTGATGGGCTCCATATCAGCCAAGTAACGGCCTTTTCCATTGATGAGGCCGCAAAATGGTATGGATCACTGGAAGAAAAACTGGGAACCAAACAACAGGAAATCGCCCGCCGTATCTTACGTGAAATTAATGATCGACTGGGCTTCCTGATGAATGTCGGGCTGGAATATCTGACACTTTCGCGCTCCTCCGGCACCCTGAGTGGGGGGGAAAGCCAACGCATTCGCCTTGCCTCCCAAATCGGATCGGGTCTGACCGGAGTACTTTATGTTCTGGACGAACCGTCCATCGGACTTCATCAACGTGACAATGACCGCTTGCTGGAAACGCTTGTTCGCCTGCGCGATCTGGATAACACCGTCATTGTCGTTGAACATGACGAAGATGCCATTCGCAGTGCCGATTACCTGATCGACATGGGACCACGTGCTGGCGTTCATGGTGGAACCGTGGTTGCCGAGGGCACACCGGACGAAGTCATGGCCAATCCCAATAGCTTAACCGGGCAATATTTAACCGGGATGGAACAAATCCCCCTACCCGCTAAACGTCGCAAAGGTCGCAAAGGGCAATCCATCAAAATTAAAGGAGCCAGCATTAACAACCTGCAAAATGTCGATGCGGAAATTCCCCTTGGCACCTTTACCTGTGTGACAGGTGTTTCCGGTGGTGGTAAATCCTCGCTTGTAATTGAAACCCTTTACAAGGCTCTTGCGAAAAAACTGCATGGTGCGCGTTTGCACCCCGGTGATTACAAAAAACTGGAAGGTGTTGAGTTTATCGACAAAATTGTCGATATTGACCAATCTCCGATCGGTCGCACACCACGATCAAACCCGGCAACCTATACCGGGGCATTTGGTCCGATCCGTGAATGGTTTGCCAATTTGCCTGAATCTAAAACACGCGGTTACAAACCGGGGCGTTTTTCCTTCAACGTCAAAGGGGGACGATGCGAAGCTTGCCAAGGTGATGGCGTCATCAAGATCGAAATGCATTTCCTGCCTGATGTCTATGTTCAATGTGATGTCTGCAAGGGAAAACGCTATAACCGCGAAACACTGGATGTTAAGTTCCGTGGCAAATCCATCGCCGACATTCTGGATATGACGGTTGAAGAATCTGTCGATTTCTTTAAGGCGGTGCCCAGTATCCGCGATAAAATGGTCACCTTGGACCGCGTCGGATTAGGGTATATTCACCTAGGACAACAAGCAACCACCCTGTCCGGCGGGGAAGCCCAGCGGGTAAAATTGGCAAAGGAACTGTCACGACGTGCAACTGGTAAAACCATCTACATTCTGGACGAACCAACAACGGGTCTGCATTTTGATGACGTACGTAAATTATTGGAAGTGCTGCACGCTCTTGTGGATCAGGGCAATACGGTTGTTGTCATTGAACATAATCTCGAGGTCATTAAAACCGCAGATCATATCATCGACATCGGCCCGGAAGGCGGATCAAAAGGTGGGCGCATCGTCGCAACGGGTACCCCTGAACAGGTCTGTAAAGTCGATGAAAGTTATACGGCAAAATATTTAAAGGACTATTTGAAGTAAGACACAATAATCCATTGGCTTCACATAACATTTGAACGGGTATATAGTTTTCCAATGAGCGAAACCGATGCAATCTTTGAAAAACTGAACACATTGCAAGACGAATTGAAGCCGTTTTGTATTGCTCGCATCGGTGTGTTCGGCTCCTTTGCGCGTGGAACACCGCGCAGTGACAGCGATATTGATATGTTGATCGAATTTGCTGAAACACCCGGCTTGCTACAATTGGCTGAACTCCGTTTGAAGCTGGAAGAAATTTTTGGCCGACGGGTGGATATCGCCACCCGTGAAATGCTGGCTTCCGATATGAAAGACAATGTTTTAAGCGAGGTTATCTACGATGAAACCTCAACAAAATGAACGCTGGGTCTTCCATCTCGACCACATGCTGCAAGCCATCAACCGGATTGAACATTATGTTGCCGGACTGACAAAAGATGATTTCGTCCATGATGACAAAACCATTGATGCAGTCATACGCAATCTGGAAATCATTGGGGAAGCCACCCACCATATCCCCAATAAGATTCGCAGACACTATCAAGCGATTCCCTGGATGGCATTACGCCAAATGCGCAACTTTCTTGCCCATGAATATTTCAATGTCGATCCCAATATTGTCTGGGAAACGGTTGTACGGGACCTCCACGGGTTGAAAATGTCTCTCAAACGCCTACTTCGCGATGCAGCCTAGCCTTCCATTCGCAATTGCACAATTTTTTTACAGTTGATTACCGTTCTATTATTGCCCTAACCAAAGCTTTGCTTTAGGAATGCAAGCTGTTGCAATTGCAATATTTAACCCCACATCAAACTGTGGGGTCATATCCGAAAGCCGAGCCGAATGAATATCTATCTGCCGATTGCCGAGATATCCGTAAATATGTTTCTCCTGCTTGGAATGGGAGGGGCGGTCGGGTTCCTGTCCGGCATGTTTGGTGTCGGTGGCGGATTTATGATGACACCGTTGTTGATCTTTATCGGGGTCCCGCCAACCGTAGCAGTGGCAACCGGCGCAAATCAGATTGTCGCCTCCAGTGTCTCCGGCGTTATTGCCCATACCCGACGCAAAAACGTCGATTTCAAAATGGGTTTAATGCTGTTGATCGGCGGGGTCGCCGGATCGACAAGTGGCGTGTGGATTTTCACCGCACTTACTGCACTTGGGCAAATCGATCTGGTGATTAAACTTGCTTATGTTTTATTCCTTTCTGTTATCGGCTCTTTGATGTTTATCGAAAGTGCGCGCGCGCTGTGGCGCAAGCGACGCGGCTATAATCTATCCGGTAACGCCCATAAACGAAAAGACCATTCCGGTTGGCAACATAAACTACCCTTTAAAATGCGTTTTCGCCGTTCCAAACTCTACATCAGTGCGTTATTGCCCTTAAGTGTTGGTTTTGTCGTCGGCATTCTCGTTGCCATTATGGGCGTTGGCGGTGGTTTTATCATCGTGCCTGCCATGATTTATTTACTAGGTATGCCGACTTCCGTCGTGATCGGGACTTCTTTGTTCCAGATTATTTTCGTGACTGCAAACGTGACAATCTTGCAATCCACCAGTAACCAAACGGTCGACATTGTTTTGACCTTGCTGCTGCTGATCGGTGGGGTCATTGGCGCCCAATTTGGGGCTCGCGCCGGTATGAAGCTGCAAGGTGAGCAACTGCGTGTTCTCTTGGCTGTTATGGTCTTGAGCGTTTGCCTCAAGCTTGGCTTCGATCTGATTGTTACACCCGACGATTTGTTTAACGTCGGCTTGCCGGGGGGACATTGAGAATGCATCTGGCCCGCCTGACATCCGCTTTCTTAAGCCTTTTAGTAACAAGCTTATACTTAAGTGAAGCCAAGGCACAAAACGCAAACGAGATTGTTGCTGCCCTTGATGATCATGTGGTCGCGATTGACACAAGTTTCAGCGGGTCCAAAGTCTTATTGTTCGGTGCAACTGAAGGCGAAGGTGATGTAATCGTTGTTGTACGTGGCCCTTCGCGTGATGAAGTCGTACGCAAAAAAGATCGCATCATGGGGGTCTGGGCCAATAATGAGGAAGTCACCTTCAGTGGAACCCCGGTTTTTTACAATATCGCCACATCCGCTACACTGACGGAAATGGTCCCGGCCTCAACCCGCCAGCGCCTTGAACTCGGCCCTGATTATTTAAACAGTTATCTTGCCAGTAGCAGCCGCGATATCGGTGATGCCAAAAAAGAAGAATTTTGGGCCGCCTTGCTGCGCAGTAAAAAGAATAACGGCCTTTATGCCAGCGAAGCCGCACAGGTTAAGTTTTTAGGCAAACGCCTCTTCCGCGCCGATTTCTTTTTTCCGCCCAATATCCCGATCGGGACTTATCTGGTTTATGTCTACTTAGTTAAAGACAAAGATGTCGTCAGCAGCCAAATCACCCCCTTGTTTGTCTCAAAAATCGGGGCAGAGGCCAAAATCTATGACTTTGCTCATCGTCATAGCTTCGCATACGGTATTATTGCCGTTATTATCGCACTTGCCGCCGGATGGGTGGCATCAGTCGTCTTTCGTAAAAAATAATAACTTTTCTTTTGTGTAGGAGAATAAAAACGTGTTCGACGTAAATGAATATTTTGAAGGTAAAGTCAAATCCATCGCATTCAAGGGCGAAACCCTACCCGCCACAGTCGGTGTTATGGCACCGGGGGAATATGAATTCGGGACGTCCCAAAAAGAAACCATGACCGTTATCAGCGGTGCGCTGACGATTAAGTTACCGGGTGAAAATGATTTCACTACTTACGCATCCGGTGCCACTTTCAATGTCGATGCAAACGTAAAATTCCAAGTCAAGGTCGCGCAGGACACCGCCTATCTGTGCACTTACGAATAAGTATTCCAAGTTTATCGAATACAAAAAGCAGCGGTGTTAATTGCTACACACCGCTGCATACGGCAATGACAGCCACTTTCCCGAGTTTACCTTTAGTTCGCAATTGGTTGTAAAATTCTGCACAAGCCGATTACAACCGTGCGCGTCTTATCTGTTTACGTCCGCCAGCGATGTCTTTGATCTCGTATCCATCTCGCTTGCAGTTGGTAATGCAATCAAATCAACAAGTTTTTCTTGACAAGGCGACATTCGGCCTTTTCTGAGCAATTTTATCAACGCAGGTATTGATAAGTTTCTCTCTTAATTCCTGTCTCATCATGCCTCCCGCTTGCTTTATAATCAATAGCCATAAAAAAAGGCCCCCTGCATATTGCAGGAGGCCCTTCTTCAAACCTTGTGAGAGGTCGATTAGTCGAGGATCGTGGACACAACGCCCGCGCCGACTGTACGACCACCTTCACGGATCGCAAAACGCAGACCTTCGTCCATTGCGATCGGTGTCAGCAGGTCGATTTCGAACTCAACGTTATCACCCGGCATGACCATCTCGGTGCCTTCCGGCAAAGTGATGGAACCAGTCACGTCTGTTGTACGGAAGTAGAACTGCGGACGGTAGTTCGCGAAGAACGGCGTGTGACGGCCACCTTCTTCTTTGGTAAGAATGTAAGCTTCGCCTTTGAACTTTTTGTGCGGCTTAATAGAACCCGGCTTCGCCAGAACCTGACCACGCTCAACGTCGTCACGCTTCGTACCACGCAACAGTGCACCGATGTTGTCACCTGCTTCACCGCTATCCAGCAGTTTGCGGAACATTTCAACACCTGTACAAGTCGTTTTGGTGGTGTCACGGATACCAACGATTTCGATCTCGTCGTTCACGTTGATCACGCCACGCTCTACACGGCCTGTTACAACTGTACCACGACCGGAGATAGAGAACACGTCCTCGATCGGCATCAAGAACGGCAGGTCTTTCGCACGTTCCGGCTGCGGGATGTATTCGTCAACAGCAGCCATCAGCTTCAGGATGGATTCTTTACCGATGTTGTCGTCACGGCCTTCCAGTGCTGCCAGAGCAGAACCGGCGATTACCGGAATGTCGTCGCCCGGGAATTCGTAAGAAGACAACAACTCACGGATTTCCATTTCAACCAGTTCAAGCAACTCTTCGTCGTCAACTTGGTCAACTTTGTTCATGTAAACAACCAGAGCCGGAACACCTACTTGGCGCGCCAACAGGATGTGCTCACGTGTTTGCGGCATCGGGCCGTCAGCTGCGTTAACAACCAGGATCGCGCCGTCCATTTGAGCAGCACCTGTGATCATGTTTTTAACGTAGTCGGCGTGGCCCGGGCAATCTACGTGTGCGTAGTGACGAGCTTCTGTTTCATATTCTACGTGTGCCGTAGAAATCGTGATGCCACGTGCTTTTTCTTCCGGCGCTTTGTCGATGTCAGCGTAATCAGAAAATTCTGCGCCGCCAGCTTCCGCCAATACTTTGGTGATCGCAGCTGTCAATGTCGTTTTACCGTGGTCAACGTGGCCTACGGTACCAATGTTACAGTGCGGTTTATTACGTTCAAACTTTGCCTTAGCCATAACTAAGTAACTCCAATTAAAATTTAGGTAAGCTGGACCGGATTAACCGGCCAGCTTTTCTTTGATTTCTTCAGCAACGTTGTTCGGCACTTCTGAGTAGTGATCGAACTGCATAGTGAACTGTGCACGACCTTGAGACAAGGAACGCAGGTTGTTCACATAACCAAACATGTTGGCAAGCGGAACGTTGGCTGTAACGACACGAGCGATACCGCGTTGGTCCATAGAACCGACCTGACCACGACGGGAGTTCAGGTCACCGATGATGTCACCCATATATTCTTCAGGAGTAACAACTTCGACTTTCATCATAGGCTCAAGCAGTTTCGGTTTGGATTCTCTCATCGCCTGACGGAAAGCAGCGCGGGCTGCAATTTCGAAGGCCAGAACAGAGGAGTCAACATCGTGATAAGCACCGTCGAACAGTTCTGCACGAACGCCCACAACCGGGAACCCGGCAATTGCACCAGCTTCCATGGAGGTTGAAAGACCTTTTTCAACACCCGGAACATATTCACGCGGTACGTTACCACCAACAATAGAGCTCTTGAATTCAAATTGCTCTTCGCCGTTCGCATCCATCGGTTCGAATTTGATCTGTACGCGGGCGTACTGACCGGAACCACCGGACTGTTTCTTGTGCGTGTAATCAACGGTCACTTCCTGACCGAAGGATTCACGATAAGCAACCTGCGGCGCACCAACGTTTGCTTCGACCTTGAATTCACGCTTCATACGGTCAACAAGAATGTCGAGGTGCAATTCGCCCATACCGGAAATAACAGTTTGGCCTGTCTCGTGGTCTGTCTTCACGCGGAAAGACGGATCTTCCGCAGCCAGACGAGCCAGAGCGATACCCATTTTTTCCTGGTCAGCTTTTGATTTCGGCTCAACTGCGATTTCGATAACCGGCTCCGGGAACTCCATACGTTCCAGAATAACCTGACTATCGTTCGCACACAGGGTATCCCCTGTTGTTGTGTCTTTCAAACCAACCAAAGCAACGATATCACCAGCAGCCGCTTCTTTAATTTCTTCACGTTCAGCAGAATGCATCAACAGCATACGGCCGATACGTTCTTTTTTGCCTTTAACCGTGTTCATTACGTAAGAACCAGCTTCGAGTTTACCGGAGTAAATACGGGCAAATGTCAGTGAACCAACGAACGGGTCGTTCATGATTTTGAAAGCCAGAGCAGAGAACGGCGCATCAACAGAGTTCGGACGCGTGATTTCTTTTTCCGGATCTTTCGCATCAACACCACGGATCGCAGAAATGTCGGTCGGAGCCGGCATATAGTCGATTACAGCGTCGAGAAGCGGCTGAACACCCTTGTTTTTAAAGGCTGTACCACACAGAACCGGTACAAACGCCAGACCAATAGTTCCTTTACGGATACATTTGATCAGTGTTTCTTCGTCCGGCTCGTTACCTTCGAGGTATGCTTCCATTGCATCGTCGTCTTGCTCAACAGCCGTTTCAACGAGGCGTGTACGGTAATCAGCAGCTTTGTCAGCAAGTTCAGCAGGAATATCGACATAGTCGAATTTCGCACCGAGTTCTTCACCGGACCAAATAGCCGCTTTCATTTTGATCAGATCAACGTGACCTGCATAGTCAGCTTCAGAGCCGACCGGCAATTGCGTTACCAGCGGAACAGCACCGAGGCGGTCAACGATCATATCTACACAACGGTAGAAATCTGCGCCCATACGGTCCATCTTGTTGACAAAACACATACGCGGTACGTTGTATTTGTCAGCCTGACGCCAAACAGTTTCAGATTGCGGTTCAACACCGGCAACGGAGTCAAACACACAAACAGCACCGTCGAGTACACGCAAGGAACGCTCTACCTCAATGGTAAAGTCCACGTGCCCCGGTGTGTCAATGATGTTTACACGGTGATCGCGCCAGAAAGTCGTGGTCGCAGCGGAAGTGATCGTGATACCACGTTCTTGCTCCTGCTCCATCCAGTCCATGGTCGCGTTACCGTCGTGCACTTCACCAATCTTGTAAGATTTACCGGTGTAGTACAGAATTCGTTCAGTAGTAGTCGTTTTACCCGCATCAATGTGAGCCATGATGCCGATATTACGATACTTCTCCAAAGGATATGATTTTGACATGAAAAATGTCCGTCCTTACCAGCGATAGTGAGAGAAGGCTTTGTTGGCTTCCGCCATACGGTGAGTGTCTTCACGTTTCTTAACGGCAGCACCACGGTTTTGAGCCGCGTCCAGCAATTCGCCGGTCAAACGGTCAGCCATAGTGTTTTCGCTACGCTTACGGGAAGCATCAATGATCCAGCGAATGGCAAGCGCCTGACGGCGTGTCGCACGAACTTCAACCGGAACCTGGTATGTAGCACCACCAACACGACGCGAACGTACTTCGACGGCAGGCTTTACATTTTCCAGAGCTTCATGGAACTGAGCAACCGGATCATTACCGGTTTTCTTTTCCATATTTTCCAAAGCACCATATACAATTTTCTCAGCGGCAGATTTCTTACCGTCGAGCATCAAACCGTTCATGAATTTGGTCAGTACGATATCACCGTACTTCGCATCAGGCAGAACGATACGCTTTTCAGCAGCGCGTCTACGAGACATATCCTATTCCCCTTATTTCGGACGCTTCGCGCCGTATTTAGAACGACGTTGGCGACGGTCTTGAAGACCTTGTGTATCCAAAGTACCGCGAATGATGTGGTAACGAACACCCGGCAAATCCTTTACACGGCCGCCGCGGATCATCACGACAGAGTGTTCTTGCAGGTTGTGACCTTCACCCGGGATGTAAGACGAAACTTCGTAGCCGTTAGTCAGGCGCACACGTGCAACCTTACGAAGGGCTGAGTTCGGCTTTTTGGGAGTAGTTGTATAGACGCGCGTACAAACGCCACGTTTTTGCGGACATGCTTCCATTGCAGGAACCATGTTACGAACCGGCTTCGCTTTACGCGATTTGCGGATCAATTGGTTAATAGTAGGCATAAGCAGTGTATTCCTTGACACACTCGCAACGATACAGCGCGCTAAAACAATAAAAGACCAACGGTCCGGCTCCCCTTCCCGTCAGCACATTTCGGCGGATGCTATAACGTTCCTGTTACAACAATGTGAACCCTATCAAAAAAAAGATAGACTCCACCACTCAATAGGCGGGGCATCCTATGGATTTTTGAGGTTTTGTCAAGCAAAACTACATAACGGCACGAGCCTGCTTCATAAAACGGTCAATTCCGTCACAAAGTTTTTGAGACTCTTTTAACAGCACACCCGATTTGCTTTGTACTAAATGTGAGGCCTCGCCTGTCTCACGTGCCCCATCGGCAACATCTGCAATCTTGACATTCACATCCTGCGTACCATTTGCTGCCTGTTCAATACTCCGGGCAATTTCACTTGTCGCGGCCGTCTGTTCCTGAACGGCCGACGCAACCGACTCATTGGACTGCGCAATAAAATCGACCTGAGAGACAATTTTCTCGATACCATCCACGGTCTGTTGCGTCGCTTCTTGAATAGATTTGACCTGTGCTTCGATTTGATCTGTCGCCAAAGAGGTCTGTTTGGCCAGTTCTTTCACTTCCGTTGCAACCACAGCAAAACCTTTCCCGGCATCCCCTGCCCGTGCGGCTTCAATCGTCGCATTCAAAGCCAGCATGTTGGTTTGATTTGAAATATCGCGAATAAGGTTCACCACTGACGTAATCTGATCTGATGATGTTGATAAGTTTTGGACTTCCTGTGAAATCCGTTCACTGTCTGTCTGAGCCAGTAATGTGACTTCCGATGCCTTGCTCACCTGTTTACTTATTTCATGGATTGATGCGCTCAGCTCTTCCGATGCGGCAGAAACCGTCTGCGCATTTTGCGTCGCCCGTTCTGCAGCTACTGCGACCTCTGTTGAATTCTGCGCTGTACATTCCGCAATACGTTCCATGCCTCGTGCCGCATCTTCCACTTCTTCAGATGTTTCACTCACAGTTGCCGAAACCTTTAAAACACCTTCTTCAAAATGATTTAACGTATCAGAAAAAACTTCAACCTTATGGCCCATAACTTCAACGGCACTATTTACCTTCTGACTGGCGCCTTTATAGTCCCCCAGCATCCCGTCCATAACAATTTTGCGCCAATATTTATTTTGTGCAACATGCTGGGTGCATGCAGAAGACTCCCGCATAAAAGCATCGCAACGATCAATGATATCATTCATCAGATACAACAACTCATTTATACCGCCTTCACTGCGGATATCTGTAATCCGAACCTCGAAATTCCCTTGTAAAACTTGTCTGAGTTCATCTATTGCATGGTTAATTTGATTTTGCTTTACGAACATATTAACCTCCCATCGACAAAATAAGGTGATTGTATTCCTTACCACTGCTTTCAATTAATTTGACCACCTCTGCCATTGCGGCATTCATCCCCTCTTTAGGAGATGCATAGCTTTGTTCCAACTTCAGAAGGCTGTCATAAAGAGGAATAATGGATGAGGTAACGATTTCTTTATCCGGCACACGTCTGTTGCTGTGATAACCAACAATATTCCCGGACAAATCAAAGCTGGGGGTTACATGGGCTAGAACCCAATAATGGTCACCGTTGACCGCACGGTTGATAACATAAGCAAAGACTTCTTGCCCTGTCGCAATTGTATCCCACAAAAATTTGAAAATGCAGCGTGGCATATGAGGATGACGAATTATATTATGATTTTTTCCGACCACATCCCGTGCAGATATACCTGCAATATGCGCAAACGTTCGGTTCGCGTAAGTAATAATTCCTTTTGTATCCGTTTTTGAAACAATGACATCATTTTTATCAAAAAAACGTTCTTTGCCAGTTAATTCTGGATTTCCATAGAGTCCCATATTTTTATCCCTGTTTGCACAGTTTTTTTTGTTCAATTCATTCACACATACTTATATTTCAAGCATATGCATACAGAAAAAATGTCCGCAAGAACCAACACACTGCCTATTCTAATATATAAGCCATATAATCCAGAGTTGTCTATTCTCAATCTATACGTTACATATTTTTTATATTTAATTCCTTCAAATAAGAAACAATCTTAAGTTTTCAACACCTCTTTTATTTCCTAATCTTCTGACCTGTTCAATATATTCTCTTGATGCTGGTTTTATAGTCGTATTAATCTTCTCGAACAGATTTAAAAGCCTATATCAAAACGGACATAAAAAGAAAGGATCCACACATGCCTTATCGGAGAAACATAATATACTTGTGTTTAACTCTGTCTTTTCTTCTCTCATTGTCTGCCTGTAACACTATGGAAGGTGTTGGTGAAGACGTACAAAAGGCAGGTCAATGGATTGAAGAGAAAGCAAAAAAATAAGCCACAATCACCAGTAAATAAACAAAAAAAGCCGGGTAGAACAAAGCGTTCTACCCGGCTTTTTAGTGTTTAAGCCTTTGCTTATTCAGCGGGTGCTAACGGTGCATCTGATACACCTTCGGCTCCCGGTAAAGCCGCTGCGTGTGCAGCTTCCGCTTCAGCTTGTGCCGCCGCTGCTGCAGCTGCGGCCTGTTCGTGTTCCGGTACATAACCGGCTTCACGATCACGCTCAGCAGCAACCTGACGGATTTTATTCATGTAAGCACCTGTCCCTGCCGGGATCAAACGACCTACGATGACGTTCTCTTTCAGACCCAACAAGTAGTCTTTCTTGCCGGAAACCGCTGCTTCTGTAAGAACGCGTGTTGTTTCCTGGAAAGACGCTGCGGAGATGAAAGACTGCGTTTGCAGAGAGGCTTTCGTGATACCAAGCAAGATCGGCTGACCAACAGCGATACGATCGCCACGTTCTTCCGCTTTTTTGTTTTCACGACGGAATTCAACACGATCCACTTGTTCCCCAACCAAGAAGGTTGTGTCACCCGGCTCGGTGATTTCCACTTTCTGCAACATCTGACGTGCAATCGTTTCGATGTGCTTATCGTTAATCATAACCCCTTGCAGGCGGTAAACTTCCTGAATTTCTGCAATCAAAAATTCAGCCAGTGCCTCAACACCCTTAACACGCAGGATGTCGTGGGGAACCGGGCTACCATCCATCAACGGATCGCCTTTACGAACGTAGTCACCTTCCTGAACGGAAATGTGCTTACCCTTGGGAACAAGGAATTCCATCGGTTCAGCATCATCACCTTCTGGTGTTACGACGATACGGCGTTTGTTTTTGTAATCCTTACCGAAGGTAACACGACCATCAATATCAGAGATAATCGCGTGATCTTTCGGTTTACGGGCTTCGAACAATTCCGCAACGCGCGGCAGACCACCTGTAATATCACGTGTCTTCGCAGATTCACGCGGGATACGTGCCAAGGTGTCACCGGCGTGAACGACATCGCCGTCGCTTACCGACAGAACCGCGTCAACAGAAACGTAGTATTTCGCTTCGTTACCGCTTGAAAGGTTCTGTGGGTTGCCGTTTTCATCAACGATTGCCAAGTGCGGACGCAGTTCCGCACCAGCCGGCAGTGATTTCCAGTCCACGATAACTTTAGAAGCAATACCTGTTGCTTCGTCTGTTTGTTCGGCAACGGAAACACCATCCAACAGGTCAACGTACTTAACCGTACCGTTAATTTCCGTCAGAACCGGCAGAGTGTGCGGATCCCATTCCGCCAGTTTAGTACCACGTTCAACCTTTTGTTTGTCGGTTACGAACAATTTGGCACCATACTGGATACGGTGACGGGCACGCTCTTTACCCGCGTTGTCGATCAACAACATTTCAGTATTACGGCTCATAACCGTATCAATACCGGAAGAGTTCTTAACAGTCTGGCAGCTGATCAACTGGATCGTACCATCGTGAGAAGTCTCAATGCTGTTTTGTTCGGCACCACGTTGCGCGGCCCCACCGATGTGGAACGTACGCATGGTCAACTGAGTACCCGGCTCACCAATGGACTGAGCCGCAATAACACCAACGGCTTCGCCACGGTTTACCTTTGTATTACGGGCAAGGTCACGACCATAACATGTCGCACACACACCGTTTTCAGCTTCACACGTCAGAACGGAACGGATTTTGACGGTTTCAACACCGGCAGCCTCAATCATAGCGGCTTCTTCTTCCTCGATCAGCTCACCAGCTGCGAGAATGACTTCGCCCGTTTCAGGGTGCGTAATGTCTTCACCGGCAGAACGACCAAGGATACGTTCATAAAGGCTGACGATTTCATCGCCACCATCCATAACCGCACGGGTCGTCAGACCGTTTTCAGTGCCGCAGTCGTCTTCGAAGATAATGCAATCTTGTGCAACATCAACCAGACGACGTGTCAGGTAACCGGAGTTCGCAGTTTTCAACGCCGTATCGGCAAGACCCTTACGGGCACCGTGTGTGGAGTTGAAGTACTCAAGAACGCTCAAACCTTCTTTAAAGTTCGCGATAATCGGTGTTTCAATGATCTCGCCGGACGGCTTCGCCATCAAACCACGCATACCACCAAGCTGACGCATCTGAGCTGTGGAACCACGGGCACCGGAGTGTGCCATCATGTAAACGGAGTTGACCGGAATACCCGGCTCAACGCGGGAAATTTCCGCCATCATCTCGCTGGTCACCTGATCGTTACAGTGTGACCATGCATCGACGACTTTGTTATATTTCTCACGCTGAGTAATCAAACCGTCCATGTACTGACGTTCGAACTCTTTTACCGCTTCTTTGGTTTCGTCAACCAAACGGGCTTTAGCTTCCGGGATAACCATATCGTCTTTACCGAAGGAAATACCGGCTTTACAAGCCCATTTGAAACCGAGGCCCATGATACGGTCACAGAAAATAACCGTCTCTTTCTGACCAACGTGACGATAAACTTCACCGATAACGTTGGAAACATCTTTCTTGGTCAACAACTTGTTGATCAAGGAGAACGGAACCTTCGGATCACGCGGCAACAATTCAGACAGCAACATACGGCCCGGTGTTGTTTCCACACGTTCTACGATTTCATTGCCATCCGCATCAATAGTGCGGTAACGGCACGTGATTTTCGCATGCAAGCTGACCGCGTCGTTATCCAGTGCCTGATGAATTTCACCCACCCCGGAGAACGCCATGCCTTCGCCCTTCTCGCCTTCCAATTCCATGGAAAGATAGTAGATACCCAAAACGATATCCTGAGACGGCACGATGATCGGCTTACCGGAAGCCGGTTGCAGGATGTTGTTTGTAGACATCATCAAGACGCGGGCTTCAAGTTGTGCTTCCAAGGAAAGCGGTACGTGAACCGCCATTTGGTCACCGTCGAAGTCAGCGTTAAAGGCTGTACACACAAGTGGGTGCAACTGGATTGCTTTACCTTCAACCAATGTCGGTTCGAACGCTTGAATACCAAGGCGGTGCAATGTCGGTGCACGGTTCAGCATGACCGGGTGTTCACGGATAACTTCTTCGAGAATATCCCAAACTTCCGGGCGTTCTTTTTCCACCATACGTTTGGCCGCCTTAATGGTGGTTGCCATGCCGTACAGTTCCAGTTTTGCATAGATAAACGGTTTGAACAGTTCCAGTGCCATTTTCTTCGGTAGACCGCACTGATGAAGCATCAGTTCCGGGCCAACCACGATAACGGAACGACCGGAATAGTCGACGCGTTTACCCAACAGGTTTTGACGGAAACGACCTTGTTTCCCTTTCAGCATATCGGAAAGAGATTTCAACGGACGTTTGTTCGCACCTGTAATCGGGCGAGAACGACGGCTGTTGTCAAACAACGCATCAACGGATTCTTGCAACATACGTTTTTCGTTACGTACGATGATTTCCGGGGCACGCAGTTCGATCAGTCGTTTCAAACGGTTGTTCCGGTTAATCACACGACGATAAAGGTCGTTGAGGTCGGAAGTCGCAAAACGACCACCATCCAACGGAACCAACGGACGCAATTCCGGCGGAATAACCGGAACAACTTCCAAAATCATCCATTCCGGACGAGAACCGGATTCCATGAAAGCTTCAACCAGTTTCAGACGCTTCACCAGCTTCTTACGCTTGGCTTCAGAATTGGTTTCACGCAGTTCTTCACGCAAATCTTCCAATTCATCTTCCAGATGGATTTCAGCCAGCATGTCGCGGATTGCTTCCGCACCGATACCGGCGGTAAAGGCGTCCTGACCGTATTCTTCAACCGCATTCGTGTACTGTTCTTCGCTCAGCAGTTCTTTTTGCTTCAACGGAGTAAGCCCCGGTTCGATCACAACGAAGTTCTCGAAATAGAGAACACGTTCCAGATCTTTCAGGGTCATGTCCAGCAACAGACCGATACGAGACGGCAGGGATTTCAAGAACCAGATATGCGCAACAGGCGCCGCCAGTTCAATATGGCCCATACGTTCACGGCGGACTTTGGTCAAAGTTACTTCAACACCGCACTTTTCACAAACGATGCCTTTATACTTCATGCGTTTATATTTACCGCACAAGCATTCGTAATCTTTGACCGGGCCGAAGATACGTGCACAGAACAAACCATCACGTTCCGGTTTGAACGTACGGTAGTTGATTGTTTCCGGCTTTTTAATTTCGCCGTAGGACCAAGAGCGGATTTTCTCCGGACTTGCGATATTGATTTGCAGATTATCGAACTGTTGAGCGCCGCTAACCTGCCCAAAGAATTTCATCAATTCCGACATATTAGTAATTCCCTTGGTTCATGTTGACGTTCAGGCCGAGAGCTTGCAGTTCTTTGACCAAGACGTTGAAAGATTCCGGAATACCGGCTTCGAAGGAGTCTTCACCACGTACGATCGCTTCGTAAACTTTCGTACGACCGGAAACGTCATCGGACTTAACCGTGAGCATTTCCTGCAAGGTGTAAGCCGCACCGTAAGCTTCCAGTGCCCAAACTTCCATCTCACCGAAACGCTGACCACCGAACTGGGCTTTACCACCCAACGGCTGTTGCGTGACCAAGCTGTACGGGCCGATAGAACGAGCGTGCAGTTTGTCATCAACCAAGTGGTGCAGTTTCAACATGTAGATGTAACCCACGGTGACCTGACGGTGGAACTGATCTCCCGTACGTCCGTCATACAGTGTGGATTGACCGGAAGAGGCATAGCCTGCCATTTCCAAATGTTTGGAAATATCATCCGGCGTCGCGCCATCAAAGACCGGCGTTGCCATCGGAACACCTTTGCGCAGGTTGCCTGCCAGTTCGTCCACTTCGGCATCATCCATATCTGCAACATATTCGTTGTAGATGTCGTCACCGTACGCATATTGCAGTTTTTCACGAACACCGTCGTAAGCACCGCTACGTTTGGCTGCATCCAGTTGTTCACCAATTTGGCGACCCAAACCGGCAGCGGCCCAACCCAAATGCGTCTCAAGGATCTGACCAACGTTCATACGCGATGGTACACCCAACGGGTTCAGTACCACATCGACCGGAGTCCCATCTTCAGAATACGGCATGTCTTCCATAGGAACGATGCGGGAGATAACCCCTTTGTTCCCGTGACGACCGGCCATTTTATCACCCGGTTGCAGCTTACGCTTGATCGCAACGAAAACTTTAACCATCTTCATCACGCCCGGCGGCAATTCGTCACCACGTTGCAGTTTTTCAACTTTGTTTTCAAAACGTTCCTGAACAGCGGAAATACCGTCGTCAAAGTGCTTTTTCAAAGATTCAACGTCAGACTGAACGGCATCGTCTTCAACAGAAACGTGAACCAACTGACCCGGATTAAATGCATCAAGCATTTCTTCGGTAATCGGCACACCTGTTTCCATACCATTCGGGCCAGCAACCGCGATTTGACCGACAACAGTCGATTTCATACGCGCAGCCAAGTTCCGTTCGTGAATTTTACGTTCGTCGTCACGGTCTTTTGCAAGACGTTCGATTTCAGAACGTTCAATCGCCAAAGCACGTTCGTCTTTTTCAACACCACGGCGGTTAAAGACACGAACTTCAACAACTGTACCTGTTGCACCCGGAGGCATACGCAAAGAAGTGTCACGAACGTCAGAAGCTTTCTCACCAAAGATGGCACGCAGAAGTTTTTCTTCCGGTGTCATCGGGCTTTCGCCTTTCGGTGTCACTTTACCAACGAGAATATCGCCGGCTTTTACTTCCGCACCAATATAAACGATACCAGCTTCGTCAAGGTTCTTCAGTGCTTCTTCACCGACGTTCGGGATATCGCGCGTAATTTCTTCCTGACCGAGTTTAGTATCACGCGCCATGACTTCAAATTCTTCCAAGTGAATGGAAGTGAAGACGTCATCGCGAACGATACGTTCGGAAATCAGGATGGAATCCTCGAAGTTGTAACCGTTCCATGGCATGAAGGCCACAAGCACGTTACGACCCAACGCCAGATCACCAAGGTCTGTTGACGGACCGTCTGCCAGAACCGTACCGACGTCAACCTTATCGCCAACTTTCACAAGCGGGCGTTGGTTGATACAGGTGTTCTGGTTGGAACGTTTAAATTTCTTCAAGGTATAGATATCAACACCGACAGTCGATGCATCGTCACCTTCGGCGCGAACCACGATACGGGTCGCATCGACGGTATCGATCACACCGGCACGTTTGGCCACAATGGCCGCACCGGAATCGCGCGCAACGACTTCTTCCATGCCTGTACCGACCAACGGTGCATCTGCTTGCAGCAGCGGAACCGCCTGACGTTGCATGTTTGAACCCATCAAGGCACGGTTGGCGTCATCGTTTTCCAGGAACGGGATCATCGCTGCGGCGACAGAGACAATCTGTTTCGGGGAAACGTCGATCAAGGTGATATCTTCAGGACGTGCCATGATATATTCACCTGCCTGACGGCAAGACACCAGATCATCAACGAAGCGACCGTTTTCATCCAGAGCCGCATTGGCCTGCGCCACAGTGTAACGACCTTCCTGCATGGCAGACAGATACATCACTTCATGGGTCACCTGACCGTTTTCAACTTTACAATACGGGCTTTCGATAAAGCCGTATTTGTTGACACGGGCATAAGTGGACAAAGAGTTGATCAAACCAATGTTCGGACCTTCAGGGGTCTCAATCGGGCAGATACGACCATAGTGTGTCGGGTGTACGTCACGAACTTCAAAGCCCGCACGTTCACGCGTCAGACCACCCGGGCCCAAGGCTGACAGACGACGCTTGTGCGTAACTTCTGACAACGGGTTGGTTTGGTCCATAAATTGTGACAATTGCGAAGAACCAAAGAATTCACGTACCGCAGCTGCAGCCGGTTTCGCGTTGATCAGATCGTGCGGCATCACTGTGTCAATATCCACAGACCCCATACGTTCCTTGATCGCACGTTCCATACGCAGCAGACCGATACGGTATTGGTTTTCCATCAATTCACCGACGGAGCGAACACGACGGTTACCCAAGTGGTCGATATCGTCGATTTCGCCACGACCGTCTTTCAATTCAACGAGGATACGCAGAACTTCCAGAATGTCTTCGCGGCGCAATGTGCGCAGTGTATCGGGCAGGTCGTCAAAGCCAAGACGCATGTTCATTTTCACACGACCAACGGCAGACAAGTCATAACGTTCTTGGTCGAAGAACAGGCTTTCGAACAAGGCTTCTGCAGACTCAAGGGTCGGCGGTTCCCCCGGACGCATAACGCGGTAAATATCGATCAATGCTTCTTCACGTGTCGAGTTTTTATCAACAGACAGTGTATTGCGCATGTACGGACCAACGTTCACATGGTCGATAGACAGCAACGGCAATTCAGTTACGCCTGCAGATTCCAGCTCGTCCAACAATTCTGCTGTCAGTTCGCCACCTGCTTCAACAAAGATTTCGCCGGTTTTCTCGTTCACCAAATCGGTGGCAACGAACTTGCCGATCAACTCTTCGTTAGAAACCAGAATGTCTTTCACACCAGCTTCGGCCAGCTTCTTGGCTTGACGCGGCGTTACTTTCTTACCGACGGTCAAAACGGTTTCACCCGTTTTTGCATCCACAACATCGTGAAGCAGCTTGACGCCCTTCAAGCGTTCCGCATCAAACGTGGTCTGCCAACCTTTTTTACCACGTGTGTATTCCACAGTGGTGTAGAAGAAATTGAGAATATCTTCGGGTGACATACCAACACGGTCTTCCAGTGCAACATTTTCACCGGCATTGCGTTTGTTGGCTGTCTCGTCATTATCCAGTGCCATCAACAATGTTGTAACAGGCAACTTACGGCGACGGTCGATACGAACATACAAAATGTCTTTCGCATCAAATTCAAAGTCCAACCAGGAACCGCGATAAGGAATGATACGTGCCGCAAACAGGTATTTACCTGAAGAATGCGTTTTGCCTTTATCATGGTCAAAGAACACACCGGGTGAACGGTGCATCTGGGAAACGATAACACGTTCCGTACCATTGACAACGAATGTACCGTTAGATGTCATAAACGGCATATCGCCCATGTAAACATCTTGTTCTTTAATATCGCGAACAGAGCGCGCGCCGGTATCTTCGTCAACATCCCAAACAACCAGACGCAAGGTCATTTTCAACGGGGCAGAATACGTCATGCCACGTTGCTGACATTCTTCAACGTCGTATTTGGGTTCTTCAAATTCGTAAGATACATATTCCAGCGTGCCACGCTCGCTAAAGTCATTAATCGGGAAAACCGATTTAAAGACAGCTTCCAAACCGTTATCGATACGGTCTTGCGGCTTTACTTTGGCTTGCAGGAAATGTTCGTAGGAAGATTTTTGAACCTCGATCAGGTTCGGCATCGGGGCAACAGTCGGGATACGACCGAAGCTCTTACGGATACGCTTGCGGTTAATTAGCGGATTCGCCATTATTTTCCTCAAGTTATTTTCAGGTTGGACACCAATTGCACCTCGGGTCGCCGAATCCTTAATGCAACATCGTTCCAAATCGCCTCCAAGGACGGAGACAGCTCCTTGACAGTTACCAACTTTATCGGCCACGGCGGGGCCTATCCGGGCGGGCAACACAGGATGCCTTTACCTGCGATACAGACAAAGACAGCCGGGCCGGATCGGATACATCAATCCAATCCAGCCCAGCGATTTGTTGTGCTGTTTATATAAGCTACAGAAAAAATGTAAAGGAAAAAGTCATCCTAAAACAGTTCAGAATATCTCCTCACAGAACTTCCTCCTCTCTACAGCTTTACAAAATTGGAGAGCAAACTCATACATATCAAGTAGTCTCAAGTAGTCGCAAATAAATTTCTCCATGATAAATTAAGGTCTTCCGTAATTTTCATTTTACTCTCTCTCATATCTTAGGACCACTAGCAATGCCCTTAACTGATTTTCAGAAATGTTTACTGGCCCTATCTGCAATAAAAAACCAGCTGGAGAATTCCTTGCGAGTATTCAAACGCTACCCAGCAGATGAGGATCAAAAATGGGGAACATCAAATCACATAATAATTATGACTTGTACATTTCTAGAGGAATGGAAACGCTTAAGACAAATCGCAAGACAAAATGACGCTCAAAACCAAAGTGTAGAAATCGCACAAATTGCAGTAGACCGCATCAACAGATGGTCCGGCCTACAAACATTACGAAACTCATTGCTCGCACACCCGAGCAGACTAAAAGATAAAAAACGGGTCGCTATTCCTGCTGAATTGCTAGAAAACGCTCCCAGCCACTATGCTGAAATTCTTCTTTTAGGCGAATGTGCCGTTTACGCAACAGCTGTCATCATAGGCAGACATCAACAAGAGCAAATTCACGCCCTTTTAAGCATCCCACATCCGAAAATCCCTGATGCAGGAGGTATAAAAACTTTGGAAGAATTAGAAACTGAAATCTCAGAAATAAGAAGAAAAATATTTTTGCGAGACCCATCCTTAGAAAATTCTTTTGACAGCAAAAAGGATATAAATATTGGAAGTCTTTTAATTTACTTTAAACATTATTATTTGCAAAAATAAATATACTCAATTCAGGTATCCCCCCTTAATATCTGCAACATAAAAAACGGCCCCGATAAAGGGCCGTTTTACAAATCTTTTTGTAAGCTATAAAGCTTATTTATCAAGCAAAGAACATTCGTTCTCTTCATCGATCTTGCCGGATTCAACGATCTTGATGATACGTGCATTCTCGGAACCCATCGGGCAACCGCATTTGTATTCGCCAGATGCTTCGTGAAGCTCGGCTTGACGCAGGTGCCATTGTGCAACTTTTCTGTGATCTGCAGCTAACATTTTATCTTTTCCTCTATTCGGTAATACTGTGAACGCAATCTTTTTAGAGGAATAACTTTAAATAAACAAGCACCAAACTTAGAAGAATTCTATCTTCTACCAAGAAATTAACAAAAGAAAAAGCGGCCTCAAATAGAGACCGCTTTTCTCAAAATCTAAAGCAAAAAGCTTTTTAGAAGTTACTTCAGCTCGACAGTAGCGCCAGCTTCTTCCAATTTCTTTTTCAGCTCTTCAGCTTCGTCTTTGCCTACGCCTTCTTTAACCGGCTTCGGAGCACCTTCAACGAGCTCTTTAGCTTCTTTCAGGCCGAGACCTGTGATAGCGCGTACTTCTTTAATGACGTTGATTTTCTTGTCGCCAGCAGACGCCAGGATTACGTCGAAGTCAGTTTTTTCTTCAGCAGCTTCAGCAGCCGGGCCAGCAGCAGCAGCTACAGCAACCGGAGCAGCAGCAGATACGCCCCATTTTTCTTCCAACAGTTTGGACAGCTCAGCAGCTTCCATAACAGTCAATGCAGAGAGGTCTTCAACCAACTTATCGAGGTCAGCCATTGTTCATAAACTCCTAGAACTTTAGTTCTGTAAAAATAAAAATCAAAACACGTAAGACTTACGCGTCGCTCGAGCCGTAAGCGCCGAATACGCGAGCCAATTGGCCAGCCGGTGCTTGAGTAACAGCAGCCAACTTCTGAGCCGGAGCTTGAAGCAGGCCAACAAGTTTGCCGCGCAGCTCGTCCAGAGACGGCATGGAAGCCAAAGCTTTCACACCAGCCTGATCGAGCAGGTTTTCATCCATGCTACCGCCCAGAACAATGAGTTTTTCATTCTTCTTGGCAAATTCCATGGTCGCCTTAGCAGCAGCAACCGGATCTTCCGAATACGCAATCGCAGTCGGACCGGTCATCAGGTCGCTAAGACCTGCAAACTTGCTGTCAGCAAGAGCGAGACGTGTCAGACGGTTTTTCGTTACCTTGAAACCAGCACCAGCTTCGCGCATTTTGCCGCGCAACTCTTCCATTTGTGCCACTGTCAAACCACTGTAGTGGGAAACAACGACGGTAGAGCTGTTTGCGAACACTTCGCGCATTTCTGCTACGAGTTCTTCTTTCTCGGTACGGTTCACTGATCGTCTCCGATACTTAGGACGAATGCCCGCGAAAGACAGACATAAGTCCGATGGACAAAGAGCAAAGGAAAAATTTCCCTTACCCGGTTCCACTGTCTCAAATTGTCACAGAAGGTCAGTTCAAGAGAGGCGCGCCCGATAAGGCGTACATCCTAATCTTTACTTCTGTCTATGAAGGCGGTTTTTAAACGGGTAAAGCCCGCACCTTCAGTCTTGGACAGTCACGAAAGGTCTTTCACCTTTCGATCAACTTCCGCCCTTTCAAAGAAAGGACGGAAGAATCTCTTTTTGCTGAGGCGGCTTTTAGCCGACCAGAGCAGCAATGTCAAGCTTAACGCCAACACCCATTGTAGAGCTAATCGCAGCGCCCTTCAAATAAGTGCCTTTTGCACCAGACGGCTTGGCTTTGTTAATCGCATCAACAAAAGCTTTTACGTTCTCTGCAATTTGCTCTTCAGAGAAAGAAGCCTTGCCGATACCGGCATGTACGATACCGGCTTTTTCAACGCGGAACTGTACTTCACCAGCTTTTGCCGCTTTAACAGCGTCAGCAACGTTCGGTGTAACCGTACCCAGTTTCGGGTTCGGCATCAAACCGCGCGGACCAAGAACTTTACCCAAGCGACCCACAACAGCCATCATATCCGGCGTTGCAATCACACGGTCGAAGTTCATTTCGCCGTTTTGGATTTTTTCCATCAGGTCTTCCGCACCAACCAGGTCTGCACCAGCAGCCGTTGCTTCTTCGGCTTTCGCATCCCGTGCGAAAACAGCAACGCGCATAGTTTTACCTGTACCGTGCGGCAAACCAACAACGCCGCGAACCATTTGGTCAGCGTGACGCGGGTCAACACCGAGGTTTACTGCGATTTCGATTGTTTCGTCAAATTTGGCTTTTGCACCATCTTTAACGAGCTTAACAGCTTCAGCTACGCCGTACTGTTTCAGTACATCTACGCCTTCGTAGGCAGCTTTGAGACGTTTACCAGTTTTTGCCATCGTCCTACTCCACTACCTCTACGCCCATGGAACGTGCAGAACCAGCAAGCTGCTGAACAGCGGCTTCGATGGTTGAACAGTTCATGTCTTTGATTTTCTCTTCCGCGATTTCAGCCAATTGCGCGTGTGTAATTTTCGCGATAAAGCCTTGACCCGGAGTTTGAGAACCTTTCTTCAGGCCCAGCTTTTTCAAAATATAGAAAGATGCCGGCGGAAGTTTGGTTTCGAATGTGAAAGTACGGTCTTGGTAAGCTGTAATCACAACCGGAATCGGTGTACCCGGTTCCATTTTTTGTGTTGCAGCGTTGAACGCCTTACAGAATTCCATAATGTTCAGACCTGCCTGACCCAAAGCCGGACCCACGGGCGGGGACGGGTTTGCCTGGCCGGCAGCGATTTGCAGCTTAATGTAGCCTGCAACTTTTTTAGCCATAATAGACCTCAGTTTATATCGTTACTGGGTGCGTGGTCGGGCTATGACGGACCTCCCACACAATGATTTGCTTCACATTTGGAAGCAAAACGCAGCGCCTTATACAGACGCTGCGCAAACTTGTCGAGTCAAAAACTCTAAATTTCTTAAGCTTTTTCCACCTGATTGTATTCCAGTTCCACCGGGGTCGAACGCCCAAAGATGGAAACAGACACTTTCAAGCGGGCTTTTTCTTCATCAACGTCCTCAACCAGACCGTTAAACGATGCAAACGGACCATCTGTGACGCGAACTTCCTCGCCAATCTCGAAAGAGACGCTGGGGCGCGGACGATCAACACCTTCTTCCACCTGATGAAGAATGCGATTAGCCTCTTCTTCGGTGATCGGTGCGGGTTTTCCCTGTGCGCCAAGAAAATCCGTTACCTTTGCAGTGTTCTTCACCATGTTCCATGTTTCGTCGGTCAGCTGCATTTTCGCCAGAACATAGCCCGGGAAAAATTTGCGCTTTGCATTCACTTTGCTACCGCGACGCATTTCAACGACCTCTTCGGTCGGAACGATGACTTGTTCGAAAAATTCGCTCAGGCCTTTTTTCTCAGCTTGTTCAAGGATGGATTGTGCCACCTTGTTTTCAAAGCCGGAATAGGCGTGGATAACGTACCAACGTGCTTGTGCCATAGGTCTTACCTCAGTTAAAGATGGCTTTCACGGCCGCAGACAAAATCTGATCGACAAGAAAAAAGAAAATCGCAGCCAAGAAAACCATAACAAAAACCATGCCCGTCGAAACGAATGTTTCTTTGCGGGTCGGCCATGTAATCTTCTTTGCTTCCTGACGAACTTCTTGGGCAAATTTCGCCGGTCCTGACTTCGCCATGCTACCAATCCTTAATATAAAAGTGGTGACGGATACGTCTCAATAAAATGGCAGGAGTGGAGGGACTCGAACCCCCGGCACTCGGTTTTGGAGACCGATGCTCTACCAACTGAGCTACACTCCTACAGTGTCCCATTCGGGATTACTCAATCGCTTTCAAGACCGTCAAGAACTTGAAGCGGGCCTCGTTATATAACCTGCCCTGCCCCCTTGCAAGCCCTAAAAGTCGATTTTTAAAACTTTTTTATGTCTATCATAAATGGTTATCTCTGCATGCCGGAATTATTGAACCATTTCAAGCCATGCCATTATAGATAAAAACCGTTCATGTGATCCCAAAGCTGAGGGCTTCACGTCAAATCAATCGAATTTTAAAGAAATAAAACGACATAAACAGATAATGAAGATGTCATGGCAATTAACGTATTACGAACAAAGAACGCATCCGCCGAAACCTTTTTGCGTGGACATAAAAAGAAATAGGGACAACAAGCAAACAATGCAGGAAGAGCAACCCACACTGATAACAGCTCCCCTTTTATGACCAGCAGAGATAAATAAACAAATTTACAAGGTCATTCAACTCCAACACCCTTGATAGGTTCCGATAATTATTCGATCACAACAAGGCCATTGTCTTTAACCCTGACCCTTATAGAATATTTCCCTTCCGCATCACCATAATGCTTGAACGAATAAACAAAAATGCGATCAGCAGGTTTGTCTTCATAATCCAGCTTTAAATCATAACCGTCCTGTTGAAAAATTTCGGTTTGCATGGCAAAGCGACGGGCTAACCTTTCTGCATGATTAACAATATGCTGTTGCGCGTTTTGATCATAGGGCATTTCAGTGACATCATACTTGATCATTAACGCACTGGTCGGATTCATCAAATCCCGATTTACCGTTTCTTGATCAACAGGGACATAAATTTCATAGGCTGCATCTGTGAAAAAAACTTGTGTCTGGAAGCCCTCTTTTTTCGTCGCATATGTCGTATCGAAAAATTGTTGCAGTTCCTTTAATGAGGGCGCTTCACCCATTTTGTTTAGAATTTTCAAACGAAGCTCTTTCCAGACAATCGTCCCGTCATCCAAAACCAACGAGCCGTCCGTGCCAAACCCATTTTCAGGCGTACAGGTATGGCAAATTCCGATATGGTCAAACCATTTTCCTGCGGCTTGGGAAAACAAAATGCCCGCCTGTCCGTTCTGTTCTTCCAAAATAACAACGTCATCGCCAACGATGTTAAACTTATATATGCCTGCCAGAACGACAAGCACACCGACCACGCCAACAAGTGCCATAAGATTTCTTAAGACTGCAAAAATTTTCATTTCAGAACACCTTGCTTAAAGTCCCTGCTCTATCATTCTTTTAATTTTTTGCGCCTTTTCAAAATGATTTAAGTGATGGGTTTCTATCCACCAAGTTGCCACTTCCATCAACGCTTCAGGGTCATCATTTTATTGGCAAAAAAAGCATAAAAAGAAACACCGACATTCGGCCCTTTCTGAGCAATTTTATCAACGCAGGTATTGATAAGTTTCTCTCTTAATTCCTGTCTCATCATGCCTCCCGCTTGCTTTATAATCAATAGCCATAAAAAAAGGCCCCCTGCATATTGCAGGAGGCCCTTCTTCAAACCTTGTAAGAGGTCGATTAGTCGAGGATCGTAGACACAACGCCCGCGCCGACTGTACGACCACCTTCACGGATCGCAAAACGCAGACCTTCGTCCATTGCGATCGGTGTCAGCAGGTCGATTTCGAACTCAACGTTATCACCCGGCATGACCATCTCGGTGCCTTCCGGCAAAGTGATGGAACCAGTCACGTCTGTTGTACGGAAGTAGAACTGCGGACGGTAGTTCGCGAAGAACGGCGTGTGACGGCCACCTTCTTCTTTGGTAAGAATGTAAGCTTCGCCTTTGAACTTTTTGTGCGGCTTGATAGAACCCGGCTTCGCCAGAACCTGACCACGCTCAACGTCGTCACGCTTCGTACCACGCAACAGTGCACCGATGTTGTCACCTGCTTCACCGCTATCCAGCAGTTTGCGGAACATTTCAACACCTGTACAAGTCGTTTTCGTGGTGTCACGGATACCAACGATTTCGATCTCGTCGTTCACGTTGATCACGCCACGCTCTACACGGCCTGTTACAACTGTACCACGACCGGAGATAGAGAACACGTCCTCGATCGGCATCAGGAACGGCAGGTCTTTCGCACGTTCCGGCTGCGGGATGTATTCGTCAACAGCAGCCATCAGCTTCAGGATGGATTCTTTACCGATGTTGTCGTCACGGCCTTCCAGTGCTGCCAGAGCAGAACCGGCGATTACCGGAATGTCGTCGCCCGGGAATTCGTAAGAAGACAACAACTCACGGATTTCCATTTCAACCAGTTCAAGCAACTCTTCGTCGTCAACCTGGTCAACTTTGTTCATGTAAACAACCAGAGCCGGAACACCTACTTGGCGCGCCAACAGGATGTGCTCACGTGTTTGCGGCATCGGGCCGTCAGCTGCGTTAACAACCAGGATCGCGCCGTCCATTTGAGCAGCACCTGTGATCATGTTTTTAACGTAGTCGGCGTGGCCCGGGCAATCTACGTGTGCATAGTGACGAGCTTCTGTTTCATATTCTACGTGTGCCGTAGAAATCGTGATGCCACGTGCTTTTTCTTCCGGCGCTTTGTCGATGTCAGCGTAATCAGAAAATTCTGCGCCGCCAGCTTCCGCCAATACTTTGGTGATCGCAGCTGTCAATGTCGTTTTACCGTGGTCAACGTGGCCTACGGTACCAATGTTACAGTGCGGTTTATTACGTTCAAACTTTGCCTTAGCCATTTTCTGTCCTTGAATCTAAGTAACTAGCAAACACAAAAACGACCACGAAAGAAAATTTGGAGCGGGTGAAGGGAATCGAACCCTCGTCGTAAGCTTGGAAGGCTTCTGCTCTACCATTGAGCTACACCCGCCCTGATCGCAATTTTTCCGCGCGGTCTCTTGCAATATGGTGCCCCAGGCCTTTTAACAGTCCCTTAGCGGTGGTGGAGGGAGTTGGATTCGAACCAACGTAGGCGTAGCCAGCGGATTTACAGTCCGCCCCTTTTAGCCGCTCAGGCATCCCTCCATAGGAAGAGACCATCAATCAGCATGATGCGTGAGGGAGGGAATATGGAAAAATATCCCCCCTGTCAACGCCAAAAGGGAAAGAAATGCCGAAAAAATAAAATTGTTTCCTTTCAGCAACGCAACGCGTATCAATTTTACAGTTTTCAGTTCTTGGTATGGGTCAATGAGCAAACAAAAGAAAAGTCGCACAACGCCTGCGAAACGCAAAAACTTCGCCAAAGGAAAAAATGCGGATGGAATCGCAAGACATACCTCTGAGCGCGGATCGGCCCCAACGCAAAAAGGCCCGCCGTGGCTATATGGTCGTCATGCCGTTATTGCAGCCCTGTCCAACCCGAAACGCAATTGCTTGCGACTGGTTGCCAGTGACGACTTCTTAAAAGCGCATGGGGAAGAATTACGCACCGCCCTCGCCGCCACAGAACGCAAACGACCAGAAACCGAAATTCTTACACGTCAGGAAATTGAAGACCTTATCGTATCCGGGGTTCATCAAGGGATCGCTCTGCAGCTTGATCCCCTGCCCCGCACCACATTAGAAGACATCCTGCCGGACTTGGCTGAACGCGACAGCGCCGTCATCGTTGCCTTGGATCAGGCCACCGATCCGCAAAACATCGGGGCGATTTTGCGTTCTGCCGCCGCTTTTGGCGCACAGGGCGTTATCATCCCCGATAAAAACGCACCGGAAGTCACCGCCGCAATGGCCAAAGCGGCTTGCGGAGCTCTGGAACGTCTTCCATTCATCCGCGTAACCAATTTATCGCGCAGCCTTGATCAATTAAAAGAAGAAGGGTTCTGGTCCGTCGGTCTGGATGGATATGCCGAAACCACACTGTCAAAAATCGATTTAAAAGGCAAAACCGTTCTTGTTATGGGGTCGGAAGGAACGGGCTTGCGCCGGCTGACACGCGAAAAATGTGATTTCCTTGCAAAAATCCCGATTTCCCAAGCCGTTGAAAGCCTGAACCTGTCCAACGCAACGGCAGTTTCCCTCTATGAAATCGCCCGTCAAAAGGAAGGTTAAAAAAAAATGTCAAAAAGTGAAAAATCTTTCTTGCATAACGTAAAGGGCTGAGTTAAGTTCCGCCCGCTCTCAAGGAGAGAGCATCTGGAATATGCCTCTATAGCTCAGTTGGTAGAGCAACTGATTTGTAATCAGTAGGTCCGCGGTTCGAGTCCGTGTGGGGGCACCATTCCACTCTCCAAAAGAATAAGCACACATATCTTATGCCTCTATAGCTCAGTTGGTAGAGCAACTGATTTGTAATCAGTAGGTCCGCGGTTCGAGTCCGTGTGGGGGCACCAGAATTTTAACCCGCTAATTCAATGAGTTAGCGGGTTTTTAATATGTGAATAAAAGGAGAACAAAAAAACTGTCCAACTTTATCCTCTTATTCCATTTAGAAATAAAATTTTCAGCGAGAAGAAATATCCCCGCTGAAAGTTTAGGTTAAAATTAGGAAAGCCCTCACCCCTTATTCGAAGTATTGCGAATGCTACCGACGAAGGCATCGATTTCGTCGCCTAGGACGGTGAAGGAATGGGCAAGTTCGCCGATTGCCGTATGCATATTTTCGACCGAAGCATTCGTTTCTTCAGAATGTTGCGTTAAATCTTCCATATAATCGGAAATATGCTGGGTGCCGTTGGAGGCTTCGCCGACACTTTGATTAATATCGTCGATCGATGTGTTTTGTTCTTCGGTTGCAGAAGCAATCCCGACCGAGGCATTTTGAACTTCGAAAACCTTGTCGGAAATCTTTTTCAAAGCTTTGATGACCAGTTCGGTTTCGCTGTTGATCTGGGCGATTTTCTCGCTCACGCCTTCCGTTGCATTTGCGGTCTGCATAGCAAGTCCTTTGACTTCAGAAGCCACAACCGAAAATCCTTTCCCGGCTTCGCCTGCACGGGCAGCTTCTATCGTGGCGTTCAGCGATAATAAATTGGTCTGTTCTGCAATATTTTGAATAAGCTCGACAATATCGCCAATACTTTCAACCGATTGGGATAGACCTTGCACAACATGCATCGCTCCACTAACCGCCTCGCTCGCGTCCTTGGTTGTATGGGTGGCCTTATCCATTTCGTGTGCGATTTCCAACGAGGATTCTTTGAGCTGTTGCGTTGCAGAGGCAACGGTTGAAACGTTTAAAGAAGTGGTTTGTGCAAAGTTTTGCACATCCTGCGCTTTTGTGCGTGTGGCCTGAGAGGTCTGTGCCATTTCCGAAGAATTGGCTTTCAACATCTCAATCACCGTATTCATTTGCTGAATCGCTTCGCCGGTTCGTTGTTCCAGCCCGTCGGCAATTTCCAACATCGCCTGCATTTTATCGGCTTCACTACGGATACGTTCAGCCTCCTGAGACTGTCGTAGATGGACCGCTTCTTTCTCGTTATTTTTAAAGACCTCGACCGCATGAGCCATGCTGCCGATTTCATCACTGCGCGACAACGCAGGCGTTTCCTGTTCCAGATCACCATTGGCAATATTCATCATCGCCTGCGTAATTTTCTGCAAAGGCGAAACGATGGAGCGGCTGGCATACATCCCCACTGCCCCAATCAAGACAAACAACGCCGCCGACGTGATTAAAATTCGATTGCTCAAATCATGGGCTGGTTTCAGGATTTCATCCATTTCCTGCTCGCTTAACACAAACCAGACCTTATCGAAGAAAGAAACCGTTTGCGCCGCGTACAATGTTTTTCGCCCGTCTTCTGATACTGAAACATCGGTTGCAAATTTTTGAGATTTGGCAGCGGAAAGAACAGGTAAATCCTGCTTGCTTGTGCCCGATCCTGCGCTTGTTCCGCGCAACAGACCATCATTGCCGACCAACATCATACGCCCGGTATCACCAAGCCCCGAACGATTGCCTAAAATCGCGTTGATTCCGCTATCAGGTACTTGCAAAACAATAACCCCTTCGAGGTTGCCGTCCTGCGCAAAAATGCCCCGCCCGGCAAAGGCTGCTTTTTGCCCTGCCAAGGAGGGATAAGAAAAATAATCGGCTGCTAGAACAAGGTCTGTTTTTTTCTCGTCAATCAAGGTTTGCACCAAAGTCTTCAACGGACTGTCAGGTTCATCCTTTTTAATAATTTTCGAGGCAAAATCATCACGCTTGTTCACCGAATAAATCATGTTGCCTTTTAAATCAAACAACATCAATTCCGGGTAGCCGTAGCTTTCAATTAAAGAACGGAAATAAGGGTGGTTTTGTTTATGCTGTTGCCCATAAAAGGAAAAATCGTCTTCGCCGTCGTATGCCTTGCGATCCTCTGGACTGGGGTTATTTTTGATATATTTTTTGCGCAAGCCGGATCGACCGGATGACCCGAACCCCATTGTGAAGCTCACCACCCCCTTAATGGTCGAGGGAGTCTGGCCCAACAGATTCAGGTCCGTTTTCAGGCGTTGGAAGATCTCGTTAATCTGTGTGGCACGCGAGGCTGTGAGAGCCTCCAGCCGGGTTTTCGAAGCCTCTTCCAAAATGGAACTACCGCTTAAAACCGATGAAATACCAATTGCCAATGTGCTCAGCAACGCTGCCCCAATCACCAGACTGGGGATTTTTTTTGATAAAGTGAAAAAACCAACACCCGTTTGCATAACCTATTCCTCACTACGACTTCTTACCTTGTTTCAGGCAAAGCGGATCCATTGACACTGCGCATGTTCGCGTGCCTTCCATAAAAATCATGGTGCGGTTGGTTCCTTCCCGATTTAAATGTCGGAAAGAAACGCCCGTTCCTTAGTTGTTCATTTGTTTAAAAATCTTTTGCCCGGTTGGGGTCATCGCCAAACCACCCTTGCCGGTACAGCGCAATTCACACGGTATGGATTGTCCAACCTGATGCATGGCAATGATGACTTCATCCAATGGAATTAACGGATCAAACCCGGCCAAGGCCATATTGGCGGCTGACAAGGCATTACCAGCCATCAAAACATTTTTACCCAGACATGGGGCTTCCACCCGGTTTGCCACCGGATCACAGACCAGACCGAACGTATTTTGCAACGCCATTGACGCCGCCCCGATAGACTGATCCAACGTGCCGTCAAACAAGGTGACAAGAGCTGCCGCCGCCATGCCGGATCCGGACCCGGTTTCCGCCTGACAACCGCCAATTTCTGCCGAAAACGTTGCCATATGGGCGATAAAAACCCCAATCAATCCTGCGGCCAACATGGCCTTGACCTTTTGGTCTTCGTCCATATTCAGCGCATTAGCAACACCAAGACATGTCCCCGGTAAAGTTCCACACGACCCGGCAGTCGGCGCGGCAACAATCACCCCCATCGAACTTTTCACATCCATCAAGGCCGTCACCGCCAGAATGACATCATTATGCAAACCAAGGTTCAGGAAGTTGTTCGCCCCGTTTTTTTCTTTGTATTTTGGAGCTTGTGCCGGATAAATCCGGTCTTCATAGGTCGTGCCCTTGATCCCCTGATCGATGGAATGATCAAGGATACGAACAATGTCGCGCATTTTTTCAAACACGATCTCTTCACTGATATTGCCGCGCGCACTTTCATATTTCAGTGCCAGTTCCCACAAGCTGAGATTCTTATCCGAATTAAAGGCCAGCATGGATGTTGTATCAACAAAGGGAACCTTCATGGTTTTGCGTGCCCCAATAGGCAAAACGGGTGCCATCGTGCGCACCTCAATTCCCTCAGGAACCGTAACAAAACCCTGCCCTTTGACTTGGATCACCCCTTGGCGTTTCAAGACATAATCGGCATCCTGCCTATCAACCAGAGTTTCATCTTCGCTGAAAATCAGGGTCTCGTGATAATCCCCAAACATAGAAAGCTTGATGCCGTTGATCTCAATCACTTCGATCATGCCACCACCTGTGGAAATGGCGATCATGCAGACTTTGTCCACATCACTTTCCAAGGTCAGTTTATAGGTATTTTCGTGTATCGCCTCATAATCGGTAATACGAATTTCAACCGAACATCCGCTTTCTTTCAGATATCGTCCGGCTTCTGTCATGCGTTCGTCGGTGACATCCCACCCCATCAAGGCGGTAAACAATCCCATGTCGGAACCTTGACTTTCGTGGGTTGGTTCCAACGATCCATTTGGGTCATATTCAATGAGGACTGTATGAAAATCGCCCTTCATATAATCACGGGCCAGGGCACCAATCCGATGGGCCGCGGCAACATGAGAACTTGACGCCCCACGCATAACAGGGCCAATGGCATCATTAAATATGCTGGGATAATGCATCGTTTACCCTTTCGCCGTTTTTTGGATGTAAAGCGCGGTCATCAAATCCAGATGCGCCCCGCCACCATTTTTAAACAAGGTAATTTCATCATCTGATGTACGACTCGCTGCGCCATTACACAGATCATAAAAATCAGCAATGACATCGTTTTCACCAATGACACCGCGTTCAAGGGGAATACGCAATTCCCCAATATCATGGATTGTGGTTTCACGGGCATCGACGAACAAGCGGGATTTCGTTAATAGGTTATCCTGTGCTTCACGCATATCAGGGCGATAGGCACCAATCAAATCCACATGGGTGCCCGGTTTAAACCAATCCCCGTTCAAAAATGGTTCAATCGTCATGGTCGCACTGGATACAATATCTGAATCCCCTATCGCTTCGGGCAAATTCTCAACCGCGATGACATCCTTTTCAGCCGCCAGTTTTTGGGCTTTTTCAAAGGTACGGTTCCACAACTGAATTTTTTCCAATCCGGGAAAGACTTCGCGATAGGCATCAATCAAGGACGCCGCAACCGCGCCCGCCCCAACCACGGTTAAAACCTTGCTATCCTTACGGGCCAATAGGCGCGCCCCCAAAATGGAATCCCCTGCGGTTTTCCATTTTGTCACCAATGTTCCGTCAATCAAAGCGGTTGGGACACCGGTTTGATCGTCAAACAGACTAAACACCGCATGAATACTGGGCAGAACCGGATTTCGTTTCAGGTTTTCAGGGAAAATTGTTGCTGTTTTAACACCAATGCCAGCCCCCTTGATCCATGCTGCACGGTTCAACATGGCATCATCCCCATGTTTAAACAGGATATCATCAATATCGGCACGTTCATGCTGTTTATGCCCATTGATCATGGCATCGCTGACATCCATCCAGCTTAAATTATGTTCGACATCACTTGCCTGTAAAAAAGGGATCGTGCTCATTTTCTTATTTACCTTTCAACATGGGCCACGTGTCACCGATACGGTAGCCACCGGGCCAAGGGTCCGTAGGGTCCAGCATGTGTTGATATGTGCCCGTAATCCAGCCACGACCTGATAATTCAGGGACAATCGCTTCTTTTTCCCCAACCTTGGTCGTTTTCACGATCCGTCCGTCAAAACGTGAATTAATAACCGAACGCGCAATATAACGTTCACCAACTTCCATCAAACCGCGCGCATGTAACACCGCCATACGGGCCGACACCCCGGTTCCGGTTGGGGAACGATCCAACTTACCGGGTTGGATCACAACAGTATTTTTTACAGATTTAATTCCGTCTTCCTCAATCATCGGGGCATGGATTTGACAGAAGGAACAATGCGTCCAATCCGGGTTTGTCGGATGATAGAAACCCAATTGTTCATTCGCTGCATTGGTGATCTTAATTCCGATTTCCGCTAAATCGCGAGCTTCATCCGGAGTGATGGCAAATCCCAGTTCCTGGGCGCTCGCCATAACAAAACTGTCCCCGCCAAAGGCCGTATCCACCGTAATCGTTCCCAGTCCGGCAACTTCCAGCGTGGCATCCAGTTTATCTGCAAAGGAAGGAACGTTTTGAACCGTTACTTTTTCGACCTTACCGTCTTTGCAGCTTGCGGTGACTTCAACCAAACCACCGGGGGCTTCCAACGTCATTTTGGTTTCCGGCTCCACCATCGGCAAAATACCTGTTTCCAACAAAACCGTGGACACACAGATAGAATTAGACCCGGACATCGGCGGTGTATCTTCGGGTTCCATAATGATCCAGCCCATTTGGGCCTTGGGGTTCTTGGGCGGCACCAACAGGTTGACATGGCGAAAAACCCCGCCACGTGGCTCGTTCAACACAAAATTACGCAAGGTTTCATCCTTGGCAATAAAACGTGATTGTTCCCACAGGGTATCGCCCGGCGGCGGGGCAACACCACCGACGATAACATCGCCAACTTCACCCTCGGCATGACAGCCAACGATATGAATGATTTTATTTGACCGCATCTTATTTCACCACAAATCCATGTGCATAAGGGTCCCGATCATCAATATAGATCGTGTTCGTGCCTGTCATACGTGCCCAGCCTGCAATTGACGGGATAATCGCCTCATAATCCCCAACTTTTGTGGCCCCTTCGACACGGCCTTTAAACAAGGACCCGATAATGCTTTCGTGGATAAAATCGTCACCCACATTCAATTTACCCAGTGCCGCCCATTGTGCCATGCGCGAGGATGTGCCCGTCCCGCAAGGGGAACGATCAATCGCTTTATCGCCATAAAAGACAGCGTTGCGTGCCGTGGCTTCCGACTGGGTTGTGTTGCCTGTCCACAGGATATGGCTCAAGCCTTGAATTTCCGGTTTTTCAGGATGGATAAATTCGTACTTCTCATTTAGGGCAGCACGCAGTTTGGGGCTAAACCCGACCAGTTCACCTGCCGTAAAATCCGCCATATCCTGAAAATTGCTTTGTGCATCGACAATGGCATAGAAGTTTCCACCATAAGCCACATCCACAAAGATATCGCCCAGCCCGTCAATTTCTGCGCTTAAGCCTTGTTTATAAAGGAAAGAGGGAACATTCGTCAGGCGGACTTCTTCCACATATTCGCCCACTTGTTTATATTCAGCAACCACCTTGCCCGCCGGGGTATCCAGATTTAAAACACCCGGTGTTTTCGGTTTTACAAGGCCGTTTTCAATCGCCATCGTCACCGTCCCGATGGTGCCATGCCCACACATGGGTAAACAGCCTGATGTTTCAATATACAGAACAGCAACATCGCAATCTTCACGGGTCGGTGGATACAAGATCGAACCGGACATCATGTCGTGCCCGCGTGGTTCAAACATCAATCCGGTACGGATCCAGTCATATTCCGCCAAGAAATGTGCCCGTTTTTCCAGCATTGTGGCCCCTTGTAAGTCAGGACCACCACCAGCCACCAGACGAACCGGATTGCCACAGGTATGACCGTCGATACAGAAGAAAGTATGTTTTGCCATTTCTTTTTATTCCTTATTTAAAAACGGTTCGCACGTAGCGCCGTTATATCAATGGACGTTTTCTTATTATTGATCAGTTCCCAGACAAGTTGGGCCGTTGCACTGGATTGGGTCAGCCCCAAATGCCCATGCCCGAAAGCATAAATAATATCATCACTTGCCGATGAATGACCGATCACAGGCAAGGTATCGGGGATCGCAGGACGAGCGCCCATCCATTCTTCCCCGTCTTGCGGTTTTAAGGCTGGCAATAGTTTTTTCGCTTTCGCCAACATGGTTTTAGATCGTTTATAATTGGGGTCCCGCCCCAATTTTGCAATTTCAGATGCCCCGCCGACACGTACACCGTTTTCCAGCGGCACAACAACAAAGCCATGCTCACTAAAGACCAAGGTGTGATCCAGATCGGACCATGCATCTTTGGGCAGTGTCGTATTATAACCACGCTCCCCGATCAACGGCACAGGATCACCCAGTTGACCACTGAGTTGCGCAGACCACGGGCCAGCTGCAATCACAATTTTACCAGCTTCCAAACGATCCCCGTTGGCCATCGTTACATTACCTTTTGCAACGGATCGCACCTCACCATAAACCGTTTTCAGGCCTTTCTCACTCAGCACCCGATGAAGGGCGAGACAAAAATCATGTGGATCAGATACCGATTGCCAAGTTGACGCAAAAATCCCTGCAACAAAGGACGGTGCAAGACCGGGTTGGAATTGATGCAAGGCCGCATCTTCATAGCATTCAAAAGCAATATTATGCTGCTTTCTGAATTCCCAGTTTTTCAGATCATTCTGATAGGCCGATTTATTTTCATACAGATGCAGCGCACCGTTTGTGCGCACCATAGATGACAGGCCACAACGATCCAGCATCAAGGCAAAACTATCCTTGCCCAAATGCATCAATGCGGCCTGTACATCTATACTGCGTTTAAATTGTCCGGGGCGTGCTGCTTTTAAGAAACGGAACAACCAGCCCATTGTGTAGGGAAGGTCCTGTGGCACCACGGCAAAGGGGCCGACAGGATCCAAAAACCACTTGATTGCTTTTTTAACAATACCGGGTGAAGCCAAAGGCATAATATCGGAAAACGCCAATCCCGCAGCGTTCCCGCGTGAGGCACCAACTGCGATCTCTTCACGTTCAACCAAGGTCACTGAGTGACCTTCGTGTACCAGTTTTTCCGCAATCGCCAATCCGACGATCCCTGCGCCGATAACGATGATATCCTCTGACTTCCCCATGATATGTGTCCTTAAGCTTGAGTATAAGACGTTTTAACGGTGGTGTAGAACTCAACCGCGTAGCGGCCTTGTTCACGCGAACCATAGCTGGACCCTTTGGTCCCGCCAAACGGCACGTGATAATCCACACCCGCTGTCGGCAAATTGACCATCACCATGCCTGCCTTGGAACGTGCCTTAAAATCGGTGGCATATTTCAAGGATGTTGTACAAATTCCGGCGGACAGACCGAATTCCGTATCGTTGGCGATTGACAGTGCCTCATCATAATCTTTGGCCTTGATCACGGTTGCAACCGGACCAAAAACTTCTTCGCGGTTGATGCGCATGTCATTGGTGGTATCGACAAACAATGCAGGGGCCATGAAATGCCCTTTGCCATCAATCTTTTCACCACCACACGCCAGTTTTGCACCTTCTGCCTTGGCAATTTCGACATATTCAAGGTCTTTTGCCAATTGGCGTTCATCAATGACCGGGCCGATTTGTGTGGCACTATCACGGGCATCACCGACTTTCAAACCACTGACAGCCTTGCTCAGCGCCGCGACGAAATCATCATAAATACCTTCTGTCACGATCAATCGGCTGGACGCTGTGCAACGCTGCCCGGTTGAGAAAAACGCCCCGTTCAGACACGCGCCGACGGCGACATCAAGATCGGCATCATCCAGAACAAGCATCGGGTTTTTACCACCCATTTCCAACTGAACTTTTTTCAGATTTTTGGCGCAGGCTTGTGCAACAGAACGACCTGTTTGAACGGATCCGGTAAAGGAAACAGCCGCAACTTTCGGATGGTCAATCATAACCGGACCGATTTCAGAGCCACGACCATTTACAAGATTAAACACGCCTGCGGGTAGACCAGAACGGTGAATGATATCAGCCAAGGCCCAGGCGCTACCCGGTACGGCTTCGGCAGCCTTCAAAACAACCGCATTGCCGTAACACAGGGCCGGGGCTGCTTTCCACGCCGGAATGGCGATGGGGAAATTCCACGGTGTGATTAAGCCAATCACGCCAACAGCTTCGCGACGCATGTCAACTTCCACACCAGGGCGGACAGAATCTAGTCGTTCCCCCGGTATGCGTAAGGCTTCCCCAGCAAAGAACTTAAAGATTTGTCCGGCACGGGCAACTTCACCGATCCCTTCCGGCAAAGTCTTGCCTTCTTCACGCGCCAGCAATTCACCCAGTTCTTCTTTACGGGCAAGAATTTCTGTTGCGATTGCATCCAGCACATCAAACCGCTGTTGCGGGGTCGACGTCCCCCACCCGGCTTGCGCTGCATGGGCAACTTCAATAGCTGTATTCATTTCATCGGCAGTCGCACTGGCAGCCTCACCGATGATATCATTTGTATCGGACGGGTTAACGTTGGGGACACTGTTGGTCCCCATCGTCCATTCCCCACCGATCAAGTTGGGAAAAGTAGTCATTATAAAAAACGTCCCTTTTCTTAGAGTGCGTATTTAGACAGGTCCGGGCGGCAAGCGATTTGATCACGGATGACTTTTTCAACGCGTGCGCGGTGCTCACCTTTCAGGATTTGACGCGGCGGACGTACATATTCCGTAGAACCTACGGCAATGGCTTCGGCCAGTTTGATTTGTTGCACAAGGAACGTCGAAACATCCAGATCCAGAAGCGGACGCAACCAACGATAAATTTCACGCGCTTCTTCCGTACGACCAGCACGAACCAGATCGTAGATACGTTGGTTTTCTTCCGGGAAAGCAATCGAAACGCCGGAAACCCAGCCATCTGCACCCATCAACAAAGCTTCCAAACCAAGGTTGTCCACACCTGTCAGAATTTTATAACGATCACCGCAAACGTTGATGATCTCTGTTAAACGACGGATATCATCAGAACTTTCTTTAACTGCAACCATACGGTCATCATCTGCCAGTTCCATCATCATTTCCGGTGTTACATCGACACGGTAAGCCACACGGTTTGAATAGATCATCACCGGCAGATCACCCGCAGAAGAAATTGCTTTCAGGTTCGTGATCGTTTCATCACGGTCTGTATGATAGATCGGGCTTGGTACAATCATCAGGCCATCTGCACCAGCCTTGCGACCCATTTGCGCAAGATCACAAGCTTCGCGTGTACCCGCTTCACTAACTGTCAATAAGACGGGTTTATTACCGCAAGCCGATTTTGCAATTTTTACCGTTTCGATGCGTTCCTCGTGGGACAGCATATTGCCTTCCCCAAGTGTGCCACACACAATAACGCCTGCATTGCCTGCATCCATCTGCAAACCAACGCAACGTTCCATTTCGGCAGCGTCAATCGCACCGTCTGCTGTAAATTTCGTTGTGACAGCAGGCATCATTCCATTCCACATGGTTCTCAATCCTTCCAAAGATAAGTATATGATTTCATTATTTTTTATTAGAGCATGGCACGCTCAATAAATGTCACTTGCCATGCTCTAACTTATTCATTTGACGCAACTTGCGTCATCGCAATCCCAACGGGACTGCGTTAGTCTCGTCTTAACGGACGTTTGCGAGGAACTTACGTGTATGTTCACTCTGGGCTTCACCGAAAATTTGTTCCGGCGGGCCGATTTCTTCCATAATCCCTTGATGGAAATAGGCAACACGATCAGACACATCACGGGCAAACCCCATTTCATGCGTGACACAAATCATGGTCATGCCTTCTTCCGCCAACATACGCATCGTTTCCAGAACCTCACCAACCAATTCCGGGTCAAGTGCGGACGTTGCTTCGTCAAACAACATATATTCCGGTTCCATTGCCAATGCGCGGGCAATTGCCAAACGTTGCTGCTGACCACCGGACAATGAATTGGGATAAACATCCAGTTTGTCCCCCAACCCAACGTGCTTGAGCTGCTTCGCAGCAATTTCCAATGCATCTGTTTTTGAATGCTTTTTGACAATCTGCGGCGCAAGGGCAACGTTTTCAAGGGCGGTCAAATGCGGGAAAGAATTCCATTGCTGAAAAACCATCCCAAGATTTTGGCGTAGTTTGTTGATATCGGTCCCTTTGGCATGCACATCGACACCATCCACAATAACCGCACCTTTCTGAATTTCTTCCAGACCGTTGATACAGTAGAGCAATGTCGATTTCCCGGAACCGGAAGACCCGATCACGCTCAGGACTTCACCTTTTGCAACATTCAGGTCGATGCCTTTGAGGACGTGCAAATCCCCGAAATATTTGTGGAGTCCTTTGATCTCGATCATGACGCCCACCTTTCTTCTAATTTCTGTGAATATTTAGACAGCGGATAGGAAAGTGCGAAGTAAAACGCCCCAGCAACTGCCAAAATGATAAATGGTTCTTGTGTTCGTGTGATCAGAATTTGCGAGGCACGCAGCAATTCGACATAGCCCAAGACAGACACCAGCGCGCTATCTTTCATAACCCCGAGGGCAACACCGACCCACGCCGGGAAAACGGCACGCAAACCGATTGGCCAAACAACGTAGCGCATATCCTGCCAATAACTCATCCCCAAAGACCTTGCCGCCCGGCGCATCGGTTTGCCGACAGCTTCGATCCCGCCACGGGCAACTTGAGCCACCAACGCAGCTGTATAGATGCTTAGCACAAATGTGCCCGCAGCAAACGGTTCCAGCGGCCATCCCATAATCGGGAAAAAGTTAAAGAACAAAACCAACTGGATCAAAAGCGGCACACTTCTGAAAACATCCAGAACCGTTCCAAGCAATGCACGAACAACCCAGTTCCCGCTTTGCAACATCCAGCCAAAAATAATCCCAAACACTGTTCCGGTCGAAATCGACAAGGCAGAAATAAGCAGTGTTTGTCCCGCAGCCTCCGCCATGAACAAAAGATCATGCGCCTGAAAACCACTAAAGAATGATATATTATTACTCATCTAATTCGCCCTCCTAATACCGAAACAGGCGGATAGATGCCAATTTTGCTGCGCCCAAAATAATCTTGACGATCGCGTAGTAAATAACAGCAGTCGCGGCAAAATATTCAAAAATACGAAATGTCTTGGATGCAAAGAACTGCGTTTCGCCTGACAATTCACGGAAACCGACCATCATCCCAAGCGAGCTCATCAAAACGGCCCAAACCATCTGATTGGTCATCGGATGATAAACAATGCGTAAAACTTGCGGAATAATGATACGAATATAAGCTTGCGTCACAGTCATACCCAGCGAACGTGCCGCCCGCAATTGCGTATCGGGAACAGCCTGAAAACCACCACGGAAGTTTTCTGCCAGATAGCCTGCATTATTAAATGAAAGCCCGAACAGGACGATAAAATATGGTGCGAAATGGATCCCGAATGCACCCAAACCAAAACCAAAAAAGAATAATTGAAACAGCGCCGGTGTGTTACGAGCGAGTTCGACCCAACACGTCGCAAACCACCGCAGCGGCTTGATCGGCGACATTCTAGCCAAAGCCAATAAAAGGCCGAGGATAATGCCGATGATCATTGAAAGTACGGCAACCTCAAGCGTCGTCAGACTTGCCTGAAGAAGTTCGGGCAGTTTCTGAAACACGGGGCGCCAGTGAAAATGGTAATCCACGATTACTTACCTCCGGCAAAAAAAGCCCCGGGCCGAGTTTATCAGCGGATGATGACCCGGGGAATATATGCGAGCGTTCTCTTAGTACATTACGCCGGGGATACGCAGTTCGGGTGCTTCGCCACCGACATAAGTTTCCCACAATTCAGCATAACGGCCAGAACGAACCTGATGCGTGATGAACAGGTTGAGGTAATTCAGCCAAGAAACATCCTTGCGCGGACCGGCAAAGGAGGCATAATCCGGTGTCCACGGCATACGCGGGCCAGCTTCAATCGTGTCATATTGTTGTACAATCGGGCGAACCGCAGTGTTGGTCGTAATACCAACGTCTGCTTTACCCTGTGCAACTGCCAGAACTACTTCGTTTTGGCTTTGGTAAGCTTGATAATCTTTTTCCCAGCCACGTTTCTTTGCAATTTCCAGATAGGCGGCTTCTTCTACAGTGCCCAGACCTGCGGCAACACGTTTACCGGCAAGATCATCAAATGTTTTAACACCCGCATCTTTGTTGACAATCGCTTGCGCGAAGAAAATTACGTAAGGAATTGAAAAACCAACAGTCTTCGCACGTTCCAGCGCATCAGACGTTGACCCGATAACCACGTCTGCGCGGTTTGTAACGATCAACGGCAGGCGCTCAGACCATGTCACAGGCAGCAACTTAAGATCAACACCGAGTACTTTTGCCAGATCTTTACACATATCCACGTCGTAACCGGCCGGTTCATTTTTTTCGTCACGATAGCCGATCGGCGGGAAATCAAGAACAACACCACAACGCAGTTCACCGTTGTCAATTACGTCGTCCAGCTTGTCTGCATGCGCAGGGGATTGGGAAAATGCGATGGCAAGACCAGCACCCAGTGCCATAGTCTTAAGAAAACGTCCAATCATTGAAACCTCCAAATATAAAACAAATCTGATTTGCGCGCTTTATTCGTCATCTTCAAACCAGCGATGTAGAACCATATTTTAAATTGGATCCAATATGCAATATATTTTTTACAAAAATTTCTATATACTGCACTTAGTTTGACATAAAGTTGTTTGTGGATTATGCACCAAGCGGCTGAAACCATTGAAAGGACGGACTTTGTACGACGACTTGAAACAGCGGGCGATTGATCTGGGAAAGACCGCGTCTTCTTCAGATATTATTTTCGACGCGTTGCGTGATGCCATCATCAGCGGTTCGTTGAAAGCGGGTGCGTCTATTCGTCAGGAATATATCGCAAAAATTTTCAATGTTTCTCGTATTCCTGTACGTGAAGCCTTGAAACGCCTTGAATCACAAGGACTTGTTCGTAACGAGCGTTATAAAGGCGCAATTGTATCCTCCCCAAATAAAGAGGAAATCCGTGAAATCTACGAAATTCGTTTGTTGCTTGAGCCGAATATTATTCGTTACGCTGTACAAAATATGTCCAAAGGAACATTGCGAATCGCAAGCGAGTGTCTGGATAAGTTAGCCGCCGAACAAGATTCCAGCAAATGGGGGGAATTGAACCGTCAATTCCACGAAGCCCTCTATCGTGATGCCGGGCGTCCCATCCACCTAAAAATCGTCAATGATTCAATCGACCGGATTGATTCTTATATTCGTGCGCAGCTTAATTTGTCCGGTGGAATGGAAAAAGCACATGAAGAACATATGGCCATTCTGGAGGCTTGTGAAGCCGGTGATGTTGAGAAAGCTTACGAGTTAACGGTCTCTCACATTAAAGATTCATACAGTACCGTTATGAATCATCTGGGACATAAAGGTGCGGTGCTGGACTAAAGCGTGCCTTCTGTTTTCGCCCAACGCAATTTCATCCACCGTTTTCGATTTGTTGAGGCCATAACAATCCCAAGTGTAGCAATTCCCACACCAATCATCTGACCCTGTGTCATTCCCTCGCCCAACAAAGGCACCGCAAGTGTCGCTGCACAAACCGGGATCATGGCATAAAACAGGGAAACCGCACCCGCACCAATTGTGCGCGCCGCATAGGTCGTTATCAACATCGCAAACAATCCGGGGACAAGCCCCTGCAATGCCCCCTGAAACAAAAGTTCGCTGACTTTATATTGAACCAGCAAGGATGTATCGGAAAACACCATCCATAACGGCAGGAAAAACAACCCGTTTAAAACAGTACAAGCCGTCAAACTTTGTCCAATACTGACCTGCCAGCGTTCCGCATAGATAATAAAGGCCGCAAAAGACGCAATTGCAAGCACAGCCATTGCATTGCCGCTCCAGACCATCAGATCAAATTCGAGACCCGATTGATCGGCAATCATTAACAAAATGCCGCCGAAGATAACCGCACAGCCCAGTGCTTGCTCCAACGTAATTTTTTTGCGCAAAAACAAATAAGAAATAACGGCGGTCACAACCGGTGTTGTCCCGTACATAAAGACGGAAACTAATGCAACAGGACTGCGTTCCACCGCTTCATAGGTCAGGATGTTTTGAGGCAATCCACCGAGAACCGCAAGAATAAGGTAACGTCGTGCAGACAACCCTTTCCATGTACCCAAATACCATAAGGCAGGAACTAGAACCAAACAGCCCACGATAAAGCGCAATGCCAGTAGGTCGTAAACACCGATATCCGTTTTCACCCCCAATCGGGTTGCCATAATCCAGGACGACCATGTCAACGTAATCGCAAAACCGGCAATCAGGCCGGTCAACTTGGTTGCGGGCATCGGCATTCTCTTTCTTTATTTTTAATAGAACGTCGTATTCATTTGGAGGTTTCCTTGACAGGATGGCGCAACACGACGGATAATAAAATCTAAACTTTCTTAAATATAGAGTTAGATTTAATTACTCATGTCTTTAAACAAGCTTCACATTTTCAAAACTGTTTATGAATGCAGGAATACAGCTGATGCTGCTGCTTTACTCAAAGTTACCCGCCCGGCCATCAGCCAGAACTTGTCGCGATTGGAAAACGAACTGGGGATTAGTCTCTTTACCCGTTTACCCAAAGGCCTCATTCCAACGCCACAGGGTCACCAACTGGCCCGCAATGTCGGACCTCTGCTGGATCAATTGAATGTCGAAATCAATGCGGTATCACACAATCAGGACAGCCGCGCCGGTGTTTTGCATATCGGTGCCCCACAAGCAACGGGGACACTTTATATGCCGCGTATTGTTGAACGGTTCAACGCGCTCTATCCCAACGTAGAAATTCACCTCTATCTGGAAAACTCAACCTTACAACTCGCGCGCTTAATGAAAGGCGAATTAGATTTCGCCATTATTGATGTTTATGGTGGTGAAGAGCTGCACAGAAATTTCCAGTCCTATTGTTTTAGTGAACCCCTTATCGAGGAATTCGTCGTTCTGGCATGTTCGCCTCAGTATTATGAAAAAAATATCGCAGGTGACCTCAGTTTTGACAAGCTGGCCTCACTGGATTTTCTAACGACACGTGACACGGCACTGGAACTCAAAAGCTGGTTCCATGACCAATTTGGCAAAATACCGCCTTCTTTAAAAAAGCGAGTCATCGCGAATAACGGTATTGCCCTTATTGACTGTGCACGTCGCCATCTTGGCGCCTTTGCAAACGGCAGCAATCTGATTAAAGAATATGTGGAACGTGGTGAATTGATAGAAATCACCCCACGCAGCCGTGGAGAGAACAACAGTATTTGCCTGGCTCAATTACTGGATAAAAAACCTTCCGCTTTGGAAAAAGCTTTTATCACAGTGCTTAAAGACTATGCACAATCCACATGGGGCAGAGAGTAGCCCAACCACGAACAAAAAAACAATTTTAGAGAGAAAACAATAAAAGTTGTTTTCTCTATGGAATTACACTTAATTTGCACTTAAAAGACTATATATATTTTGTACTCATCATACGCATAAAGATAACCCTCTAAAATAAATGGTATTTTTTTACGAAAGTTTTTTGGAAACTGTGTATCGGTATGATAAAAATATTCGACTGCTCCGAAAGATAGGACGCGAGGGGAGAGCCGAATGGCTGTTGAAGTTGAAACATTAAAAGCGTCGCGCATTCTTGTCGTCGACGATAACCCATCCAATGTTCTACTATTGGAAGCCCTGCTTATGCAGGAAGACTATCAAAATGTCAGTAGCACGACCGACCCAACTCAGGTTCGCGCCCTGCATGAAGAATATGATTTCGATCTGATTTTGCTTGATATTCAAATGCCGAAAATGAACGGCTTTGAAGTTATGAAGCAGCTTAAAGAACATCACGATCAGGACGACTACCTGCCAGTTCTTGTCCTGACGGCACAAACGGATATGGAAACACGGCTGCGCTCCCTTGATCTGGGTGCACGTGATTTTGTGACCAAGCCATTCCAACATGCTGAAGTGTTGCAACGCATTCATAACTCCCTGGAAATTCGCCATCTTTATAAGCAAAAGAAAGAATATACCCATACACTAGAAGACAAGGTCCATGAGGCCACGGCAGAATTACGTAAATCACAGCTTGATATCATTCGCTGCCTTGGTCGTGCGGGGGAATATCGTGACAATGAAACCGGCGAACATGTTATCCGCATGTCAAAATGTTGCCAGCTTCTCGCCCTTGAAGCCGGTTTAACGGAACGCCACGCGGAATTGATTCTTTACGCAAGCCCCATGCACGATGTCGGCAAAATCGGTATCCCCGATCATATCTTGCTAAAACCGGGGAAATTGACGCCAGAAGAATGGGAAACCATGAAAAGTCATGCCGAGCTTGGCGCGGATATTCTGGCGGATAATGAGTCTGAAATGATCCAACTGGCGCGCACCATTGCAATTGCGCACCATGAAAAATGGGATGGGTCCGGTTATCCTTATGGCCTGAAAGGCGAAGAAATTCCGATCGAGGCCCGTATCGCTGCCATTTGTGATGTTTTTGATGCCTTGACCTCGGCACGCCCGTATAAGAAAGCATGGGATGTCAAGGATGCCATTGCGTTTGTTGAAGAACAATCAGGCACCCATTTTGACCCAAATCTGGTTCCCCATTTTATGAATATTCTGCCTCGTATCCTCGAAATACGTGAAGAGCACCAAGACCCGGACGAACCACAAACGCAAGTGGGTTAAACAACCTTGAAACAGGAACAAGCCGAAACGATCGCCCTGCAGGCCATCGCCTTTATTGGGCAAGAAGAACAGGCCTTAAACGGTTTGCTTGCCCAAACCGGAATGGGCTTGGATGATCTGCGTGAAAATATGCAGGATCCCGCTTTTTTAGGCGGTATTCTGGATTTCTTGCTGAGTGATGAAAGTGCCTTACTGGCATTTTGCGAAGCAATTGAAATTGCCCCTGAATTCCTGATCCGTGCGCGCCGTTGCCTGCCCGGTGGTGAAAACCTGTGGGACGGCTGACCAAAAAATAGGTTCAGCCGCCCATACACACATCCTTTAAATAACGTCTTCCAATTCATCAATAAAGCCAGAAACGACTTTCAATCCGCGTTTCCAGAAGGTTGGCTCACTAGCATCCAACCCAAAGGGGGCAAGCAATTCTTTGTGACGTTTCGACCCACCGGCCCGCAGCATATCCATATATTTCTGCTGGAATCCGTCATGGCCATTTTGATAAACATCATAAAGTGAGTTCACCAAACAATCCCCAAAAGCATAGGCATAGACATAAAAGGGGGAATGAATGAAGTGCGGAATATAAGCCCAGTAATGCTTGTATTCGTCATCAAAACGAAACGCACCGCCCAGACTTTCGGTTTGAACACTCATCCATATTTCACCAAGACGGTCCGAACTCAACTCCCCTTTGCGGCGTTCATCGTGAACATGACGTTCAAAATCACAAAAAGCGACCTGACGCACCACGGTGTTGAGCATATCTTCAACTTTGCCCGCCAACATAATACGGCGGCGTTTTTCATCTGTTTCGCCGTTGAGCATAGAGCGGAACGTCAACATTTCCCCAAAGACCGAGGCCGTTTCCGCCAAAGTCAAAGGTGTATTGGCCATTAAAGCCCCTTGATCCGCCGCCAAAACCTGATGCACACCATGCCCTAATTCATGGGCCAGCGTCATCACATCGCGCACTTTGCCATGATAGTTCAGCAGAATATAGGGATGTGCTGACGGAGTTACAGGATGAGAAAAAGCACCGCTATCCTTGCCTGCGCGCGGTGGTACATCAATCCAGTTCTCATCAAAGAAACGTTTGCCAATCTCCGCCATTTTCGGATCAAAGGCATGATAAGCATTCAAGACGGTTTCGCGCGCGTCATCCCATTCAATTTTGCCATCATCATCTTCCGGCAAAGGGGCATTACGATCCCAATAGTCCATTTGATCCACACCAAACCATTTGGCTTTCAAGGCATAATAACGGTGTGATAAATCGCCGTAGGACTCTTTGACCGACCCGATCAAGGCATCCACGACCTCGTCTTCAACCAGGTTGGAGATATTGCGCGACGAAATCGGTCGATCAAACCCACGCCACTGATCCTCTGTTGCTTTGTCTTTGGCAAGCGTATTGGTAATTAAAGACAACAAGCGGATATTATCCCCAAGAACCTGACCAAAGGATTTTGCCGCCTCTTTACGCACAGCCCCCTCTTTGGATGATAATTTATCCAAAATTTCCGAATTGGTCAGCATATTCCCCTGAAATGGGAAACGTAAACCTGCCATTGTCTCATCAAACAGCCGTGACCAGGCCCGTCGCCCACTGACTGATTTTTCGTGAAGCAGACGTTCAATTTCTTCATCCAGCTGATACGGGCGATATGCACGCACATCCATCACCCATGGACGATAATAAGCACAGGCATCATCTTCGAAACAACGTTCTAGAACAGCATCATCCAGCTTATTTATTTCCAAGGTGAAGAAAAGAATAGCACTGGAAAGGTCTGTAATTTCTTCTTGTACATTCTGGTAAAATTGCGCAATCGCACTATCGGCATTGTCTGCGGCATACTGAAGTTGCGCATAACTCACCACACGGCCCAAAATATCGTCCAGTTCTTCATACCGTTTCAACGCATTTGCAAACTCCGCCCCTCCAAGTTCAGAAAGCTTGCCTTGATAGGCTTTGGCGAAGCTCTGCGCCAATTCCTTTGCAGTGTTAAGATCATCTCGCAACTGTGGTGCATCAATGGCGCTGTAAAGATGGGTTAAGTCCCAAGTCGGTAATTTTGTCGTCATATTTTTGTCATTTCACTTTGAACGATAGGTAAGTTTAGGGCATAAACGGATATTCATAAAGTAGATCGGCGCATGCATTTTCCGCCTCTCGGGTTAGAATTGTTGTATCCGCCTATATTGTCAACTCTCAGCACCGAATATTTCCATGACACATCCCAATTGGCCTAATCTGGTATCCATGTTCTTTGAACAAGCGCAAAAACGTGCGTCCAATCCGTTCGTTTGGCAGAAAGTCAACGGCACGTACCAATCCACCAGTTGGAAACAAAGCTCCGATAACGTTGTGCATCTGGCCCGTGCCTTACGCAATCTTGGTATTCAAAAAGGTGACCGCATTGTTCTGGTATCAGAAAATCGCAGTGAATGGGTCATGGCCGATATGGCAATTATGGCCTGCGGTGGCATCACCGTTCCCGCCTATACGACCAATACGGTCAATGACCACCGCCATATACTGAACAATGCACAAGCCAAAGCTGTTATCGTCTCCACCGCCAAGCTTGCCGCACCGTTGCTACATGCCAGCCATGAAGCCGCAGATGTGGAGTTTGCCATATCAATGGAAAAACTCGATTTAAAACAAGAATTATCCCATCCGGTATATCTGTGGGATGACATGTTGAATAAGGGTGCAATGCTCACTGACGACATCATTGGGGAAGCCAACGCCATAACGCGCGAAGATACGGCCTGTATTATCTATACATCCGGAACAGGCGGCACCCCAAAAGGCGTCATGCTGCCCCATCGTTCCATTCTTCATAACTGTGTCGGTGCCACCAACCTGTTAAAATCCATTGGTTTGGATAACGAGGTTTTTCTTTCCTTCCTTCCTTTATCTCATTCCTATGAACATACCGCTGGCCTCATGTGGCCTGTTTATCTTGGTGCACAAATCTATTATGCCGAACGAGCAGAAACCTTGGCTGCGAATATGGCGGAATGTCACCCGACCCTGATGACCGCTGTGCCCCGCCTTTATGAAATGATGCGTCAAAAGATATTGCGCGGACTGGAAAAGGAAAGTGAAAACAAACGCAATCTCTTCTTAAAAACCTGCGCCTTGGGCAAAGCCAAACATCTGGGTGAACCACTGGGGTTGATCGGAACCATTCAGAATTTCTTTCTGGAACGTCTCGTGCGCAATAAAGTCCGCCAACGTTTTGGTGGCCGTCTTAAGGCAATGGTATCGGGCGGCGGTCCTTTGAACCCGGATGTCGGTTTGTTCTTTCAAGGATTAGGCATTCGGATTTTACAGGGCTACGGCCAAACAGAATCCGGTCCGGTCATCAGTGTCAATACACCCCAAAAAATCAAAATGCACACAGTCGGCCCTGCCCTTGATCACACAGATGTTAAGATCGCATCCGACGGTGAAATTCTGGTTCGCGGCGAACTTGTTATGAAAGGCTATTGGCGCAATGAAAAAGCAACCAAAGAGGCCTTAAAAGATAATTGGCTACATACCGGAGATATCGGTTTCCTGGATGATGATCAATATTTGCAAATCACGGATCGCAAGAAAGATATCATCGTTAATTCCGGTGGCGATAACATCTCCCCACAACGTGTAGAAGGCTTTCTCTCACTGGAAAAAGAAATTTCCCAGTCGATGGTCTATGGAGATAAACGCCCGCATCTGGTTGCCTTGATTATCCCGGATGAAGAATATGCAATGGAATGGGCTAAGACGCACAATATGGAATATAATCTGGAACAACTGATTATCCATAAAGATTTTATTGCCGATGTTTCCCACGCGATCAGCCGTGTAAATAAAGAACTCTCTAATATAGAAAAAGTCAGAAAGTTCATTTTAAAAGCTCAAGCCTTCACAATTGAAAATGAAGAATTAACCCCTACTCTAAAAATTCGCCGGCACATTCTTCATTCTAAATATGGAGAAGAGCTGCGAAAACTCTATAAATAAGCACTAAAGTCTCAATACAACCAGATAATCGCTTTTCACGATTTTGTTTCGTATAATGCACGCCTCTAGGCGATAAAGCACAGTAAAAAAAGAAAGAACAATATATTATGCTGCAACAAACCCTGAGTGAGAGAGATTGGTCACTCGGTGAGCGATTATACAAAATCCACGAAGAGATACGGGCAAACTTTCCTGATTTATGCCGGATTGCCGTGGCGTTATATGACCATGAAACAGATATTCTAAAAACATTTGCCCATTCAACCGACGGCATTTCTCCCATCAGTTTCTATCAGGCAAAATTATCGGACGCCCGTTCCTTACAGGAAATCGCAAAAAACAATCAAACGCGCATTATTGACGATTTAACATCGCGGGAATCGCAAAAGATCCATTCAACCAAGTTGCTTGAATCCGGTTATAAATCGAGCATGACCATGCCGATTATTTTTAACGACCATCTTTATGGGTTTCTCTTTTTCAATTCCCCGAAAAAGAACTTTTTCTCCGATATCCGTTGCGCAACGATCAAGGCTTATGCCGGGGTGATTTCCTTGTTGGTTGTGAACGAAATGCAAACCCTGAACACCTTTCGTGGTGCGGTTCAAACAGCACGGGAATTCAGCCGTCAACGTGACGAAGAAACCGGCAATCATCTGGAACGCATGTCACGTTATGCCCATTTAATTGCACTGGAATTAGCCCCAAAATACCAAAAAGCCGATGATTGGGTCGAATATATCTTTCAATTTACCCCTTTACATGATGTGGGCAAAGTCGCTGTCCCTGATGAAATTTTACTAAAACCCGGTCGTTTGACGGACGATGAGTATGACGTTATGAAAACCCATGTCCAAAAAGGCGGGCAAATCATTTCGCTGATGCGCCGCGAATTTGGATTAGATTCCGTCAATTTCTTCGATATGCTGAATAATATTGTTTTATATCATCACGAAGCTTTAGACGGCAGCGGCTACCCGCATGGCCTAAAAGGCAATGAAATCCCACTGGAAGCCCGTATCTGCGCCGTGGCCGACGTATTTGATGCCTTGACCAGTAAACGCCCATATAAAAACGCATGGTCTAATGAAGATGCGATGCAATGGTTACTGGATAATGCCGGAGAACGTCTTGATGCAGAATGTGTTCAGGCCCTGAATAATCATATGGATCAAGTCAGAAAAATTCAGGCCGAATTCGAAGAAGATTTTATCGGTTAAATCTCGATTCAGCTCGCCAACCGAACATTTTTCGCAGATGCAACCGAAATGCTGCACTGCATGGCACGCAATTTTACCTTCGCGGGAATGAGTGACTGGGTAATTTTTTAAGTCGTTTTCCCAAAATCGGCATTTTTTATTGCGAATTTTAGGTCAGCATCACTTACCTACTTGAAATCTAGCAATTCATTCCCTGATACTTACATAATAAGTACAAACATTTATATCAGGGACGAGCCATGAACATTCAACGCGATGTAACCTTATCGGACAAATACGCGCTCGAGCGTGGGCAAGCTTATATGACAGGGACACAGGCCCTTGTTCGCCTCCCCATGCTACAGCGTCAACGCGATTTACTCCGCGGATTAAATACTGCCTGTTTTATTTCCGGCTATCGTGGTTCACCGCTCGGCAATTTGGATCGCGAACTTTGGCGCGCCAAAAAATTCATTGCCGAACAGCACATTCAGTTCGAACCCGGTGTCAACGAAGAACTCGGCGCAACTGCTGTTTGGGGCTCCCAACAAGTCGGCCTGTTTAAAGGCGCAAAATACGACGGTGTCTTTGGTATGTGGTACGGCAAAACCCCGGGGATTGATCGTTCCGGTGACGTTTTCAAACATGCCAACTATGCTGGCACCTCGAAACATGGTGGTGTTCTTGCTTTGGCAGGTGATGACCACAACTGTAAATCCTCCACCATCCCGTGTCAGTCCGAATATGCGTTCATGGATGCGCAAATGCCGGTTCTGAACCCTTCAAACGTGCAGGAATTTCTGGATTACGGCGTACTCGGTTGGGAAATGTCGCGTTTTTCCGGTTGTTGGGTGGCAATGAAAACCATCTCGGAAACGGTTGATGCCTCTGCTTCCGTCTATGTAGACCCAGATCGTATTCAAACCGCCTACCCTGATTTCATCTTCCCCGAAGGTGGTGTTCATATTCGCTGGCCGGACAAACCGCTGGATCAAGAATACCGCCTGCAAAAATACAAACTTTACGCAGCCATTGCTTTTGCGCGTGCCAACAAGATTGACCAAATCAAGATCGACAGCAAAAACGCCCGCCTTGGTATTGTTACATCTGGTAAATCCTATCAGGACGTCCTTCAGGCCTTGGACGATCTCGGCATTGATAAAGAACGCGCCAGCCAATTAGGCGTCCGTCTTTATAAAGTCGGTATGCCTTGGCCGTTGGAACCCGAAGGCATTAAAGAGTTCACCAAGGGTCTTGATGAAATCCTTGTTGTTGAAGAAAAACGTGCCGTCATTGAAAACCAGTTAAAAGAACAACTTTACAACTGGTCTGAAAATGTACGCCCCCGCGTGATCGGTAAATTCAATGAAGAAGGCGAATGGATTTTACCCAGTGCCAACGAATTATCCCCGGCCCGTATTGCCCGCGTTATCGCGTCACGCATTCAAAAGTACCATGACGATGAAGCCATGCAGGAACGCCTTGCCTGGTTGAATGCCAAGGAACAGGAACTCGCAAAACCACGTAATACGACACATCGCATGCCGACTTTCTGTTCCGGCTGTCCGCACAACACATCCACCAAAGTTCCCGAAGGATCGCGTGCATTGGCAGGTATCGGTTGTCACTATATGGCAACATGGGTTCGCCCCGACACAACACAGACCTTCACCCAAATGGGCGGGGAAGGTGTACCGTGGGTCGGACAAAGCCATTTCACAGATGAAAAACACGTTTTCGCCAATTTGGGCGACGGCACCTATTATCACAGTGGCATTCTCGCTATTCGCCAATCCTTGGGCGCAAATGTCAACATTACTTATAAAATCCTGTTCAATGCCGCCGTTGCCATGACAGGCGGACAACCTGTCGACGGCCCCTTGACCATTCAGGGCTTAACCAAACAGTTACATGGTGAAGGTGTGGGCCGTATTGCGATTGTAGCCGACGATCCCAATAAATACCCGACGAAAACTGACTTCGCCCCCAATGTCACGTTCAATCATCGTGATGAACTGGATCAGGTACAACGCGACCTGCGCAACTGGAAAGGTGTCTCTGTTCTGATTTATGATCAGCACTGTGCAACAGAACTTCGCCGTATGCGAAAACGGGGTAAGGCACCAAAACCAAGCCGTCGTTTATTTATTAATGATGCTGTCTGTGAAGGCTGTGGCGATTGCGGTGTTGCTTCAAACTGTGTTTCCATCACCCCGAAAGAAACATTGCTGGGGCGCAAACGCAAGATCGACCAATCCACCTGCAATATGGATTATTCCTGCGTAAAAGGTTTCTGTCCGAGCTTTGTTTCCGTACACGGCGGCAAATTGCGTAAAAAAGAAGGCTCATCCCAAGCCGATCAATTTGCAACAACTCACCTTCCGGCACCGATCCTGCCCGCAACCAAGGACACATATTCCATCGTTGTTACCGGGATTGGCGGTACAGGCGTTGTCACCATTGGTGCATTATTGGGGATGGCCGCCCATATGGAACAAAAAGGTGTTTCTGTTCTGGATATGACAGGACTAGCCCAAAAGAACGGGTCTGTTATTTCACACATCCGTTTGGCAGACAGTCCCGAAGATATCTATTCCGTGAAAATCCCGGCAGGTGAAGCCGATCTTTTGTTGGGTTGTGACCTTGTCACTTCTGCAAGCTTTGACTCCTTGGCAAAATTGAAAGCCGGTAAATCAAAGGTTATCATTAATGACCATAAAGTCATGACACCGGATTTCACCTGCAACCGGGACGCCCCCTTCCCGACCAACGATATGAAACAATCCATTGCTGAGTCCGTTGCAAAAGATGACAGCTGGTTCTTTGATGCCAGTCATCTGGCCTCTCAATTGCTGGGAGATTCCATTGGGTCAAACCTTTTTGTTGTGGGTTATGCCTTCCAGCTTGGGCTCATTCCCATTTCCGAAGGTGCGTTACTGAAAGCCATTGAACTGAACGGTGTTGCAGTCGATTTCAACCAACGTGCCTTTATCTTGGGGCGTTGGGCGGCACACGACATGGATAAACTGTCCGAACTGATCAAAGAGGAAAAACCGGAGTTCATCCCGCAAGATCTGGATAAATTGATCGAACATCGCATTAAATTCCTCAGTGAATATCAAGACGCCAGCTATGCCGATCAATACCGTCATATGGTTGACCGCGTCTATCGTGCAGAAAAAGAATTGGGAACAGGTTCCCAAGAACTTACCAAATCAGTGGCACACGTTCTGGCAAAACTGATGGCTTACAAGGATGAATACGAAGTTGCCCGCCTCTATAGCCAGCCGGACTTCAAAAAGAAACTGGATGAACAGTTTGAAGGAAGTTACAAACTGTCCTTCCACCTTGCCCCACCGCTTCTGTCCGAAAAAGATCCGAAAACAGGTCATCTTATCAAAAAAGAATATGGCCCCTGGGTTTTAAAGGCCTTCAACATGTTGGCAAAATTCAAAGGACTGCGCGGTTCCAAGTTCGATATCTTTGGCAAAACAGAAGAACGCAAACAGGAACGTGCCCTGATTTCAGAATATAAAGGGGTGATTGAAGAAATCTGTCAGAACCTAAATGCAGACAATCTGAAACTTGCCATTCGCATTGCAGATCTTCCCCGCGATATTCGCGGCTACGGTCACGTCAAAGAAAAAGCAATCCGGGAAGTAAAAGCCAAAGAAGCTACTCTTCTGGAAGAGTTTAGAAACCACAAACCGCATCAGGTTGCTGCACAATAAAGGAACCTGCCCTCACCAAAAAGGACCGCGCATTTACAGTCGCGGTCCTTTTTTATTAAGTCTTCTGAGAAACTTACAAGACGTACCACAACAAAGCTGGCAAAGCCGCAAATCCCATAAACGTTGATACGATTACCAGACCGGCAACTTCTTGCGGACGTTGGTTATAAAGTTGGGCAAACAAATAACAAAAGACCGCAGCAGGCATGGCACATTCCAAAATCACAACACCGGCGGCAGCCCCGCTTAACCCCATAATTTTGACCAGCCCAACACCGACTCCAAACCCCATACCGAGGCGCAGAACCGAAAGCCATACGGCGCGTTTTAAACTGCCCATCTGCAGACTGGCAAGCGAAACGCCTAAGGTAAACAACATCAAAGGAATGGTCAGATCACCAATAAGTTTTGTCGTATTAAAAAGCCAGACCGGAACTTCAAGGTCGCTGAATAAAAAGACCGAGGCCAGAATAGTTGCTGGAATAATCGGCATTTTTAAAAGCGCCTTAGCCGAAAAGCTGCCCGAAACGAAAGCAACCCCCACCGTCATTTGTAAAACCACATAAACGGTGAAGAAAGCAACCGCCAGCGCAAGACCTTCCGGGCCAAAGGCCAACAAACACAACGGCAAACCGACATTACCCACATTGGGCCAGGTTAAAGCCTGTAAAAATGCCCGTTGCGGCAATTTAAAAAGCGCCAATGCCGCCGCACCGATAATTGTAAAAGCAATATTGGCCGCCAAGGCGGCAATCCCCATATCCCAAAGATAGGATGTATCCAGTTCTACCTTTGCCAGTGCATAAAACACAAGGCAGGGCGTTGCAAAATAGGTCACGATTGTTGTGACCATCGGGGTGTCGAACGCCCGTCCGCTTTTGGACCAGCCGTAGCCAATACCAACACAAACGAAAACGGGCGCCAGAATAGAAAAGATTTCTGAGAACATGTACCTAACTTAAAGTCGCGATCCGTAGAATATTCGTTGCGCCCGGTGTACCAAACGGCACCCCTGCAGTCACAACCAGCGTATCCCCACGTTCCCCGATCTTTTCAGCCTTGGCCATTTTACGCGCACCTTGAACCATTTCATTAAAATTTTTAGCATCCGGTGTCACAGAAGCCAGCACACCCCAAACAAGTGCCAGCTTACGCGCTGTTTCAACTTTTGGCGTCAATCCCAAAATCGTGATTTCAGGGCGTTCCCGCGCCACACGATAAGAGGTCGACCCGGTCGTTGTATAAGTTACAATCGCCTTTGCCTTAATGGTTTGTGCGACTTGTCGCGCCGCTGCACTGATGGCATCGGCTTCGGTTTCTTCCGGTGCAACACGGTCTGCATCACGCAGTTTGTGATAAAGGATATCTCCTTCAACACGTTGAATAATACGGTCCATGATCTCGACCGTTTCAATCGGATAATCCCCGGCGGCTGTTTCAGCAGATAACATCACCGCATCGGTCCCGTCATAAATTGCCGTTGCAACGTCAGAAGCCTCCGCCCGTGTCGGTGCCGGTGTTGTAATCATAGACTCCAGCATTTGTGTTGCCACAATAACTGGTTTGCCTTTTTCACGTGCCTTTGTGATGATGCGTTTTTGCAGGATCGGAACGTCTTCAGGCGGTAATTCAACCCCCAAGTCTCCACGTGCGACCATAACCGCATCCGTCAATTCAACAATTTCATCCAAATCATCAATTGCAGACGGTTTTTCCAGCTTGGCAATAATCGATGCTTTCTTCCCGATGATCTTGCGCGCTTCGCGAATGTCGTCTGCCTTTTGCACAAAAGACAGCGCCACCCAATCCACACCAATTTGCAGACCGAAACGCAAATCTGCCATATCTTTTTCCGTTAAAGCAGACAGGGGCAGAACGGCATCAGGAACATTCACCCCTTTGCGATCACTGAGGACACCATCCACCATTACTTCTGTTTCAGCAAAATCAGCACCGCATTCCAGCACCTTCAAACGCATTTTTCCATCATCAAGCAACAGGGTCATTCCCGGTTTCAACACTTCGAAAATTTCGGGATGAGGAAGCGGGGCACGTGTCACATCACCCGGCGCATCGTTCAGGTCAAGGCGAAAACGGCGCCCCATTCCCAACAAAGCACTGCCATCACGAAACTTACCCAGACGCAGCTTCGGCCCTTGCAGGTCCATCATAATACCGATGGGTGCCCCCAGTTCCTTTTCCACATCACGGATCGCGTCATAGCGTTCCTTGTGATCTTCGTGTGAACCATGCGAGAAGTTCAGGCGAAAGACATCGGCTCCGGCCTTGAACAACTGCTCGATACGTGTGCGGGTCGAACTCGACGGGCCCAGCGTTGCGATAATTTTTGCGTTTCTTGATCTTTTCATATCTGTAGAATAGCGAGATGTGTTTAGATTTCCACAAGATTTTCGTGCTACAATTGGATATCGGTTCAATTTTCATATCGTTGAAACAAAAGACATCATGTTCGAGTCCTTACAAAAGATTTTACTAAATAAAGCAATGGGCAAAACGGATAAGAAGAAAAAACGTCAAGCCAAGGAAAAAGACAAGCATTCTCAAGAAAATGACTTGCGCACCGTCTCGGGTGTCGCCTTGGACGATGCTATCCAAAAGTTAGAAAACAGCGGCGAAAAGATGGATGATCTATTGGCTAAGAACGAAGACCTTCTTGCACAAGTCAAAGCCGAAGCTGCCAAAAAAATGACACCGGAACGCAGAGCCTTAATCGAGTCGGCTCAAAAAGTCCGTAAAGCGAAAGCGCAAATCCTCGAAGATCTTGATGATGAAACACGAGCAAAGCTATATCTGACCGCCATTCGTGCCTTTACCGGGCGAAATTAATCTGTATCCAGCATGCGCGGTTTTATAAAATGTGCCAGTCTTCCTTGCGCCTTCTTAATATCTGCCCAATCAGAAATATCAAAGGTTAAATGGGCACAAGCGGCTGTGGGAAACTTTGCTGCCATATCAAGGCGTAAACACTCATCCCCTGCCCCACATAAAACATGAGCACACATTTCCAGCCCGGGATTATGTCCAACCAACATCAACACATCAGCGGTTCCTGCCTTGGCAATTTCGTCAATTATAACGTCTTCGCTCGCATGATAAAGGGAACGTCGAAGTGCAATATCAACAGGGTGCGCATACACCTGTAACAATGCCGACAATGTTTGTCGTGTCCGTTGTGCGGTGGAACATAAAATAACATCAGGTAACGGCAAGTGTTCGCTCAAATAGTTTGCCATATTTTGAGCAGCCTGCGTTCCGCGCTCATTCAACGGCCGATCAAAATCGAACAGATCCATATTCGCCCAACTGGATTTTGCATGCCGAAATAAAAGTAAATGCTTCATTTCCCACCTTTCCCTGCGATTTATTTTATATATAATAAGCTGTTATCATAAAAGTTTCATAATTTTCGATTACACCCCAGCCAATCGGATACATATAGCAAACCAAATCGCGTTTATTCGCGTTTGCCTCTGTATTCTCGTCTTTCAATATAATAGGGAGTCTCGCCGTATGACGACAGAAAATCAGGCCAATCCATCCGCCCCTGCCATCGCACAGGACTCCCCGGAACGTTTTATCAACCGCGAACTTTCGTGGCTTGCCTTCAACACCCGTGTGTTGGAAGAATCAGACAATGTGCGTCATCCTTTATTGGAACGTGTACGCTTTCTGTCTATTTCTGCCGCAAACCTTGATGAGTTCTACATGGTGCGCGTCGCCGGCCTCAACGGTCAGGTCCATGCTGGTATTAAGAACCTAAGTTACGACGGACTAGGTCCTGCACAGCAGCTCGAACAAATTCATAAATCAGCAAATAAACTGATTATGGGGCAACAGGAACAATACCGCTCACTGCGCGCCCTACTTTTAAAAGAAGGGATCAAGGTTTTAAAATGTCAGGATATCCCCAAACGTGATATTGCATGGCTGGAAGAACATTTCCTCGAACAAATTTTCCCTTCCCTGACACCGCTTGCGATTGATCCGGCACACCCTTTCCCGTTTATTCCGAACCTCGGGCTTGCCATGATGTTTGCGTTGGAATCCGATCTTGACCAAAGCGCCCTCAAAGCCCTTGTCCCTTTACCGCAAATGTTGCCACGCTTCGTGCGTTTGCCGGATTACGGCAAAACTATTCGTTTCATGCCGATGGAAGAGGTTATTCGCCTTTTCCAACGTCATCTGTTCCCGCATTATGCTGTCGCATCCTCCGGGCTTTTCAAAATCATTCGTGACAGCGAAATGGAAATCGACGAAGAAGCCGAAGATTTGGTCCGTACCTTTGAAACAGCCTTAAAGCGTCGTCGTCGTGGATCGGTTATCCGCATGTCACTGGACGCTGAACTATCCGACGAATTGCGTGATTTAGTAGTTGAGGAATTAGGCGTTGATCCTGCCGATTGCTTCGTTCTGGACGGATTGCTCGGTTTGGCAGATACCAAGGAATTGATCGTCGATGAACGTCCCGATCTGCAATTCAAACCCTACAACGTGCGTTTCCCGGAACGTATCCGTGATTTTGGCGGGGATTGTTTTGCCGCTATTCGCAAAAAAGATTTTGTTGTTCATCACCCTTATGAAAGCTTCGATGCGGTTGTTCAGTTTGTTTTACAGGCTGCACGTGACCCTGATGTTGTTGCCATTAAACAAACACTTTATCGAACCTCTAACAACTCTCCGATTATCAAAGCCTTGGTCGAAGCGGCCGAAGCCGGAAAATCCGTCACCGCAATGGTGGAACTGAAAGCCCGCTTCGACGAAGAAGCCAACATCCGCTGGGCACGTGATCTGGAACGTGCCGGGGCGCAAGTGGTCTATGGGTTCGTTGATAAAAAAACCCATGCCAAGATCAACCTTGTTGTGCGCCGTGAAGGTGAAAAACTCCGGTCTTATGTCCATCTCGGCACCGGAAACTATCACCCGATTACAGCAAAGATTTATACCGATTTATCTTTCTTCTCGTGTGATCCCGCCTTGTGTCGCGATGCGACTAAACTGTTCAATTACATGACAGGTTATGCCGAACCTGAAAAGATGGAGAAAATGGAATATTCTCCCCTGACATTACGTGATGCCGTCATTCGCGGAATTGATCAGGAAATCAAGAATGCCCAATCCGGGAAACCCGGTCATGTCTGGGCAAAAATGAACTCCATCGTTGATCCCAAAATCATCGATGCGCTTTATCGTGCGTCGCAAGCCGGTGTTCAAGTTGATCTGGTTATTCGCGGCATCTGCTGCCTGCGCCCCGGTGTCCCCGGTCTGTCAGACAATATCCGCGTCAAAAGCATTGTCGGGCGTTTTCTGGAACATTCCCGTATCGTTTGTTTCGGCAATGGCGGAAAACTGCCAAATGACAAAGCAAAAATTTATATTTCGTCTGCGGACTGGATGCCGCGAAATCTGGATCGCCGTGTCGAAACACTCATTCCTATTGAAACCGACACCGTTCATCGCCAAATTCTAGATCAGATTATGGTCGCCAATTTGAAAGATGAGGCCCAGAGCTGGGTTTTAAAAGCCGATGGGTCTTTCAGCCGCGTTCCTGCCGGGGATGATGGTTTTTCCTGCCATACGTATTTTATGACCAACCCCAGTCTTTCCGGACGTGGATCGGCATTAAAGAAAAAAGGCACCATCCTGAAAAAGTTGATGCTAGACTAAAATTAAATAGAAGAAGACGCCTTTATGACACACCAATTCGGGGCCGCACGCAAAGGAAACCTGACAGCCATTGTCGATATCGGGTCCAATACCGTTCGTCTGGTTGTCTTTCACGGCCCTGCACGTATCCCCTTGCCTATTTTTAACGAAAAAGTCCAATGCCGTTTGGGCTTGGGAATTGATCAAAGCGGATGTCTCAATCCCGAAGGTGTCAGTCTTGCACTAGAAACGCTCAATCGTTTTATGAAGCTGGTTGAGGTTATGGAGGTTGATAATGTCAGCCTGCTGGCAACAGCCGCCGTGCGCGAAGCCCGTGACGGTCCCCACTTTGTGCAAAAGGTAAAAGACCTCTTCAATGCCGAAGTACAAGTCCTAAGCGGTGAAGAAGAAGCCAAACTCGCGGCTTTCGGTGTTTTAAGTGGCCTACCTGATGCAGATGGCCTTTTAGGGGACATGGGCGGCGCAAGTTTCGACCTTGTGGCCCTTGATCATGGTCGGTTTTCCCAACATGACACCACCCCTTTGGGACATTTGCGTATTCTGGATGAAAAACGCAATACGGTCGCCAAAATGCGCGACTTTATTCGTGAACACCTTAAACCCTTGAATTGGACAGACCAAATGCAGGGCCGGCCGTTTTACGCCGTCGGTGGATCCTTACGCGCAGTCGCCCGTTTATTTATGCATCGTCTCGACTACCCGCTGCATGTCATTGATAACTTTACCTTGCCCGCCGATCAGGCCTTGAACCTGCTGGATCAACTGGTTCAAATGACACCGGAAGAATTCATGCAAGTTCCCGATGTCTCAAAAAAACGACAGGAAACACTAGCTGCCGCAATTGCACTGCTGCAAGAAGTGCTGGAAACGATAAAACCGTCCTGCCTTGTTTTTTCAGGATACAGCATGCGCGAAGGTCAATTTTTCCTTTCACTGGATGAAGACCGGAAGGCCGAAGACCCCTTAATCAGTTCCTGTATCAATCTGGTTGAACGCGAAGGGCGTTTCGGTCAACAAGGAGAAGAGGTTTTCCATTGGATGACCCCTTTATTTACCAATGAAAGCGATAAACATAAAAACCTGCGCCACGCCGCCTGCCTCCTGCACGATATTGCATGGGCCGAACACCCGGATTATCGCGCAGATCATGGTTTTTTACGCGTTTTACGCCTGCCTGTTGCCGGGCTTTCCCATCACGACCGCGCCTTGATGGCAGCCTGTGTTTACAGTCGTTATAAAGGCAACTTTAACGCCCGTATCGCCAAACCGTTGCGCACGTTTTTGGACAGTGACGATGCAACATGGACCAAAACAGTTGGCGCCGCTTTACGACTGGCACACACACTTGCCAGTGGTGCACCACATTTACTGGAAGATACACGCCTTGAAATTCGTGGTGGCGAGTTGATCTTATCCTTGCCCGAAGGTGAAGATATATTTATCGGTGAAGCCGTCGCCAGACGCGTTCAAACCGTTGCCAAACATCTCAGATTAAGCGGTCGTCTGGAACATGAATCTGTTGAGCAGGCTTTTTGCTGTCTTCCAAAATCTGAGCAACTGCATAAACCCTGAATTCTTCAGATTAGATTTTGCGTTTCGTCATTAGTAAACCTTTCCTGTGATACAAGTAGTTTATCAACTGATCTAAGTTTCTCAAAACAGGTCAGAAATAAAACACGCTGTATTTTCAGGCCCCCCTGACCTTAAAACTACCTTGAATTCCACCCAATCTCTTTAAATAATTTTTCAAAAATTTGAGATTTTTCAATCACTTGACCCCATTCAAGGTCGCTAACATCCGGTGTTATAAAGGCATAGTTTTCTAAGTTCTCTGCATCAAACCCTTGAAAGGAATCATTGAGCCAAAAGAAATTAGCCTGACGCGCTTTTTCAAAACCTCTAACCCACTCATATTTTGTGCTCACCACATTCAAGCCAAGGGCGCAATATTCAAGTAATTTCGTTGAGGTTTGCACATTATAAGGGTAGATATTAGGTGTATAATTCAACCCGGAAAAGGCAGTTGCGGCAATTTGAGGAATGTCTTTTTGGGGAACTCGCCCGGTAAATGTAATTGTCTCATAATTTCTAAACTGTTTATAAAGCTCTGGTTCTGGCTCTCCTATCAATAGGATTTTTAAACCGTGCTTATCTTGAGATATATGCTTAAGAATACCTGTCAAATTACGGCTTTTTGTCAAACTCCCTATATATACGAGATGATAATCAAACACTTTACGTCGTAAACTAGGTTGATAAAACAGCCTATTCACCCCCATATCGCGCACACCGCTGAGAACCCCGTCGTTGAAATTGAATTCTCGGCTTACCTGATCATTGAGGAACACTCTAAAATCTGGTGTATGATTAAGTCTTTTTTTCAGAAAATTTTTAAATTTTGCAAAAGGAGCAGTTGAAAGAGAATTATATTCATGCACAACAATACCTGCATCCTGAGAACGAGCCATTCCCATAAAACGCCAAAAAATATCAAAATCCTTTGGGTTTGCCTCAGGCATCTCATTGGTGTCACTTGTTGTAACAAAGTCAAATTTTTGTAAATAATCTCGATAAGCTTGAATTTCAGGCAAATAAGATTGTGGCCTATATTCAAATAAAATGCGCATTTTATGCTTCATTCCAAAATCATTTATCACGGCTTGGAGCCCACATTCTTTTTAATTCACGCGCCTTAAGTAAATAGTGTTGTGGGAAAATTTCCAACAACATTTGACGTAACAGGACCTTTAGCGCGGTAAAAGCCCCTCCAGGTGCCAATCTCATACGTGCATTAAAGCCATCACGCCATTGTTTATATTTTTTTGTTGCACTAATAGATTGACTGTGAATATGGCGTTCAATTAATGTTTCCGGGCACATCATTATGCGCCCTTTTTTAGCAAACCGCATCCACAGTTCCGCATCTTGAGTCGTTTCATAAGATTCGTTATAACCACCGAGATCGCGTACAACAAAGGTTCGCATCATAGCCGTGGAATGAGGAAAAGGTGTTCTTTTAAAAACAATATCCTTAAGAATATTTTCTGGAAAATAACCCCATTCATGCATTTTCCCAAGATCGTCAAAATAATCTTCAGAATTGCTTCCCACCAGATTGACATCCGGGAAAGTTTCAAAATAATTAAGTTGTGTAGCCAAACGATTCTTTTTGGACAAGTCATCGGCATCTTGTCGGGCAATATATGCCCCTTTTGCAAGAGCAATACCTTTGTTCAAGGAAGGTGTCAGGCCCATATTGTCCTGATTAACAAGACGGATACGTGCGTCTTTTTTTGCATATTCCCGGAGAATATCAAGTGTGTTATCCGTTGATCCATCATTGATGATCAAAAACTCGTAGTCTGTAAAAGTTTGGTTCTTCACACTATCCATAACGCAACGCAGACTATTTGCACCGTTATAGACCGACATGAGTACGGTTATCTTAACCATAAACAAGCCTTGAGTTATCTCTTGACCGCAATAACATATCCGCGACCCTCGTGAGCCTGAACAACTTTTTTATCATAACCAAAGGCGATGCACCCATCATCAACCGCCTTGATCAGACCATCAAAAACGCCTGTCGTATAGTCGTCAAAGACAATGACATCACCGGGATGTTGAAGCTCTTGCACTAAATCGAACTCACGGCGAACATGTTCATAGGTATGCCCTCCGTCCAGAAAGGCAAAGTTCACCCGAGCAAGATTGACCGCCTTAAGCGTAATCCTAGTATCACCCTGAATAAAACGTACACGTTGGGAAATCAAACCCGACCAAGGCGACAGCAATTGTTCACGTGATTTTTTACCTTCAAGGTCATCAATAATGTTCCAGTAAATTGGCACCTTATGCGGCAAAAGATCAAAGGTGAAAATATTACCAAACACGCCTTTGTCTTCCATAGCCTTTGCCATACAAGTTGCAGAAAAACCTCGCGCTGTTCCTGTTTCAAGCACCGTAATCCCGTTTGTCGTATCCAGTAAATTATCCAAATAGGTTGCAAGCGCACTATAAACAACACGACCATGCTGATAGCATAATTCTGAATCTTTGATGCAAATTTGGGTGTGCAGGGCCAGCTCGTCCAACCAGTCACTTTTAACAGCGTTTTTACTTTCGCGTTCCAGCTGATCTATTTCCGGATAAACTCTACCCTTAGCCTTCTCCCATAAAGAAATATAGGTTGCCTTATCCGCTTTGACACCCGATGCCATTGGATTACGTGACCATTTGGCTGAAACCCAATTATTTGCCATTCGATTTGCCATATTGGCTAAGGCACTTTCCAGCATTCCCAAATTCATAGTAAATCAACCGTCTTTATAAATCAGTTTATCCAAAAAAATCAGCTCATCCTTCACATACGCACTCAGACTAGCTGTTTTTTCAATATGTTTGCGTGCTTCTCCACCCAGATGGTTACGCAATTCGGCATTCGAGCATAGTTCATCCAGTGCTTTTCGCAAGCTATGTGAATCCGTCTCACACATCAATGCATTTTTACGGTCTTCCAGTAGATTTTCGATACCGGGAACCTTTGTGCCGACAATAGCCCTGCCGCAGGACATGGCTTCCAGAAGAACCTTGGGGTTTCCCTCAAACAAAGACGGTAAGACAAAAACATGAAAACTGGAAATAAAAGCCGCCAACTGGTCATTGGCCAAGCGACCATGAAAAACCGTTTTAATCCCAATTTCATCTGCCAGTACTTTAAGACTTTCTTTCAATTCACCGCCACCGACCAGATGTAATCTATAAGAACTGCCTTTGAGTGCCTGAAAAAGGTTTTCTAAATTTTTTTGCCGCGTCATACGGCCAACAAACAGAATTTCACTTGAATCCCGTTGGGCAGGTTGAGAAGTAAATAAATCCGTATCTACCCAGTTCTTACGGATATGAATTTTTCCGCTATCCACCTTAAAATTATCGACAATAAACTGGGCATCCTCTTGCGTGGCCATAAAAATTGCTTCAGCTTTGCTATATACCCAGCCAGATGTCACTTTGGTCAACCATTGACGCAGTTTTGAATGCTTTTGAAATATCGAAAAAGAATAAGGCTCATAACCACCACGAGCAATAAGAGGGCGCTTATAAAAGAACTTGGCCAATACTGCGTTCCATCCGCCCCAAATTTGATTGGTCTTGTAAACATCGGCTTTTTGCAAACAATTGCGAGCCCGCCAAACTAAAAAAGGGGATTGCAACAGCCTGACAATAACACGGGTGGGTGGCTTCTCCTTATAAAGCGCAATAACCTTTATAGGTGCGATTTCCTTGGCAATTTCCAGATCACGCCTCCCACCATAAGTTACAAATGTGACTTGCCAACCTTTCTCTATCAGCCTTTGATAAAGCGCAACCTCACGAGATAATAACCCTGTGTCTTTCCAGACTTCCAGCGAAACATCGAACGTAAAGAATAAGACAAGATGAGGGGGCTGACTGGACATTGCTTACTCATTCATCGCGCGAAAGGATAACGCGTGCAGGCGCGCCATCAGAGCCAACAATTTTCATAGGCAGACAATGCAGCATGTAACTTCCGGCATCAATTTCACGCAAATCAATCCCCTCCAGTGCGACAAGCCCCGCACCAAGCAAAATTTGATGGGTTGTCGGTTCAAGATCACTAAATTTTTGAACAGATAGATAATCTACACCAACCAGCTTTATCCCCCTATCAACAATCGCTTGAGCCCCATCCGGGCTAAAGGCAACGAAATCTTCAATAAAAGGATGGGCGGGATTCGCCCACGCCTGTGAATTGCGCGTCCTGAACAATAGGCGCAAACACCCTTCAGGCAGGTCGAGGCCTTCCACATCACATCTTGTAATCTCCATCACATCAGGTAAGTCAACTACCTCGCAAAGGCCAACACAAATATTCAGATCCAGTTGATCAACGCCACTGCCGTTTTTCACGAAATGAACAGGAGCATCAACATGGGTTCCAGTATGGACGCACATCTCCAATCCCGTCACATTTGCGGCATCTCCCTGATCCATGTTCATAAAGCGTGCGACTTTAGGGCGGGGATCTCCAGGCCAAACGGGTAAATTTTCGCTAAAAGGAACGGTGATATCATAAATTTTCAAAGTTTTCTTTCCCATTCCAGAGCCGTCTTAACGATAAAATCGAGATTATCGTACTTCGGCACCCAGCCCAAGGCAGTGCGCAAAGCATCGGAATTTGCAACCAGCGCGTCGGAATCACCTGCTCGACGTTCCCCCTGCTCCACATTTAGTGCGGCGCCACGAACTTTTTCAACTGAAGATAGTACTTCTTTGACAGAAAACCCATGACCATAACCACAATTAAAGATATGGCTTTCAGCTGACTTTTCCAGATATTCCAGTGCCTGCGCATGAGCTTCTGCTAGATCACTAACATGAATATAGTCACGAATGCAGGTGCCGTCCGGTGTCTTGTAATCATCCCCATAGACATACATTTTTGCACGTTTTGCCAATGCCGTTTCACACGCGATCTTAATAAGGTGCGTTGCATTGGGCGTAGATTGCCCAGTACGCCCTTGGGGATCAGCCCCAGCCACATTGAAATAACGAAGCGCGATATAGTTAAAGTCATGGGCAAAAGCGATATCATGCAAATATTGCTCGACCATCAATTTTGACCAACCATAAGGGTTGATCGGCTGTGTCACCATATCTTCAGTCACCGGAATACGTTCCGGCATGCCATAAACGGCTGCTGTCGAAGAAAAAATAAACTTCTTCACGTTGGCGTCAATGCACTGGCGAATAAGTTCCAGCGTGTAAGAACTGTTTGCGCGATAGTAATCAATCGGGTTTTCAACAGATTCTGGGACAACAATAAGTCCAGCAAAGTGCATGACTGCATCAATATTTTCGCGTTTGAACACATTGCCCAAAAAAGCCTGATCACCGATATCACCTTCATAAAAGGTAATATTTTCAGGCAGGTTTTCTTTTTTTCCCGTTGATAGATTATCAAGAACGATGGCCTCGTGCCCACGCTCTAATAAGGTCCATACAACATGGGAACCGATATATCCTGCCCCACCCGTAACTAAAACACGCAATTTACTACACCCAGTCAAAATCAAACTTATCGCCAAGCCCCATAGTGGAGACTCGTTCTTTCATCTGTTGCGTTTGCGTGGCAAGCTTTGGCCATTTACGCTCATGCGTTTCGACATAAATCCGTCCAACCTTGCTTAAATCCGCATGATCAAGCAAATGATTAATCAGCTCGATCTCGTACCCTTCAATATCAATTTTGATCAGGCTGATATTGCAATTCAATTTGGCTAAAAACTCTGCAAAATCAATTTCCTGAACAACCTGATAATGACCTTCACTAACATTTGGTTTGGAAGAAACAAGGCTGCTGGCCTGAGTATATTCCACATTTTCGTGTAAATACAGGTTCACATTTTTATTTGTAGTGCCGGCCGCACAGTTATGAACTTCGATATTAGGGCTCTTTGCCGCGCGTTTGTTCAGCTCTTTCAGGGCTTCCTGATTAGGTTCTAACGCGATGACTTTTGTGGAATAGCGGGACATCACAGAGCTGACCAGCCCGATATTGGCACCGATATCGATACATATGGAACCTTCAGGTAATGTTTTAACCTGTTTCATAAAATTCGCGGGAAGTATTTTTTCAAATCGATCCAAACGAATTTTTTCAAGGAAGCTTGGCGCAACAAGCTCCAGACAGCGGACAATGAGTTGTTTCATGGTAAGTAAATCTGCACAATAATTCGTCAGAAGAAAAAGTTGCTTCAAATTAATCTATATGCGGGATGAATGCAAACTCTTCCTACATCACGGTTCAAACAGATTACCAAACCGTAAAACCACCATCAACTTGGAGGATCTGCCCGGTCACATAGGCTGACATTTTGCTCGCCAGAAAAACGACAGCTCCTTTAAAGTCCTCTTCTGTTGCCATACGCCCTAGAGGAACCCGTTTTTTGTAACGTTTCATAAACAGTTCAGGTTGACCACGTTCAATTCCACCGGGGCTCATGGCATTAACCCGGATCCCCAAAGGAGCCAACTCCGTAGCAGCCAACCGCGTGAGCTGAAACAGTCCGCCCTTGCTTGCGCCATACGCCATAGGCGCACCCATCGCAGTCCCTTCATAAAGATCAAGATTAGGTGAAACCATGCCATAGATAGAACCAACATTGATAATTGCCGGTGCATCGCTTTGAGCCAGATAATCTTTGCAATCACGGATCAGGGAAAAAGCTGACGTCAAATTTACGTTTAAGGCGCGGCGCCATGTTTCATTGCTTTGCTGCTCCAAGGGACCAACCCAGCCGGATAATTTGGAGTCACCGACAAAGGCCGCATTATTGATCAAAACATCGATTTTGCCAAATTGATCAAAAGCCATTTTCGGCAAATTCAACAACTCTGTCTCATTCTCTAGGTCACAGGGGATGGACTTAACACGCTCTCCATAAGGTGCAAACTGGCCCATTGCCTTGTCCAGACCCGTTTGCGAACGATCAACAAGCACAACAGAACCTCCACATTCCAATAACGCTTCCGCCATTGAACGGCCCAAATACCCTGCCCCGCCGGTAACGACAATGACACGGTCGTTCATATTGATAAGTTGGGAAATCGTTGACATTTTGGCCCCCTTGTCTCACACCTACAAAAAACAGCTTCAACCCCACTTGGAATAAGATGGGCACTATGTTAGTCAATGACTTTGATGTCATACGTGACACGACTATTCCAAATACGGATTACCTGCTATAGTCCGATTTTCATAAATAATTAAGTGAAATATTATCATGAACCTGAACGGTAAAAAAATTCTCGTTACTGGTGCTGACGGATTTATCGGCTCCCACTTGGTCGAAACTCTGGTTAAGGACGGATACGATGTTCGCGCTTTTGTGCTTTACAACTCTTTCGGTTCATGGGGGTGGCTTGACAAAAGCCCCGACAGTATCAAACAACACATTGAGGTCGTTGCCGGTGATGTGCGTGACCCACACGGCGTTAAAGAGGCCATGAAGGGGTGTAATGTTGTTTTACATCTGGCTGCCTTGATTGCCATTCCTTATTCCTATAGCTCTCCGAGCACCTATGTAGAAACCAATGTTCAGGGCACACTTAATATTGTTCAGGCGGCCCGAGAACTGAACATTGATCGTGTGATCTGCACGTCCACTTCTGAAACATACGGGACCGCCTTATTCGTACCGATTACCGAAGAACATCCATTACAAGGGCAATCTCCCTATTCAGCTTCAAAAATCGGTGCTGACATGATCGCACTGTCCTACTTTACGTCGTTTGATACACCCGTAACCGTTTTACGCCCATTCAATACTTATGGCCCACGTCAATCTGCTCGCGCAGTCATTCCGACCATTATTTCTCAGGTTGCCGCAGGCATGACACAAATCAAACTTGGTGCCCTGAATCCTACACGTGATTTTACTTTCGTAACTGATACGGCTCGCGGCTTTATTCAGGCAGCGTCTTGTGACGACATTGTCGGGCAAGTCACCAATATTGGCAGTGGTTTCGAAATCTCTATCGGCGATACAGCTCGGGCCATCATTGATGTTATGGGCGCTGACGTCGAAATTATTTGTGATGAACAACGTCTACGCCCGGAAAAAAGCGAGGTCAATCGCTTGTTTGCCGGTATTGATAAAGCGAAAGAGGTTATGAGCTGGAGCCCAGAATTCGAAGGGCTTGAAGGTTTTAAGAAGGGAGTGTCAAAAACTATCGAGTGGTTCACCAACCCAGATAATCTCGCCAATTACAAAGCCGACCGTTACAACGTTTGAAGTCAGGACAGATAAACCCGTGTCGCTACCTCTTTACGAAACCATCATCCAGGCCATTCAAAAAGTCATTGGCCAGACCAAGCAGTTCACTCCGTTGCACGAACCACATTTTGGCGGCAATGAATGGACTTATGTGAAGGAATGTATCGATACGGGCTGGGTATCTTCTGTCGGCCCCTATGTCGACAAGTTTGAGGCTGAACTGGCTAAAGTCTGCTGCGTCAATCATGCCATCTGTGTTGTCAATGGGACAGCTGCGCTTCATGTAGCCCTTCTACTGGCAGGTGTTCGCCCTCAAGAAGAAGTCCTGATCCCAGCCCTGACGTTTATCGCGACGGCCAATGCGGTTTCCTACCTCCACGCAACCCCGCATTTAATTGACAGTAGTAAAGAAACCTTGGGTGTTGACCCCATTAAACTGGACGAATATTTAGACAAAATCGCAGAATTGCGCTCTGACGGTTGTTATAACACACAAACAGGAAAACGGATTGCTGCAATTGTTCCTATGCACGTATTTGGTCATTCCGTCGATATGGTAACGCTAAATAAAGTAATGGAAAAATGGCAAATTCCAGTGGTTGAAGATGCTGCTGAATCCCTCGGCAGCACCCTAAATGGAAAACCGCTGGGATCGTTTGGTAAACTGGCTGCACTGTCCTTTAATGGAAATAAGATTATGACTACTGGCGGTGGTGGAGCTATTTTAACTAATGACCCAGAACTTGGCAAACTTGCGAAACACCTGACGACAACTGCCAAAGTTCCACACCCGTGGGCCTTTGAACATGATCAGATTGGTTTTAACTATAGGATGCCTAACATCAATGCTGCACTCGGTTATGCTCAACTTGAACAACTTTCCAGTTTTTTAAAGAAAAAACGCGCACTTGCAAAGGCCTATGCCGAGGTTTTTGAAAATGTCGACAACTTGAGTTTTGTCCGAGAACCTGAAAAATGCATCAGTAATTACTGGCTTAATGCCCTATTACTGGATGAAACCATTGCCGGCCAGCGTGATCAATTGCTTGAACAAACTAATGCACAAAACATTATGACTCGTCCGGTATGGAATTTAATGAACAGGCTTCCCATGTTCAAAGACACCCCGCAGATGGATTTGTCTGTAGCACTTTCTCTGGAGAAACGCCTGATCAATATTCCATCCAGCGTCATGCTAGGAGCTGCCTATGACACTTAAAGTCTGTGCTGTCAGTGGGGGACGTGCCGACTGGGGGCTTTTGTCCCCCCCTCTCGCCGCTATTCGTGATGACAACGAACTGGAACTCCAATTGGTGGTTACGGGACAACATCTGGCCGGACGCAACCGTACCAGCCTTGATGCTATTGAAGCTCAAGGGTTCAATATTGATGCTCGGGTTGATATGTTGCTCAGTGCTGACCATCCGGTAGCCATCGCTAAATCTACAGGTATAGCTATGATTGGCTTTGCCGATGTTTTTCGTGATCTCCAACCTGATCTGGTTCTAGTTTTAGGAGATCGTTACGAAATCATGGCAGCTGTACAGGCAGCCATGATTGCACGCATACCTATTGCCCATATCTGCGGTGGAGATACGACCGAAGGTGCTATCGACGAGGCCATCCGACACGCTATCACCAAGATGTCTCACATTCATTTCGTCACTAACTCCGATGCGGAAAGACGAGTGAAACAGTTGGGTGAAAACCCGGATTATGTTTTCAATGTCGGTAGCCCCGGTATAGATAATATCCGCCTAACTGAAACTTTGAGTCCTGATGTGCTGCTTCCTTCAATTGGACTAAATAAATATGACCGGAACATTTTAGTCACTTTCCACCCCATAACACTGGAAACGGATTCCGAACAACAATGTATCGAATTGGTTGAGGCACTCAAAAAACTGGGCAATGATATTGGAATTATCATTACTGGAACCAATGCGGACACCGATGGTAAAGATGTCGAGCATATCATCCAAAAATTCATTCAATCTCAGGATAACGTGATTGGCATTGAAACGCTGGGGGCACAGCGTTATTTTAGTGCACTCACTTACGTTGATTGCGTTGTTGGCAATTCCTCTAGCGGCCTTTATGAAGCTCCTAGCTTTAAAATCCCAACTGTTAATATCGGTAACCGTCAAGGCGGGCGGCTTAAAGCAGACTCAGTTCTTGACTGCCCACCTAAATGCTCGGCTATTCTAGCCACTATTGAAAAAGCTCTCAATTTTGATTGCTCGAGCGTTTCCAACCCATATGGCAACGGATTTGCATCGGAAAAAATATTGACTATTTTGAAATCCATCAAAAACCCAAGATCTCTTCTTATAAAGAAATTTTTTGATGTCTGAGGCTCTTATGACCATGTCTAATTCCGTTCTAATCATTGCTGAAGCCGGTGTAAACCATAATGGTAGCATAGATCTCGCCCTCAAGCTTATTGATGCCGCTGCAGAGGCTGGTGCCGATGTCGTCAAGTTCCAGACCTTTAAAGCTGAAAACCTTGCCAGCAAAAAAACACCAAAAGCTGATTACCAAATTACACAAACAGGAAAAGTTGAGAGCCAGTTTGAGATGTTGAAAAGACTTGAACTCAGCGATGAAAACCATATTGCCCTGATTTCACATTGTCAAAAGCGCAACATCAAATTTTTATCCACTCCATTCGATCTAGACAGCCTTGTCTTGTTAAATCAAAGATTTAATCTCGATCTGATCAAACTTGGTTCCGGGGAGCTCACAAATGCCCCCCTTCTGTTGGCCTCGGCACAAACCGGTAAAGACATGATCCTTTCAACCGGAATGGGAACGATGGAAGAAATCGAAGATGCGCTGGGGGTTCTGGCTTTTGGTTACAGCCAGACAGACCAGACACCATCACGACAAGCTTTCAAAGAGGCTTTCAAGAAACCCGACAATTTTACCTTCTTAAAAGAAAAAGTAACTTTGCTTCACTGTACAACGGAATATCCGGCCCCTTTTGATGATGTAAACCTGCGTGCAATGGACAGCATCGCCGACAAATTTGGCTTACGTGTTGGCTATTCAGATCACACGCCAGGGGTTGCAATTTCCCTTGCTGCAGCCGCGCGTGGGGCCTGCGTTATTGAAAAGCACTTTACACTGGATCAATCCTTACCCGGCCCAGATCACAAGGCCTCAATGACACCTGCAGAGTTAAGTGCCCTCGTTCTTGGCGTGCGCCAGATCGAACAGGCCCTTGGTGACGGGATCAAACGGGTAAGCCCAAGTGAATTGAAAAACAAGACTATTGCGCGCAAAAGCCTCGTCGCCAAAACGGATATCAAGGCTGGCGACAGATTTACCTGCGACAATCTGACCATCAAACGGCCCGGAAACGGGTGTTCTCCCTTGGATTACTGGGAAATACTCGGCCAAAAAAGCACACAATCCTATAGCAAAGATGATTTAATTGAGTAGGGAGAAAAATGGAAAAAATTTTTGTATGTGGCGCAGGTGGTCATGCAAAAGTCGTTATCGATATTATCCGCACCCTAGACTTTTATGAAGTCGAAGCAATTATTGAGACAAAAAGCAGAAAACCATTTTTAGGAATTGATATTATTGAAGAAGACGTTTTTTTAAATAGCTTTGATACGGCAAATGTTTTCATCGCGGTTGGTGAAAATTATAGTCGAAAGAAAATTTATAAAAAGTTTGCTAACAAAAACTTCTTTTTTCCAAACTTGGTCCATCCCTCTGCAGTCGTTAGTGAAAGTGTCCAACTAGGCATTGGCAATGCCGTCATGGCCAATGCCGTCATAAACACTGGCACGTCAATTGGAAATCATTGTGTGATCAATACTGGTAGCATTATCGAGCATGATTGTCAGATAGGTGATTTTGTAAGCTGCGCTCCGGCAAGCGTTACCTGCGGAGAATGCACCCTAGGTGAAGGGGTTTATTTGGGGGCTAACGCAAGTATCATTCACTCAAAGATTGTTAGGGAATGGTCGGTTATAGGCAGTCAATCCGCCGTTGTAAAAGACGTAGATGCCTATGTTTTAGTACACGGCGTCCCCGCCAAAGAAGTAAGATCACTGACTGTCGGCGAGAAAGTTTTGTAAGGTAAAAAGTCAGCCTTAACTCCCTTCAATCTCGGTCTTATAAGCTTTGGCAACCTGACCACCTTTCGCTCCACCCCAAACGTGTTCAAAAAGGAAGTCGTTGACAGCTTGCGCATCCGGCCCAAGCGCATCTCCATTCCCTTCGATCAATTGTTGCATTGTCTCTTCCAAATGGGATTGAGAACTGAAATTAAAGCAAATCGGATATTCATCAAAGATAGTTCGGATCTCCTGGCAATAGCCTAAGAAACCGACTGACTTACCAAGTGCCATCGAATGAAAAGCGATGCTTGACCCCGTAAACAATTGAATATCCGCCCATTTGCAAAGCACGGCAGATGGAATGGTGTCCGCAATAACAGCATTGTAAACATCATTTGCATTCATAAAATCAAATTTCATTCCACGTGTATGGGGTTTGATAACCAAAGAAACATCTGGATGATCGTTCAGATATTTAATACATTTCGCCAATTCTGGTACCCTGACGCCATAAGTCAGCTTTGATAGCATCAAAACGACTTTATATTTCCCCGTCGGCAATTTCTTTTCGTAATCAGCATAGGGGAAATGAGGTGGGATCAAGATATCATCATACATCCTGGAAACCCACACGGGGTTCATGCGCAAATTTCCTTTGACCACATATTTTTCATCCGGGAAATGATTTTGGCTGATGTCCACATCCAACTGCGCAGGCACAAAATGCTTTTCTGTAATATGATTTAAATAGGAAATCTGTTTTTCTGAATTAGAAGGGTTAGTGTCAAAATAAATATGATGCCCGGTTAGAATTGCAAAAACCTTTGTACCTCTTTGCTTGAAGATAGGAATAATTTCATCAACGATCTTTGAACGGCCCTTTTGTACAACGGCTTCATCCATGATCACATAGTCCGGCGTTAATGCCTTTGTATATTCCAGCCAATTTTGATCGATCCGTGCTTGCCTTTGCATAATTTTGCGCACTACAAACAACATAGCTCGAATAAAAAACAAGATAGATGCGGGGCATTGCTTACGCGAACTCATCATTGTCTTATAAGCACGATAAACCCATTTAGTCAAAAATGAGCCGCCATCATCCAATACATTGAGGAATTGAACCCCTTGTGACTTCAAGAAAGGATATCCCTCATAATGATCAGCGATTACAATTTCATTATCAAAAAAACCAGCTAAAACAACCACATCATAAGTCGTATCCTGAGCGAATTCATTGATCAATGAAGCTTGAATATCAAGGTCATTATATGCCCTAACAACAAATATGATTTTTTTCTGCTCAGGCACTCTCAGCCCCTTTTTCACACGGTGAGAGCTGGAACAGGTTATCCTGCAAATAACGGATTTCTGGTGCCTCTTGTTCCTTTAATTTTGATATTTGCGCAATATAGTGCTGGATATCGCGTTCCCTAAGATCCCGAGTTTTATGTCTTCCGTACCGGCGCGACTTAATGCCATGTTTTATGCGCTCCGGCATAAGGCGCAAAATTGAATCCGATTGGCAAAATATATCCAGAAGACGCCAGACGACTTCCTTTTTAGAAATTTTTTGGCGATGATCTTTCAAATCAAAAGAAAAAATTTCACACTTTTGCGAACCAACTTGATCTATAACATCCATAACATTCGAAACGGCATTCTCATCATCAAGTCCATAAATCCATTTTTTCAATTCCTCATGGGCGCAAGTAATTTTGTCATGATTGAAACCTTCCCCTTCTCTCAAGATCTGTTCAATTAAATCAATAACATTGCCTTGATCAAAGAGAGTAATTGATGCCTTCGACGGGACTTCAAGATCATATTTTTCCATATCCTCTTTAGTACAAGGGCAATAAGAAATGACCGGCTTTCCCATAATATGACCTTCTACCGCAGTTGTACTCCCGCAATGAAGAATGATATCGGCCCCCAACAACCAAGAAGAGACCCCCCCTTCATATTCAACATACATATTATCGTATCGTTCCGCCAACTCATCCCACGGTTTTCTGTTTTCTGAAGGGTGTGGCCGAATAATAATGGTATGATCAGGGAAAGCTTGGCTGACTTTTGGCATTAGTTCCAAAAAGCCTTCATAAATCTCTTTGACGTAATTGCGATAGCCCAACTGGAACTCGTAATCATCTTTACTTGTCATATTATCGACTTTAAAAATGTCAATCGCGCCATTTGGGCCCATAAAGTGATTATACATCGCAAAACTGGTGGGTAGGATAATATAGCTTCCGAATTTTTCTTTGATTTTCTTGACCTCTTCTGCATAAAGGCCATGTAAAGCTTTACTCCAAGTATCAATCCTTGGGTTACCAACAACACTGTACTTCTCAGCAAATTGAGGCCTTTTGCGCATGAAGGTTTCATATTGGATATTTCCCCAAAGCATGAAACGTTCAACCTCCGCCAAAGTCTCAGGTTGAGCGCGCATCTCCACCATATGATCTAAGCTCATCTGGATTAGCCCTTCTTCATCCAAGCAAACCAAATCAAAACCCATCTGGCGATAATTGCGCATATAGGGAAGCTCACTGACAATTATACTTTTTAAAAGCATTGTGCCTTTAGGCAAGCTTTGCGCGTTTTGAAGGATGGCTCTTTTAGTGCCGATTATGCACCCCCACCCCCGTCTAGTTGCCTCAGCACAAACCAATAACTTTCCTAAGAGTTCCCGCTCCACAATTTCCATAGGAATAATAAGCCAAGGACGTGAGGTACCTTTATCTTGAGAGATCATCATTTTATCAGTTTTAAATCTAAGCCAGTGACATAAGGGAGTTAATTCCGTACGAATTAGTTTTTACCCCAACCGAAGTAGTAATCTCGATAATTATATCTATTATCCAACAGTTTTAAATCTGGATGAGCCCCAAGCACGATTGTATTGTCAGGAACATTACCATCTTTTATAAAAGAATTTGCTCCAAAGATAACATTTTTCCCAACCTGACAATCGCCAATAACCGTAGAATTCGCCAACAAAGCGCAGCCTTCATCAAACATTGGATAGGTTCCTGTTTTACCTTCAGAATTAAGATTGGAACCAACTGTCACCCCTTGATAAACAGCTAAATAGTTTTGATATTTGGCATTACCAAGAATTGTACCTAAGGGATGATTGAAATAAAAAATTTCAGGCAATTCAATAGAATAAAAAGCATCAATTCCAAATAATGCTTTGTTTACATTGAAAATTTTTGCTGCGTCCGTCAGTTTTTCATTTTTATAGAGAACATTACTTAAAATATAAAGAAACATGCACCACTGATTACCATTCAGATGATCAAATATCGGTTTCCCATTCTCCATGAAATACTTGAGATTAATATTAGATATGCAAGTTTGAATGCGTCTCAGGGCAATCAATATGTCTTCAATATTAATTTTGGGCTCAATACCGTCCGGAATAATGTTCTGACTTTGCTTGCGTGTAAGTTCCAGATACCCTTGTGTCGACAAACTTGTTTTCATTACGGTCATTCTCTCGTTAGATAACTCAAATTGGGTAATATTTTACGAGTTTCGCTTACAAATTGCCCAGACGTGAGAACTTAGCTGATGTTCAGCTAAGAACTTCTGGAAAGCCGCTCTGGTTTCGTCAGATTTAGACATTAAAAGCCTTTCAAAACGGGTTGAAAGTTCATACTCACCGCGTTGGACCGCACGTTCGACAATTTCAACATCCAAACGCCCAGGTGTAATGACCTCCACTTCTTCAAACCCCGCATTTTTAAAAATTTTCTCAATACCTTTTACAGACATAAAATTCAAATGATATGGAGGCATTATACTTCGCGATTTATCCCATAACAATTGAATGTCAAACCCTTCCACACCAAGACCAGTCACAACTGCACAGCCCTGTGGGGCAACAATTTTATGAATTGCTTTGGCAAATTCTACCGGGTCGTGAACATGTTCGATAACTTCGAAACAAGTCACAATATCTCCTACCCCCTCAAGGTCGCCAGCAACATTCTCAATAAGTCCCTCGGCAACCTGCGCACCAATTTCGCGACAGGCTTGTGCACCTTCTGGCCCTGGTTCAATAGCAATCAGTTCTGCCTGCTCAAAGACTTTTTTCCACTCTTGTAAGAAAACACCCGTTGCCGCGCCAACATCAATAATTCGATGGCTTCCCGAAGTTCGGTCCTTCAGCAAATCACCAATGCGCATAACATTCGGAGAGATAATTGCATTTTTACGTTGTTCTTTTGTTTTACGTAAAACTTCCTTGGCCCAAAACGAGGCTGATTCAGAGTCTGCGTAATAACGAAAGGTTTCTTCAAGAGAAGGTCGTGGAGAATTATACAGAGAATGACACTCACTACATTCAACATATTGGAATGAATGTTTCGTAAATTTCGTCTCTATTTGATCATGACCGCAAGCTGGGCAATTGATGTGATTAAACTTTTCTTTATTGAAGAAGTTCTTAGCATCTTGCTCACTCAATTCCAGAAATTTATTGAAAACAGCCTCGGGACGGATTTCTTCTTCTTCGATTTTTTTCACAATGACTACCTCAACCTTGGATCTTATCTATCGATTTCATTTTCTGCCTGAATTGATGCATGTCATAAACATACTTAAGCCACGCTATAGAGCACCCAAAAGGACTTTTAAAATTATTCTTTATGATTTGCCTGTCAAAATAATCCAGAGATTTTTCACTGAGATAGACCATTTTTGCATCAAAAGGTGTAAACGCCTTTTTAAAGGGAACAAACTTTCCGTACATATCATAGTCTATTTCACGAAGGTTATCTGGACGTGCAGGACCTCCTATATAATTAGAAATTCGATCATAAAGTTGTTCAATGCCCAGATCAAATAGATCAGAAAATTCAAATTGCATTCCTTCGGCGGAACGAGTTGCCTGTTCGTATTTCTGAAAATCTTCATATCTTTTATGAGGAAAAAAATAATATCGACTTTTTGCATGTGGATGAACAAAGGACTGTGAAGCCGTTGATGCAATCCATGTACGAAACGGGCGGTGCAAGTGAATAAACTTCACACTATCAAATTCTTCCTGATAGCGTTGTTGTAACACGCTAAAATCATATCGAGGAACATCAACTGTGAGCTCAATATGTCTACCTAGTTGATAACGGACGAATTTATAGGTTACTGCCTTCGCATATAGATCCTTTGTCGCGTTATATAGCTCCTGAATACTTCCAAATTTCTTAGCTTTATAGGCCTCAAGACTATCTCGAACAATATCTAGATCTACACGGGATTTCGCTTCTTGATCTGCACGGTCCATAACGCTAACACCTCCAGAAAGAGAGGCTTTGGCATGCTCCGTTAGAATATTTTCAATCCGTGACTGCATGTAACCACTATCAAGGGAAAGCTCACCCAACAAATAGCGATGCAAACCAAGTTTGCGTACCGGAACATTCAAATACCCCATCGTTTCCAGAAGGCCACTCACAAGCGTACTGGCCATTGGGCCGAACGAGTTAACAACGATCAGCTGATTCATGATGCTGCCGTGTTTATTTTTTCAGTTTTCTTAACCTGCCCCTTGTTAACCTGATAAACGACATCTGCATACTTCATGATCGTAGGATTATGCGTAACGGCGATAACGGTTGTACGATGGGCAATGTTTGCGATTGTTTCTAACAGTACTTTTTCCGTCTCTGGATCAAGTGCACTGGTTGCTTCATCAAGTAAAAGTAAATTTGGCTTATGTAATATAGCTCGAGCAATTGCAATGCGCTGACGCTGCCCGCCAGAAAGCTTTCGGCCACTCTCTCCAACCGATGCATAGAGCTTATCCGGCATTTGTTGGACAAATTCATCAGCCCCTGCCCCCGTCAAGGCCTCCCAAACATCAGCCTCACTAAACCCCGTTCGACCAAGTGTTATGTTTTCGATAATTGTGTCATTAAACAGAAAAACTTCCTGAGGAACAAATCCGAGTTTTTTACGCCAAACTTGCAAATCAATTTCCGATAATGCCTTCTCACCAACTAGGATTCTTCCTTCATTTGGTTTAAAGAACCCGCTTAATAAATCTAAACATGTAGTTTTCCCAGATCCCGAAGAACCAACAATTGCCGTAAATTTACATCGGGGAAAATCCAAATCAATCTTGCGAAGAATGTTTTTCTCACCATGAGAAAAAGAAACTCCCTGGAAAGTAACATCAACGCTATCTGGCCATTCCCGCTCATGCCCAGTCCAAACCTGTTCGGCTTTTTCAGCTTCAGAGATCGTCTCTTTTAAAGACCACAGCGCACTTTCCTGTGTCAAAAGTCGTTGATATTCTCCCTGTACTCCATTCATCCCGACTAACATTCGGAAAAAGAGGATAGCCATAACACTGACTTCAGCAACCCCCGTATCCGTGAAACTGAAAATGGCCCCCATGCCTGCCAGAAGCGCGACAATCATCAGAGGTTCATGATAGATTTTCAGAGTTTGAATGGAGATCATCTGTTGGGCTTGAGCCTCTTGCAAAGATTTGGACTGGTTTTCAACAAAATTGATGAATTTCCCTTCCATAGACATGGCGCGAAGAGGCTTGATACCTTGCATCATTTCCGTCATTCGATCTAACAAAGATTTTGCCATATCAGTTTGGGCCAAGCCTGCATGTCGTGCTACTCGCAAGGATGTCCATAAAACTCCAGCAATCAGAATACCTAGAAAGACTGCGCAAAAAAATATCTGCCAAGAAATAAAAAACGCAGTAATTCCATATACTAATGTCTGAATAACAGCAGAAAAAAACCTCGCAACATTCAAAAAAGCCGTAGATGCTCTAAAGCTTTCAACTGCAATGGCGTTCAAAGTTGTGCCCGAACGATGATTTACGTAATAGTTCCAGTCAGCTTTTAAAAGCGCACTTAAATGCTGCATTCGGAAATCTGCAGCTATAAAGGCAACTTTTGAACAAACATATCTCATTGCAAACCAAAGAATAACGGCTTTTAAAACCATAGCGATAGAAATCAGAATGGCTAATGATCTATAATCGGCTTGAAACTCAAAAGCTTCCAGTAGACGTCCAATAACATTATCGCTTACACTTACTCCCGACGTATCGCCAGAAAATAAAACCTGTAAAAATGGCAGAAAACTTGCGACACCTAGCGCCTCAGAGATCCCAGCTAAAACTAATAAGATACTGACCAGAATAATCTCTTGAGGGTGTTCTTTAAAAAAGAACAGAAAAATAGCACCATGTTTGCGCGGAGTCATTGTCGTTCGTTCATAATGAGTTCTACAATTTTAAAATCCAATTCACAGTCAATATCCTGTGATCGATCTTCCGGCATCTCGTATAACAGAGTGTCTGTATAAAAAACAGTAGGGTTTTGCAAAAAGCAATTTCTGTTCCAAACATAAATGGATGCATTCATATCGAAGCATTGAGGGCTGTCCTGACGGCGTATGACTGGTCTTTCTAGCTTTTTGGATAAAATAATATGACCATCTTGCGTCCGTTCAACCAAATTAAAATATGGAGAACGCCTAGCTGGAGCCCCTGTAATTACGCTAGAAACCTGATTACTTTCTAGCAGGTTAATTGCATTTTTTACATCCGAGGCAAAGCGTAGAGGCGATGTTGCATCCAAATCGACAAAAGTATCAAAGGTCATATCATAAATTTTCTCAGCCTCTTGCAAGGCATGCTTTATTGCCGGAATTTTTGCCGCCGTATCATTGGCCAGAAGATCCGGTCTTTTGATGCTATAGTCTGCCCCCCATTCTTTGGCAATACTAAGAATTTCATCTGAATCACTACTGACAACTACTCCTTCGAAGCAGTCACTTTCTTTTGCATGTGCAATAGTGTGAGCGATCAAGGGCTTACCCTCTAACAACCGAATATTCTTATTTTTAACTCCCTTGGAACCACCACGGGCACAAATTGTACAAACACGTTTCATGATAATATCCAGTTTTTTTCATAACTGGCTTTTTCAACAGCTTGGATTAAATTCAATACTTCCACCCCCTCAGACAAAGAACAGAGCCTGTCATAATTTTCAGTCAAAAAGGCACAATGCTGATCCATATAGGTCTTATTTCCGTCAAGTTCAAAATTTTCTATACGTCCATCGCAAGTGAAAGTTCCCATCATTAAATCAGCACAAAAAGTATGCTCATCTGTATTAACAACAATTTTCCTCTGCCCTGGTCTATCAAGGTAGTTAAGCTGCAAAGTCAGAGTACGACATCTCTCCGTTTCCATAAGAACCGACCAACAATCATCAGACGAGATACATAGAGAGCTGAAATGCCCACCTGTTGCGGCCACTTTTTTCCATCTACCAAACAGCCACAGGATATAATCTAGTTCATGACTAAGATCACGTAGAACTCCTCCACCACGTGTTTTATCGGCCGAATAACTTTCTTTATAATCAGTACTTGGACGCCAATCAGGAAGATATTGACCACAATAAACTTGAGTTGAAATAATATCTTGACCTTCTAACGCTTTGCGTAACCTATCTATTATCGGATGGAAACGAAGATTATAGGCTACACAAACTTTTGAAACATGCTCTAGAACGACATTTTGTATTGTACTAAATACAGGTTTTTCAATCAGTACCTTATTCTTAAAACCGAATTGATCAATTTGTCTCAAACTGTCAAAATGCAAGGACGTTTCATTGGCAATGACGATATAGTCAGGTTGACATTGTTCAATGGCTTCCAACAAATTGTAGAAATGCTTTCGTTCTTTACACTCCCGTCGACTAACAACACTTGTGGAAAGACCTAGTTCTTCTAGAAGAGTACAATGTCGTTTACCAATCGAACCATAACCGACCACCAGCGCCTGTCTCATTTACTGAAAACCTCATGGAACTCGCCTTGCGCTTTTTCCAGATCATCAAACCTTCCAATATCTAACCAGTATTCATGAATCGGAAAGACCGAAGTTTTTTGCTGTTTTTCCAACAGCTCATCAAACAGTTGAGGCATATCAAAGTATTGATTTTGGGGAATAAAGTCCAACGCCTCAGGCGATACAACATAAATACCTGAATTGACCAAGAAGCGCTGCATAGGTTTTTCGACAATCCCTGTAAGGTAAGAACCTTCCGTTTCCATCACCCCATAAGGCACCTGAAAGCTATATTCACGCGCACAGATCGTTGCCACTGCATCATGTTCCGCATGAAACTTTAGAAGATACTGAAAATTCACAGCCGTTAGCAAATCACCATTCATCACAATAATCGGAGAATGAGGCCGGTTTGGTAGAAGGCTCAAGGCTCCGGCCGTTCCAAGACGTTTATCCTCTTCCAGGTAGCTGATTTCCGCATCAAACGCCGAACCATCTCCAAAATAGTCACGTACCATTTCTGCTTTGTAATTAACCGATAGAAAAAAGCGACGATATCCTTGTTCCACAAAATTGCGAATAATGTTTTCCAGCAATGGTCGGCCACCAACCGGAAGCATCGGCTTCGGTGTATGCTGTGTCAGGGGCCGCAATCGAGTGCCTAATCCACCAGCCATTAAGACAATCCAAGTATCCTCCTTTTTCTTAGGTGTAATTAGGTCGTCTATCCACTCAATTCGAACAATTTTTCCGTCTTCGCTCACCACAGGAATTTGATGTACGGAATATTTATGCATAATTTCGAGAATATTATCCTTGTTTTCACCATCCTTAACTTTAAGAGGATCTTTCTTCATAATAATCTGTACACTATCGTTCAGTTGAACATTTTGAAGAAGCCCTCGACGGATATCACCGTCTGTGACTGCGCCGATCAGGCAACCTTCTTCATTGACCACAAATGCAATTTGCTTTGCGCCATTGTCAATTGCCTTAATGGCTTCTAAAACACTTGCGTCTTTCTTGATTAGGAGATGATCAAGATTGTTGGAAATCATTGGGGACAGCTTCTTTTATTGCTCGGATTATTAACCATCTCTTGATATCTTATTCCGTTCCAAAATGCCACTATCAAATATTGAACAATGGCTACTCATAAGCTAAAACCCTACTTTAACTATCTCAAATCACTAACTAACGTGGAAAGACTTAATTGATGGCAAAATCCTCAACAGCTTCGAGAAATAAAAAAGTCGGTGATCTTTTTTCTACTTTCATCAATGGACTGGTCTTTTTGCTTTTGCCTTTCTGGCCAAAGCGCCGAACTACTATGCTGGCGATTTTATCGGAAAAAATAGTCCCCATTTTTTATAATCAGGTTACTCCCTCTGAATCGATTAAGTTCTGGTGTTTCGGCGGATGGCCCAGTTATCGGGCTCAATCAGCTACAAATAAAGAAAAAGCAACGATTGAGTGGATTGACAGTTTTGAAGATGGCTCCGTTTTCTGGGATATCGGCGCAAATGTTGGCGTTTTTTCACTCTATGCCGCAAAAACGAAAAAACGCCTTAACATTTTAGCCTTTGAACCTTCCGCATCAAACTTTGCCGTCTTCGTTAAAAACATCGAACTAAATGAAGCAGACAACATCATCACACCTATGTTGATTGCCTTATCCTCAAAAACGCAGCTGGATTACCTTCATATGCAAACAAATGAACCTGGAAATACAGGCGCTCAATTTGGCCAAAAAGCTCCAACAAAAGGGTTTAAGCAGGGCATCCTCGGGTATTCTGCTGATGATTTTGTCGCGCAATTCAAAACACCTATTCCTAATTACATAAAAATTGATGTTGACGGACTTGAAAAAGAAATTCTTCTAGGTGCAGAAAAAATTCTGAAGAATAAAAACGTAAAATCCATTGCTATCGAATTGACTGCTGGCAGCTCTGAGCAAGTTAAAGCAGATCAAATTCTGACTTCCTATAATTTCAAATTAGAAAAATCTCAAGATACAGTTCAAGGAAAAAGTAGCGTTCAAAATTATTTCTACTATCGATGAAATTATATACATTTTATTCCGCCGAAGATGCAGATTGTCTTGCTGCCACTTCCAGAATAATTTTCAAATCATTTCCAGCACGCGCGCGCTGCCACCCTTGCTCAAAGTGGTCCAGCGGCAAGATGTTTTCAACATAAGCTTCCAATCCCAATTTATTGACCAATTTGGTTGCTTCTTCAAAATCTTCTGCACGGCTCCCTACAGAACCGACGATGTATTTTTCGAAAGTAACTATATTTTCCACCGAGAAGGGATGCCTTGCATAAGGCAAGCCCAGCAGGAGAATAATGACATTGGACGGCGTTTTCTGAAAAATAGTTTCTAAAACTTCTGCATTACCCGTAACCTCAACCACTACCTCACATCCCTTTAAACAGGCATCATCGTCACCATAAGAGATACCTGTTCCCTCAAAATAGGCTAGTTTTTTCTCATTGCGATCAAGAACATGAACCTCGTGGCCTTGTAATTTCAAAAGTTTGGCAACTATATGCCCTAAGGAACCCGCACCAACGACAACGCATTTAACCGATTGACGCTCTGCTCCCAACACCCGGTTAAGACGGCGTAACCCTTTCAAACCAACAGCAATTGGTTCACATAATGCCGCCATGCGTAAATCTGCTTCAACAGGCAGCTTGTGAACAAAATGCCCCGGTACTGTTACATAATCTGCATACCCACCGTTACGCCCCATCACGCCGAGTTCTTTACGTTGATCACAACCTATTTCGTTTCCGGCTTTACATGGATCACACTTGCCGCAACTTTGGATGCATTCAACAACAACCGGATCACCGACATTAAGGTGTTTAACATTTTGCCCCACAGCCGAAACCGTTGCTGAAAACTCATGCCCTGGCACAATCGGAAACTCCGCCATACCATTCTTATAGTAACCCAGCTCCCCATCATAAATTTCCAAATCAGTCGCACAAACACCAACATAAGCAACACGCAAAACGACTTCCCCCGGTTTGGGTTCGTGGACCTGCATGTCTTGTAAAATCGCCCTTTTAGGCCCTTCAATAACAACTGCCTTAGCTGCACGATCAAAAAAGTAAGTATTGCGGCTTTCTTCATCCTCAATAGTTTCATTACTCAGTAAACCTTGTGCAGTACCAAGTGCTTTGAGATAGCGGAATTTGAGAATTTCCTTAAAGCATAGCATTGTCGGTTGAGGACGCACCTCTTCAGGTCGATTTACCATCATCCGCCACAAGTCATCAAGTAGCCAGAAACCTTCGCGCAACCATGTCTGAAGTACATGCTTTGGTCCGTGAATGCCCATTACGCGTGCCGCAACAGCTTCACGAAAATAACGTCGGTGAACCTGCGTCCAGGTTTCCTCATGCATATGGTGTAGCGGTGCCTCTGGTTCATAGATAACATCATAACCCTTTGCCATCCAATACTTGGCAAACTCAGCATCCTCCAGTCCCGGTAGCTGCTCATCAAAAGGGTGTTCTTCCCACAAGTCCTTGCGCACCGCTGAGTTAGCATTATTGGCAAAGAAGTGTGGTGGCATCAATTTTTCCCGTCGATTATGGAAAATACGATAAAAATCAACAGCTTCCCCAAATTTTGACGTATACCAGCCAACCTGCTTTCCATACGACATGGCCACCTTGTTACTTCGCAAAGGTGCGACGAGTTTTTCAATCCAGTCCGAAGAACAGGGTTTGGTATGGGCTGAAACCATCACCAGATATTTTCCACGAGCAACCTTTGCCCCGACATTCAGGGCATAGCCAAATGTAAAATCATGATGTTCTATTTGAACAAGTTGATCAACCCGACCATTGGCAATAGCACATGTATTATCAATCGAGCCGGAATCTACCAGAATAGACTCAAAATCTCGATTGACCTGTTCATCCAACGCGTTCAACAACAACGGAAGGTATTTTTCCTCGTTGTAAGTACGGATAATAATGGAAATTTCTGGTACTTTACTCATCTATCAACGGTACCTAGCTAAAACATCCAGCATGTTTTTGATGGTGTTATCGTGAACGTGGGACCAAGCCTTCGGACTGGAGTTAGAGTTATGCGGAGCAAACATAACACGTTGGTACTTGCGTAACGGATTATCGGCAGCCAGCGGTTCGTCTTCAAAAACATCTAGCCCGACACCGTAGAGTTTCCCCCCTTCAAGTGCACGAACCAAGGCCGCTTCCTGAATAACCGGCCCACGGGACGTATTAACCAGAACAGCATTATCCTTCATCCAGGAAAAACGTTCGTCATTCATCATATGATAGGAACTTTCCGTCAGATCGGTATTGAGGCTAACAAAATCACTTTGTTCCAACAGAGTCTTATGATCGACCATTTCCAGACCGACTTCTTCAATAAAAGTAGGATCAACCTCTTTAATATCGCAACCCAAAAGACGTGCACCAAAACCTTTTGCACGGCGCAAAACCGCCTTGCCGCAATCCCCTACACCAATCACGCCAAAAGTGGACTCATTCATGGCTCTGCCATTGATTTTTTCCCAGCGCCCGGCACGCATTTCATCATCCATCTTCGCAATATTACGCGAAAAATTGAGCATATACCCCATAACAGTATCAGCTAGCGGTTCGGAAAATGCGTTCGGCGTACGTGTAACCTCAATATCAAATTCTTCAGCGATATCCTTGTTCAGAGAGTCAATGCCCGTTCCCCATTTGGAAACAACCTTTAACTTCTTAGCCGCCTCATAAACTTTGCGTGTAAAACGATCATCGCCACACATGACAGCATCCATATCACCGATAATCGGCAGCAGATCTTCTTCTTCCAAACGTTCGTTGACATCAGCAATAACTAACTCAAGATCATAGCTTTCTAACATCGGACGGAAATCTTCAATAAACGGCAACAAATAAGGGGCTGAAACGAGAACTTTAAAAGTCATAGAATTAGGCTCCGAGCAAATTAAATCTGGTGTTTGAGGGTTTCAGCGACAAACGGGTCTTTTTCCATCATTGCTGTTACATTTTTGAGATCTTCCGGCGTATCAACCGCGTGAGAATTGTGAGGTGTCTCGATCATACGAACGGGGATACCATGTTCAAGAAAACGCATCATATCCACGGACTCAGCAATCTCTCCCGGAGTTGGAGCAAGCTCGGTATATTTAAGTAAAGCATCTTTACGAAACGGAATAATGCAAACCTGCTTGTAGGCCATGATATTCTCAAAACCTTCAAGTGCTGCGTACGGAATTGGCTGACGCGAAAAACATAAGGCATCGCCATTTTGCGCAATCACAGTTTTGATGCAGTTGGGATCGTGAAACTCCTCTTCGGTATTGATGCGTTTCGTCAAATTAACACAGGCAATAGATACATCGTTGAGCATCGGCTCTACCGCCGCCGTCACCATTTGAGGCAAGATCATCGGCTCATCCCCCTGAACCAAGACAGCAATATCACAATCAATTGAAGCAATAGCCTCCGCAATACGGTCCGATGCTCGCTCGTGGGTATTAGCCGTCATAACGAATTTCCCACCAAACTCCTCAACAGCTTGGGCAATCTCCTCATCGCAGGTAGCAACATAGGTTTCATCAATCAGAGGACACATAGCAGTACGGCGATAGCAATGTTCAATCATAGTCCGCCCCATGATCTTTGCCAACGGCTTACCGGGGAAACGAGATGACCCCATACGAGCCGGAACAAACGCAACCACTTTCATAGCTTTCATCCTTATATTTGATACATGCCTTAACGAAACAAAATTCGTGAGTTTCTTATATCTACTTGGCTATTGCTGCGCAATAGATTTGGCCCATAGGAACAATGAAACTTCTATAAGATCGTAACCAGAACAGATAAAGAAAAAGGTAAAAAAGACAGTTGCAAAGCAACCATTATTTAGGAAAATATATTTCATACTGAAATTATTTTATCCTTTCTCCTTGCGCTTAGTTTCGACTATATTTTTCCTTTACACAGGCAGTGGAAAATTACGATGACACCGGAAAGCGCCCTTACCTTCTTTCTTGCCATTTTTATTTTTGGCATCACACCTGGCCCCGGTGTCTTTGCCATTCTCGCCCGCGCCATGATGGATGGGAGCCGCGCATGTTTTATGCTTAGCCTCGGCATGGCCATTAGTGATATTCTCTACTTGATTGCCGCCTGCCTCGGCCTTGCAACAATCGCAACCCATTGGGGGGAGCTTTTCAGCATCATCCGTATTGTTGGTGCAATTTATCTGTTTTATCTTGGGTGGAAAATGTGGACCGCGCCTGTCGAAGTGAACGCCGTTCCAACCAAACTCGATAAAAAAAGCCACGGGCTAAGCTTTCTACAAGGTTTCTTGATTTCAGCTTCAAATCCGAAAGTTATTTTATTTTACATTGCCTTTCTGCCCACTTTCATGGATTTAAGCCGACTTCAAGGCAATGATATTTTGTTGGCGTCTGGGCTAACCTTAATCGGGTTAATGCTAGGGCTGATGTTGATTGCCGGTTTTGCATCACGGGCACGACGTCTTTTGACATCGCAAAAAGCCATTAAACGCCTAAACCGCAGTGCCGGTTCCCTTATGGTGGGGGCCGGGGCTTTTTTATTAAGCCGCAGCAATTAAGGCCGATAATTTCTTCTCGTTTCCATTTCTACCTTTATTGAGACACAAAAGATCTTTTGCACAAATCACACGGTCATGCGTAATATGCCTTCCTCAACAGGAAAGGTCGTCTCATGGCACTCAAAGCCACCATTTTTAAAGCCAGTCTCGCTATTGCAGATATGGACCGGCATTATTACGAAACGCACAACCTGACAATTGCACGTCATCCATCTGAAAATGATGAACGTATGATGTTGCGTCTGCTCGCCTTTGCCTTGTTTGCTGATGAAAGATTAAGCTTCACCAAAGGCCTATCCACCGATAGCGAACCAGAATTATGGCAAATCGGCATGGATGGCAGCATAGAACACTGGATCGAACTTGGCCTACCCAGCGAAAAACGCATCCGCCAAGCCTGCAACAAATCAGACCGTGTCACTTTGCTGTGTTACGGTGGACGTACTGTTGATCCGTGGTGGGAAAAAATGAAACATCAGGTTCAACGTTTCAATAATCTTCAGGTTCTTAATATCTTTCCCGAAGACAGCGCGGCCCTCGAAAAAATGGCCCATCGCACAATGACCATTCACGCCAACATTCAAGATGGCGAAATCGGGTTTGGTGACCACGAGCAGACCTTCACAATCCGTCTGGAAAACTTACTTGACCGATAGGTCAAAAACACATTTGACCTTTTCTAAAAAACACGACACAAATGTAATCCTCCTTTCCTTTTTAAAGGCTCAATTAACGTGCTTGATTTCACACTCATCCTTTTATTTTTGCCAACAGCCTTTTTTATCTCCATCACGCCAGGGATGTGTATGACCCTGTCTTTAACGATGGGATTAACCATTGGTCTGCGCCGCACGTTCTGGATGATGTGGGGGGAACTGGCCGGTGTTGGCATTGTTGCCATTTCCGCTGCTGTCGGCATCGCTGCCCTTATGCTGGAATTCCCACAAGTCTTCACGGCTTTCAAATGGGTTGGCGGGCTTTATCTGGGCTGGCTGGGTGTTCAAATGTGGCGATCCCGTGGGAAAATGGCTATTCGGCTGGATAATGCAGGCACACAGGAAGTCTCCCGCCGCACCCTCGCCCTGCAAGGTTTTGTCACCGCAATTTCCAACCCGAAAGGCTGGGCATTTTTTGCGACGCTTCTTCCCCCTTTTCTGGATGCAGAAAAGGCGATGGAGCCACAAATTGCCAGCTTGGTTGTTATTCTACTGTCTGTGGAATTTCTATGCTTGATTTTATATGCAAGCGGTGGACGTTCCATGCGGCATTTTCTGGAAAAAAGTGGGAATGTCCGCATGATGAACCGGATTGCCGGCACCTTGATGATCGGTGTCGGCTTCTGGCTTGCTTTGGGATAACTTTTAAACGATACGGATTTCAGCTGTTTCGCCATATCCGCCCTGAATAAGCATCATGGCATGGCGGATCATGGCTTCACGCTGGTTTTTTCGAATGAAGAAAGTAAATCTTCCGCCATTCTCCACATAAGATACAAAATTGTGGATACCGTATTTCATCAAAAACGTCTGTTCTACACTCATCTTTTTCATCTCTTTCTCATTTGTTCACGAAAAAGAGTAGCGTGCAATTGTTAGCGAAGTTCTAACAAAAAATGAAAGTTTGATGTCATTTTCGCAGTTTTGTCAGTTCATTCAGATGAAAAAGAACTTTTTCTGATGCTTGCTGAACAGCCCCGATTTCCTCTAACGCACCATCCAGATCACCTAAGGCATATTTGCGCGCCGCTTCAATACCACGGGCATGGACTTCCATATGTGGAACTTCCATCTCTTGAAAAGACGGATGTCCTTTTAAATGCTCATCTTCACAAGCATAATACCATCGCCCCAACCGACAACAGGTATGATCTGATAATTCATTAGGGTCCAAACTATCGCGCCCAACCATCATGGCAGCCAGCCGTTTTTTCCAGATAATATGATCCGATTTCGCAAGATGAAGTGCTTTTTTCGGTAACTTCAATTTGGCAATATCCGAAATTTGGGAAGCAATATCTTTTTCCGCACCATCCATTGCATCCAGCACCGTATGTGTTGCATTTTGTACATGCTCCGTCATTCGCGCCACTTCGGAAATACCGTATGCAATTTCATGTGCTGCCAGTTTTTGCTGTCCAACCGTTTCCGATATTTCCCGACTTCGCTGAGTCAATTCGGAAATAGCACGCGCAATATCCAACATAGCTTCCTGAGAAGCATTCATAATTTCATGGCCCAGTTTAACGGTTTTATCGCTCTCACTCAGTGCCTCGACAATCGCATCAATCTCGTCCTGAAAACGATTGATATTGAGGCGGATATCTTTCGTTGCCAGACGTGTGCGTTCTGCCAGATTACGAATTTCAGACGCAACAACCCCAAATCCGGTCCCCGCCTCACCTGCACGCGCGGCTTCGGTTGCCGCATTCAAGGCCAATAAATTTGTTTGGAATGCAATTTCCGAAATTAAATCAACCACCTGACCAATATCATGGGAGGACTCGCTTAAAGAACTGCTGCGTTCTGCAACATCACGCATGGCGCTTTCCACTTTGGTCATTGCATCATCGGCTTGTCCGGCTTGTTTTTCACCGTTCAACGCCAGTTCCTTTACCTCTTGCGCCAACGTAAATGTTTCAGATGCTTGACGGGCAATGGTATCGACTGAGACGGACATTTCCTCGGTGGCCGATGCCATGCCTTGCGCATTTCGGTCCGTCACCAATGTCGCACGGCTCAGGTTTGCCGCCGCAATAACCGCTTCGTTCAACTCCATTGAAACCGAAACCGTCTTTCGCATTTGCGTTGCCGATAATCGCCCCACATCAACGGCTAATTTTCGGATCGCCTGACCGATACGATCTTCCCCCTTTGGGATATCCAGAAAAGCCCCCTGACCGATCGACTCCAAAAGAGTTAGAATTTCCTCGACACGCTCGGGCGGCAACCAACCTTCTTTCCTTAAGTCATCCGTCACGGCGCCCTCCCTTTAAAAACAAAATCTTATTGCCTGCATAAAAGAATAATAACACTCAAAGCGCAAGACTAATCATAATCGCAACCCTCATAAAAAGGTATTCAACCTTTATATCTGAATACACTTAAAGAAATATATCTATAGGATCATTTTTGGATGAAGCGGATAAAAACACCTATAAGAAATAAACTCAGGATAGTACACTCTAAATAATTGATATTCTTCGTTGATATTTGGCTGCATATCCGTATTATACGCTCGCAAAAATAAGCCCGCTTTATTTTTCATACTTCACCAAAAGGTGCGCCAAATGTTTCTTTTATCAATCCGAATATTTATTGCATTTTTTTGCATTATCGGATTAGCGCGCACTGTTGAAGCCAGGGCAGAAAGTCCAAAAATTTACATCGTTGCCGAAGATTTCCCCCCTTTTTCAACTGCCCGTCCGGTTGAAGGTGCCTATGCCCGCGATTATGATCTTGTCCGCCTGATTTTTAAAGAAATCGGATTTGACACAGATATTGCCTTTCTGCCGTGGAAGCGGGCGCTACGTGACATCAAAGAAGGACGTGCTGCGGGCATTCTTTCCTGTTCCCAAACACAGGAACGCGAAAAATATATGTATTTTCGCACACCGACCAGCCATTTTATTAATGGCTTTTTCTACCTTGCAGATCGCAACCTTCCACACCCGCAGACATTTGAAGACGTAAACAGCTATGATGTCGCCTCAATTGAAGGTCATGCAAATCTGACACAACTTCGTAATGCTGGACTAAAACCAGTAACGGCAAACGACACAAAAAGCGCCCTTTTGATGTTGGAAGCCGGGCGCTTTGACTATCTTTATCTCAATCGTGAAATAACGATGGCGCATCTACAAAAAAGCGACTTGGCAGAGCGTATCCTCTTTTCCCCTGTCTCATCCGAAGATGTCTTTTTTTGTTTCAGTAAACAATATCCGCAGATTGAAAAAATCATGGAGTTGTTTGAGAAAAAACTTCACGAATTGCAGAAAAAGGGAACCTTGCACACCCTTCAGGCAAAATACAAATAACAAAAGACTGGATTTCCTGTATAAAACTGATACAAGGAATGCCTGAGTTAAATGAACACAAGAGGATAAAGAGCCATGCGACGATACAACCTGACAGTCTTTTGATTTTCTGAACGGGTGTATATGGACTCTTTATGAGAGGGCCCGTTCGGGTCCTTTTTTATGTTCAGAGGATTTCAGGTTCGCTCTGATGTACCTAAAATACTCTTACTGATTAATGTAACGCAAATGCGTCGTCGCAGGTTAAACAAACCTGCTCGGGATTTGCTCTAAATTTCGAGAAATAACATGAACACTATTAATGCAGCTATTGTCGGAGCCAGCGGTTACACAGGTGCAGAACTGGTCCGGCTGTTGATCAACCATCCCAACGTCACTATCACAGCGATGACCGCCGACCGTAAAGCCGGGATGCGAATGGCTGATGTGTTCCCGCATTTGGGTGGGCTTGATTTACCCGATCTGGTCACAATGGATGATGTTGATTGGTCAAATATCGATGTCTGTTTCTGCTGTCTGCCCCACGGCACCACACAGGAATTTATCGCAAGCCTGCCGCAAAATGTACGGATCGTCGACCTGTCTGCCGATTTCCGTCTTAAAGATATTGAAGAATACAGCAAATGGTACGGCGATAAACATCGCGCACCCGAACTGCAAAAAGAAGCCGTTTACGGTTTGACAGAAATTAAACGCGATGAAATTGCCAAGGCACGTTTGGTGGCAAACCCCGGCTGTTATCCGACATCTGCACAATTGCCTTTGATCCCGTTGCTGAAAGAAAAGAAAATCGGTACACAAGGTATCATCATTGATTCAAAATCCGGCGTCACCGGAGCAGGTCGTTCCCCAAAAGAAGGATCCTTATTCTGCGAAGTATCCGATGCCATTCATGCCTATGGTGTTGGCACACACCGTCATGGACCGGAAATTGAACAAGGTCTGAGCGAAGCCGCAGGTGAAGATATTTTCGTCAGTTTCACCCCGCACTTGATGCCGATGAACCGGGGAATTCTGTCTACAATTTACGTGACACTGGCCGATAACGTCAGCGTAAATGAAATCAGAACCAGTCTCCAAAATACCTATGCGAATGAACCGTTCGTCCGCGTGGTGGAAGAAGGCAACAGCCCGGCCACCCGTCATGTACGGGGTTCCAACTACTGTCTGATCGGCGTTTTTGCGGATCGGACACCGGGGCGCGCCATCATCGTCTGTGTCGAAGACAATGTGGTAAAAGGGGCGTCTGGCCAAGCGGTCCAGAATATGAATGTCATGTTCGGATTTGAAGAAACAGCCGGTTTGAACCAGCAACCCATGTTCCCTTAATTCATTTCAGATACCATCAATGAAAAGCCCCCGTACGAATTAACTGTACGGAGGCTTTTTTGCGTGCTGTTGTGAACCGGATTAAACGTCCAAACCTTCGACAAATTTGGCGCGTTCCTGAATAAATTGGAAACGGTGTTCCGGCTTTTTACCCATCAGGCGCGTCACCAGATCCCTTGTGTCTTCTGCGTCTTCACGATCTTCTTCCGTTGGGCCATGCGGAACGGTGACACGCAAAAGCGTACGGCGTTTCGGGTCCATTGTCGTTTCTTTCAGTTGCGAGGGTGGCATTTCACCCAGACCTTTAAATCGGCTGATATCCACTTTCTTGCCTTTGAATTCTTTCTCCAGCAATTCATCTTTTTCAAGATCATCCATCGCATAGATGCTTTTTGCCCCTGTCGCCAAACGATAAAGCGGCGGCTGCGCCAGATACAAACGTCCCGCTTCAACAAGGCCGGGCATTTCCTGATAGAAGAATGTCATCAGCAACGAGGCAATATGCGCACCATCGACGTCCGCATCGGTCATAATAATGACTTTCTCATAACGCAAATCATCCAACTCAAAAGCTTCACGCGTGCCACAGCCCAAAGCTTCGCCCATGTCGCTAAGCTCCTTGTTGGCATGGATCTGATCCACACTGGCAGACGCAACGTTCAATACCTTTCCCCGCAAAGGCAAAATCGCTTGTGTTTCACGGTTACGGGCCTGCTTGGCTGAGCCCCCCGCAGAATCCCCTTCCACGAGAAAGATTTCAGTTCCGTCAGAAATTGACCGTGTACAATCTGCCAGTTTCCCCGGCAGACGCAGACGTTTGGTCGCCGACTGGCGTTTCATCTGTTTTGCGCTTTTTTTACGCAAACGAATTTCAGCGCGTTCGATCAGATATTCAAGCAGTTGTGACCCAATTTCCGGGTTACCCGCCAGCCAATGATCAAAATTATCGCGAATGGCAGTTTCCACCAGTTTGGCAGCTTCCTGTGTGCCGAGTTTTTCTTTGGTTTGCCCCTGAAATTGCGGATCACGGATAAAGGCCGACAACATAATGCATGCCCCGTTGATGACATCTTCAGCCGTAATTTTAGAGGCTGCCTTATTATTCACCAATTCACCATAGGCGCGAATACCTTTGGTGATGGCATTGCGGAACCCCTGTTCGTGCGTCCCACCCAACGGAGTCGGTACCGTATTACAGTACGAATTGAAAAAAGCTTCTTCATCTTCAGGCCAGGCAATCGCCCATTCAACCTTGCCCTGTTCATCGGGGAACTTCACATCCCCGGCAAAAGGTTCATCGGTTTTAACTTCTCGGCCTTCCAGAACATTACTTAAAAAATCAGATAAACCGCCAGGGAAATGCAACACTCCTTGCGCCGGTGTTTTATCCCCTTCTTTAATCAGGCTTTCATCACACTTCCAACGGATTTCCACCCCTTTAAACAGGTACGCCTTGGAACGTGCCATTTTATAAAGCTGACCCGGTTTAAACTGAAGACGGTTCCCAAAAATTTGCGGATCAGGATGGAAGGTAATCGTCGTACCACGGCGGTTATTCACCTGCCCTTCATTTTTCAACGGGCCTTGTGGAAGGCCACGAGAAAATTCCTGACGCCATAATGTGCGATCACGGGCAACTTCGACACACAATGTATCGGACAAGGCATTCACGACCGACATCCCCACACCGTGCAAACCGCCAGATGTCTGATAGGCTTTGCCAGAAAACTTACCACCAGAGTGTAATGTGGTCAGAATCACTTCCAGCGCAGACTTGTCTTTAAACTTGGGGTGCGGATCAACCGGGATCCCCCGGCCGTTATCGCGTACTGTGACATTGCCGTCTGCGTCCAGTTCCAGTTCAATCCGGCTGGCATGTCCGGCAACGGCTTCGTCCATAGAGTTATCGAGAATCTCCGCCACCAGATGGTGATAGGCACGTTCATCCGTCCCGCCGATATACATACCGGGACGTTTGCGAACCGGTTCCAACCCTTCCAGAACCTCGATATCCTGCGCCGTATAATCACCGCCGGTTTTCGGCGCGTCGTCTTCAAATAAATCCATAGCCAATTTAGTTGCCCACCTTATTCAGAATTTGTTGGCCCGATGATAGGAAGGATGGACCTTTCGGGCAAGCATGATATTGTCTTGACCAGCACTTTATCCCCTCAAACAACAATTTTGGATCAAACCATGACTACACCAGACTACGGCCCCAAAGGAAAACCTGCCATTCGCACCCTTGCCATGCCGGGAGATGCCAACCCCAACGGCGACATCTTCGGCGGTTGGGTCATGTCACAAATGGATATTGCTGGCGGTGTAACAGCCGCATGGCGTGCACAAGGCCGTGTTGCCACAGTCGGCGTCGAAGCCATGTCTTTCTTAAAACCCGTCAGTGTCGGTGATGTCGTTTGTGTCTACACCGATATTGTGCGCGAAGGTAACACGTCGATGGCCATTCAGATCGAACTGTGGGTCTTGCGCCGCGACGGCATGGCACGTGAGAAAGTAACCGAAGGTATTTTCACATTCGTCGCCATTGATGACAATGGCAAGAAACGCGCCCTTCCCCCCATGCCAGATAATACACTGGCCTTAAATTAACCCGATATATGGTCCCTCATAACCTGCATTTAGTCAGATATGGGGGATCAACCCATCAGACGTTTACCCGGCATTAAAACGAGGATGTTTTACGTTTTGTAAAAAGCGTACCGTGGCGTCTTCTAAGGACATCCATGCCCCTTCTGAGCGATCCGGTTGCACGACCGCCTTGTGAACAGGCTTCAAAAAATCCGGTTTAGCATAGCGTTTGAGGATTCTGGCCTCGCCTAATTCCTGATATGCCATTTTATTTATTCCCGTTTTGTTCTCTGTAAAACTTCACAGAATAAAAGACCACATGTAACCTGCGACAAAAATACTGCCCAAGGCCAAAAATTCTTTAGCAAAAGTCGGAACATACATTTTCTTCACTCCTTCAACAGCGACTCGTTAAGAGAACATTATAAGAACATATTGCTTTTGTCAAGAATGTTCTTATAATGTTCCACCAACAACAGGGTTGAATATTGCCTTTCGATAGCGCACTCTGGAAAGAAAACAACAGGGATCGCTTTCAAAATGGAACAAGAAACCCAAGAACTGCCTAAGTTCACAAATGCTGAGATGGGGGCTTTAGCCCACCTTTATCGCGGCGAGATCTATCGTTCTACCACATGGCGCACACGTCTGGATAACACCACCAACTGGGCCGTTGTCACCACAGGCATTGCCTTTTCCATCACCTTTAGCGGGGTAAATGCTTCTCCCCTGCCACTGGTTCTGGTTGGCCTGCTGGTTATTGTCTTCTTAATTTTCGAAGCGCGGCGTTATCGTTATTTCAATGTCTGGCGCGCACGCGCACGCCATATCGAAACGGAACTGTTTGCCCCAATGTTGCGCGGTGAAGATTACGAACGCAATGGTGACTGGAATCAAATTCTCGCCAAAGATTATATGCACCCGAAACACCACATCAGCATGTTACGCGCCATTGGTCGGCGTTTGCGGCGCAGTTACGCATGGCTACTGGCTATTCAAGCCATTGCCTATTACGGGAAACTTACGATCCATCCAGCCCCGCTGGACCATATCGGGCAATTGTTTGAACGTGCTGCGATTGGGCCGATTCATGGCGAACTTGTCGTCTTTATGCATGCGGTCTTCCATATCAGTTGGATCGCGGTCGCACTCGGTACACTGTATCACGACAAAATTTCACGCCTTAACCGCCGCTATAAAGGCGTTGGCATGGGGTAAATCATTTAATGATGGGGAAATAAAAGTGGGGGTCTCTGTTGCTAGGTACCCCCGAACCCCACCTACATAGACTCACCCATGCAGGAATTGAATTTGGTCAAGCGACTGCGTTACGCAGCAGCTGCAACCGGAGCCATACGATTGTCGTTGGCATTTATAAAGTTTTGCACCGATGTCGGTGGTAGCTCACCGAGCGCAGCACTGTATCTTTACTACCGCTGTCGATCCTATTTCGCCCCCCTCATAAACCGACCTGTTCGATCAGCTTATGGTGGAGGCGCCGGGTACCGCCCCCGGGTCCAGTCAGCTTATTCCATACACGCCTCTAGCGCCGTAGTCCGCCGCTAAACGGACGCCCTAGATGTAAGCGGGAAAAAGCCAAACGTCAAGGGGCGTCTGGTGAAGAATCAAAAAAGGAACATGGTTGCTCCCACCTATCATCCCCTATATCCTCCTATGCGAAAATAATCCGTCTTCACAATTAAAAGAAAATATTATGGATCATATCTCGCAGGATGACCTGAAAACGGCCCTGACCGGAAACGTCATCAACGAGCAACAATTCGCCTCCATCCTCCATATCGCGCAAAAACGTCAACAGGCCCATCACACCCTTCAGGGGGAAGATGAACCTTTTGCGATTTTTCTGGGGTTTTCGGAAATTTTTATCTCCATCGGCCTGTGCATCCTGTTCGCCGGGCTTGTCGGTATCCTCACCCTATTGGACAGTTTATTCGCTGCCGGGGCCATCGTTGCGGGTCTCAGCCTGCTGTTATCCCATTATTTCATCAAAATACGGCGTATGGTCCTGCCCAGTATCGTCAGCAGCAGCGCTTTAACCCTTTCAAGCATCCTGTGCCTTGTCCCCGTTGCCATTGACCTCTTTTCTCAAGCCGAAGGAGACGAACCCTATCTGGCAACCCTGATACTTCCCCTCGCCCCGACCTTATGCTTACTGGTCTGGATGTATCGTAAATACAAACTCCCCTACCTGACTTTCCTGATTGGTGTCACCGGGTTGGGAATGATGTTATCCATCGCCGGTATATTGAGTTCTTCCCAACAAGCCGTCCTCGATTTTGACAGCCTTATGGACCTGTCCGTCAATCCCATCGTTGCGGGAAGCTGGCTGCTCTTTGGTTTGATCGCCTTGGGCTTTGGGCTTTATTTCGATTGCCGTGACCCCTACCGGGTTGGAAACCCGTCCAAATCCGCCTTTTGGCTACATCTTCTCTCTGGTCCGTCCTTGTTGAATGTCATTGCCCTGAACATCTATTACGAGGGAGATACGACATCTTATATTTTGACGACCTTATTGCTCTGTCTGTTCGTGATTATCGCCCTGATTATTGACCGTCGTTCTTTTATCTCGGCAGGTATCATCTATATGAGCTTTGTTGTCAGTTGGGCGACGAAAAACTTGGGCATGGATGCAGACTATATCAGTCTCTTTGTCCTTGGCCTGATTATTACTGCGCTTGCCACATGGTGGCATAAATGGCGCAGTGCATTAATGAATGCCTTGCCCAACTTCCCTTATAAGGAAAAACTCCCCCCCTATTAACTCAAATAGGCAGAAACAAAAAAGCCCGTCCAAAAGGACGGGCTTTTTAATGGCGAGAGTGACGGGACTCGAACCCGCGGCCTTCGGCGTGACAGGCCGACGCTCTAACCAACTGAGCTACACCCCCACAAAAGGGATACTCTCTCAATAGACACCAAGTGAAACGCGAAAGTGGCGAGAGTGACGGGACTCGAACCCGCGGCCTTCGGCGTGACAGGCCGACGCTCTAACCAACTGAGCTACACCCCCTCACGTTCACTTATAACAAAGCGTAGAAGAGTGGTGGAGGGAGTTGGATTCGAACCAACGTAGGCGTAGCCAGCGGATTTACAGTCCGCCCCTTTTAGCCGCTCAGGCATCCCTCCAGGGACCCTTTGTCACACACGCTTTGCTGTGGTGTGGGCGGGGTTATAACAGCGCCCCCACAGGCATGCAACAGGATTTTTCATTTTTTTTACACATTCTTGATTTTTCGACTCTTTTCCTCGCTTTTGCCCCTGTCTAAACATCGTGTTTTTACGTAATACGACAGAACTTTCCTCTCATCCCTCTGCGCAATCTACAACGATTCATAAAGTGGTAATGTAGAAACACTGGAGAAAGGAAGAAAATGCCTCAAAAACAAAAGAATCGCCAAACAGATCAATCTATACCAGCATGGTTTTTCGTATTTATTTTTATACTAAATGTCACAGCTTTATCCAGTGCTCACGCTCAAACAGGATGTATAGAAGTTGCCTTCTCAAACACATCCAAAGCCATTCGTGTTGCACAAAACATCATTCAGGATGCCTACAAACAAGCGGGTCTATGTCTTGAATTCAAAAAAATTCCCAATAAACGCGCCCAATCTATGCTTTTAAGCGGCTTAATTGACGGTAACTTATGGCGTAGCAACAATTTCATTGCACAACATAAAAAACAAGTCCTGCAAATTGATCCGCCCTTGGCCACCTTCCATTCCGTGATTGTGTATAATGAGCACAAATATCAGGCCCCATTCGCCAATAACATTTTTAAAAATCGAAGTGTCGGCGTTCTTTTAGGATGCCCTCAAGGCAAAGCAATTGCGCAAAAAATTGGCGCAATTCCCGTTGAAGTCCATTATTATGAAATGATGCTTGGGATGCTTAAGGTAGGACGGCTTGACGCAATTGTCATGCCTTACGAATACTATCAGACACTAGTGCACACAGCACCGCTTCCTGCAAATTACATTATTGCACCGCAAGAACCTTTTACGCTTTATCACACGGTGCACAAAAGCCATGCAGATAAGCTCCTCCGTTTAAACGAAGCCTTTAAAAATATTTTATCTCAGCAAGATTTTTTTGAACGATTAAGCACACGCTAAAACAGGAAAACGTACAAATAAAAACCCCCACCGGACGTAACCGTCACAGTGGGGGTTTTTCGTGTATGGGGCGACTGATGGGATTTGAACCCACGACCCCCGGTACCACAAACCGGTGCTCTAACCAACTGAGCTACAATCGCCATTGAGGTGGGCGCTTATGTACGCCAGCACGCTCTCATCGTCAATAACTTTTCGAACAAAAAAGTAAAAAAATCTGTCACACGAAAAATTTACGCAAACGCTCAATTGCTTCATTCAAGAGTGATGGCTGCTTACAGAAACAGAAACGAACAAAATTACGTGATCCCCCTTCCTGATAAAAAGCACCCGTGGGTACCGCAGTGACACCAGCTTCCACCGTAATATATTGGCAAAACTCAGCATCATCCCCTTCAAACCCCAAGGGCAAGAAATCAACCGTCAGAAAATACGTTCCCTGACTATCCAGCACATTAAAGCCAACATCACGCAACCCTGTCGCCAGTAAATCGCGCTGCGACTGCATACCGGCTGTAAAATCACGATAATATTCATCTGGGAAATCCAGCCCCGCAGCAACTGCCTTTTGCAAGTTGGGGGCAACTGTAAACGTGACGAATTGATGGGCCTTGGCAATGGCTTTCATCAGATACGGGGATGCCGTGATATAACCGATTTTCCAGCCCGTCAGTGAAAAGGTTTTGCCCGCAGAACCAATACGCGCACATCTGTCACGCATCCCCGGTAACGTCATTAACGGGTGATGTTGATGGTCATCAAAAACCAGATGTTCATAAACCTCGTCACAGACAACATAAGCATCATGTTTTTGTACAAGCCCCGCTAAAAACGACAACTCGTCTTTTGTAAACACCTTGCCGGACGGGTTCATGGGGGAATTTAAAACCAATAATTTGGTTTTATCGCTAAATGCTTTTTCCAATTCTTCACGCGGCAGTTCCCAATGGGGTGGTTCAACCCGCACCAGTTTCGGAATTGCCCCAATATGGCGAATAATCGGCAAATAGGAATCATAAAGCGGTTCAATTAAAACCACCTCATCGCCGGGGTTCAGCAACCCCATAAAACAATCACATAGGGCTTCTGTCGCCCCGGACGTAACCATCACTTCTGTTTGCCAATCAACATCCAGATCGTAAAAACGTTTGTTATGGCGTGCGACAGCCTGACGCAGTTCCGGCAATCCCATCAGGGGCGGGTACTGGTTTGGTCCTGTCATCAAGGCATCGGCTGCAATCTGACGGATTTCTTCCGGTCCATCAACATCGGGAAAGCCTTGCCCCAGATTGATACTGTTATGTTTCAACGCCAATGCTGAAGTTACTTCAAAAATTGTCGTGCCATAACCGGAAAGAATTTCATTAGCCGGTTTTTTCATCGTATCGTCAGCCACTTTCTATACATCCTTGAACGCTTGCATATAATTTGGTTGACTGTAACCTGAGACACAAGGCATTGTCACCCATTATGGATTTAACAAAAAATCTATTTTAGAAAAAACCCTATCCACGTCAAAACCAATGGTCAGCATTCCGTCCATTTGTGGTGTCTTTTCATTCATCACCGGTAAGGATACCTGAACCTGAAAAGCGTGCGCAGAATGATCAAATAAAATCTGCGAGATATATGATGTCTGCCCACTGGATAAGGCCATAAAGGCACGTTCATCCCCTTGCCAGTAATCACTGGTGGGCGCGTTCATGGCAATATTGTAGCCCTCTTTATCCGTCAAGAAAATCTCGTTGATCCCCTGATTGCTCTCAACAAGAATTCGGAAAAATTCAGACCCTTTATTGGTGAGAATATCGCTCATCAGGCTCGTTTGCCTGTTATGAGACATCGCCTCTTTCCAATCCGTGTCTGCATGACGAAGGATTTTCTTGCGAATACGCCGTCCCTGTACCGTTTTTGCAACCGTTCCAATCTTATTTTCATATTGCGCCAAAATTGATTGCGCCATCTTCAAAAGCTGTTCGCGTTCCTCTTGCGTTGCATCCCGGGCATCACGCGCACAAGCTGCCAAGGCCTTGTTAAACTGCAAAATAAAACCAGGGTTCTTTCCGATAAATGTCTTGGAAAAATAAGCGACTAAAGGAACATAACGGATAAAAAACGACTCAAGATCATCTACATCAAGCCCAGCAGTACGACTGGCATTCAAAAAAACTTCTTCATCCGCCAACGCCGAAGAAATACGTCCTTTTCCCAACAGTTTGGCTAACGATTTTGCATTTGGAATCGTCGCCTGTAAATCAAGGCCATACCGCTTAAGCCAAACTTCTTCATTTGCCCCCAAAACAGCACCAATATGCTTAAGCGGTAACGTTTCAGATGCCTGCGCTGATTTCAAGCGGAACACTTTCCAGCGTTCCAAAGCTAAAGGCTCTGATGGAACGGACGTTTCATCAAGGTCTGCATCCGGTATGCTGAGAAAAAAGCCGTCAATTCGATTCAGCTTCACCAGTTCGCGATTACGTTTACGTGGGGCAACGGCAATGACATAAGGACGCTTTAACTGGTCAAAAACACACTGAATCGTTTGCGGCGTACGCCCACGCAATACAGATGAGTCCAACACCTGATAAGGCGGTTGTAAATGCGTTTGTAACATAACGGGTGCTGGTTCATTTGCATGCACTATCGTCACAAACAACACAATACCCGCCAAGATTGGGACAATTCGCCGCAAAAAAATCTCCCGCCCGTGGTTCTCTTTTTTGTTCTTAAAACAGTACTTAAGGCGTAAATTTAGGAAGTCAACAAAAATCCTAAAGATATTAAATTCGCAACCAAAAAACCTTGAGTTGATTACCCAACCACAAGCAAAGGCATATGTTACCAAAGCCCTAAGCTGTCATCCCCGACCTTGATCGAGGATCCATATTTATCGAATGAGTAATATTTAACTTATTGATTTGAAATGGATCTCGCATCAAGCGCGAGATGATGGTTTATGATTTGCAAGTTATCTAAAACACTTTGCCAGCAGTCTGCAAAGGCGTAAGCCTTTACTTCTATTCATCTCGTTGTGAATCCAATTGCGCTAACAGGCGGCGCTTATCCGAGATGCTGTCTTCAACGCTGCGTAACTTGGAATATGAAACGCTTTGTGTCAGGTTTAAATGTTCCGCAAGCTCCAATAAAAGCTCCCGTTCAGCGCGATCCGTTTGTGCAGCTTCGATGCTTTCAATCATCGCCAGAATACTGTTCTTGCTTTTGTAAAAAGCTTCTTCGTCCGTCAGGTTACGCACCGTCTGAACCACACGCACGACATCACCATCGACCACGATAATATCATCGCTTCGTGTTTGATCAGGGCCGACTTCCGCCTTTGTAATTAAAACCGGATACCAGCCAAAAGAACGTAAGGTCTGAACTGACGCATTTTCCAGACTATCACCCAAATCCAAATCTGACGGCGTTTCCTGAATACGGATAAGTCTGCCATCTTCAACATATGCAAACATGGGGGCATCCTATTATTCGTTGTCTATCTGAATTTAAGACTACCCCTAAAAATTAAATTTGTAAAATCTAATAATACTTTGGTGGTAAACAAACTGATATAAAAAGATAAAAAAAACCGCATCCCCTTCAGAATACGGTTTAATTTTAGAATCCCGAGCCGTTTTTAGCTATTCAATTCAATCAACAGATCACAAATTTCACGAACAGCGCCCTGCCCGCCTTTTTTCTGTGTAATATACAGCGTCTTTTCTTTAACAGCCTCAACCGCATCTGCGACCGTAATTGGGGTGCCGATTTTTTCCATAATCGGAATATCGTTCAAATCATCCCCCATATGTGCCACATTATCCAAACTGATAGACAGTTCATCACATATCTTTTGCAAAATTTCGATTTTATTTTTTGCCCCGGTATAAACATGCATTAGCCCAAGGCGTTTCCCACGTTCCTGAATGGCATTTGTCGTACTGGCGCTAATGATACAAAGCTCAACACCGACTTCGCGCGCTTTTTTCATGCCCATGCCGTCTTTGACATTGAACTTGCGTAACTCGTCACCGGTTTCCGTATAATAAAGCCCGCCATCGGTCAAAATACCGTCCACATCCAGACTGAGGAGCTTTACGGATTTAAGTTGTTGTTTGAAATCCGCAAATGAAAGCTTATCACGTGCTGTCATGGCCTGATCCTGTCTTTAAAATGGAATATCTGAATATAAGGCTTAGGCGTTTTCCTGATCACGTTCCACACGTTCCGTGCGCCAACGCATGGTTTTTAACAGGGTGCCTATTGTAATAGACCCCAGTGTCGCAATGGCAATTTCATCAATTTCGCGCAACACCAAATTAAGTGCATTACCGATATCCGTATCGGCTTGTGAATCACGGGCGCGTTCATTTTCACTGACATCTTCAAACAAGTGAATAACATCAAACAAGGTTGTGCGTTTCAGATTGCCCGCAAAACGGTAACCGCCCCCGGCACCACGTACAGATTCAACCAATCCGGCGCGACCAAGATCACGTAAAACTTTGGCCAAGTGATTTGCGGAAATATTATACTTATCGGCAATATCCGTTGCCGAAAGCTGGACATCTGGATCACGCGCCAATTCCAGAACCGCATATAACGCGCAATAAGTCGCTTTTTGGAGTTTCATTTCAGCTTACCTTCAGTCCAGCGGCATTTCCAATTCGATGTAAGGACCACCCATCATACCCTGACTTCTAAAGAAGCTGAGATTCAGGTTATCCTTACGGTGCAACATTGTACGAGCCTGTCCGACACCCGCCTTGCGAAACTGTTCGCAAACCGTTTCAAACAATCGCGTCCCTACCTGTTTCAGGCGCATTTCCGGGTTGACCCCAATCGTATAAACCCAGCCACAGGGTTCGGACCCAAATTCCCACGCACGCACTTCACCAATAATAAAGCCTGCAAAAACACCGTCGATTTCACAGACATAGAAAAAACCTTCGTTGGAATCGCCATACCGATGATAGGTTTCTTCCCAATAATCAGGTTTATGCTGGCCCGTATTATAGGCATGCAAATCCGTTACGGCGGGTAAATCCTTCTCATCCGCATCCCGAATAATAAAGGTCACGCCATCGACGTTCATTTTTTTATGGAACTCTTGTCTAACCATGTTCCGCCTACGCCTTTGCCAGCTATAAATTTATATACAGAGAAATAAAATACGCATTTCGGTACCACTTTGTAAAGACTACGTTAAAAAAACCTCGCAAAAACTTTCGTGAAGGCGTATTTTTCCTTTTATGACAATAGACAAAACAGCCATAGACGGTATCAAGGCATATCTCATAGAACGGGCACTTCTCAGCCCCGTTACCCCGGAAGTTTTTCGCATCGGTTGTCAACGCTTGCAGGAGGCTGGTTTACCTGTCTTACGTATCAACATGTCATGGGGAACCTTGCATCCCACCATCGGTGCCTTGTCTCTACGCTGGTGGAAAGGTCGGGAATTTGACGATATCACGCGTTATATGCATCAAGATGGGGAGAGTGAAGAATGGCTCAGCAGTCCCGGATATTATGCCGTTCACAATCAAATTCCTGAGTTTGACGTTTTTATAAACGACGAAACCGCACACCCCGTTTTCCCTGTCTTTGATGAATTCAAAGAAGCAGGCGGCACGCATTATTTTTTACGTCTCATCCGTTTCTCCGAACCTTCACCACTCGCCTTCGATCTTGACGGCATGATCCTATCCTTTCTCAGTGATGCCCCAAACGGATTTAACAGCGAAGAAATGGACATACTGCGCGACATTAGCGATTACATGGCATTGGTTCTCAAAATCGCCGTGCGTGAGCGCATTACATTAAATACCTTAAGTGCCTATTTGGGGGAGAATGCAGCCTCTCAAGTTCTCAGCGGTTCCATTAAATTGGGCGATGGCAATAACATCAATGCTGTGATCTGGTATAGCGATCTGCGCAATTCAACAGTTTTGGGCGATCAATTATCCGGCCCGGACCTGTTGGCGACTTTAAACAGCTATTTTGCCTGCACTGCCGGGGCTGTAAGTGATCATGGCGGGGAAGTGCTCCGGTTTGTCGGAGATGCTGTGTTGGCAATTTTCCCCATTCATAATGAAGATATAACCGAAGCCTGTGCCAAAGCAACAGCCGCTGCCAAAGATTCGCTTGCACGACTGGATTATGTCAACGCGCAACGTACACCGGATCAACAGCTTGCCTTTGGACTGGGCCTGCATATCGGGGAAGTGATGTTTGGTAATATCGGCATTCCCGAACGGCTTGATTTTTCCGTTACCGGGCCTGCGGCAAACGAAGTCGCGCGCATTGAAAATATGACAAAAGAAATCGGCGAAAGCGTTCTGGCCTCTCAATCTTTTGCCAGCCATCAACCTGAACAATGGCGCGCCATTGGCCCCCGCCCTTTGCGCGGTGTTGGACGTCCCGTAAACTTATTTACCCTTAAATAGTGTTTATGTGAGAGAGTTCACAGAAATATTGAGGAAATAAGCGTACTCGATACTGGACGAAACTTTTCTATAATTCAAAATATTCCACTTTTTATATTTTATTACTGATCTTTTCTGGGGCACGACTATGAAATTTCTGTTGAATAAATCCGTGATGATTGCCATTGGCATTGCAGCTGTGGTTTCTATCTGGCTGATATCCGGCCTATTCACTGAAAAAGAACAAGCTGTTGCCGAAAGTGTTGTCGAAACACATACTAAAAATAAGGTCAACGTTCTGGTTTCAACACAAGAAGCCCATGATCACGCCGATATTATCTCGCTTTATGGGCAAACCGAAGCCAACCGCGACGTCGAACTAAAAGCCCAGACAAAGGGCCGTATTTCCGAGCTTTTGATCGAAAAGGGTACTGTGGTTAGCAAAGGTGATGTCATTGCCCGGATCGCGATGGATGATCGTAAATATCAACTTGAAGGGGCGCGTGCCGCCGTTCGTTTTCGTGAACTGGAATATGATGCCTCCAAAAAACTGTCCCAGAAAAGTTTTCGTTCGCAAACAAAGCTGGCAGAAGCTAAGTCCCTGCTAAATGCCGCCCGTGCCGATCTGGAAAATATTCGCCTTGACATTGAACATACCGAGATCAAGGCCCCGTTTGACGGATATCTTGAAAATACCAGCATCGAGGTCGGTGATTTTGTCGATAGCGGGGATCCAATTGCAAAAATTGTCGATCTTTCCCCAATTGTTGTCAGCGCAGCCATCCCGGAATATTCCATTACAAAAATCAAAGACGGGCAAGCCGCACGCGCTGTTCTCAATGATGGTCGCATACTGGAAGGCATCGTGCGATTTATCGCTGCGACAAGTGACAATTCCACACGCACCTACCGCGTGGAAATGGAAGCCCCAAACGACACGCAGGAATTAATCAATGTCGGCATTACAGCCAAATTGCAACTGAGCATTGGACGCCAACATGCCTATCAGGTCAGCCCGGCGATTTTAACCCTGTCAGACGAAGGGGTTATTGGCATTAAAACAGTCGATGAAGCCAACAAGGTTGTTTTTCATCCCGTAAAATTATTGGAAGACACCCCCGAAGGTATCTGGATTACCGGCCTGCCCCAAACCGCACGTATCATCACACGTGGTCAGGAATATGTCAGTGCCGGACAAGAAGTTATCACAACTGAAACCGGTGATGAACAAAAGGCAAATATGGACGAGCACCCGTCCGCACCGGCAATCGCCAAGGCACAGGAACAATAAGACATGAAAAATGCGATCGAAGCCGCACTGGGCCATTCGCGCACAGTTTTGATGATTCTGGCCTTGGTCCTGATTACAGGGTCGATTGCCTATGTCAATATCCCCAAAGAATCTGATCCGGATATCAATATTCCGATTATCTATGTTGTCGCTACACACGACGGTATTTCCCCGGAAGATGCAGAACGTTTGATCTTGCGCCCGCTGGAACAGGAATTACGTACGATCGAAGGCGTTAAGGAAATGCGCTCCACCGGTTATGAAGGCGGCGGCAACGTCACCTTGGAATTTGAAGCCGGTTTCGATGCCGATAAAGCCCTGGATGACGTGCGCGACAAGGTCGATCTGGCCAAACCCGAATTACCGGATGAAACCGAGGAACCGACCGTGCATGAAGTCAACTTCAGCCTGTTCCCGGTTCTGGTCGTCACCATTGCCGGTGAAGTACCGGAACGATCACTGGTAAAACTGGCCCGTGACCTGCAAGATGAAATTGAATCCATCCCCAGTGTTTTGGAAGCCGAAATTGCCGGGGACCGCGACGAAATGGTCGAAATCATTATCGACCCGGCAAAAGTTGAAATGTACGGCCTGACCCCGTCAGCCGCCATGAATATGGTTTCATCCTCAAATCAATTGGTTGCGGCAGGTTCTCAGGACACCGGGTTAGGGCGTTTTTCCATTAAGGTCCCCGGCCTTTATGAAACCGTCCATGATATTCAATCGCAACCCCTGTTGGTTGATGGTGACAGTGTGGTCACACTGGGCGACATTGCCGATATTCGCCGGACCTTTAAGGATCCGGACAGTTTTGCCCGTGTTAACGGCAAGCCCGCCATTGCCTTGGAAATCTCCAAACGGACCGGTGAGAATATCATCGAGACCATTGAGAAGGTCCGTGAAATTGTCGCCTCGGAACAGGCCAGATGGCCACAGTCCTTGCGCGACAATATTGATGTGTCTTATTCACAAGACCGATCCAACCAAATCCGCACCATGTTGGCAGACCTGCAAAATAACGTCCTCAGTGCCATTGTTTTGGTGATGGTCGTTGTGGTTGCTGCCCTTGGCCTGCGCACTGCCGGACTTGTCGGCATGGCAATTCCAGGTTCATTCCTTGCCGGGATCCTTGTTATCAGCGGGCTGGATATGACCATGAATATCGTTGTCCTGTTCAGCCTTATTCTCGCGGTTGGCATGCTGGTCGACGGTGCGGTTGTGGTTACGGAATATGCAGATCGCAAAATGATCGAAGGCTATCATCGACGTAAAGCCTATGGCCTGGCGGCACAACGCATGGCTTGGCCGATTACGGCATCAACGGCGACCACATTAGCGGCCTTCTTACCCCTTCTTTTTTGGCCGGGTGTCGTCGGGGAATTTATGAAATTCCTGCCCATTACCCTGATTGCAACCTTGGCAGCATCCCTGTTGATGGCATTGATTTTCGTGCCGACACTGGGGGCCCTGTTCGGCAAACCGTCCCAAGCTGTACCAGAACTGAGTGAAATTACCCCCGAACATGATGTGGACCTTACCAAACTCCACGGTATTACGGGAACTTACGTCAAGACCCTGCAAACCTCATTACGCCACCCTATCAAGGTCATCGTCGGGGCTGTTGCCATTCTTGTACTGGTTCAGGTCGTCTATGGTGCCTTCGGAAAAGGGGTGGAGTTTTTCCCGGAAGTCGAACCGGAAAATGCCAAAGTCAACGTACGTGCACGCGGCAACCTTTCTGTTTGGGAACAAAAAGACATTCTGGAAAAAGTCGAAGCCCGTATCTTACCTATGACGGAATTCAAGACCGTATACACGCGCATCGGCAAACAACAAAACAGTGAGGAAGCCGAAGATATTATCGGATCTGTCTCCCTTGAATTTAAAGATTGGCAGGACCGCCGCCCAGCAAACGAAATTTTGGCTGAAATTTCAGAACGAACCAAAGACATTGCCGGGATCGAAATCGATTTCCGTAAACAAGAAGAAGGCCCACCGACAGGTAAACCCATTAACATTCAGCTCTCATCGCGTAAAACCGATTTATTACCCGATGCCATTGCCCGTATTCGCAATGGTCTGGAAAATATGGACGGCATGATGAACTATGAAGATTCACGCCCCCTGCCGGGTATTGATTGGGAACTTAAGGTCGATCGATCCCAAGCTGCAAAATTCGGCGCGGATATCGGACTTGTCGGCAATTTCATCCAAATGACAACTGCAGGCCTCAAATTAGGAGAATACCGCCCCGATGATACCGATGACGAAGTCGAAATCCGTGCACGTTTCCCCAAAGAAGACCGCACAATTGATCGTCTCAACGACACTCGGATTAATTCATCACTGGGCACCGTCCCCATTTCGAACTTTGTCACCCGTACCGCAGAACAACGCATCGGCAATGTCAACCGTGTCGATGGTTTCCGCGTCATGGCCGTCAAAGCTGATGTTCTTCCCGGTGTCAATGTTGATGCAAAATTAAAAGAGGTCAAAGCCTGGATTGCCCAACAGAATTTCGATCCCGCCATTAAAATTGATTATAAAGGCGAGGACGAAGAACAACGCAAGGCACAGGAATTTCTCGGGAATGCCTTCGGTGTCGCCCTGTTTATCATGGCAATCATCCTCGTGACACAGTTCAACAGTTTCTACAGCGCCTTTTTAATCCTGTCGGCTGTTATCATGTCCACCATTGGTGTCTTTATTGGCCTTTTGGTGACAGGTCAGCCGTTTGGAATCGTTATGGGGGGGATCGGTGTCATTGCATTGGCCGGTATTGTGGTAAACAACAATATCGTTCTCATTGATACCTTTGATCGTCTCAAACATGAAATGGGTAGCACTTTTGACGCCATTGTCTTGACAGGTGCGCAACGCATGCGACCCGTTCTATTGACAACAGTCACCACCATGCTGGGACTGTTGCCTATGGTGATGCAGCTTAATATTGATTTTATCAATCGCGATATCTCACATGGAGCACCCTCAACACAATGGTGGTCGCAATTGGCAACCGCAATCGTGTTTGGCCTTGGCTTTGCAACCGTTCTGACCTTGGTTGTTACCCCTTGCGCCTTGATGCTGCGTTCCAACTTTCAGGACTGGCGCGAAAACCGTCGTCAGGCCCGTGAACAAGCGGATAATTAAAATAGAAGAAATCTGATCACACCTTGTGCCACTTAATTGGTACAAGGTGTGCGCACAATCATACTTCTTTCGTATTAATTCCTTTAGAGTGTTAACCATAAGGTGAAATTCAAGCGAGAAAATACGTCAAATGCCCCGCCTCAACCCCAGAAGACATCGTTCAGGAACCCGGTTAAAACATATCATACGTATGTTTTTCTTTCTGGCTTTCATCGCATTGGTGATGGGCGGCTTCATCTATACAATCCTAATAAAAGAACAACCGCAAGAAGCGGACATACCGGCAGATTCCAAATATGCCCCCATTTTTGCAGAAGACCTTGGACAAACCCCGGAAGCCTTAAAAGCCAAGTATCCTGATTTGCTATTACGCACCAACAGACTTGGCGTTTTAACTGGAAAGCACGTTATGAAGGGTGCGCAATATACCATCTGGTTTGTCAAGGATACCAAGGAGTACAAGGCCTTTCGCCTGCAGGCACAAAAAACATACGCTCATCTGAGTGAACCAGAAATCGCACAGGATTTTGCCAAACTTTACAGCCGCCCCGTTGATAGTACATGCAGCGGAAAGACAGCCTATGCGGAAAACAAATGTCATTATAAATGGTGGATCCGTAAAAACGTTACACTGGACCTCTATAGCCGTTTCTTAAGAAATGACAGGGTTGAACTGAGTGCAATTTCAACAGACACCTATTTAACATCAAAGCATTTCGATGCTGTAAAATCCGTTCTCCCCACACAGTAGCCGCCCAATAACTGTCAGTAGAAATCTGAGGCTCTCTTGAGCAATTTTCAAAAATCCCTCTAATACCAACGATAAAAAAGGCCTGTTTTCTCTAACTCTTATGCACATTTGATAAGTTCAAAAGAACCGCTACCTTGGTACGTAGATGCAATATCAGTTAAAGGGAGGCCCCCCGCCATGAATTCCGACCTGTCTTTTATGATTGCCCTCGATGGCTCACCTTATCCTGTTCAATTCGAAGCGGAAGTACTGGACGAATTTCAACGCGACCATGTTGCCAGTATGGACCTGCAACTGCGTCAATTTGCCGATGAACAATTCGGCCCGACCTTTTATCTTGATCACCAAAACCGCCTTGGCATTGTCGCCCAGCTTATTCGCGATGCCATGCATGAAGAAAACGGCATTCTCATTGCCAAATATGTTTTATGGATGGCCTCACATTATCCAGAAATTTCTGGAATTCGCATCCATGAAGACACATATGAATTTACAGCGAATATTTTTGACGAAACAGTGCCGGAAGGTTGCTCCGTTCATTAACGATTGCGAACCTTTGCGGGCCTGTCATAGACACGCGAAGGAAACCTATGGGAAAACTTGGCAGTTCTACGTTCTGGCTGGACCAGACTTTTGACGAAACCATGAGCTTGCTGGAGGAGGCGAAATATTACCACGCCTATCGCTTCCCCAAGCAAGTTGATCACTTGAACCCGTGTCAACGTCTGGAATTGACACGGGAATCTTTGCGCATAACGTCCCGGCTTTCACATATGATTTCATGGTTAATGCATGAAAAAGCCATCCTCAACGACGAAATTACCCGGCATGAATATCTGGAACATAACATCCCGCTTGCAGAAGAAAATATTTGTATCAGTACCTGTGAAGAAGTTTTGGAAGACTGCCCAAAACGGCTACAAAGCCTGATGGATCGCAGTCTATCCCTTTTTATCCGTGCTTCTCGTTTGGAAAAAATGCTGCGTAATTAAGTTTTACGCTTTTAAGATCTCTTCAACCAAGTTGATCCAATAACTGGCACCTACATGCAGCATACGGTCATTAAAATCAAACCCCGGATTATGCAGTAAACAGCCCCCCGGTTCCCCGCCTGTCCCCAGCCAGACATAACACCCCGGTTTTGCTTCCAACATATAAGAAAAATCTTCTGCCCCCATGCTGGGGGTCGGGTTTAAATCAACATTTTCTTCGCCAACTGTTTGGGCCGCAACACGGGCACAAATTTCACTTTGTTGCACATCATTAACCGTTGCCGGATAACCTTTGGCATAGATCAATTCAAAGGTTGCCCCATGTGCCTCGCAAACCCCTTTTACAATCCGGCGAATGCCATCTTCCAAAATTTGACGAACTTCAGGCGTAAAGGAACGGATGGTTCCACGTAATTGCACATCATTAGGGATCACATTCCATGTATGTCCCGCATGAATTTGGGTGACCGATACGACACCTGCATCCTGCGGATTTAACACACGTGATGTCAGGCTTTGCAACGCAAGGACAATTTCACTGGCAACAACAACCGGGTCCAGCCCCAAATGCGGCATCGCCCCATGACAGCCTTTACCGATCACCCGAATATCCATTGTATCGCATGCCGCCATCAATGGTCCGGCTTTTACAGCCATTGTGCCTGCCTCCATTTCCGGCCAGTTGTGCATGCCAAAAACGGCTTCTGCCGGAAACAGACCAAACAGGCCCTCTTCGACCATAACACGTCCACCGCCTTCGTTTTCCTCAGCGGGTTGAAAAACAAAATGGACCGTGCCTTTAAAATCACGGTTCTCACATAAATAGGCCGCCGCCCCCAACAACATTGCCATATGTCCATCATGCCCACAGCCATGCATTTTCCCTTCATGGCGGGAGCTGTGCGGCACATTGGAACATTCCGTCATGTCCAACGCATCCATATCTGCACGTAACGCAATTGCAGGACCATCCCCGTTTGTCAAACTGGCCACAAGACCTGTTTTTGCCAGCCCGCTATGGACCTTCAACCCCAAACTTTCCAATTGTGTTTTCACATAATCAGCCGTTTGCACCTCTTCAAAAGCGGTTTCGGGATGCGCATGCAAATGATGACGCCATTGAACCATTTTAGAAACCAATGGATGATCTTGTGAAATTTTCATTAAACAGTCCTAATGGATTGAAGTTGTATGTGTTTAAGCCTATATTATGTTGCAACGCAAAACACAATATGTCGGCCTTTCAGCTTAAAGAGTATTTACCATGACACGCATGTCCGTTCCAAACGTTAAGAACAGTATCGATCGCGCCATTCATGCCGTTGAGGGACGCATGACCAACGGCCTGTCGCCCGCCTCCATCATGGTGGCCTATTTCGATTGGCTGGTTCATATGGCCCATTCACCGGGTAAAGTCAGCGAGATGTCTGAAAATTTCGCACGCAAAACAGTTGATTTTAATATCTGGGCAGCCCGTGCCACAATGGACCCGGACCTGCCTGATTTTATTCAACCCTTGCCGGAAGACCGTCGTTTTCGTTCTGAAGAATGGAAAAAATTCCCCTTTAATGTGATTGCCCAAGGTTTCCTATTGAAGGAACAATGGTGGCATTACGCGACAATGGGCATTCCCGGCGTATCCAAACACCATGAAAGCATGGTGCATTTTGGGGCCCGTCAGTGGTTGGACATTATTTCCCCGACAAACTTTTTTGCAACCAACCCCCATGTCCTGAAAACCACCGTTGAACAAAGCGGGCAGAACCTTGTGAAGGGCGCTGAAAACTTCTGGAATGAAGTTATGCGTAACATTGTGGACCAACACAACGCCGCCGACAGTGAATATAGCGTTGGTAAAAACCTTGCCGTCACCAAAGGCAAAGTGGTTTATCGCAACCGACTGGTTGAACTGATCCAGTACGAACCAACCACCAAAAAAGTGGATGCGGAACCCGTTCTGATCGTACCGGCATGGATTATGAAATATTACATCCTTGACCTGTCCCAATATAATTCACTGGTCAAATATCTGGTCGATAAAGGCCATACGGTCTTTATGGTATCCTGGCATAACCCGACAGCACAAGACCGTGACCTGGACATGGAAGATTACGTCGTACAAGGCGTTATGGAATCCTTAAAAGCCGTCACAACCATTATACCGGATCAAAAAGTTCACGGTGTCGGATATTGTCTGGGTGGTACCCTTCTGACCATCGCTGCTGCGGCAATGGCGCGTGATGAAGATGACCGTTTCAAAACGATTACTTTGTTCACGACACAAACTGATTTCAGCGAAGCCGGTGAATTAATGTTGTTCATCGACGAAAGTCAGATTTCTTATATGGAAGACATGATGTGGGATCAGGGCTATCTGGACACCAAACAAATGTCAGGTGCTTTCCAGTTGTTACGCTCATTTGATCTCGTCTGGTCAAAAATGGTATCGGAATATCTGCTGGGTGAACAACCGCGCGTCAACGATTTGATGAGCTGGAACGCGGATGCAACCCGCATGCCTTACAAGATGCACACGCAATATCTGCGTCGTCTGTTCCTTGATAACGACTTGGCGGCCGGGCGTTTTGAAGTTGGTGGCAAACCCATTGCCGTCTCCGATATCCGCACCCCGATTTTTGCGGTTGCCACCGGAAAAGACCATGTAGCCCCGTGGAAATCTGTTTATAAAATCCATCAACTGGTCGATACCGATGTGACTTTTGTTCTAACCAACGGCGGACATAATGCCGGAATTGTAAATGAACCGGGCCACCCGCGCCGCCATTATCAAATCGGCACCAAGCTGGATAATGACAAATTTGTCCCCCCTGCTGAATGGGCAGAAAGACACCCGGTTGTCGAAGGGTCCTGGTGGGAACCGTGGGAAGCATGGTTGACAGAACATTCATCCGGTAAAGTCACCCCACCTCAGGTCGGTACAAAAGGCGGGGATTACGACCCTGTTTGTGACGCCCCCGGCACCTATGTATTTGAGGAATAAATCTGTTTATCCTCTTCCCTCATTTCAAAAGAAAAGCTCTTTGCAAACATTTTGCAAAGAGCTTTTTTATTTCCTTGAAGTTACATAATGCACAAACAACATAAACTATAGAGATGCATCCTAAGGACGAAATGCCATGCAATGCCACCCAGAAAAACGCGATAAAGCGACCCTCTTCAATCACATGCAGGCCTTTCGAACTTTATCACGCAGCCCCGCCGTTTTGTGCGGGGATCTCCATCACGCCATGGAAGATATCGTTCAAACCTTGACAGAAGCTCTTCCCCATGCCCGCATCGGCATCTGGACCATAAACGACACACAAGCCGGTCATTGGCAATGCCTTGCTTCAAATCAACCTGCGCAACCTTCTTTTAAAAGTGCTGAACTTTGCGATCTGATCGACATATTGGATCGGGAATTTATTTATACCGTGGATAATACCGTCACCCTTCCCAAACGTAGTCTCGCCCCCTTGCCTTTTTTTGAGCGCCCCATCTGCGCACAACTCTGCGCCGGTATTCAAATTGATGCACAAATAAAAGGAATTGTCTGTTGCGAATTTGAACATACCGCGCACCGATGGTCCATTGATGAAATGTATTTTACGGAATCCATCGCCAACTTTGCCTCCCTCTTTCTCAGTGATTACAATCGACGCCGGGCGGAAATGAAATTGTTTGACGCCATGTGCAATGACCGACTGACCGGGTTGGCTAATGCCTCTCATTTCATTCAAACATTAAAAAGTAAAATTCAACAACGTGGAGAAACACCCCTTCTGCTCGCCTTATTGGATATTCGCGGGTTTCGTCACATCAACGACATTCACGGTCACGATATTGGCGATGAAATCCTTAAAACGATGGCAATAGAACTGACCCGTCATTTACCCGATGCCTTAATCGGTCGAACCGCCAGCAACGAATTTATTATTGCACGCCATATTGATGATATCGAAGCCCTTGCCCATACCAATCACGAACTGACCAAACTACTTCATAGCGATTTACAAATCCGAGACGAACATATTACGCTGGAATCTTCAATAGGTACGGCACTTTACCCAGACAATGCAACCCGGATCAAAAGTCTTATCCGCAAATGCGACATCGCCTTATTCAAGGCAAAAGAAACCTCACGCGCCGGGTTTATCGCCTATAACACGCAATTGGGGCATGACTACGTTAAAAACATTCATTTGAAGAAACGCCTTAAAACAGCCATTCAAGACAAAACTTTTGTCAATTACTACCAACCCAAAGTTAATCTGGCGACACGCGCCATCACATCAGGTGAAGTCCTAATCCGCTGGCGCGACAAACATGGTAATTTTGTGCCCCCGTCTGATTTTATCCCCATCGCAGAACGAACAGGGATGATCAACGACGTAGGCCACCTTGTTCACGACAATATATGCAACGATCTGAATTTAATTCATGATTTCAATCGCTGTAACCATGTCCTTGCGATTAACGCCAGCGTTCACGAATTGCGCGACCCGAATTATGTCGATCATTTACTGGATTGTACACAAGCCTGCGCCCTCCTCCCAAATCAGTTTGAAATCGAAGTTACCGAAAGCACGTTTCTGGATGAAGATTACATCACCCACAACAATTTAAAGCGGCTGCAAAAACAAGGGTTTTCACTAGCATTGGATGATTTTGGAACAGGATATTCATCCCTGTCTTACCTTAAACAAATACAGTTTGATACAATCAAAATTGACCGAAGTTTCGTTCAAAACATCCATCAATGCCGTAAGAACCGCGAAATCACGACATCGTTAATCAAACTTTTTCATACAATGGGCTGCAAAGTAGTCGCCGAAGGTGTCGAAGATCTTGCCGAAGCCCATGTGTTACGCGATCTTAAATGCGACTTCGCCCAGGGCTTCCTTTATGCCAAGCCGATGGGGATCAATCACTATACCCAATACCTTGATTGCTCCCCTCTACCTCCAACACCTTTTATCTATGAAATTTAGCTCATCTCCCGTCCATCATCGCGCAAGACCACATAAATCGCGGGAATAACCAACAACGTCAAAGCTGTTGAAGAAAACAGACCGAAGACCAACGAAATCGCCAAACCCTGAAAAATCGGGTCAGCCAGAATAAAGGCTGCCCCAATCATAGCCGCAGCAGCCGTCAGAAAAATTGGCTTAAACCGGATCATCCCCGCTTCCAGTAAAATATCGCGCAACGGGCGACCATCACTGATCCGATGACGGATAAAATCAACCAATAAGATAGAATTACGCACGATAATCCCAGCCAAGGCGATAAAACCAATCATGGATGTCGCCGTAAACGGGGCAGAAAACAACCAATGTCCCAGTACAATCCCGATCAGGGTCAACGGTACAGGGACAAGGATCACCAACGGTAACCTGAAACTGCCGAACTGACCGACAACCAGTAGATAGATTGCCAGAATAGCCACCCCAAAAGCAGCGCCCATATCGCGGAAGGTCACATAGGTGATTTCCCATTCCCCATCCCACAGGAAGGTCACGCCGTTTTCATTGGCAGGTTGCCCGTGATATTTAATCGCAACCGGGCCAAGCTCCCCCCAATCAGCCTGTTCAATGGCCTCTTCCACCGTAAACATTCCGTAAATCGGGGCTTCATATTGCCCTGCCAGTTCAGCTGTGACCATTTCCAAAGCATAGCCATCGCGTCGAAAGATGGGATAGGACGCTTTTTCCCGCACGACCTGCACAATTTCGCCCAGTTCCACATTGCCGGACGCCGACGGGATCGGGGTTGATAATAAACGTTGCGACATATGAAGGTCTTCTTTAGGCAGTCGCACCATGATTTCCATCGGGTCGGTGCCTTCCCCACGATGGGAATATCCGACACGCACGCCACCTAACAACGCTGCGAGTGTGTCGTAAACGGCTTCTTGTTCAACCCCGTGATATTCAAGGCGTTGTTGATCGATTTCCAGGCGCAGTCGGTCACTGGGTACCCCGAAGCTGTCATCTACATCCACAATAAAGTCAATTTCTTTAAACAGCGTTCTCAGCTTATTTGCAGCCTCGCGTCGGCTTTCTCCATCCGGTCCGTAAACTTCCGTCAATAATGTCGCCATCACAGGCGGTCCCGGTGGAACTTCTACCACTTTCAACGATGTACCGTCCGGTGTGTTCACATTTTTCAGGCGGTCACGGACTTCCAATGCAATTTCATGGCTTTCACGATCACGGTCATGTTTGGGCCGTAAATTAAGCTGAACATCACCCAGTTCGGGTTTATCACGCAGATAATAATGGCGCACCAGCCCATTGAAGTTAAAAGGCATGGACGTCCCGACATAAGCCTGCATATTCAACAGTTCCGGGATATCTTTTAACTGGTCTGCAACATCCTGTGCGACCCGGTCTGTCATTTCCAGACTGGCCCCTTCAGGCAGATCAATCACCACCTGGATTTCGGACTTATTATCGAACGGCAACAGTTTAACCGTCACACTTTTGGTATAAAACAACCCACAGGCCGCAATCGTTGCCACACCGACAATCGTCAGCAATTTTTTCGATTTGCTGCGATCTTCAATGATGGGGCGGGCGAAACGTTCATAAAAACGTCCCATCTTGCCCCCGTCCAGATCATGGGCATGACTGCCTTCTTCCAACATTCGACCACGCAATAACATCAACAACCACGGTGTAATGATCACCGCGACAAAGAAAGAAAACAACATCGCTGCCGAGGCATTAGCCGGGATAGGACTCATATACGGCCCCATCAGGCCGGAAACAAACATCATCGGCAGCAAGGCTGCAACAATGGTCAAGGTTGCGATAATCGTCGGGTTTCCGACTTCTGCCACCCCTTCAATTGCCGCTTGTAACGGGAGGCGCCCGTCTTTCATATTCCAGTGACGTACGATGTTTTCCACCACGACAATCGCATCATCAACCAAAATCCCGATAGAAAAGATCAAGGCAAACAGACTGACCCGGTTAATTGTGTAGCCCATCAGGTAAGACGCAAATAACGTCAATAAGATTGTTGTCGGAATGACAACTGCAACCACGACCGCCTCGCGCCAGCCCACCGTGAAGAAAATCAAAATCACAATAGAAACGGTTGCAAGCCCCAAATGGAACAGCAATTCATCGGCTTTTTCCGTTGCTGTTTCACCATAGTTACGGGTGACATCCACATTGATATCTGCGGGAACAAGTTTCCCCTGCACAGTCTCAAGACGTTTTAGAATATCTTCCGCCACAAAAACCGCATTGGCGCCTTGACGTTTTGCAAAAGCAAGTGTGACAGCCGGTTTACGCACCAGTGTTCCATCCTCGCGTTTTTCCATCTGCCAGACACGTTTTTCTTCTTCGCGTGCCCCAATGACGACTGAGGCCACATCTTTAACATAAACCGGGCGACCATCATGGCTGGTCAACAACAACAAACCGACATCCGGCATTCCTTGCAAAGTTTGCCCGGCAACAACAGGTACAGATTGATTGGCTTCGCGCAGACGACCGATCATAAAAGAACGGTTGGCATGTTGAATTTTTTCGATCAACTGGTTCAGTGAAATACCGTAAAGCGCCAGTTTTTCCGGATCCGGTTCCACCCGGATTTGATCGGCACGCCCCCCGACAATATAACTGAGCCCCACATTATCAACCTTGACCAATTCGTGTTGCAACTCGTCTGCCAAGGCATGCAAACCGTTATCTGTCCAACGTTCTGCAACCACATCTTTCGGGGAAAGGGTCAGGGTGACAATCGCCACATCATTAATACCACGCCCAATGATCAGTGGTTCCGGTATCCCCAAGGGCAAACGATCCAGATGAGCTCGGATATTTTCATGGACGCGCAAAATCGCGTCATCTTCGCTGGTACCGACTAAAAAACGGGCCGTGACGACAACCTGATCATCTTGTGTTTGGGAATAGACATGTTCAACGGCATCAATCCCTTTGATAATATCTTCTAACGGTTCACTGACCAGTTCGACCGCATCGGTTGCTTTCAATCCGTTTGCAGACACCAGAATATCCACCATTGGGACAGAAATTTGCGGTTCCTCCTCACGTGGTAACATGACCAAGGCCACCACCCCCACGACCAGCGAAGCCAATAATAACAACGGGGTCAAGGGTGATGTAATAAACGTTTTGGTAATATGACCGGAAATGCCGAGCTTCATAGCTGCCCCCCGATTAACATATCACCGTCTTGCAAGCCGGATAAAATTTCGATTTTATCCCCGATATGACGACCCGGCTGTACGACAATTTCGCGATTACCTTCCAACACGACAAAGTGCAAACCATATCGGGTAAAGATAAAGCGTTGAGGGACCAGATATGTCGCACGCTTACCAGTCGATACATAAACACGGATACGTTCCCCAATAAAATAATCCCCCAATCCAGCAACTTCTACATCAGCAACCACACGCCCATTGCGCATTTCCGGGTAAACTTGACGCACAACACCTTGCGTTTCCGGTACGTCAGCCTGCGTTATGGAAACCAGATCGCCTTTACGGATAAAACGAGCATGACGTTCAGGAACTTCGATACGTAAAATATATGTCTCATCGGCAATATTGGCGATTGCTTCACCCGGCATAACAACCATGCCCGTTGTCACATTTACACGGATAACCCGCCCATTGGACGGCGACAAGACGGATCCTTCGCGTTCACGCTGCAAGATCAATTCCCGATCACTTTCCATCGCTTTCAGGTTTTTTACCACCACATCCAAATTCGTGCGTGCTTCATCCAATTTAGCTTGCGAACCGGCCCCGGTTTTGCGCAATCTTTGGGCACGATCCAGCGCAATTTCCGCCAGTTTACGTTCCGCCTGCAAGGACGCCCTGCGCGCTTCCAATGCCTGTTTTTCAAGATCAAGTTTTTCATCCACCACGCGGGCGATGGTCTGACCAGCGCGAACTGCACTGCCTTCATCGACCAACAATTCAACAATGGTTCCGCCAATGCGGGCACGGGCCGGTGTCATATCAACCGTTTGCACCGTTGCCAGCACGGCTTTCCTATCGGCGATTTCTTCACGCGTAACCGTATAGCTTTCTTGTGCAAAAGCAAAAGAAAGCTGCATACTGGCCACAACAGCCCAACCGATAGCGCCAAACCATTTCATCGAAAAACTCCTTGATATAAATCGTATTGACAAATATATCACTTACAACTAAATTAGCAACTATGAATATTGATGTTTTTAAAGATAAAGCGATTATCGCATCCGATCTGCTCAAAATGATGGGCAGTGAACGACGCTTGATGATCCTGTGCCAATTGGGCAGAGGGGAAAAATCGGTCGGGGAATTAGAAAACCTGATTGGATTGAAACAATCTGCCCTATCACAACATCTTGCAAAACTCAGAGCACAGAAACTGGTCAAAACCAGACGAGAGTCTCAAACCATTTTCTATTCGCTGGCTTCTCACGAAGTTGAACAGATTATCTTGACCTTGTACGGGCTTTATTGCCCAACGGATCAAAACGAGGATATATCCAATGACGATTGATCGCCTTGTAATGGCCTTTGCCGGCGGCGTTATTCTGCTGTCCCTTGCCTTGACCTTCTTTGTCCATCCCAATTTCTGGTGGCTGACAGCCTTCGTCGGGGCCAATATGTTTCAAGCCGCCTTCACAGGTTTTTGCCCCTTGGCAAAAATGCTGAAAAAAATCGGCGCACAACCCGGTGCGGCTTTCAACTAATCAGTCGACACCTACGGCGCAAAATTAGGCGTATCTTCTTCGATATCGTGGGGATCCTGATGGATCAGGATTTCCGCGTCCGGGTACAATATGCGTAAAGACGCCGCAACTTCATCGGCGATTTCATGGCAATCGCGCAATGCCATGTCCCCATCCAGTTCCAGATGCAGTTGAATAAACTGTTGCGGCCCACTGGAACGCGTTCTTAAATCGTGCATGCCGTTGACTCTGGCATGGGTACGAACGCATTTTGCAATTTCCTTGCGTTCTTCATCGGGAAATTCTCGATCCATCAACAGATCAAACGCATCCATTGCAATTTCGCGCACACTCCACAGAATATAGGCGGCAATCACCCCGGCAATCAGGGGGTCAAACCACAGCCACCCGGTATAGGCGGAAACGAGCAATGCCAGAATAACACCCGCATTCACCAAAATATCCGTCATATAGTGTAAAGAGTCCGCAGAAACCGCCACAGAACGGGTTTTGCGTACCACATAACGCTGGAAGCTGACCAACCCGATTGTCAATACAATCGACAGCACCATCACGATAATGCCCATATCACTGTTTTCAATGGCGCGCGGCTGGATAAATCGACGCCCGGTTTCCACAATCAAAAACAAGGCAGAGGCAAAAATGAAACCCGACTGCATCAACCCTGCCAAAGGTTCTGCCTTTCCATGACCAAACCGATGTTCGCGGTCTGCAGGTTGCAAGGCATAATGAACGGCAATCAGGTTGACCAACGATGCCCCGACATCCAGCACAGAATCAATCAAGGTTGATAACAGACTAACCGAATCTGTGGCCAGCCATGCATAAAATTTCACCCCGATCAGGACCGTCGCCACCGCAACGGACGCATAGGTCGCCAAACGCATCAGGCGCGGTTTATTCAGTTCTTCCGGGCTGATATTCACAACTCAATAGCCTTATCTGATTTTCATTAAGGGAACAAACGCACGACATTCCAGCCGTTATCTGTCATTTTATAAACAATGCGGTCATGGAGTCGAAATTTTTGATCGGCCCAAAATTCAATTTGGCGTGGCTTTAGTCGGAAACCAGACCAAAAATCAGGTCGCGGAATTTCACCGATACCGAATTTCGCTGTATATTCAGCAACGCGCTTTTCCAGTTCCCAGCGCCCTTCCATTTCTTGTGATTGTTTAGACGCCCACGCCCCGATCCGGCTGACACGCGCACGACTTTGAAAATACGCGTCTGCTTCTTCTGCACTTACCGGTTCGATAGAGCCTTCGACACGTACCTGTTTACGTAAGGATTTCCAGTGTAAACACAGGGCTGCATTCGGGTTTTCATGCAGTTCACCTGCTTTGCGGCTGCCAAGGTTGGTATAAAAGACAAAACCTTTTTCGTCCGCGCCTTTTAACAAAACCATGCGCACAGAAGGAATGGCGTCCTTGGTTGCCGTTGCCAATGACATTGCTGTCGGGTCATTGACTTCGGTTTTTTCGGCCTCAGCCAGCCATTCATGGAACAAAGAAATGGGATTAGGGCTTTGCGTCACGGCTTTACTGTCCTAAATTATAAGAAACGATTGAAGGGTTCGCCCCTAATGAACGTCTTAGATAGGCGTTTGTCAACCCGCATGAAAGGTTAAAGATCATGTCCGTTTCCAAATTTGCTTGTGCAATTGCCGCCGTTTCTATGCTTGGTGCCTGTCAAACAACAATGGAAGACAACCCCAAGCAAACCGTTGGTACGATTATTGGTGCCGTCGGCGGTGCTGTCATCGGGTCCAACCTCGGTAAAGGAAAAGGTAATGTTGTTGGCGTTGCCCTTGGAACATTGGCGGGTGCATGGCTTGGTAGTTCCATCGGTCAATCTATGGACGAGCTGGACCGCATGAAAATGGCCAATGCTACACAGGATGCGCTGGAACATAAACAAGTGGGCCATACATCAACATGGTCCAACCCAGACACAGGCAATTCTGGTCGCATTACCCCGACCAAAACCTATTACGAACCGGGTGCAAAAGAACCGTGTCGTGAATATAGCAACACTGTCACCATTGATGGTCAGCTTGAAACCATCACCGGAACGGCCTGCCGACGACCGGATGGAACATGGCGAACCGTTGACTAAAGTCGCAGAGCAGATTATTTATGCGCGAAAAATAAGCGGCATTACAGGATAGAGTCCGACGATGAAAGACCCATATAGAGTTCTTGGTATAAGCAAAGATTCAACAAAAAGCGATATCAAAGCAGCCTATCGTAAACTTGCACGCCAGAACCATCCTGATTTGCACCAGGGCGACACCAAGGCCGAAGAACGTTTCAAAGAAATTCAAGCGGCTTATCAATTGTTGTCCGATGACGACAAACGCAATCAATATGATCGCGGGCAGATCGATGCGGAAGGCAATCCGACTTTTCGTTCCGGCGGCTTTAGCGGTCAACGCCGTGGCGGCAATGCCGGTGGTTTTGGGGCGGGTGGCTTCCACGATATTTTCAAGGATTTTGCCAATCAGGCCCGTGGACAAAAAGCCAAGGAAGATCCCTTCGCCGATCTAGGACGTGGATTTGGCGGCGGATTTGATTTTGGGGGCGGCTTTGGTGATGAAACCCACCCGCAAAGAAAAGGTGCAACAGTCAACTGCTGGCTGGAACTGGATTTTGCAGAGGCAGCACGCGGTTGTAAAAAAACGGTCCGTTTGCCCACCGGAAAAGAACTGAGCGTCAACGTCCCTGCCGGTTTTGAAGATGGTCAATCCTTGCGACTGAAGGGACAAGGCATGCCGGGCCTGAACGGTGCCCCAAGTGGTGATGCGATGGTCGAAATCCATATCAAGCCGGACCCGATGTTTTCGCGCAAAGGCAATGATATCCATCTTGATTTACCCATTACTGTCCCCGAAGCGGTCATGGGGGCAAAAATCGAAGCACCGACCATTGATGGCCCTGTACATGTAAAAGTCCCGGAACATGCAAATTCCGGTACAACCCTGCGCCTGCGCGGAAAAGGTATCAAGGCAAAGGATGGTACACGCGGCGATCAATATGTCAAATTACGCGTCATGTTGCCGGAAAAATCCGATAAAGAATTTATTGAATTCGTCAAAAGCTGGTCAGAACGCAAACCGTACAGTGTGCGTGCAAAAAAATCCTGATTTTCCTTTAGATTTTAGATTCTAGCTTATATGCTTCTATAAGTTATCTTATAAAGCTATGGATCGGTTTGATGCGCGCACTTCTTTCAATGTTTTTGCTTTTGGCTTTGTCCGCTTGCGTTAATAATTTTGACAAATATTATTCTGCAAACGGCACAACACCAACACCATATAACACACTCCCCCCCTCCGGTGAGATCAAGATTATTTCAGTCTCACAAAAAAAGGGGAAAGAGACGCTCTATAAAATGCTGGAAAATGGATACAGCTATATTGGCAATTCCACATTTAATGGAGAGCTCGGCGACAAAGCCCAATTAAAAGCAGTAGCAAAGAAAGTGGGGGCCGAATTGGTTGTCTATGCAACAGCCATGACAGATAAAGAATCAAGAACCTTCGCATTATCGACACCGGATACACAAACAACCTATCATTCCGGCAGCTTTAACGATTATTCAAGCGGTTACTCCCCCACATATTATTCCGGAACCAGTACAACATATACGAAAAAAACAACCTATATCCCCTACACCGTCACCAACTACGATCAGGAAGCCATGTTTTTTGCCAAGAAACGCCCCGGTGGCCTTGGGTTATATGTGCGCGACCTGACCAAAGAACAGCGCAAGCAGGTCAACAGCAATATGGGGGCTTTTGTAACTGTTGTTGTTAAAGATTCTTCTGCCTTTCGCGCCAATATCATGCAGGACGATATCCTGCTGGGAATTCGCGAAGTTCCCATTAAAGATGCCCAACATTACGTTGAACTTGCAAGAAAAGAAATTGGGCAAAAGAAAGTCCCGATTACATTTTGGCGAGATGGGGAAATCTATACACTTTACGTCGATATTGACGACTACGACTTTTCTGACTTAAAACCTCAATCCTGATGGTTGAGATTTATGTAGATGCAGATGCCTGTCCGGTTAAGGATGAGGTTCTCAAAGTGGTTGCAAGGCGAAATGTTAAAGTACATTTCGTCTCCAACCAATGGCTTCGGCTGCCACAAAGCGCATTGATCAACATCGTTGTCGCCCCACAAGGTCCCGATGAAGCCGATAACTGGATCGCAGAACATATTCAAGAAAACGACATTTGCATCACAGGGGATATCCCGCTCGCTGATCGTTGCATCAAAAAAGGAGCCGATGTCCTTGCACATAACGGCAAGACCTTTACACCAGACAGTATCGGTATGGCCCTTGCAACGCGGGATTTAATGACCCATCTGCGCGATATCGGCGAAATTGACGGTGGCGGCAACCGCCCTTTTTCAAAGAATGACCGTTCACGCTTTTCAAGCACACTTGATACGTTGGTTCAAAAACGGCTTTAACCCGCTATTATTCCTGCCAGATAAACCCATCGAATGTGTAGATTTCGGGAAAAATGCCGATTTCATAATAAAGCTGCGCAATTTGGCGAAATTTATCCGCTGTTACATTACCCAGCTCAATCCCGTCTTTATATGCCAGCTTGCGTAATTCCTGCCCTTCAAAGATTAAGCTTTCAACGGATTTGTTCTGCCCATTATAGCTTTCTTTTATGACCTGAACCGTTTCTTCAATATGATTAAACGCATAAGCCCAGCCCATCAATGAAGCCTCGCGAAAAGCCTTCACCCGTTTAGGGTTTTCACGAGCTTCGCGTTCTGATGTAAACAGCAAATCACCATAATAGGTTTGCCCATAATCTTTCGGAGCAAAACTGTTAAAGGCAATGCCCTTTTCCTTCAGAAGAAATGGCTCATTTGAAATATAGGACGCCATAGCGTCCGTTTTACCAGTGATCAGATCATCCAGATTATAGCTATGCTTTTGCCGGATTACGTCAAAGGCGCGTACCCCTTCTTGCTGCAACATACCCATTGTCGCTGCCGCACCTAATTCATCCGGAGTAATCATAATCTTTCGTCCGATCAAATCGGACACGTTTTCAATCCCCGTGTCTTTCCTTGTTAAAAGGACAGACGGCGTATCCTGAAAGACCGCCGCCAACACGACAACGGGTTTACCTTGGACACGTGCCGCCAACAACGAAGATCGCCCGGTCCCGTAGGTTGCCTTTCCCGTTAAAACCTGTGCAACAACATCATCGGATTCAAAGGTAAAGGGCTGTATGGAAACATCAAGGCCACGATCACGATAAAATCCTTTTTCCTTCGCCATATAATATCCGGCAAACTGGAATTGATCCAACCACTGAAGTTTCAAGCTGACTTTTTCATATGCATATACTGTTGCGCTTTGCAAAACAAAGATAAACAGCAGTACTATGACCTGTTTTAAATGCATTTAATGTTCTTCGACGTATTGTTAATTATTTAATATCCTTAAAATGCACGGCACTCAATCAAAAATCAATATATCTAACGGATAAAATCAATCTAAAATATCGTATAACGCCTTTTGCATTGCCTGCATACGCGCAGCTTCCGCTTCTTCAAGGACTTGAGATGCCCGTGTCCCAATAGACGGGCTTTTAATATCCAGCCCCAATATGGAATACAGTTCACTAAAGTGCGCATTGTGTAAATCACGGGCCAGTACCCATTTGTCATCTTGGCTTAAAGCAACAAAACCGGCCTTTTCCAGAGCTTTCATCACAACAGAAGCCACATGCGTCCCCAATTCCCGATTTAATATTTTTTCCGATAATGCGCCGCCTTTAATATGTTGTTCCTTTAACAGACGCAAAGCATGCAACGCCGCCGCCATTTTGTCAGACGGCGAAATGATCTTTCCATTACGAAAAGCATTTCTTCCCCAGTCTTCCAACGTTGCCGTTAATAACGCCCCAATGAGCACCACCGCCCATGTGAGATACATCCAGATGAGAAAAATAGGAATCGTTGCCAAGACACCATAAATCGCCTGATAGGATGGAAAATGAGAAACGTAAAGCCCGAATAATTTCTTCAAAACCGCAAAAAAGAAACCGGCAGTCACGCCACCGATAATGCCATTTTTAAAAGAAATCGTCCTGTTAGGAACAAAGACATAGAAAAACGTCAACGCCGCCATCATCATCAAATTAGGCAGAACTACACTGGCAAACGATGATACGTTGATCCCACCAACACCGCTGACATCCACCCAGTTGGTCAAGGCATAGAAGTAAGTCGATAACGACAAACTTGCCCCCATTAACAGCGGTCCCAATGTCATCAAGGCCCAAAACACCAGTAAACGCGAGACAAAGGGTCGTTTTTGGCGAACTCTGAAAATCCGGTTCATGGCATCTTCGATTGTGGACAGCAACATAATCGCCGTCACCCCCAAACCAACGATCCCAAGCGTTGTCATGCCGCCGGTTTTTTCAGTAAAGGTTTGCAGGTATTTTGCAACAGCATCACCGGCGGCGGGGACAAAGTTTTCAAACACATAGGCTTGTAATTGATGTTGCACCCCGTCAAAAGCAGGGAATGCAGCAAAAATTGCAAAACTGATCGCCATCAACGGTACCAGTGATAACAAAGAGGTATAACTGAGAGACGCTGCAATACGCAGACATTGGTCTTCCCCGAAACGACGCAGGATTAACGACCAGATTTGTGCAAGATTTGTCATATCGAACGACGTTTTTTGAGAAGCGCCCATTTTTTGTTACCGACTGTTACTAAAAACTTTAAAATTGTGACGAGAGAATTCTTTCCCCTTTGCTGATAATATCCTATACAAAGTTCAAAGAATTATTGAAGCTTTCTTTGAAAAAAGGCAAAAAGAGCTTCAATTATCATAGTTACAGAAGTTTGAAGTGAGGATGTCATGACTGTGCCTGCGCTTATGGCTGGTAAAAAAGGCCTGATTATGGGAGTCGCCAACGAGCGTTCAATCGCTTGGGGCATTACAAAAGCACTGAGAGAACAAGGTGCTGAGCTGGCTTTCACCTATCAAGGCGATGCGTTGCTTAAACGCGTTGCACCCTTGGCCGAGTCTGTTGGTTCCGACATTATGCTGCCGTGTGACGTCACCGATCAAGACAGCATTGATGCCGTCTTTGATGTGCTTGAAGAAAAATGGGGCAAACTGGACTTTGTTCTCCACGGAATCGCCTATTCCGATAAATCGGAGCTCAAAGGCCGTTACGTGGATACAAGCCGCGACAACTTCCTGCAAACAATGGATATCTCGTGCTTCTCCTTCACCGCTGTTGCCAAACGTGCCGCAGCAATGATGAATGAAGGTGGTTCCCTCGTCACCCTAACCTATTACGGTGCAGAGCGTGTGACACCGCATTACAACGTCATGGGTGTTGCCAAGGCCGCGTTGGAGGCATCCGTACGTTATCTGGCAGAAGACCTTGGCAAAGATAAAATCCGTGTCAATGCCCTGTCTGCCGGCCCGATGAAAACACTGGCTGCCAGCGGGATCGGTGATTTCCGCTACATCCTGAAATGGAACGAATTAAACTCCCCGCTTCGTCGCAACGTCACCTTGGAAGACGTTGGCGGTGCTGGCCTTTACCTGCTGTCCAACCTGTCTTCCGGTGTCACAGGGGAAACCCATCACGTTGATTGCGGGTATCACATCGTCGGGATGAAGGCGGTGGATGCCCCCGATATTGCGACTTCTTAAACAATCAAAAGGCCAAATAAATGTCCGGTAACCGTTTCGGTCACGTTTTCAGCTTCACCACCTTTGGCGAAAGTCACGGCCCCGCCATCGGCTGTATTGTCGATGGTGTGCCCTCGCAAATTGAATTGAGCGAAGAAGACATTCAGGTCTGGCTGGAAAAACGTAAACCCGGTACCAGTCGTTTTACCACGCAACGCAAAGAACCGGACGAAGTTCGCATTCTCTCCGGTGTGTTTGAAGGTAAAACCACCGGCACATCCATTGGTCTGGAAATCATCAATACGGATCAAAGGTCCAAAGACTACGGCGAAATTAAAGATAAATTTCGTCCGGGTCACGCCGATTATACCTATTGGGAAAAATACGGTATCCGCGATTATCGCGGCGGTGGCCGGTCCAGCGCACGAGAAACCGCCATGCGGGTCGCTGCCGGGGCCATTGCGCGCAAAGTTTTAGGCAATGCGATCGACATTAAAGGCTACCTCGTACAAATCGGCCCCCATAAAATTAATCGATCCCGTTTTGACTGGGCAGAAATTGACAACAACCCCTTCTTCTGCCCTGACCCGGTTATGGCAAAAGATTGGGAAACCTATCTGGATGCCATCCGCAAGGATGGTTCCTCTATCGGGGCAGTTCTTGAAATCGTCGCCAAAGGCGTTCCCGTTGGATGGGGACAACCGGTTTATGACAAACTGGATGCTGATCTTGCAAAGGCAATGATGTCTATCAATGCGGTCAAAGGTGTCGAAATCGGTGACGGCTTTGAGGCTGCTAGCTTGAATGGTGTGGAAAATGCCGATGAGATCCGTATGGGTGAAGATGGCAAACCTGTCTTTCTTTCCAACCATGCTGGTGGAATTTTGGGCGGTATTTCCAGCGGACAGGACATTGTCGTACGTGTGGCGATTAAACCCACCAGCTCCATTCTGGTGGAACGTAAAACCATCGACATTCATGGTAACGAATGTAACCTGATCACCAAAGGGCGCCATGATCCTTGCGTCGGTATTCGCGGTGTGCCTGTGGCCGAAGCCATGATGGCCTGCGTTCTTGCCGATCATATGATGTTACACCGCGCCCAGCAAGGCTAAGTCCTTTGGCTGGGACAGGCCTTTTTCAAAAAACAAGGCAGGCCTATCGCCTGTTCTACCCATTGGCGGCGCTCCACGGTGCTCTTTCCATTCCCCTTTGGGTTATCAGTTATCTGGGGGTTATTGACTTGGGTTTAAGCGCACAAGATCACGCCCATGAGATGATCTTTGGTTTTGCGCTTGCCGTTATGACCGGATTTTTGCTTAACGGTGTTAAAAAGATCAATCTGATTTTATTGACTGTTCTTTGGATTATAGGGCGGATTGCTCTATTTTTTCCTGACCTCCCCGCTTGGCTCACAGCAATTCTATATATTTCTTTCCCGGTTTTACTTGCCATTCTCGCCGCCGTACCCTTATTCAAAAATGCAAAAAGCTGGCGTAATCTGGCTTTTGCCCCCATTTTGACTGCCTTCACCATCGGTGAAACTCTTTTCCAACTCGGACAAATAGGTATCTGGGACTTAGGGGAAGAACGCGGTCTGATCTTCGGGCTCAATCTGATTTGTGCAATGGTTTATATGATGGGCGGGCGTGTTGTCACTGCTGTTACCAATGGGGCAATGCAAGCCTTTGATGATCATTTAAAACCTGGTGCACAATCCTATTGGGAAGAAAAGGGCTTTTTTGCTCTCCTCGCCCTGGTGATCGGCGACTTAAGCGGCCTGAATTTTCTCTCTGTCGCTGGTGGGCTTGCTTTAAGTTTTTGTCTCATCATGCGCCTTTACCACTGGCAGGTCTTTCGCCTTTGTCGCAATCCGCAATGTCTTTGGCTTCATATCGGTTTTGCATGGTTGATGATCGGGATTATCTTGCGCACGATGGGGCATATTTTAGATGCTCCCTATTCCATCCTTGGCATTCACACAATTACAATTGCCGCCCTTGGGACATTGACCCTGACCATCATGTGCCGCACAACACAACAGCGCCTGCGCATAAAAATTCACATTCCGCCCGCCTTGCTATGGATGCTCGCATTCTTAAGCCTTTCTGTTGTCACCCGCTTACTGATGGAGATCGTTGATATCTGGCCCTGGGCTTTGATTTCTGCAACCTCCTACAGCATCGGATTCACTTTATTCTTTATCTGGATCATACGGCAATTCACCCTGAACACTTCCAAGTAACTTTTTTCTCTGACCAAAACACTTATAAATAGAATTAAATTGATGTATAATTGTATAATAATTATAAAAAACATCATTAAATATAGTTTCAGGGAGCGAAAAAAATGTTGCGTAAACAATTGCTTCGCAATAGTGCAACAGCTGCTATTGCGATTTATCTATCCGGTTGTGCCCTCATAGACCCCGTGGACACGCCCATTTCAAACAATTTAGACTTGTTATCAAATACCCAAAGTCCGGCGCATCGTATTTGCACGAACACGCCGTTATCCACCAAACAACTTTCTTTAAACGATTTTTATCACACAGATAGCTGTCTTGCTTTTGCTGATACTCTGATTGCCTGGAAAAGCTATCGCGATGCGGCTGATGATTTAACCAATGCCCAATCCATGTTGAATATCGGGGTTTTAGGATTAGCCGCCGCAACAATTTGGGCCGCAGTCACAGAAACATCAACAGATAACATCGCCCGTTTTGGCATCGGTTCTGCCGTTCTCTATTCTGGGTCACGCATTCTCGCCCCAGAACAACGCCGAAAAATTTATCGGACCGGGGCCAAGGCCGCTGCCTGCATCATGCGTCGGGCAAATGGATTACTCACAGACCCTGTTGTGCCCTACTATGCAAAAATCAACACGCTATATAATGAATATTCAAACCTTTACAGACAAATTATTAATTTTCAAAAAGAATATGGCTCTATTGAAATTCCTGAAAAACCACATTTGACAGTAAACACCACCAATCGTTCGAAAATTCAAAGTAGTCACATACTGAATAACGGAAACGAAAACGCAAACGGTTTTGTTCTTTCATCCAAAACAAACAAAAGCAACTCCTCCGACACGAAAGACGATCCAAGATTACTTGAAGAATACGCCCAAAAGCTTCATGCATTCACCTATGCGACTGAAATCTCTAAGCTGGCAGATACAACGCGCATAATTGAAGTAGAGCTCCTCAAACTCAGACAGACCTTTGACAGTAACCAAAGCATTATTGATCAGCATAAAGACAAGCTCTCTAAAGCCGCTGCAGAGATTACTCAAAAATTGATCGAATTGGATGACAACATTCGGGAACTGCTTGATGAAACCTTGCCAAACCCAAGCACCGTTTTCGACACAGTTCAACAAAGCTCAATGCGCTATCTTGGTGATGCCACGCCGCTTTATGGTTTCGTCAGCCAACAGATAAATGCAAGAGAAGTCTCCTCCCCTGCCCCCCTTGTCTCTGCAGATAATGTCTCCAAACCCAACAACTTACTTGACGTCAGACAACCCATTCACCCCGATCAAACAAAAATTGATGCCGAAGTTGCAAATAAAGTTCAGCAAAGCCTTTCACCAGTTCACCATCACGTCACAACCTTGGTTGAACATCATAATTTATTGAAGAACCGTATTGAAGATATTCAGGGGGGGCTTGCCAGTGCTCTTAAGAAATCAGCCCCCTTTAACTTTGCGGATTGTGAAAACCTTGGTGGGCCAAAGGCCTTAACCTTATCAGAAAAAGAAATCAGCCTTGTCGTCGGTGAAACACGACATGTTTCCGTATTTGGCGGTAAATCACCTGTTCGCACAACCATGACAAAACGCCCAAGTGGACTCTCCTTCCAGCGAACCATCAATCGTGATGGCGATACAGAATTTGCCGTTACATGGAAGGGAAATCGAAATGACTATGGCACATACCCAGTGCATATATTTGACGATCGCGGCGCAAACGATACCCTGAACATCAAACTTGTTGCCGGGATTAGTATGAGCGTAACGCCTGAAAGCCTAAGCCCTGCCAATAACAGTTTCACCCTCTCCGTGAATGGTGAGCCCAACACCAAATATAATCTACGCTATCAAGGGACAATAACACCACCACCCACTTTTAAAAGTTACTCTTTAGGAACAGACCTCAGCACAAATACACAGACATTTACGATTACCAATCTAGATAAATATCAGGAAGAAACACCTCTGCCCTTTATCTTGCTTAGCGATAAAGGCGATAGTGCGGCTTTTCAAATCACCGTAAATCCCAAGTAACTTCATGCCCGGCATAGACTCATTATGTCGGGCATATTTTTTTTGTTTTCTTTTGTCTGACAAATATGATAATAAAGTTGTTCACATAACAAACAATATGTAAACCGAACATAAGTAACAGGAGGAAAATATGCCGCAACCCGATCATATCGTCAAAGTTGCCCTACCCGATCAAACAAAGCTAGATGACGACATTCAGGCGTATTTCGCAAAATGTGAAGAAAAACTGGGAATGGTGCCAAACGTTCTGCGGGCCTTTACGTTTAATGCTGATAAATTTCGCACTTTCAGTAAATTCTACAATCAATTAATGCTGGGCGATTCTGTTTTAACCAAATTGGAACGCGAGATGATTGCTGTTGTCGTATCCAGCTGCAACCGTTGTTATTACTGCCTCGTCGCCCACGGTCAAGCTGTGCGTGAGCTTTCAGGTGACCCGCAACTGGGTGAAATGCTGGTGATGAATTATAGAATCGCAGAACTGGATAAAAAACAGCGTACAATGCTCGACTATGCATGGAAATTAACGGACACTCCCCATGATATTTGTGATGCAGACCGAGAGGCTCTCAAACAAGCCGGGTGGGGTGACGATGCCATTTGCGACATTACCGATGTTACCGCATTCTTCAACTATACCAACAGGATGGCACACGGTTTGGATATGATACCCAATCCCGAATACCATGCCCAGTCCCGTTAAAAATTCCCGACGTGTTTCTGTTACAACATCGTAATTTATAATTATTACAATTTATATTGACAGAGTAGAAGAGTCGGATTAATAATGATCTCACTAAGTTGATGATATCTGATTTCATTGAGAATGAAGATTGAGACAGCCACGTTTCCTACCGTCCCGGGCGACTTCCCCCCCTGTTCCTACCCCCACGCCCGGGACGGTTTTTCTTTTTCCCATTTTCTGATACATAGAAGCCCCAACCAATAAGGGCTATATTGTTATGAGCGAATTTGCTTCCATCATTCTTCATGCAGGACGCGCTGGTGTCGAACTCGCGCTTTTCGTTTTGCTGCCTGTTATGATCGTTATGCTGAGCATCATGCGTCTTTTGGAAGCCAAAGGTCTGTTGGACCGCCTCGTTAACGTTGTTGCCCCTATATTACGCCCCTTTGGTTTACCCGGCCTTGGCGTCTTTGCCATGATACAGGTTCTGTTCGTCAGTTTTGCCGCCCCTATGGCTACCCTCGCCATGATGGATAAGGGAGGCTCACCACGGCGTCATATCGCTGCAACACTGGCTATGGTATTGGGAATGGCACAGGCCAATGTGGTTTTCCCAATGGCAGCCCTTGGTCTGAATGCACCGATCACAATGGGTGTTTCTGCCTTATGTGGTCTAATCGGTGCTGCCTTGACCTATCATATATTCGCGCGAAATTTACCGGACCGCGACGATGACAACCCCATGATCGTCAAACATAAAGATGCCGATGGCCCAAAAGGTGTCCTTGATGTCATTAACAAGGCCGGTGCCGAAGCCTTAAAAATCACAGTCGGTGCGATTCCGATGCTTGTCCTTGCCCTCGTCTTTGTATCCATCATGCGCGAAGCCGGTGTTATGACCTTTCTCGAAGGGGCGCTTACCCCTCTTCTCAATACCCTTAACCTACCCGGCAGCGTCATCATGGCAACCATCAGCAAATATATCGCGGGCGGAACCGCAATGATGGGGGTTGTAAAAGACTTTTTAGATCAAGGCCAAATCACCATTCAGGAATTCAACCGATTGGCAGGCTTCCTTATTCACCCCTACGACGTCGCAGGAATTGCCGTTCTCATTTCTGCTGGTCAACGGGTTGCTGAAGTTTTAAAACCCGCTTTGCTCGGCGCTGCAATCGCCATTATATTGCGCAGTCTCATTCACGGATTTCTTTTTTAAACTGAAAGATTGACGGAAAGTTGAACCGTTAACACATCACTTTGTATATTTGATAATTCCGTATCAACATCACGTAATGACTTTTCTGCAGACTTGATATCGTCGTTGTCCTTGCCTTTTTCTTCCAACTCCAACTGCCGTTTCACCAGTTCAATAAGCGCCTTTAATTGGCCTTTTACTTTTCGAACTTCATTCATAAAATCACGATCTTCTTTTGTGCGGGAGAGTTGTTCGGCCTGTTTTTCGGCAATGCCCATCAACTCAGCTTTTAATTTTTCTTTCTCTTCTGTTTGTCCTTGCGCGCTATCTTGTGAAGGATTGTTTTTACCTTCCTCACCCTGTGATGATATCGGAACAGAGTTTGTACCAGATACGGTTGCTGTATCCCCCGTTGATGCGGCAGCTTGCGCCTGTCCACCCGTTGCGTCCCCGCCTGATGGTGCCGCAGTTTCAGCCCCCATTGCCAAGCCACCTGTTGATGCGGCATTCGACGCACTTGCACTGCCATATGCTTTTACCGCAGCCGCCAGTTCCTTTGATAACTGGGCAAGGCGTCGGGCAACTGCTTTGGGGTTGATACGTGCCATCATCATTAACATGGCAATTTCTTGTTTAATTTGCTCGATTTTCTGCCGTGCGCGCTCTTTTTCAGCATCGCGGGCATTTTCAACAGCCGTGCGCATCTTCTTCAGAGCTTCGCTTTCATTACGGCGTTGTTCTTCAAGCTTTTGCGCCAGCTTCGCATCTTCCAATGCCTGCTTTAATTTTTTTACGATTGCATCATCTTCATTAAGACGAGCAATCAGGTTTGATGCCTTTTCAAACTGACGTTTGGATATATGACTGGAAATTGAAGAAAGGGCCGTAGCAAAATTATCATCCCCCTTATTTGAAAGACGATCTTTCGTCCGCGCATTCCCCGCCAATGCAGAGAGCGCATTTGTCGCTACCGTATTCATAATTGTCTCCTTTCTGGAGTGTTTGATGAATTCTCTCACCAATGGTCATTCTACTACAAAGCCCTCTCTTGATCAAAATAGAACACCTCAAAACAATTTAAGCGTTTTAGTTTACATCTCAAAAAACAAATAGATCGCAACCCCACACAAAACCGTCCCCATCGTCCGATTGAAAATTTGCAATCGTTTTTCATCGTCCAGAAAATGTTGTGCACCTGCCCCCAATACAGCCCAAAACCCCACACCAACGCTGCATATAAGAAAATAGAGGAAACAAAAAATCATTAAATTCGCCTCATTTTCACCACTTGCAAAAGCACCGACGCCGGACAGACACGCAATCCACGCCTTTGGATTTAACCATTGCAACAAAAAACCTTCGTGGAATTTTGGCAACCTTGCTTGTGATCTTTCCAAACTTCCTTTGGCTAAAGCGATACGTACACCAATATAAAAAATAAAGGCTGTTCCCCCAAAATGCAGAATATCCATGACGTGCGGATAGTTCTGCAACAAGGCCCCGATCCCAACACCTGTCATATAAAGCAACGCCGTAAACCCAACGCACGCGCCCGTAACGAAGGGTAACGTCCGAATGACACCATTGTTCACCCCAGACACCAGCGTCACCATATTGACAGGTCCCGGCGATATGGAAAGCGCCATTGCAAAACTGGCCATCGCCAAAAAAAGCGTCATATAAATCTCCTTTCTCTGTTGAAAGGAATGTAATCACGCCATAAATATATTATTATACAGAATTAAAAAATTACACTGTTCTGGAATTTTATATAATGATTGATGATCTTCGCGCCTTGGCCCTGTTTGTCAAAACAGTTGAACTCGGATCGTTTCGTGAATGCGCGCGTCATTTTCATCTTTCACCATCGGTGGTCAGCCATCAAATCAGCGACCTTGAACGCCGCCACGGCGTTCCGCTTCTCTATCGGACAACCCGCAAACTTTCCCTGACAAAAGAAGGCCGTAACGTTTTTGATCAGGCACAAATCATGGTGGAAGCCGCCCATCATGCTTTGAACCATTTAAGTGACGGATCAGAAATCCCATCCGGGCACTTGGTATTAACGATGCCCGCTGGATTAATCCAAAATCCGGCCATGAAACGTATTGCACATTTTTGCAGTGTTTACCCGCAGGTCACATTGGATATCCGTTTTACAGATGAACGTGTCGATTTAGTCGAACACGGCATTGATCTGGCCTTGCGGGTTGGAAAAATGGGAGATAGTACCCTAAAGTCACGCAAAATCGGACAGATCGAACGTAAACTGGTTTGCAGTAAAACCTATTACCACAGACATACCGCGCCTGCCCATGCCGACGATTTATCAAACTGGGACTGGATCAAAATGAAAATGATGCCCCCTTACAGGCAATTGATTGCCCCTGATGGCACCTCCCATAAAGTTTATTCACAGTCGCAAATCGAAGTTGATAATGTTCAGGCAATGTATGAGCTTACCTGTCACGGACTTGGTTTATCAACACCACCGATCGATTTACTGGATCACGCGCTTAAAAATGGGGATTTAATTGAAGTTTTGCCGGATTGGACTGTTTCATCAATGCCAGTTTATGTCGTCTGGCCGCAAAATGGGCTGCGTCGCCGCCTGACCAGTCTTATGTTGGATATATTAATCACTTAAGATGGCTTATATCTTCTGTCCACAGATCAAAAATTCGATATTGCCTTCCGGTCCTTTAATCGGGCTTTGAGTCAAACCGACAACAGACCAGTCATCCAATTCATTCAACCAATTTTCGATCTTATCGCAAACTTCTTGATGCAATTCCGGTTCACGTACAACACCACCTTTGCCGACACGCCCCTTGCCCACTTCAAACTGCGGTTTGATCAAGGCGACTAAATAGCCACCTCTGCGTACCAAGTCCATAGCAGCGGGCAACACAGTTTGTAAACCGATAAAGCTGGCATCACAAACCACGATATCAACCGCATCCGGGATATCCTCCGATGTCAAATGACGGGCGTTTGTCCGTTCCATCACAACAACGCGTTCATCGGATCGCAATTTCCAAGCAAGCTGACCATGACCGACATCAACACTGTAAACTTTTGTTGCACCACGCGTCAGTAAAACGTCTGTGAACCCGCCTGTAGATGATCCCACATCAACGCCGATAAAACCATCAACCGCGATATTAAATTCATCCAGTCCCTTAACCAGCTTCAGGCCGCCACGCGACACCCACGGGTGGTCCTGACCTTTCAGTTCAATCGCAATATCTTCGGCAACTTTTTGGCCAGCCTTATCCAAACGTTTGGTCTCGGAATAGACATTGCCCGCCATAATCATGGCTTGGGCGCGTGTGCGTGATTCCACCAGACCACGATCAACCAACAATTGATCCAATCGAGTTTTGCTGACTTTCTGTTTCTTATGTTCAGGCACGTTGGGCATCTTCGACTGACCGTCCCAAAGCTTTTAAGACTGCATTGACCATACCGGATGCATTAATGCCTGCTGCCTCGTACTGTTGATGAACATTACCATGATCGACAAATTTATCTTCCATCGTCAGACAACGCACTTTCAACGCACCATCCATCAAACCTTCACTTAACATATACTGCACGACATGGGCGCCATAACCACCGGCACTGCCTTCTTCAACCGTGATCAGAACTTCATGGTTATTCGCAAGATTGCGCACCAAATCCCGGTCAATCGGTTTTGCAAAACGCGCATCGGCAACGGTTGTCGCCAAGCCTAATGCCTCCAGCTTTTCAGCCGCCAATAAAGCTTCGGCCAAACGTGTTCCATACGACAGGATGGCAACGCTTCCCCCTTCTCTGACGATGCGGCCTTTGCCGATTTCAAGAACCGTACCTCTTTCTGGCAGATCAACACCGACCCCTTCGCCACGCGGGTAACGCAGTGCACTAGCACGGTCATCAATTTGCGCAGACGTTGCCACCATATGCATCAATTCGGCCTCGTCACTCGGGGCCATGACGACAATATCAGGCAAGGTACAGAGATAGGCAATGTCAAACGACCCCGCATGGGTCGGTCCATCTGCACCGACCAAGCCCGCCCGGTCAATCGCGAAACGAACGGGTAAATGCTGCAACACGGCATCATGGACCAACTGGTCATAACCACGTTGCAGGAAGGTTGAATAAATCGCACAAAACGGTTTGAACCCTTCCGCCGCCAATCCGGCAGCAAAGGTCACCGCGTGTTGTTCCGCAATCCCCACATCAAACATCCGATCCGGGAAACGTTCACTAAACTTGTCCAATCCGGTACCGGACGGCATGGCGGCCGTGATGCCGACAATCTTTTCATCTGTTTCGGCTTCTTTAATCAAGGCCTTGGCAAAGGTACCCGTATAGCTTGGCGCATTGGATTTTGTTTTTTGCTGTTTGCCCGTCACCACATCAAACTTGGAAACACCGTGATATTTATCCGCCGAGTTTTCCGCTGGCGCGTAGCCATGACCTTTTTTGGTTTTGATATGCAGCAACACAGGCCCCGGATCTTTATCATCGCGCAGGTTTTCCAGCACAGAGACCACATGGTCCAGATTGTGTCCGTCAATCGGTCCAACATAGTAAAAGCCGAGATCAGCAAAAATATTACTGCCACCCGTCACCATTTTGCGCGCTGCACTTTCTGCGTCTTTCACAGTTCGCGCCAAACTACCTGGCAGTTTTTTGACCAGATCTTTCGCGCTGTGACGGAAAGATTTCAATGTGGTGCTGGTCAAAAGTTCCGACAGATAATAGCTCATAGCACCAACGGGCGGTGCAATTGACATATCATTATCATTCAGAATAACAATCAAGCGACTGTCCAGCGCGCCAGCATTGTTCATGGCTTCATAAGCCATGCCCGCCGTGATCGACCCATCGCCAATAACCGCAATCACATGATTGTTGCCACCTTTTAAATCGCGGGCAACCGCCATGCCCAAACCGGCAGAGATAGAAGTGGAGCTGTGCCCCGCACCGAAAGGATCATAATCGCTTTCTGTACGTTTGGTAAAACCGGAAATGCCTCCATCCTGACGCAACGTGCCCATCAGATCGCGTCGCCCGGTCAGAACTTTATGGGGATAACACTGATGCCCGACATCCCAGATAATTTTATCATCAGGTGCATTAAACACATAATGCAAACCAACGGTCAGTTCCATGACCCCCAGACTTGCACCCAAATGTCCACCTGTGCGCGAAACATGGCGCACTACATCGTTACGCAACTCATCCGTTAACTGGCGCAATTGATCAAGGTTCATGCCTTTCAAATCGGCCGGGGAATGAACGGTATCGAGTAAAGGTGTGTCAGACACGTCTTTCATCCTTAAGTCTTAATTATTTTAGCTGCGGCGGTTTACCACATATTGCGCCATTGCGCGCAATAATTCTGTATCACGATCAAAAACATCCAGATGACGGCACGCCTGTTCTGAAAGCATATGGGCCTGTTCGCGTGCACGTTCCACCCCCAAAAGGGAAACAAACGTTGCTTTACCGCGTTCGGCATCCTTGCCCACTTTCTTACCGGTTTCTTCTTCAGATGCTTCCACATCCAGCAGATCATCTGCAATTTGAAAAGCCAATCCCAAATCATGCCCGTAATTACGCAAAGCCTGCATTTTGATATCTTTTGCCTTGCCCAGAATGGCCCCGGCCTTACAGGCAAAAATGATCAAGGCACCTGTTTTCAAACGCTGCAAACGGGTGATTTCAGGAATACCGAGTTCACGGGTTTCTGCCATCAAATCAATCATTTGACCGCCAACCATTCCGTTCATCCCGGATGCCTTGGCAAGTTCACGTACCAACTCACACCGTACACTGGGCGAAGGATGTGTTTCTTCATCGGCCAGAACTTCAAATGCCAGCGTCAACAACGCATCACCAGCCAAAATTGCCGTGGCTTCGTCATATTCGATATGGCATGTCGGTCGTCCGCGACGTAAGTCATCATCATCCATTGCCGGTAAATCGTCATGGATCAAGGAATAACAATGCACCATTTCCAAAGCGGCTGCGACACGCAACGCACTGGCTTCGGACACACCAAACAAACGAGAAGAGGCCATTACTAAAAACGGTCGCACCCGTTTACCACCGCCCAAGGCACTATAACGCATGGCCTTTACGACTTGTGCTTCCGGGCCTTCCGGTTCAAGTAACAAGTCATCTAAAACTTTATCAACGTCTTCGGCCTGTTCTTGTAAAGCCACTTTTAAATCAGTCACAATTGCGGCCTTCTATCAAGAAATCTCAGTCGGTTGCGCAGTGACACTGCCATCAGGGGCCAGCGAAATCTTATCGACTTTGGCTTTGGCCTCTGCCAGTTTGGCTTCGCAATGGCGTTTCAATAACGCACCCTTTTCATAGGCTGTAATTGCATCATCCAGTTTACCAGAACCACTTTCCAGTTGGCGTACAATTTCTTCCAATTGGGAAAGGGCCTCTTCGAAGCTTAAATTTTCGATTTCAGTCTGGGACATCTTTAAAAACTCTATAGATTAACGAGCGGGCCAATGTACGCCCGCCTCTCCTTCAGGGCAAGTTTTTAGGGATGAATTTAGGCATGCATCAAGGTTTTAACATGCGCAGCAACACTGGCAGCCAAGGCATCAACATCGTAACCCCCTTCTAAAACCGAGACCACACGCCCCTGACAACATTCATTAGCGACTTTGAGCAGTTCTTCCGTCACCCAGATAAAATCCTGGACCGTTAAACGAAGGTGAGCCAACGGATCGCGGGCATGAGCATCGAATCCGGCAGAAATAATTAGAAAATCTGGATTGAATGCGCGCAATGCCGGAAGGATTTTTTCTTCATAAGCGGCACGAAATTCTTCTGGTCGTGACCCCGGTGCCAATTCCACATTACAGATATTGTTGGCAACGCCTGTGTCACTTTCCTTGCCCGTTTCCGGATATCCCGGCGATTGATGGGATGACCCATAAAATAAATTCGGGCTGTTATAGAAAATATCCTGTGTGCCATTACCATGATGGACATCAAAATCAATCACGGCTGCTTTTTTCACTTCGGGGTATTTTGCAACGGCATGGATTGCCGCAATGGCTGCATTATTGAAAAAACAAAAACCCATCGCCTTGGTCGTTTCAGCATGATGGCCCGGTGGACGTGTTGCACAAAAAACATTACGCGCCTTTTGGGCCATAACTTCATCCACCCCATAACAGGCCCCCCCGACGGAGCGCAAAGCCGCTTCCCACGTATCGGCAGAAACGATCGTGTCACCATCAATCGCATTCAGATGTTCACCAACCTTGGGAACAGCACGTTCGACAGCCTCAATATAATTGGTTGGGTGGGCAAGTTCCAATTGTGCGTGGCTTGCCATCGGTGCTTCATCACGGTGAAGCAGAAAAAACTCTTCCCGGTTTAAGTAACTGAGAATTTTGCGCAATCTTGCCGCGCGTTCCGGGTGATGTTCTCCCGTGTCATGCTTCATACACACCGGATGCGTCAATAATAATGTGGACATAGCCTTCCCCCCTGCTTTGCATTATCTTTATGTATCAGGTTGCATATGCATCATAGGTTATATTCGGGGAAAAGCTACTCTTTTCATCAGCCTTTTTTAAGGATGATCAGGTATTTCCCATCCCGTTCTTCATTCAATAAAAGCTCATGGCCCGAGGCTTCGCAAAAATCCCGAAAATCACGCGGTGCCTGAGAATCTGAAGCAGTTATTTCCAACACTTCACCGGACTTCATTGCTTTGATCTCTTTACCGGCACGCAAAACCGGAATTGGACAACGCATACCCGTTGCATCCAGATATTTATCTATTTCAATTTGTGTGGTTGTTTGTACTTGTTTTTCCAATTGATAATCACTTTATTAATATAAAACCAAAACACGATACAGCTTAAGCGAAAATTATATTCGCAGCATATACTATTTTTTTTCGTAATATATGTTTTTTTATATGGAATATCCCTGTACAACTGCTTATATTCACTTTATGAGATTTTCTTATATACGAAAAATAATATGTAATCAAAACCATTAACAATATGCGAACAAAGCCATGGATATAGAACTTCAGAAACTTGAAGAAAACGCCCGCCGTGCCAGCACCCTGCTGAAAGCAATGAGCAACCAACATCGTTTAATGATTTTATGCCAGATTTCCAATCAGGAAAAATCCGTTGGCGAACTGGAAGAAATTATCGGATTGAGCCAATCGGCCCTGTCACAACATCTCGCCCGTTTGCGCCGTGACAATCTTGTACAGACCCGACGCGATGCACAGACCATTTATTACTCCTTAAAAGGGGAAGAGGCCTCAACGGTAATAGAGACTCTTTATAATCTCTATTGTGCACCAGAAGACGCAACTGCTTGCGCTTAAGGCAGAACAGGTTATGTTAAGAAAAAAGCCGTCGTGCTTTGCGACGGCTTTTTTCTTTTAAAGATACCCATACTGGACTTCCTATGACTTCGACTTCTCTTTCTCTGGCAAAATCCACCACCGTTTTAAGCCCTGCTGCAGAATTGGCGGCTGATTATTATGACGGCACCGCAGACGATATCTATCGTGCAATTTGGGGCAACAGCATTCATCTGGGTAAATTTCAGTCCAAAGACGAAGCCCTGCCCATTGCCATGCAACGTGCCAAAGACACCATGATTGATGGCATTACCCTGCATAAAGAAAGTAAGGTTCTGGAAGTCGGTTGTGGATATGGCAGTCTGGCACGTCAACTGGCACGCAGTTTCGATTGTTCCGTCCTCGCGACAAACATTTCACAAAGACAACTGGATTATGCCGCAGAACTGACCAAGGCAGAAGGCCTGTCCGAGAAAGTGAAATTTGAAAAATGCGATTACCATCACCTCCCCTATGCGGCAAACAGTTTTGAAGTTTACTGGAGTCAGGAAAGCTTTCTGCATGCCGGGGATCGCAATGTTGTTTTAAATGAAGCCCATCGCGTATTGGAACCATTTGGCCTGTTGGCTTTTTCCGAAGTCACCTTGCGCCGTTCAACCCCGCCAGCCTTGCGCGAAGCGATCCTCAAGCGGGTCAAAACACCGACCATGTGGTCCAAGCATGAATATGAAGTCAACCTTGCAGCCTGCGGTTTTCAGGTTGAAAAATGGGAAGACTGGTCTGAAAATGTTGCCCTGACCTATGGCTGGACCCTCAAACAGATGGAACGTAAACAAGGTGAAATCATCTCACGCATAGGCAAAGATGCCTTCGACCATGCCTGTGAGGGTATGTCTGTGTGGAAACGGGCTGCCGAAGACGGATATTTGGGATGGATCCACGTTATTGCAGCCGCAACGACACGAGATTAAAGCCTTATAACAGGCGCCCTTTGACAATTGAATTACCGCCATACTTGCGCCTGATTTCTTCTATCGCTTTTTCCGATCTCTGATCTTTTTGGCTTTCCGCCATATCAAAAAGGTCTGGGGCCACAGGGGCAACCCGGTTGCTATCTTGCAGCATGGAAAACCCCGTTCCGATCAGGCGATAACTCCGTCCATCACACAAGGGTTCCAGCAAATCAACGGAACAATTAAACAGTTCCTCTGCCGATTGCGTGGGATGGGGAAGTTGGCGCGAACGGGTAATGTTGCGAAACCCCGTTGTTTTAAGTTTTAATGTCACTGTTCGACCCGCAAGTTCCGCCTTTTTCATACGTTCTGATATTTTTTGACAAAGCGGATAAAGCTCCCGCTTCAAATCGGAGAAACTATGCAGATTTTCATCCAGCGTCACTTCGTTGGAAACACTTTTGGTCTCTGATTCCGGTGTTACCTTACGATCATCTTCGGCCCGGCAAAAATGATAAAGCCTTGCGCCGATCGCCCCGTATTGACGCATCAAATCAATTTTTTCAAAGGCACGCAATTGTCCAATCGTTGCAATCCCGTCCGAAGCAAGTTTTTTTTCCATAGCCGCCCCGACACCAAAGATCATTTTAACGGGTTTATCTGTCAGATAGTCCACCGCTTCTGATCGGCCTAAAATGGCAAATCCACGCGGTTTATCCAAATCAGAAGCCAGTTTTGCCAAGGATTTATTGTAACTCAGTCCCACGGATGCCGTAATTCCAATCTCGGTTTCAATACGTTTGATAAGACGCACCAAGGTGCGCGCCGGACTACCGCCGTGCAAAGCCTCCGTCCCGCTTAAATCCAAAAAGGCTTCGTCAATGGATAAAGGTTCAACCATCGGCGTCACATCAAACATCAAGTTTCGGACTTCACGCCCAACTTTACCGTATTTCCCTTTAGACGGGGGGACCACGACCAAATCAGGACAAAGTTTTAAGGCCCGCATCATGGGCATAGCCGAACGCACACCATAAATGCGGGCGATATAACAGGCTGCTGCCACAACACCGCGATGTCGCCCACCGACAACGACCGGCTTATCTTTTAAGGCCGGATTATCACGTTTTTCAACCGTTGCGAAAAACGAGTCACAGTCAATATGGGCAATATGCAGGCTGTTTAATTCAGGATGTGACAAAAGACGCACAGACCCGCATTTCGGGCAGCGTTGGCTGTCCGGTCGATCTTCAAAGCTATGAGCGCAATCACGACATAATGTAGGTAAGCGTTTTGTCATAACGCTATTTTAGCGCAGAACAAACAAGAACAAAAAGAGAATATTTTCCGATGCGCAATTATATTCCGCTTTCAATCGGATAATCGGCTGCAATCCAGGTCGGAAGCCCGTCGCGAAAATATTTAACCTTCTGATACCCCCAACTGACTGCCCGAACACATGCGGTATAAGAACGCAAACAATGTACGCCATAACAATAAAAAATCACGGTTTGATCTTTTGGAATTTTCTGTTCGATCATATTGCGATTAAATGCGCCTGCTATATTCATATTAATCGCTGCAGCAATATGCCCTTTGGCAAAATCATCTTCATTGCGTAAATCGACAAATACGGCCCCTTGATCATACAAAGCCTTTGCCTGTGTGGCATCAATCGTCTCGGCTCCGTCCACATGCTGCGGTGAAATCATTTGTGCATGAAGCCCTACGCTCAAGCATAGAAAAGTAATGACAAAGACGGATACCAGTAAAAACCTAAACATCCTTCCCTCCCCGTCTGATCGAATCTACTTTTATGACTGTATGTATAACGCGTTCACATGTCTATGTTTTTTCATTTCACAGGCCAGAGCCATGCCGCCCCGCGCACACCACTGGAATCACCATGAACGGCTTTTCGCAGCTCCGTATCGCATTCATTGCCAAACACCCACTTTGTCCACAACCTCGGAACCGTTTCATACCATCGATCCATATTTGACAAACCGCCCCCCAAAACAATCACATCAGGGTCAAAGACGTTAATCACACTCGCCAAGGCGCGCGCCAGACGATCCTCATAAAGCGCGAAAAACGGATCCGTAATATCATGGGGTAAATCAGCAATTTCTTTGGCGCTGATCTGCGTTCCTGTCGCCGTTTCAAACATTTGTGCCAAAGCCGGGCCACATAAAAAGGTTTCTATGCAGCCGAGAAGACCGCAATAACACAGCGGCCCGGGTTGTTCATCCCCTTGCGCCCACGGCAAAGGATTGTGCCCCCATTCACCCGCCACACCGTTTACACCGGCAATAACCTGTTTATTAATAACCAGCCCGCCGCCTGTGCCTGTGCCAAGGATGACACCAAAGACCGTTTGTGCGTCTTTCCCCGCACCGTCAACAGCTTCGGATAATGCAAAACAATTTGCATCGTTGGAAATACGTACATCGCGTCCCAACGCATCGGATAAATCCTTTTGAAATGGTTTCCCGATTAACCAGACCGAGTTCGCATTTTTAACCAGCCCTGTTTTTTTGGAAATCGAACCGGGAATACCGATCCCGACACAGCCGGTTTGACCGACTTTCTGTTCCGCAAAACACACCAAATCGCGAATCGATTGAATAGTATCTTGATAATTTCCCTGCTTTGTTGGGATCCGTTTTCTTAAGAGTTCCTGTCCAGACGGACTTAAACACAGGATTTCTGTTTTCGTCCCCCCAAGGTCGATTCCGATTCGCATAAGAAATTCCAATAAGTTACGAAGTGTTAATCAATTGTCGGCATTGTATCACAAGATCGGATCTGTCAATGGGCATTATTTGCCCATGCGGTTAGGGCGGAAACTCCTTTGCAGGTCAAGGTGTTTATAGTTAGAATGGCATGTTGTCCGTATGTACGGGCGCATAATTTTGAATCAGGGAAACCGAGAATGGCTGATCAGTTGGAATCAAAACTGGGCATTTCTAAAAAAGGCATTTCGTGTGCGTTGGATCTAAAAGAAAAATACAAGACCCATCAACCGATTTGCGTCCCCGGCGAGAAAACAAAAATCCTCATGCCGGAAAACCTGTTAAACATCAATCTGGATCTGGAATCGCTGGAAGACCCGATGCCGCTTTCCCTGATGGCAACACGCGACCCTGAATCCCCAATGTCTATGGCAGCAGCAGCCCGTCTTAGCCCCAAAGCCGGAAAAAACAAATTTGTCGGTGAAGTCATGCGCATTGTTGCCGATGCTTCCAAACATGAAAATGTCACGCATGCCATTAACATGCTGCATGAAAATGATTTCCACCCAAAGGCAATTGGCGAAGTCGTACGACAAACCAACCGCGCCATTGTGCAAACTCGCAAACAATTTTCGTCTGCCTTGCGCCAAAACCTGCATGCCCTGCTGGATGGCGAAATGGCACCACGCCTGTTTGTAAAAGAATTCTTCCAATTGACGGAAAACGGCAACCTGCGCCACGACATTCGTAAACGTCTGGTCACCTCCATGCTGTTATCCACAACGATCCGCCCGTCTATCAAGTTTCTTTTCCTTGAAAACTTCGACCGCTTGCCCGAAGCCGTCCGCATGACAATCATCCGTGATGTCTTGACCGCACCGGAAAACCACCATACCGAAGTGATCAAAGAAGAACTGGCCTGGATCGTCAATAACGAAAAAGGCGGATCATTCAAATATCACTAAGGTATTTGGCACAAGATTTTTAAACGGCCTATCCTTATACAAAAAGGATGGGCCGTTTTAATTTGAGGATAAAAAAACATGTCTGACACCATTCATTATCCCTTTGATGCCATTCCCGATGGCGGCACATCCGTGGAAGTTGCCCCCGGTGTTCATTGGGTGCGTATGCCCCTGCCCTTTAAGCTGAATCACATCAATTTATGGGTTCTGGATGATGGCGATGGTTTAACAATTGTCGATACAGGCATTGATCTGCCCAATGTCCGCGAACGTTGGGAAAAACTTTTTTCCGGCCCGCTGGGGCCCCCCCCCCTTAAACGCATGATTGTCACGCATTTTCATCCCGATCATGTTGGTTTAGCCGGCTGGTTTGAAGAAAAATATGACCTCCCCCTATGGATGACCTTGGGCGAATGGGGGATGGCGCGCAATTTAAAGCTGGAAACAACCGAACGTTCCGGTACTTACCTTGCACAATTTTATCATCGGGCAGGTTTTGATGAAAAACTTATGGCTTTGATCCCGGAACGCAGTGTTTCTTATCCATCCCGCATTAGCATGCCACCTGCCGGTATTCGCCGTATTCAGGACGGTGAGTTGATCCGCATTGGCGCACATGACTGGCAAGTGATTGTTGGCACAGGTCACAGCCCGGAACACGCCTGCCTGTACTGTAAAGATTTGAATGTCTTGATTTCAGGTGATCAGGTTCTGCCCCGTATCAGCCCAAATATCAGTATTTGGCCACAAGAACCGGATGCCGATCCCCTCAGCCAATTTTTAAACAGTTTAAGTCGCTTTGAACATTTGCCGGACGATGTCTTGGTTCTCCCCTCCCATGATTGGCCGTTTCGTGGCCTACATGCCCGTCTTGCCGACCTGGCCCATCACCATGATGACCGGTTGGAAGAAACCTATAAACTTTGTGCAAAACCGGTAACAGCCTTGCAGGTTCTCAAAGGATTATTCAGCCGGGAACTGGATAGCCATCAAATATTCTTTGCCATTGGCGAAAGCCTTGCACACCTGCATCATTTAGAAGCAAAAGGACGCTTACAGAGGGACGACGGTATGGACGGCATTTCTCGCTTTGTGCAAATAAAATAAAGTATAATCTTATTGGCAGGTGGGCTCATCCAGATAGGTCAATTCGACCAAATCCCCGACCAAAACCAAGTCGCCAAAATCCTGCACCAATCGCGTTGCAATCCCATCTTTGCGATAGCGTGCGCCAATTTGGGTAGACGCAATACTTTCCTGACTGCCCGGTTCGTGAAAAGACAATTGCATATCCCATGTGGGCGACGGGGCCAATGTTATCTCCTTCACCGCATGTAACGCTTTGCCAGTGTAAGGTGTCATAACCGCATCCACATTGAAAAAGGCATCTTCCCCACTGCCATCAAAATATGGGGATGAAAAGACGAGGTCGCCTTTTTGCGCACGCTCAATCGATTCAATTAAATGTGTTGTTGGAAAACGTGTTTCTTGCGGGATATCTTCGCGCCGCCCATCCGGGTTGGTGTAGATAACAACGCCTTTGCCTTCTTCAAAACGAGCTTCACCGCTGAAGTTTTCCACCTGAACACCGTTTTGTTTCATACGGCTGTGAAACCGGATCCGCTTGCCATCACGGGCTTCCCAACTGGTGTAATTCCAGTTCATTTGAGATTGTTGCGCATTTTCAAAACTCATCGTCACATTGCTTTGATGTTCAACCGTCCATCCGCCACACACGTTTTTAAAACGATAGCGTAACTCCCCTTGTGCCTGTTCCACCCCGGACCAGTTTCGTCCGGCCTGATGAACCTGTTTCATAGCATAAGTCGCTTCATGGGCACGCAGTTTAAATGGCCCGGTTTGCGCCGTCGCAGCACTTGTAATCCCGAAGGCACCAATTATGGTCAATATCATTATCATTTTCATATTTTGACTATACCCTGAACGGATCATTTTTGCCTAGGCGGCATTTTTTGCCTAGCGACGACAAATTTCAACTGACCTGTTTCCGCCGATTTCAGATTGTTTTTCTGGCACATGTTTTGCGTGGTTATCCAAAAATCCAGCATCAAGGCCGATGCAGGATAAATATGTGTTTTGAAAGAAAGATTGGCAACCGGGGGGAAGCCTTAAGGGAATGAAACGATAACAAGGGCGGAGTACCGCAACATGTTTGATAACATAAAAAACGATGATACTCAGGTCAGTGAACTTGTCGCCAGCATCTGCCGATTGGCAAGTTGCATGGAAGGACGTGGCAACGCCGCACAGCGCGAAGAAACGCTGCATGAAACGTTGCGTCTGACTTACAAACTGGAAGAAGCCCTGAACCAGCGCAATGAACGTATCGCGTACCTGGATCGACTTGCCATGACCGACAGTCTGACAGGTTTATTGAACCGACGTGGTTTTCAGGTTGAATTGCAACGTGTTCTCGCCTCGGCCCGACGATTTAAGGAAACCGGCATTCTCGCCTATATTGATCTTGATGATTTTAAACAGATTAACGACACCTTTGGACATGCCTGTGGGGATGAGGTGCTCTGTCATGTCGCCCGGGTTATGGAACGTATGACACGGGGAATGGATTATGTTGCCCGTCTGGGCGGGGATGAATTTGCCATTTTGCTAGTTCGAAGCCAATGGCAGGATGGCGAACGCAGCATTAAAAAAATTGCCCATGAAATCAACAACACCACATTACGTTGGCAGGAACATTTATTAAACCTGAAAGCCAGTGTCGGTATTCAAACATACGACCATAACAGCGGTACAACCAATTTAATTGCCGCCGCAGATAATGCCATGTATCTCACAAAAAAACTGAAACAGGACAAATGCACATTAAGCGCAGCAGAATAAGTGCCCAAACGGTACAAAAGAAAGTGACGACAGGAGGGGATTATGCATATTAACCCAACATTGTCGCACGTTCTGCTGCACGAACAAGAAAATCAGTCGCAACGTTCAATGGTGACAACAGGCACAGGCAACGTCTTAATTACGCCACCACCCGGGCCAGAAGATTTGGCCCGTATCGAACAACAAAAGCGCGCTACACCACAAGATATTATCCAGTTCCAAGGCATTGAAATTGATTTGGACCAACTGGACGCACTCAACAATACAGAAGACAATGCTGAGGATGTCGATTTTGACATTCGCACCATGACCCCGCGCGAAATGGCGGATTTCAGTCTCGATCTATATATTGATGGATCGCTTTCTTTTGAAGAATATTCCATGCTGGCTTTCCAACCGGAATTGCATCCCGGTTTTGAAAATACCATCGGGGCCTTAACCGGGGAACGTGCCGACCCAGACCGCCCGCGTGATTATATCCAACAGTGGCAAGACCGTTTCGATTTTGAACAACGCTACCCTTCTGGCAATCCCAAGAAACTGGAACAAATTGACCGTATTTTAGGTGTCCTGCACGGCTTCGAAGAAACACTTGATTTCGTCGCATAGCCCCATAAACCCCCAATATTTTAATGGTTTTACACTATTGAAAAGCTAATTGATTTTCTTATACAAATAATATATGCCATTTCGTTGTCGCCCCCCGACCTCTTTCATAAATAATAAGAGCCGACAAACGAAAGATCACTATGCGCCCCCTTCGAATATACTTACAAAAAATGTCTGGCGGTACGTCACTGCCTGCGCATGCCTCTATTTTTCATATCTTATTGGCAGGTGTCGGCGCCGGCCTTGCCATTGCAATCGGGGTTTATCTGGAAGAAGCCCTGCATTTCAACATTTTGATGGCCCCGCTTGGTGCCAGTTGCTTTCTGGCCTTTGCGATTCCCGATAGCCCGCTTGCCCAACCCAGAAATATTGTTTTAGGGCATATGATTTCTTCATGTGCTGCCTTATTTGTTTTACAATTTTTCGGGTACGGGGCCTGGCAAATCGCCTTGGCGGTCGCATTGGCCGTTATGGCCATGCTGGCAACACGGACCTCACATGCCCCGGCTGCGGCAACGCCACTTGTTATTTTTGCCCTGCAACCCACGTGGGATTATCTCGTTGCCCCGGTTTTGCCCGGCGCACTGGTCGTCGCCTTAACGGCTTTGATATTCAATAATCTACGCCCGAGTGTTCGCTACCCACAATATTGGTAAAAGTATCAATGTCGCCTGCTTGTCACATCACTGTCGCCTTGGTGACGTGTTGCTGTCTTTAAAATTTTTCTATGCTTTTTTCATTGTATCCCCCATAAGGAAAAATCATGGAACAGATCGTAAAACCATTACGCCTTGAAAAAGGCTGGTCACAAGAACAGCTTGCTGAAATCGCAGGTCTGAGTGTTCGCACCATTCAACGACTTGAAAACGGTGGTGCTTGTTCACTGGAAACAGCCAAGGCCTTAAGTGCTGTTTTTGATACACCACCGGACTATTTCTTAAACAACACATCAAGTTTGGACGCCCCACAACGCGAAAAACTAGCCGATGTTGAACGCGAACGCCGATTACGCCGCCGTTTCAAATTTTATCGTCACTTGATTAGTTTCCTCGTCGTGAATGCGGGTTTGGTCCTTATAAATTTGATATTTAACCCTGAAACGATCTGGTTCCATTATCCCTTGCTTGGATGGGGTATCGGATTGATTTTACACGCAATAAAAACGTTTTTACACGACTGGGAAAAACAACTGGAAACCCGGTTGCACGAAAAGGATTAACGAAGCCCCCTTCCGTTTGTCGATTTTTATGTTAGTCTGCCTGCCACATTCTAGAATTTGATTAAGCAAGGCACTTCGAAATGGTCGACATCAAAGATCCCGAAAATACACTGTATCTGGACCTCAAAGATGGGCGCGTCACAATTGAACTGCGCCCCGACTTGGCCCCCAAACATTGCGCCCGCATTAAAGAACTTGCCCGTGAAGGCTTCTACGACGGCATCGTTTTTCATCGCGTCATTGAAGGTTTCATGGCACAAACGGGCGATCCGACCGGCACAGGGTATGGCGGATCAGGCACAAATATTGATGCCGAATTTTCAGACGAGCCCCATATCGAAGGCTCTTGTTCTATGGCCCGTTCTATGGACCCTAATAGCGCAGACAGTCAATTCTTCCTCTGTTTTGACCGCGCACCTCATTTGGATAACCAATATACCTTCTGGGGGCAAATTATTGACGGTATGGAACATGTTCACGCCATCAAAAAAGGCAGCCCGTTTGATAATGGCAGCGTCGAAGACCCCGATGCCATCATCAAAATGCAAGTTGCTGCCGACGCAGAATAAAATAAGGAAATTTGATTATGTTGAAACGTTTGGTTCTTTCGGTTTTGGTCGTTCTTGGCCTGAGCTTCAGCGCACATGCAGCCGATTTCGATAAGGAAAACACTATTTACCTAGACCTGAAAGATGGTCGTGTGGTCATTAAGCTACGTCCCGATTTGGCCCCGAAACATGTTGAACGCATCAAAAAACTAACGCGCGAAGGCTTCTATGATGGTGTGGTCTTCCATCGTGTCATCCGTGGTTTTATGGCGCAAACTGGGGACCCGACCGGTACCGGCATGGGCGGCAGCCAATACCCGGATTTGCCTGCAGAATTTACCAACACACCGCATGAAACCGGCACACTTTCAATGGCACGTTCACGCAGCCCGCACAGTGCCAACAGCCAGTTCTTCATCGTCTTTAAGAAAGCCGCCCATCTTGATGGTCAATATACGGTCTTTGGGCAGGTTGTTGATGGTATGGAATATGTCAACAAGATTAAAAAAGGCAGCAGCTACGAAAACGGTAAAGTCACTAATCCTGACAAGATCATTCGGATGCAAGTCGCTGCAGACGTTAAAGAATAAACAAAACGATACAAAAACCCGGTTCCAACAGCCGGGTTTTTCTTTATTCCATTTGTTTATAATACCCATCCAAAATGGTTCGTAATCGACCCGATTTTTTAAGGCGTGCAATTCCATCATTCAGAATTTGACGCAACTCCTCAGCCTCTGGGAATTGCCGTGATACCATCATATGGAAATGATCTTTATCCGCCCCCGGCACAGGAAAATATTCAATCTCGTCTTCTGAAAACAGCTCTTTGCCCAGTAAATTAAAACCTAATATCGCACTGGGACGCCCTACAAAAAAGGTGCAATAACCGCTCAAGGTACGAGAGACCAAGGCGGAAAACGATTTCCCGACCAAAGCCAGCTTATCGTTTTTAAGAACACCGGTTCCTTCATAGTTATAAGAATAACGACCACACACACGCCCATAATCGAATAAATCAGCCGCAATCAAAACAGTCGGCGGCTTAGGAAAGCGTGATTTTGCATAAAAATAATGAATTTCGGTTTCATAATACGAGTCGGTATAGAGAAACCTTTGATCGCGTTCCGGGTTGAAAGACGCGCTTAATGCCACATGAAAAACATTTCCCGCCTCGCTATGTTCCAAACATTGCTTCCATGACGGCATGAAAAATTCAGCCTTTATGTCGTGTGGCGCCAATATTGCGCGTACCACATCCACATCATAACCCAGAATCTGATCGGGATTATCCGCTAAGGTGTATGTATAAGGTGGCCAGCCGGACCCATCACCGCAAAAACGAATTGTTTGCCCAGCCAGACTGCTTGCCAGACCTTGTGGCATCATCCAAATCAAGGCCAGAATACATAAAACAGCCCGATTTCCGCAAAACATTCCACACGCTCCGTAACTTTTAGGCGCATATGTTAACGGAGTTTCTTTACAGGGTCTATTTCATTTGCCTAACAATGACCACATTTAAGCGCGATATAGCACCTTAACGAATAATCACATTGATACGGATTTGCCATGAGCGTTACCATCGCAGAAAAAGCTGAAAAGTACGACCTTCGGGTTCCGCGTTATACCAGTTATCCTACATCCCCGCATTTTCTGGAAACAGATAACGATAAAGAATATCGTCAATGGCTGTCCAATCTGGATCCGAAAACCGGTGTCTCTTTATACATCCACGTTCCATTTTGCGAGTCCATGTGTAATTTCTGCGGATGCTATACAAAAATCGTCAAACGCTATGATCCGGTCTCTGATTATCTGGAATATGTTCATAAGGAAATCGACCTGCTGGCTGCGGCCCTGCCTGCACGCATGACCGCCAAACACGTACACTGGGGCGGTGGTTCCCCGACCATGTTAAAAGCCGATGACTGGCGATCCATTATCGACAAACTGAAAGACCTGTTCGATATTGATGAAAATTCAGAACTCGCCGTCGAACTGGACCCGCGCACCGCAACAGAAGACTATGTTCAAGCCATTGCCGAGGCCGGTATAAACCGTGCATCGATCGGCGTTCAGGATTTCCATGAAGAAGTGCAAATCGCCATCAACCGTGTCCAGCCGTTTGATGTAACCAAACGGGTTGTTGAATGGTTGAAAAAATATGGCATTACATCGATCAACTTCGATCTGCTTTACGGCTTGCCCTTCCAAACGACCGAACGCGTTATTGATATGGTGGACAAGGCTGTCAGTCTTGAACCCAAACGATTTGCCGTTTTTGGTTATGCCCATGTACCGTGGATGAAATCTCATATGAAGCTCATCCCCGAAGAAGCCCTGCCCAATGCCAGTGAACGTTGGGAACAAATGGAAGCGGCCGCCAAACGACTGGAAGAACATGGCTTTGTCAAAATCGGTCTGGACCATTACGCCAAGCCGGATGATGAAATGACAATTGCCATGAACGAAACCCGTTTGCATCGTAACTTCCAAGGCTACACGATTGATAACAACCCGGTTATGTTGCCGCTTGGAGCCTCCAGTATCGGGCAAACCCCGGATGGTTATATGGCAAATGTTCAGCCCTTGCGCGATTATCGCCGCATGATTGACGCCGGTATGCTGCCCATCGGACGTACACGCGCCCTGACCAGCGAAGATATTTTGCGCCGGGCCGTCATTGAACAAATCATGTGTAATATGAAGGTTGACCTTCCCACCCTGTGTCGGGAACATGGAGTTGCCGAAGATTTCTTTGCCGCCGAAGAAGAAAAACTACAAACCTTGGTCGAAGATGAAATCTGTACATTTGAAAACGGTGTTTTGACCTTGCCGGAAGAAGGCCGTCCCCTGATGCGGTTAATCGCGGCAACATTCGATACCTATTTACAGCAGGGGCAGAAAAAACACTCTCGTGCCGTCTAGGTTTACGCGACAAACTCCAGCTTCTAATAAGCAAAAAAATATATACGCTGCTTGGAAGCTGGGGCTCTTCTAACACATTAGACACCACATGATAAACTTCGGGTCAACAGATCAGCCCAAAACTTTAATATTTTCGGCTAAAACTCCTCTACACTTTTATATGATTTTAAGGTAAATTCTCAATCTAAGCGTTTATAGGTTTGAGATGAAAAATCGCCTGTTCTATTTTCTGATCCTCTTATTTTGTACAAGTTCCATTTCTTGGCCGACATACGCACAGGAAGACTTTCTGAAAATAGCGCCTGCCCAAAACAATCCTTTTTTTGACGCTCTACTTCCCCATTTAATGATGGAATTAAGAACAGAATATGCGACACTCCCTCATCCTTTTCGTCGGGCACTATGGTCGTTGAGCCAAAATAAAATTGATATCGCAGGCCCTTATCGGGACAGTATGATCAACGACTATCTACAAAAGTCAGGAATTGATCCCAACAGTATCGTAAAATTGTCCCCTTCAATTGATCGTACAGCCATGTTCGCCTTATATGGCAAAACACCTCATACTTTAAATACACCCGGTGTAAGGATCGGATACCTTAAAGAAAATCAGGTACATCATGCACTTAAAAATGGAAACCTCTTGTATGCAGATCATCTGGACCAGCTTGCCAAACTGTTGATCATTGGCCGCATTGACGTCGCAGTCTTGCCAAAATCCTTAATGGATCAGCTCTTAAAAGATTATAATACCTATCATTTTCGCCCCAGCATTCGGCCGGTTTATTTTGAAAAAAGCTATCTCTATCTTTCCAAAAGGATCGAGCCACAAGCCAATGCTCTAAAAGAGGCTTATGCCCGTGTACGGGCCACACCTTTTTATACAACGATTTGGGACAAACTGAGCTTCGAAAAAAACTGGCAAAACTGACTCAATCCTTCAGAATCATATCGCGTGCTTTCAACACCATATCAAAAAGATACCCGCTTTCTGTACGACCACTTTTATCCGGGTGTAGTATCTTTAATAAAATTTTCGCACGCTTTTCCACTTCTTCTCCCTGACTGGGGTGCAACCCCAACATATAATGCGGATCAGATGGAACCAAGACGATATTTTTAACTTGTTCTTGGACCAGTTCCTCTTCAAGGTTAAGGTATTTTTCCTGCATATCTTCCAGTTGCCGAGATAACTGTCTTATCTTTTGATCTCTTGCTGCCAGTTCGCTTTTGGCAAACGTATCCAGTTTGTCATGCAGGTTCTTTTTTTCCATCACCCGTTGATATTGGGCTTCAATACAGGCACGGCAAAACAGCCCAGCACGGATATCTTTCAAACATGCTTCTTGTTCATCGCTTTTATATTTATCGTTCCAGAACAGGGTCAAGTCTGCAAAATATTCTTCAAACGAGCCCACAGGTGCATTTAGCACATGTTTTTGTGCTTGATAATTCAGGGATAAAAGCTTGGAAAAAAACTTATGAACTTCCGGTCCACTCAGAAGACGGACATAAGCCGAACGTTCATATTCCGCCCGGTATTCATCACTCAAAAACCGATTTTGTTCATAAAACGTCCTTTTTGCACTGCGAACTTTTTCTTGCAGTGCCTGTGGCAAAGTCGCCTCAAAGGCCTCGCTTGTCACAAAATGTAAGTAAAGCGACACCGGCAATTGAAGCGACAACGCCTTTTTCTTCTGATGATCGATGCTTAAGGGAAGTCGGATGAACATCAGGCCAGTTCGGCTTTAATCTCTTCCGCCAAGGCGGCAATGGCTTCCATATCCCCCGGTTTGTGCCCCCAGTTCATTTTCAAGTCATCGCCATTCACCCGTGGCATGACGTGAATGTGTAAATGGAAAACCGATTGCGCAGCCCCTTCCCCATTGGCTTGCAGAATATTGATCCCGTCCGGTGAAATGGTTTTTTCCACCGCCAGTGCAATTTTTTGCACCGTTACCATACAGGCACTTAACCATTCTGCCGGAATTTCAAAAATATTCGGGGCGTGATATTTGGGAATCACCAGAACATGACCGGGGTTTGCCGGATTGATATCCATAAAGGCATAGGTTTGCTCATCTTCATAAACCTTCAAGCTCGGGATTTCATTGCGTAAGATTTTGCAAAAAATACAATCGTCTGCAAGTAACATGGGGTATCTCCTTCCTATACCTATGCGATTTCATCAAAGCATCATGGCTCTTTTCTTTACATTTGTCATAAAAAAATAATTCGCTTACCGAACATTTTTATGGCATAGAAATTATTAATCGGTATAATCTTACCGAATTACAATTAAGTCTCTTGTCATAGACCAACGATGAAGTGAGCGAAACACCATGACTGAATACAATGCCCCCATTACCGAAATGGAATTTTTGATTAAAGACGTCTTTGATCTCAACTCCATTACCGCATTGCCCGGCTACGAAGAAGCAACACCGGACATGGTTGACGCAATTCTGGAAGAAGCTGGCAAATTAGGCCATGATGTCATTGCCCCACTTGCTCAAGCCTCAGACGAACAAGGGGCAACATGGAAGGACAACGAAGTCACCACGTCCCCGGGATTTAAAGAAGCTTACGCCCAGTTCATCGAAGGCGGCTGGAATGGAATCGGTTTTGACCCGGAATATGGCGGCATGGGCCTGCCTTTTGTTCTGTCCAACGCGGTCAGCGAAATCTGGAACTCATCCTCCATCGCGTTTGGCCTATGCCCGATGTTGACAGGTGGTGCGATCGAAGCCATGCATCATCATGCATCTGACGAACAAAAAGCAATTTTCCTTGAAAAAATGGTCACAGGCGAATGGACAGGTACAATGAACCTGACCGAACCGTCTGCCGGTTCCGACCTTGCCGCTGTCAGCGCCAAGGCTGTTCCCCAAGACGATGGCACTTACAAAATCACCGGTCAAAAAATCTTCATCACCTTTGGTGAACATGACATGACCGAGAACATCATTCACCTTGTTCTCGCCCGCACACCGGACGCACCGGCAGGTTCGCGTGGTATTTCCCTGTTTATCGTACCAAAATATCTGGTTAACGAAGATGGTAGCCTTGGTGAACGTAACCCGGCTTATTGTATTTCGATCGAACATAAGCTCGGCATTCATGGCTCCCCGACTGCGACCATGTCTTTTGAAGGCGCGACAGGTTACCTTGTTAAAGAAGAAAACAAAGGTCTTGCTTGCATGTTCACCATGATGAACAACGCCCGCCTAAACGTTGGTAACGAAGGTTTTGCCGCAGCCGAGCGTGCTTATCAATGTGCATTGAACTATGCGCGTGAACGTGTTCAAAGCCCGGTTATCGGGTCCAAGGACAAAACATCCGTCACCATCGACAAGCACCCAGACGTCCGTCGTATGTTACTGACAATGAAGGCAAAAACCGAAGCTGCACGCGCTATTTCCTATTTCACCGCACGCCAGCAGGATATCGTTGCCAAAACCGATGATGCCGATGCACGCGCAGCAGCGGACGCCTTGATCCAATTGCTGACCCCGGTGGTGAAAGCCTACAGCACCGATATCGGTATCGAAGTTGCCAATGACGGCATTCAGGTCCACGGCGGCATGGGCTTTATCGAAGAAAGCGGTGCCCCGCAATGGCTGCGTGATGTACGTATCACCGCAATCTATGAAGGGACCAACGGTATTCAGGCCAATGATCTGATCGGTCGTAAAGTCGGTATGAACGGCGGCGCCTATCTGGACGTCCTGCTGCCATTGATCAAAGAAGACCTGGCCGCAGCCAAGGCCAAAGGCGGCGTCTTCACCGAAATGGCAGAAGCCATCGAAGTGGGCTTAAGCAACATGGAAAAAGCAACAGCATGGTTGTTGGAAAGCTTCAAGGAAGACCCGAAACAAGCCGCAACGGGTTCTGTTCATTACCTGCGTTTGCTCGGTAACTTGTGCGGCGGTTGGTTGCTGACCAAATCTGCATTGATTGCACAGGCCAAACTGGATGCAAACGAAGGCAATCCGGTCTTTATGAAGGCCAAGATCAACACCGCCCGTTTCTTTGCCGAACAGATTATGCCGACCTCCAGCGCCCTGAAAGCCATCTTTACCAAAGGCTACAACGCGGTATTGGAATGCGAAGACGATTGGCTGTAAGACCCGGCCCAATACGTTGACAAGACAGGACAGCCTCTTGAAAAAGGGGCTGTTCTTTTATTTTTAACCTTTTGCCCTTATGCTACATTTGTAGCAATTACCGTTTTCATATAGGACACTTCTTGTGATTGCGCTATGTTCTATAAACAAAATGGGGAAGCCTGTATGCGTTGGGCCTTATCTTTTCTATTCTGCTTTATCCTTGTCATCCCTGCATATGGCGAGCGACCTGCGCGTACCTCCAAACAACTGAAAATCGCTTTTAACAACCCCGGTTTTGCCGATCGTGGGTTTTGGAAAGATGTCAGCGATACCATGCAAGCCGCCGCCCATCATTTCGGGGCGGACCTGCATATCTGGTACGGGGATCGAACACCAAACAAAATCCGCGAAAACGCGGCTGAAATTTTCGATTCCTCTATTGATTTTGACTACATTATTATCGTCAATGAATATCAGCAATTATCCGGTTTCTTGCGCAAGGCCGAACAACGCCACATTCCCACCCTGTTTTTACTGAATTCCATCACCGATCAACAAAAACAATTTATCGGCCAACCCGGTCAGATTTTTAAATACTGGCTGGGCAGTATTACACCGGATAACGACAAAGCCGGATATGAAATGGCAACCTCGTTATTGGATTTCGCTCGTGCGCACAACTGGCAAGCCCCTTATAGCGTCCTGACACTCAGCGGGGATACCCGCACACCGGCTTCACTGGAACGCAACGGTGGCCTTGGGCGGCTTTTGAATGAAAATACCGGTTTGCGGGAAATCCACCGCGCCTATACCAATTGGTCCAAGGATCAAGCCTTTGACGAAACAAACAAATATCTTGCCCACGCGCCAGCGCCAAAACTGATTTGGGCAGCCAACGACAACATTGCCCTGGGTGCCATCGCCGCCATGACCAAATATAAACTCAAGGCGGGTCAGGATTATGCCGTTGCCGGATTAAACTGGTCCAAAGACGGCCTGAATGCTGTGCGCAACAAACAATTCACCATGACACATGGCGGGCATTTTTTCGCCGGGGCCTGGGCCATTGTTGCCCTGTTTGACCATCACAACAATCAACTGTTGGAAAAAGAAATCCACTTCCCGATGGAAGCCATTACCTTGAAGAATATTGACGAATTTGAAAAGAAACTCGGTGCCCGCGACTGGTCGAAAATCGATTTCACCCGTTTCAGCAAAACCCAGAATAAAACGCTGAACGCCTACGATTTCACCCTTAAAAACCTCCTTGCTGCAACACACCCCTGAATAAAACGCGTCCTTCCTGTAAAACCGGACACACGGGGTCCCCGCGTGTGCGGGGATGACAAAAAGGAGGGGCAGCACAAACACCGTCATTCTCGCAAAAGCGGGAACCCAGCCCATGTACCTGTGGTCTTTAAAATCACTTCATTGCGTTTTTTAACGCATCCAGCACCAGCTTGACCCAGCCAAATTTATCAGGTGCAATCTGTGACAGGACAAAAGCCAAACCGCCCAGACTGATGGTCCGGCGCACCAGTTCTTCCGACCCTTTCTCAACACCCTTGAGGGAACCTTTTCGGACAACACCCGCGCAATCGCGAACATATTTTAAACAAGGTCGCATTAACCCTGCCAGAATGTTGGCATTTACATTCAACAGCTCTTTTGACAAAAGCGGTTTTGCATCGGGGTCGGCAAACAGGCTTTCTTTGACATCCTCAACAAGTTCCTGGGTTGGTTCAATGACATCTTCGTCAATAATATCATCATAATCTTTAAGTTCCTTGGCGAACTTCAAGGCAGCATCTAGCTGTTCCCCACTGGGGTCCGGTTCACTATTGGCAACATAGCGCCGCCATTTGGGAAATTGCTGAATAAACAAAGCATGGGCGGCTGCCAAGGCAGAAAGTTCGCTTGCGACATTTTCCAAAAAACGATCATCCGCGCGCAAAGCCAATTCTTGCAAGCGTTGTCCATGCACGCCTAAGGCAATGATTTTCAAATCAGCATAATTTGCTCCCAGTGCTTTTTCATAAGCCAAGAGTACACGTTGCAAAGTTGGCTCATTTTGACCAGGGTTTAAGCTTTTAAAATCTTCGAAATGATCTTTATGCGCTTCCCACGCTTCCTGCAAAATCTCCTGCAAGTCTGCATCGGTAATTTCATTTTCATCATTTTTGCGGTGAAGTTTACCATCTTCACGCACTTCCGTTTCCACAACAGCCGGGCGTTGTTTCAAATCTTCTGGTTCCGGCACCTGATACCGTTTTTCCATTTCCGCAATCAGGGCGTTGACATGGGCGGCACCTTTTTTCCAGTCTTCATCGGGGATGAGGACGCGTTCGCGTTCCAATGCTTCAATCACAAGGCGACCATTGGGGCGGGGGCCACCGACCAAACGGTCTTCGTACCAATTGGTCCAGACCTGCCAGTTTTCATTTAAACTAAGCAAAGTTTCTTTCATCGACTGCCAACGTTTTTTAAGCGCCATCTCCATCCCACCTAAAAAGAGCGGCCTTTCCATAAAGGCGTCAACAGTATTGCCTTCTTCAAGGAACATAACGTCATATGAAATTTCTTGCCATACGTTTAAAATAGCGGAGGCGGCTCTGGCGGCGGAGGCGGCGTAGACGGCGGAGACGGCGTAAGCGTAGGCGTTGTCGGCGGAGGTGACGTAAGCGTAGGCGTAATCGTCGGCGGCGGCGGCGGCGGCGGCGGCGGCGGCGGCGGCGGCGGCGGCGGCGGCGGAGGAGGAGGAGGCGGCGGCGGAGGAGGAGGCGGCGGCGGAGGCGGCGGCGGCGGCGGAGGAGGAGGAGGAGGAGGAGGCGGAAACTACATCTTGGCTTGGTCTTGTGCTAGCAAGCCAAGATGTAGAAATAGCATAGAAAGAAGGCAACACAAGGGCATCATACTGCTGATGAGCAGCTTTTTCTAAAAGCGGTACAACCCGTAAGGCAATACGTGCGGCAATAGCGACGCAGGTCTGCTTATCGCGTCCTTTCAGCCATTCGCGTAATTCTTCCCGTGAAGTAATCTCTGTCACGCTGGTTTATCCTATTTCCATTTCTCATCTTCCCTTGGGTCGGAAGTTAGCATGATTTGGCGAAGCAGTACTACAGGTTTTACTGTTTGGATTAAAACATCTTTTTAGATGGCGCATACGAGGAAAAACGTTTCTCCCGATGTAAAGACTGGGTCCCCGCGTTCGCGGGGATGACAAAAAGGGGAAGCTGCACAAACACCGTCATTCCCGCGAAAACGTATAGCTCCACATAACTGGACGCACGGGGGCCACGCATGCGCGGGGATGACAAAAAGGGGAAGCTGCACAAACACCGTCATTCCCGCGAACGCGGGGACCCAGTGCGTCCGTAGTCTCACAAAATCAGGGGGGAGAGGGCAACGGTACAATCTTTGATTTTTATATCTATTAATAACACTCCCCTCTCCCTCATCACGCAAGTTATTGAAAAGGCGGCAATCTTCGGGCTTGCGTTGCTTTTTGTTCCGGCCTATCCTGACTTTCGGCGTTTAGCGACGTCCTATTAGCGGTATGCCGCCCCCGACTGGGTGGCCTTTGTGTGTCTGGAATACGACATGCAGATGGTTATCTATGGTCGGGAGTGGGCTGAATAAAACACCCTCGGGGAATAGGTCCGCATGTCTAATAGCATGTCGCTAAACTCCCGATCACCAGATGGTCCGGTGATCGCACCCAACCGGAGGACAGCGACATGGATGTACAAAAATTCAAAGAAAACGAAGCCTTTATCGACCGCATGATTGATGCGATCCGCGATCATTATGATCCATTATATCCCACCGTTGACGAAGTGGGCCACACCCACAGTCTGTGGCGCACCGACACCCCGCGCGAATATAGCGATACAAAAATCAGATCCCGCATAAAAGACGTGGAAATCCGCATTCGTATTCATCAGGCCTTGCAACAACACCAGATGGATAACGCCCTTTTTCTGATTTTAACCCTGTGCCGCGAACCGATCCACCTGTTACCCGATGACGAACGCAGGCCGTGGTGTTTCTAAAGTATTAAGTTTCAATCACCACAACCTCGACCCCGCCTTCGCCGAACATTTCGCGCGACACGGTCATGTCTTCTTCCCAGCGGGATTTGAAATCATCGGTCATGGATGATCCATCGACCACCACGCGAGCAATGCCTGCCTGAATGATCTTACGCGCACAGCCTGCACAGGGGAAATGGGTCACATACAAGGTTGCGCCAAAGGCCGTGGCCCCGATGCGCGCCATATTGGCAATGGCGTTTTCTTCGGCGTGGCTGGTCCATTTGTATTTTTCAGGGCGTTCATGGCGGCATGCCACATCGTCGTTCACGCCACGGGCAAATCCGTTATAGGCAAACGTCAGGGGCGTACCGTCTTCCATCATCACGACCGCACCGACTTGTGTGCTTTTATCCTTGGACCATTTTGCCACTGTGCGCGCCACTTCGATCCCACGGGCATTCCATTTATTTCCGGCCATCTTGCCACCCTATGCTTGCTTTTTTTCCTCCAGTGATCATATTGCTTTCTTTTGGCGTATCAAGGGATATACTTCGCAACGTTATGAAAAGTTTGGACAGATATATTTTCCGGCAGCTTTTTACCGGATTTGTGATGATCTCACTGGCCTTGGTCTGTGTGTTATGGCTGACACAATCCTTGCGCTTTGTTGAAATGATCGTCAATCGCGGGCTGGGAATCGGTATGTTTATCTATTTCACCGCCCTTCTGTTACCCAACTTTCTGACCGTCATCCTGCCTGTTGCATTGTTTGCCGTTATCACCTTTGTCTACAGCCGTCTGAATATCGACCGCGAACTGCCCGTCATGCGCGCCAGTGGCATGAGCAACTGGGCCATTGCCAAACCTGCCTTGATTTTAACCGCCTGCGTTATGATGGCGTCCTACAGTCTGAACCTGTATTTGGTACCCAAATCCTATCAACTCTTTCGCGAACTTCAATGGGAGTTACGCAACAGCATGTCGCATCTTTTGTTGCGTGAAGGTGCCTTTAACGAACTGAGTTCCAAAGTGACGGTTTATGTGCGCGAACGCACACAGGAAGGGCAGCTTCTCGGCATTCTGGTGCATGATGAAACCATCCCCGAACGCCCTGTCACCCTGATGGCGGAACGCGGCGCCTTGGTCGAAGTTGACGGGTCTGCCCGCGTGATTATGTTTGAAGGCAACCGTCAGGTCGTCGATAGCAACACGGGCAAGTTCTCCATGTTGTATTTTGACCGTTACACCCATGAAATTCCGCTGAAAACACAAGCCAATATCCAACGCCAACCCGAAGCACGTGAATTGATGGTTGAAGACCTGCTCACCCCACAAGATAACCCGTTGGTCGGGAAAAATGACTGGGGCAAACATATTGTCGAAGGGCACCAACGTTTGCTGACACCTTTCCTATGCCTGTCCAATGCCTTGGCAGCCCTGATGTTCCTGACCGCCGGGCAATTCAGCCGACGCGGGCAAAGCCGGCGTATTTTGCTGGCGATCCTTGGTGTGATTTTCTTGCAGGTGGCCTCCCTTGGACTGGCAAACGTCAGCGCCAAAAATCTACAGCTTTTACCCCTGCTTTATTTTGCGACCTTGGTTCCCATCCCCGTCAGCAGTTTCTTTATGAGCTGGCACCCCAAACGCAGCCCAAAACGCATGGCAAAAGAATTGAAACTCGTCCAATCCGGCCAGTTGAAAGCGTAGGTACAGACAATGATCAAACTCGCCCCGACACTTTCTGTTTATATTGGTCGTCATTTTCTGGTGCATTTTGCCGTTTTAATGCTGGTGTTTCTCGGGTTGATCTATTTGATCGATTCGATCGAACTGCTGCGGCGTTCGTCCAATAAAGAAGGGATTTCCGCCTTAATCAGTTTGCAAATGGCGTTGTTAAAATTACCGCATCTGGGGCAGGAAACTTTCCCATTTGCCGTTCTTTTTGCCGCCATGTCTGCCTTTACACGCCTGACCCGGTCGCATGAACTCGTCGTTGCACGTGCTGCCGGTGTATCGGCGTGGCGATTTATGAGCCCGGCGATTTTGGTCGCTTTCTGCCTTGGTCTCTTTCAAATCATGGTTATAAACCCATTGGGTTCAGCCACATTAAGCGCCTATGAACAAATGGAAAACCGTTATTTTGACGGACATACCAGTATGTTGAGCCTATCGGCAAACGGTTTATGGTTGCGCCAAAGCAACCCGGAGGGACAATCGGTTTTGCATTCGCGCTACGTCCTGCAACAAAAAGACAATGTGGACCTCAACAACGTCACCATCTTTATTTACAGCGAACGCGATAAGTTTTCTCACCGGATCGAAGCCCAACGCGGCTCCCTGGAAGATGGTTTTTGGCATCTTTATGATGTGCAAATTCATGTGGCAGAACAACCGACGGAATTTCAGGAAGAACTGTGGTTTGAAACAGACCTGACCTTAAACAAAATTCAAGACAGTTTCGCTCCGCCAGAAACCATGTCTTTCTGGGCATTACCGGACTTCATCAAAACGATGGAAAAAGCCGGTTTCAGCGGGAAACGCCACAAACTTTATTGGCATAGTCTTTTATCCACGCCTTTGTTGCTGGCTGCCATGATTTTGATCGCAGCAACATTTACCCTGCGCCATACGCGAAAAGGCGGTACCTCCTTTGTCGTAGGCGCAGGGATGTTAACCGGGTTTATCCTGTATTTCTTTTCCGATATCTCGATGGCACTGGCGCTGTCAGGCAGCATTCCCGTCCTTTTGGCGGCATGGGCACCTGCCAGTATTTGCATGCTTTTAGGCTGTGCTATGATTTTGCATTTGGAAGACGGATAGGAAGCATTCCTATAAAGGACTATACTTCTGTAAAAATCTCTTTAAATTATACGTGCTAAACGAAACAAAAGACTGATTTATCATGTTCAATTGCTGCCGTTCCTTCTTTCTTATTGGCCTGTTCAGCGCCTTTTTTGCCTGCGCCCCTTTCACTGCGTTGCATGCGCAAGGGATCATGCGTATTGCTGCTGTCGTAAATGACGATATCATTTCAGAACTGGATATCGCCCAGCGCGTACGATTAACAATGGCAACCACCCGTATGCCGAACACGCCCGAAGTTCAAAAAAGTCTGACCGCCAACCTGTTGCGCGTGATGATCGATGAACGCCTGAAAATGCAGGAGGCTGAACGTCTGGAAATTGAAGTCACCGACAAAGAAGTCGATCAAGCCCTTGAACGCTATGCCCGAACACAACGTATTCGCGATGGACTGCTTGACGACTTCTTAAAATCGTTGAGCATTGACCGCGAAGTTCTTGCCGATCAAGCCCGCGCGGAATTGGGCTGGAGCAAGGTCATCTCACGCACAGCCGGAGGCCGTATCAGTGTAAGCGAAGAAGAAATAGACAAAGCCCTTGCTGAACAAAATGCCAACAAAGGCAAGCCCGAATACCTTTATTCTGAAATCTACCTGCCTATTGACAGTCCGTCACAAGAAGAAACCGCCTTACAAATGGCAGATAGTTTGATCGGCCACATCAAAAGCGGTTCTCCTTTTGAAAGCCTTGCCCGTGATTTTTCGCAAAGTGCATCTGCACCGGAAGGCGGCGCATTGGGTTGGGTTCAAACAGGACATATCGATCCGAAGATCGAAGCAGCCCTGATCCAGATGAAGGAAGGTGATTATTCCAATCCAATCCGTACATCGTCTGGTTTCTTCATTGTAAAACTACATGAAAAACGCCTTGCAGGTGTTGAAGAACAGGATGAATTGCTGGATATTGCTCAGGTCATTCTACCTATTGCCCCAGACGCCACACCCGAAGCCTGGGCTGCGCGCAATGCTCAAGCCAGCACCATCGCACATCAGACCCAAAGCTGTGAAAACCTTGTGGAGATCGGCAAGCAGGTTGACGGTGCAAATGCTGGCATTTTAAACCAGTTAAAGCTTTCCAATATGCCAGAAGATATCCGCAATACGCTCCAACCCATGAGTGCAAATCAAATCACAACACTGGAGCAAAAAAAGGGGGCCGTTTTGGTTTTAATGATTTGTAATCGTGCCCCGGTTCCCACCACACCGGAAATTACCATACGCAACAATTTGAAACGTGAATTACGTATGGAAAAGATCAACCGGGAAAGCCGTCGTCAGTTGCAAACATTGCGCCGTAACGCTTTTGTGGACATTCGCCTATGATCGCACCGCTTGCCGTTAGTATGGGGGAGCCTGCCGGAATTGGCGGTGAAATCACACTGAAGGCATGGCGCGAAAACCGGGAAAACATTCCCTGCTTTTTCGTGATTGATTGTCCGCATCGCCTTGCCCATCTTGCCAACCGTCTGGGCTGGACAGTCCCGATTTGTCCGATTACAACCCCGCAAGAAGCACACGATGTTTTTCCAGATGCCTTACCTGTTCTGGAACACCCGGTCACAGCCGTTGAGCCGGGACAATTAAATAAACATAGCGCGAAATCCGTTATCTCATCTATCGAACGGGCAGTGGAACTTTGCCTTAAGGGGGAAGCCAGCGCCGTTGTGACCAACCCCATTCATAAACATAACCTGCATAACGCAGGATTTGGTTTTCCCGGTCATACAGAATTTTTGGCAGAGCTTGCCGGTATTCAAACACCACCGATTATGATGCTGGCATGTAACGAACTTCGTGTTGTACCCATCACAGTACATATCTCGTTACAACAGGCCATTGCGGAACTGACGACCAATCTGATCGTTGAAAAATGTGCAATCACGGCAAGAGCATTACAGGACCGTGCGGGTATTGAACATCCCCGGCTTGCCCTTGCCGGGCTCAATCCGCATGCCGGTGAGAACGGTGATATGGGCCACGAAGAAATTGATATCATCGCCCCGGCAGTTGAGAAATTAAAAGAGATGGGGATTGATGCCTTTGGCCCCTTACCGCCAGACACCATGTTTCACGAGGCTGCGCGCAAGACCTATGATGTTGCCATGTGCATGTATCACGATCAGGCATTGATCCCGATTAAAACAATCGCCTTTGATCTGGGAGTCAATGTGACCCTTGGTCTTCCTTTTATTCGGACATCCCCCGATCACGGCACCGCTTTAAATATCGCAGGCACCGGAACCGCCAGTGCAACCAGCCTGTGCGCAGCCTTGAAAATGGCAGGCGACATGGCCCATAGACAGAAACAAAACACATGACGACAGATACCTTGCCCCCTTTACGCGATGTCATCGCAAAATATGATCTGGCTGCAAAAAAATCACTCGGACAACATTTCCTTTTGGACTTGAACCTGACCGGACGCGTAGCACGCGCAGCTGGCAATTTAAGCCAGTGCACCGTCATTGAAATCGGCCCCGGTCCCGGCGGTTTAACCCGTGCCCTGTTGGCCGAAGGGGCCAAAAAGGTCATTGCAATTGAACGCGACCAACGTCCCATTGCCGCTTTGCAGGAAATTGCCGCTGCTTATCCCGGTCGTCTGGAAATCATCGAAGGGGACGCCCTGACAATTGATCCCGCCAGCCTGTGTGACGGACCGCGTAAGATCATTGCTAACCTGCCTTACAACATCTCAACCCAACTTGTTTTAAACTGGTTGGAAAACATCACAGAATATGAATGCCTAACGTTGATGTTTCAAAAGGAAGTCGCAGACCGACTGGCGGCTCAGCCGCGCACCAAAGATTATGGGCGTCTTTCTGTTCTCACTCAATGGCTCTGCGATGTGCGTTTGGATTTCAATATCAAACCTACCGCCTTCACCCCGCCGCCCAAAGTCATGTCCACGGTTGCCACACTGGTCCCACGCGACAAACCGCTGGTCGATGTGGATCGCAAACAATTAGAACGCGTGACGCAAGCCGCATTTGGACAACGCCGCAAGATGCTGCGTGCCAGCCTTAAATCATTAGGGGTAAATGGCGAAGAACTCGCAGTCAAAGCTGGGATTGAACCGACAAAACGCGCCGAAGAACTCAGCGTTCAAGAGTTCTGCGCCCTTGTTCAGGCCTTGAACACTTGAATTAGTCGCCGCAAAACTCACGCAGTTTATCGAGGTCTTCCACGATCAATTCGCGTTTCTGGCAATCCACGCCAATTTCACGCAAACGGGACAAGGCGCGGGACAGGCTTTCCGGTTTCATGCCAACACGGGCTGCAATCAGATTTTTATCATAGGGTAACGCAACGGCTGTCCCTTCATTGCCTTCCGTCAGGGACAGGAAAAAGGCACCTAGGCGTTGTGCCGGTGATTGAGTTTTAAGCTGCGAAATTTCATTGAGTAAATGACGATAACGTCCTGCCATTTTAGACAGAATTGTCCGCCCGATGCGCGGCTTGTTTTTCAATACATTTAAAAAGGGATCACCATCAATTCTGATAAGACGTGAAGGAATTACCGTTTCGCAATTGACCGGAAAACGCCCGGATGCAAACATCGCAGCTTCGGCAAAACTGGTTGTCGGATTGAAAATTTCCACAATGCTTTCTTCGCCCTCTTCATTGGCGGTAAAAAGCTTCACGCGACCTTCCAGAATAATATAGAAACGATCCGCCGGGTCACCTTGGGAAAACAATAAACTGCCTTTTTCCTCTTCAATCAAAACGGCATTTTTCAGCAAAGCTTCCAGATCATCCGCACCCAACCCCTTGAAAAAACGAACCTCACCGGCCTTTTGTACTTCTGCCGGTCCTAGCGTCTTACTCATACCATGCCCTCTTCAAACAGCCAGTCATCTTCACCGCAATAGTTTTTCAAAACCTCAATATCCATAATTTTGACCTGATTGCGCATGGTTTCGACACCTGTTTTTTTCAATTTTGCAAGGGCGCGGGACAAACTCTCCGGCTTCATCGCCAAACGGGCAGCCAGAAGACGTTTTCCAAACGGTAGGTCAATCACGACCTCACCTTCTTCTGCGGATGTCATACCCAATAAATAGGCGCCAAGACGACGGGATGTATTTTTCAGTTTCAGATCATTAATTTCACGTACAGCGCCGCGCATCTCAACCGAGATATTGGCAAAAACAGCCATCTGCAAATCAAACTGTTCTTCCAGCAAGCTTAAGAATTCTGCCTGCGGTAATTGGAAAATCACGCTGTCTTCCAAAACCTGTACAGAAAGACAATAAGCCCCTTCTTCGCAGACTTCAGCCAAACCGACCTTTGCCCCTTGTGAAATAATATCAATGACGGTTTCTTCGCCATTTATATTTTCAACTGATGTTTTAGCACGACCTGATAAAATCCAGATAACATGACAGGCTTGCGCGCCTTCACGGCTGAGGATATCCCCTGCTTTCACCTGTTTTACTTCGCCTGTACGAAAGACGATTTCCAACACATCTTGCGGCAAACGATTTAAAATCGGTAATTGGGCTAACTTGTTAAAATCCATCGGATTGTCACCAAAAAATTGTGTGAGTTTAATTATTAAGAAAAAGAACGTCCTCTTGGCAAGCAAGAAGGTGAATTAATTCTCAAAAATCGCACAAATGTCTTTTATCGCAAATGCGAAAGGAATATGTTTCAGAAACACTCAAGAAACAAGTATAATCGACATTATCATGCAACAAGAACATCCCTTCGCACAATATATTCGTATCATCGGCAAAGGCCCGCGTCTATCGCGCCCTTTAACCCGTGAAGAATCTTTTCAAGCCGCCACAATGGTTTTAAATCATAAGGTTGACCCAATACAACTTGGGGCATTCCTGTGCATTCTGCGCGTCCGTACAGAAGACCCGGAAGAAGGGGCTGGTTTCGTTGATGCCGTACGAAATGAGTTGAAACTTCCAAACGATATACCAGCGATTGATCTGGATTGGCCAAGCTATGCCGGCAAAGCACGACAGTTGCCTTACTATTTGCTGGCGGCTCTTGCGATGGCTGCAAGTGGTATTAAAATTTTCATGCATGGCGCCTCCGGTCATACGGCAAACCGCTTATACACGGATCAAGCCTTGGCTGAGCTGGGCATCCCCCAAAGTACATCTTTGGAAGACGCGGCCTTGCGCCTAAAAAATGGAAACTTCAGCTATCTGTCACTGGATAAAATCAGTCCTGTCTTACAGGAAATCATGGACCTGAAATCCACGTTGGGTGTGCGTACACCGGTCAATACCTTTGCCCGCATGATCAATGCCTTTAATGCCCCGTGCGTCTTGCAATGTATTACCCATTCCGCCTACCGCGACATTCATCGCGATTGCGCAGACTTGCTGGGCCAAAAACGCATGTGTGTCTTTAAGGGTGAAGGCGGGGAGATTGAACGCCGCGCCGCCAAACCTGTAAACATCCAATATCTGATAGACGGGGAACGTTTTGAAGAAGAATGGCCTGCATTTTTGGCCCCGGAAAATGCCGCCCATGATACAGACATGGACATAACCCGCCTGAAAAAGGTCTGGTCCGGCGAAGACTGTCATCCATATGCCATTGCTGCCATTACAGGCACCATCGCCATTACCCTACGCCTGATGGGGCGCGCGACGTCTTGTGATGACGCACATGAACAAGCAGAAACAATTTGGGCCAATCGCCAAATGGATACAGTCCCTTATGCCGAGTGATCAAAATATCCGTAATCGTGTTGTTCTTGTAGGGGCCGGACCCGGTGACCCTGATCTCTTAACCATACGTGCATTACGTATGATTGAACAGGCCGATGTCATCGTGCATGACCGCCTTGTTACGGACGAGATCCTGAGCCTCGTCCCCGATCATGTCGAAAAAGTTTTCGTCGGAAAGGCACCGGGGCGACATATTTTAAAACAGGAAGAAATCAACGCCCTGTTATTTAAACTCGCCTGCAAACACAAACTTGTCGTGCGTTTAAAAGGGGGTGACCCGTTTGTCTTTGGACGCGGTAGCGAAGAAGCCGAATTCCTGCTGGAAAAGAACATCCCGTTTGAAGTCGTTCCCGGTATTACAGCTGCCGCTGGATGCGGGGCCGCCGCACGCATTCCCCTCACCCATCGCGGTGTGGCACGCAGTGTCCGTTTTGTTACGGGGCATTATAAAGAGGGGGCGGACCTCGACATCGACTGGGCCTCATTAAATGACCCGGAAATGACGGTCGTGATTTATATGGGATTACAAAATCTGGACTCGATTGCCGAGAATATGATCAAGGCAGGTCGCGCGGCAAATACGCCTGCCGCCATTATCGAAAATGGTGCAACGCCTGCACAACGCATTGCCTACACCACATTGGAACGCCTCCCTGAAACCAAACGCCAAGGCGACTTCAAACCACCTTCGTTACTGATTATCGGTCATGTGATCGACGTTGCCCAAACATTGAACCATGAATGACAGATTAAAACAGACCACTTTGATTATTGCCGGGCATGGGTCAAGTAAAAGTCCCAACATGGGCCGTCCGGCCCGTTTGCATGCGCAATGGATTAAAGATCAAAATATATTTGCCGATGTCAAAACCGCCTTCTGGAAGGAAGAAACCTTTCTTAAAGACGCCCTTGAAGACGTGAGCACCCCGGAAGTCGTCGTTGTCCCCAATTTGGCATGTTCCGGTTTTATCAACAAGGTCGTCATTCCGCGTGAAATGGGGCTGGATGGCCTCTTAACCCAACGCAAAGGACAAACCATCCACCTCTGCCAACCAGTTGGTGAACATCCGAACTTGGCGGCCCTTATGGCAGAACGCCTCCATCAAGTGATGGAAGATCAACAGCTTTCCCCCAGTGAAACAACCGTTTTTGTCGTGGCACACGGTAATCCGGACCCAGATCGTCCGGCCTCTCACGACAGTGCGGTCATGCTGGCGACACGAACCTATAGCCATTTTCCGGTTCACGCTATGTTACCTGCCTTCTTAGAAGAAAAACCTTTTCTGAAAAACTGGGAAAAGCGGGTCAATACCCCCAATGTGATCGTCCTGCCGTTTATGATTGCGGCGGGCACTCACGGCGCACGCGATATCCCAGAATTTTTAGGGATCGAACTCAGCCCACAACAAGAAATTGACCTGCACGAAAACGGTCAGCCCACAGGCCCGTTTGAAGCCGCACCGGGACGTCTCATCTGGCTAATGCAAGCCATAGGGTCCCACCCCCGCATGGCCGAGTTTATTGTCGATATTGCCCGCGATAAGCTCGCCAGTCAAAACTAACTAAGCCAAGATAAGTTATTTGGGTTCACGTCCCAATCCCTGACACAAGGCCAGATATACCCGACCTACATCGGAACCATAGAACGTATTGGCAAGGATACCATGTTGATCTTTATCCTTGGCCTGAACGATCAATTGTTCAAACTCGCTGAAATAACGGTTCGCGTATGTTCTAAAGGCTTCATGGTCGCGATAAGCATCCTTGATGGCATTCAGCTTGTTACGATCTTTCAAAGCCGCAAGCTTGCGGACAAAAATGGATCTATCCCCACGGGTAAAGCGACGCCATTCTTCCTCGCTGATCCCGATTTCCAGTTCACGCGTAATATCAACCCCCAAGGATTGCAATGATTCCACGACAAAGGCATGGCGGCGCATAAATTCATCCGTACCAACCTTACCGTCCACTTCAGACAGGTCTTTCACTAAATCTTTGGCGTGACGATTAAGTTGGCTCATGGATTTGGTTTGTTGTTCCATTGCCTTTGCCGCATCATGGGCCTGATGAGCGGCTTCCGACCATGTTTTGCGCAACAGGTCGGAACGTTTTTTCAGGTTGTCATCCCATGCACCCAGTTTTTCCATGGCCAGATCGGAAATTTGCGTTACCTCGGCATTGCGATGTTCGAGATCATCACTGGCTTTGGTAATTTCCTTCAAGGTCTGGTTCACAGTACTCGCCAGTTCATCCATCTGAAGACGCGCGGCTGCACCGGCCACATCAAAGCCTTTCTTGATTTCCATTGCATTGACTTGTGCCGCACGTGTTTTGCGCTCCAATGACTTGCTTGCTTGATCCAGTTGCATGGCGGAACGTTCACCCGCAGACAGAATATCCTTGGCCCGCTCTTCCAAATGATCCGCAGCTTGAGCAATATCGGCATGGATTTGATGGGCTGCCCCAGCCACAAGGTCTGAACGTTCACGCACCAGTTCACCGGCTTTATTCAAACGGTGTGCGGCTTTTTCAGATCGTCCTTCTAACTGCGTGACGAACTCCTGCATGGCCATAATGGCTTCTTTCAACTGGGATACAGTCTGATGGGTCACTTGTTCCACATGATCCCCACTGCGTTCCATATTATGCGTTACACTTTGCAATTGTGCATTGGCCTGTTCTGTACTGGCTTGCGTATCCCGGCTGGCCTTATACATATTTTCCGCCATTTCCGACATCAATTTGGCCGCACGATCCATCGAAATTGCAATCTCGTCATTGCGGGTATCAATTTCTGCGCCCAACTGGCTGACCCGCGCCAGCGCATTATCTGCCACATCATTAATTTTACTGTTCTGGCGTTCCAGTTCCCGATTAACCGATTGTACCCGTTCTTGTGCCTCTTCACTTGTGCGGGCAATTTTTTCACCACTTTTGCCCAACAGTTCACCCATATCGAACAAACTGCCCTGCGCCCCTTCCGCCACATTATTCAAATTCGCGATATGGGACTGCAGTTTCTCACCAACATCTTTTAATTCATCACGGGTTTGCCCGGCCATTTTCAACGTATCACGGGCAGAAGCTTGCGTGGTTTCGCTAACCTGCGTCAACTGACGGGTCAAATGGTCGCCAAACTGGCTGATCTTTTGTGCCTGTTCTTCCAAACTGCGCGAAGCGACTTCGACACTATCAACAACAGTTTGCGCCTGGGTTCCCACCCGTTGTACACGCTTGGTCAGATTTATCCCGGCATCTTCAACACGATGTTCCATTTCCGTGACTGTATCGGCTAACGTTGCCCCGGCCTGATCGGCGACTTCATTGACACGCAGGGCATGGTTTTCCAGCCCCTCGCCAATTTCAAAGACGCGTTTACCAGCCTCTTCGGTTGCGTTCATCATGGCATCGCGTTGACGTTGGAACCCAGACCCAACCAGTCCCATCAACTTCGCGGCGCGGTCAGAGGCACTGGCCATTTCCTGCCCGCTTTGGCGAATAGCAGATTGCGCCTGTTCCAGCTGGCCTGCTGTTTGTTCCGAGGTACTGCGCAAAAGGGATGTTTGTTCATCCAGACGTATAGAATACCCTTCCATCTGACGTGCTGCCGCATCCGCTGTATTTTTAAGCGAACGCGTACTGGTCTGTAACGTCGCATCCATATCATGCAAACGTTCTGCTGTGCGCGCACTGACCTGATCCAGTTCTTCGGTCCGGTCTTGCAAGGTTGCACTTACGCTTTCCATTCGACCTGCAGCTTCACTGGACGCCTGATCCAAATTTTGTGCATGGTGGGACAGACGACGTCCAGCCTCCGCCAAAGCATCACGCGAGGTCAAAGATGTCTTTTGCAAACGTTCGTTTTGTTCTGAAATTTCGGCCCCCAAAGACTTCAGGCTGCTGTCCATCTCAGTTGCATTATTACGCATTTCACCCAAGCGATCGGTCAAATGGTCAGCCTGAATTTGTGCCTTTTCACCCAACAAGGTGACTTCCTGCGCACTGCGGCGCAAACTGTCAGTTGCAAGATCAATGCTTGCCACCCCTTTGTCCGACAAAATCGTGATGGTTTGTGAACCATCATGCAGCGCCGCCGTCACAGACTGGATCCGGCTTGATGCATTGGTTGCCGCATCAATCAAATCCAAAGACCGCTTCTGCAAATGGATACCGGCATTTTGCAAACGTTGTTCCGACAGAGTGGACAATTCCTGCAATTCGTCCGTGCGCGAACGTAAAACTTCACCGGCCCCGTTTAATTGTTCGCTTGCCTCTTCGCTGATCATCGTCACATCACGACCGGCTTGTGATAATTGATCGCTGATTTGTTTAATACGCTCTTCGACACGATTGGCAGCACTTGATGTTTTCTGTGCCGTTTCCTGCACTTCATCATTTAACTTACCAGTACGTTCCATCGCCCGTTCTGTCGCCAAATCCAACTGGCGCGCCTGTTGACGGAACGCGTCCGATGTACTGCGCATGCCCATCAGGGAATTGTCTGTGGAGTTCATCAATTCCTGCGCGCTTTCTTTCAGATTTTCGCGCATCTCACGTACACGATCAGAAACCTGATCCGCCGTTTTGTTCAAATGATCTGTCTGGGAAACAAGGTTTTCACGAATTTGTCCGGTTTGCGTTTGCACCAATTCTGAGGTCGCATTCAACTCTTTGAGCTGACGTTCAAACACCTTGCCCATTGCCTCGCCTTGATCGCGGGCCTCTTCACTGCTTTTGCGCAAACTTACAGTATGGTCTTCCAACAATTTGGCGTTTTGGTTCAAACGGTCTGCGGCATCATGTGCCATTTGATTGACGGATCCAATAGCACTACCCAACAAGTCACCGATTTCAATACTGCGCCCTTTGGCCTGTTCAAAGACTGTTTCCAGCGCCTTGCCTTCACGTTGAAAGATCGATGCGGTTTCCTTGGTTTTATTGACAATGCCGTCGGAAACTCTGTCCAGCTCGCTTGCACGGCGTTTTAATGTTTCGGCAATATCCTCGGTCCGGGACGAGGCACGTTCAGAAACATTCACCAGATCATGTGCCTGATGGTGTAAAACGTTGCCGACTTCACGTGCCCTGTCAATCGCACGATCAGACACATTCAGCAAATCCTCAGCCTGACGACGCAGGCTATCTTCAGCTTCCTTGGCCCGCGTATCTGCCTCGTGGGAAACTTCGGACAGTTCCACACTGCGCGAACGCAATAAATCATGGATCGCACGTGATCGCACCAACGCATCTTCGGACGCACGTGTCAATTCCTGTGTCTGACCCCGCAAAGAGTCCGTAATCGCACGCACGCGCTGTTCTGCCGTTTCAGACGGATAAACCATACGGCGTAGATACCAGCGCAACGCCTGACTTTCCGTTTGCAACAAACGGCTGCGTTCCAGATAAGCCGCGATTAACCACAACAAAGCCAAGGGCGTGACGAGACCGGCAGCCAGACCACCAATTTCATGGGGCATCAATTCACTAAGCGTCGACCAACCGAAATAGGTTTCGATATAATCATAAGCACCATAAACCCAACCAACAGACAAGACAGCCGCAACAATGCTGAGAAGGCGATAACGCACATAAAATGGGGCGTGCCAGTCTTCCTCGGCCAACAGTTCCACATCAACCATGCGGTCACCATCATCCAGAAGGTAATCTTTCTGCAACGGGGTCAATTCCGGCATGGCATTTTTCTTGCCCTCTTCATCCGTCTTTTCCCCGGCCTGATCTTTTACCTGATCTGCCTGATTTTCTGCGTCGAAAGCCACTTCGATAGAAGACCGACCCTCTCGCTTTGAACCATCATTGCTCATTGTGTCACTCGTGTCTGTATTCACAAGACTATAAAAAATGCCTCACACCCGTTCATATTTTCCTTGCGCGACAAAAACCGTCATTTACGATACAAAAGCCATATAAATACAACTTTTAGAATGAATGTTTTATCTTTCACCCAATCCGTAAAGTTAGAAAAATGCGAACATTAAGGAAATATACAGGATTTTTAGCAAAAATACATAGTTTTGCGCTTATTTTTTCATTTTTCTTTATAGGTGCGACTCCGCAGATTTCAAAGAGTTTTGCCCAACCTGTACGTGAGAAGACAAAAGTCCTGAAAGCCCCCTTGTCCCCCGTCGCATTGGAAGGGGAATTTCTGGTCCAGTTTCGCAGTGACAAATCACTGAACGCCCTAAAAAAGGGTAATAATCCCAAATGGATATCAAAACTGGGTAAAGATGTAAAAATTGATATACAGCTGAGTTCATTCAACATTGCCCACATTCAGATCAGCAACCCGGCTGGAGACGGAAACTGGGAAAATCTCGCCAATATTTTGTCCAGCGACCCCGATGTTTATGCCGTGGAACCCAACTATGTCGTCTATGCCAATACGGCAAAGCCCGCGCGCCCCAACGACCCCTTAATCAATCAAATGTGGTTTTTGGACAAGATCAAAGCCTTTGAAGCTTGGTCTCAACCGTCTTCAACAACAAAAAATGTCATTGTTGCTGTTGTCGATACGGGGGTCAAATTCACCCATGAAGACCTCAAAGGTCACATCTGGATTAATAAAAAGGAAATTCCTGACAACAAGATTGATGATGATAACAACGGTTTAGTCGATGACATTTTCGGATGGAATTTTTATGAAGGTAACAACTGGCCCGGCCCCATTGTTTACTCGGCCCCGACCATCACCCCCGACGACCAATGCCATGAGGGACAGAGCGGCGTTTACATAAACACGCATGGTACCCATGTTGCAGGAACCATCGCAGCAATGGGCGATAACGCAAAAGGCATCAAAGGCATCGCAGATAAAGTTAAAATCATGCCTTTGAAAGTTTTAGGTGGTGCCTGCGGTAGGGGTGATACAATTGATATACTTGCGGCGATTATCTATGCCTATGAAAACGGTGCGCGCATTATTAACCTGAGCCTCGGCAGTTTTGCACATTCCTTCATTGCCCAAAGAATTTATGAAGATCTTGCCGCCAACGGTGTTTTATTTGTTATTGCCGCCGGGAATGAAACTGTCGATAACGATGGTGAACCTCGATCATACCCGGCGAGTTACCCCATAGACGGCATCTTAAGTGTTGCAGCGACAACACCAACAGACGATCTGGCGGAGTTTTCAAACTGGGGGCGCAAAAATGTGGATATTGCAGCCCCTGGCGTTGATATTTTTAGCACCATCGTTCTTCCGAATGAGGAAAAAAAGACGCTGAGTGATAGCTACAACTTCTTGTCAGGAACCTCGATGGCCAGTCCGATTGTTAGCGGGGCGGCCGCGTTACTACTGGCCCATCAACCAACCCTGACCAATTTGCAAATCAAAGAAACACTGATGAACAGCGTTGATCCCATCCCCGGACTTGCCAATAAGGTTGCCAGCGGCGGGCGGTTAAACTTGCAAAAAATCTTAAAAGATCAAATGGTTAGACAACCATCACAGACAGCAAAAACCCCACAAGAAAGACAAAAAGTTCGATCTGCGGAAAAGTACATTGATGGCATTCGCATTTTTGATCGACGCAGCCACCACGAAGAAAGGATAAAATGGTAGCTTTTTCCTTGCATAGGAGCCACCAAAACCGCAAAATCCGCAACCAAGAGGGTTCTATATTCGAGGGATAATAAAAATATGGGCAAGTCCGTGCGACAGGTCAGTTTTCACCGCGCCTTATGCATTGGCGTCTCTATGGGTGTTTGGGTTTCCCTCACATCATCAGGTATCGCACAAAACACACTTGATCCGTTTGCGCCAGACACAGTGGCCCCGACCGAACCAAACGCAACACCCAAAGCCCCCGAACCCAAAGCGCCTAAAATCGTTCGCACACCTGAGGAACCCGAACGCCCTACCATCCAAAAAGCACCCGAAAAACCAGTCGTGGATGCCAGTCAAATTGCCCCACCTGCCCTCAGCGCTCCCGCGCCTGAGATAAAACCGGTTGCCCAGACACCGCAACCAGCCCCCGTTGAAAAAGAGGTTGAAATATCAGCGCCTACACCAACCACGCCTGTCATCAAACCACAAGCGGAACCTGCACCTGTTTTCAACGTCGCACCGAACCCACAAACAAAAGATCCTTTTGCCCCTTCCTATGTGATTTCAACGCAGCCACAACCGACACCAGCCAGCCTACTGGCGGCACCTCCGGTTCAGGCAACAACCGTGACCCCACAAGAGGTGCTCGCGCAACCGAGTAAACCTGCGCAATCTGTAACAACAATCACGCCAAGCGCGCCCATTGCCGCAGAAAACAGCCCTTCTTTTTTTGAACGCTTAGGCAAACTGTTTAGCAAAACAGAACAATCCCCTGCGCCAGAGCCGCAAAACGAAGAGCCACCCCTTGCACCCACTCAGCAAAATGTAGAAACGCCACCCGCAGCTGATACACAAACCCTAGCTCCAAAAGAGGATATTCCTGCTCCGGCACTCACAGGTTCAGAAGAAAAGGAACAAGCCTCTTTTTTTGACAAGTTGCGCAATTTCTTAACGCCCACTCAATCATCTAAAGATCAAGGACTTCCCAAGGCTGAGGCAGCACAACAGGTGACGGAAGAAAAGCCAAATATCGCACCAGAGCCAGCAACAAAAATGGAACAGGAACCCGCGCTCACACAACAGAAAACGCCACAGGTTCCACCGGCACCGGAACAAGAAGAAACCAGTCTCTTAAATAAAATCGGTGATTTCTTCAGTTCCCCCTTTTCCAGTGACGATAAAGCAGCACAAACCACAGAAAGCCTCGCAGAAAAACAGCCCTCTGTATCTACAACGGAACCATCTGTCCCGGTTCAACCTCCTGCACCTGTTACAGAACCCAAACCAATTGATCCACGCCTTGTGAAAGCTCAATTTGATCTGGGAGCTGACATTAAACTGGGCCAAGGGGACAACGATCTCAGCAAACAGGCGAAGTGCTTTACCAAAAACCGGGGGACCATCGCCTTTTGCACAACACCAACCCGTTGGCCGGACGCCATCGCACGACATTTTGAAGTTTCCACCCATCTGTACAAAGGAACACGCGCAATTGTGCAGTATGAAGGCAGTATCGCAACCCGCCTTTATAGTATTTTTAAAAGAGATGGGTTTCAGGATGTTATCAATTATTATGAAAATAAATATGGCCCCGCGACAAATTCATTTGCCCGCAACACCAGATTACTGCGCAAAACAGTTGAAAATAAAAGTTATATCTGGCGTAAAGAAAACCCACAGGAAGGATTGGTGGAAATTCTGGAAATTCGCCAAATCGCCGATACACGTGGCCCCAACCCAGATATGGATAACAGTATGATCCGTTCATATTTCGAAGGATCCCGTGAAATTTTCTCACAAGTCTCTGATCTGGATTTCATGCATTTGCGTTGACAACATTTCAATACTTCAATAATCATTGAAATATTTAGTCTAACGGTATATACTCTTCAATATGGATCAGACAATTGCAGTAAAAAGACTTGGTGAACTGGGCCACGACACCCGAATGTCCGTGTTCAGGCTTCTGGTGAAAGCGGGTAAAAAAGGCATGGTCGTTGGGGATATACAACGTCATTTGGATGTTTCTGCCCCAAACCTTTCCCATCATATTCACCGTTTGATCGCCGTTGGCCTAATCCGTCAGAAACGAGACGGACGCAGCTTGTACTGTTATGCAGAACTGGATGCGTTACGCGAGATTATGAACTTTTTAGAAGCGGAATGCTGCACACTTTAAATTTTTTTGAGCAGTTATTTCAACATTTGTGGAAATATTAAATTATGTTTGACCAACTGCAAAATCACCTCAACACAATGCCACTTAGTGACATGTTGCAAGAAAGCTTCTGGATGTTTATCCAGCTTTTTGCGGAATTGAGCATTCTCTTCCTCATCATCAGTTTTCTGGTTGGCTTGCTGCGACAAAAACTTCCCGATAGCAAAATCCGCAACATCCTTGGCGGACAAAAAGGACTAGGATATCTGACAGCCGCCCTTTTAGGATCAATTACCCCGTTTTGCAGCTGTTCCAGCATTCCTGTGTTGGTCGGCCTTTTAAAAGCGCGTGCAGGCTTCGGCCCGACCATGACTTTTTTATTCACGTCTCCGTTGCTCAACCCCTTAGTCATTGCCCTTTTCATCCCGGTTTTAGGCTGGCAGGTCACCGCGCTTTACGCTGTTTTAGCCTTCAGTGTTTCTGTCCTTGCGGGGGTGACCCTCAACACACTCGGGTTTGAACGGTTCATCAAATCTGAATTACTCGAAGAAAAGTCACGGTGCTGCGGATCATCTTGTGGTGCGGCCCCTCAAATCCCCCCCACAATTTGGCAAACGGCAGGTCGCGAAACATGGGACATGTTTAAACAGATGTTTCCTTACATGTTTGTCGCCATGATCATTGGCGCAGGCGTTCATGGTTTTTTACCGGCTGACTTTTTCACAGAGGTTGCAGGCCCACAAAACCCTGCTGCCATTCCTGCCGCTGCCTTAATCGGGATACCGCTTTATATGCGAGTCAGCACCTTATTGCCGCTGGTCTCTGCCTTTTTGGCAAAAGGGGTCAGTCTGGGTGCGATCATGGCGCTTGCCATCGGCAGCGGCGGGGCAAGTCTGCCGGAAGCGATCTTGCTGCATAAACTCTTTTACTGGCCTTTGTTATCAGCGTTTTTGCTGGTTGTTTTCGCAATGGCTGTCCTCAGCGGTTTCACCTTCAATTTTCTGTTTACCTGATATAACACCACTGCTTTTTGGTGAAATTTCCATTTCGCAAGAACAGGGAAAGCCGTTGATTTGAATCCATTTTGATTCTAAAACAACGCAATGCATTTCTGATCAGAGGATGAATAAACTATGGCCATTGTTGCGCGCAGCCCGGAACATAAAAAAACAGGTGAAACCGTTGCTAAGATTTTATTGGAAATCGAAGCTATCAACTTCCGCCCGGAAGAGCCTTATATCCTGACCTCCGGCAAAGCCAGCCCGGTCTATATTGATTGTCGTAAACTCATCTCTTTCAATCGTGCACGTCGCACAGTCATGGAACTTGCCAAAAACCAACTGCAACAAGATGCCGGTTTTGAAGTCTTCGACTATGTTGCTGGCGGCGAAACAGCCGGGATCCCTTATGCCGCATGGATGGCTGATCAACTGGATGCGTCTATGTTATATGTGCGCAAAAAACCCAAAGGTTTTGGTCGCAACGCCCAGATCGAAGGCTATATGGAAGAAGACAAACGCGTTCTTCTCGTCGAAGATTTGGCAACTGACGGCGGTTCCAAGCTGAATTTCGTTAATGCACTGCGCAACGCTGGGGCCAAATGTGATGATGCCTTCGTCGTCTTTTTCTATGGTGTGATCCCCGGTGCCCTTGAATCTCTGGATCAGGCTGGTGTCACGCTGCATTATCTGTGTAATTGGTGGGATGTCATTCACGCCGCAGAAAAATACGGCTATTTCACCAAAGAAAAAATCGCCGGTGTAAAAGAATTCTTGGAAGACCCCCTCGGCTGGTCCAGCAAAAACGGCGGTGAGTAATGACGCCTAAAAAGCTGGCTTTCTGGATTTCGATAAAGATCATGGCCCTTGTCGCCATTGGATACTTTGTCGTTCCCATGCTGATGCCTTGATAATTAAAGCCCCGGTCCATATGGATCGGGACTTTGTTGTTTTAGGTGTGCGATATTTTAAGGAACCTACAATGAATACATCAATCAGTATTTCACTTTTCCTCGCAGGTCTCTTTGATATTGCCCTTTTTGTATTTCATATATTCTTCTGGAAACTCTTCCAGTGGGAAACACAATTGAAAAAAGTAAACGCCCTTAATAAAGGTGTCATGCAAGTTATGAACTTAGCCCTGATGGTTATGTTCCTGCTTTTTGCCTATTTACTTTTTTTTGAAGCCACGAACCTGATTGAAACATCGTTTGGGCGAACGATACTCATCGGAATTGCCTTCTTCTGGTTTATGCGCACCTTATTTCAACCCATTTTTTTCGGCTGTAAGAACTTAACTGCCGCCGCATTTATCGGTATTTTCGCCACCGGAAGTTTCTTGCATATTCTGCCGGTTGCCTTGTTCTTAAATAATTAGCAACCTTGTTATAACGGCAGAATAATTTTCGCCTCCAACCCACCTTCCGGTCGGTTCATCAACTGGGCTGTTCCACCATGTGCATGGGCAACAGATCGTACAACGGCCAGCCCAAGGCCAACCCCGCCCGTTTCCTTGTTGCGGGAGCCTTCCAAACGGCGAAACGGTCTGAAAACTTCTTCCAGTTCGCGTTCGGGGATACCTGGCCCCTTATCTTTTACGGTTACACTCACCTGATGGTCATCGGCCTCTAACACCACTTCACAGGCACCCGCATATTTCAGGGCATTCCCAACCAGATTGGCAACAGCACGTTTCAAGCCCACCGGACGGCCTTTAAAGGGAAGTTCTTCCATACCTTTATAAGTGACATCCCCATCGGTTTCCCGCATATCTTCACAAAGGCTTTCAACCAATGCAGCGAGATCAATAGGGGAAACGGCCTCGTTTGCCACATCATCGCGGGCAAACGACATGGTTGCCTTGATCATGGATTCCATTTCATCCAGATCCGCCAGCATTTTTTCACGTTGCTGATCATCTTCCACAAATTCAGCCCGCAAACGCATACGGGTAATTGGGGTTCTCAAATCATGGGAAATCGCCGCCAACATATGCGTACGATCCTGAACAAAACGACGCAGGCGGGTTTGCATCTCGTTAAAGGCACGTGCGGCATCACGCACTTCGCGCGGGCCATCTTCTTTCATCGGCGGCGCATTCACATCGCGCCCCAATGTTTCTGCTGCCAATGCCATACGAGCCAATGGTTTGTTGGCACGACGCATGATTACAAAGGCGACCAAAGCAACCAGCAAAGACAGAAATAATAATGGCATCGCAAAAGGAACAAAACCCGGTGGGGTTGGACGTTCAAACGGAATGCGCATATTCAACCAAGTGCCATCGTCCAGCAACACCGCCACCATCAGGCGCGCATTGTATTTATGTCCGTTCATCATACGCCCCCAATGCGGACGTTGATCGTCTGGCACATCATTACCGCCTCGCATACGGTGCTGACCAAAACCACCCCCCGGGGGAAAGGGTCTGCGTTCATCATCATCAACACGAATACGTTTTAGATCTATCCCGCCAAGTTCTTCAGACAAACCGGAACGGATAAAAGCCTCTACCCCAAACCAGTTTGCTTCCTCGTTAACAGCACTTTCCTTACTTTGCCAGGCTCGCATACCTCGTGGACGGTTGGTGCGTAACAGGAATTCACGCTGCAAAGGACTCGCTGCATTCATCCACTGCACATACGTTGCCATGCGTTCAATCAAACGACTGTGTTCGGCACTTTCGCGAAAATTTTTCCAATCCCGATAATAAAAAATCCCCCCGAGGGCCTGTACCAATAAAATACCACCGATCAGGATCACAAGGGTTCTTCCCAACATGGTTTGCGGGATCAGACGCATATTCAAGATTGCTCCACTTTCGCTGTAAACATATAACCGCCACCGCGCACGGTTTTGACCAAAGACGGGTTTTTAGGATCATCCTTCAATTTTTTGCGCAGGCGGCTGACCTGAACATCAATCGCACGATCAAACGGAATTGCTTCCCGACCACGCGCCATATCCAAAAGTTGATCACGGTTCAAAACACGGTTGGGATGACGTACAAAGGTATCCAGCAATTCAAATTCCCCCCGGCTGAGAGAGACAAGAACACCTTCATCATTTAACAACTCACGCCGTTCGGGACGGAACTCCCATTTATTGAAGATAAAGACATCAGCGTCTTCAGCCGTCACAATATCCTGCCCACCGCTTCGACGCAAAACAGCTTTGATACGGGCCAACAATTCACGTGGATTAAACGGCTTTGCCAAATAATCATCTGCCCCCATTTCCAATCCGATAATCCGATCGGTTTCTTCCCCCATTGCCGTCAACATAATCACCGGCATTTGCGAACTGGCCCGCAAATTTCGACAAAGGGTCAATCCATCCTCGCCCGGCATCATCACGTCCAGAACCACTAGATCAATGGACCAGTCCTCAAGTGCGCGTTTCATTTCACGCCCATCCTGCGCGGTCGTCACGCGCAGATTATGCTGCTTTAGAAATTTCGCAACAAGGTCGCGAATTTCGCGGTCGTCATCGACGACAAGTATGTGTGATTGCTTTTCCATGAGACTAATATAATCGCTATTTTAGAAACTGCGCGGTTGAATGTGTAACAAACTGTAACAGAAATGGGCGCAGAAACAATGCGTCACCTTATCGCACCTCTAGTGACACACCCCCGTTACACAACAGGCCAATAATAAACGTATCGAAAGGGCGAACGCTATCGCCGGTTAACTCTAGTCGATGGAGACTTATTATGAAACGCACGACACTCATTCTCAGCGCCGTTAGCGCCGTTGCCCTGATCACATTGACGACTTTGGCCGTCGCTCAAGACAACAGCAAACCCAACTATAATGGCTGGTGCCCCAATGGTGGTCCCGGTGGTGGATACGGATATATGATGCGTGGACACGGACATGGTATGGGATTTGGCATGATGAACGGCCCCCGCATGGGACGTTTTATGCAAAACGGTAATTACGATCTGCAACTGACACCGGAACGCGTCAAAGAAATTATGGAAGGTCGCCTCGCTTGGCGCGGTAACGACAACCTGAAAGTTGGCGATGTCACCACCGATCAAGATGGCAATATCATTGCCAAACTGGTCACAAAAGATAACTCACTGGTCGAAACTTTCAAAATCGACCCAAAAACAGGCGCACAAGCCCCCTTGCGCTAATAACCAAAATCTCCTTCCCCTCCCGTAAAACTGAAAAAGGGTTCCTTCTGGAACCCTTTCTTTTTTATCGTCAATCTTCTTTTTCGCAGATTTCGATCTCAGCATCGTCATCTTCATCCAATTCCCCGGCAGCAGCACGCCTTTGCCATTTCTTGTAGGAATTAAAGCTCAAAGGAATGCTCACCAGATAAATCGCGCCAATAACAGACAACATCGCCCACGGTGCACTGACTAAAAAGGCAACCAGCAAGCCGACACCAATCATAACCGGCAAAACATAAGCTGCCGGAACCTTCGCCTTTTTAAAGGAAAAAGTCGGAAAACGACTGACCATCAAACCGCCGATTACCGTCAGGAAAAAACAGGCCATTGCCGGACTGCGGAAAAAATCATCCCCGAACATGAAAGACAGCACCAACGGGTACATAATCAATAACGCACCAGCCGGGGCCGGTACACCGGTAAAGAAATTGTTTTCCCACGGTTGTTTATCAGGGTCTTCCAGTGCGGTATTGAAACGCGCCAGACGCAAGGCCATACAAACGGTAAAAAAGCAAACAAAGACCCAGCCGATCCGGCCTGCATTTTCCAAAACCCAGAAATAAAGGATCATGGGCGGCGCCACACCAAAACTGATAAAGTCAGACAGGGAATCCAGTTCCGCACCAAATTTGCTTTGCGCATTCAGTAAACGTGCAACACGCCCATCCAAACCATCCAAAATCGCCGCAACAACAATTGCAAAAACCGATGCTTCCCACATATCACGCGCCGCAAAATTAATCGCGGTCATGCCTGCACAAAGCGCAGAAATGGTCAGAATATTCGGGATAAGGTGGTTGATCGGCAGTCGTTTCAATTTTGGACGGCGTTTTTCCATGTTTATCTCACTTCGCCTTGGCGGGCAACTTCGGTACCATTTAAATCGGCCAAAACAGTCTCTGCCGCTTTGGTCGTCTGCCCCAAGGCTACCATAGGTTCCACCCCTTCGGGTAGATAAACATCAACACGGCTGCCAAAACGGATCATACCGAACCGTTCCCCGGCTTTCAATTCATCGCCTTCTTTTGTCCAGCAAATGATACGGCGTGCAACCAGTCCCGCAATTTGAACGAAAGCGATTTGCGTTCCATTTTCGGTTTCAAGCGCCACACTCATACGTTCATTATCCACGCTGGCTTTATCCAAAGAGGCATTGAGGAATTTTCCGGGGCGGTAAGCCACTTTCTTAACCGTTCCGCTTAAAGGGGAGCGGTTTACGTGAACGTTAAACACGTTCATAAAAACACAGACGCGTGTGCGTTCCTGATCGCCCATGCCCAATTCCGCCGGTGGTGCGGCCCGGTCAATCAGCTGTACAACACCATCGGCCGGACAGATGACCAATCCGTCACGAGTCGGGGTGACACGGTGCGGGTCACGGAAAAAGCAAATACACCATACTGTCAGGATCAAGCCGACCCAACCAATCGGCTGAACAGCACCCAACCATCCCAAGGCATATGCCCCAACCATAAGGGCCACTGTCAAGATGGCAAAAATTGCGATAAACGGCCAACCTTCGCGGTTGATCGGCACCAAGATTACTTTAAGCACGTTCTTCGTCCATGTTATCCAAATCCAATTGCCTTTCGTAACAGGATACGCCGGATGCGTAAAGACGACTTTTCTTTTTGTTTGCAACAAAGATGCATGTTAAATTGATAAAAATCTTGATTTTACGGGCTGATAGCAGTGAACGATCCAAACACATTCCCTTCCAAAGCAAGAAGTCTGGTTGAATTTTCGAATTCACCAACAAGGGAGTTGTCCGTAACCGATAATTTGCAGGCCAAAAACGGCAAAATCATTCAGGACAACAAGCTTTCTCAAATCGATTTTATGGTCCAGTATCAAGGATATTGGTTCGCTGTCCATGTCAAACCGGAAGGAACAAAATCTTTCCTGCATATTCATGGCATCATTGGAAAACTGCCTTATTCGTATGAAAGTTCTTTTGCCCGTGCCAACGTGCTGGCGGTTGTCAAAGCGGCGGGAAAAGCGTTAGGCGGCAGTGTTAAAATTGACGATAACCAAAACATTATCCTGATTGATAAATTGTCCTTCGAAGGCAATATATCACCTAAAATCTTATTGGCGGAAACCACCAAGGTTTTGTTACGCGTCAAGCCCTACCTGCAACTGGTTCATACCTTACAACCCCCAAAAGATTTGGCCTTTCGTGCGCCTCAAAACTATATCGAGCAACAGCCCCCACAAGACGTTCCCGTATCTTCACCTGTTGAAAAACAAAATGAACACGTGGTGGAAGAAAAAGTCACACTGAAATTAAAAACCAATAATGTGAAGCTCAAAGTAAAACCTGTCATTACCCTGAAACCAAACTAAACAAGTATTTCAAAGCATAAAAAAATCCTCGCACAAGACGAGGATTTTTTATTGAGCTAAATTGGCATTACTGCGCCGGAATTTCAAAGACCTGTCCCGGATAAATCAGGTTCGGGTCACTGATATGTTCTTTATTGGCGCGATAGATAACCGCATAATCAAACCCTGTTCCGTAGACCCGACGGGCGATACGCCACAGACTATTCCCCGGTTGTACAACGATCTGGCGATCCTGAGGGACATTGCTCATATTCGGTGCGCGCGAGAACGGAATGGTCACCCGATTTAAAACCTTTTGATTTTCATCCACATGATCGGCACGTAGTTGATATACGCCCGGTTCCACAACCCGCGACGGGGCAACAACCCAATGTCCTTTATCATCTGCCGCTGTGTTACCTAAGAACTCATTATCCAAATAAAGAAAAACCGCACCACCTTCCGGTGCTGTACCGGAGATAGAGAGCTCCCCCTTATCGTCATAATTCACCGCATCAATAGAAAGCGTCAAACTTTCCGCCCCCGGCACTTGTAAGGGGGTAACCGGACCACTGCCATCTTTTGACATCGACACAGCCAAAGTCTGATCCCCTTTACGTTCAGGCACAACAAGGACCACAACATCTTCGGATTTTTGAATGGTACCGTCCGGGTTCAATGCGCTCAGGCTCAGTTGGCGTTCCCCCGTTTCCAGTGGGTTGGTCGGCAGGTAAACCCATTCCCCCCGGTCATCGGATTTCACCATACCCAATTCATTTTCACCGTCTAAAACAGTGACTTCCGCTTTTGGTGTAGAACGTCCTGCCATGACAACATCCCCATCGGGATTGATACGTACCACATCAAAACTCGGCGCAGTATTCTCGGTTTTTTGCGACTGCTCTGCTGGTTTGGCGGGGGGATTTGCAGATTGCTGGCTTTGTTGCGTTTCCACCTGAGGCTGAGGGGCTATTGGTTCCTCGTCATTGAACAAGGTCAAAAATATCGCCAACGCAACAACTGCGAGTCCCAAGCCGATTAAAACGATTGAACGCAACGTACTCTCTCCGCCTCTAAAAAGGATATGCCCTAAACCCAAAAGTTAAGTTAACAGGGTATCCTTAAAACATCATTTGCGCAATTCAAGAAGTCTTATAAAGAGCGCAAAATATCAAAAAACACAACACTTAACCCAATGGGCAACAGCGAAACAACGACCCTGACCAGTGGCTCTGTTTTTTGCAACCATACAGGTGCGCGATTAAGCACGTGTTCTGCGCCATGATGGCTAAATAAAACCAGAACAAAACAGAAAATGGATAATAATGGCAAATGCCCTTGCAACCACATATCCCAAACCAGAGTTGCTGTACACAAGCTTATGGGAAACACGGCATTTTCCCTTAACACGCCCGGCGTACGGTCATGCCCCCAAATGAGCGCCCCAAGAACAACAACAACCAAGCTTATTGCAAAATGACCTGCCATTTGATCACCCAGATAAAAAGCAAAACCTGCCAAAGTGCAATTTAAAACCAACGGAGTAATCAACCACGACAGTGACGTTTGAGAGTTTGCAAATTCCGCCCGCATCTTGAATGTAAAAACAAGCGATAACACCAACAAGACTGCCCCAGCCAACAAGGCCTTAATAAACATATCCGTCTCTGTCGTCATCCCGGTCATAACCCAAACCCAGACGAAGCATAACATCAGACCCGAACCAATACGCAACATCGGATGGCGTAGAAATAAGGTGAAAATCAAACTGACAAATGTGATGATTCCCACCCCATAGGCAAGGGCATTCATACCGAACTGAAAGGGTTCCCCCACCTGTCCGAACGCACAAATCACCCCGATCCAGCAAGCAAGGCCAACGGCGAAAGATCCCACAATATCTTTATTTTCCCCCGTCGTTGCCCAGCGCAACAGCGGCACGCCCCCCAACAGAGTGAGGGCAGGAAAGAGAAGACTAAACAACAAGGAGCTATTTATTGAATTAAGCATGGTGTAAACATAGCGTTAAATCATTACCAAATCACAAAGAGGCCAAAATGAATTTCACACCCAAATCCTTATGTATTTTCTGTGGTTCGCGCAACGGAAACGATCCCGCATTTGTTGAAGAAGCAAAAAAACTGGCCCGTACAATGGCTGAAAAAGGGATTGAACTGGTCTATGGTGGCGGGTCTATCGGAATTATGGGAATTGTCGCGCAGGAAGTTTTGGATCATGGCGGCCGGGTCACAGGCGTAATCCCGGAATTTTTGCAAAAGCACGAAGTCGGTCATTCCAATCTGAGCGAATTGATCATCACAGACAGCATGCATAATCGCAAACGCACCATGTTTGAACGATCTGACGGTTTTATCGTTCTGCCCGGCGGATTAGGCACATTGGATGAAACCTTTGAAATTATGACATGGAAACAACTTCGCTTGCATGACAAGCCGATTGTTATTCTGGATACGAAAGATTATTGGAAACCGTTTCAAGATTTGGTCGAGGCAACAATTTCATCAGGTTTTGCCCATGACAGCGCACGCAATTTGTTCAGTGTTGCCAAAGATGCCAATGCCGTCTTCGATTGCCTGAAAAATATTCCGCCAATTGATGAAAAAGTTTTCACCAGTCATTTGTAAAAGTTACGAAAACTAGGCGTAATCTCAGATTTTACGCCTAGTTTTCGATATGTTTATCCAACACTTTCATCACATCGTCCAACAGGAATGGTTTGGTGATATAATCCTGAAAGCCGAGTTCGCCCGCCTTTTCAATCGCATCCGGCATTGCATTCGCACTTAAAGCCACCACTGGAATTTTCATGGTTTCTTCCATCGCCCGCAGCTTCTGAAAAGCCTGAAAACCATCCATTCCCGGTAAGTTAATATCCATCAAGATTAAATGCGGTTTACGGATTTTGGCAATTTCAATTCCTTGTTCAGCCGTCTTTGCCGTAACCATATCCAAGTTTGGGATTTCAGAGACAAACCCATCCATCAATTCCCGATTCAATGAATTGTCTTCAATATAAAGAATCGTATGCTTTCCCGTACAGCAACTTAATGCATAATCCGCATGTTCAATATGAACAGGTTCAGAAATGGGTTTGACTTCTTCGGCGAGGACAAAATCGACCCAAAATGAAGATCCCTCCCCTTCAATGCTGGAAAAGCCGATATTGCCCGACATTTCTTCGACCATTTTTTTCGTCAGCACCAATCCGATGCCAGCCCCTTCGACATCCAGGCGCTCCGCGCCCAGACGATTGAAGGGTTGAAAGACCTGATCTTGTAGTTCATAAGGGATCCCATATCCGGTATCGTCAACTACAATACGCAAATAGCCACTGTCCAGTTGTTCACTGCGGACCCGGATCATGCCCCCTTTGCGGTTATATTTCTTGGCATTGGATAACAAATTTAATAACACCTGACGCACACGCATATCATCGGCCAAAATACGTGGCAAAGGTTTAAATGTCTCATCCTTTAAGGTGACATTCATTTGTTTATGTGCCGTTTCAATATAGGTCAGGCAATCATGCAGAATGTCTTCGATCGTAATTTTTTCGATCCGGTAAGCCATTTTCCCGGCTTCAATTTTTGCCAGATCAAGAACTTCGTCAATCAAATGCAGCAGATGTGTCCCTGCATTATGAATATGGTCCAGTTGAGTTTTTTGACGTTCCGATAAAGGATTATCTTTATTCAAGGCTATCAATTGGGAAAACCCAAGAATGGAGTTTAGCGGAGTGCGCAATTCATGGCTAACCGAAGATAGGAAATCCGATTTTGCCCGACTGGCCTGTTCCGCTTTTTCCTTTGCTTCGATAAAGTCAGAGATATCTGTTTCAATACCGACAAACTTAATGACCGTGCCATTTTCATCTTTAACAGGCGAGATTTTTAATCTGGCCCAGTACGGCTCGCCGTTTTTGCGCACATTGCGCAGGGTACCACTCCAAGTCTCCCCCGCTTTAATGATTTGCCACATATCTTCGTAAAATTCAGGGTCCTGCTGACCGGAATTCAAAAGCCCCGGTGTCTGCCCGATCACTTCATCCAGCTGATATCCATTAATTTCACAAAAAGCAGCATTGGCATATTCAATACATCCATCCACATCTGTAATCAGGGTACTGGCGCCAGATTGATTAACCGCTTCCCCCAACAACTTGGCTTCCCACAAGGCTGCTTCTAACGCGTGACGTGCAGAAAGGTCATGCCAGACGACATGAATGAAATTTCCTTGTGATGATTTTTCGGAAATAAGCACAACTTCGACCGCAAACTCATCCCCGTTTTCACGACAATGCACCCATTCAAAACGGTGTGTCCCGTTTTCAAACGCCTTGTTGATCATTTCCCCAGCTTTTTCAAAGGAGAGACGACCATCAGGTTGCCGTGGCGGTGAAATATCACCCGGATGCAGGTTTTTTAAAGATTGCTTATCACTTAACCCAAGCATCTCCAGTGCTGCATTGTTACAATCAACAAAGCAATCATCCTGAATAGTCAGCATTGCATCTGTGGATGCTTCGAAGAAAAGTTTATATCGATCTAAATTTGCCATTGGAAAGATCCGTTATTCCCCCACCAGAAACGGACAATGGACTAATTATACACATTAGTTATATTTTTTCTACGGTTATTTACGTACACACCATATAATTCATCACCCTATAACGTATTGATAATAGATGTACATCAAATAGTTGAAATATTAATCAATTAAATCCTTAATTGATTTTATTGACTTGATATAAAAATCTTTGGTAGCGAGTTCTTTTGCCCGCTCAGCTTCGCCGTCATCCCCGCCATGACCTGTCAGAACATGAACCCCGCCTGCTAAACCAGCAGCGCGTCCGGCTTGCAGGTCACCGGCTTTGTCGCCGACAATCCATGACTGTTCGCACACAACATCAATAACCTGCATTGCCCGCATTAACATACCCGGATTAGGCTTGCGCGCCTCATGGTCGGGATGATTGTAAGGGGCTTTCCCCACCTTATGATGTGGACAAGCATAAACGGCATCCACAAAGGCTCCTTCTTGTGCCAGCAGGTCAAGCATGCGTTCCTGCACCGCATTAAATTCTTCCCATCCAAACATATCACGTGCAATCCCGGCCTGATTGGTGACAATAATCACAGGCCTGTTTTCTGCATTTGCCTGTGCAATCACTGCTGCCGCCCCATTGATGAGCGCGACATCATCAACTTTATGTAAATAGTGAACTTCTTCCACAATAACACCGTCACGATCCAGAAACAGGGCGGGGCGTGCCATCTCAAACCGTTTTGCACTGTCAAAAATCTGGCACCATATATGTTGGGAATCAATTGTAACATTTGACGGAAGTTTCAAAGACATGGTGACCAAAACCTAAGGAAAACAGCAATATTGGAAAAATCAACGCAAGCCTTTTATACTACGCTAATTGCACTTACACAAACGGCTCAGGTAAATTTTTATGTGTTCCAATTTTGATAATCTTTATGACCGTTTTCTTCTTAAAAAGCATTTCCACCTAAATCTTATACCCAAAGAACAACGCAAACCTCAGGAAACACGCCCCAACGACAGCGCCTTGATCATAGACACACCTGAACAGGCTTGCCTTTTGCAGTGGGGGTTTAAAGTAGATTGGTCTAAACAACTGCTTATTAATGCCCGGTCCGAAACATTATTGGAAAAAGAAACATTTACAAAAGCACGCAACAACAGATGTTTAATCCCGGTTCAAGCTTGGACAGAATGGCGAAAAGACGGTGTTCAAAAACATAAAACCCGCATTGCCATCGACGGGGTGGAATGTTTTGCGCTTGCAGCCATAAGGCAAGAAGATCGTTTTTGCGTCTTAACCTGCCCGCCCCATTCACAAATCGCGGACATTCACAATCGCATGCCCGTCCTTATTGCGCCTGCGCACCATCACGACTGGCTAAATCATTCCATTCCAACAAAAGAATTGCGCGGCCTTTTGCAAACGCCGCGCAATATTGCTTTTACCAGATTGGAAATCAAACCCGATACGGGTCAACTTCCCCTGTTTTAATGGCCCATGACAACCGGGATATCCGCATTTTCAATCACATCACGAGTCGCCCCGCCCAAGATCAATTCGCGCATGCGGCTGTGGGTATATCCGCCCATAACCATCAGTTCCGCCCCCAGTTTCTTGCTTTCAGATAACAGGGCCAAACCAACGGATTTACCGGCCGGGGAGAAAAAGACTGACTGTGTTTCCACGCCATGCCAACGCAGGTACTTTGCCAAATTTTCACCAACTGGCCCGTCTGTTGAAGACGTATCCGCCGTAATGACATGGACGGTTTTGGCCATTTTAATAAAGGGCAAAGCCGCTGCAACCGCGCGCGCACCTTCCATAGACCCGTTCCAGCAAATCGTCACGATTTGAGGGAAAACCGTCATAGAAGAGGGGGGAAGCAACAACATGGGACGTCCGGTTTCAAACAACGCAGCATTCAAGGCCAACGTCGTATAAACTTCATTATCCTGTTGTGGTTTAGGAACAAGGATTAAATCGGCAAGGCGACCATGATGGGCGATAACTTCGTCCTCACGTCCTTGGTCTTCCTCCCAGCTGACGCTCATATCAACACCTGAAAGCGGAACATCACTTTCGCTCACACCATGTTTGGTGATCATATCCTGATAAAGGGCGCGTGCTTTTTGGCGTTGTTCATTGCCTTCTTTTTCTGCCATCGAAATCATATCTTCGATCATCGCACCCGACATACCTTCGCCCAGCAGCGGCACGGCTGCTTTGGGGTCCGGCTGAACATGCAATGCCTTCACATGGGCCTTGAATGCGTCTGCCAAAACAAAGGCCGCCTGCAGCACACCGTTCGATGTGGCCGTCCCGTCAAGGGGGGCTAAGATGGACTTCATGCTCATGACAACCTCCTGTCTTTAAAAACTTACATAAGGATACGCTTAATTTGTACAACTTTCCAGACTTGCATCAAGTATGGATAAGGATTTTTCTAAAACGCTTTCAATATCTTGGCTTGCATCCAGCTTTGCCCAGTCCAGCTTGCCGATATCATAGCCAGCCTGCATGCGCACCACAGATACATCCGCATCCGATACATCATTTCGACGATGGGTGACCCTTTGTTCCAAAACATCAAAAGGGGCAGAAAGCCAGAAACCGAAAAAAGGAACATCCATTTTTGCTGCAAGATTTTCCAGTTTTTGCCGTTCCCCCAGCTTGGCAAAAACACCATCCACAATCACACTGTTGCCAGATTGCAAGGCCTCTTCAATTTCCTGATAAAGCTGCTTGTAGGTCCGTTGTGTCGCCACACGGCTATAACCATCTTGTGACAATTTTTCCCACGGTTTTACACCTAACACACGCTTGCGGATCATATCTGTACGCGCAACAAATGCACCGGGCGCTTGTCCGATATTGGGGGCCAGCCCTTTTGCAAGAACGGATTTCCCACAACCAGATAATCCGCCAATGGCAATCAAAACAGGTGACTGTTTTTTCAGAAACTGTTGCGCTTCCTGCAAATAACAACGAGCTTCTTTTTCTAAAAATTCTGTCTCTCTTTTCGTCTTTTGGTTTTTTGAAGCCACTGCACTGACATGGGCGCGGATCGTGGCCCGCGATGATAAGAACACACCCAAAACCTTTAAACCTGAAATATCACCGCTCAGGGCCAAATATCTGTTCAGCACCAGATTGGCAAAATCCGGGCGGCCCCGATGTATCAAATCCATCAATAAAAAGGAGAGATCATATAAAATATCGATAACGGCATAATCTGGTTCAAATTCAATGGCGTCAAACAAAGTAACTTCATTTTTGAAAAAGCAGATATTTCGTAGATGCAAATCACCATGACAATGACGTACAAATCCATTTTGCCTGCGCCTCTCCAATAAATCACCGCACTCGCTAAGGGTCTCAGAAACGCGTTGTTTCAGATTACTTATCTTGCCCTGTTCAAACACATGAGATGGACAGGCTTCAAGGGCAAGGTAGTGCCCCTCAAATGCGCGCTGCATACCTGCCAGCCCCCCAAATGAATGATCATGTTTTGCGTGTTCATAACATTCAAACACACGATTCACGAGACGAAGCAAGACATCTTCTTCCAGCTTGTTTTCTTCGCACAAACGATCAAACAGATTGGATTGATCAAAACGATACATTTTTACCAACCAATCAACGACCTCGCCATCTCCTCCGAGGGCAAGCCCCTGCCCAACGCCCACCGCAAGCGTCTCAATATAAAGATCTGGGGAAAAAGCGCGGTTGATCTCCAATTCCAGTTCGCAAAAATGTTTCCGGCTTTCGATCATACGAAAATCAACAAAAGGCAACTCAATAGCACGCTTCAGTTTATAGGCATAATTTCCCGCCAAAAAGACAATGGAAATATGCGTATCAAGGCGTTGCACCTTTTCATCCGCAGGCAATCCATAACTCTCGGGCCGGGAAAGAAAATCAATGACATCACGCTGTTGCATTTCTGATTGTCCTGACTGAAAAGTGCGGGTAATCTCCATCCTATGACAAATAGCGTACAAAAAACAGCCGTGATTACAGGGGCAAGCCAAGGAATTGGCCATGCCACAGCGAAATATTTTCTGAATAAAGGGTGGCGGGTGATTACCTGTGCCCGAACGGAAATGCCACCGGAATGTATGAGCGATCCCAATTATGTCTTTCATTACCCCACGGATCTGGGAGATGAAAAGAGCCTCGCTGATTTTGTCAAAGAAGCAAATAAACTCCTTGGTGATGATCCGCTGCATGCACTTGTCAATAACGCCGGAATGTCCCCAAAAACACCATACAAAGAAAGACTGGGGTGCCTGAACGGGGATTTGGATGCATGGCGCAAGGTGTTTGATCTTAACTTCTATGCGCCGCTTAAGCTTTCGCGTGGTTTTGCGCCCGCCTTGCATCGTGGCAGCGGGGCCATTGTCAATGTCACCTCAATTGCCGGACATTATATTCACCCGTTTGCCGGGTCGGCCTATTCTATTTCCAAGGCAGCTTTATCCGCACTGACCCGCGAAATGGCAAACGAATTTGCGACAATTGGTGTGCGCGTCAATGCCGTTGCCCCCGGTGAAATTCAAACCGATATGATCCAGCCGGAATATGAAACGCTTATTCCCCGTATTCCCTTAAACCGTATGGGATCCACCAGCGAGGTTGCCGCCTCTATTTACTATCTGTGTTCTGAAGATTCATCTTACGTTACCGGCACAGAAATGTGGCTCACAGGCGGTCAACATCTCTTCTAATTCACCAATTGAAAACACACATTCCCAAAAGTAATACATTCGGATTAGGTATATTCCTGAATTGTGCACTTCTTGGAATAGACATATAATTACGCATTCGCTAAACCATAGATTAAGCTTTAGAGAGAAATAGCAATGCGTAGCATGATATGCATTTTAGCTTTATGTATATCACTTGGCTCAGCCTTGGCGGCATGGGCCGAGAACACTCCCCTTCGCATAAACTATGCAGATTCCTATCCACCCCTTTCTTATGGTCAACATGATAGTGTAAAGGGTGTTCTTCCTGCATTGATGGATACCATCCTCGTGCGGAAAATGGGTTATACGGCTGTTCATACAGGCAAAGCGTGGAAACGTGCACAGGAAGAAGTCTGGAAAGGCTACGCCGACCTGCTTATCACATCGGCCACACCTGAACGGGCACAATATAGTTTTCAATCAAAACAACCTGTTTTCACACTGAGCTTCCGCCCTTTTACCAAGGTCAACTCACCTGCATCCAAAGCCTTGCAGACCACCCTTGATATTTCAACACTATCGCAATTTAGATTTTGCGATGTTCACGGCAACCAGTGGGGAGAACAGTTTTACGCAAAACATAACATCAATTTTCATGTGACCCGTTCATTTGAAGTTTGCTTGCGTCTGTTGACCGTTGGACGCACGGATATCGTCATTCATTCCGACCATATTTTATCGGAAATTATCAAAAAAAACGGCTGGCAAGACCAGATTAAACCCCATCCACAAGTGATGGCGGAAAGTCCGAAATTTTACCTGCTCTTATCGAAAAAATCCGAACATAATCGTGCTCTTCTTGCTCAATTTGATCTGACTGTTGAGCGCATGCGACACGATGGCAGCTATCACCATCTGCTTCGGAAATTAAATATAGACTACGGCGTGTCCATCGCTAAAAATTAGCATTAGCCTTTTGGGAAGGCCTTCTCGTACAGGTCATTACGCAAGCTTTCAAGCCATTCCAGACGTTTTTCAACCAAATCCAGATCGTGATCCAACCAAGCCGTGAGGTGCCCGGTTTCACTACAATGATTGTCGCGCAAATCCCCAAGGCGGGACAATTCAGCCTGTGCCGCATCACACAAGCTATCAACCTGATTACATTGTTCTTCCAACGGCAAAAGATGAAGAAAACGGAATTTCAATGTAATAATCAATTTATTCAGATCATTGCTTTCTGCGCGCACGCGTGCTGTAAGCAGTTTTTGCAATTCCGCCCGGCCTTTTTCGGTCAGATCCATCGCGGCATCGTCTTCCATGCCCTGACCATCACTGGGCGCAATCAATCCTTCAAATTTCAGCAATTCCAGCGATGTTCCCATCAATTCCAATGATGGGCCGGTAACGCGGCTCATAAAATGGCGTGCAGCATGGGCAAGTACACTATAACGCATCGCCTCATCGCTCAGGGCCAATGTCCCCAAAGCGCAAAGCCGGACGGCTTCTTTTGGCGTTAATGTGTTATCAGCATACATAATTTTACGATCCTGTTCTTCCCGATCAAAACCATACCACAAAACCTGTGGCAATGCAGTTGAGATATGCCTGATTTGCGAACGATTTGCAAGAAACAAAAAAGGACGATACCCCCTCAGATACCGCCCTTTAAGTTTGCAGGTTAAACGTTTATGTCAATGTTTAAGCCGCAGCCTTTTTCAAGGAAAGTGATTGCCAGACTTCCACCAAACAGGAAACCAGATCATCCATCATTTCTTCCGTATGGAAAGGAGACGGTGTGAAACGCAGGCGTTCCGTTCCCTTTGGAACCGTCGGGAAATTGATCGGCTGGACATAATGGTTGAATTTTTCCATCAGCATATCGCTGGCGCGTTTGCATAACACCGGGTCACCAACCATAACCGGCACAATATGGCTGGGGTTTTCAATATGCGGAATACCCGCAGCATCCAGTTTGTCACGCAACATGCGGGCATTGGCCTGATGTTTTATACGAATTTCATTATGCTGGGACACATAACGAATGGAAGCACAACACCCCGCCGCCACTGCGGGCGGTAAAGAGGTTGAAAAAATAAAGCCTTGCCCGAAGGAGCGAACAAAATCGCACATGGCTTTTGAACCCGCGATATAGCCCCCAACAACACCAAAACCTTTCGCCATTGTGCCCTGAATAATCGTCAAACGATCCATCAGACCTTCACGCTCGGCAACACCGGCACCATGCTCACCATAAAGGCCAACGGCGTGGACTTCGTCGATATAGGTCATGGCATTATATTTATCTGCCAGATCACAAATTTCTTTGATCGGGGCAATATCCCCATCCATCGAATAAACCGATTCAAAGGCGATCATTTTCGGTCGATCATGGGGCTGTTCTTTCAGAATGCGTTCCAGATCTTCCAAATCATTATGTTTGAAAACCGTTTTTTCACTACGCCCCAGACGAATGCCTTCAATCATGGAATTGTGGTTTAATTCATCAGAAATAATCAACATTCCCGGCATCTTAGACCCCAATGTTGACAGGGTCGTAAAATTGGCAACGTAGCCAGAGGTAAAGACCAGCGCGGCTTCTGTTTTATGCAGGTTCGCCAGTTCTTCTTCCAACAAAACGTGATAGTGGTTGGTCCCGGAAATATTGCGCGTTCCACCCGCGCCCGCACCGCATTTGTCCAATGCTTCATGCATGGCAGCCAAAACTTCCTTGTTCTGCCCCATACAGAGATAGTCATTAGAACACCAGACCGTTACGTCTGCCACTTTATCTTCACGGTAATTCTTTGCATGCGGAAAATCACCAGCTTTGCGTTCCAGATCGGCAAAGACGCGATAGTTGCCTTCGTTTTGCAAATCGGCAATACGTTCAGCAAAAAAGTTTTCGTAATTCATTTTTTCTTCTCCACCCGGGGGGATAGCACCCGGCACCCCTTATATCTGCTGTAATGTCCTAACCAATGATTATGACCTCAATGTGTCCATCTTTTGTTTTTTTCATGCTCATTTTCAAATTCTACAATAAAGTCTTGATGTAAATCATAGCATTTGTACAATTGGGGACTATAAAGGTATTACCAATAAAAAATTGCGTCCCACCCTTAAAAAAAGGTTCGCACGCTTCTCTGTTAAAACAAAAAATAAGGACGACACTCATGTCCCTCAAAGATATCCTCGTGCATGTCGATCATTCGCCCAGTTGCAAAGAACGCATCAAGGCAGCCCTTAAGCTTGCACAGCTTCACAATGCTCATTTGACGGCACTTTATGTTATGACAAAGCCGATGATCCCCGGCTTTATCGAAGCACAACTGAGCAAAGAGGTTATCAAAGCGCAGGTGGCCGCTTCTGAAAATGCTGCTAAAGAAATTGAAACCATGTTCGCGTCCATAACAGACGGCAACAATGTGCCAACCGAATGGCGCTGCGTGGAAGGCGATATGGTTGAACAGGTTATGTTACATGCCCGTTATGCCGACCTCACCGTTTTGGGACAAAAAGATTCAAAAACAATCGAAGACCCCGGTGCCAGTGAAATGCCTGATCAAATTCTCTTACGTTCCGGTCGTCCGGTTTTGATTATCCCTCATTCCGGTTCCTTTGAAACGATTGGCAAGCATATTATGGTTGCCTGGGATGGCAGCCGTTTGGCCACACGCGCCGTCAACGATGCCATTAGCTTGATGGAAAAAGCCGATAAGGTCGATGTTCTTGCCGTTGATCCCAAAAATTCTCATCACGGTGATATTCCAGGTGCCGATATTTCCCTGCATCTTGCCCGCCATGACATCAATGCCGAGGCTGAGCATCTGGTTTCCAGCAATCTGTCTGCCGGTGATGCACTGCTTTCCTATGCTGCCGACAGCGGGATCGACCTGATCGTCATGGGTGGTTATGGCCACCGCAGATGGCGTGAAGTTGTTCTTGGCGGGGTGACACGCCATATGCTGAAACATATGACCGTACCGGTCTTTATGACCCACTAAGTCTGTATTTCCGAAAAGAAAAATCCCCTGCCGATCCTATCGCGCAGGGGATTTTTCTTTAGTCTTCTTTATCCGGCTTAGTTCGTCGCAACGACCCGGTCCACAAAACCGCCGACATCATCGGAAAGTAACTGTGATTGTTGCGCCAGCTCACTTGCTGCAGCCCGAATTTGCGTAACGGCAGAATTGGACTCCGATGCCCCGTCTGCCACTTCGCCAATGGTTGAAGCAACGGTGCTTACCTCGGAAACCGCATATTGCGAATTGGCGCTGATTTCTTTAACCACCGCGCTTTGTTGTTCCACTGTTGCCGCAATATCGCCGGCTGTTGCGTCAATATCTTCAATAGACTGACTAATTGCCTGAATAGCTTCAACCGCAGAATCCGTTGCCTTTTTCATGGCTTGAACCTGTCCGGTAATTTCCTGTGTTGCCCGTGAGGTCTGATTGGAAAGATTTTTAACTTCCCCAGCAACAACCGCAAAACCTTTACCAGCCTCCCCTGCCCTTGCCGCCTCAATCGTTGCGTTCAAGGCCAGCATATTGGTTTGCTCAGCAATATCGTTGATCAAGCTGACCACTTCGTTGATACGACCAGTTGCTTCATGCAACGTTTCAATCACATCACTGGCTTGCGCTGCTGATTGTACAGCTGCCGAAGCCATTTGGGCAGAACGGGTAACCTGCGAATGAATTTCGTGGATGGAGGCGTTAAATTCTTCTGTCGCTGCCGCCACGCTCTCCACATTACTAAAGGCACTATTGGCTGCTGCGCGCACCGTTTCAGACAAAGTACTGGTTTGTTCCGCCAAATGAGCAAGCGATTGCGAGGATGCATCCAGTTCCTGTGCTGCAGAAGAAACCCCACTGACGACCCCCTTGATGTTGGAACCGATCGTACTGGCCCCCTCAACAAAGTCGCGTGTTTTCTGCCCCATTGCATTCAGGCCATTGTTCACGACACCGGCATGGGTGATAAAATCACCATTCATGCCACGTAAAATAATTTTGCGGAAATAACGGCCTTTTGCCGCATATTCCAGCGCCGCACCGGCTTCTTTGGCAAAAGCTTCGGTTTGATCCAGCAAGTGGTTGATATCATGCATCAGTTTATGAATATTGCCGTTTCCCTCAATATTCAAAATACGTGCATCCATGCGCCCGCAGGCGGCTTCACGTGCCACATGACGAATTCTTTCCACCAGATTGTTCGCCTGAACCGTCCGATATAAAGACAAAGATTGGAAAAACACGATCCCCAATCCAACAAGGCCCACCGAAGCCCCCTGTGTAACAAACAAATAAACCGTGGCAACAAGCGTCATTGTCAACGCGATCAGCGAATATCTTTCCGCCTTAGAGCGAGAGAATAAATTCATCGTATTCCATTCCTGCGTCTGCAAGTTTTCCGATCAGTAATTGATAAGCGGCATTCATGCCGTCTTTTTTATTAGGATGACGTTGTTCTTCGCGCAGCAGTTCTGCATAAAGCGGCTTAATTTTTTCCAAGGCATCGCGGTCAGGTACACGCCGACTGGAATGATATCCCCTAAGCGTTTTTCCATCTTCTTCAAATGTTGGTGTTACATGGGCAAGAACCCAGTAATGGTCACCATGTTTGGTTCGGTTCATCACATAGGCAAAAATCTCTTTTCCTTGTGAAATCGTATCCCATAAAAGCTTAAATACGCATCGCGGCATATCTGGATGACGGATCACGCTATGGGGCTGTCCCAACATTTCTTTTTCTGTATAATCAGCAACCGTCAGAAACGTCTGGTTGGTATATACAATCCGACCTTTCATATCCGTTTTGCTCACGATAATTTCGTCTTCCTTAAAGGTGCGTTCAACACCTGTTAAAGCTTCGGATAGACCGCCCATCAGATACTCCGTTCAAGACCTATACAAAAATATAATATACTTACAGGGTAGGTTATATTCTTTAATAATCCATTACTCCAGTTGTTTGTTGTAATTTACATTAACTCTAATCAATTCAAAATAATGCATAAGTTTCAATAACTTTTGCAATGCAACAAAGAGATGTCTTACCACTATCACCTCAACTTGAATGTAATTTAAGAATTATTTTAAAGATAATCATATGGAATTGTTTTCTTTGCAGCTTAAGACTTTTAAATTTTTCACACATATATTCTTGTTATATATTTATGGCATTTAACCTGACAAACGTGACAAATGAATAAAATAAAAAAAATCACAATTGGAAGGAGTTTTTTTATGCAAAAGAAGGATGAAATTTTATCCTTTCATAAAAAACAAAAAATCATATCAATCTTAAGTTATGTTTTATTTGCGAATCAGTATGTACCCGCAAATTTTTCCCTGTAAAAAGGTATTTAAAAACTTATATGATGTAGATGAGCTATTTCGAAATTTAGAAGCAGGGAATGTAAAATGAGCGATCATGTCTATAAAAAAGTCGAAATTGTCGGTTCCTCAAAAGACAGCATCGAAGATGCCATCGATACGGCACTGGCCAAAGCTTCCAAAAGCATCAAGAATATGGATTGGTTCGAGGTAAAGGAAACCCGTGGACATATCACCGATGGCAAAGTCGGTCATTATCAGGTTGTTCTCAAGGTTGGTTTTAGACTGGAATAACGTGCGAACCTGAAACGCTCTACCCACCGGTGTAATCATTCATCACTTTGGGTGATATCCGAAGGCGAATTTGTTTTTCGGTTTCCACCACTGCAAACAGTGCCACGCCAACACCCACAATCAGCATTCCATCCAGAAACGGGATGGGTTCTGTTGAAAATACCGTCTGCAGAAGCGGTAGATAGGTAACGGCGAACTGTGCCACAGCGACAACAAGAACCACTGCCCAGACAATCTTCGTTCCACGCACCGCCTTCCATGTAAGCGAGGTACCGTAGATATTGCGGATAAAGAACAGGTGGAATATTTCCATTACAACCAGCGTGTTAAGGGCAATGGTACGGGCAAGTTCGACCGAATATCCCCGTTCAACGGCATAATGATACATACCGAATACACCGCAAAGAAACAGCGTTGAGACCAGTATAATATGCCAAACAAGCCCGCTGGAGAGCAACGGTTCATCGCGTCGGCGCGGCGGACGGCGCATGGTGCTTTCTTCTGTCGGTTCAAACGCAAGCGCAATCCCCAATGTGATGGCGGTAATGAGATTAACCCAAAGAATTTGAACAGGTGTAATCGGCAGCGTCATTCCGGCCAGTAACGCCACAATAATCGTCATCGCTTCGCCGGCATTGGTGGGAAGCGTCCAGCTGATAACCTTCTTAATATTATCGTAAACGGTGCGACCTTCACGCACGGCAGCCGCAATGGAAACAAAATTATCATCGGCCAGAACGAGTTCCGCCGCTTCCTTTGCAGCCTCGCTGCCTTTCATCCCCATAGCGATCCCCGCATCAGCGCGTTTCAGGGCAGGTGCATCATTCACACCATCCCCGGTCATCGCTACAGTCATACCATGCGATTGCAACGCCATGACCAGCCGCAACTTATGTTCCGGACTGGTCCGAGCGAAGATGTCGCAATTCAGAACAGCTTGGCGCAACACAGCATCGTCCATATTGTCAAGATCGTTGCCTGTTAGAACTTTTTCCGGATTTTGCAGACCGATTTTTTGACCGATCGCAGCCGCCGTTTTCGCATGATCACCGGTAATCATTTTCACCCGAATCCCTGCGCTATGACACTCTTTGACAGCGGCGATAGCCTCTGTGCGGGGCGGATCAATCATTCCCGTCATGCCAATCAGGGTGAGCGTCCCGTCAACATCCTTATGTTCCAGCACTGTATGTTCTGACGGCACCGCTTTCACCGCAAAGGTCAGGACACGTTGCCCCAAGGCAGCAATGGCTTCGGCTTTTCCATGCCAGTATTCCATATCCAGCGGTTCTAACCCACCGGTCATGCTGCGTTGATCCTGACACATGGTGAGGATCTGTTCCGGCGCGCCTTTCACAAATATGAAGGCGTGATGTTCATGGTTATGATTCAATGTCGCCATAAAGCGGTGCTTGGCATCAAACGGGATGGCATCGGTGCGTGTCCATATGGCCTGCGTTTTACGGGCATCGACATCCATTTTCCCGGCAAAAGCAAGAAGCGCACCTTCCATCGGGTCGCCTTCCACCGTCCATACGCCGTCATGTTCGCGCAGGAACGCATCGTTACAGAGGGCTGCGGCCCGTGCGAGTTCCTCCAACACAGCATGTTCAGATGGTGCAACCTGTGTTTCTTCCAGCCTAAGCAACCCTTTAGGTGCATACCCATCACCTTCCAACGCGAACAGGTGCTTGGTGGTGAGTACAGACGCCACCATCATTTCGTTTCGTGTAAGCGTCCCGGTTTTATCTGTGCAGATCACAGATACCGACCCCAGTGTTTCAATTGCGGGCAAGCGCCGCACAATGGCGTTGCGTCGCGCCATCGCCTGCACGCCAATCGCCAGCGTAATGGTCAGAACAGCAGGCAAACCTTCGGGAATCGCCGCGACAGCCAGCCCGACCACCGCCATAAACATCTCGGTAAATTCATAGTGAGCGACAAAAGATCCGTAAACCAGCAACAGCGCAGCAATCAGTAAAATCAAAAGGGTTAGCCATTTGGCAAAGACCCCCATCTGTGCAACCAGCGGCGTGGTCAGCGTTTCAACTTCTGAAAGCAAGCCACTGATGCGCCCGATCTCGGTCAAACTACCGGTGCCGACAACAACCCCACGTCCCTGACCAGCGGTTACCAAAGTACCGGAAAATGCCATGCAGGAACGATCACCTAGGGCGGCATCCGTGCGAACCGGATTTGTCTGTTTGTCAACCGGTACGGACTCTCCGGTCAGAATTGACTCCTGTATCGACAGGCCATGTGCGCTCAAAAGTCGGAGATCAGCAGGCACTTTATCCCCCGCTTCAAGTAAGACAACATCACCGGGAACAAGCGTATCCCCTTCAATACTGTATCTTTCCCCTTCCCGAAGCACATTGGCACGAGGCGCCAGCATATAGCGGATTGCGTCCATCGCCTTTTCCGCTTTGCCTTCCTGAATAAAACCGATGACGGCGTTGGCAACAACCACCGCCAGAATGACACCCATATCAATCCAGTGTTCAAACAACGCCGTAATCACAGCAGAACCAATCAGCACGTAAATCAGAATATTGTGAAATTGCAGCAAAAACCGCATAAACCCACCGCGCCGGACCGTTTCCGGCAAGCGGTTAGGTCCATATTTCACAAGCCGCTTCGCCGCTTCGGCATGCGACAGTCCACCCGTTGAAACATCAAGACTTTCCAACAACTTTTCAGCAGATAACGTGTGCCACGATTTTTGGTTCTGATCCGTGTGCGGCTTTTCCATCATCTTCCCATCCGATCAATATGCCTTCATCAATCAGGCATTGTCTCTTCATTGCGATTGCTGCTTTGCAGCATAAAATTGTAATCGGAAAAAGTAAACGAAAAAGGCCCTGACAACAACGACGTCAAGGCCTTTGACTTTCTTAAATATAAGCTGATTTAAAAGTTATAAGTAATTCCCATAAAACCGGAAAATTGATTTTCATCTCCTTTGGTCTTCACCAAAACACTATCTGCGGCATCACCTGTCAGTTTAGTGTAATTAGCAAATACTCCAAATCCGATATTTTCCGTCATCCCCCAGTTTAAACCAACACCTAATCCAACAGATTTCAGCCCACCTTCCGCGTCATAGCGAGAATAACCGGAACGGGTTGCCTGCTGCTGATTTATGCCAAAATAGCTCTGCATATAATCATCATCTGCAAAATTGGCTGAGGCCTGCGTCGATAATGAAACCGTCTCTGAAAGGCCAAACGTATAACCCACAGAAAGGTCCAACATCGTCGCTTCGGTTTCATCACTGATATCTTGGGAAATGACAGCCCCCGCATTCCACCCCACGCCCTCTTGGGCAAAGGTAAATGCGATTTTTCCAAGGACATGACCATTTACATCGCCAAGACCACGCAAGGCTTCGTGATCGTCTTCATCACGACCACCTGAATAAGCGACACCGGCATTCACCCGATAGATACCTTCGGGTCGATATAACCGTACCAAGCCCACATCAAGGCCATCAAACAGGCTCAGTTCCGCACTTAAAAGACCAGCTTGTATCGCCATTTCGCTTTTGGGTTTAATTTTATCCATCTCCCAACCGATACTCGCAATGGGAGCCACACGAAGTTCGCCATCATTTGAACCTTCATATTCCGCTGAATAAGCAACACCAAGGCCAGCTGTTGCAGAATATTCCCCTGCAAGAGCGGTATTTACGCAGCCAATTGAAAGTAAAAAAAGGGTCGCTGGAAGAACAAGAGACTTATACGTCTTATACGCCTTCTTCATCATCATTTACAAATTCCAATATATCGCCCGGTTGGCAATCTAAAGCTTGGCAAATTGCTTCCAACGTACTGAACCTGATCGCTTTCGCCTTTCCTGTTTTCAAAACAGACAGATTCGCATTGGTCACCCCTACAATTTCAGACAGTTCACCCAGCTTCATTTTTCGTTTTGCCAACATGACATCCAGATTTACAACAATCCCCAATTGAGTGTTCCTTGCCCAAACCCATTCTTTAAATGGTCAATTCCAGTTCTTCTTTCTGTTCCAGCGATATTTCCATAATTCGCGTGATCAAAAAGCACAGCACACCGAATGCTAAAAGCGATATTTCCAGCGTATCCAGGATCAACATAATCCCGACGTCCGGGAACTTATCATAGATCCCGCGCACCCAAAAATAGATTAACAGAGCCGGCGTTCCAAGTGTTTCAATGCCAGATAAGACAATTAGGCTCAGAGAGAACTGTTTAAAGCAGGTTATTGTCCCTTGTGCGAAAATCACCCCTTGATCAAAAAGATTGCACATCTTGATCAACTGAAACAATCCCCAGAGCAAAACAAAAGTCGGAATGAATACAATCAAGCCAATAAAGATTTGATCAACATTATCAAATGCGGAAATACTGCGTCTCCAAGTTTCACCATTAAATTCAAGATAAACATCCTGATCGGTCAAAAACAAACTTACCCCTTCGACAATTTGCAAGACCATGACCGTAATAATCAGCCACCTTAAAATCAGGACCAATCTTGTTAATTTCACTTCATTCATAACACACAAACCACCTATGCCCTTGATCCGGCTACAACTGCCAGATCCAATCCATTAGTTTTATTTTGAAATAATATGTGTAAGCGCCCTGTAGCACCAAAAGAAGGACAGCAAAAAGCGCAACCTGAAAAATTGATTTTCGAACCGACATCTTCTTACCTCCGACTAGACCAATGTAAGGATAGGTACCAGCACGCTTTTCGACAGTCAATATTTTTTTATTGTTTTTCGATATATTTTTATTGTTTAAAGTTTTATTACAGTGGAATTCGACATAAAAACATCATTTCACACAACATGCTCCCGATACTCAACAGTAAAACTGGTCACACCAGTTGTTTGAATATAGTGGACATCCCCCTTTGAACATGCCATGCCTTTTTTCTTCACATTCAGGATAGAGGATAGGTGACGCACGTCATGTCCGTTACAGACAAACACCCGCAAGACTTACAACTTTTTTTGAATGAGTTGACGGCACGTTTTCAAAAACTTCCGCACAAAGGGGCGGTTGCCGACTATATCCCCGAACTCGCCCGCGTGGCCCCCAATCAATTTGCGCTTAGCATTTGTTTTAATGACGGGCGCCAATTCAGTACGGGGAATTACACCACCAAATTTTCCATTCAAAGCATCTCCAAGGTCTTTACCCTTGCTATTGCCTTGGGGCGATTGGGCGATAAACTTTGGCAGCGTGTGCGCAAGGAACCATCGGGCAATCCGTTCAATTCTATCATTCAACTGGAAACCGAACAGGGGATTCCGCGCAATCCCTTTATCAATGCGGGGGCCATTGTCACCACCGACAGTATCCTGAGCGGCAGCACCCCAAAAGAAGCCTTGGCGGAAATCCTGATGTTTGTACGCGCGGCGGCCTCAGATGACGATATCTATATCAACGAAGCCGTGGCGAAATCTGAAAACCAGACCGGACACCGCAATTACTCCCTCGCCCATTTTATGAAATCTATGGGCAATATTGAAAATGATTGTGATTGCACATTGGGCACGTACTTTCATCAATGCGCCATTGAAATGAGTTGTGAACAATTGGCCCGCGCCGGGCGTTTTCTCAGTGGCGGTGCTGATAAACATCACATGATCGACAAACAAAGGGTGCGTTCCATCAATTCCTTAATGATGACCTGCGGCCATTACGATGGATCGGGCGAATTCGCCTATCGTGTCGGTATTCCCGGTAAAAGCGGTGTCGGCGGCGGCATCCTCGCCATCGTCCCCAATCAGGCCTCTATCGCCGTCTGGTCCCCGGGCCTTGATTCATGCGGAAACTCCCTGCTCGGCACCCAAGCCCTAGAAGACCTCTCCACCCACTACAACTGGTCCGTTTTCAGCGGCCCGGCCTGAATGTTTTTTCACCAAGCTGCTATGACTGGATACAAAAAACACATCTTAAAACACTATATGCTCAAGCCTTCGTTTATTGTTCTAGGCTTACCTATAAACTATAACTGTTACCGCAAGCTGTGCATCTGACCCCCTTTATCGACGCAATAGCATGACGCTGCAATCTAATTAACTTACCTTGGGTTCCATGGCAGTGAGGGCAATAAGGCCGACCAGTTTTCTTTCCATTTTCATCTTTATCATAAAGAAAACCATCCTCATCAATCAAACTCTCCCCCATATTGGAAAAATTTTCTTTCAAACTTTTAATTTCTTCATCTTTTTTACGTAATTCTTCTTTTGCCTCAAGTAATTGCTCTTTCGCTTCCATAAGGGTGCCCATTAGTTCAATTACTTTTGCTTTAATCTCCACCGATTGGTAATCGCCTTCAATATCTTTAAGCGTTTTTGCGATGCCTATACCCGAAGAAATTGAAGCTAAAATTGCACTGATATCCATTTAACAATTACCTTTCGTTATAATCTTCTGCTTACCTAGAGTTTGTAAATCATACAATAACGCACCTGCCCCAGAATAGAAAAATATCCATTATAACAATCTTTAATCACGAGCGTAGTTTTCAGTTTAATTTTATAAGATTTTAGACTAAATAAAGGCGAACAATGCGTGACCATCCAATCTTTTTTACAGCCTCACGTATCTTCTAAGCCTTCATTTTCCGCCATTGTTGAAAGCCTGTACCGTGTCTAAGCAAATGCCAACATCTAGCAATACCCCAAAAAAATCGGGGAAAGTAGATCGCAGGCTTTCTGTGGCACCGATGATGGATAGGCAGCACATTATTTAAAATCAATGCTTTATAATGTGCATGGTACGACATTGGTACGGTACTGTTTTTTACTTCCATAATATTACGATTACTTGAAAACAAAAAAAACGCCCCACCGAAGCAGGGCGTTTCTTAATCTGGTGACTAACGAATATGGGTATAAACGTTAGTAAGAGGGTAATAGGTGACAACTATGTGAGTTCGATGAAAGGGAGGTAAGGCATCCATCCCCCACCATCGGAGCCAACAGGCAAATTGAGCAGTCAAGAATCCTTGCAGCATGATTGAGCCTCCTACTTGCCAAAAATATTCTTTACCGAACTGACGAACCCGCCAACCGACCCGGTGATATCAGACACACTAACACTATCCTTTTGCCCAACAGCCTTACCGACTTCGCGCATGCCCATATAGGTCATAATCACGCCAGCCGCCCAACCGATCATATTTGTGTAAAGATCGTTCAGCACACCGTCCAAGGCGATAAGGGCAATCTGGTTGGGATGCTCTGCAAAGGCTGCGTCCAGTGCGTTGTAGATCGAGAGCAACAAATTTGTGGCCACAGTTGCCAGTGGCGGGAAGACAACAGCGATAACCATCCAACGAACTGCCCAAGGACGTGTGGTCATGCGCATCTTGGCGATAGCACCACGTTGACGTTCCGGTATGGCATTGAGCGTGTCCGCGTTGATCCTGCCGCCCTGCTGTTCAAGCCGTTGTGTGATTGCGTTATAGAATGAAATCTCGGACTGCATTCGGCTTGTGAAAGCTTCCTGCTGTTCCGGTGTGAGATTTTCGACCTCGTTGCGCAACTCATTAGGCGAGGTTGCGCCAGAAGGTTCGCCCTTAATCTCCTCAACGACTTGCTTGCCAACACCAAATAGTTCAGTTGCAGAAGAAATGGCGGAGAAGATAGCCGGGAGGGCTGCGAGAAAAGCGACCATATCAGCCTCCTACTCAATATCGTTATAGAAGTGATGCCGCCCAATGGTGACGCAAGGTGTTTTACCTTTTGCCCAGTCTGGGTTCCATCCCTCGGCGTGATAATGGGTAGCCCCCTTTACCAAGTCCGCATACAAACCTGCCATAACCCCGGCTGCGATATGTAAACAGCGCAAAAACTGGCGCGACTTATCTGTCAATGCGATGAGTTTTTCCCGATTAGGGTCTTTCTCATTCCAGCAAGAGAACTGCCAAGGACGCAAGCAAACGGATTGGATATCCTTACCCCACCATTTAGGTTTATTTGCCCGATTAATGATCACCTGAGCAACGGCGATAACGCCTTCGTCAGCTTCCCCACGAGCCTCGCCGTATAAGGTACGGGCAAGGGTGTCTAAATGTTCAATCGCCATTATTCACCTCGTTGTTGCTCTCGGATGAGTTTTTTCACATCCTTAATTTCATCGATCAAACGGCCCTCAACATCTTTCAAATAGTCCACTGACGCATATTTTTCAGCGACATGAAGTTTATAGTTATTAAGGGCCGTAGCATTCCGCATCACCATCCAGAACAGCCCGACCATTGCAGGCAGTTCAATCACGGTAATCCACCACTGCAATTCAGGGGCTGTTCCCATTTCAAATATATCTCCTATTTCCATTCTCTCAGCCTCCATGTTCAGGCCGATCTCGTTGCTTCCCTAAGCTTCCGCCCAGATAATCAGTTTCCAGTTTTCGTTTGTGATGGATCCAGCCGCACCTGTTCCTTTGTTAATTATGCTGAGGGCGGAGGTATAGCTTCCAAAACGAATCTTTATATCCGTTGCCGTCAGCACAGTTGATATTCCGCGGGACGCGCTGCCGTTGGCGTCGTTTGTCGCTGGATTTATGATCACTTGATCGTCAACGCTATAGCCTAACTCTGCGGTTACGCACTTTAACAGACATGTTATGTTCTTAGGGATCGCGCCTAGCCCGTGCCCCACGCTTTCTTCGCCGCCAACTTCAATATCGATTGCAGCACTCTCAAACCGCTTTGTTGTGACAGGCGTAACCGAAGGATCAAGGGCCGCAGCCCCTACGGCATTGTCTGCCAGTTTTGCCGCTGTTACGCCGTTATCTGGAAGATGCGCAGACGTAAGGCCGCGCGCCATTTCTGCTAAAGTTCTACCGCTCATATTAATCTCCTAACAAGCCATTAGAACGCAGGGGACCAAGTAGGTCCCGTCGGCGTACACGTGTGAAATATTTATTGAAGTTACTTTGGCGATTGTTGAGGATCTCACGATGTCATCTCCTTGCGGCTTGGCTGTACCATCACCAGCCGACATAAGAAGATCGCCACGCTGCACGGTTATACCGCTTCCAATTCTAATAATCATATCGCCAGTCATGGCGATGTTCATGTCGTTGTACCCATCGTCTTGGTCCCAATTGACAAAGACACCAGCGACATTAGTGTCGCCCTCGACGTCTGAAACCTTAAGGCGGTTCAACTGTTCGTTGGCTTCTTCCTGTACAGTGACACGATAGACCTTACCCTCGTATTCGTAGTCAATTTCATCACCGACTGAGGCAACGCCAGAATATAGTTCGTAGATGTTGCGTGTAGCCATTACCGCTGGCTTGTATTCAACGGGTTCTTTGGCTGGTACAGGATACTGAGTAACGACGCCTGTTTCTTCGTCCACGATCATTGGCACAGCTTCAACAGCCTCTTGGGCCATAATCTCAGGCTCGGCTTCATACTCTTCGTCAAACCTTACAAACTTCCACATACACATGGCGTCGAGGTTTGCAAGGACTGTCCCCTTCACGATTGATGTATCTAGCGAACCGTCTGGAAGCTGAGCCAGCCGGGCTAGATGCCCGCCTTGAAATGATACAGTGGTGCCAGATACGCTAATCTGTCCCTCCTGTGCGCCGTCTTGTCGCAAACCCAGAATTGTCCCGTCGTCTGTAAGGCGGTTTAGCTGCATGACGGTGTTTGCGTCTACGGTGTGGCGCGCCTCACTAGCACCCATAAACTCATGTCCTGCTGTAGACAGCGATGACGACGACTTACCCACGAGTACAGTTCCCCGGAACTCTACATCCAGATTTGCGTACCAAATCTGGGAGATGGCTGCACCGCCATTCACCCAACAAACACCATTACCGCCGTCCGTCCCGAAGTCTGCACGGCCTTCCGAGTTAATAGCCCTGAAACGGCTACTGGATGAAGTGCCAACTCCATTTAGGATAAAATCGCTACCAGATGTTATTGTGTCGCCGCAAACTACTGCCCCTGACACATCGAGACTACCAAACCACCCTTTAAACCAGCGTGCAAGTGAACTGCCCAGAGAGGCTGTAGATGGTGTTGTTGGATTGACACCCTCAAACCTCGGGGAAGATGTTGTACTTACAGTTTGATCAAGTCCATGCGGACCAATCGTTTTTGTTTCGTGGTCGGTGACAGAAAAAGAGCCAAAGGCGCGGATGATAACGGTATCCCCTGCAGACAAGGCCGCAAGGCCAGTAATGCTGGTCCCGGTGGTTGCCGTGAAATCAACACCGTCCTCCAGAACTGCGCCGTTCATTTCCACGATTATCACACCCGGCACATAGGCTAAGGTGTTCGCGTTATCATCAGGGCCACTTAGTGAGGTTTCACCGCCTGTTGCGGTGTATTTAAAAACGGAATATGTATTCTGTGCTGCCGTTTGGGCCTCATCACGATAGGTTTTCGCAAGATCACGAGCCGCTTCTGATCCGGCTTTAGCGGCCTCCGATCCAGTTTGAGCAGTCTCGGCATTTGTCTGAGCCGTCTCTGCTGCTGTCTGAGCGGTTTGCGCCCCTACCATGTGTGCATTTGCATCCGCAACGGCCTGAATGATATTATCAAGCAAATCATCCGGTAAATCAGTTGTAGAAATACCAACTTTTACCGCACGAGAAAGTTCTTCTCTGAGATAAAGAACCTGCATGACGATTTGGTCAAACACAGCCTCGTGGTTAGGCCCGATATATCCGCCATGTAAAGGGAATGACGCGCCTTGTGTCCACGGTGGATTGCGCCGGAATGTCAGGGTCTCATTTGCTGGCAGAGGGCTTCCTGATAATGGGTATGTAACCGTTCCGCCTGCTGAGTTGCCAACGCTATCGACGCTATAATGAGTACCTTCTGTGAGAACCGTTTCAATACCATCAGCATCGGCATGAATTACTTCAAGGTGCGATGATGCGATAATCAGAAATTCATAGCCAAAGCTTGTATTGGTTCCATCGCCGGATAACGGGCCTGTTTTCGTTGTCTCAGAAGAAAAGCTCATAACTCACCTCAGTTGTGATTTTAACAACTTATATCATATAAAGATGCCCATCGAAAGAGTGAGGTTTCAATGGGCTGGTGAGTTTTAGGTATTCAGATAGAACACAGGAGGATTATCAGTACAGCAAGGAGAAAGAGGCGTGACATTTCACGTAAATATGCCGCGTCCATCCCTGTGATTTTGATTAACTCTTTCAACATTTTATTCTCTCGTCTAATTTAAAGGTGGCGAGCGGGCCGCTGACGGGGGAATGAGAGACCCCTCAGAAGGTATCCCGGAGTTGTTCCCAGCCATAACCGGAGAACCTGCTCGCCCCATATTGTTAAATTAACCTTGCTCCTCCTGCTCTTTCAGCAACCTGCGCATTTCTTTGAGGAATTTACGCTTGTTTTCATCCGTGAGGAGCGCGACACGTTCACGGAATTCTTCAACTGAAAACGGTGTCATGCGACGCTCCTCCTTATAAAGTCACGATCCTCACCAACCAGATTATAAATCTGATAAAGCGACCCGTCGGGTTTGAAGATGTAAAGACGATCTCCAACCCGTTGGCTGTAAAAGCCGGGATGGGTGTGCATAGGTTATTCTGCCGCTTGGGACTTAACGAACACTTTCGCCAAATAGGCCAAACCTTTAGCCGTAACGCGTACCTGCTCAGTGATTTTGCTTGTACCGTCACCGCGAGTGACTTCTGTTACCTTGTGTTCAAGAACGCCTTGCTGGATGCGATTTTGATAAGCAACAAAGTTGTTTGCACCAGTGCGCTTGTAAATCCACTTATTGAATTGCAGCCACTGAAACAGCATCTTAGGACGTACCTGCAAATCCTTTGCCGCGTTTGTGATGCACAATGAACCTTCCGCCTCGGTTGCGATCCGGTCAAATGCATCGGCCTTTGGTGAGAGTTCTTTAATTTCTTCCTCAGCATTCACAAGACGGTCTGAATAATCCATCAGCAGTCCACGCAGTTGAGCAGGGTTTTCAAGATCGAGCGTTACCGCTTGTTTGGAGCGGCGTTCACATTCAATGAAGTACCGACGCGCTTCACGACCTCTATCGTTGTTCTCGACCATGGAAAGTTCTTTCGCCATGTCGAGTGAGATATGGTAATCAATTTGGGTTGCGCGACCATTGATAAATTTATCAACCGTGAAATCAACACCTTCAATAAAGTCATATTTGCTAATGCGATTTTTAATCCAGTTTGCAAATTCTTGCTTACTGTTAAGAAAAGTGTGAAGCTCACGCGCATTAACAGTAGCGATAGAACCGTCATTGAATTGACTGGATGTAATCGTGATGATATTCTTCATGCCTAAATTCCTTTGTTTAGAGACTTGGGTTTAGAATTCTGGCCTTGATCTTGTGTGGTGCTTGATCAGGGCCTTTTCTTTTCTACTTTCAGAATACTCGCTAATCCTGAAAGTCATAGAATGGAAAAGTTGGAAATCGTACCTTCAACTTTTATTGATCGCTTTAAGCGTCGAAACCGCGCCCCCAAAAACTCAATTGAGATTCGCTCGGCAATAAATGAGCAGGCGGCTTAGGAAAACCTTGCTCCCACATCATCCAACGTGCAGCTTCGCTACCAATGTGCTTTCCGTAAGAGTTTACAATCGTGATGTTTGCTTTCTTCTCTTCGGTTGACCATTCCGAGAATGGTTTTTGAGGCGGAAGAACTTGCGCGGTCTGGTATGCCCCAGTTTTGCGGATAGATGGCAGGACTTCTTCGGCAACCCAATCAACGAACTGCTCCGCCGCTTCCATCTCAGAACGGAAAGCTAAACGAAAAAGGTCAGCTTCTGGAATTGTCCATAGATCGTGATAGCCCTTCGTCGTTAGTACGGGACGTTTCATCCCACCCTTGCAGTGTCGAGTAACCGCTTTGTGAGGCTCCTTATAACCGAGAATGGTGCAAACATCCTTAGCGACGAACCACGGATCACCATCTACATTAACAACTCGAACACTCTCGTTGTCAAAGTTGAAGACTGATAGTTGTTTATTGTTACGCATGGCGTTGCTCCTCTGCCTTCAATCCAATCTTCAAAAAGTGTCTTACGGCTTCCGCTTGTGACGGAATTGGACGCTGCGCTGAACGCCAATCATCAATAAACACAGCATCGTCATCATCAATGTAAACAGTAGCGCGGCTACCATTTACCTGTTTTGTTTCTTTTTTATTCTTCATTTATTCTATCCTATAACAGTTTTTGTAAAGCTATTGCATTTACAATTTACGCACCGCACTTACACAATGTCAAATATATTTTGTAATGCTATTGACTAAACACGCACCAATAAAGTTGCACATTGTTGTTTTTGTTGATAAAACCAAAACATATTTTTTTAAGTCAAAGGTGTTAAATGGCTAAAGCAACGGCAGCAAAACGGAAAAGCCAGTCACTAAATATAAGGCTGGATGAAAAAACACGTTTTATTCTCGATTTTATTGCTCGTATTAAAGGCCAAAACATTACCTCTTTCATTGAGCAAGCGATTAAAGAAGGGGCCGATAACGCTATAATTTATCATAGCGATAAAGACCTCAATATATATTCAACATGGCAAGATTATTGGGACCCATCAGAAGGTGTACGATTCTTAAAAATGATGTGCGACCCGGATCTAAAGGGTAAATACTCAACCTTTGAAGAAGATGATCTATTTGACTTCATTGAGAAACATCAAGAATTTTTTTACAGCTATAGCTTTTCTAGCGACTGGACCCCTCACACCGAATACTTGGATGTCCTGTGGCCTGACATTGAGACTTTCAAGCAAGACTGGGATTCGTCCAAGTCAAATAGCCGTTGGCAAACCGGAACGCTAATGGCTGAAAAATTAAAGTCAGCCGGAGTTACCCCTCCTGAATGGCCTAGGCCACCGAAAAGCCTAGACGACGAAATACCATTCTGAAGCTTACCTCAGAGCAGTCCGTAAATTTACGGACTGCTACCCCTCCTAATTTGACTCCCCTCCGGTTGCATGCCATGATCGGTGGGAACAGAGGGAGGGTGTTGTGAATTGGCTGCTGATTTTTTGCTTTGCGTTACTGCTAAGTAACTGGTTCGGTTTGTGGAAAATGACAAAGCAGGTTGACGAAATTCAATCAGATGTGCGTGAAATAAAGGCAACAGTTGAACATCTTAGGCAAGAACATGATGTTTTCTGAGTGTAAGTGTTAGTCACAATATTTTGTGATGCCTGAGCCATAGCAATCCACACGCACCGCTTCTGGCGATCCTATTTTGGGAAGAAGACCGTGAAGATAAAGAAGTATTTACCATACATCCTTTTTATCCCAATTTTTCAGCATTTTAATTTATTTAAAGCGGACATAACACTTACCTTTTTAGTAATCGGGATATCAGGCGGCATATCGTTTTTCTGGTACTATCACGATGATAGAAATGTTGAGTTACAGAAGCTCGTTAAATCTGCATGGTGGGGAGGCATTGTCGCCTCAATAGGCTATGGCATTTCCCTATTCGTCGTTGCGGGATTAGCCATAGCCCTTTTCCAAGGTATCACCGAACAGTTACCTTAACTCCCCGACAAAGCCTTAGCTCTTTCCTCTTTTGATTCCCTGATTAAATCTGCCAATTCTGGGATTTCTTCCAAAAGCTGCTGTTTTGCCATCTTCCGAAATGCTGAAACATACTTCTGCATCATTAACGCTTTCCCCCCATCAGGCCCATCTGTTTGTGCATTATAGATAGCCGCTTGGGGGTGAGTTCCGTTCACCAAGCCTGTCAATGTTTCTTTCAATCCGAGTCCTGTTGATGGGTCTTTCAGCTTATTTCCTGATAATTCTACATATCTGTGATATTCAGTTGCGGTTAGCTTTACTCCATCCAACTGGCGCATAGGCATGCGGATTGGCACTTGCAAGCGCATCAGTTCTTCGTCTACTGGCGCGTATTTTCCAGTAGACGTATAGAACGGTGAAATAATATCAGGACCTAAACCGCCAGACATAACAATGGGATCACCCCAAACATTTGTACGTGGCGGCAAGTCTTCTGAATAACCCGGAATGCGTGACTGCATTTGATTAAGAAGAGACTGCCAAATATCAAGTCCTTTGGTGTCCCTTAAAGTATTATCGTTAAATGCGCGATTGGTCTGGGCGACACCTGTTGGAATTAAGGACCCTGAGAAGCGTTGTAAGAACCGCGTCATGTTGCGGTCTGGGTCTTCAATAGCCTCAATTAATTCAGAAACACCCATAAGCCATGTTTTAGAAGTTGTATTCTTAGCAATCGCCATGACCGCTGCCATGCCTAGCTCATCAACACCGCCGTCCCCGTCCTCTTCTCCATATAACTGCCCCATAATCTCAGCAGTGTCCGCTGCAAGTCCAATCGTCATCCCAAGAGGATCAAGGCGATTATAGCTATAATATTTCTCGCCAATTTTAATTGAATACGGTTGCCATCCTGTATTACGCAAATGCGCTTTCATTTGCCCCTCAGACGGTCCGCCCCCAGTGATGAACCCGCCAGAAGCCATATCAGCAGACGTAGCCATAATCATTGTACCCATGCCGATTTTCGCAAGGGCTAAATCTCGCCGTGCCCCACCTGCTGAAATATCCGCCCTCACTTCACGGGAAAGTGGAGCTAAGGGAGTGCGTTCTCCAACATACTTGAGAATATTGGTAGGCGTTCTGATAAATGGAGCAACTAAACGCAGACCCGGTACGGTTCTAACCCACTTTTGCGCAGCTTGCCCTGCCTCACCCAACGGCTTGGTAAAGGTTTGGTAACGCGCTGCATCGACGGAAGACATATGGATATGCTCAGGAGGATCAGCGACTATTTGAGCAATTCTTTCAGCCATTTCCTTACCTTCTAACCCTTCTGCCTTTGCGGTGCGAAACGCTTGGGCACGAAGCTCCATGCGATACCCTACAGCCTTAAACAATTCATCCTCAGCCGTCAAAAAGCGGGATGGAACCCTTGCAACTTCCCCCAAAAGATCAACCCCACGCGCCGCAATTCCGCCGCTATCCAATGAGCCCGCCGTAATCATATTTACTGCTCGGCCCGCGCGCGTTCCTGCAAAATTATCCGCAGAAAAAGAACGGTGCGACTGCTCAAGCTTTCCAATTAGATCAGAACCTTCTCCTGTGCGTAATGCTTTAGCTGCAAGCTTAACGCCGTCCTTGAAACCATGAACCAAACCAAAAGCTTGCGCTGACGCTTCCCCCGATTGCACACCCGCATCGCCAATTAAGCTACCTATATGATGAGCAAGCCAACGCTCGGGCACCTGCCAAGCCGCAACGATGCTATTGGATAAGATATTTACAGCATGGGTTTGTGGGCCTGAGAGTAGGCCATTCACCCAAACCTCATACATCTGATCCCAACCAGAAGCTTGAGTCATCTCACGCGCTGACTTATTCAATGCAGCAGGGTTTTCCTGCGCAATATCAGCCAACTTCTGTGCCATATCACGGTTAAATAAATCTCCGCCATTGCCCTCAAGCAATTCTCGAATTTGCCTGTCACGATCAGAGCTACCTTTTGCAATAATCTTAAAAGACTGCAAGGCTCTACCTGCCTCCGCTGTCATGCCTGAAACTTGAGCTTGAATGCTCCCATGAACTGATAGCGCACGACGAAAGGCCACAACATCTGTTGCGGACGCATCCGCTGTCGCAGCCTTCTTAGCGAGCATAGTAAGCTGATCAGCGCTTGAGGCTAAAATTTGACGTGCGGCTAAAGCTTCTTCTGCATTGAAAGCTTGGCCTTTCCTGCGTGAAAGTAAGTCATCAACGGTCATGTCAAGATCAGAAGCAAGGTCAGCCGTGACCTCATTTAAGACTTTCCCGCGTCGCGCTTCCTCAATATTTCCTCTAAATAATTCTGCCGCCTTTGTAATAACTTCTTGTACATCTTCTGGCACGTCTATACGAGCAAGATTAGGAACAGCCACCTTATCGCCCTGAATTGGCATCCTAAACAGTTCCGCTTCTTTATCGCTCACGCTGATTATTTTTACTTTTGGTTGGGTGCTATCCCCCAGAGATGGCAATACATCTTCTGCAGTTTCTTCAACGCCAACTGTTCTGGCTTGTTTCTGTAACTCTGCTGTATTTTGAGAACTGCTTACATCCGGCCCAACATTAGCCTGACTTTTAACTGCCCTTTTGTTTTTATGAACGGATCGAAGCCACCTAACTCCATGAATAACGCCATCGAGCGCAGTGCCAAACAATACACCTTTACCTGCTTTTTTCAATCTCGCAAAAGCTTCATTATCATCTTCGTCGGTGAAAATGTATTCTTTTGCAGCGGTTTGTATTTCAGGGAATCCCTCTAATGCTCCATCCAATTTATCTATCAAATCATCTTCGTAAGGGTCAAAAAAAGCAAAATCGGATACAGCCCCAGCGGTCGCAGATTTAGCTACATGTGCCCCGGTTGAAGCAGCCTTTATCCCTTTCATTGCTCTAAATGCAGGAATAAATCCCGCCAGGAATTGTGAAATCTTACCAATGGCCTGCCCTGTTGTGCTATCAGGTTCATCAATGCTGGGCAGGATTACGCCTTCCTTAGCATTTCCTTCCTCATAGTCGAATGTGAGTTCACCATTTTCGTCAATCAACTTGATGTGACCAAGATCAGCAAAGTTATCATTCAACCAATCACCAAAACTTTTGGTAGTTTGGATGAATTCTTGAGCACCTTCACGCAGCCCCCAAACTACAGCACGAGGAGACTCCTGAAAAACACCCTCTCCGACATCAGAAATAATATCGCCAGTTTTTTCAGCGGCATTTTCCCATGACCATGATTCTGCTTCCTCGTTTGTTGTTGCTCCCAGAGCTTCTTTTATTGCATTAGGAGGAGTTTGTTTAACAGCAGACTTGCCTAGGCTCTTGGGTACGGGAGCAGCTTCTGCTTCATCCGGGCCAAACAAAAAAGCTAAATCTTCGTCCTCCCTCAATTCAGTCCTATTCAAATATGCACTACTTACATCGTCATGTTGTTTTGCAATTAACGGGTCAGTCATGGTATATTGCCCCTATGTTTTGGATTATTTCATTCACAATTGGCTGCTTGTCTCTATTGGCGTTTAGATGGCTGGTTTTAACCAACCTCCCCCTATCGCCTTTACTCTGCCGTTCAGCGATATTCTCTGCAGGTGCTAGTTTCACACTATTCGGCCTTGCCTTTTTCTTTGCCGATGGTGATTGGACATATGTAAACCCAGAAAAATTTGGGGCCGCATTCCCCCTCGCCTTGATCATTAATCTTTTCATTGCTATTGGATGGAGTGGTAACTTTCTTATATGGACCGCCATTGGTTCATATCTATTCAAATGCGCATTAGGTTCCGGGTGGCTAGAAGCAGCGCATTTCATCAGAGACGATGAAGAAAGAACATGGGCTCCGGTTCGAGAACGCATTGCCTCTGAGGAAAAGTCCGAAAAGAAAAATGACCTTAAACGTCGAGAGAAATTTGAACGCATAGGACGAAAAATGGGTAAAGCTGCAGGCAGGATTATTAAGCACTGAGTCATCGGCGCTCACCTTTTTTACCTTTATCATTTTTCTCTTTTTCTTGTAGAGCTTCAATGCGAAGCCGAAGGTAACGCACCTCTTTTCGCGCTTCATCTCTCGTGATTTCTCCACGCCTTAAAGCCTCTTTTGTGGCCTGTTTGCTTTTTTCCAAATCCTCAATAACGTTTAGATTTCCTATTTGATAAACAGGTCTCGGGAATGAAGATGGACCAAGATCAGTTGAGCGATATCTGCGAATAAAGCTTTCAGCAAGGCCTTCCAATTCTGCATCTGTTTTAGCCTGACGAGCGGCTCGTTTAAATTCAATGGTCGCCTTTTCTCTCCGGTATGATGTGTTTTCATCAAATACCGCAGCAAATCCACCAGAGGCTATGCTGTTCCTCACCATATTTGCATACTCTTTTATTGCGGGGCTGTCGCTCTGGCTCTCATCAATTTCTTTGATCATTGAACGCATGGTGGATGAGTTTATGCCATTACCCAATGCACCCAAGACTTCTTCCTTTAACTTAGATGCTTCCATTTCACCGGAATAGATTTCGCGCCACAGTTCATTTGAAATGCCGACATCAACATCATCACTATCCGCCTTCAATGCTCTTGACGCTTTGTCAAATTGAGAGGCAGAAATAATCCGTTTACTGCGCAGTGTTTCAAGATCGTTCTGCGTGAGGAGGGATGAGGCATCTTGATTATAAATCGCGCCCAACACATCACTAAAGGCCTGCTCTTGACGGTCCTTTTGCCACTTTTCAAAAGCGCGTTCATTTTCTTTTTCAATGGCTATAAATTTACTCTCTATAGCCGTCTTTTCACCCGGCAAGATTTCATCATTATTCTTCTCAAGATACGCCTGAGCCCCCTGATCATCCTTATGCGCCAACATCCGCTCAACGACCTTTGAATGCATGGCAGACATAGAGCCCCTCAACAAAGACGTCTTTTCTTCTTCCGACATGCCGTTACGTTGAGCAAGGTCCTCAACCGAAGTTATGATTTTATGCCGTTCGGCCTGCACCCGCTTTTGGTCCGTGTAATTGTTTGCGGCGCTATCTACAGACCCTTGAATACGGGCCTTCAACTGCCCATCGTAATATGAGTTAAGCTCTCGTCTTTCATGGTTTTGCAGATTACCCAGCATTCGGCTACGGCGCGCTTCTATCAACCGTTCTATATTCAGACGTTGGCGTTGTGAGGTGAAGCCTTTTGTGATGCCTTGGCTAAATTTGTCATAATCGTTCCCGATCAAGTTCGACAAACCGAAAGCGCTTTTACCTTTCTTGGCATATGCCCCTTTTTCAGGATCATGCAGGATGGCGTTTTCGTAATCCTCAAGGTTTTTTTCGGCTTCTAATAATTGAGATTTCTCAAGAAGCTCCTTTTGCTCCATAGCGATAGCGTCAAGCCGATTGGAAGCGTCTTGCAGTTGACGCCCTGCGTTAACCATATCTCGGCCTTTGTTCGCCCCAAACATATCCGCATTCGTATTCAAGCGTTGATCGGGCGTATTCAACGGCGTTGCACGAACTTGACCAACGCCAGCCTCGGGGGATGTAGGAACTTTAATAGCCATGATTAACCTGCCTGATATCTATACCATTTGTCCGCAACGGCAGAGGCCCCGCTAAAAAGGGCTGAGCCACCGGACAAGAGGGGGGATTGAGAATTTGCCTGTGCGGAATAAAGACCGGATTGCGCCTGATGGTTCATGCCTGTAACCTTATGGTTATAAGCTTCAACCTCTGCATTGTGCCGGATCGTTAAGGCGTCGAACTCTCCAAGCTGTGCCGTGTCCTGCAAAATGCCAATCGCATCTTCCTGATCTACGGCAAAACCTGATGAGGCTAAAGCGGAGCGTTGCTTACCTTTCAGTTGCTCCACCTTCAAGCGGTGTTGACGTTCTTCGATTTCACCGCGCTTGGTTGCGTCCTCGGCTTTGCGGTCTGCTATAATCTTGTTGTTGTTGGCAACCGCCGCCTGATAGTTTGCTTGATCCTGTGCGGCTTGTGACTGCTGCATTTGACCATAGACATTCATGCCCATAGAAAGCGCAGTTGTCGCCAGTGATGCGTTTGCCATCATCGCCATTGAGGCATAGGTTGCCTGCATGGCGGCTTGCGCTGCGGTCATTACCGTTGTTGTAGTTGCAGCCGTTGATCCAGCCATTGCAACACCCGTTGCCGTCGCTACAAAAACACACATCACGCTCTCCTTTTTTCAAAATAATGGAACAGCAATCCCTCAGGTCCAAAAGGTGCCGGCACTTCTCCCACCTCAAACCCGAGCCACTTCAACCAACGAATAGCCGCCACGTTTCGGGCATCCACCCAATTGTAAAGGTGGTGATAAAGTTCGTTCATTTGGGTCACCATCACCCCATTTTCACGGACAAACTTACGAGCAACCATCTGGTCATCAAGGGCCGTTGTTCCAATCATCCAAGGCGCAGCGGTTCCGGCAAATGAATTGATAGGCGCAACGCCAAACAGGCAGACAGGCATGATATCGGCATATCCAACCCAACAATGAGACGAGCAACGGTAGGACTGGACAAGCGCCTCAACAAACGGCTTTCCCGTCATGGCCTCAGCTTCCTCTTTGTCGGCCTCCCGGGCAAAAGCGATAACCCGCCCCATATCTTCCATTGTCGCTTCATGGATGAACGCCTTAATCATCGCTCACCTCAATTTCAGGCTTCATCGTCAGGATGGTAAAAGGCATTGAATTGCTTTGACGCACAAGGAAAGACCCGTTGTCACCCCATCCAGCCTGAATGGTCACATCAACGTTTTCCGGCCCCTTTACGAAATCAACGAGCTCCGTCATATCAACAAGGCTTTCTGCGTCTGGCCCGACCTGCAAGCCTCGCGCATTCATCACTTTCATTTTGACCGACGAGACGCGCTTTGTGTTCCCTGCGTCTGATGGGTCAATGATAATTTCCAACGGCTCAACATCTGACACATAAGGCAGACCAACATGGACAACAGAGGCCAAACGACCAAGATCAACAGCTCCATCTGTCACAAGCAGGTCATCAATAATGTTTGTGTCCGCAATGGCTCGAACAGTCATACCTTCAAGATGATCAAGGCCAGTTATCACTTGTTGTTGTGGGTCAAATGTGCCGGATAAGGAACAATCCAGCATGTTGTAGTCAGCTTCATTTTCCACATTCAGGGAATTAAGGCGCTCGACAAACTTCTTGTCTGTTCCATTGATGTTGCGCTTAACGGACAAATAAACAGCATCCTCGCGCCCTTCCGGCACGGTGCACACACTTAGAAATTCACCATCGGTGTCGTGGCGGTGCCATGCCCAAACCTCATGCTCTTTAAGGAAGGTCATGCCTGCAAGAGAGCCATCATCAAGGACGCACCAAACGATTGAATGCGGGCGTTTCGCGTAAGCCCAATCCACAATCTCTTTACCGTCAAAAATGTGGCGCGCCAGAATGGTCAAGTCGGTGGCGTCAAAGCTGTCTTCCGTCAGTTCATATCCGAAATCACGGATCGTGTTTCCGCTGCTGTCCACGTACGTAATGGCCTTTCCGACTTTAAGTGGTGGCAGATAGGAACATCCGTGGCTCGTATAATCGTCCGCCGAAATTGTGGAATAGCTGATTTGTCCATCTTGCCCGGAAATAACCCACTCCTCGCCTGCCGTGAAGGTTACAAGGTCTTTGTTGCGACGGACAAAATGCATAACCTCTTCGGACGTTTCCAAGGCGCGGGTAATTGAATCATCGTCTTTACGAGGGCTTGAATATGACAGATTCTTGTAGTGACCTACCTGCGTCATCCAGACAGTTCCCGGTTTCGCTGTCGTGTTGGCAAAGCACTTGCGTTGCTTGAAATACTCAACAACGCCGGGGTTATTATTTGGCCCTCTAAATGGATTGCGCGCCTGTGGCGGCGTGTCGTTCACGTCCGGCTTAATATTGTCATCGGTAAAGCTAAGGCTATCAGAACGGCCCACAAACCCATAAAACCCTGTATAAAGACGGTAAATATTATACGTCACATTATCCGGTGAGGCATCGTAGCTTATGGTGTTGTCCCATTCTGCATCCTTACTGGTTGTCACCTCAAAGAATGTACGCGCAACGGTTCCTCCGCTCACGTAGGCGCTGTAGCCGGTGCCGTCTTCTTCCAGAAGATCAAATGTATCGGTGCTTACATTGGTTATTGTGAAATGGGTAGTGTTGATCTCTGTCATACCAGTAACGTCACTGATATAAACCTCATCACCGACCTCAAAGCCATGAGCAACAGCAGTAATTGTGACCGGATTTGTTTGCGTAGCGTTTGTGATCGATACAGTGGTTGCGCTTGGACCCGGCAAGCTCACTTCGCCCGTATCACGATCAACGGCGCATACCTTATATCTGAATGTTGCTGATCCGGCAGCGTTGACCGTGACACTCACGTTTGATGGAGGTGCGGTTTCAGGCTCAAACTGTGATACCTCCAGCCCCCAAAGATGATGGTCTGTGCGCGTCAAGTCTCGCGTTTCATAGCTGCGGTGCGCAATCGTCATTGTGTCCATTGATTGCGTGTATTTGAGATATCTTAAAGCATCTTCTGTATAAGGCGTGACAATCTCAGCAGGCTGATCATCAAGGGGATTCAGAACAACACCGCCATCCTTGATGATGCGCATGTTCATATCACCAAAGACCAACACATAGGCTTGTGCCGAATTGAAGCGAAACGGAATAAGGCGGTCTTTTTTCGTGCTGTCCTTATGCTCGCAGATAAATGTGGTTCCAGCTCGTCCAGATAACCCGCCTTGCGCATGGATTATTACGTTGCGCGCTGTTTTAAGGCCGCTTTGATACTTGGCAAGGTCTGCCCTGCCAGACACGGCGGGAGACTGTTCACCGCCCGTAAATGATGTTTGTAGCTTGCTCGTCATCGCGGGACCTCATGCCAAGGTACGCTGATTTCTTCCTGATCGTCGCCTTCTGCTGCGTCAATCGTTTGAGCACGAGGTAGGGCGATCTCTTCAAACATTTGCAAGGCTTCACGCGCTACAGAGGCTTTCTTGCCAAGCTCGCCCGAGATGCGGTATGCAAGATTATAGGCCACTGCATCAATGAAAATGGCCCCGTATAAATTGGGATCCGTTACCTTGATGGTATAGACGAGCGTGGCTCCATCCTGATCGGTAACGATGCGGCGCTGTCCGCCTATGTTTGTGACTTTAAATTTAACGGACTGCTTGCCAAAAGAATTAATAATTTCTCGTGCACCGTCTTCAATGCAGCGCACTGGATATTGATAAACAAATTCATACTTAGGGTGTGTTTCAAGGGGCATCTTGACCAGCGAGGCGGTTTCCTCGGCAAAACTCCAAGGGTGCGCAATCAAGGTGGCTGTTAAGGCCTGATCCCAATGAGTTGCGCAAACAATGCGTTCTGTGGTGTTTTCTGTGTCAGATTTAATCCGTTTCCCATGCTTGGCATAGGAAAGGGCCATATTCCAGATATCTACCTTTGTGGTCATGGTTTTGCCTCGCATGAAAAGAGGCGGAGCCCGAAGGCCCCGCTCTATCGGTTACTTGCCTTCTTTGGCGGCAAGCTGGTTTTGCAACTTGGTCACTTCGCCTTTTTGGGCAGTGAGCTGCTTTTTCAGCTTCTCGTTTTCGGCTGCTAGATCGATTTTCTCTTTTTGGAGAGTTTCAACCTGTGCGGCCTGCTCAGAGACAGCCTGAGCGAGCTTCTCGTTTTCGGCTGCTAGATCGGCAACATCGAAATCATCAGAAACAGGCTCAGAGCCTTTCATCTCTTCCAGAGCATCAAGGAGTTTCTGGTCTTTGGTGTTCATCCACTTGACCGAGAAATCCTCGACCGCACGGATTTGGAATTTTTCACCTACATCGCGCAGAACGCCGCCATATTGGCCTTGTGCAGTAGCTACAACGCTAAACATGGATTAACCCTCCTTGCGATCAGAAACGAGGGCAGCAAAAACTTTGCCAGCGGTCGCATCAGCGCCATTGACAACGTAATTCATGCGGATGAAACCGAGAGTACCTTCCGGCACCGTGGAAAATGGGAAGCGTTTACCTGCTACCAGATCGGCAAGCAGGATCGTTGAGGACTGCAACGTCACGGGCGTTGTGAAGGCCGCATCAGTTGCCGTTTGCAGATCAACCGTCAGGCTGGTGCAAGTGGCAAAGTCTTCGACAACCTTAACCTCAACATTAATAGGCTCTCCGGGACCGATATCAGCCCCGACATTCAAGACGTTTGTCGATACAGCATCAGCCGTAATGGCTTGGCTGTCCGACATTACGAGTTCGTGATCAATATACATGGATCATTCTCCCTTATACGACACGCGCTTCGGTCAGAAGCAGTGAATCGGAACGGCGAACCGGAATGTCATCGAATGCAAGAACACGCTTGCCGCCGACTTCATCCATAGTAAGTGTTTTCGCCTTGTTAGTGATTTGGTTGCGCAGGTGAGTGCGCAACTTACGAGGCATGTAGTAGCGTGGACGCCCTGACATGCTGTGCAAGGTTTCGCTCATTTCGGTCATCAGACTGATGAGATCAACATTACCGGCAACGACTTCTGAGTAATCGATGTTGCAAGCACGAACTACATAGCGCGGATCACGCACAGCAAGACCGAGACGCCAAGTGTAGAGGGAAACGAACGCTTGATATTCGTTACCATCGTCATCTTTGACGGTTTGCTCGCCAAGGTCACGGCTTTCCAGACCAGCTTTTGTGCCTTTCGGGAAGAACGAGAACACCTTGGACTCATCCCACCCAACCAGCAGGATAGAGCAGTTGTCAGAACCGACGCCGCCAGCATCGATAATCTGGTCAGAGTTACCGGCTGACAAATCGCCATAGCGCGGCATGAAGCCTGTGAAGCCTTCTTGAGTGCTTGCTTCGTTACCATAGAACAGCGTGGAGCTAATTTTCTGGTTGAAGCTTTCAACAAAGGCATTGTCTTCCGACTTACGGAACGCCGGGCCATTGCCGGACAAGCGCGCCATTTCGATATCAAGCTGGTTACGACCTTCCGCGATTGCAGCAGGTTCGGTGACTTGAGTGGTTTTCGATTTGGAGGTCGGAATACCTTTGTTCAGACGACGCCAGTAAACATCTGGCAACGTGTTCCGCACCACTGTGCGATGCCCAACTTCAAGGTTGCCTTCCATGACAACCATATCCTCAAGCATTTCGTTAGTTTCAGACAGAACCTCTACAATTTCAGAGACGTTTCCGTCCGGGTCCTTGCGCTTTGCCCAATCCGCAAGCGTAGGATTTCGATGTCCAATTTCCATGAAAAATTACTCCTATTTATCTGGGTACATGGATGGGTAACGTTTACGGAGGCGCGCCTCTTCACTGTTGTCGTCAGCACTACCTTCCGGGGTTGGTGTGTCGGTATCATCTTGAACCGACTTACCAACGGCATGCAGGAACTTGCGCACCGATGGATTCTTGTCGAGGAAGTACTGCCCGAGAACTTCCTGAAATTCTGTGCCGCCTTCGTAGGCGTCAAAACCAGCCTTGATGGAGGCCTGAGCCTCGCCTTCAAACAAACCAGCCTTCGTGGACTCTTCCGTCCACTTTGTTTGCGTTTCATTCCACTGAGAAACAACCGCTTCTTGTTGCTTCTGGACAAGACCCGCATAGACATCAACAAGCTGCTGCGCCTTTGCTTGGCTCATGTTGTTGTCTTTCAGGAATGGCTCGACCGCTGCAAGGGCGTCTTTGTCCAGTTCCATGCCCTCAGGCATACTGAAATCTTCATAGCCCTTTTCAGGGTAGCCATCAGCCTTGTCGCCGTCGTCTTCATCTTCGCCCTTGGGAGCGTCTCCCTCGGCTGGCTTTTCTTCGGTGAGGGCTTCTGCCGCGCCACCATCGGCGGGCGCTTCGCCACCTTCTTCCGCTGCCGGTTCATCGCCACCGTCGTCACCATCAGGGACATCGGCACCAACGGAACGCAGTTCGCTCGGGTTCATGGCATTCCACTCAGGCCAACGTGGGTCATAATCATCAATCGGTTTTGTCATCGTCTTCATCGTCAGAGTTTCCTAAAGTTTGATTTTCTACAACCATCTGTGCAAAGTAATTCTTTTGATCGTGCGCGCTCAATTCCATCACATCATTAAAAATATCCGTTGCACAGCTTCGCATACCTTCAAATATAAAGAGTTCACTATGTTCTGTCTGCACTGCGTTACGCGCATCAAGGAAATGAAAGCGTTCAAGCAGTCTCCAAATATAGCGCCTTCCACCAGTTGTATTTATCACAACTCGCAGATCATTGAAATTCTTTTGCTGATTTTCAGCTTCAAGCCGCCTTTGTTCTTCGGCCTCGATTTCCTCCTTTTCGTACAGGTCCATCAGATTTTCATACCTCCCAATGCAGCATCAAGCAGGTTTCCGCCGCCCGTTGATGTTTCAGAAAGCATCTTTGCCCCTTCAATAGCTTGACCAGCTTGCGCCTGTAAGGCTTGCATTTGCTCGGCTTGTGCTTTTGCATCACGTTGGGCCTGCGCTTCTTCCATTGGTGTGATGATACCTGGGGGAACATTGCGCAGCTCGCCAAAGCGATCAATAGCTCCGTCAACGTTAATACGATCAAGAATATTCGGGTTGAGTTGTGCCACGGTGCCCGCAAACTGCAATGTGTCCTCAATCGTCTCGATTTCGACCTGCTTCTGTGCCATTGCCAGAACAGAGATTAAATCCAGTTCTAATTCCTGTCCTGCCAATTCTGGCGGTGGCGGCGGCAAGATTCCAGCCGCCAACATGCGGGCAAAGGTATTGTCAATCAAAGGCTCAAGAAGATCATCGCGAAATTGCGTCAGAACCGGACCAAGCATAGTCAGCTTTTCCTCGTGTCGCTCCACCACTTCCGTTGCAGTAATCTGGCGACGATCAGAAGACAACATCATCATAAACAGATTGACGTAAAAGGCCTCTCTGATCCGGTCCTCTGTTCGCATAATATCGTTGATGATACCTGCCATTTCCGGCGAAACCTGATAGATCGGTTCTAAAATGTCCTTACCCGCACCATCTGAAAGATAACTCACCTTGCCGGGTATGCCGGATATACGAGCTTTCTTTAAGCCACCGCTGGCTTTTAAGGGTGGGTTTAAAGATTTGATAAGCCCCTTATCTTTCTCAAGCTCCTTACCTTGTAATGCAGCAGCATCGCCTAGGGCGTAAAAACTTGGCGCAACGCCATAGACATCTTTTGTCCCGACAACCTCCCAACGCGGGCCATAAGCCGGGAAACGATCAAACCCGGATTGGCGCAGGTATTTACTATCGTTGCTTTCTGCTTCGAAATGCACCGATGAAAACGCCTTGTGTTTGGATAGCTTGCTTTGCTTGTTCCGGTTTCTGTTCGGCTCAACCGCGTGGATGATTTTAACGTTCTCGTCATAATCCCCATTGTCGTACATCCGCTTGACGGTTGCAGATACTTTATCAAGACCATAAAAGCCAACGGCCTGCTCAACAGTTAAATCAGCATCACGATAAAGGGTGTTGACTTTACCTTCATGGTCAACCGCAATCCGATAATCACCAGCCGTAAGCGTGTTGAACCGAGTAACATTATCAAAACTGTCAAACTGCATCATAACAGATGTCCCAAACACCGCGAGTTCGGTGTAAACAGCATGAAGGTTGCGATAGAGGCCTGTCTTATTGAAGATATCAAACATGGCCTGCTCGACGGTCCACAAGTATTTTTTAACCGGCTCGTACTTCCGCATGTCAGGGTCACTTGGCATTAAACGGAACCAAGGGCGCGACGGGTCGGTCATGCCTGCCCGCATACCTGAGGCCATAATACGCACGGCGAGCAAGGCTGTGTTGTTCAAGTTCTTTGTATTGCGACGGGTTGCTTGGTTCTCACCGCCCACAAAGTTCCCGCGAAACGGCATGCAGTACTCTGCTAAATCTTTCCACATCGCCTTATGCGGACCATAGAGAGAAATCAGCTTATCATTCCGTTTAACGTGTCTCTTAATTCCGCTTGGCGGTTTCATTGTTTATTCCCCCAACTTCTTTTTCAAAGTAGTCGCCTGAGACTGCAGGCCTCGGGCACTGGTGGCGATTGTTGAAGAGCGGCCCGCCATCATTTGCAGGCGTTTCTTTTCATCATCACGCGCCTGCTTCACTTCCGGGTTTGTGTCTTTCGGCGGCTCGGGCGGTGCGGGCGGCGGTGCGGGCGGTGTCGGCGTGCTAGGTTTGCTCATGCACATATTTTAACCTCTCATCCAAGGGTTGCTGTTTTCAAAATTTTCTGTTTCAACGTCTTCGTTGGCGAAGTTGCCCTCATGGTCAAAGGCGACGGGGTAGGCAAACGTTAAGGCGAGCGCCTCGCCAATATCAGGAGAGAAACCGAATTGCTTTCTGATCTCTTTTTTACCTAGAAGCTTAAAGCGCGAATTGCTGTCATAAAGCCGGATTGCCGTTGTAAGATCGGCTTGCACTTCATCTTCATCAGGGATGGAAACAGGGCTATCATGCAGCCAGTCCGCAAGCTCGCCCCACATTTCCGCACGCTTGTTGACATACTTGCGCTCATTATCAGCCACCACACCCGCATTCACGTTGGTCACATCATAGCCAAGCTCTCGCATACGGTCATAAACGCCTGCGCCAATGCCGATATTGTCTATAAAAAGCTTTTGCAATCCCCACTCTTTGAAGATACGACCTGCCCACCCAACGACCTCCATAGTATCAAGCCCACGCTTGACAGAATACTTGTGAAACTGGCGACCTTGGCGAATGGCAATAACCGTCCGATCCCCCTTAATGCCATCGCCAGCAGGGTCAAGCCCGCCAATCAACGGACCATAAGGACGCTGCACAACACCTTTACGCGCCTTCATAATAATCTCAGGCGGCATCATGGCATCTTCCGCCGAGGTCTCAAACGCCTCCGCTGCTGTTGCCGGGTATTCCTGCCGGAATTTATTTATACCCAGTTCAGCGACCTTGAAGCGCCTCCAAACCATATGCTCAAGACTAACGCCATGCACTGTTTGATAATCGACTTCATCAGGCGTGAGGCTAAAATCCTCAGGAGCCTGCATAGAGTATTCATCTTGCCAGAACCAAGGGACAAAGATTGCAATAAATGCACTGTCGCCTTTCTCTGCCAACTTCCATTGCTGGTGGAAATAATTCCCCATGCCGTTCGCCGTAGATTCAAGAATAATCTCCGTTCCCGGCTCATTTGGTACGGCTTGCAATGCACCGGCTGCAATCTCTTCGCCATTCTTCCAAAAGGCAACCTCTGAGCCGTGGAAAAGTTGGATCGTTTCGCCACGCCCTGCACCTTCGTTCCCGGCGGTGGCAACACGGTACGAGCAATCATTGTCCGCAAATACGAGCTCTTGTTTGTTTGAAGTCGATGCGCGAGGCCGTAAAGGGGCTGGGCATTCTTCATAATAGCGTTTTGCCATTGTGAACAATGCTGCCGCACTATCTGCCTCATGCGACAAAATAAAGGCCCGCAGCCCTTTACTGACAAACGTTCTCCAAAAGAACCGCCCCTCAACGTATGTGGAGCAACCCTGTTGCCGCCCCTTAAGGATAAGTGCGCGAACACTCCCCTTTTTGTTCCGCTGACCTTCAAGTTTATCGTGAATATATTGCTGCGCTTTATTTAACGAAAAAGGGACAACAAGGCCCGATTTTGTGCGAATACGCAGGCAAGACTTTGCAAAAAATTTATAATCATCTCGAAGCGCGAACAGCTTCTTTTTTTGCTCAACTGTCAGATTTAGAGCCATTAGCAGCCCCTTCCAGATCATCAAGCAAATCAGCAAAGCAAAGCGAGCCGCTCAGATTAATGTCCTTGCGTTCCCGGTACAGCTCAGGGCGACGCGCCCCAAGCAGAAACTTGATAAGGGAGCTGTCACCCTTATTGGCAAACTTTAGGGCTGTGTCCTCTAATGTGTCCGTGCCCTCTTCGATTGCCTCATCCCAAAGCTTTGCGAATTCCACATCCGTTTCACGCAAGACATAGACATAGGCGCGGGAAATCCTCGCCAGCCGAGCAGCTTTCGTCACGCTGGCACCAGTCGATAGCACCTTAAAGAACTTCTCTTTTTTCTTTTCCGTGATCTCGCTCATCCATTTCCTGCACAATTTTGGACAACAAAAACAATCCGTGAGTTGTTAAAATACCAACTATCGAACAAAAAAGAAACCCTCAACAATCCGAAGAAAGTTAAGGGTTGAGTTGTTTTGTCTGACGAAAACCACATCTTCGTCGGCGTTGACAGTTGTGAATATACCCATCATTGTTGCGATTGACAATGCCCCAAAGAGGGTGAAAGTTGTAAAAAACTAAAACAAAGGCGTTGACCAATGTTGAATTATGAAGCGATCCGCCAGCGGCTCAAGGAGCTGCATGGTAAAGATCAAGCAGGCTTTGGACGTGCGATAAACGTCGATAAAGCCAATATCACTTTGATGCTTAAGCACGGAAAGCGAAAGCTCCAGCTAAATGAGATTCCTATAGCCGCGCAGTACCTTGAATGGTCTGTTGATGAGCTACTCAGGCAAATCGGCATCCCCGTAACACCACCACCCGTGCAGCAAATCCAGCTTGTTGGCACCATCGAAAAGAATGGGCGCGTTACAGACGTTACACCGGAAAATATTTCCGCAGAGCTGCCACCCCTCCCGCAAGATGCTGTGGCCTATCATGTGAAGGAAGCACCCTTAATCAGGGGGGCTCTCATCGTTTCGTTGCCCGTTAAATCCGTTTCTCCCGATGCTATGGGCCGTTTAAGCATTGTTCGCACATCAACCCACACGATGCACCTTTGCCACCTATCAACGACCTTTAGAACGGGAATTTGCAGCATGGAGTTTCCAGACGGGTCGATTAAGACGGATACAATTGAAGGGGCGAGCCCGGTCTTGTTTGTGAAGCCATAGCCCGTTATCCTGTTCAGGAAGACAAGAGCCCTGTTCGGTTTATCCGGCAGGGTTTCTTTTTTTCCATTCCACCACATCGGTTTCAGAGCTGTTAATAAAACTATATGGGCTAGGGTATTTTCTTCCTTTTTTTACGGGCTTTTCAGGCCACCATATTTTTCGCGCTTCTAATGCTTTCTTAGCCAAAGACCTGTCAATTAACGGGTCAGAGTCCTCATTCCTTGAAATGGTGTCTAACACATTGCTCAGCAATCCCATCTCACATACAGCGAGTTCGATTGCTTCAATATCTAAATCTTGCAAGTCGCCCCTCTTTCTAAGTTCTCGAATCAGATCATCTAGTCTTTCACTTGTTGTAATCATTTTGATCTCCTAAAAATCGCCAGAAAATTTTCACCGCGATTTAATTTCTCTTGCCTTCATAGAGGTCGTCCATTACGTCTATCACAACTTCCTTTCCAGCTCCGGCAACAACCCTAAATCACGCGCCATTTTCTCCTCCGGAGCTTCTTGATCCAATGCGTGAAGATCGTTCTTGTAAGCCCCAACGCGGAAATCAACATGGTTGAGGTCATGGTTCGCATAGCCGTCGATGATGAACTGCGCGAAGGCTTCTAGGTTTTCAACTTTTTCCCGAAGTTCAGTGATGTTTTCGATGATTTGCAGTATTTGATCGTGATCAACTCTAACCGCATAATCATCCTTACACCAAAGGCCTCGCGGTGGTATTGCGACAGCAGCTTCGTAACTATGTTTTTGCTCAAGTGCGATTTTCTTAATTTTATCCAGAAAATCGGTCTTGGCGCCCGTCCCGTAGCAATCTCTACATTCAACCTGCGTAGGCTCCTCAACAGGCTGAGGGCCGTTACATCCAGAAGATCCGCATTCCCCAGTTTCTGAATTGCCGCAACATTCCGGGTGCGTGTAAACCTCGACTAAATAGCCATCGCCGTTGCAAGTTTCGCAGACGCCAGCACTATCTTTCATAATCGCGCCCTCAATCTGCTCTTGCATTTTTTGCTCCATGATTTCCATCAAATTCTCTCCTCCCCCTTTGACCCGCCCGACGAACGTGCAAGGGGTTTAAAATGGTTAACGGCTTATGCCGCCTCGCTAAATTTCCTCGGCAACTGCTCGCTATGGCACCGCCCAAGGTCTTTTTCCTTCTCGATCCAAGCGTAAAGCCTCGCCTGATCCGGTTTGCCTAAGTGGTTGTGAAACGCGCAACGGGCTGGGGTGTAAGCACCGGGCTCCCATGTGCCAAAATCTCCCATTACTTTCCTTGCCTCACTGAGAGCTTCTTCAACCGTCATACGTTGCTGCCCCATGCGCCAGAACAGGAAAGGCGGTCTTTGAATTTTTGTGCCTCCCTCTTGATTGTTACCTCGTACCAGTCATGGCAAAGGATCCCGACCATTGCTCTCGCAGCACTTTTCGATATGGAAAAATCAAGAGAAATTATCTCAATGACATCATTGATCCGGTTGAGGACAATACTGAGGTCGTGATAGAAATTTTCTTTACTTGTGTAATGATACTCACATCCGAAATGATCCTGCATAGCCGATTTAATGCGATCCGTGACCACTATCTGGTCTATACATGAGTTGCGGCAGGATAACGCAGGTTTACCCCATTGCGTCTGGGTCATGGTTTCCCCTTTCATCAATGTAATAAAACCTAAGATCACAGTCGTGCGTACTCTGCATCATAGGATTACCTCCGCGATTTTTAAGGCAACGCACAGCCATCATCGAGCGATCACCAAAACTTTTCAGTCCGAAGGCAAAGACAGAGTTTGCAGCTTTCTCAAGATCGGAACCCTCGGCGATATGCTCTTTTTGCCAATCTTCAAAATCAATAAATGCCGCCTGTCGATTAAGCTGAGCACCGACAATCAGAGCGGTTTTAGGATTAGCCCCAACCACAGCGCGCAAGGCATGCGAAACAGTTTTCATCATCAGCGCCAGAGATTGTTTATTCTCGCCCGTATCCATGAGCTGCGCGTAATCGATCATAATGAAATCAAACACATTACGATCATCTCGAAGGCGGGCAGCTTTCAGAAATTCATTTAAAAATCGTGGGTCTTGGAGGCGCGACGGGCTGAGAATATCCCCGCCGATATATCGTGTTGCATCGATAAAACGTAGATTATCCCCCAGCAACGCCTTGAATTTGTCCGCGTGCCGCCATGTTTCAAAACCACGCCCAAGAACCTTTTTGCAAGTGTTAAAATCATCCCACATTGCCGCCTCTTCAAATTCGGCACGGCTACACAACGCCATCGTCTTGGCGAAGAGATCAACGCCCGGCTCCTCAAGGCTCAAGAACGCTCCACGGTAACCATTTTTGACTAAGCGCCAAGCAAAATTCAGCATGCCCGTCGTTTTCCCACCGCCTGATTTTCCGACAAAAAATGTAATCGCCTTGCGTGGGATGATAATTTCTTCGCTCTCACCTCTGCGGTAGAACCCAGTCAGAACAGTTTCAAAGCCCGTCTTCAAGCCATGTGCGCTATGCCTTGCGTCATCCTCATAATCCGCAACATTTAAGGCATTTGGCTGCAATGTCCGGTTCACGAGTTCAAGGATTTCTTGAGTTGCCCCGCTCATACCATTCGGCCTTTTTTCTTGGGCTTCGCTGGAGGATCATATTTCCCTTCCAAAACTTTCAAGAAGCTGTTTTCGTTCGTCAAAAAGTCAAAGTCCACAGTCCATTTTCTATCATTCTCCCCAAGGCAAAATGGTGATTTTTCAACCTTTTGCAGGGCTTCCTTCCATGCCCCGAGAGAATGCTTCATCAAAATGGATTTTAGTTTGCTGTTTCGATTGCCCGTTAAGCTCCGAACTTTCGGAATTGCCGTTCTGTCTGCAAGGTTTTGGAAACAGCTAAACGCGATATCCAGATCGCCAGAAAACAAATTTGAAGGGCCTTCTGGTTCTGGTTCTGGTTCTGGTTCTGGTTCTGGTTCTGGATTTCGAAAGGGTTGCGGTAACCTTTCTGAAACAGTTTTAAAAGGGTTTGGGTAACGATTTATTAGCGGCTTAAAGCTAACGAATAAATCCTCCCAAAACAAAAAGCCTTTAGGGATGCTTTCTAAAAGCTTGATCATGCTTTTGACTACATTCTCGTTTTCTGGCATATTATGCTCTAAGAAATTGCAAATAAATACAAATTCAGTTTCTGGGCAATACTTTATAAACCCTCTATCAAACAGCTTAGAAAGGGTTTGAGCAACCCTTTCAGAAGGCCATGACAAATCCGCAGAGACGTACCCTTCTAACAATTCGAAACATCCAATCGAATTTGTGTTTGGCCCACTCAATAAGTACATGATCAAAATTTTTTCATCGTCGGACAATTTGCCGCGTCTTGCCCATGACCAAAACTTCGTACCGATCTTGCCGTAATCCCTCATTGTTCCGCCTCCGTCACTTTGCGGAGCTTTCTAATAAACGCACCAAGCATTGGACGCGGTATATCGACCATATGCTCATCGCCGTTATTATCTGTTTGAATGATGACGATCCGGTCGTTAATCGCTTTGATCACCGTAAAATCAACATTTAGGATTAATTCGATTGGAGATGCCATCACTCATAACCTTTCAAGTCACAAAACATGCCTAAAAACACTTTCCTACAACGATCAAGGACACGTCGGTTCTCGTCCGTAGGGTTTTCGTCAAAGCGCACTGCGGCGCGTAATAAATCTTGCTGGAGAAGTTGGAGGACTGTCATTGCAGCACCTCCTTCTTGTGGAAATCTGTATCGGTACCGACAAGCGTATAAACAGCATAAAGTGCCCCATCTTTGTTAAAGATGAACACCTTGTCGTCTTGCTGATAACTGCGGAAATTTGATAAGCGGACAGACTCGTCCTGTGATGTGCGTTTGGTCATAACAAAGCCCCTAGTGTTGGCTGTTGAAACAACCGCAACCAGAGGATTTCTTACGACCCGCTGGCGGCGGGAGGTTAAGAACCCTACACTAGATCGGGCGAGCTTATTTCCGAGTGCCTCCCCCCGAAGAGGGCGGGGCTCCCAATTAAGGGCTCCATCGGTCTTATATTCGCTGCCCTCCCGCCATAAAGCAGGCGCAAAAATACCGCATGTCTTACGGGTGCGGTTTCCGCTAGTGTGTGAGTTCTTACGCTCACCCACAACGGTACGCCCGAAAGAAATATATGTCAAGTTTGCAGATATACTCATGCTTTCGCAGCTCCTATTTGCAACAGCAACAAATGGATCGCGTCAGCTTCGTTATCGTCGAGAACATCAAACCCACGTTTTTTCGCTGCTTTTACCATGTCTTCTTTTGTGGCTTTACCTGAGCCTGTTGCTGATTTTTTAATGGTGGCAACATTTACTTTTGAGTACGCAATGTCGTGATGTTCACACCACTGCATCAAAACGCCAGCCAAGTTATGAAACAACTCGCTTGCGTGACCTTGTTGTCGGAAAGCATGCTCAAAAGTAACCGCTGTTAAAGGATCGCCTCTCATATCAAGGCGGTATTTCAGTTCAGATAAGAACTTGCGGAATTGGCATAGCCTCTCGCCTTGGCGCTCACCTTTTTTAAGGGTGAGCCGACCACTTTGCACAGAACCGTTTTTAACTGACACAGCCCATCCGGTTTTTGTAGCGATATCCAAGGCGAGAATAGCCATGCCCGTCACTCCGCCGCGACGTCTTGCCCGTTGGGCGTATTGTCAAAGATAGGACCATCATCGTCCGTTCCTGGTAAACCGGGCTGGTCAGGGTCAGGCGTCGGATTATCACCGCCGATATAACTGTCAGGATCCGCGACCACGATTAGAACGTTCTGGCCTTGGGCATCCGCAAGAGCGTGACGCAACTCACAGAACTTAGACATTTTCAAGTGAGCCTTCATGCCATCTTTAAATTCCACCTTTTCCACAATGGCGGAAATTGTCGGGCGACCATTGGCAGCAATCAGCTTAACAACATCACGCACAAAGGCGTTTCCTGCCGTTACCGCATCTTCAATGATGTCTTGCTGTTCGCTTTCGCTCATCATCGCATAAGGCTTAGGCAAATGACGCAAACGGTCCACAATGAAGTTTGTGACACTGCCAGATAAACGTTCAGCAACAAGGCCACTCGTCTCACTGGTCACTTCTTCAAGAACACCTGTGATTTCTTCATTTTCATCAGACATAAAAACTACTCCATAAAAAAATGCCGGGAACCACGTCGAGCAGTCCCCGGCGAGTTATGCTCACCGGTTAGGGAGAGCCGGGATTGTAAAATCTTTCGAATTGAGCAGGCCGATAGAAGGCCACGCACCGGACAAAGGGAGATCCCAAACAAACCAGCCGAAATAATGCGCAGGCGTGTTAAGGTCTGTTTTGTCGATCCCTGCCGGGTAAAACTTGATACGGTCCGCAAATTGCCAAATACGAGACGGACGCAATTCTTTGTGCAACCCGTTCATTCGGTCCTGTCCGCCCCAAAACTGCATAGGCAGCAACATTGCGACCTTGTGCGGATTAAGACTTAGGGCATGACGGATAAACTTCTCTGCTGCTTTTCGGTCAGTCTTGCCGTTGAGCTTCCCATAAGGCGGATTTGTCACAATGTTCGGGTGTTTGGTTTCTGTTTCCGTTAGAAAGTCAACACCGCCAACCACTTTATGTTTTGGAAAGTCCCGGTCATGGCGACCTTCATACATAGTGGTTGCTCGAACCGTGTGACCAGCCTCACGTAAGGTTGCCGCCATAGCACCATCGCCAGCCGCACATTCCCAAACACCACCGGAAAAGGATTCAACGCTCAACAGGGCGCGAACAGGTTCCGGGTCGGTCGGGTAATGGTCATCAAACGGTCGGACAATCTCTTGTTTCACAGCTTCCATCACACCCCACCTTTCAGCCACTTAAGGGCGCGTTTCACAGAAATTTTAAAACAGGAAAAGCGGTTCTCTTTAAACAGTTCGGCATGCCGATTTTTGCGGTTACGCTCAATCAGGTGAGCCGTTGGATTGTGCCTACGTTGCGCGTCTTGGACTTCTGCCAATTGTTCAGCAACGAGCTTGTGATAAGCGTTTGTCATGGCAACCTCATCAAGCGTTCTACTGTTGCACGATTACGGCGGGCTAACCGTTCGAGTGTGTTTGTCGAACGCTCTAAAGCCTGCTTGTTTTCGTAAAAACTGGCGGTCATCTGTCTGCCACCGCTATTCTTGTTGGGCTTAAGGCTCATGCGGGTCAGGCGGCTGCGAATTGCATCGCAGGAGAAACCGATCTTTTGTGATATTTCACCAACCGTTGCGCCTGCTTTGTGCATGCGGATAAGGACGGCTACGTGTTTGTCGGTCATGTGTGCTCTGGGCATTGGTCAAAACTCCATATCTCTCAATGCGGCGTCGATTACATCCCGAACCTCCAAAAGCTCTTTTGTGACTTCATTGCGTTCTGCAAGGCTCATGTTTTGGCCTGCGGGACTTTTAGGGTCGGTTGCAGCGCGGACGCATGCAGCGACATCGCCCACCTCTTTCATAAGATCGATCAAGCGTTCGCTTGGGTGGACCGGCGTATGTGTTGGCGCACCGCCACATTGTTCAACTTTTCGGGAAAGGGCGTTTCGGAAGGCTTCTGTGAAACGTTCTTGTTTGCCTTGGGCAAGCAATGCCGCCGCAAGATTAACGGCCTGCTCCCACGGGAAATGATTGTAATCACAATCTTCATCAGCCCACTTACGAACAAGGGAAATACTCTTGCCTGTGATTTGCTTGATTTCGTGTTCATCAAATTCAGCAAGGACGCTATGTATTGCGCGCTCTACTGAAAATGCCTTTTGGACCTTGACCATAGTTGTCTCGTTCCCTGTAGCCTATTTCACAAGACCGATTGACGGCCTTCATTCACAATCAGGTTCATGGAAAAAACTTACCCACAAACCGCTTTTCCTTTCGTCGGCGCTGATCCCTCGGCTTGGCTCTTAGAGCGGGCCGAGGCGATTGATCGCGGGGAAAGGGTTATTCCGCTGCCGATGGAGGTGACTTGCCAAAAATGTCGGGGCGAAGTTCATAACGTGTGACGATCTCCCCAGCCTGTTGAGTGAGGTTTTCGATATCCAAAACCCGTTCAGGAGGGCATTTTTCCCATTGATAACAAGCTGATTGAGAAAGATTAAGTTCTCGCGCCATAGCCGCACGACTGCCAACTATCTTAAATGCGCGCTCCATTGCTTTATCCATAATAAGGAAAATTATATTAAAACTATAACTTAGTCAATATTGAATTATATCAAAACTATGATTGATGATTATAGTTACACTATAGACAATAACTGCATGAATGATATTGGAGATAGAATTCGGGATGCTCGCAAGGCAAAGGGCCTATCGCAAGGCGCACTTGCAGAGCTGTGCAGCACCGAAGAAAGCAAAGTTACAACTGCCGCAGTCTCTCATTGGGAGAAAGGTAGAAACACGCCCGCATCAGCCAAATACAACATTATTGCGAAGGCTCTTGGGGTTTCAGCAGAGTGGTTAATTTCTGGCAACCAAAGCACTCTAAGTCTTTCTCAATCCTCTTTCGAACACGCCCCGCTTCCTTTAATCCCTGTAGTAGGTTCCGTCCAAGCAGGCGTCTTCCAACCTGCCTTACAAGAAGACGGAGACTGGGAACGTATTCCATTCCCGACACCGGGCGGCTATAAGCCGGAAGATTTCTACATCTTGAAGGTTCGCGGTGATTCTATGGATCAAGTATATCCAGAGGGCTATAACTTGGTTGTCGTAAAGCTCATGGCCTATCACGGAGCTTTGACACATGGTAAACGCGTCATTGTCCATCGCCGTGACCAGTACAGCGACCAGTTTGAGGCCACTGTTAAAGAATTATTCCACGATACAGAGAACAAACGCTGGCTTTTAATGCCGCGTTCACACAATCCGCAATACAGGCCAATATCGATTCCCAACGGAAATGGGGATGAGTTGGATTTTGCAGGATCGGATGATTTGAATATTTCAGGCGTGGTCTATACCGGGTTTATGCCTGAGCCTGGGTTTTGATACACCAAGTATGTGCTGAATGATGTTTTTGAGATGTGGATATGGAAAGAATTGATATAACCCTCAGTAATCTCAAAGGAAATAAAGCTGGCTTATTGTCATTGGCGTCTTTTATGGCTGCAGTAGACAGGAACAAAGGGAAAAAAATTGTAGTCGATTGCCATTTAGTTTCTTGGGTTGATGCACATTTAGCTGCAGCAATGATGACAATTATCAACAAGTTATACTTATCGGGAGGGGAAATTTACTTCGAAGGCCTAAAGCCTAATGTCCTTAATGTGTTAAGAAGAAATGGATTTTTTCCAGCTCAAGGGGCGTATGATAAATATAACACATCCATACCATTACGCACTTTCGCGTTAAATCAGTCGAAAGAATTTTCCGAATACACATCAGTAGAATTAGACAAAAAGAAAATCCCGTCAATGTCGCAAGGGGTTAGGCAAAAAATTGATGAGGCATTAGATGAACTATTCAACAATGCATCCATTCACTCAAAATCAACGGTAGGCGTCACTTGCTGCGGGCAGTTTTATCCATCCAAGAATTCACTGGATTTTACAATCGTTGATGCAGGCGTCGGAATTAGAGAAAATGTTGCAAGATACTTGGGTAAGGAGTTATCAGCTAACGAAGCTATATCTTGGGCTGTTCAAAAAGATCATACTACTCGATCTGGCGATATACCCGGTGGAATAGGACTTACTCTTCTTCAAGAGTTCATTTTTAAGAATAAAGGAGAGCTGACAATCTATTCTGATACTGGCTATTGGAATCTATCACAAAATGGTACATCATATGAGGAATTGCATATTCCTTTTGTTGGGACCTATATTAACATTGAATTCAACACAGCAGACAAGTCAGTTTATTTTCTAACGAGCGAACTTCAAGATCCAAATTCAATGTTGTAAAGAATATAAACATGAAACTTACATTGACAGAATTTATAGGTAGCAAATTTTGCGTTGACACTGTCGATGGGCAAAATGTCTACAGCAAAATTTCAACCTCAATTGATGACGGTAAAATCGTTATCATTTCATTCCATGGAGTAAAAAGAATCACGACCGCCTTTTTGAATGCGGCAATCGGTCAACTTTATAACGAGTATTCAGAAGATAAGATACGCCAAAGTATTAAGTTCGAAGAAATGGAACCGATCTCCCAAGCCGCGTTAGTTAAGGTTATTGAGCGTGCGAAAAGGTATTTCGCGAACAAAGAACAATTTGACACGGCCACGCGTAAGGCCATGGACGATTCTTAATGGCTGAATTGTATGTGATTGACTGCCTGGAAGAATTAGATTTTGACGGCGACTATATTTTTGACACCAATGTTTGGATCCACATACAGAGTCCATATAGCAATCCATATTCAGCAGAAGCCACAGAATACTCAAAGCTTTATAAACATATTCTTGAAGATGGCGGAACCGTTCATATTACTCCAACAATTATATCGGAATTTGTAAACCACGTATTAAAAACAAATTTTTTCGTGGAAAAAAACAACGGCAACTTTCGGGGAAGCTTTAAAGATTATCGACAAACTCAGGCTTACGAAGAAGATGCTACGTACGTAAGCGGCTGGCTTGAGAGCTTCATTGCCGACTGCCAAATTATTCCGATGAATTACACGTGTGCCCAATATGAAGCTTTTGCAAATCAGTTAGGTAGAACTAGTCTAGACTTCTCTGATCTGATTATTGTAGCCGAATGCTCCTGTCACAACATGACTCTCGTTACTCATGATAAAGACTTCGAAGGCACAGGGATTGATATTATTAGCGCTAACAGAACTTACAGATAACCCACCTCAATCAAAGAGCTGCACAACATTTTCCATAGGGTCTGGATTCTTTACTCTCTCAATCCCTTTCCAACTCGTCATTTCATTCTCTCCTTAAATGTTACTTCCAAAATTTCAAACTTCACCGGATCAGCCTTAGGATGCTGGCGTTTAAACTCGGCACGAAGCTGTTCAGACAACGCCTTATAATCTCCCTCAACCTTCCCAATATCGCTCATTTTGGCGATTTTCAGCTTATTCACCACACACTCCTAAGAAGTTCTTACACACCTTAATTCATTGAAAAATAATAATAACAGACCGCCCGCTAAAATAAATTATAGTTTTGATATAATTTTTTATTGACCGTTAATTATAGTTTTAGTATAAATACCTCCATCAACAACGCAACGGAGGTCAGAGCAATGGAAGTTACTCTCGAACACAGATTTAACGGTCCGATCCCGAGTTATCTGACAATGACAGCCGAGGCGTTTAACCATCACGCATGGGTTTGGAAAAACGAGAAACTTGCGCGTCGCCAAGCACTTCGCAAAGCGATTTGCCAAGTTCGGAAGCTCAGAAAATTGGGTTGGCCTGTCGAAGATCATCACCTTGAAGATATTCGCTTTGCCTTCTGGAACTGGAAGCGGGCCGTCAACAATCTTCACGCTTTGCAAAACCCAAAGCAAGAACTGAAACACGCGGCGGAATAGGAGGGGTTCACCATGATTGACCATGTAATGCAAGAAGGTATCCAAGACTTTCATGTGCGCAGAAACTTCGGTTTCTTTGACATTGAAAACCACGCACACCTCACTTTGAACGGGATTCTGGCGGATATCATCGCAGATGGCGTTGACCGAAACGAGGCGATTAAAAGCGTCTATGAAGCCGTGCATTTGAATTTCAAAGGCCACGCAACCACATGGTCACGTTTTGAGCGACTGGCGGAAATTCACGGATTACCAGAAGCCGAACAAATGATCCGTAACACGTTGGCAGAAATTGCGAGGTCAAAACACTAATCCCCTCCGGTGAGTTGCCCGGTTCCCCTATGCGGTCCTCATGCCCTCCAAATCCGCATTTGGGCAACTCTCCCGAGGTGATTGCAAGCCACCTCAGCCGACCAGCCGCGCTCCCCTCGAAGCTTAAACCCCTGCGGCTGGTCGGTGCCCTACCTTCCCTGAAACAACCCCGTTCCGGTCAGGCCGTGCGGGGTTAGCGGGTAGAAACTAAACCCGGAGTAGCTCATTGGCAGAGCGGCCCCTTGATAAGGGGAAGGTAGCGAGGTTGATCACCTTTGGTTCGATTCCCGCCTCCGGCACCAGACTTGAAAACGAAAACCATTTCCGCAGCCTGTCGGCACCTCCCCGAGTATGCCGAGAAACAACAAAAAGCTGGCAGGCTCCGTAAGTGGTTCTCAATGGAGAGAGTTATGATACCGAAGAAAGCGAATAAGCTCACAGAAGGCTTAAAACGCGATTTATCATATCGTGGGAAGTGGGCAAAATACGGTAAGCCAAAATACGTTATGTTTGGCGAAAGTTGCCAGAAACTTGGGTTAGAAGTTTGGATATATCAGGCCAAAACAACAGTTTCAAAATACATCTTCGTCACAAATGGCGATACGGTAAAGAAAATCCGTTTTTCAAATCACAGACCGAATACTAGACAACAAGAAAATCAAGACAGCGATTTCTATGTTGGTGTTTCAAATGGTCACGTAACCACCACGGAAGACGCGCTTGCTTGGGTCAAAGGGGTATTCCTAAAAAAGGGATTACCCTTATGAGCCACATGAAAGCAGTTTCCATCATCCCGCAAGACCGTCAGCACTGGCATGAGCTGCGCAATCAAGATGTGACCGCATCTATTGTTGCAGGTTTGTTCCCAAATTTCCCCGGCGAACTTCCTGAATGGTTTCCATCCAAATATGCAATTTGGCACCATTACAACGGAACGGCTCCTTTTCCCATTGAAGAGAACGAGGCCAGTCTTGCAGACATCGGACAGCTTATGGAGCCAGTTATCATGGAGCTTTGCCGCCAAAAAACAGGTTGGCAAATTCAAAAGGTTCACCGCTATCTGCGTATCCCCGAGTTAAAGGCTGGTGCTAGCTTGGACTCTGAAATAATTAACCATGAAGACGGTCCCGGTGTTCTTGAGCTTAAGAATGTTCGCTATCTCACTTTTAGAGATAAGTGGGAAAATGAAGAACCCCCGTTCCATCACCTTATACAGCTTCAAACTCAAATCTGGATGACGGGACGGACATGGGGCGCAATCGCTGCCCTGATCGGTGGAGAGGATTTCCGGGTTTGGACATATCCACGCAATGAGAGGATCATCCAAGCGATAGAACATGTGATCCGCAAGTTCTGGCAATCCATCGAGCTCCAACATGAGCCGGAATTGGATAGCCATGAAAGCACAAATCGCGCTCTGAGGGTGATTTATGCGGATGACGATGGCGGCGCTATTGACCTCACGCAAGATAATGAATTTCGCCGGCGCTTAGAAATTCTTAAACAGGCTCGCCTTGATAAGAGAGCAGCCGAAGCCACCCAAGAAGCGCAAATCAATTTCCTCATCAAGGCCATCGGAAACGCTCGCGATATCGTAATTGATGACGAGATCGTTGCCACATGCAAGGCAGGCAAAACATCCCGCCCCCTTCGCATCCTTGAAAAACCCAAACCCTATCTTGCCGAAGTTAAGGAGGCATTATGAGTAAAACAGAACATACAGCCGTAACCGTTCAGGAAAAGGCTGAAATCTTACAATTCGATACGCCGGAAGGCGGTCAAATCGCCCCTCTTGGTGATGCGATTTATTTTGATATGGAGCGTTTCAACCAAGTTCAAGAGCTGGCTAAAATTATGGCCTCCGGTAAAAGCACAATCCCCAAGCACTTGCAAGGAAATGAAGGTGATTGCTTTGCTGTTATCTCTCAAGCTTTCCGTTGGCGTATGGATCCATTTGCAGTAGCTCAAAAAACGCACCTCGTTAATGGCACGTTAGGCTACGAGGCTCAATTGGTTGTTGCGGCCTTAAATGCAAGCGGGCTGCTCTCTAAACGCCTTGATTACGAATGGTCTGGCGAGGGTGACGAACTGGAAGTTAAAGTTATTGGCTTCTTGAAAGGTGAAGACAAGCCTCGTATTAAACCCCTTAAACTTAAGCAAGTTACCACTCGCAACTCCCCCTTATGGAAATCAGACCCGTCACAGCAATTGGCTTATCTTGCTGCTAAGTACTGGTCACGCCTGCATTGTCCTGATGTAACTCTTGGCGTCTATAGCCCGGATGAATTGCAAGACGTAAACGCGCCTCATTATGGTCCTGAGAATGCCAAAGTGGTCAATGCATCAACAAAAATGGCAGCACTTGAAGAGGCTGTCACAATTGACGACGACGGCGTTATCAAAGATGAGCAAACGGCAGATTACGAACCGCCTGCAATCGGCGTCCCCTCTGGCGAAAAAGGCCCCGACTGGGAAGGCTTTGCAGATGCATTTATCGAAGCTATTAAAGCCGCCCCAAACGTTGAAGCTATCAAAGATATTGCAGCTTTGAACAAGGCTGCAAAGGACAATTGCTTCAAGCAGAATCAGCCTGCCTTTAAACGCATTTATGAAGCAATGAAAGAATTAGGTGCCGCGCAATAGCGGCCCCTTCCCAATGCTGGCGACATATCAACCACAACAGATTGAAAGGGTCGCTTGGTTAGATACTGATTTCGCCTACCCGCAAATCAACGTCGCCAGCATCGGTAAGGACAAAAGGAAGACACAGGAGGCAGTTATGTTACATACAAGCACAACATTTAATGACCTGCTTAACCGTGCGCAAAAACACGGCGAAACGCCCATTTCTGATACAACAATGGACGGATACAAATCAGATTTCCGTGTGTTCACGACATTCTGCGAAATGTATCAACGCGATGCATTGCCTGCGACATCAGAGACAGCAGGCGCATATTTCGAATGGTTGATCGAAACCGGGAAATGCGTTGATACGGTCCAGCATCACAAGAATGCTATTCATCGAATGCATGCGGATAGTGGTTACCCGTCCCCAGTCGATAACCAAGAAACGCGCAACATGTTCAAGCGTCTTAAACGGGAACACGGGAAGCCACCTAAGAAAAAACATGCCCTGACCACGGATGAAATCAAACGCATGATTTCGGCATTGCCTGATACCTTGATTGCAAAGCGTAACAAAGCAATGACCTTGATCGGATTTACTGGCGCACTTCGTCGGGGTGAATTGGCAAAGTTGGAATGCAAAGACTTGAAATTCACCGAAGATGGAATGCAGGTCACGATCCGCCAAGCCAAAACAGACAAGACCGGCGAAGGGCAAACGGTTTTCATCCCTTGGGGCAAAGACACAAACACATGCCCGATCCGCGCACTCGACAGCTGGCTAAAGGCCGCACACATCCATGACGGCCCGATATTCCGCCCCCTCATTCCTTCGCCTATGGGACACACACCGTCTGATAAGGCTCTCAGCGGGGCAACCGTTGCCAGAGTAATAAAGGATATGGCGCAAGCTGTGGGGATTGATTGCGACAATATTGCAGGCCATTCGCTTCGCAGGGGGTTCGCCTCAGAAGCAGCCAAGCAAGGCGCATCACCAATCTGGATACAGCATCACCTACGCCACAACCAGTTCACCACCACGCAGGGTTACATCGAAAAGACAAGCTCTTTCGGTAAAGAGAACCCTGTGCGGAAACTTGATTTGTAAACAATTAACCGGGAGAGGGCTTAGCTCTCTCCCATGAAGGAGAAAGCCTTTGTCAGACGCCACAGGAAGAATTTCCATCCCGTCAGAAATGACACCAGCCCTTCTATCCATTTTGGGCCGCCCAAATTTCACATGCCGTAATATAGCCGGTCTTCTTCGGGAAAGCGGATTTGATATTGCTCGAAAGTCAGAAGAAGAACAAGCACACACGCTCCTTTTTCTTCTTCGCCACTATGCAGCAAGCGGCGAGAGTTGGGACGAAACGGCGAGCGCAGAACTAAAATGCATCGCCCAATCCATCCGTGACCGATTAGAGCAAGAGTAAGGAGACCTGAGAAGTGTCTACAGAGATTAAACGATATCCCATCATGTGGGCCATTCAGAAACCGAACTGCTATTCGGGCGATGATTGCGATCAGATCAAGCCTATGTGGGAAACCCACTGTGAAGGCGATATGGGCGACAGTGGGACTGAGGAAAGCCTAGACATTGACAGCAACCTTTTTCCACCGGGAACCCGCATCACAATCGCTGTCCCTGTTTGCCCTGAATGCGCAACACCTAATCAACAAGTCAATATGTCCAAAGGTGTGGAGCCGTGTGAGTGCGGTTTCGACTGGAAGGCATGGACAGAAAACGAATACGGATAATGAAGGAGAAAGCCTTTGTCAGACAACACAAAAACAATCGCAATTATCGGGGCGAACCGGATGGGGCTTACAAGCGCGTTACTTCATAGCCACTCAGGCGGAACAGCTATCGCTCCTATGACATCCACCCAAGCCGAGGATATGAAAGACAGCATCCTCGAAAGTATGAAAAAGATGAATGAGGAATGGGCGGCACAAGATGCTGAAATGGTGGCTAAGTATGGTGGCATCCCACACGAAGCGGCCCTCAGTGACGACACCAAACGGCATTTATTGAAGGCGGGTGTAGAAGTTGCTCCACCACCAAAAGACCCGATCCAGCACTTCATGGGCTTTCCGTTTGTAATAGATGACGACATTCCAGATCGGGAAGTTCGCATCAAAGACAAAGACGGAAACACCCTGAAAACAATTCACGTTTAGTAAGGATTTTGAACCGATGCAAACAGAGCCGAAACAAGTAGCGGTTTCATTCAATAATTACCCGATCCTAAGGGATGAAAACGGCGTCGCACATGTGGTGGGGTTGTCAGGTGGTAAGGATAGCGTTTGCTTGGCACTGGCGCTTCGCGAAAAAGAACCGCGCCCATACAACTATCTTTACACGCCGACAGAAGACGAACTGCCCGAAATGGAAAACCATATGCAGAACCTTCAAATTCTGCTTGGGCAGCCTATTATTCGAGCGACCAATGGCACGTTGAAAAGCTGCATTGATAAAAACAATATGCTGCCAAACTTCCGCGCTCGGTTCTGCACTCGACTGTTGAAGATTGTTCCGGCAGGAAAATTCTATGAGATAGCTTCGCCAACGGTTGCCTATATCGGCCTGCGTGATGACGAGGACGAGCGAGAAGGCACGAAGCCGGGAGGCGACAGCGCGTCAATTGAAACAAATGTGACGCAAGATTTCCCGTTTCAACGATGGGGATGGGGGGTAGAAACTGTTCTCCGTTTTCTGGATGATCGGAATGTGGTTATTCCAGAGCGCACAGATTGTGCCAGATGCCCATATCAGACCTTGGGCGAGTGGTACAATCTCTGGAAAAACCACCGTGACATTTATCTTGATGCAGAGGCAGACGAAGAAAAGTACGGACATACCTACCGATCTCCGCAACGTGACACATGGCCTGCATCACTCAAAGAATTACGCAAGCTTTTCGAAGCTGGCGAGAAACCAACCCGCAGTTTGAACATGATGGCAAAGCGCAAGAATATGTGCCGTACCTGCTCGTTATAGACTGCTCATTTAGTAAGGAGAAAGCTATGCCAGCTTTTAATTTTAAGAAACAGTTTGCCGAGGACGTAGAGACTGGCGTGAAACGACAGACAGTGCGCGCCCCTCGCAAGGATAACCGCACACACTGCAAGGTGGGCGACACTCTGAAACTGTACACTGGAATGCGCACTAAATCATGCCGCCTTCTTGTTGAAGCTAAATGCACTCAGGTTCGCCAAATCCGTATTGAACCCACACAGATGTTTGTGGATGGGAAGCTACTGCCATCAATGATCTATACACGTGACCAGCTTGAACAAACCGATAATGAATTTGCAGAGGCAGACGGCTTTGAAAGCTTCATGGATATGGCTGAATGGTTCCAAGACCAGCATGGCCTACCATTTGAAGGCACTGTAATCAATTGGGAACCACACCTTTAATCGTAACCCTTAACCACCGCAATTAATGGACAGTGAGAAATGAATACAGCTTACTTACTCTTAGCCAGATTTGAAAAACCGACAGTTCATTTGACAGATATCTGCGAAGAGTTTTTCGGTTGCGCTAAAAAAACAGCAATGGAAAAGGCCAAGGCAGGTACATTGCCTGTTCCAGCATTTCGCCTTGAGGACAATAAACGCGCTCCTTGGCTTATTAACATTAATGACTTGGCCTCCTTAATTGATCGCCAACGTGAGCAGGCGCAACGCGAATGGACGGGCGACCTTTAATCCTTCTCCGTCAACCGAGAGGGATTAAGGTCCGTATAAATCTGCCACAATGTGTTTAGATTTCTGTGCCCCGTTACTTGCGCCACCTCATCAATGCTATACCCTTTTTCAAACAATCGGCTTGCCCCTTCCCGTCTCAAATCGTGGTACCGCAAGTCTTCAATGCCAAGCTTATTTCGCACCCTCTGAAATCCAGCAGTAATCGTTCGGTCATTAAAAGGAAATATGCGCGGGTCATTCGTCACAGGTTGTCGCAAAATAATTTCATAAGCACCGCCAATTAAAGGCACTTTCATATGATTCCCGACCTTCTTACGTGGGTCTTTTCTATCCCGAACCAAGACTGACTTATCAGCCCTATCTAAATCATCCCACAAGATCGAGCAAACCTCACCGATCCGCATACACGACAAAATTGAAAAATCTAATATGTCTATAAACGGCGTTTTTTGAGGGCTCTTTTCCTCACGTTCCGCGAGGCCTTCTTTTAATCGGTCAAGCTCATCAAATAATGGTCGTCGGCTCCTCCGCTCCGCCTTCCCTACCAGCTTTAAAGTTTGCAGCGTTCCCATCGCCTCTCTGACGCATGTCTCATCAATTGAAACGCCATATAAAGCCTTTGCGGACCGCAGAACTGAACGCAAATTTGATATATCAGCAGCGACAGTCTGAGGCTTCGCCCCGGCACTGTTCCTGTCTTTTGCAAATTCTGTGATGTGCTTCGCCGCCAACCGATCAATCGTTATATTTGCAATGGAGCAATCCGATATCAATTCCAGCGAATAACGTTTTGAGCGTCCTACCTTCACATGCGGGTCGTTCAAATACTTATGAAGCAAGTCAAACAGCTTGGCACCATGCGGGACATCAGACGTACCATTTTTTTCAATATCCGCAACCTCTCGCTTCCCCCATGCCACGGCCTCTGCTTTTTTTCCGAATGTTTTTGACTTGGATTTCTCTTTGCCATTATCCGCAGAAAACCTTACAAGGCAGCGGTATCGCATACCTGCTTTACCTTCTCTTGGCTGAACTGTATAGTAAGCCACGCTCAAACCCTCCGTACCATTTCCCCTGTCCAACCAATTTGGTACGTTTTTGGTACGGCGTCAAACGAAATCAAAAGCAGTTAAAAGTAATTTAAAGTAATTGAAGTAAAGCTACATGCCTCAGAAAAACGCCAAAAACCCACAGAACACAAGGAAAACTCTAGACCGCAGGTTATCCGTGGCCCCGATGATGGAGTGGACGGATCGTCATCAGCGGGTCTTTATGCGGGGGTTGACCAAGCAAACGCTGCTTTATACGGAAATGGTCGTCGCCCCAGCGATTATTTTCAGCAAGGATGGGCCCGGGCGTTTTTTGGATTATAGCGATATTGAACATCCCATTGCCTTGCAACTGGGCGGCAGTGATCCGGCGCAGTTGGCGCAATGTTGTAAAATCGCACAAGAATGGGGTTATGACGAGTTTAACTTGAACGTCGGCTGCCCCAGTGATCGGGTCAGTGCCGGGCGATTTGGCGCCTGTTTGATGGCGGAGCCTGATTTGGTGGCTGATTGTATCAAGGCAATGCAGGATGCCAGTGATATCCCCGTCACCATCAAGCACCGCATTGGCATTGATGATCTGGATAGTTATGAATTGCTCTGTACCTTTATTGAACGGGTGGCACAGACCGGATGTGAAACCTTTATCATTCATGCGCGCAAGGCATGGCTGAAAGGCTTAAGCCCCAAGCAGAACCGGGAAATCCCGCCCCTGCGTCACGATATCGTGCATATGGTCAAAAAAGATTTCCCACATCTTGAGATCATCCTTAACGGTGGCATTCAAACGGTTGAAGAAGCCGCCAGCCATCTGGACAAAGTTGATGGCGTGATGATCGGACGCGCGGCTTATGAAACGCCCTATATCATGGCAAATGCCGACCAGTTGATTTATGGCGACACACGCCCTGTGATCACCCGCGAAGAGGCCCTTGCTGCCTTTCTACCTTATGTCGATGACAAGGTTGCAAATGACATCTATGTCCGGCATATGGCAAAGCATCTGTTTGGCCTGTTCCAAGGGGAACGCGGGGCCAAAGCGTGGCGGCGTTACCTGAGTGAACATATGTTCCACCCCCAAGCCAACGGCGATGTCATTCGCCAAGCGGCACGGTTGATTGAATAAACCTGTTTTGCACTTGAAATGATTCTAAAATGCAGGCAATATGCGCCAAAAATTTTAGGAAGAACTACTCGTGCCCAAGAAGATCGACTGGAATGAGAAACTCAGTACCGAGATTCTCAGCCTCGATGAACAACACGCCGCGCTTTTCCAGTTGTTCAACGAGTTTATTGATGTGGTGGAAAAAGATTCATCGCAAGACGTTCTCGTTGAACAGTACACATACATCATAAGCGAAACACTTAAACATTTTGCTTATGAAGAACAGATTATGAAAAATATCGGCTTCCCGGAATATAGCGCACATAAAGAACATCACGAAATTCTGCGCCAAGATGCTGATTTGATCCTCAAGGATCTCCAAGACGGAAAAGACGGTGCTGAAATCTCACCGTCCGTCAATTTCCTACGTGCCCTGATCGTCAAACATATGGTCGAAAAAGACCTAAAAATCCGCGATTACATCAAACATGGCACATTATAACCCCTGAAAACGCTTATTTCTTGCAATAAAAATTCGCAATATAGGGGAACTCATTTTTCCCGGACCATTGTGCGAGTTCCAGCGGATTTTGGCCTTGGGCAATTTGTTTAGTCGGCAACACTGCAACGATATCTTTTTCGCAATTTACCAGCACCGTCATATTCAATGTTTCCTGATGTTCCTGCATCATAACGGTTGCCCCCATGATGATTTCAGGATGTTCTTCGTTGGTGCGTGTTTGCGTGGTATCAGCCGCAATAAAATGTGAAACACGCGGCACCAGATAAGTCCACGGTTCAAAGATGGAAGAGAAACGATATTCTTTTAACACAACGACTTCGGGCGGAAAGGCCGCCGCCGTACGGTCCCCCCATGTGTAGCGCATGTAAGCGTTGAAAGTGAGTAAGGAAATCCCGGCCAGCATCGGCAAAACAAACTTGGGCAGATCAACACGTAAGTAACGCGAAATCGCCCAAACAGGCCCACAAACAACCGCAACCAAACAAAGCGCAATAATAATATCCCACATAGGAAAAATCTTTTCTCGTTCTTAAAAAACTAGGTCTGAGAAAATGCGCAGAAAGTAGAAAAAACTCAAGCTTTTCCTATCAAATTCACCACTTTTTCAACGATTTTTGAACATAAGTTCGCGCAGCATCAATTTTTCACCCTTCGCCGCCTTATGTGCCGCTTGTGCAAGGAACAATTCACCGGAGGCAACGGCGTCCACCAAAGCGTTATGTGCCCTGTAACGTGGCAAATTATACGCTTCGCGTGCCTTCGCCAATCTAAGGACGCCACCATCAATCGGCTGATTGCGTTGTAAACGGTTGCGTTTTTCAAGCTCAAGCGTATCCACTGCCCGTGTCAACAGCGGATAGCCATAAAGCCGTTCACAGGCAACATTCAAAAACCCCAGTTCAATCGGCGCATGATGGGCCAGCAAAACCCGCCCGGACAAGGCCATAAGAACGTGCGGCAAAACATTTTCCAGTGGTTCAGCCTCCGCCAGCCGGTCATCCGTCAGACCGTGCACAACAACCGAGTTTTCCGGTAAATCCCCTGAAGGGCGCACCAGATAATGTGCGGATTCAGATAACACAACATTCTGGTCAACAATGGGAGCAAAACCGATACTGAGAATTTCATCCGTATGCGGGTTCAATCCCGTCAGTTCCAGATCAATACACAGATATTCCAGTTCCCGGTAATCCGTTTCCGGCCAAGGGATTGGTTTCCGATAAAATTGTTTCATCGGCCCTTCCGGCATCTTGAGCAGATACCATTCACGACGCAGGTCCGGGCCGAATATTCTTTTCCACATTACAGTCGTCTCTTAGGTATAGGCAGAAGCTAAAGCCGACTGCATGGTTTTCACCACATTGAAGGCATCTTTTAGGTGGTTACGCTCAAAATGCGACATATCATCCGGCGGCATAAAGTTATCCGCTTTTTGCGAATTGCGGATTTGTTTGGCCTGATGGCGCAGGCGCGTAATGCTGATGAATTCCAACGCATCCAGCAAATCATTCGCGCCGGCCTGGCTGATGATTTTCTTTTCAACAGCCGCTTTCAAACGATCTTCGGTATTTACCTCGCTCAATCCCGCATCCAGCGCATAGGTCCGTGCAAGATCGATAATCGGTACAACCCCATTGTGTTTGAGGTCAAAGGTATGATCATGTTCCCCCCCGCGAATAAGGACGAAATTCTTGAAAAAGCCAAGCGGTGGCTGGTGCGATAAAGCATTGCCAGCCATGAAAGACAGGAAAATACGATTGCCGGTGGCTTTTTTCAAAACAAAATCACGTAAATCCGTATAAAGGCTTTCATCCCCGTAAATGCTCCGCATATCGAAAAAGACACTCGACAACATCAAGGCTTCGGGTTCCGGTGTATCGATCCACTTGGCAAAATAGTTTTTCCACTGTGATAAAGGTTGGCGCCATTTATCGTTGGTCGCCATCACATCCCCCGGACAATAGATATAACCACAGTCGTTTAATCCATCACTGACGAATTTTGAAAGATTGCGGAAATAGTCTCCATGTTGGGTCTCGTCATAGCTATCATGCAAGATCAAACCGTTATCCTGATCCGATAACGCTGTTTGTTCATGGCGCGCTTCGGAACCGACAACAATCCACGAATAAGGGACAGGTGGTTCACCGAATTTCTCTTCCGCCAGTTGCAACAACCGTGTCGCAATTGCATCGGTAACGGTTGAAACCACATGGCCGATATTATGGGCACTCGCCCCAGTATCCACCAAATTCATCACCATTGCCGGGACCTGTTTCACAACCTCGCGCAGACCTGCAATGCTATTGCGTTTGTAAATATCGCCCACCAGATAAACCATCGAGGTCGTCTGTTTCTGAATAATATTTGTCGTGGTAACAACGCCCGCAACCTCGCCATTATCAATAATTGGCAAGTGGCGAATATTACTACGCGACATCGTCAGCAAGGCATCAAAAAGATAATCATCGGCCTGAATGAAAATCGGATCGATTGTCATAATTTCGGACAAGGGATGATCATAGGCAATGCCTTTGGCAACCACCCGGTTGCGTAAATCCTTGTCGGTAACGATCCCTGTCAGTTTCCCGGCATCCGTGACCAAAAGGCAGGATACCCCTTCTTTGGACATTTGCTGGGCGGCCTGTTGAATGGTGACATCGGCAGATGTCGTCACCGGGGCGCGTTTCAACATGTCGCGCACCTTTGCCGACATCAACCCCATGCCATTTTCACCGCCGGTTTCCGCCAGTTCGCGGGCAGAACGCAAACGGTCCCCCCCCATCGGAGCGAAAAAGAATGCAAATTGTTGATAGGATTCACGTAAACGGTCAAATTCCGTTACCGGCATTAAATACAGAAGGCTGTCCTCAATTGCTTCGCAACGGTTTACCGCAATGCCACCGCGCAAAATCGCGCGTACCCCAAAACATTCCCCTTCGGACAAACGGGCAAGCAGATTGCCTTCAGGATCCAATGTTTCAACAGCGCCTGTACGCACAACCCACAAGAACTTATTCTCTTCACCCGGTTCGAACAAAACAGTTCCACGTCGGGCATAACGGACCTCAATGCTTTTGGGCAGTTTTTCCAACGCCTCTTGCGGCAACAGATCAAAAGGATGATGTTGTTTTAAAAAATCCCGGATCTCGATAAGTTCAATGTCCATATAGTGCCCCCCTGCAACATGGAAATAATGCCAACCCTTATACGGCTGAGTATAAGTTTGTTGTAGATTGAATTCTTTCCCACCATTCGTCAAGTGATACCCTATCGGATCGGATATGCATTTTCCGAATACGGACAATTAGAGTCAGAACCTATTAAAAAAACGGGCCCTGCCAACAGCAGAGCCCGTCTTTATTTGTGGTCTATTCAGACAACCAAGATGAAATCTTAGTGGTCTTGAGCAGCACCCGCACCTTTCGGGATACGAATGTCTTCAACCATATGCTCGATTTCTTCCGGAACCGGCTCAGTCATGTTCATAACGATGAACGCAACAGCAAAGTTCAGAAGTGCACCAACTGTACCGAAGGCTTCCGGAGAAATCCCGAACAGGTGGTTAGCAGGCGTATTCGCCAGCATGTTTGTGCCCGGAATAAAGAACCAGCCTTTGTATGTAAAGATATATACCAAGGTGGAAACAATACCCGCTGTCATACCGGCAATAGCGCCTTTGTTGTTCATCTTCTTGGAGAAGATACCCATCATCAGAACCGGGAAGATGGAAGATGCCGCCAGACCGAAGGCAAGTGCCACGGTTTGTGCCGCAAAGCCCGGAGGATTCATACCGAGGTAACCGGCCAGCAAGATCGCAGCAGCCATCGCAATACGCGCAGCCATCAGTTCTTGTTTTTCGGAAATTTCAGGCATGAAGGTAGACTTCAACAAGTCGTGAGAAACGGCAGAAGAAATCGCCAGCAACAGACCCGCCGCAGTGGACAAGGCCGCAGCCAGACCACCGGCAGCAACAAGAGCGATTACCCAGTTCGGGAGTTGCGCAACTTCCGGGTTCGCCAGAACCATGATGTCGCGGTCAACTTTAACCATTTCGTTGCCTTTCCAGCCCCAAGCTTCGGCTTTAGCAGCGAATTCCTTGTTTTTGTCGTTGTAGTACTGGATTTTGCCGTCACCGTTTTTGTCTTCAAACTTCAACAGGCCAGTGGCTTCCCAGTTTTTAAACCAATCCGGACGTTCCGCATAGACGAGGTTACCGTCAGGAGAACCAACTTCACCAGTTTGAATAGCATTCATCAGGTTCAAGCGAGCCATAGCACCAACAGCCGGAGCCGTTGTATAAAGCAATGCGATGAAAACCAATGCCCAACCAGCAGACGCACGCGCATCACGTACTTTCGGTACTGTGAAGAAACGAATGATAACGTGCGGCAGACCAGCCGTACCGATCATCAGGGAGAAGGTATAGAAGATGATATTCATCGTTCCACCCTTTTGCGCGGTATATTCCGCAAATCCCAAATCAGCAATAACCTGGTTCAATTTCGCCAACATCGGTGTACCGTCTTCCGTACCGGAGAACAGACCGACTTGCGGCAACGGAGAACCAGTCAGGTTCAAAGAAATGAACACAGCCGGTACAGTGTAAGCAGAGATCAAAACGCAGTACTGAGCGATCTGAGTGTATGTCACACCCTTCATACCGCCGAGAATAGCGTAAACCGCAACGATTGCCATACCGATCCACAGGCCGGTTACGAAATCCACTTCCAGGAAGCGGGAGAACGCAACACCAATACCTTTAACCTGACCGATAACGTACGTGACAGATGCCACGATCAAGCAGACAACCGCCGTTACACGGGCAGAGGTGGAATAGAAACGGTCACCCACGAATTCCGGCACAGTATATTTGCCGAATTTACGCAGGTACGGTGCCAGCAACAGGGCCAAAAGCACATAACCGCCAGTCCAGCCCATCAGGAAGATGGACGCATCATAACCCATGAACGAGATCAACCCCGCCATGGAAATAAAGGAAGCCGCAGACATCCAGTCTGCCGCCGTCGCCATACCGTTGGCGACCGGGTGTACACCGCGACCCGCAGCATAGAATTCACCCGTCGAGCCAGCCTTGGCCCAAATTGCGATACCAAAGTAGAGCGCAAAAGAGCCGCCCACAAAGATATACGTAAGAGTTGTAAGATCCATTTTAAGTCATTCCCCAGACGATTATTAGTCTTCGCGTACGCCGAAATCAGCGTCAATTTGGCCCATTTTCTTGGTGTAGATTGCAATCAAAGCCAAGAAAACGAAAATTGACCCTTGCTGTGCAAACCAGAAACCCAGTCCAACACCGCCAAACGGTACCATAGCATCCAGCGCATCACGCAGGAGAATACCAAAGCCATAAGAGCAGATTGCCCAAACAACAAGCAGCCAAGCTACGAGACGAATATTAGCCGCCCAATAACCTTGTCCATCATGTGTACTCATTTAAAAAAAGCCTCCCCTACAGATCGAGAGTGTCCGCCACATGGAAAGCAGCGGTTTATTGTTACAAAAAATTATTTTACGACAACTTTGTTACAAAGTAAGCGCCGTAACCCGCAATTTTGTACCTTAGAAAAACACCTCTGGTCCAGTCATCAATGCAAAAAAAATTGAGAAATCTTAAAATATTGTACGGTAATAAAACAACTTTTTGCACATGCGAAGAAGCATTCTAATTTTATAAAATTCCACAAAGTCTATAGTTTCCGCCAACATTGACCAAAGTCAATTAAAAAGCAGAGGAACTCTAGCGTTTCTGGTATTACCGACTATTTTTTTTGCATTGTGCGGCGCAATATGCGTTTTTTTCATGCCTGATTTCCGAATCTCGCATAGCTTTGACATCAGAATCTTTGCGAAACCACCGAAACCTGCGTTCTTTAGAACAAAAAAACGGTCAAACCTGAATTGAATTTGACCGCTTTTTCAGCAATTTAAAATCGATTGGATTATAATGGTGCAATCTAAAAGACGTTTTATTCCTCTATTTTGGCATTCCGAATTGTCTCAAGGAAATTACGAACCTCTTCATCCAGACCATCAATGGCATTGCTCATATCCGATATGGAGACTTGTAAATCCTTTGCTTGTTCACCTGTTCTCATTGCCCCTTCACGTACCATCGAAATTGTTTGCGTAACCTCTGCCGCACCTGCTGCCGCTTGTTGTACGTTATGAGAAATTTCCTGCGTGGCAGCCCCTTGTTCTTCAACCGCTGACGCAATCGTTGCCGCAATTTCATTCACATTTAAAACCGTGGAAGATACCGTTTGGATAGCTGCAGCAGTCCCTCGGGTCTCGGTCTGAATAGAGGCAACCTGTTGGGAAATTTCATCCGTTGCAAGGGCCGTTTGGTTTGCAAGGTTTTTCACTTCGGTTGCCACCACAGCAAACCCTTTACCGGCTTCTCCCGCACGCGCCGCTTCAATTGTAGCATTCAAGGCAAGTAGATTGGTCTGAGCGGCAATATCCGTAATCAAATTCACAACTTCGCCAATTTTTTCAGCCGCCGTCGACAAGCGCAGCACCATTTCATTTGCACGTTTTGACTCATCCACCGCTTCCTGTGTTGTCGAAGATGACAATTGCACCTGAGAACTGATTTCATTGATAGAAGCAGAGAGTTCCTCTGCCGCAGAGGCCACGGCATGTGCATTGGAGGAGGACTCTTCCGCACTGGCTGCCACAAGAACCGCCTGCTCCATAGATTGATCAGAGGTGGTCGACATTTCGTCTGAATCGTTCTTAATCCGCGTTGCTGACGCATTGATCAACGCAATGGTCTTGCCTAATGTTTCCTCAAGGTCTGCAGCCATTTTCGCCCGTTCCTCGGCGCGCTGTTGACTAGCTTCCCTTAACGAACGCTGCTGGGCGGCTTCCAACTCCTGCATTTTCTTGGCGTCATCACGGAAAACTTCCAAGGCCTTATTGATCTCGCCAATCTCGTCTTTGCGGCGACGGCCTGTCACGGCAACTTCAAAATTACCATTTTTCAACTCATTGATAATGCCAACCGAGTTCTGCAAGGGTTTACGAATAATAATCTGACCCAAAAACAGCAAGGAAATACATAAGACAATCACCAATACAACAGCAATTATGATCATATTTAACGCAATGCTATCGGCACTCGCAGTCAGCGTTTTCGTCGGGATCTCCACCTCAACATACCACGGGGCCTTCACATCCATGATCGGAATGGGCAAAAACAAATGGTGTGCCGAGCCAATTTCTTCGACGACAACATCTGTACCTGCTATTTTCTTAACCGCCGCAACCTGTTTAGCATCTTTATCATCCAGACTTTTACCCACTTTTTCCTTATCAGGATGGGCAACCCATTTCATCTTGTTTGAAATCACAGAAACACGGCCCGTGCCCATTGGTTGTAACTTGGCAAACGTAGCAGCCATATCATTGACAGCCATATCCACGCCAACCACACCAATGGCTTTTCCCGCCTCATCCAAAATCGGATAAACAAAAGACGGAAGCAGGATATCAACGCCATCAATATTGTACATGACAGGATCCACTACAAACGGCTTTCCTGTTTTTAACGGTACGTTGTAATAATCCCCTGTCGGGTCTGAGGGGTCTACATCCAGACTGGTCAAATAATAAGGTGTTACACCACCGCCAAAATTATAAAAATAGGTAACATAGCGTCCGGACTTTATATTATGCGGTTCTTTGCCCTCGAACTCCGCATCACGTCCATCAAACGCATTTGGCTCAAACCCGGCCCAGGCCCCTGCTATTTCAGGATGCGTTTTCATCGTATCCTCTAAAATAGCATCATAGGCAGAACGATCATCAACCCCAGAACGCCGCATCGCCGTGAATGTTTTCTGCAATTCTTTCGCCACCAGCATGGCGCTGTCCAATTGCAGTTTTACGTTCGCACTCTGCGTTCGCCCGATATCTGCAGCATCGGCCAAAGCAAGTTCCAACGTTGTTTTTGATGCCTGATTGGTTGCAATCGTAATCCCGACAATCAAGCAAAATGAAACAATTACAGAAGAAAGAGCGGCCATTTTCCCGCCCAAGGACAAACGATCCCACATCACACTATATCCCCAGCTTTTAATTTTAATTATAAAATTATTAAATCATCGAAACGATTTACTCACAAGTATAAAAACATTAAACCTTAAAGCGTTTCATCGTTATGACAGCATTTCATCTTTTTTCCTTTCTTTCCTCTTTCCAGTCAGACGGCTTCATCGTATAAAAAGAATTCAGGGGTATTCGTCATAAAAATTAAGTTACGGACCGGAGCGTAAATACAAAGTGGCATCAAACCATATGCAGCATAGAAAAAAGCGTAAAAAAGCGCAGAGTGTACAAAATTCTGCCCTTATGCCGCTTTATGCCGCATTGGATTTAGGCACCAATAACTGCCGGATGCTGATTGCACGACGCACCCGACAAGGATTTCGCGTCGTTGATTCTTTTTCACGCATCACCCGATTAGGTGAAGATGTGGCACAAAGCGGCCGTCTCTCCGAAGACGCAATGGAACGCACCCTCAAGGCCTTGTTGGTCTGTGCAAAAAAAATTCAAAATCGCAACGTTACCTTTGTGCGATCCGTTGCGACGGAAGCCTGTCGCCGCGCGGAAAACACGCTGGATTTTCTCAATCGCGTTGAACAGGAAACGGGACTGAATCTGGAAGCCATTAACCCGGAAGAAGAAGCAAACCTTGCACTTGCCGGATGTGCCTCTCTCCTTAGCCTTGAAAAACCGAAGGCTCTTGTCTTTGATATTGGTGGCGGCAGTACAGAAATCATGTGGATTGAACTTGATCGTCTTGGCGACCCACAGGTGGTTGATGTCATCTCCCTCCCCATCGGGGTTGTGACAGTGTCCGAAGAATATGCCCATGCCGAAGAAGTCACACAGGAAAGCTATCAGGCCATTCAAGATCATGTCATCAAAGAACTGCGTGCCTTCAACGCGCGCAACGCAATCTCGGACGATGTGGCAAATGGTATGGTTCAAATGCTGGGAACATCAGGTACAGTCACCACACTGGGGGCAATTCATCTAAAACTGCCGCGTTATTTAAGATCCAAAGTGGATGGCATGAACTTGCCTTTTGATGAAATTCATCGTGTCTCCCAGAAACTGGCCATTATGAAATGCGATGAACGTGCGGCACACCCCTGCATTGGCACCAGTCGGGCCGATTTGGTCATAGCCGGGTGTGCCATATTGGAGGCTCTCTGCAAACTTTGGCCTGTCGGGGAACTGACGATTGCAGACCGTGGCATTCGCGAAGGGATCTTACTTAATCTTATGCGCGCACAAGAATAGGCGCAAAAGCCCTTTATTTCTGTTATAAAGAAGATTATGTAAAAGGCGCGATCTGGCAATAATGCCTATCGACAACCCCTGATGACGTAAAGTGCCCTCATGTCCCAAAGCAAGAAGTGGAAAACCGTTCAAGCCAAACGCGATAAAACCGTGCGCGTCAAAACTGCACGCGGACGCAAGCTTTCTTCCACACGCTGGCTACAACGCCAACTCAATGACCCATACGTTCAAGAAGCCCACCGCAAAGGCTATCGTTCACGCGCGGCCTTTAAATTGATTGAACTGGATGATCGGTTTGAATTTTTAAAGCCCGGTCAAAAAGTCGTCGATTTGGGATGCGCGCCCGGCGGTTGGACACAAGTGGCTGCCGAACGCATTGATGCCGAAAAAAATCCGAACGGTCATGTGATCGGCATTGATTTGCAAGAAGTCGAAGAAATTCCCGGTGCAACCTTGCTGGTGGGCGACTTTATGGACAATGATGCCCCTGATCGGCTGAAAGAAGTTATTGGCGGGCCTGTCGATGTTGTCTTAAGCGATATGGCGGCCTCTGCCAGCGGACACCCGCAAACAGACCATATTCGGATTACAGCTTTGGTTGAGGCCGCAGCCTATTTCGCCGAAGAAGTCCTGAAACCGAACGGCTGGTTTGTGGCTAAAGTTTTAGCAGGCGGAGCTGATGCTGATTTATTGAAACAACTTAAACTGCAATTTCAAACGGTTCGTCACGCTAAACCGCCGGCAAGCCGCAAGGATTCATCAGAAACCTATTTGGTTGCCAGCGGTTTTCGCGGAAAGAACACCTTCAGCGACGCATCCTGATTACGACTTAATTTCGGGCGAGATCGTCAACCCCGCGTGTAAAGGCCCCGAGCCCCTGACTACGCAAGGGCACAAAGGGTTTGGACTGTTGCGTACAAATCCGTTTAATTTCACGCGTGGCCTCGTGACTGACACATGTGACCGGAAACATAACCGCATCAGCCTGTGCGACAATAGATTGCAAACGCGCCTGACCATCATGCAAGCCACCGTCATGGTGCAGGAATTGCCCGTTTTTCTTTTCTACATAATCACGGAAGAACGCGGCTTGCTTGGTCTGCCCGCCGATATAGGCAATGCATCGACCACAAAGGTCTTCCCCGCCGGGGCAGCCTTGTTCCTTCATGCAGGCATTCTTTTCCAATGACAGAAGCTCCTGCTCCAATTCAAGAATACGTGCATCCTTAAACGAAAGTGCTGCGCACGTTTCCTTATACTTCAGTTCCATTTCCAGCATGCGGGCCTGACTTAAATCGGCACGGTCCGTTTCCTGAAGGACACGTGCGGTCAAGCAATCAATTCGTTTTTCAAGACGCGCAACAGAATGTCCTTCCTGTTCTGCCAATAACATCGCTTCAAGCTCATCACTGCGGCTGGCTTTTGCTTGTGCATCTGAAAGTTCCCGCTTTAAACTGCCGATGAGATGGTCGCGCTTGTCGATGGCTTTGCGATGGTTTTTATGAAAATCCTGTATATCATTTTGCATGATCGTAATTGTGGCTTTTAAATCCGCAATTTCACGATGATCAGCCCGATTACTGGCTCCTTCCAGATGCGACAACATATGCACTTCACCATAAACCTGTGCCAATAACTCATGGGAACTCGCCTGATGGGTCATCACGGCCCAAAACGGCCCGGGGATATAGCCGCGTTCAAACGCATCCAACCAAAGTTCTTCCACCTCTTGCGAGGTTTTTGCTTTGGCAAACGTTTTGATCGTGCGGGCATATTTACGTTCCAGAAACTTGTGCAAGACACGGCCGACCCCTTGGGAATAACGTGCATTACCAACCATAAAACCATGCAGTTTATAATCTGCACTACGCCCTTCATAAGCCGGCGCCTTGCATTTTTGCCCCAACTTGCGCAATTCATCATGCGAAATACAGGTGCCAATCACCGAACAATGCCAATGCACATCCAATTCCCAAAGCTTACGCCGTTTGGGGATCATCTTTAGTTTGGTTTCGAGCATCAAATCCGGTTTATGCAAATCGCACATCGAAAACTCCATAACATCATCTGGAAATCTTGGCTGTCGAATTGTCCAGACCTTGGATTTTGGGGAGAAGAAGAAACCAAAACACAAGGTCCGGACGATCGTTTCACAGCATCCCGTGCTCGGGACAATTAAAACGTTATTAATAATCATTATCATTTGCAAGAACTATTTTTGATTTATTGAAAAAAAATTTGCTGCGCTGCATGAATCTTGTGGAATGTTGGTAAGACCTGTGTATATATAACGCGCCAAATCCAGACACCCGATATCCATGGAGATGGCCGTGACTATTAAAGAAGCTTTGACCTTCGACGATGTATTGCTTATTCCCGCAGCATCAGACGTTTTGCCCGCAACAGCAAACACTTCCACAAACCTAACAAAAGGCATCAAGCTGAATATTCCGCTTGTCTCTGCTGCAATGGATACGGTCACGGAAAGCAGCATGGCAATTGCGATGGCCCAGTTTGGCGGCATTGGTGTCATTCACAAAAATCTCGAAATTCCTGAACAGGCTTCCGAAGTTCGCAAAGTCAAAAAATTCGAATCCGGGATGGTCGCTGACCCACTCACTTTCCCACCGGATGCAAAACTTGCAGAAGTCATGGCGAAAAAAGAAGAAGTCAAATTTTCAGGTTTCCCGGTTGTTGAACGCGGCACAGGCAAATTGGTCGGTATTATTACCAACCGCGATATGCGTTTTGCCGAAAACCCCGATCAGCCGATTTCAGAATTGATGACCAAAGAAAACCTCGTCACCGTTAAAGAGGGTGTCTCCGGTGAAGAAGCCAAACGCCTGCTCCATCAAAACCGGGTTGAAAAACTGTTGGTCGTTGATGATAAATATCGCTGCATCGGTCTGGTCACTGTACAGGATATTGATAAAGCCGCAACACACCCCCTCGCCTGTAAAGACGAACATGGTCGCCTACGCGTGGCCGCAGCAACCGGCACAGGTGATAACGGTTGGGAACGTTCCGTCGCCCTAATTGATGCCGGCGTGGATGTTCTGGTTGTCGATACTGCCCACGGTCATTCTAAAGGTGTGATCGAACAGGTTGCCAAAATCAAAAAACATCATTCAAACGTTCAAGTGATCGGTGGCAATATCGCAACAGGATCAGCGGCACAAGCCCTGATTGACGCGGGTGCAGATGCTGTCAAAGTCGGTATCGGCCCCGGTTCCATTTGTACAACCCGGATTGTTGCCGGTGTTGGTGTGCCACAATTAACCGCCATTATGAATGCGGTTGAAGTGGCTGCAAAACATGGTGTTCCGGTTATTGCAGACGGCGGGATTAAACATTCCGGCGATATTGCCAAGGCCATTGCCGCCGGAGCAAGTTGTGTTATGGTCGGTTCTATGCTGGCGGGTACCCACGAAGCACCGGGCGAAGTATTCCTTTATCAAGGGCGTTCGTACAAATCCTATCGCGGCATGGGCTCAATGGGCGCAATGGCACGCGGTTCTGCGGACCGTTATTTCCAGGCCGATGTTAAAGATGATATGAAATTCGTCCCCGAAGGGATCGAAGGTCGCGTCCCTTATAAAGGTGAAGCCTCTGCCATTGTGCACCAGATGGTTGGCGGTTTGCGTTCTTCTATGGGCTATACTGGCAATGCAACCATTGAAGAAATGCGCACCAAATGCGAATTTAACCGCATTACAAATGCAGGCCTGCGCGAAAGCCACGTTCACGATGTCACCATCACGCGTGAAGCGCCGAACTACAGCGGTGCAAAATAAGACTTAAGCGCATTCTAGTTGAAGACAGGCTAAAAAGTTTGCGATACTCTGAACCCCTGCATTTGATGCGGGGGTTCTCTTCTTTCAGAACGGATAAGAATAAATGAAACCGGCAGCGCGCATCCAGTCATCCATTGAACTAATGGATGAAATCCTCAAAGGCATAAAGCCTGCTGATACCCTCATTGCCGATTACTTCAAAATCCGTCGTTATGCCGGTTCTAAAGACCGCCGTGCTGTGAACGATCAAATTTACAATATCCTGCGCAAACGTGCCAAACTCGGCTGGTTAGCCCAAAAAACAGATTTGGACACAACCGCAGAAAATCTGGTTTTTATGGATTGCGTGCTCAACGATATGGATGTAGATGCCCTGTTTAATGGGGAACAATACGCCCCGGCAAAACTGTCTGCCAAACAAGTCGCTGCCCTTCCCGTTCTCGCTCAATTGGATATTGCAACAGCACCTGATCCTGTTCGTCTGGAATATCCCGACTGGATGGATGACGATTTACGGATTTCGCTGGGCAGTAATTTTGAAACATGCCTTCAGGCACTTAATGCAGAAGCACCGCTTGATCTGCGGATTAACAACCTACATCCCGATTGGGAGAAAGCTCAGGACTTGTTAAGCCAACAAAATATCGACACAACAACCACAGACTTTTCGCCTTTATGCCTGCGTTCTGCCAAAAAAGTAAAATTGGGAGGCATTCAGGCCTACAAGGACGGTATCGTTGATATTCAGGATGAAGGATCCCAACTTATCGCCTTATTGAGTGGAGCCAAAGGGTGTGATCTGGTCATGGATTTTTGTGCCGGCGCAGGGGGTAAGACATTGGCCCTAGGCGCAGAAATGGCCAATAAAGGCCATCTGTACGCTTTAGATATTTCTTCAAAACGTCTTTATAAAATGCGCCGCCGTCTGGAACGTGCCGGGGTGGCAAATGTCATCCTGCATCCCATACAGGGGGAAACAGACCCGTGGCTAAAACAATTTGAAAACCGTGTTGACCGCTTGCTGATTGATGCGCCTTGTTCCGGGGTTGGTGCATGGCGACGTTCACCGGAAAGCCGCTGGAAAATGACCCCGGAATTACTGACCGATCTAGAGGGACGCCAACAACGTATCTTGCAAAATGCGGCCCATTTGGTCAAACCGGGTGGGCGCATGATTTACGCCACCTGCTCTTTGCTCAAACGCGAAAATGAAGACCAAGTTGAACGTTTCCTCAATAACAACAAAAATTTCAAGCTCCTGCCCATTTCACACGTCTGGGCGGAGACATTAACAACGCCCTGCCCGTTTGAAGGTGATTTCATGTCCATGCGCCCCGATCAACACCAAAGTGACGGATTTTTCTGCGCTGTGTTGGAGCGTCTTTAATGGAATTTCTCAGCTATGAAACGCTCTGCCTGCTTTTTTGCGTTGCTTTAATCGCAGGCTGGATTGATTCTATCGCTGGCGGTGGCGGACTTATTGCCTTACCCGCCTTGCTTGGGGCGGGTCTTTCCCCAGCACAGGCCTTGGCCACCAACAAACTGCAAGGCAGTTTCGGCACTTTCGCCGCCACAATGAATTTTTATAAAAAGGGACATCTGAACCTTAAAGAAATCTGGCCTATGATCGTGATGACGTTCATCGGGGCCGCATTGGGCACATTGGCAGTTCAAGCGATTGATGCCTCCTTGTTGATTGACGTTATTCCCTTCTTACTTGTTGGAATGGGTTTTTATTTTTTACTTCAGCCGCAAATCGGTACACAAGACCGTAAAGCCCGGATCGGCGTTTGGGCCTATGGCTTGTTTTTCGGTTTTTCCATTGGGTTTTACGACGGCTTTTTCGGCCCTGGTACCGGGTCCTTCTTTGCCGTGGCTTTTATCACCATGATGGGGTTCAACATTTTAAAAGCCACCGCCCATACGAAAATCCTGAATTTCACCAGTAATATTGCCTCCTTGCTCTTTTTTATTTTAGGCGGGCAAATGGTTTGGCTGGTTGGTCTTGTCATGGCGATGGGACAGTTGATTGGGGGATATCTTGGTTCGCACATGTCCATGAAACATGGTGGCAAAATTATCCGCCCGTTGTTGGTCATTATCAGCTTTGCCATGACCGTCAAACTGATCTGGTCTTCGCCTGATCACATGATCCATCAGTGGGTTGTGACTTTATTCAATCTGTAAAATCCGCTTCACTTCCTGTTTGGACGCTTCCAGTATTTCGTCACTCAGGCTTTCATCATCTATCGCACGCGCCAATGTAACCGCCCCGACCATCAGGGATAAAGCCGTCAATCCGTTTTCACGCGATGATCTGTCACCACTCAACCATCGCGAAAAACGTTTCACCAGAGCTGCCAACACTTTGCGTGGACCAGAACCAAAACGTGCAGCTTCTTGTGTCAAGGCTGTCAGCGGACACCCCTGATCCGGGTAATCCCGATGCGTTTTTGAAATATAAAAATCCACGATCATCTGTCGCATGACTTTTTCGTCATTGATGCCTTCTTCTTTCAGTCGATTGATCGTTTCAACAGCCAAGGTTTCAGACAGGGCTTCGACCAGTAAATCATCTTTTGATTTGAAATGGGCATAAAACCCGCCCCGGGTCAGTCCGGCTTCCGCCATGACCTTATCCACACTGGCCCCATCGTAACCGTCGCGTTTCCAAAGTTTACGTGCCGCTAAAACAATGCGTTCGCGTGTTTTTTGCTTATGTCCTTGCGGATAGCCCATAACTCAACCTTTCCCTGCACAATGACTCGACTTATTTCAAAATATGTTATACATCATATTTAAATATGACGCTTATCATATTTAAATCAACCAAACCGGAGAAAAAATGTAATGACGTCCCCCCAACTTTTTGTAACTCCCATTTTCGCAATCTGCATGACACTGATGCTGATTGGGCTAAGTGCCCGTGTTATCAAAGCGCGCTGGCGTCATCGTGTTCCTTTTTACGATGGCGGAGTAAGCGAGCTAACCCACGCTATTCGATCACATGGCAACTTCATCGAATATGTTCCCTTATGCCTGTTTTTAATGGCGTTGGGTGAATTGAACCATGCGATGGATTGGACGCTCTATGCTGTTGGAACGATTCTGTTACTGGGCCGTCTCCTTCATGCCCTTGGTGTCAGTAAAACCATCCTCAAACTCCGGGTTTACGGTATGATCCTGACCTTCGCCGCCTTAATCGGTGCGATAATTGTGCTCACCATCACACTTTTTAGCGTTTAACCTACAGACTGCCTATTGTGGGGCCGGGGCGCATGATGTATGTTGCGCCCTCCTTCAAGACCATAATCTGGTGGCCCCATGACCGATCGCATTCTTATTATCGACTTCGGATCTCAGGTAACACAGCTTATCGCGCGCCGCGTGCGTGAAAGCGGTGTCTATTCTGAAATTCACCCGTTTAATTCCATTACCGACAGCTTTCTGGATGATTATAATCCAAAGGGGATCATCCTCTCTGGTGGTCCGGCATCCGTAACCTGGGCAGAATCCCCACGCGCGCCTGAAAAGGTATTTGAAATGGGCATTCCTGTTTTGGGGATCTGCTATGGCCAACAAACCATGATGCAACAACTTGGCGGGTTGGTTGAAACATCCGATCATCACGAATTCGGCCGCGCCTTTGTTGATGTTAATAAAGATTGCGCCTTGTTTGACGGTGTCTGGTCCGTTGGTGCCAAAGAACAAGTCTGGATGAGCCACGGTGACCGGGTCACCAAACTGGCCCCGGGTTTTGAAGTTGTCGCAACCTCAGAAGGCGCCCCTTTTGCAGCCGTTGCCAACGAAGAAAAGAAATTCTACGCTGTTCAGTTCCACCCCGAAGTGGTCCATACACCCCACGGTGCCCAACTCATCCAGAACTTCACACACAAGGTTGCCGGATGTTCCGGTGACTGGACAATGGCGGCCTTTAAGGATCAAGCCATTGAAGCGGTTCGCAAACAAGTTGGAAAGGGCAAAGTCATTTGCGGCCTGTCAGGCGGTGTCGATAGCTCGGTTGTCGCCGTCCTCTTGCATGAAGCCATTGGCGAACAACTGACATGCGTTTTCGTTGACACAGGCTTTATGCGCATGGGGGAGGCTGAAGAAGTCGTCACCCTGTTCCGCGATCACTACAATATCAAGCTGATCCACAAGGATGCCTCCAAACAGTTTTTCGATGCTCTTGGCGATGAAATCGATCCAGAGAAAAAACGCAAAACCATCGGTGGCCTGTTCATCGACGTGTTCGAAGAAGAAGCCAAAGCCGCAGGCGGAGCTGACTTCTTGGCTCAAGGGACCCTGTACCCCGATGTGATTGAGTCCGTTTCCTTCACAGGTGGGCCGAGTGTCACCATCAAATCCCACCACAATGTCGGGGGTTTGCCCGAACGCATGAACATGGATCTGGTTGAACCGTTACGCGAACTGTTCAAAGATGAAGTCCGCGAACTGGGTCGTGAATTGGGTCTGCCGGAAAAATTTGTCGGCCGCCACCCCTTCCCTGGTCCGGGCCTTGCTATCCGTATCCCCGGCCAACCCTTAACGCCGGAAAAATGCGACATCCTGCGCAAAGCCGATGCCATCTATCTGGAAGAAATCCGCAATGCCGGCCTCTATGATGCCATCTGGCAGGCGTTTGCCGTCTTGCTGCCTGTTCGCACCGTTGGTGTCATGGGTGATGCCCGGACATACGACTATGTCTGTGCACTTCGCGCCGTAACGTCCACCGATGGCATGACCGCAGATTACTACCACTTCGACCACGAATTCTTGGGACGCGTCACCAACCGCATTATTAATGAAGTGCGCGGCATTAACCGGGTTGTCTATGATTGCACAAGTAAACCACCGGGGACAATCGAGTGGGAATAAAAGAATGCAAAGGGGTTGGCTTCAGTCAGCCCCTTATTTTTTGACTGTGGGTAGATTTACGACGCCGGACATAAAAATATGCGACTGTGGGTGAATATGTGGGTTCTTCTGACAAAGGGGAAGCCGCATGGCTGTCTACAAACGCAAGGGAACGTCCATCTATCAGATCGAGGTCAAACACAACGGGCACCGCGTCCGTAAATCATCTGGCACCAAATGCAAGCGCAAGGCAAAGGAGCTAGAACGCCGCTGGCTTGAGGAGCTTCATGACCAAGTGGTTATGGGCCGCCCCGCTGAAATGTCGCTTGGTGAAGCTGCGGAGCGCTATTACAACACCGTCATCCTTCCAAAGAGCAATCCGCGTGTCGCCAGTCGTGAAAAGTATATGCTGAATAAAATGGTGCGGATGTTCGGCAAAGACATTCCCCTTAAACTCCTTAAGTCTCCAGTCATCACCAAGTTCCGCGACGATCTGATCACAGAAGGCAAAGCCCCTGCCACCGTCAATCGATATCTAGCAAGCCTCAAGGCCATCCTGAATCGTGCCTACAAAGACTGGGGCGTATTGCCCAAAGTGCCACCCTTTCGCCTCCTAAGACTTGATAACGCCCGTTACAGATGGATCACAGAAGAGGAAGAGCAACGCCTCTTGGACGTCGCACCGGATCATATCCGGAACCTCATCATCTTTCTAGTCGACACCGGAGCGAGAAAGACAGAAGCACTGAACCTGATCTGGGCCGACGTTGATCTGGATCGCAAACCCCGCCCGGCAGTGAACTTCATGCAAACCAAATCGGGAAAGCCCCGCAGCGTTCCTTTAACCAATCGCGTCACAGGAATGCTCCGAGGCCTCCGTGTAAAGCGCCCTGAGAGTCTTGAGCACGTATTCCTATACCAACCTTTCTTCGGTGGCCCAATCGCACGCTACAAGCAGCCACACGGTTCTTGGAAAAACGTCTGCAAACGCGCTGGTGTCACCGACATAGTCATGCACGACCTCCGCCACACCTTCGCCAGCCGCTTAGTTACAAAAGGCGTCTCCCTCCTCGCCGTCAGCAACCTCCTAGGTCACGCCAGCATTAAGATGACACAGCGATATGCCCACTTAGCTCCCGGAGCCTTCGACAATGCCATAGAGGTATTGGATTGCATTACAACCAGCTAAAATTTTCTATGTAATTTAGATGGTTCTCATGTCTCTCCTTTTGCTGTAGAGACATGAGAACCAATTACGCGGAACAATGCAAATGCCCGGAAAAAAGTGCAAATTATCAGACGATAAAATGAACGTGCGAAGCGCGCTCGCTGCCTACAAACTCGTGGCGTTCATGAACTTCACGCACCGCTTCGATGGAAACCGTGCAGTTTGTAATATAAGTAATGCAGACATAGAGGCATACACAGAGGGAATGAACGGTCATATTGAGGGGGTAAAGACTAAAGCGCCACCATTCTCAAGTGACCACACAAAGAACGAAGACCGTTCCCTGTTCATGACCTTTGACTGGACACGCCTTGAACATAAACAGCACCTTCTTAAGCTAGATAACATCCCTGCACGTTACAAAGACATAAGACACTTTGCACGCATCTACTTCTATGAAGCCTCTATACGCACCCTTGACCTTGACAAGCGAGTGGTGAATCTCGACCTTCGTTTCAGTGACGAAAAAATAGAAAAACTAAAAAGGTTAAAGAACCCAGCTTCCTCCCTTCTGAAAACTATTAGGGAAAACCTTCAACGCATTTTAAACATCAACCCGGAAGTCTACTTGGTTATTGAAGTTAAAGACCGTGTCAAAAATGCCCTGCCACACCTCCATGCCTCTTTCCTTATTGATAATCATATTACTGATGAAATGCTCAAGAGACCTCTGCGTCTAGCTCTTGGGGATTTTTCAGCCAAAGCCCGCCAAATTAACATCGACCCTCCTTATCCTAAGCGCGCTGCTTATCTCTCAAAGCAAGCTATAGACACTCCGGGATGGATGAAAGAGCAGGGCTTTATCTCTGACGATTTTCTTGCTGCAACAAGTGAGCTTAAATCTCGTGCGAAAAAAATCTGGGAAGACCACATCCGGATTTCTGACCAAACAGAGCCCGGAACAAAGGTTCTTTCCCAAGTTATGGATGCAATAGCCGCCGCGGATCGAGGGGCCGTTCAAAAACTACGCGAGAAAGCCGAATAAGATTCACTGGTGAGTCTTATACTTCTTTGGTGTTCAACCATTCAAAAAGGTCGAGGGTGCTTCCAAGCACGTTTAAAAGCACTATTCAGAGCTGCGCCTGAACGAACAACGCTCCCAGCTTTTCAAGAAACTGTAATCTTAAGTTATGTCATCGTGTTGATGCATTTAGACGTCATAGGGCCGTCAATGATACGATATCGTGAGGTCATTGCACTGCCTGTGTGGCGGGGACTGATGTTAGAGGGGTGATGTCCTAGAAGATTCTGGGTGTTTTGAGGGGGATGCAGGCAGGTTTTTTCTTTAAATGGCGCGGAACCTTATATGAAATCAAAAAATATTCTCTTTGGTTTGGGCCTCTCTGTCCGGCGGGTTTCTTATGTTTTCTCAATACGTAAATATGTTTTTTACATAAAAATATGATTTTCGCACAAAAAAGACTTTCCATTCTTATTTTGATTCTATATACATTCTTCAGCAACAACTTGAAGAAAGGATTTTCAATGAAGACATTTGACGTATCCCTCGAGCAACTCGCTGATTACATCGAAGAAAGCCGTATTTACAACGCCTGCTTCCTTCCCGGCGCATCGATTATTCATAAAGGCGACCATCCTGAGTTAGGTGAAGTTGTTTTGATGCAGGTGGAAGAACGAGGTGTAGTCGTTCACCAATAACCGCAACACAGAGCAAGAGATAGACACATGGCAATTGTAAGAGTGCCTTTGCAAATCGAAGAAAACTTGAGGGATTCCCTTAAGGCCTATGGCAAGGTGATGAGAAAAACAACCAACGCCCTTGTTATTGAATTGATCGAAGAGGCTTTGGAAGCTCGGCTCAATGAACTGAAAAGTGATTATGCAGCATATTCAAAATATGTGGACTTCGCACACACAGTTTGGCGCAAGGCTTCCGACATGCACCCGGAGAACTTAACTCCCAATCACTTACCAGAAGGTAGTGAGATCAAGGCTTGGTTTGAAGAAGAATTGGAAGGTTATATTTCAGCAAGCATCGAAGGGCTAGAAGAAGGCGAAAAGATGTGGGGCGAAGATAACGCACAATTCATCGAAGAGTTTAAGTCGCGGGATTTCATTGAATTAGAGTTCTTAGAAGACATTTATACTGACCTTGTGGACCATTTTAAGCTCATCAGGGGTCGCTTTACAGCCCTCAACGGAGTTTTAAACAAGCAAGATACCAAACCACTTGTAGACGACAATATGTTGATCACACACGAAGGGCTAGATCGCATACTTGCGGCCTGTGAGTTGGAAGGCACCCTTGTTGAATTTATCGGAGAGAAATTTCTCTACAAATACTCGGAGGCTTGGTTAGATCGGGCCTACGGCAGAGAACCACTTTCTAAACGCGCACTCAACAAGCTTCGGGCATGGCTCGAAGAGGTTGAGAGTAAACATTAACCTTAGGAGACAACATGAAGAAAACGACTAAACGTAAACGTTACGACACAACTGTATGTGTTCATAAATTGACACATCGAAAAATGCGAGTAATTGCACATTTACAAGGCCGTCATCTCAACAAGGTATTAGAGGAGATGACTGAAATTGAATATCGTAAGGAGCTCGCGAAACTAAAACGGACCCGTGTTAAGGCGGTGCTAAAGCCTCCTTTAAAGCCTTCCTCATCAACCTAATGAAATTAATACGGAGATAGAATATGGTAAAAAGACTTATCGAAAACACTATTATGGAAAAAAGCTGCGTCTATCTTGATTTAGGCGACGGTTTTGCGGAACCTCGAGTTGTTCCGAATTCAAAGGGAAGTAAGCTAGATCAGCACATCAGACTTACAATCCTTCATATCTGCATTGGTTCTGAACTCTACAAGCCAACGAAGGCAGCGATTGAGAGACTGGTATGTGATTTCTATAATTCTATGGAAAAAGATTTGGAATACGCATTATCAGCTCACATGGATGCCTATGAAGGTATGGGTGGTTATACCATTGAAGAGATTTATGCTGAAAATGAGCCTCAGATTATTGCGTATGCAGAGGGTGATCTGTTTTTAACTCTGAGAAACAATGAAACCCCTCATGAGAAAAATAAAGAGAAAGCACTATTGTCTTTGTTAGGGCGAATTCAGGATCATGAAGCGCGTAGTGAAATTTTCATGTGCAAAGATGCATTAAAAATGCTCATGCATAAAGTGGAACAAATTGGTGTCAATTACACAGTTTTAAAGAACTATTTCGATTTCCATCGGGAGATTGAGAAAGGAGTATTTGATGATCTGCTAGAGGGTGTAGCAAATATTGCTGCTATTGGTCGTAAGTTCAGTAGCATAGAATTGTTTCCCAAGGGTGAAACTCCAGTCATTGGCGAAAGCGCCGGGACAGCTTAGCAAATCACAACGCACTTGGTAGGTGCCTACTTGGGCGGGGATTTTCCCCGCCTCTTTTTTTGACTGAAGTTTCAAATCAAATCTCTCATAGAGAAGAAAAAAGGTAAAGAAAAACGGACTACCAAAATAACTATAGAGATAAAAACTACCACGAATAATTCAATGAGCGTTAACCTGTCTCACCTCGCCTCCGTCAAAGCACGCTATTGGCCCATTGTGGAAGAAGTGGAGTATAATTAATCCATTTTATGCCCGACACCTGATTCTGCCCTTGTTAACATTCTCAAACGTTCATATGAGATTGTTAAATTGAAGGGTAATTAACATGGCAGACGGGAAATTCATTGCTTACTATCGGGTTTCAACAGACCGACAAGGAAGCTCCGGGCTTGGACTTGAAGCGCAACAGCAAGCGGTTAAGAACCACCTCAACGGCGGTGATTGGGAACTGATCAAAGAGGTTGTTGAGATCGAGAGCGGGAAACGCAACAACAGGCCGGAACTAGAACATGCCCTCAAGCTCTGTAAGAAGCACAAGGCAACACTGATCATCGCCAAGCTGGATCGACTATCCCGGAACCTCGCCTTCATCGCCAACCTGATGGAAAGTGGCGTAGAGTTCATAGCAACAGATATGCCTCATGCAAACAGAACAATGCTTCAGATTATGGCTGTCTTTGCAGAGCATGAACGAGAGATGATTAGCAAGCGCACCAAGGAAGCCCTCAGAGCCGCAAAGGAACGTGGTGTTAAGCTGGGCTCCCCTTACCCATCAAAAGCCGCAGTAAAGGGCAGAGAGAAGCGCACAGACAATGCTGACCGCTTTGCCTCAAACACGCACCCTATCATCCAAGAGATACAAGCCGCTGGAGTAAACACGCTCAACGGGATAGCAAATGCATTAAACGCCAGAGGAGTCAGAACAGCCCGGGGTGGCGAATGGAAACCGATGACTGTCAAACGTGTGATGGAAAGACAATTCCGATAACGTTATGAAATGTAATGTTAAGGTAACGTCAAATGATTTGCACAAAATTTTGCAGAACACCACGCCGGGTTTGAGAAATTTCACCGTCAGATTTTTATTCTTATAGGTCTTCACATAAAGGAAGTCCTAGAAAAAAACGGACTATACCTGGGGGATGGAGGCAGGTTTACTCCAAGCCAACTCCTATCCTTATAGAAAGATTTTGCAAGGTCATTGCAGAGTTCATGCAAATAACTTGACTGCTATCTCCTGCAAAGCTTGGGCACTAGTGTAAGAAGCATATTGCTGGTAATTATCATTCTTTTGTTCATCAGCAAAATCACATACACTTTTTGCAATAAATGCTTTTGGCTTTGGATTTGACGCCAATTTAGCTGCCGCTAATACACCATATGCTTCCATCTCAATCCCCAATAACTTTCTGTGCTGATCTTGAATTTCTGCATAGATATCCCCATTAGCAATAACAGACGCACCGGATGCAACAGGCCCTTGATGTAACCTCAAAACAGATTCTGGTTTGCTTCCTTTCCAGTTTTCTCTGATTTCATTTAGCCTTGTGACATTATCTTCTACACGATCAACAATACCTTGAATATCTGTATCCAAGGTCACCTGGGTCGGGTCAGAAGCAAAAAAGGCCCCGCCCTCTTTCTTGTAGTGCTTGCCACTACCCCAATCCCAACATTGGCTGGCTACAATTATATCACCAAGATTGGTATCCCCTTGCGTCCCCGCTAAGATCCCCGTCATAGCCATAAACCTTGGCCTAAACAATCCAATCATTTTCATAGAAAGCGCCGCTGCTGCCGGCATCCCCATTGCCCTGGCAGATGCCGCCACTACCTTCTTGACTCCACTAGCAGTTTTAAATTCTCCCTCATGGTATATTGTATGATCATTTCTGATATCTACAGGTTTCCACTTCCAATCCAAATCAAGAACAGCTTTCAATTCTGGGTCATTTAAAGCAGTAACTACCGCAAGGTCATAATTGAACTCATCCTCACCGTTCCCTTGTGCTCTGACAGCACTAATATGCTCAATTTTTCCCTTTAGTTGCTGCTCCCACTCTTCTGAAGTCGCATCAAAATGAATCAAAGACCATAGCTCTTTGTCAAAGTCGGCTTGAGCAAGAGCTTTGGAACTCTCAAAAGCGGTTAAACCAACAATATGATCCGGAAGATGATACACATCATCGCGCTCAACAATTTCATTAAGTAAGCTAATTCCGCCATTGGGTTCCGGGTCACTGTCAATCTGGGCAGGAAGCGCAATATCTAAAATCAACAGATCATATTTACGCTCTTTCAATTTCCTCTTCGCATTTCCGGCATCCCTCACCTCATCAATACACTCCAGAGGACAACAATCAAGTGAACTGATCCCTTTAACCACTTTGGCCAATTTTTCTGTATTATCTTCTACAATTAAAACTTTCAGCATTTTACTTCCCAGACTGCGTCACTTCATTAATTTTTGCTTCCAGCTTGTCTTGCCAATCGTGGATCGAAGCATGGTAATACACGACTCCTCTGTAGTGTTCCTCATGCTCGTCTTGTAATTGTTCATCCAATTGCGCTAAGCCCATCAGATGGTTCCCCTTCCCAAAGGTCTCAAACTGCGTAACCACAATTACATCTAGCTCCAAATCGAATCGATCCATCTGACGCAAAAACTCTTTCCCTCCAAAGTTATGCATCCGCCCCCCAGTCTCTTGCGGCCCAACATCAAAATTTGGCAGTGTCATATCCAGCAGCACCAAATCCGGAGCATTATCGCGTGCTTTTTTGACACCACTATTCAAGGAAAATGCGGTTTCCACCTCATGCCCAGAGTATCTTTCGGCCAAAAACTCCAGCAAACGATTTCTTTTCTTCTCATCGTCTTCAACTAAAAGAATTTTCATATCTACACCTTTGACCCGCCAGTATGAATGTTGTGTGCCTCAATTGAAAACTCTACAAAAAACATCTCCGCGTCAAATCCAAAATCAAGCTTAGATTTACCACTACCATCTCCAACAAGTTTCCTTAGCTTGAGCAAGCCCGTTCCACCTTCTTTAGGAATACTTTTCTTATATTCCCCTTTCTCAATTTTACTCCGAATGCTATCGAGTTTTTGTTTCGTTTGTTGGTTTTCTTGCAATGAAGAACACTGGTTCTCAACTCTAACCCTCAAATAATTTTCAACAATACTAGCATCAATAATCACTAGAGGGTTTGAACTGTTACCTGAATGCCTTTGTATATTTTCAAAGATAATAAAGAAGATATCTGAGAATAATTGCAGTGCATTAGTAAGTTCCGGTATCCCTTCAGCATTTATTCTCATAACCGGGTGGAATTCTTTATGAATGGTTTTTACAGTTTCCACACCTACATCAACCAATTCCTTAATTGAGAAAGTAACCGAAGATGTCGGCTTTGGACGAACGAACCAACTTTCCATTCTTGACAGTGCCAGCTGCAAATTGGTCTGACTTCTACGAATGGCATCGATGAAATCGCTCACAAAAGTAGCCGAACTCAATTCCGACACTTCACTTTCCAACTTTCTCAGCAGATCCATAAGATCATTTGATATCGACCCAGATATGTATTTCTTCACTCGGTCCAAATCCAGTTGAACAGCCGTCCAAAACAATTCAAAGCAGCCTGACATAAATTCTTCAAAACTAGTGTCATGTTTAATGTCTGCAGCAAATGTTTTTAACAACGCAGGCGAAAGACTTGCCATAAACAAGCCGTTTGGTTTTTCATCACGCCTAATCTGAATTAACTCCTTCGCCACATAATCGATATGCTGGTCAAATTCTTTTGAGAACTTACGAAGAAGGTTATCAATTTTTTCATGTGTTTCCCTCGACCGAGTTCTTGGCATAAACGTTCTTAGCCAGAACTCATTCGCTTTGTAGTCACCTGTTTCGCCATCTTTTTGTGTTAATAAATTCTCTTCCTCAAGTGCACTTCTCAGTTGTCCAGATAGGGTTCCATGCCGAATTCTCATACTCAGATAGCAATCTAAGCCGTGTTCTTGGTTGAGGAATGCTTCGGATAGGAAACGGGTAACAATCTGACTAAGAAGCTCACTTGCTTCATTTTCTGGAAAATGAAGGAGTTTTTGGCCCTGAGCATTCTTATTCGAGAGAAAATCAAACATCTCACGAATAAAATCTTCATCAACTACGGTAATCCCACTCGCGACCAATTTTTTATATCTATTAAAGTCTTCCGGTAAATGCTTGATTGCCCACAAACGAATGGGTTCTTCATTAATATAAATCTTACTTTGCTCTAAGTGATCTACGGCTGATTTGATATGCCTATCCCTGATTATTTCACGTAGTTCTTCTTCATAATCCTCGGTATTGTCCGGATCTATCTCAATCAAATGCTGACAGACCTCAAGCCTCTCGTTGTAAACATCCTCGGTTCCAGAAAAAGCTGTTGAAACCTGCATCACACTAGGCTCACAAATGTTCCGCAAGTAATATATTAGCGTAGCTTTATTTATCTCAATATCTGCATCACTAATCTCTGACGGTCTTTCCATTCCATTTTTAATTAAAAAATCGTCATAGGCATATGAGCGATAATGCTCCTGTGTTGGGTTAAAGTGCTTAACAAGCACATCATAAAAGATCGACGCTTCAATCCTTTTGGTAATCTTTTTCCTTATAGGCTTAGTAATTAGCCGTTCAACATGTTTAAACGGTAGGAAACGTATTACCTCACTGTCCTCAATAGACATGTTGGCTAGTGTGACCACAGCCTTCTCTACATCACCCAATCCACAACTAGCTAAAATATGCAATCGTGGAATAAGGGCGGAAGAGCGTAACCCATATTCACACAAGTGTTCTTCACTCAAACGTAATGCCTGCTCATAATCTTCTACTTCAAATGAACGATATATTGACACCAAAGATTCAATTTCAGGAGAAAGTGCCCCTTTAACTAGCACTTCTTCACCAATCATAGCCTTTATGAAAGTAAAGAACTTTTTGTTGATAAACTTACTTTGAAGAAACTCATAATACGCTTGAGATTTAGGTAAATGTAAAAGTGAAAAAGGATCATGCCCGTTAGATAGAGTAAAAGCCTTAAGTTCTCTCTCATTTTCCTCTTCAGGGTCTGGATCCATCGAGTTCCAAACAGATACTTCAACCCACTTGCCAACCTTGGTTTTATTTAAAACGTAAGCTGCCTTTAGCAGGTCAATACAACTCTGAAAAGCATCAGGACCATAACCTTGGCATTCAGAAAGATTCCTAAGAGCTGAATTCAACACAGTATTAGTTTGTGATTGATCAAATAACGGGAATGCTAGTGAGAAACGTTGAGAGCCGTCTAAAAGGACTGTGTTAGCATCGACATCACCAACTTGCTTAAAGTCTACCAACATGTTTGGGTCTGAAGATCTTAAAAAGGCAAGCTTTCTAAGCCGATTATCATCAATTACAGCAACCAACTCTGTAATTGCCGACACATAGAGATCCGCATGATCACTATTCTCTGTTATATACTTTGTAGCTAGATCTACAAAAAGCTCGTAACCGTCAATGATAGAACAAGCGTTGATAACACTAAGAAGTTCAGCCTCTTCCTGAGAGTCAGGTAAATTTCCACGTAATTGATAATCAATGTATGAAAGCAAACCTAGCGGAGCGCCGGAAGTATTAAGAAATTCTGCTGCAAGTGAGAAAAAGCGAGCAGGTGAAACATCTTCTTCAGCTCTCACACTCCAGTAATGGGTTAAAAACTTTACAATGTCTGCCGTCTTATCAGCATTTTTCCCTTCTTTAATCTCAGTTGAAAAATCCTTTTGACCATCCTCAGAAAGAAACAGCTGCCTTATTGCGATATTATTGGAAACTGACCACAAGGAAAAACATACCTTATTGTCAATTTCATCAAGAATTGACGATGTTTTTTGATAATCAGAATTTAACAGTGCGTCTTCAAAAGCTCCGCTCATCTTCACGAAAGCGTTAATCTCTTTTGCGTAGGCGATAAGGAGAAATTTCACCCATTGGATTTCACGCTCTACAGACATCATTTGAAAATAACCATTACAATGTATGTCTTTTAATGATCGTGGCTTTAGGTTTTTCCACTCACCTCGGGCTACAAATGTTTTTGCTGCCCAATCCGCGAATGGTTGCATTAAATCATGGCCAATATAATGCCTTGTTTGCGAGATGGCATACAGAGGATTACCGGACCCACGCACCTTGCCTTTATAATCGGCAATTGGTGAACTTCTTTTCTTTTTCCGCTTTCGAGGCATACTTACTCTTCGTTTTCATTACCGCACGTTAACAATTATAAGATTAATCGCATATTAGTCCGATAATCTTCACTCGTCAAAGCTATTGGTAAAATTAACTATATTGAAAACAAAAGGCAAAATGATTGAAAGCGTTAATCTTCCATCCTATTATCAGACTGTGTCAACTGTGGGTCAGAAACAGCACTGAAACGGCATCGACTGTGGATGAATATGTGGGTCGCACGTTGCACAAACACGGAATTTAAAGCAACCAGAACCCCATTGAGGCCGCCATCGTATAGCAGTGTCCGACATATCGAAACCCCCTTGCGTTATGCTGTCTCGACGGCATGACCGCTGATTACTACCACTTCGACCATGAATTCTTAGCCCGCGTCACCAACCGCATCATCAACGAAGTGCGTGGGATTAACCGCGTTGTTTATGACTGCACCTCGAAGCCCCCGGGGACGATTGAGTGGGAATAAAAGAATGCAAAGGGGTTGGCTTCAGTCAGCCCCTTTTTCTTTTGGGTGTAGGTCCATATGTGATTTTTAAACAAAATAATAAAGTTCACCAGTAACAAAAAAAAACGCCCCCAAGTTTCCTTGAGGGCGTTTTGATTTAGATATCCGGTCTAACAAACGGTTAGCCCATGATTTTATCACGGAGCAGTTTGTTTACGACGCCCGGGTTGGCTTTGCCTTGGGTGGCTTTCATAACCTGACCGACAAACCAGCCAAGCATTTTATCTTTACCGCCACGGATTTCTTCGACTTTATCCTGATTGGCTGCAATGATTTCATCGATGGCCGCTTCAATCGCGCCTGTATCGGTGATTTGCTTGAGGCCTTTTTCTTCAACAATCTTTTCAGGATCATCGCCGGTTTCCACCATGATTTCAAAAACATCTTTGGCGATCCGGCCTGAAATCGTGTCGTTGGAGATCAATTCAACCAGTTTCCCAAGGTTCGCTGCGCTGACCGGGCTGTTCTGGATTGAAACGCCTTGCTTGTTCAACACTGCAAACAGGTTGGTAATCACCCAGTTTGCTGCCAGTTTGGTATCGCGGCCCTTAGCCACTTCTTCGAAATAATCGGCTTTTTCTTTTTCTGCGACCAGAACAGACGCATCATAAGGGGACAAGCCCAGTTCGTTAATGAAGCGGTCTTTTTTCTCGTCCGGTAATTCCGGCAGGGTTTTGCGGATATTTTCCACAAAGCCTTCCGGCAAAACCAGCGGCAGCAGGTCCGGGTCCGGGAAATAACGATAATCGTGCGCGTGTTCTTTGGAACGCATGGATCGTGTTTCACCCTTGCTTGGGTCAAACAGGCGGGTTTCCTGCACGATCTCACCACCTTCTTCGTAGACTTCAACCTGACGGGCGGCTTCGGCCTCAATCGCCTGCATGACGAAACGAACGGAATTAACGTTTTTGGTTTCGGTACGGGTACGCAGGCCTTCTTCGCCCACTTTGCGTACAGATACATTTACGTCACAGCGCATGGAACCTTCGTCCATGTTGCCATCACAAGTCCCGAGATAGCGCACGATAGAACGCAGTTTACGCAAATAAGCCCCCGCTTCTTCCGGCGACGTCATATCCGGCATGGAAACGATTTCCATCAAGCAAACCCCTGCCCGGTTCAAGTCAATCAAGGACTTGGTCGGGTGTTGATCGTGCTGGGATTTACCGGCATCAATTTCCATATGCAGGCGTTCGATCCCGACTTCTTTGGTCGCGCCGTCTTCCAAATCCAAAATCATGGTGCCTTCGCCCACAATCGGTTTGTCAAACTGGGAAATTTGATAACCCAGCGGCAAATCGGCGTAGAAATAGTTCTTACGGGCAAAGACCGAATATTCATTGATCTTCGCCTTCAGGCCCAGACCGGTACGAACTGCCTGTTCGATACATTTTTCGTTAATAACCGGCAACATGCCCGGCATGCCCGCATCCAGAAATGCAACATTATGGTTTGGTTCCGCCCCAAATTTTGTAGAAGCACCGGAAAACAATTTGGCATTGGAAATGACCTGACAATGGACTTCCAGACCGATCACCAATTCCCAATCGCCTGTTTCACCTTTGATAATGTAAGCCATGTGAGTTACGCCTCCAACATCTTAGGCTTGGCGCTGAATGCAGCGGCCTTTTCCAATACATCTGCGGTACGCAGGACGGTTTCTTCATCAAACGGACGCCCGATCAGTTGCAGACCCAACGGCAAACCGCTGGCTGACAAACCTGTCGGAACCGAAATGCCCGGCAGACCGGCCAAAGATGTCGGTACGGTAAAGACATCGTTCAGATACATTTTTACCGGATCGTCTTCGTTCTCCCCAATCCCGAATGCTTCGGACGGGCATGTCGGCGTCAGAATCACATCACACTGTTCATAGGCTTTTTCAAAATCCTGCGCAATCAAGGTACGGATTTTCTGCGCCTTGGCATAATAGGCATCATAATAGCCAGCAGACAGAACGTAAGTGCCGATCATAATCCGGCGCTGAACTTCTTCACCAAAGCCCTGAGCACGGGTTTTCATGTACAGGTCATCCAGATTTTTCAATTCCCCTTCTGCGCGGTGGCCATAACGCACACCGTCATAACGCGCAAGGTTGGAAGAAGCTTCCGCCGGGGCAACGATGTAATAAGTCGCCAGCGCATATTTTGTATGCGGCAGGGAAACATCCACCACTTCTGCACCCGCATCTTTGAGCATCTCTTCGCCTTGTTTCCAAAGTTCCAAAATCTCTTGTGGCATGCCGTCAACTTTATATTCTTTCGGGATACCGATTTTCAAACCTTTGATATCGCCACTGAGCGCAGCCTCAAAATTCGGTAAATCAACGCGTGCCGATGTGGAATCATGAACATCATAACCCGCCATAGATTGCAGCATGATGGCTGCATCGCGAACCGTCTTGGTCATCGGACCAGCTTGATCCAGCGAGGATGCGAAAGCCACAATGCCCCAGCGCGAACAACGACCGTATGTCGGCTTCAACCCAACAATACCGGAAAAAGACGCCGGTTGACGGATGGAACCGCCTGTGTCGGTGCCTGTTGCAGCCAAGGCCAGACCGCCTGCGACCGCTGCGGCAGATCCACCACTTGACCCACCGGGCACAAGGTCTTTACCGACATTTTCGCCCCACGGGTTTTTCACAGAACCGAAGTTGGACGTGATGTTGGCAGAACCCATTGCAAATTCATCAAGGTTGGTTTTGCCCAACATGACCGCACCGGCTTTTTTCAAATTACCGGAAACCGTTGATTCATAAGGTGGAATAAAGTTGTCCAGAATGCGAGATGCGGCTGTTGTGCGCACCCCTTCGGTACAGAACAGGTCTTTCATGCCGATCGGCAGACCTTCCATCGCACCCGCATCACCGGATTTGATTTTGGCATCACTGGCTTGTGCCTGCTCCAATGCCAATTCCGGTGTTTCGGTAATAAAAGCGTTCAGGTCTTTATGTTTTTCCATCGCGTCGATGTGAGCTTTGGTCAGCTCCACCGCGCTGAAGTCACCGGCTTTCAGGCCGTCGCGGGCCTCTGCCAGTGTTAAATTTGTCAATTTCGTCATATTTATTCCACCACCTTGGGAACGAGATAACAATGATCGGTCTGATCCGGTGCATTTTTGAGAACCAAGTCCGGCTGGTCGCCGCTTGTAACCTCGTCCTGTCGCCAGTGCAGCGTTTGTGCAGCTACGGATGTCATCGGCTCTACGCCGTCGGTGTCAACTTCTGAAAGTTGTTCAACCCAATCAAGGATTTTGGTCAAGTCTTGAGCCAATGGCTCCAGCTTTTCATCGGCCACTTCGATGCGTGACAGAAAAGCAATGTTCTTGACGGTATCTTTGTCTAATGCAGACATGACGATTTCGTCCCTTATCGACCCGCCATTGCGGGCTTACAAAAAAAGTGAAAGTTTGAAGCGCGGAAAGTAGCACTGGAAAGCATGCAAAACAAGGGGTAGTGTAGAAGAAAGTCACGAAACGGAGCTTCTTGCCTCCTAAGCCGAATAAAACGAGTTTCTGATGCCCCTGTCTGCCGCCCTTCTGCAAACCCTGCATTCTATAGTAGGCGATAAAGGTTTCACCACAGATCAAGGTGATATCGCCCCTTACCTGCAAGAAAGCCGTAACCGTTTTCAGGGGTATTGTGATGTCTTGATCCGCCCTAAAAACACGCAGGAAGTCGCAGAAGTCCTTGCCATTTGCAATGATGAAAATATCCCGGTCGTGCCTCAGGGCGGCAACACGGGGCATTGCGGTGGAGCTGTCCCCCAAGGCGGTATCTTGCTGAACTTATCCCGCCTGAATAAAATCCGCCAACTGGATGCCCTTAATGCAACCATAACCGTTGATGCCGGTTGTATTTTGCAAAATGTCCAATTAACAGCGGACAAGGCCGGTCTTTATTTTCCACTGTCCCTTGCCGCAGAAGGCAGTTGTCAAATTGGCGGAAACCTTGCAACGAATGCTGGGGGCATTCACGTTTTGCGTTATGGCAACATGCGTGACTTGACCCTTGGTCTGGAGGTCGTACTGCCCGATGGGCAAATCTGGGATGGCTTACGGGCCTTGCGCAAGGACAACACCGGATATGATTTAAAACACTTGTTTATTGGATCGGAAGGCACCCTGGGTGTGATTACCGGTGCTGTTTTGAAATTATTCCCCAAACCAAAAGCCAGCGCCTGCGCCTTTGTTGCCAGCGAAAGTCCAGGGCATTTGATGGATGTCTTTGCCCACATGCGGAATTATTTTGGCGAACAGCTTTCTGCCTTTGAAATGATGCCACGCTTCGGGCTGGATTTGGTCTTGAAACACATCATGGGAACAACTGATCCGTTTACCACCGCTTACCAATGGTATGGCGTTCTTGAAATATCAACCTCTCGGCCGAATACCAATCTGCAAAGTGAACTGGAAGAAGCTTTACACCCCTTGTTTGATCGTGGCTACATCCAAAACGCGATTATCGCACAGGATTTAATGCAGGCTGAAAAAATATGGGCCTTACGTGAAAGCATGTCAGAGGCCCAAAAACGCGAAGGCGGTTCCGTTAAACATGACATTTCCGTCCCGGTTTCCCATATCCCGGATTTTCTGGCAGAAACTTCCCATGCTGTTTGCAATGTTGTTCCCGGCAGTCGTATTTGCGCCTTTGGTCATGTCGGGGACGGCAATATCCATTTCAACATCAGCCAACCTGAAACAATGGAAAAAGCTGCCTTCCTGACCAACTGGGAAGCCTTTAACGAAATCGTCCATGAAATGGCCGAAAAATATGAGGGATCATTCAGCGCCGAACATGGGATCGGTCAGCTTAAGATAGATGAAATGGACCGTTTCAGAGGGGGCGTTGAACTGGACAGCATGCGTCTTGTCAAACGTGCCTTCGATCCAAACAACATTATGAACCCCGGTAAGGTGGTTAAGCTTTAAACACCTGCAAGAACGTGTTCAGCGTCCTCTTTTTTCCGATAGAAAAAGGTGCGGATTTTAGCGACGCTTTCTTCGCATAACACATTAACCAAATCCCCCAGCATCGGACGGGCGTTATCGTCACTGACAATATGCATATCCACCGTTGATATCCTGTTTTCATACATTAAGTCCAAAACGGTGCGAAATTCAGCCAAACCCATTACAGCAGGTCGTCCACGCACATCAATCAACAGACGCACATTTTGACATCCTGCGTTCGATTTAAGGTGTGTCGTATAAAAATCCACAAAATCGCGCGCACGGGCACCTTCCAGCATGACAAGCTGAGTGTATTTTTCCTCGGCTGTTACAATCAGTTTAACCGACATCACTTTACCCCAAAACTCCCAAACCTAAAGGCAGAGGCAACGCGCTCCCAACCATAGATATGCAGAATTATTATACGGGTATGTGCAGAAAAAATGTAAAAAAATTCACATTTACGCTAAAAAATGTTGAATTCGGGCTGAAATATCCGTTGCAGCATTTAATGTCTGTGTTTGCTTCAGGGGACGTTCTTCGCCAAAAGGTAGCGCATATTGATTTTCAATCAATGCACTTACCATACGCATGTGCTTGTCAGAAATCATTCCTTGCGGGGCATAAATATAAACTGGCTTACCTGTGCCGCAGCATTCCGAACACATGGACACACTGTCGCCTGTCACAATCAATATATCGGAACAGGCTAAAATCCCGAAATAAGGGTTCTCCCCCTCATCTCCCCATTTATATTTAAATGATGATACCGTAATTTCATCTAAGAGCAGGTCGGCAGCCTCTCCGGTTCGACGCGATGTGGTCACCAAGACACTCGCTCCGTTTTGTTCTGCCATATGATTAACGGCACGCCCTAAATCACGCGCCATTTCATTTGAAAAATCCCGATTTTTTGTTGCCCCACCCACGATTAAACCGATCCGTGGTGATGAAAGCGTCATAAAGCGACCCGCCCAATCCGATGACGCCTGCACCAGTTTGTCGGCTGTCACGCGATGGGGGGCCCCAAACATTGTCATTTCATTTTCTTGCAAAGTGCCGTGCAAATCATGTGCGGGAACACAAATCAAATCAAAATCCGCCGCCCCGGCTGAACCCGGATGCATAATCTGAACAAGTTTGGTTTTGCCCTGACTTTTCTTTTTAATATAACGCGCAATCGGGGCTGTACGACGCCCCGCTGCAATAACCAAATCCGGCCAAGGCGCGTTTAAAGCACGACGACTTTCAGCGGATAGGCCGCACAAACTTGCCCCCAGTAAAAAATTGGGAAGTTTTGCCAGCGCATTATAGGTAATATCCTTGCGGATAAAAGGTAGCCCCAAAGATTCTGCAACACCAAGGCACTGGTTTACGTTGCCCGCCCGATCATCCAGCAACACCCATATTGTTTTCATGCTCGTCCTTGAATTCATTAATCCAGACCTGTTTTGATACCTACCCTTTGTTATCCTGACATGAACCGCTTTGCAATTCATTCCATTTATTGCAAGGCTTTGACTAGTTCACAACAATTGCCTATGCTGCATGAAACGGTACAATTAGGCTTTTATAAAACGCAATGAGCGATACCTCTTTTGAATTCACAACTTCAACTGAATTCAATGACAAAGACGATGACCTGTTACAAAACCGATCCATCAAGATTTTGTTGGTCATTCTTATTTCTATCGCCATGCCACTCAGTTTATGGGCTTTGGCGCAATGGACCCATACCAACAGCCTGAACGATTTGCGGCGCAAGCTCGACTCCCGTATGCAGCTTTATTCATCCAATATCGTCAGCGAATTGGAAAAATACGAATATCTCCCGGTTATTTTAGCGCGTGACCCCATTCTAAAATCCCTATTCGAAGGCGAAATGCTGGAATTTCGCATTGACCGGGCCAATCGTCACCTCAGCGCCATTGAACAAATTGCAGAAGTTTCCGCCGTTTATGTTATGACGACGCAGGGCAATACAGTTGCGGCCAGCAACTGGGATGAAGAGAACAGCTTCGTTGGGAAAAACTTTCGTTTTCGCCCTTATTTCAAAAACGCCATGCAAGGACGTACAGGACATTATTTTGCCTTGGGGACAACATCCAACATTCCCGGTTATTACCTTTCCTACCCCATCGGGGACGGCGATAAAATTGATGGTGTCGTCGTTGTAAAAGTCAGCGTCGCCCGACTGGAAGAAGCATGGGCCCGTGCAAAAGAAGAAGTTATCGTGACGGACCGCAATGGCGTTGTTATTATTTCCGGGCGCGACGAATGGCGGTTTCGAACGCTGGAAAAGCTCAGCCCGGATTTACGCCAAAACCTGATCAATTCCCGTCAATATTCAGATGCACAGTTAATCCCGCTTGAAACAGGGCGCGAACGCATTATAGACGACAATACCAAACGCATTGCCATCCGCCATCCCTTAGCCAATGGCAAAGATGCAAGCAAATGGGAAGATATCTACGTGCGGTCCCGCCCCGTCTTAGGCACAGATTGGACCGTTCATTATATCTTTCGCGAAGCCACCTTGCGCAATGACGTGATCAACACCCTGATCATTGCCGCCTTTGCTTGGTTAATCGCCATTCTCAGTTTTCTTTATATGCTGCAACGGCGCAATATGATTAATCATCGGCTGGAATATCAGGAACGCCACCGTCAAACACTGGAAAATGCCGCAATCGAACTGGAACACCGTGTTGAACGTCGCACCAAAGCCCTGAGTGAGGCCAACAAACGTCTGGAAGAAGAAATTCAGGAACGTCATAAGGCGGAAGACGATTTGCACCGTGCCCAAGATGAATTGGTACAGGCCGGAAAACTAGCTGCCCTCGGACAAATGGCGGCCGGTATCACCCATGAAATGAACCAACCGCTGACCGCCATTCGTAGCTATGCTGACAACGCAAGTGTTTTGCTGAAACGAGACCGCTTGGATGATGTTGATTCCAATCTCGTTCAAATTTCCCAGTTGTGCGCACGACTGGGGAAAATTTCAGGGCAACTCAAAGTCTTCTCACGCAAAACCCCTTCACAGAAAGAACCTATCAGCCTTGTTAAAGTCATGGCTGATACGTTGACATTGCTGGAAAGCAGTTCCAAATTTGAGAACACCCAAATCATCAACAACATTAAAGATCCATCCATCAGCGTTTTGGGTGAAGCCATCCGTCTGGAACAAGTCCTGCTTAATATCCTGCGCAATGCACTGGATGCCTTGGCAGATAAAACAGGGGCCTGTATATGGATTTCAGCCCAAGCCCAAGGAACCCGCATGGCCATTCATATTCGCGATAACGGCCCCGGTTTTGAAGGGAATGACCTTGAACGTATTTTCGATCCCTTCTTCACCACCAAAGAAGTCGGCAAGGGACTTGGATTGGGGCTTTCCATTTCCTCGCGAATCATTCAGGATTTCGGTGGTGTTCTTAAAGCGCACAATCACCCGGACGGCGGTGCCGTCTTCACAATAGAACTTTTACAGGCCGCACATGGTTGATTATCAATATAAAGGTCCCGTCCTTTTTGTAGATGACGAACTACACATTCGCCTTTCCGCAAAGCAAACACTGGAATTGGCCGGTTTTGATGTGGTCTGTCTGGAAGCGGCCGAAGATGCCCTGAAACAAATTCAGCAAGGTTGGCCCGGCATCGTCATTTCTGACATTAAGATGCCCAACATGGACGGCCTTGCCTTTATGGAAGCGGCACATAAGATCGATAGAAACCTGCCCATTATTCTGATCACCGGACATGGCGATGTGACAATGGCAGTACAGGCCATGCGCGATGGGGCCTATGATTTCATCGAAAAACCATTCCCTTCCGAATTGCTCAGTGATGTTGCAGGGCGCGCAATGGAAAAACTGTCGCTCCTGCGCGAAAACCGCGCGCTGCGCGAAAAACTCAAAAAACAAAGTGGCGTTTCTTCCAACTTTTTGGGGAAATCCCGCCCTATTGAATACTTACGCAATCTGATTGCCAATATGTCAGATACGGATACCGATGTCCTTGTCGTCGGAGAAACAGGTACTGGTAAAGAAATGGTGGCGCGTTGCCTGCATGATAACAGCAGTCGCAGCAATGGACATTTTGTCGCAGTCAACTGTGGCGCCATGCCCGATAGTATTTTTGAAAGCGAGCTGTTTGGATTTGAACCGGGGGCCTTTCCCGGAACGACAAATCGCCGGATCGGTAAAATTGAATATTCCTCCGGCGGGACCCTGTTTTTAGATGAAATCGAAGCCCTGCCTATGTCCATGCAGGTGAAATTGCTCCGTGTCCTTCAGGAACGTTCCATCGAACGGCTGGGATCCAACACCGTTATCCCCCTTAATCTGCGCATTGTTGCAGCCTCCAAAGCCAATTTATTAAATGAGGTCGAAAAAGGAAATTTTCGCGAGGACCTTTATTATCGTCTCAGCGTCGTGGTCATTGAAACACCGCCTTTGCGCGATTGGCGCGAAGATATTCCCGTTCTGTTTCAGCATTTTGTCGAAGAAGCTGCCCAACGCATGTCACGCGATGCCAATGAGATTAAACAAGGTCAATTACAAGCCCTGATGCAACATAACTGGCCCGGCAATGTGCGCGAACTAAAAAACGCAGCAGAGCGATACGTCTTAAGCGGTGGTCAAAACCCTTTGACCATGCGTTTATCATCCACAAGCAGTGATGAACAAAGTCTCCCGGAGAAAGTCGAAGCCTTTGAAAAAGGCCTGATCATGCAAGCCTTGGAAAAATCCAATGGCAGCATAAAAGATGCGATGGAAATTTTGGGCATTCCGCGCAAAACACTCAGTGATAAACTCAAAAAATATGAAATAGATCGTGCCGACTTTGTATAAGCTTCGCCGTTACCCCTAAAGTGAAAAAAAATCAAGCAAAAGCGGTATTACCACTCTTGCGAATCTGGTAAATCTGCCATGCGATTCTTGCATGACTACAACAATGTTCATTTGTCGAACAATTGAATTGGCGGAAATCCGCCACGCCATTTTTTGGGTATAGGCGGAATTCCATCCAAGCCTGATAAAAAACGTAAGAAAATATCGATTGCTGCGCTGCACACCTTACTTTTTACGGTTTTTTTGAATTTTCGTCCTTCTATTCGACCGTGGATTTTGAAATCTTACGGGTACTTTCTTTGCTTAAAGTTTCAAACTCTGGTGAGGGCGGCAACGGGAGTATCGTCGAAAAGGCTATTTTTCAGCCCATAAACGACACGCCGCCCTCATTCTTTTAATTTTGGGAGGAATATTCCTTATGCGTAAACTTACTGCCGGCCTTTTTGCTGCCGCCGCTATGATGACGGCAACTGTTGCAACAGCAGCAGAGCCGATCGTAATCAAGTTTTCTCACGTTGTTGCTGAAAACACACCGAAAGGTCAAATGGCCAATAAATTCCGCGATCTGGTTGCAGAACGCCTAGGCGGCAAAGTAACAGTCGAAGTTTACCCGAGCTCGCAGCTCTACGGTGATAACAAAGTTCTTGAAGCAATGTTGCTCGGCGATGTCCAAATCGCTGCACCGTCTTTGTCTAAATTCAAAAAATACACAAAGAAAATGCAACTTTTCGATCTGCCGTTCCTGTTTAAAAACATGGAAGCTGCTGAACGATTCCAGCAAGGCGAAGCTGGCCAAAAACTGTTGGGTTCTATGAAACGCAAAGGTATCGTTGGTCTGGGCTACTTGCACAATGGTATGAAGCAAATCTCCGCTTCCAAACCCTTGCGTGTTCCTGCCGATGCTGACGGCCTGAAATTCCGCATCATGCCTTCTGACGTTCTGTCAGCTCAGTTCGAAGCCGTAAATGCTGTTCCGTTGAAAAAACCGTTCTCTGAAGTATTTACCCTTCTGCAAACCAAGGCAATCGATGGTCAGGAAAACACCTGGTCCAACATCTATTCCAAAAAATTCTTTGAAGTTCAGGAATATATCACAGCCTCTGACCACGGTCTGCTGGACTATCTGGTTGTAACTTCTGCTGAATTCTGGGATGGCCTGCCGGACGACATTCGCGCTGAAGTGAAAAAAGCTATGGATGAATCCATCGCATTCGGTAACAAAATTGCCGCTGACAAAGACGTTAACGACCGTAAAGCGATTGAAGAATCTGGTCGTTCTACAGTTATCGACCTGACTGATGCTGAGCGTCAGCAGTGGGTTGAAGCTATGAAGCCTGTATGGGCTAAATTCGAAGGTGATGTCGGTAAAGACCTCCTCGACGCTGCAATCGCAGCCAATAACTAAGCTGTCTGCTAAAAAACACCCCTCAGAAAGCTTCGGTTTTTTGAGGGGTGTTTCCTTAACTACCTTTACCATTAACACAAACAATTATTTTAGGGCATTGTGATGGTTGCAAAATTAACACGCAATTTAGAAGAAGGGGTTCTAAGCTTTTTGCTTGTTACCATGACCCTTCTCGTATTTGTCGAAGTTGTCCTGCGTTTCGGCTTTAACACCGGCATTCATTGGGTACAGGAAGTCACCCTGCATACGTCTGCCTGGTTTGTTCTGTTCGGTATTTCCTATGGTGTTAAAGTGGGTGCACACATCGGTGTCGATGCGGTCGTTCGCCTTCTTACACCGGAAGTCAAACGCATTGTCAGTATTGTAGCCGTTCTGCTTTGCCTGCTTTATTGCGGTTTAATTATGTACGGTGGCTGGATTTATCTTGAAAAAGTGTACAGCATCGGCCTGGCAATGGAAGATACACCGACCCCCGGCATTTTACAGGCCATCATCCCCGAACATATGATGTGGGATGTCTTCAAGATTGATGAAGAAGACCCTCTTCTTCCCATGTGGTTCGCTCATGGCCCTCTTTTAATCGGCTTTATTTTGCTGACAATCCGCTTTTTAGATGTTTTGAAAAAATTGATCACAGGTGAATGGATGGAAATGCATATGGCTGATGAAGCGAAAGAAGCACTTGAAGAAGCTGGCGTCAGTAGTGATGTTAAAATGCATGATGACGCCGAGGAGACCAAATAATGACCATTGCATTCCTTTTCGTCACCCTGTTTGGCTGTATGTTTTTGGGCATGCCGATCGCAATTGCGCTGGGTTTGTCCTCTGTCAGTACAATTTTGTTGTTCTCTGATGACTCTTTGGCTTCCATTGCTTTAAAACTGTTTGAAGCTCTGTCCGAACACTACACCTTGCTTGCAATCCCGTTCTTTATCCTGTCTTCCGCCTTCCTCTCCACCGGGGGCGTTGCCAAACGTTTGATCCGTTTTGCCGTCGCCGTCGTCGGTCATATTAAAGGCGGTTTGGCCATGGCATCCGTTCTGGCTTGCATGTTGTTTGCCGCCGTTTCCGGTTCCAGCCCTGCAACCGTTGCTGCCATTGGCTCCATCGTTATCGCGGGGATGGTCAAATCCGGTTATCCTGAAAAATTCGGCGCAGGTGTTATCGCCAACGCCGGGACCTTGGGTATCCTGATCCCGCCATCAATCGTGATGTTGGTTTATTCTGCGGCAACAGAAGTTTCTGCCTCCAAAATGTTCATGGCCGGTTTTGTTCCCGGTATCATGATGGGCCTGATTTTGATGGTCGCCATTTACATTGCCGCGCGTGTTATGAACCTGCCGTCACAGCCCTTCCCCGGCCTGAAAGAACTGTTCAATTCAATGGTCAGTGCGATGGGCGGGATTATGTTGATCGTCATCGTTCTAGGCTCTATTTACGGTGGGATTGCCTCACCGACAGAAGCCGCTGCCGTCTCTGCTGTTTATGCTTTCTTCGTTTCCGTCTTCGTTTATCGCGACATGGGACCCTTGAAAGAAAAAGCATGGAAAAATGAAGGCGAAAACGGTGTTGTCCTTGCTGGGCGCGCAATCATGCAATCCATTATTGCGCTACCGAAATGCATCAATGACCCGGATATCCGCAAAGTACTGGTCGATGCGACCAAAGTATCCATCATGCTGCTGTTCATCATCGCAAACGCCATGTTGTTCGCACACGTCCTGACCACAGAACGCATTCCGCACCATATTGCTGAATATATCGTTGGCTGGGGATTGCCGTGGTGGGGCTTCCTGATTGTGGTCAACCTGCTGTTGCTAGCTGCCGGTAACTTCATGGAACCCAGTGCCATTATCCTTATTATGGCGCCGATCCTGTTCCCCATCGCCACACAATTGGGAATCGACCCGATCCACCTTGGTATCATCATGGTTGTGAACATGGAGATCGGTATGATTACACCGCCTGTGGGGCTGAACCTGTTCGTTACCGCAGGGATTACGGGCCATTCTATCGGCTGGGCGGTCAAAGCAGCCTTACCGTGGCTGTCCTTGTTGCTCCTCTTCCTGATCCTGATCACTTATATCCCGCAGATTTCACTCTTCCTGCCGGAGTTCTTCGATCAACTTCAGGGATACAAATAAGGCTCTCTTCGACATCGGAGTCTCCCCTGGGCCGCTTTGATAGCGGCCCAGAATCCCTGATAACCCTCGTCAATCTGGCGGGGGTTATTGCTTTTTATATATCTTGCGATATCCGGTTTACGAAAAGTTTTCCGAGTATGGAGCACCAATCAAAAACCGTCATCCCGCACTTGATGCGGGATCCATTTAGCATCACCCGTTAAATATCAGTCATTCAATAACGATGGATCCCCGATCAAGGTCGGGGATGACGACTTAGAGGCTTTGTCAAAAGCCAAAAAGGCCCCGCATTTGCGAGGCCTTTGTCTTCTGTTTACCGGGAACCTTTTTTCAGGATTCCCCTTTTTTTTCTGCACTATGATGCCGCTTTGGCGAGCCTGCGTCGATCACGCAAGGAACGGACGGTTTTTCGTCCATCCCCCGTCGGCTGGTAAAAGGTCGTCATTTCCTTTTGCGCATCCAGCCAAATGGCCAAAGCTTTATTATCGCCTGCCTTGATATCAAAGGCATCAAAACCGCAACGATGCATCAAAAAGACCTGATCGCGCAAAACGTCGCCAACCGCGCGGATTTCGCCATCAAACCCATGACGTTCGCGCAACAAACGCGCATAACTATACGCCCGACCGTCCGTAAACGCCGGAAAGGTCAACGCAATCACCTGAAAGAACGCAAGATCATCAACAATCTGGTCCGGGTTTTCATGGCTTTGCAAAACAATTCCCAAGGCATCGCTGCGTTTGAGAAGGGCTTCACGATCACTTTTCCATCGCGTTAAAGAAACAATGATATCGCCATTTGGCAGGTCATCTTCATCTTGAACAAAGGTCCATTTGTCTTCGATAACCAAATTATTTTTAACGAGCGCCATAGAGAGCCTCCTTAAACGGCGTGTCACCGACACGGTTATAAGCATCAAGGAACGTTTCTTCGCTGTTTTCACGCAAAGACAGGTAAGTATTAATCACCGTTTCCACCGCATCAACGATTTCATCAGTCGAAAAACCTGCGCCCAGAATTTTACCGATTTTGGCATGCTCATCGGCACGACCACCCAAGGTAATCTGGTAAAATTCCTGACCTTTTTTATCCACACCTAAAATGCCGATGTGACCAACGTGATGGTGGGTACAAGCATTGATACAGCCGGAAATCTTGATCTGAATTTTACCGATATCATGTTGACGATCCAGTTCCCCAAATCGTTCGCTGATGCGTTGTGCCAGCGGGATGGAACGTGAATTTGCCAACGCACAATAATCCAGCCCCGGGCATGCAATCAAATCGGTGATTAAACCCGAATTCGGTGTTGCCAGACCTTGTTCCTTCAGTCCTTGCCACAAGGCATAAAGATCAGAACGTTTTACGTGGGCCAAAACCAGATTTTGTTCATGTGTGGAACGGATCTCACCGAAACTGAACTTGTCTGCCATATCCGCCAACGCATCCATTTGAACATGCGAAATATCACCGGGAATGCCACCAATCGGTTTCAGGGAAATATTGGCAATGGCATAGCCTTGTTGCTTGTGTTCGCGTACATTGTTTTGCACCCAATAGGCAAATTCAGGATCATTGCCAACTTTTTCTGCAAATTCCGCACTTAAACTCGGTAATTTTTCAAAAGCAGGCGGCGCGAAATAACTGCGCAAGCTGTCGATTTCCTCGCTAGAAACTTGCAACGCACCATCACGGATTTGTTCCCATTCTTTTTCCACCAGGTTGGCAAATGTCTCCGCACCGATTTCATGCACCAGAATTTTCACGCGGGCTTTAAATTTATTATCACGGCGCCCAAATTGGTTATAAACGCGCAAAATAGCTTCCAGATAAGACAGCAAGTCTTCTTTAGGCAAGAACTCACAAATGGTTTTCCCAACCATCGGTGTGCGGCCCAAACCGCCACCGACCATAACTTCAAAACCAAGCTCGCCCTGATCGTCACGACGAATGCGCAAGCCGATGTCATGCACAGCCACAGCCGCGCGATCGTTGGATGCCCCGGTCACTGCCATCTTGAATTTACGCGGTAAATAGGTAAATTCAGGATGCATAGTTGACCATTGGCGGATCAATTCACACCACGGACGCGGATCTTCCAGTTCATCAAAGGCGGCACCGGCATACTGGTCTGTTGTCGTGTTGCGGATACAGTTCCCACTGGTTTGAATAGAATGGATTTGAACCTTTGACAAATCCTTCAAAATATCGGGAATGTCGACAAGTTTGGGCCAGTTGAACTGGATGTTCTGACGTGTTGTAAAATGCCCGTACCCTTTATCGTAATTGCGCGCAACATAAGCAAACTGACGCAATTGTGTGCTGTTGAATGTCCCATAAGGAATAGCGACACGCAGCATATAAGCATGCAGTTGCAAGTAAACGCCGTTCATCAAGCGCAACGGGCGGAATTCTTCTTCACTCAGTTCGCCACTCAGGCGGCGGTTGACCTGATCGCGAAACTGCGCAACACGTTCGTTCACCAGTTGCTGATCGTAATCGTCATACTTATACATTATCGTTATTCCTAGATTTACTGTGCTTGATAACCAAGGTCGGGACGAACCGATGGTCCCTTGGTTCGAATCATTTCACGGTAACGCACAGGGCTCAAACCACCTTCGCCTTCCTCAACTTCAATCAGGTAAGGGCCGACGACAATTAACTGATTCTCGGGACTGGAGGCCTGCTTCAGCAAAGTCTCCCCTTTTTCAACATCATCCAGTGTTGTCGCCTGATTGATGTTGGTATGCCATTCTCCGCTGGCGTTATAAAAAACAGCAAGCCCATTATCCAGACGGTTTGCTGTAATGACTTGTAGGGACATAATCAAAAGCCTCAGTTTGTCTTGTTTCCTGCCATGCTATACCACAGCTTTGCAAACTATATGAGCGCATTTTATTAATTAGTCAATATTTTTTGTTATTTATTTTTTATATACATTTTTTTTATGTTTAATTGTCAACTTGCCGTTTAGTAAACATCCCCCTTGATTCCAAAGCCATTTTATTAGAACCTACAACCATACCCTTAAGGAACAATACGAAGGACGGAAGTTTCGTGCAGCCAATTTACGTATATCTTATCGATGATGATCAAGACTTGCTGGATTATCTCGAAACTGCAATGACAACCGATGAACGGCAGGTAATTCCTTTTTCCTCTGCCCAATCTTTTCTGTCGCAGGTAGAAAACGTAAATTCGTGCGGTTGTGTCGTTCTGGATGTCAATATGCCGGAAATGGACGGGCTGCAACTTCAAGCCAAACTCAATGAAATGAAGTTTGCCCTGCCCATTATTTTCCTGACAGCCCATGCCGAAGTACCGATGGCGGTAAAAGCCATGCAGGCCGGTGCGGTTGATTTCATTCAAAAACCCGTCCAGCCCGACGAACTCATCAACTGTATTTCCCGCGTGATTGATACGCCCCAAACAAAATTACCGACTCCCGAAGAAACCGATTTTATTAAAAAGACTGTTGCGGCATTAACTCCACGCGAACGCGAAGTTATGACCTTGATCGTCAAAGGGGCTTCCAACAAGGAAGCGGCACAATCTTTGGACATCAGTCCTCGAACAGTTGAAATCTACCGCGCAACCGTCATGCGTAAAATGGACTCGACCAACCTGCCCGATCTGGTTCGTAAAGCCATCGCAATCGGGATGTGACATGCACCATCTCTTGACCTTGTTCTGTGCCTTGTTGCTTTTCAGCACAAGCGCCCTTGCGGAGCATGTTGAGGCAGGTCAACACATCGAGACAGATAAAACAGTCTTACTGACTATTCATTTCCCGCCTTATATCATTGAAGAGGGTGACTCTAAACTCCGTGGTTTTGACGTTGAAGTTGCACACGAAGCTTTTCGACGGATGCAAGAACCGCTGGAAATTAAAATCGTTCCCTGGCGGCGTGCTCTTGCCTCTGCTGAACAAGGTGTCGTCAGTGGTATTCTCACCTGTAGCCCCCGACAAATTTTTCTTATGTCCGATCCCATCAGTACGGCAACGGATGCTTTATTTCTGAATGCGGATCATAATTTCAAGAATTACCCGATTTCCTCTGTTGAAGATTTAATCAAATATCCAAACCTGAAAATTGGCGGCGTTGCCGGATATCGTCAGCTAAAACTGCTGGATCAGTATGGATTATCTTACGACATTTCCCCGGACGACAACGCCGCCTTTAAGAAACTGTTTGCCGGGCGGATCAATGTTTTTCTTACCATCAAGGAATTCGGTGAATATACGCTACAACAATTACAACTATCACGCCTGATCAGAATCATTCCCATACGCAGCAAGCAATATCATATCTGCTTCAGTAAAGCGCGCCCCGGCATAAAAGACCTTATTGGGCACTTCAACAAAGCACTGGCCACAATGCAAACAGATGGAACCTACCAAGCCATCCATGATAGATACAAATAATCGCCGTTTTCTTACCATATCACTTGACATACCCCCCTCTTAAATGCCATTTCACGCTGTCTGATTGGACGATATTAGACCCTCCTTGGAATTCAAGAAAAGAGACGAGCGAAAGATGCATCCCTATCGCACACATAAATGTAATGAGCTGCGCGCAGAAAACGCAGGTGAAGTTGTCCGCCTTTCCGGCTGGATTCATTCCAAACGCGATCACGGCAACCTGCTGTTTATTGATTTGCGCGACCACTACGGTATGACCCAGTGCGTCATTGATATTTCTTCCGACCTCTTCAAAATTGCAGAAGAAGCACGTGTTGAAAGCGTTCTCACCGTGACAGGCAAAGTCGTAAAACGTACGGCTGAAACCGTTAACCCGGAAATGCCGACAGGTGAAATTGAAATTTATATGGACGAAGTTGTCCTTGAATCCGCTTGTGCCGTTCTGCCCATGCAAGTTGCCGGGAACGAAGAAGCCGGTGAAGAAATTCGTCTGCGTCACCGTTTCCTTGATTTGCGCCGCGAACAGCTGCACAACAACATCAAACTGCGTTCCAATGTTATTTCTGAAATCCGCCGCCTGATGACGGCTCAGGATTTCATGGAAATTCAGACACCAATCCTGACCGCCTCTTCCCCGGAAGGCGCGCGTGATTATCTGGTACCAGCACGTAACCACCCGGGTAAATTCTATGCACTGCCACAAGCACCTCAGCAGTTCAAACAATTGTTGATGGTCTCCGGTTTTGACCGTTATTTCCAGATTGCACCCTGCTTCCGTGATGAAGATGCACGTGCGGACCGTTCCCCGGGTGAATTCTACCAGCTCGACTTCGAAATGGCTTATGCGACACAAGAAGACGTGTTTGCTGCGATCGAACCCGTTATGCATGAAATCTTCACCAAGTTCGGCAATGGTCGCGATGTAACCCCGCTGCCTTTCCCGCGCATTCCTTATAAAGAGTCCATGCTGAAATACGGCTGTGACAAACCTGATCTGCGCAACCCGATCCTCATCGCCGATGTGACCGAAGCGTTCCGCGATTCAGGTTTCGGTTTGTTTGCTAAACTGGTAGCGGCAGGTAACGTTGTGCGCGCCATTCCGGCACCGGGTGCAGCGTCACGTCCGCGCAGCTTCTTCGACAAGCTCAACAACTGGGCACGTGATGAAGGCAAAGGCGGTCTCGGCTACATCGCGATTGACGAAGATGGTAACGGCAAAGGCCCGATTGCGAAAAATCTGGATGATGATCGTGTTAAATCAATTCTGGAAACCTGCGGTCTCGGTAATGGCGATGCCGTGTTCTTTGTTTGTGGCAATGAACACGATGCAGCAAGCTTTGCCGGTGTCGTTCGTACCCGCGTTTGTGACGAACTGGACCTGCTGGAACAAAATAAATTCAAATTCTGCTGGGTTGTTGACTTCCCGATGTATGAACTGAACGAAGATACCGGCAAGATCGATTTCTCCCACAACCCGTTCTCCATGCCCCAAGGCGGTATGGAAGCTCTGGAAAGCCAAGAACCGCTGGATATTCTGGCATGGCAGTACGACATCGTTTGTAACGGTATCGAATTATCATCTGGTGCCATTCGTAACCACAAACCGGAAATTATGTACAAAGCCTTCGGTTTGGCAGGGTATGAAGCAGAAGTTGTGGAAAAAGAATTCGGCGGCATGCTGCGCGCATTCAAATTTGGTGCCCCGCCGCACGGTGGGTGTGCACCGGGGATCGACCGTATGGTCATGCTGTTGGCTGATGAACCAAACATTCGTGAGGTTATCGCCTTCCCGATGAACCAACGCGCCGAAGACCTGTTGATGCAAGCACCGAGCGAAGTTTCCATCGAGCAACTTCGTGAACTGCACATCAAACTGAACCTTCCCAAAGAAAAAGTGAAGATCGAAAAAAGCAGCGAAGCTGAAAAAGAAGCTGAATAATCAGCTTTTATAAAATCAAATGAAGAACGCGGTTCCCAATACTGGGAGCCGCGTTTTTTCATGCCAATAAAAAGAAAACCATGCCGAGTAAATCCCCCCTTATCTTAATCAGCCTGATCTTTATCCTTTCAGGTTGTGCCGCCCCACCTGCCCTGCAAATCCTCAGTCTTGCCTTGGATGGTATTTCTTACATCGCCACCGATAAAACACTGACCGATCACGGTTTATCAGCCATCACGCAAAAAGACTGCAAGCTGTTGCGCAGCTTACAGGACCAAGAGATTTGCCAAAAAGAGAAAAAAACGGCGCAACCGGAAGCAACGCAAGAGAAAGCTAAGCTCGTCGCTGCAAAACCGAGCGAACCAACGGTACAGTAATCGGTCGTTTTTCAGACAAGGCAAAGCGATCAATTGCCTGAACCAGTTCGCGGGCTTGGGCAAAGGAACGTTCCATACGTGTCAGCATATAGACAATCACATCACGTTCCACCTTGACCTGTCTGTCGCTGAACAACTTGACCAGTACCGCTTCCATAAGCGCATCATCAGGTTGCCCGATTTCCACCACCGGTGCTGCCCCAAAACGGGATTTAAGATCGGGTAAGGTAATCCCCCATGCGTTTGGCGGTTTTTTCGCCGTCAATAATAGGGTGGCATCATTTTCTTTGGCGTAATTATAAAGATGGAACAACGCTTGTTGATGATCTTCAACCCATTGATCAACATCTTCCAGCACACCTGCCTTGGCCCCTTGCATCACCTGATAAGGGTCCAGTGACAGTTTTGCATTAATCGCCCCTGTGGCTTGTCTGAAGACCTCTGCCAAATGGGTTTTTCCGCAACCGGCTTCACCATAGATCACGACAAAAGGGGCGGGCCAATCCGGCCAACGATCCAGCCATGCGACCGCCTGCGCGTTTGACGCGCTCACCAGAAAATCTTCCCCCGACATAGAGGGACGATAATCAAATTCCAAAGGAAGTTGGGGCGAACTGGACACAATTTACCGTCTGTTTGTTTATTTCGACATGTCGCCTGTATAAAGCGCACTTTTCATATATTGGGCAAGTCCAAAACGCACCAGCACCCCAATAACAGCCGCCACAGGGACCGCCAACATTACCCCGGTAAAACCGGCAAGCGATCCGCCAGCCATCAAGGCAAAAATCACCCACACGGGATGCAGCCCCACTTTTTCGCCAACTAGTTTAGGCGTTAAAAAGTTACCCTCAATGATTTGCCCAACAGCAAAAACACCGCCGACCATTGCAATATCCACCCAGCTATCAAACTGGACCAACGCAATTGCAATAGAAACGCCCAACCCCAAAATCGAACCGAAATACGGAATAAACGAAATCAAGCCAGCGCCCAGCCCGACCAGAAGGCCAAATTCCAATCCAAGTACAGAAAGCCCTGCGGCATAAAAGATACCAAGGATCAAACAAACGCTGGCCTGCCCCCGAACAAAGCCAGCCAACGTTTGATCCACAAGGCGAAATTGGTCGCGGATCACATCGGCATGTCTGCGCGGCAGCCAATTATCAATCCGTGCCACCATCACATCCCAATCGCGCAGCAGATAAAAAGTCACCAGAGGTGTCAAAACCAGAATGGAGACGATATCAACCAAGGCCACGCCGCCACTGATAACCTGTTTAAGAACCTGCCCCAACACCCCCAAGGCCTGTTTTGCAAAGCTGGCGATTGTGGTTCCCAATTCCTTAAGATCACTTTCACTGACACCCGCAAAAATATCTTTAATCAATGGTTCCGCCAAATTGCGTACATAATCCATATATTCAGGGACTCGACTGGCAAATCCAATCACCTGCGTCGCCAAAACCGGCAACAAGGTCGATAAAATACCGATTGTCAGAATAAAAAAGCAGACTGTAATAACACTGGTCGCAACCAAACGCGACAGGCCCCATTCTTCCAAACGGTCCGCCAATGGATCCACAAAATAGGCCACCGCCATCCCGGCCACAAACGGTGTCAAAACGTCACTAAGGATATAAAGCAACAGGATGAAGGTTAATAAACTGATCCCCCAGATCCGAAGCTGTTTTGATGCGTTCATATCATCCCCCGTTTGTCTGCGAAATGGTTCGTCCCCACTGATACAAATATATCAGACCGGATAAGACCGTCGTCAAGGCGGTCATATAAACGAGACCTTCAACAAGAAAGATCCCACTTTCTATTTCCAGACCATTCACGCCCAGAACAGTTGCAACCAACATAATCTGAACCGTTGTATTCACTTTTGAACTAAAATTCGGCGACATTTGTAAATTTCGCGTCAGTAATTCAATCAAAGCAGCGCCGATCACAATGGCAACATCACGGAACACAACCATAATCACCAACCAAAGCGGCAAAAGATCCTGCACACCCAAAATCACAAAGGCACTGACCAACAACAGCTTATCTGCAATTGGATCAAGATACGAGCCAATGGTACTTTGTGCTTTCATAATCTTGGCCAGATAGCCATCCACACCATCGCTGACCCCAGCGATAATAAACAGCCAAAATGCTGTTTTGATCTCGTGTTCCAAGACAAGCCAGACCATAAAAGGCACCGCAAACACGCGCCCAATCGTAATAACATTCGGTATATTCAGCCAGACCTGACGGCTCACGAACGGTTCCCCTCGCCCAAATTCATAAGAGACCAGCTTTCACCATTCAGTGTTAAATCCAAATCGACTTGATGCAAGGAACCGATCAATTGATCCAGTTTTCCGATGAAATGCAAATTGATTTGTACGGTGTCGCGTGCCAGCAAAGCCAGCTCGACACGGCGCACAACAGCAACCTTTTCCAAACGCTCCTTCACGGCCAGCCATTCAGGCAATCCCTTAATCGCCAAATTCACCGGTAAAACATCCATTTGCCCGAACTGTAATAAATTATCACGTTTCCAGCTTTCCTGAACCATGTCTGAAACTTGTTCGGCAAGGCGGGTAAGAAACGCATTTGCGCTTTCACCTTCTTGTGCTGCCAAACCCAATAGGGTCGCACGTCCTTCATAAGGAGACCCAATCCGATTAACGATCAAATCGGCACTATTGGGCAAGCCTTCGCTATCACGCCCCGTTACCGATAAATGTGCAATCACAACGCTTGGAACTTCATATCGTTGCGCCATCGTCATTAATGGTTCACGGTCTCCAGCCAAGGCCTGTTGGGCATTCACCCCGGAGATATCGGCTAAATCCCCCAGAGGCAACGCGAGGGGAACAAGACCGTTTTGTGTTTGCTGATTGCTCCAGACATCGCGCCACGAGTTTGGATTCTCCCACAAGGATAAACGCGTTCCGTCTTCAAACAGGGGCAGGATCAAGACCGGTTTGCTGATGGTTTCGGCAAACGAAATGCCACGGGCTTTCAAAAGGTTTCGAATGGCATCGGCTTTAAAATGATATGTGTAAGTTGCCAAATAACGCACAGATGACGATTTCTCGCCGCTCACGCTAAAATCACGAATATATTGCGCACGCTTGCTGGATTCCACCCACGGCAACAAATCGCGGTCCGCCTTCATGGTCAGGCGCTTCAGCAAAATATCAAAAGCACGGCCTTCGCCTTCGCGCATGGCTTCCTGGCGGGCCAACGTCACATTCTTGGCCGTCACATCCACATAAACGCCACTGACTTCAAAGACATCGCCGGCTTGGGCTGTCCCCATATTCAGGATAAACAGTCCCACCCACAAGCCAAACAGAATAATCGTGCGCATTTTTTCAATCATAACCGCCCCTTGATGGAAATTTCTTCGCATTTGTTTTGCCCTGTTTTCAGTCTGGATGCAAGAAAATGGCAGCTTAACCCGCTTTGACATTTATTCTTAACAATTAAAAACTTGATTTTTGCATCGCAACATATCAATATTGCAATGCAACATAGAAAATACTCCCAATATAAAAACACTGCCGAGGCCCCCCACATCATGTTTTAAGGAGTTAATCCCATGAGAATGAGTGTAAGCCCAAAAGAGATTGCAGAATACCTCGTCAACGAATTCGGCCACCAAAAAGCCATTGAAGAATGCCATTATCATTTGAACCGTTGCATTGACCCTGAAACTTCGGGGATCTGGCACAATGTCGGCGCTGCGCTCAGCACTATGCAACCCGCACAACAGCACAATTAAAAGAATCACGAAGGAATCACGTTTTCTTCGTTGCAAACTGGCTGTAATTCAGTATGTTCGGGGCGTTCAACATGGTGTATGTTGGACGCTCTTTTCATATGGATTTAGTGAAGGTTGGGTCATGGCTGATCAAAAGGGTCTCACCTATAAAGATGCAGGTGTCGATATTGATGCGGGTAACGATTTGGTCGATGAGATCAAACCGCTGGCAAAATCTACCAAACGTGCAGGCGTCATGGACGGATTGGGCGGTTTCGGTGCTTTCTTCGATTTGCGCGCCGCTGGCTATCAGGACCCTATCCTTGTTTCCGGTACAGACGGTGTCGGTACAAAATTGAAAGTCGCCATTCTTGCTGACAAACACGACACAGTTGGAATCGACCTTGTCGCCATGTGCGTCAACGATCTGGTGGTGCAAGGTGCAGAACCACTGCTGTTCCTTGATTATTACGCGACAGGCAAACTCGATGTTTCTGCCGGGCGCGATATTATCAAAGGCATTGCTGAAGGCTGCATTCAAGCAGGTGCGGCCCTGATCGGTGGCGAAACTGCGGAAATGCCGGGTATGTACAGCGAAGGTGATTACGATCTCGCTGGTTTCTGCGTTGGTGCGGTTGAACGTGGCGAAGAATTGACCGGGGCCAATGTAAAAGAAGGTGACGTGGTTCTCGGCCTTGCCTCCAACGGTTTACATTCCAACGGTTTCTCATTGGTCCGCCGCGTGGTTGAGGCTGCCGGACTGGATTATGCCGCCCCTGCCCCCTTTGATAGTGATCGCAGCCTTGCCGAAGCTTTGCTTGATCCCACAAAAATTTATGTCAAAAGCACACTTGCCGCCATTAAATCCGGTGGTGTAAACGCACTGGCCCATATCACAGGCGGTGGTCTGGTTGAAAATATCCCGCGTGTTTTGCCCGATGGTCTGGGCGTTGACATTGATGCATCCAGTTGGAAACTACCCGCTGTTTTCTCTTGGTTAGCTGAGGCTGGTGGCATCGCAAACCATGAACTGGCCCGCACTTTTAACTGCGGTATCGGCATGTGCGTTATTGTTGATGCGGATAAAGCAGACGTCTTGACCAAGATTCTGCAAGACGGTGGCGAAAGCGTGACAACAATCGGTAATGTCGTCAAACGCGATTCAGGTGAACTTGTCAACATCAGCGGTATCGAGACATGGCAAAGCTAAAAGTCGCGGTCTTAATCTCGGGCAGTGGCAGCAACCTGCAAGCCCTGATTGATATGTGTGCGAAAGACGATGCCCCGGCAGAAATCGCCCGTGTCATTTCCAATGTGGACAGCGCATATGGTTTGGAACGGGCAAAACAGGCCGACATCAAAACCACAGTCATTGACCACAAAAAATATAATGGTCGTGAAGCATTTGAAGAGGCCCTGCATCAGGTTCTAGATAGCGACAAAGTCGATCTCATCTGTCTTGCTGGCTTTATGCGCCTGTTAACCGATGGGTTTGTGCAAAAATGGCGTGATCGTTTGATCAATATTCACCCGGCTTTGCTCCCCTCGTTCAAAGGGTTGCATACCCATGAACGTGCCATTGAAGCTGGCGTCAAATTTCATGGCGCAACGGTCCATTATGTCCGCCCGGCAATGGACGAAGGCCCCATCATCGTCCAAGCTGCCGTTCCGGTCCTGCCCGGTGACAGCGCAGATGATCTTGGTGCACGCGTTTTGGAACAGGAACACAAAATCTACCCGCTAGCCCTGAAATTAATCGCGGAACGCAAAGTCCGCGTTTCCGGTGAGAAGGTTATCTATAATGGTGTGGAAAATCTAGACGCAGCCTCGATTAATCCATCAGCCTAATTAAAAAATAACGAATAAAAAAAAGTCCCTTGTTCGCTTATCTGAACAAGGGACTTTTTTATGCCTGCCCCTTTGCACGCCAAAGAACAACGAGCAAAGGGTTTGATTGCATTAAGCTTTTGCTTCGTCACGCAATTCCACACGACGGATTTTACCGGAAATGGTTTTCGGCAACGCGTCGCGGAATTCAATCTCACGCGGATACTTATAAGGCGCGGTCAGGTGTTTGACGAAATCCTGAATTTCTTTTTCCAATTCGTCAGACGCTTCATAACCCGCAGCCAATGTCACGTAAGCTTTCACGATCTCACCACGCATTTCATCGGGTTTTGCCACAACAGCAGACTCGGCAACCGCTGGATGCTCGATCAAGGCACTTTCAACCTCAAACGGGCTGATACGATAACCGGACGAGGTGATGACATCATCAGAACGACCAACGAACCAGATGTAACCATCCTTATCGCGCGTTGCCGTATCCCCGGTATAATACCAACCATTGCTGAAACATTTTGCATTGGCAGCTTCGTCTTTGAAATATCCTTTGAACAAACCGTACGGATATTGCTCCGTCATTTTAACGGCGATATGGCCTACGGTATCGTCAGCAACGATCTTGCCGTCATCATCAACTACATCAACAGTCAGACCGGGAACTGGTTTCCCCATAGAACCGGGGCGAATTTCCATTCCTTTGTAGTTCGCAACGATATTAACTGTTTCAGTTTGACCATAGCCGTCATAAACATCACAACCTGTTGCTTGTTTCCAGGTGCGCATCACTTCCGGGTTTAACGGCTCGCCGGCACCGATGCAATGTTTCAGGCTGCCAAGGTTATAAGGTGACAGGTCCATTTGCGCAAATACACGGTAAACCGTCGGCGGTGCACAGAAGGATGTTACCTTTAAGCGTTCGATTAATTTCAGGTGCAAGTCACCATCAAAACGACCATCCCCATCATAAAGAACAATCGTTGCCCCCATCAGCATCGGCGGGAACAGCATGCCCCACGCAGCTTTGGCCCAACCGGTATCCGTCAATGTCCAGTGAACATCACCATCTTGCAAATCCATCCAGTATTTACCAGTAATGGCATGTGCCAACCCATAGGAATAGTCACGTGGGACCATTTTCGGCATAGACGTCGTGCCAGATGTAAAATAGATCAACATCATATCGTCTGCACCGGTCGGTTCCACATCATCGCGCGACAATTCATCAGAGTTTTCAGCGCATAGTGTTTCAAAATTCACCCAGCCATCGCGGTCTTCACCAATAAGAATTAGGTGTTCCAGCGTCGGGCATTTTTCTTTGATCTCTTCAATTTTTTCGGCATGTTCCGCTGTTACAATCGCCAGCTTGGCACCTGCACGATTGATGCGGTATTCCAAATCATGTGCCGTCAGCAGGTTTGTCCCCGGCATAGACACAACGCCAACCTTCATCGCACCGACCAGGACTTCATACCATGCCGGAATACGGGCAATTACTACACAGGCAAAGTCGCCTTTTTTACAGCCCAATGAACGCAGGCCGTTGGCAAAGCGGTTCGCTTTTGCGTTGAGTTTTGCGTAAGTGTGCTCTTCCATCTGTTCGCCATCACGGCTTACAGCAATGTAGGCAACTTTATTTGGCTCGTCCTTGGCGCGTTTTTCAACCAAATCGAACGCAAAATTATAATTGCTCGGGATCTCCAACGAGAACTCGTTACGCATTGCCTGATAGACATCACTCATTGCTTTTTCTCCTAATTTGAGTTGCCATGCGCGGCAGTGTAACGCAGTTTTAAAATCAGAATGTTAAAAATTGTAAAGGGAAACAGACCTGACTCCCCGTTCAGCATGCAAACAGTTTTGACACCCTACATATTTTATATTAACTATTTGATTTTTATAATTTTATTTATACAAGCCTGTACTGTTTTTTGCTCGTCTCACAAACATTTTTTTTCAATGAACTGACCATTTTTTCATCAAAAGCCACCAAACTGATGCTTTTTTAATAAGACTCGGTGTTTTTACGTATCATTTATCAGGGTTTCTAGGTATGCCATTTACGCCTTACGCATATCATCGAGGAACGATTCAACTTCTTGATTAAGCTTGCTGCTCTGATCATCAATACTGGAAACACCTTCCAAGACTTCACCGACCTTTTCGTCATTATTTTTAATGGCATCCGCCACATCGACCACACGCTCAGAAATCGTGTTCACATGGGTTGCTGTATTCTGTACTGTCCGACTGATTTCTGCGGTTGCTGCACTTTGTTCTTCAACAGCCGCCGCAATCCCGGCGGATAATTGATCAATATCGGAAATAATGGTGGTGATTTGCGCGTTGGCCTCAACCGCTTCAGCAATTTCATTTTGAATATTGCCAATCAGTTCTGAGATATTGTCGATCGCAGATGCTGTTTGATTTGCTAAATTCTTAACTTCACTTGCGACCACGGCAAAACCTTTACCGGCCTCGCCTGCGCGTGAGGCTTCGATCGTTGCGTTCAGGGCCAGCAGATTGGTCTGTTCGGCAATAGTGTTGATCAAACCGATAACACTTTCGATTTTTTCAGAACCCTCTTTCAAACGTTCAATATTGTTATTTAGGTTGGCCGCACGGCTAACCGCCTCATTCGCCACTTGTGAACTATTGGCGACCTGCCCACTGATTTCGGTTATGGAACGTGACAATTCCTCGGTATTGGCTGCAACCGAGGAAATATCCTGCGTCATCACTTGCGAAGCTTGTGTCACTTCTTGAGTTTCCGACAAAGTGTGGCGCGAGATTTCATTCATTGAAACCGCCTTGTTGCGGATATCCCCCAATGATTCAGACAAAATGGACAGGGATTGCCCCACAGCCATATCAAAATCGTCCGCCAGTTTTTGGGCCTGCGCTTTCTTTTCCTCTTCGGCACGTTTTTTCTGTTCTTCCTGCGCTTTTTTCAGTTCATCTGTTTCACGCAAGCCATTTCGCAACAAGGCAAGGGCAGATCCCATCATACTGATTTCATCACTGCCATTACGATTAACCCGTGTTGTCAGATCCCCACGGGCAATTTGTTGCATGCCCCGAACCAAAATCATCAACCGTTTCACCAGATTACGCAGAACGTAGAACCAACCGACAAGGATAACCACCAAAATGGAAATCACCGTCACAACGACCAATGCAATCATGGTCTTTTGTGCAGATGTGTGATTTTGCGCAACAGCCCCATCCATATCGTTTTTGAGATCCGCAACAATTTTGTCAACCTCAAGCGACAAGGCGCTTGAAACATCGCGCGCCTGATTAAGCAGGGTATCGCTTTCGTTACGTAATTTCAGTTGCTCTCGACGTAGTTTTAAGATGTTGTTTGTGGCATCACCCTTACTGCCCAAAGTCAGAAGCTCCTGGAACAGCTTTTCCAGTTCAGCCACATCCTGGGTTTGCGCCATAACAGATAACGGACTTGCCATAGATGCGATAGATTGCAAAAAACCTTCTTCGACTTTTTGCAGGCTTTCAGCCGTTTCGCTTTGCGAGCCTTCCAGCAACATACCGATCAAAAGGTTCGCACCACTTTTAAAACCGAGAACGGCTTTTAAAAACTTGGTGACTTCTAGCGGGGCCATTTCCAGTTCGGTTGTTTCCAGATCAATCTCCTGACCCGCCTTGACCTTTTCCAAACTCTCTTCAATATAAGCCAGCCATTTTTCAGAAATATCCAGCATGCTGATATTGACTCCACTGGTCATGGGGTCGAGCTTTTTCTGGGAAATTTCACGTAACGAAATCAAGGTTTTCCCCAATTCATTGCGCCGCGCTTCCATTTGCTGCATTTGGCGCACAATCTCGTTCATACGCGTCACCAGCGGCGGGATTTGCTGTAATTTCGCCTGTAAGGCTTCGGCCTGCTTTTTATCTTTTAACAAGGGCGCTAACGAACTCACCCCTTGATTAGCATCCTTGATTGTTTTCTCAATCGTATCCATATGGGTTTGGCGTTCTTCATCGGTAGATGCAGAACTCAGCAACGGGGCCGAAGCCACCAACTGTGATGTCTGGTTTGCCAAAATCAACGAAGATATAATCACCGGGACCTTTTCTTCACTGATCGCATTTTGTGTATCACTCAGTTGATTAAGCCCATTCCAACTGACAAAACTGACCAGAACGCAAAGAAGGCCGACACTTCCAAAAGCAAGTAACAGTCTTTTACCAATGCCAAAGCCGATTTCACGATTTAAATTCAAGTCGTCATCCGCCGCATTTTGAATAGGTGTGCCCGTATTATTCATGCCCAAGTACCCATAGTTACACGATAAATTTTAATTCGTTTTTATCGTGACAGATTACAGGGCGGGTTGTCCTCAGGAAATCCGCATCACTGCGTACATTTTTTACGTAAAATAACGTAGGGCCCGGTTGACCGACATCATTTCATTTTTCACGCTTCGGCGTTATTTCTGCTCTAACTCAATTTCTATATCAGGAGCATTTTTTATGAACGTTTTTCGCTTGGCCATCACAGAAGATAATAAAATTATGAGCGTTGAAGGGGACCTTGAACTGGGTCAAGCCCCCAATGGCATTACGATTCACGAAGTTTATAACTGCCCTGAAGAAGCGCAGATCGAAGACGCAGCCTATCTCTTGTCCAAAGGACCGTTAAAAGAAGGCATGTTCCGCCACAACTTCGCCGACCTTGCCTCCGGCGGCGCTTCCTGCTGTGGTGCGTGTAGCTAACTAATCACATAAAATATAAAAGCGGCGCATCCATTAGGAGCGCCGCTTTTATATATTTAAGCTTCGTTTGAAAGCTTCTGCGCAAATTGCGCTAAATATCTTATCCCCTCAATGGCACGACTGCCATACCAGCTTGTCATTTCACCATCGATAATATGAAGCTTATCGGCAGGAATGTTGTATTCCTTGCTGAATTCATCCAAATGATGTTGTTTAAACAAAAACGGTTCGCTGGAAAAAAGGATGGCATCGACCTCGTCTAGAATGCCGCTTTCCAGATTAATTTCAGGATAACGCACCTCTGCGGCTTGCGGCTGGGTGATCATATGGGCGGTGCGTAGCGATTGAGAGATATAAGTCTCGCCCGCCACCGTCATCCACGGATCTTTCCAGATAAAATAAAGAACATTTTTTTCTTCCAGTCCTTGTGCAGTCAACTGGGCGTGGGTCAGGGCAGCCTGAAAATCTGAAATCAGACGAGCGGCTTCCCCCTTTTTATTGAAAATATTCCCGATCAAGCTGAATAGATCAATATTGTCACTTGGTGTATTGGGGTGAGTGACAACAATATGAGGGATAAACTCAGCCAGTTCATCAACCAGTTCTTTGGGGTTTTCATCCACATTGACGATCAGGTGCGTGGCATTCAACGCCTTGACCTTATCCATATTGACCTGTTTGGTCCCGCCAATACTGCGTACCTGCTTGACCTGATCTTTGGGGTGGACACAAAAAACAGTGCGCCCGACGACCTGCGCGCCAAGGCCCATATCAAACAGCAATTCCGTAATACTGGGGACGAGGGAGATTATACGGGCATCCTGACTTGGCTGATGGCTTTGCCCGATTGCATCTATAAACATGGAAAGATACCGTCTACTTATTCAACGATTTTAAAAAGTTTATCGAATTTGGAAAGGTCGAACATGCGTCGAACCATCGGCTTGGCCCCGGTAATCGTCAGAGTGATCCCCTTGCTTTCCGCCTGTTCATAGAGTTCAATCATCATGCCGAGGCCAGATGAATCGATATAGTCAAACTCATGCACATCCAGGACCCATTCTTTTTTATCGGATGTCGCCATTGCGTTGGCAATTTCAAGGATTTTGTGACGGGAAGAGGCTTTGATATTGCCGTAAAACGCCACACGTTTGACATCGTTTTCATCAATGAGAGAATATTCCATTTGCCACCCATGATTGATTATTTTGTTTATCAAGACAGTCAGACTACTGAGAACAGCTTTCTTTGGCAAGTCTCGAAACTATATGTATTTACGTGCACACCGCTTATAGTCGCTTGGCTTTGGAGAAAGAGAATGAGAATGTTTTCAAAAATCCGATTCACCACTTTTTTAGTGTATTTTTTCGCATTCTCTAGCGGACATGCCGAAGCCCCCCCAAAGGATGCGCAACTGGCACAAGAAGGCTGGCGGATTTTGTCCTTTGAAGGAAAGAATGAAAATCAATTTACAAAAAAGGACGGGAATATCATCGTCGTACAAACCGACAATAGCGTCTCCGTCCTTTATAAAAAAATTTCAGTCGATGTAGATCAAACACCAAATCTAAGCTGGTCATGGCGTGTGGATCATGCTGTTCCAGCTTCAAATCTTGAAGAAAAAGGCAAGGATGATCGCTCCCTCGCCCTTTATGTCAGTTTTCCATTTGATGAAAAACGCGCCGGATTTTGGGAACGTTTTATCCGTGCCTTTGTCATTGCTTTTAAAGGCGAAGATACACCGGGACGCGTTTTATCTTATGTCTGGGGCAGTACGGAGGAACACGGCACTGTCTTGCAAAGCCCCTATTTAAAAAGTGCGGGCGCCTTGATTGTCTTACGCGGGAAAAAAGACGTTGGCGGAACATGGTATCGTGAAACCGTTGATATTGGCGCAGATTATCAACGTATTTTCGGTGTGCCCGCCAACCAGCCCTTTCAAATCGCCGTCTCTGCCGACAGCGATGATAGCCAAGCTTCAAGCCTTGGTTATGTGAAGGACATCGCATTTACGCGTTAGGCAGTTCCAATAATAATCCGTGACAGCTATCAATTACTCCCGGCTTTTTAGGCAACAAAGGGTGCCCAATTTGCTTCTCTAGTTTTGTTCCAACGCTTCTGCAGCTTCCAGCCATTCCATTTCAGCTTCTTCCAGTTGATTGTTGATCTCGCCGAGCTTGATTTGCAAGGCTTGCAGCTTATCGCTCGGCCCTTCGTAAACCTTGGGGTCAGCGAGTTTGGCTTCCAGTTTTTCTTTTTCCTGCGTGTACTTTTCGACGCGTTTTTCCGCCTCTTTGGCTTTTTTGCGCAAAGGGGCTTGGGCCGCGCGTTGGGCGGCCCGGTCTTGGCGGCTGATCTTCTTTTGATTGGCTGCGCCATTTTGGTCTGCGTTGGAACTGTTTTTCTTTTCGCCGCGACGCGCTTCAATCAATTGGCGTTTATATTCGGCTAAATCCCCATCAAAGTCTTTGCAATCGCCGTTTTCCACGATCCACAAGCGATCACAGGTCAATTCCAGCAGGTGCGGGTCGTGAGAAACAATCACAACGGCCCCGTCATAGGTATTGATGGCTTGCACAAGGGCTTCGCGGGAATCCACATCCAAATGGTTGGTCGGTTCATCCAGAAACATAATGTGCGGAGCTTCAAAGCTCATCAGGGCAAATAGCAGGCGAGCTTTTTCACCACCGGACAGTTTTTCAATTTTACTATCAGCTTTATTGCCTTCAAACCCAAAGCGCCCCAGTTGCGCCCGTACTTTGGACTCCACCGCATCCGGCATCAAGGCCGCCATATGGTCAAACGGTGTTTTTTGTACGTTCAGCTCATCGGTTTGGTGCTGGGCAAAGTAGCCGACTTTTAATTTATTGGATTTACGTAAACTTCCATCCATCGGTGAAAGGCGACTGGCCAGCAGTTTAACCAATGTGGATTTACCATTGCCGTTGGCCCCCAATAGGGCAATGCGGTCATCCATATCAATGCGCAAAGACAGTTTCTTCAGGATCGGCTTATTTTCTTCATAACCGACATCTACTTGTTCCATTGCAATCAAGGGGGAAGACAGCGGTTCCGGGTCCGGAAAATCAAAGGTATAGGTCTTTTCTTCCAACACAGAAGCAATCGGTTCCATCTTTTCCAGCATTTTCACACGGCTTTGCGCCTGCTTGGCCTTGCTGGCCTTGGCTCGGAAACGATCAACAAAGCTTTGCAGGTGCTTGCGCTGCGCCAGTTGCTTGGATTGCGCCTTGGCTTGCAGGGCGAGTTTTTCCCGGCGCGTTTTTTCAAACGTATCATAATTGCCGCCATAGCGCGTCAGCTTGCAATGTTCAAGGTGGATAATCTCGTCCACCACATTGTTTAACAAGGCACGTTCGTGGCTGATCACCAAAATGGTACCCGAATATCTTTTTAAATATTCTTCCAGCCACATGACGGCTTCAAGGTCCAAGTGGTTGGTCGGTTCGTCCAGCAGTAACAAATCAGGCTGGGCAAACAGGGCAGCCGCCAACGCCACACGCATTTGCCAACCCCCTGAAAAATCACTACAGGGGCGTAATTGCGCCTCGTGGTCAAAGCCCAGACCATTCAGGATCGTTGCCGCGCGTGCCGGGGCGCTATGGGCATCAATATCGGCAAGGCGGGCGTGGATTTCACCGATCCGGTGTGGATCGGTACACACCTCGGCCTCTGCCAACAGGCTTTCGCGTTCTCCATCGGCCTTTAACACAGTGTCGAGCAAAGAATCGCTGCCCGTTGGGGCTTCCTGTGCGACTCGTCCGACGCGGGCGCGTTTTTGTACGCTGAGGCTTCCATCATCCGGGGAAAGCTCTTCTAGAATCAGTTTAAACAAAGTGGATTTGCCCGTGCCGTTTTTGCCGACAAGGCCTACCTTGTGACCTGCCGGAACGACAACAGTTGCCTGTTCAAACAGGGGGCGCCCGCCAATGCGGTATGTCAGATCGTTTATATGTAACATAGTCGCGCTTTTAGCATATTTTTTGGGCATTTCACCATGAAAGATGAAAAACATAATTGTGCAGTTGCAAATTGCGTTTTGACACTGTATAAGGCGCCCACTTTGTCGCCGGGTATCCGTCCGGGGACTTCACAGAGATTTTACAGACAAAGGGGTTTCCCTATTATGGCTATCGAACGTACACTGTCCATCATCAAACCGGACGCAACTCGCCGCAACCTGACGGGTCAAATCGTCGCTCGTTTTGAAGAAAAAGGCCTGCGCGTCGTTGCTTCCAAGCGCATCCAACTGACTCAAAAACAAGCTGAAGGCTTCTACGCTGTGCATAAAGAGCGTTCTTTCTTCGGTGAACTGGTTGAATACATGATCTCCGAACCGGTTGTTGTACAGGTTCTGGAAGGCGAAAACGCCATCCTCGCTAACCGCGAAATCATGGGCGCAACAAACCCCGCGAACGCAGAAGAAGGCACAATCCGCAAAGATTTCGCCATCGACGTTCAAGAAAACTCCGTCCACGGTTCCGACGCTCCGGAAACTGCGGCAGAAGAAATCAAGTACTTCTTCTCCGAGTGCGAAATCGTCGGCTAATCTGATATCCTCAGATCGCAAACGAATAAAAAGCGGTGCTTCCTTTATGGAAAGTACCGCTTTTTTTGTGTTGGATTAACACAATAAAGTTTCGAGACGCTCCGAAATTGAAAATTGAGTTTTTTCCACACTATACAAACCTAAACTCAAGATAGGAACTACCTCATGAAATTCACAAATATAACGAAGTACTCGACGAAGCTTATTCAGATGTTAAGGAATAAGGTATAAATTCTTTTCTTAAATCATTGAGAAATATAAAAAAACAAAATTTACAACTTTAACACTATATATTAAGATATTTATTATGACTCAAACAGACATGCCAAAGCTTTACACAAGACAAAAAACACTACTCGCTCTATTGCAAGCATTTGGTGGGTATTTGCCCAGTGTTGCGTTGCAAAAATATCTTTTCTTATACACTCAGATGTGTGAAAGCGATAAAAGTTACGAGTTTGTTCCATATCGCTTTGGTTGTTTCTCTTTCCAATCATATGCAGATAGAAGAAAACTTATTGAGCTTGAAGTGTTGCAACAATCTGACCAGTGGGAGCTAAAAGATAATGATGTTGATTTTCTTGCAATGCTTAAAGTAAATGAGCGCAAGAAAATGAAGATTTTTTATAAAAGATTTAGAAACTTAAAAGGGGATGACCTTGTACGGGAAGTGTACAAAGCTTACCCTTACTATGCCATTAAAAGTGAAATTGCTAAAAAGATTATGCCTTCCGATGACCTTAAGAAAATCGAAGAGGTACGCCCTTTGGAAGAGACTTATAAGTTTTTTACAATTGGCTATGAAGGGCAATCGTTTGAGCACTACCTCAATCGTTTGATTATCAATAATGTGAAAACATTAGTTGATGTTAGGAAAAACCCATTAAGTCGAAAATATGGTTTTTCGAAAAATACTCTATCGGAAGCATTAAAAAACTTAGGCATTGAGTATGTACATATTCCAGAATTAGGAATTACATCAGAGAAACGACAAAAATTAAATTCCCAAGCCGATTATAATCGCTTGTTTGATAATTACGAAAAAACAACACTTGTCGAAAATGTGGATGCACTTAAAAAACTCTTTAGCCTTTTCATAGAAAAAAAGAGATTGGCAATTACTTGTTTTGAGGCTGAACATTGCATGTGCCACAGGGGGCGCGTTGCAAATGCTCTGAGTAATTTGCCAGAGTGGAAATACGAAATAGTGCATATTTAAAGAACAGGTACAGAATGCCAAAAGAGCGTGTGTTAATTGCTGTAAAAACCTATCCGGTTATATCAACTACATATAAAGAGCTTGTTTGTACTGCAGGTTTTCGAGAAGACGGTTCATGGATTAGATTATATCCCGTTCCATTTCGTCTAATTAATCAATTTAATCAATACGCAAAGTACCAATGGGTTGAAGTAAATATAGCTAAAAATAAAGAAGATAAACGGCCTGAAAGTTATAGAATAATTGATACTGATAATATTAACCTATTGGAAAAAATTGGGACCGAGCATGGATGGAATGAACGGCGTAAAATTGTTTTAGACAAAGGCAAAGTTTTTACGAACAAAGAAGAAATCATTTCATCGGCACATAATAATAATCTATCCTTGGTAACATTTAAGCCTACTGAAGTTTTAGATTTTGTATGCGAAGATGCTGATGCTGAATGGCCCAAAGATAAAGTGGATCAGATTTTAAATGATATGCAACAGCAGAGCCTTTTTTTCGACAATGATACACCTAAAGATTTTAAAATAGTCAAAAAAATTCCTAAAAAGTTTTCTTTTATCTTCAAGGATGATAAGGGCAAACAAAGTAAACTGATGATTGAGGACTGGGAAATTGGACAGTTATATTGGAACTGCTTAAAAGGCAGTACAGAAGCTGAAGCCGTTCAAAAAGTTCGAGAACGATATTTAGATGACTTTGCACGTACAAAAGATTTATACTTTTACTTAGGAACTTCATGGAAATTCCATCAAATAAGATCACCAAACCCATTTATGATTATTGGTACTTTTCATCCTCCCCGCATTATACAACCTAGTCTTTTTTAATCTGACATTATAGCAATTTGATAGAGGGGCGGAAATTGATAAAACGTCCCCCACTTAAGCCTTTTTCTCCCAGCCGCCGCTGTCGGTTTGTTGCCAGTAAGTCAAGGCATGTTCTGCCTCTTTATAGGTTTTCCACTGCGCCCTTGCATTTTGTACGGCTTGATCGCTTCGACCGTCAAAGACGACAAAGCAACGTTCAAAGCTGGGTAAATCGGTCCGGTCCGCCCCGTCACACAAGAAAATAAAAGTCGCCTCATTCGGGTTTTCCGCATCCGGGGTAATCCAGATTGGCTGTCGGTCTGCATGTCCGTCTTTTGCCGTCCCATGCGGCAACCAGCTGTCCGGTTGATAGGTCCAAAGATCGTTTGCTAAGGCTTCAGCCCGTTCACTGGAGCCGACTTGGATAACGGCGCGTTTTCCCACCTGCAGGGTTTTTTCCAGCAGTTTGGGCAAAGCCTGTTCCAAAGAGAACTTTGTCAGGTGGTAAAACGCAATATCCGTCACGAGCTTTCAGACCTTATCCTTCAAAGTATTTTGCAACCAGCTTATCCAGCAAGCGCACCCCATAACCCGTACCACCACGCGGCACTGTCGGGCGGTCTTTCGTTGACCAGGCCATACCGGCAATATCAATATGCGCCCATGTGGTGTCCTTGACAAAACGTTGCAGGAATTTTGCCGCTGTGATCGAGCCACCAAAACGCCCGCCAACGTTTTTCATATCGGCGATTTGAGAATTGATCAACTCGTCATAGGCACTATCCATCGGGAAAGGCCAGACTTTTTCCCCAGTTTCATCGCCGGCTTTTTTCAGTTTTTCTGCCAGATCGTCATCATTGGCAAACACACCTGCGCGTTCTTGGCCCAACGACACCAAAATCGCCCCGGTCAAGGTTGCCAGATTGATGATGGTCTTCGGTTCAAATTCCTGCTGGGTATAGATCAAGGCATCCGCCAGCACAAGGCGGCCTTCTGCATCCGTGTTGATGACCTCGATCGTTTGACCATCCATAGAGGTCACCACATCACCGGGACGTTGCGCGTTGCCATCGGGCATATTTTCCACAAGACCGATCACCCCGACCACATTGACGTTGGCTTTGCGACCAGCCAAGGCTTTCATGGCACCTGTGACGGCCCCTGCCCCGCCCATGTCCCATTTCATGTCTTCCATACCCGGCCCCGGTTTAATACAGATCCCACCGGTATCAAATGTCACACCCTTACCCACCAAGGCAAGCTGTACGGATTTGGCTTTCCGCCCACCGTTTTGCAACCCGTTCCAGCGCATCGTAACCAGACGGGATTCCCGACGACTACCTTGACCGACACCCAACAAGGCATTCATGCCCAGCTTGGCCATTTCCGCTTCGCCCAATACATTAACCTCGACACCCAATTCAACAAGTTCGCGGCAGATATCGGCAAAGCTATCCGGGTATAAGACATTGGCCGGTTCGGACACCAGATCACGGGTCAGGAAAATACCTTCGGCAATTTTTTCAAGTTCTTCAAAGGCATTGCGTGCACGCCCACCACTTGGCGTCATAATCTTCAAGGCACGGATTGACGGTTTTTTATCGTCTTCTTCCTTGGTGCGGTATTTATCGAAACGATAAGATCGCAGCAACGCCCCATAGGCGATATGGGCGGCATGTTCCCAAACACGGGCATCGGCCTCTTCAACCGCATCAAAGGCAATGCTGACGGTGCGTGGCTGTTGTCCACCCAACACGTGGTAGATCGTCCCGCCGAGTTTTTCTGCACCCAACAGGTCCAGTGATTTGGGTTTGCCTGCACCAATCAAAAGGACACGTTCCAGCTTTGTCCCGCCGGGGGCAAGTACAGAAACAACTTCACCCAGTTTCCCTTTGAATTTTGCAATTTTCGCCGCACGGGAAAGCGCACCATCGATTTGCTTATCAATTGCTGCAGCACTTTCCGACAGATCCCCGCCATCAAAGCCAATAACCACAAGAACACCCGTCTCCGGCAAGCCCGGTTTCGTGAACGAAATTTTCATAAAATCCTCACTTCATTGCATTAGTTTTGCACAGGTTAGCCGGAAGTTTGCCCAAGGAAAACCATAAAAAATATAAGTTTATATATTTTCGTGCAAGAAATACGAAAAAATAGAGTGGAATTGAACCTATTTAAACCGTAAAGGGACACGTTTTCGCCCCCACGATCCGGCAGGCCCATCAAAGCACCCTGCACATTTTGTGCCGCACGACAGGCAATAACCATCGTGATCCAGACGCCATTCGGACAATTCATACCAGTCCCGCTTGATTAGAACTGCACCACAATTATGGCAATAGGTCGTATCGCCTTCTTCATGGTGAACATTGCCCGTATAGGCATATCGCACTCCGTTGGCAAGGGCAATTTCACGCGCCCGTATCAGGGTGTGCGCCGGGGTGCGCGGTTTATCCTGCATTTTCCAGTCCGGGTGAAAGGCACTGAAATGCAAGGGCACGTCCACACCCAGTTCACGCACCACCCATTTGGTCATTTCATCAATTTCATCTACACCGTCATTTTCACCGGGGATCAAAAGATCGGTGATCTCAAACCAGACATTTGTTTGATGTTTCAGATAGATCAGCGTTTCCAGAACATCATTTAAATGGGCACTGCATAATGTATGGTAAAACTCTTCGCGAAACGATTTTAAATCCACATTTGCCGCATCCATATGAGCGAAAAACTCTTTGCGGGCCTCTGCATGAATATAACCGGCAGTCACCGCCACCGTCTTGATACCCTGTGCGCGGCACGCCTTTGCCACATCGACAGCATATTCTAAAAAAATCACCGGATCGTTATAGGTAAATGCCACAGATTTGCATTTGGCTTGCACACAGGCCCGCGCGATCATTTCCGGTGTTGCCTCTGCCTGTAACTTATCAAATTCACGCGATTTGGAAATATCCCAATTCTGGCAAAATTTACATGTCAGATTACACCCCGCCGTCCCAAAAGATAAAACAGGTGTGCCGGGATAAAAATGATTAAGCGGTTTCTTTTCAATCGGGTCAATGCAAAACCCACTGGATCGGCCATAGGTGGTCAAGACCATCTGCCCACCTTCGTTCGCGCGCACAAAACACAAGCCGCGTTGCCCCGGCTTTATTTTACAATCGCGCGGGCACAAATCGCATTGGATGCGACCGTCTTCAAGCTGGTGCCAATATCGTCCGAGATGAACCATTCAGGTAGTATATAACGGAAATAGAGAGGTTAAAAAATCATTTCGTCTTCGTCGCCGCCCGTGGAAATGACGATTTCGCCAGAATCTGCCAGTTGTTTGGCAACCACAACGATTTCGGCTTGGGCTTCATCTACATCGCGTAGACGGACCGGCCCCATTGCCTCCATATCTTCTTTCATCATTTTACCAGCGCGTTCCGACATATTTTCAAAGAACAGGTCTTTGACAGAGTCCGCCCCGCCTTTCAAGGCCATCGCCAGTTTGTCTTTTTCAACCGTGCGCAATAAAACCTGAATACCGGCTTTATCGACACGCACAAGATCATCAAAAGTAAACATCAAGGCCTTGATGCGTTCCGCTGATTCACGGTTGCGTTCTTCCAAAGAGGTAATAAACCGGTTTTCGGTATTGCGATCCAGATTGTTAAAGATGTCCGCCATCAATTCGTGGGTATCCCGGCGTTGCGTGCGTGCAAGGTTGGTCATAAATTCTGAGCGCAGGGTCTTTTCAACACTATCGAGAACTTCTTTTTGGACCGCTTCCATACGCAGCAAACGCATGATCACTTCCATCGCATAGTTTTCAGGCAAAAGCGATAAAACACGCGCCGCATGATCCGGTCTGATTTTCGACAAGACAACGGCAATTGTTTGCGGATATTCGTTTTTAAAATAATTGGCAAGAACGGCTTCGTGAACGTTATCCAGCTTATCCCACATGGTCCGCCCAGCCGGACCGCGAATTTCTTCCATAATCCCGGCGACACGGTCTTTGGGCAGGGCTTTGCGTAAGAGACGTTCTGTGCTGTCAAATGTCCCAACCAATGAGCCCGCAGAAGAAAGCTGATCAGCAAATTCGACGAACAAACGTTCAATAACCGTCGAGCTTACAGAACCTAACCCCGCCATAATTTGAGAGAGTTCCCGAATTTCTTCGTTATCCATCATCTCAAATAATTTGCCGGAATGATCCTCGCCCAGAGAAAGCATAAAAATTGCTGCTTTTTCTTGTCCTGTCAGACTACGATAATCATCTTTAACTCTTGCCATTGTTTTCAATCAAAGATTCAAAGGTTCAATACTATGTTCTAAAACCCATTTTTAAAAACAATGTATTTCAGTCATATATACTCCTTATTTCAATAAAATCCTATAAGTTTTCCGACATGATAAAAGCAAACGCCAGACGAGATATATCCGATGTTAAACCTTCTAAAGGCCTCTTAATCGTAAGCATGATTTTATTAGCAGGGGCCTGTACAATGGCGCAATCCAATCTGATCACATATAAATGTGACGATTTGACGAAAATCGCCGTTCAATGGCAAGATGATAAGGCTCTGCTTCAAATCGGCAAAATGCAACCTATCTCTTTATCCCAGGTGCGCGCTGCCTCCGGTGCACGTTATGCCAATGATCAACACGAAATATGGGAACATCACGCTCAGTTGCGTTGGACGGACAAAAATGGCACCGTCCGTCTTTGCCAACCAAGCATTCCATAAAGGGCAAATGCCTAATTTTTACGCACGGACTTTAAAATTCGGTCATATTTTGTGCGCTGCAGCATATCCACTCTTTTTCATCACTCCCCCAAATCAGGCAGTTTGTCTGGGCTTTTTGCATTTGGCACGGTTCCTGAATAGAAGATTTTGAATTTTGGCAACGGCGCCAAAAGGACATTCTTAAAGAATAACAGCAACGTCGCTGACCTTCTTCCCGGCTTTTGGGGAGGTGTTGTCACGCGACGTTTTTTTGTTGAAAGAGCACGTTGTCTTCATATGCCTTTTTAATCATTTCCATCTTCATTGGCGAGACGCAGCGAGCCTCTTTTTAACAGACTGGTTTCAATTATTATTAGAGGATCTTAACCATGTCTTATATCGCACCTGCCGAGTTTGCGACCAAAATGGTCGATGCAGGCGAATCAAAAATTTTTATGTCAACGAAAGACACGCTGATTCGTGCCTATATGGCTGGCGCTATTCTTGCGCTTGCCGCCGCTTTTGCCGTTACCGTCGCCGTAAATACCGGGCAATTTCTCATCGGGGCTCTGCTTTTCCCGGTTGGATTTTGCACGCTTTACCTGCTCGGCTTTGATCTTTTAACAGGTGTTTTCACCCTATGTCCGCTTGCCCTGCTTGATAAACGCCCCGGTGTGACCATCGGCGGTGTCTTGCGTAATTGGGGACTTGTTTTTATTGGTAATTTCGGTGGTGCCTTCACCGTTGCTGTTTTCATGGCGATTATCTTCACAACCGGTTTCAGCGAAGCCCCCAATGCCATTGGTCAGAAAATTGGCATCATTGGCGAGGCCCGGACCGTTGGCTATGCCGACCACGGTTTTGCTGGAATGCTGACCTTGTTTGTGCGGGCAGTTATGTGTAACTGGATGGTGTCCACCGGCGTTGTTGCGGCCATGATGTCCACATCCGTTTCCGGTAAGGTTATCGCCATGTGGATGCCGATTTTAGTGTTCTTCTACCTCGGTTTTGAACATTCCATCGTCAACATGTTCCTGTTTCCGTCCGGTTTGCTGTTAGGCGGTAACTTCACCATCATGGATTATCTCTTCTGGAACGAAATTCCGACTGTTTTGGGAAATTTGGTCGGCGGCATCACCTTTGTCGGTGCCATGATCTATGCCACACACTACAAAACCTCACCAAAACGCAATGCGGGCGTCACCTCTTCTGTGAAAGCGCCGGCTGAATAATCTTCCCTTCCCTTGAAGCCCGGCTCTTTTGTCGGGCTTCAGTTTTTAAAAGGTCTGCCATGCCTAAAGGAACCTCCGCCAAATCATACCTATCCGTTAGCATCGGGCAGTATTCAACGGCAGGGCGCAAATCAACCAATCAGGATTTTCACGGGGCCCTCATTCCAGAAGGTCAGGAACTTGCCCTAAAAGGCATTACCTTAGCACTTGCCGATGGCATCAGCAGCAGTCCGGTTTCCGCCGAAGCCAGTGAAACCATCGTTAAATCATTAATGTCGGATTACTATTGCACATCCGATGCGTGGACGGTCAAAACCTCTGCCTCACGCGTTATTCTGGCAACAAATTCATGGCTTTATTCCCAAAACAGGCACGCACGCATTCACGATATGAACCGAGGGCGTGTCTGTACTTTGGCCTCCATCATTTTTAAAGGGCACCACGCCTATGTCTTTCATGTCGGCGACAGTCGGATTTGGCGCTTAAATCATAATTCCCTTGAACCCCTGACAGAAGATCATCGCATCGACGTTTCAGAAACCGAAAGCTATCTGGGGCGTTCTATCGGTTCTGGTGCACAGGTCGAAATTGACTATAGCGAACATCGGCTGTGCGTTGGTGATATCTTTTTACTGACCACCGATGGTGTTCACGAATTTTGGCAAACGCAAGACGTTATAGAAACCATTCGAACATGTTCAACATTACAAGATGCTGCTGAACATATTGTCAAAAAATCTCTGGAAACAGGAAGTGACGACAATCTCACCCTTCAAATTGTACGTATTGATCGTTTACCCGCAGAACAGGACGGCGCAGGCTTACTGGATGATACCTTGAACCTGCCATTGATCGCCCTGCCCAAGGCTGGTGATATTATCGACGGTTTCGAAATCATTCGTCCCATTGTGTCATCAGCACGTAGCCATATTTTTCTGGCACATACCGAACAGAATACACCTGTCGTTTTAAAATTTCCCTCTGTCGATTTACAGGAAAGTTCAGATTACTTACGACGCTTCGTGATGGAAGAATGGATTTCAAGACGTATTCAAAATCCACATGTTCTAGGGGCTGCCCCCGCGCCACAAAATCGCAGTGCTCTTTACACCATCACCCCTTTCGTCGAAGGTCAAACCTTGCGTCAATGGATGAACGATCATCCCCTGCCCCCTATACAAGAGGTCCGCAATATTGTTGGTCAAATTGTTCAAGGGTTAAGAGCATTTCATCGCCGCGAAATGCTTCATCAGGATTTGCGCCCTGAAAACATTATGATCGATCATCAAGGCACGGTGAAAATTATTGATTTCGGGTCTACACGCGTTGCCGGTGTGCAGGAAGTATCCCCGTTATATATCGATCACGATATTTTAGGCACTGTACAGTATAGCGCCCCGGAATATTTTCTGGGCTATGGTGGGACACAAAGTTCAGACTTGTATTCCCTTGGCGTTATTACCTATGAACTGTTGACCGGACACCTACCCTATGGCGCCAAAACGTCGCATGTCAGAAACCGCAAAGACCTGCATAAACTCCGTTTCAGATCCACGTTAACTTCACAATCCCCCTTACCGGACTGGATTGAGGCTGCGTTAAGTAAGGCCGTCCACCCCGATGTGAACAGACGTTATCAATCGTTTTCCGAATTTCTCAGTGATTTGGAAAAACCTAGTGCCGGTTTTAAACGTCGCACTGCCATGCCTTTAATGGAAAGAAACCCCGTTCTCTTTTGGCAAACATTGACACTTTTCTTCGCTCTGTGCTGCTTCCTCTTGTTGATATTTAAATTTTGACACAGGCAACAACATGAAAACAGATCAGAGCCCTTTATCCCACACATCATAAGGAGTAAATTGATGTCACGCGCACTCGTTACCGAAAAAATAGTTGCCACCAAACTGGCCAAAGACCTGACTTGGGCACATGTCGCCGAAGAAATCGGTCAATCCAAAGAATGGGTGACCTGCGGCCTGCTGGGTCAAATGGCAATGAATGAACACGAAGCCACCATTGCCGCACGCATTTTCGACCTCAGTGATGAAGAAGCAAAATGGCTGACGGTTCCCCCCTATCGCGGGGCATTAGGGCAAGAGGTTCCCACAGACGCACTGCTATATCGTTTTTATGAACTGATTCAAGTCTACGGTCCGGCAATGAAAGCCTTGATCGAGGAACAATTTGGCGACGGTATCATGTCGGCCATTGATTTTTCAATGGACATTTCAAAAGAAGAAAATCCGGCCGGTGACCGTGTCGTCGTCACCTTGAACGGCAAATTTTTACCCTACAAACGTTATTAACACAAAAGAGAGCGTGCTTGTGGAATCCTTTTCACAAGCACGTTTTCATACCAAAACGCCCTTACTTTTTGAGTGTATTTTCTAAATTTAACACAAAAAAAAGGATATACTGATCAAGGTCAACGAACTTGTTTCTACACTTGCCTACAAAGTGATATAGTAAAACATTGTAATATATACTTTTGCTCCCATGAAATGTAATATACTTTAGAGTAGAACATACGAAGCTCTAAGAGCAAAAATAAGATCAATAACAAACTTAAGATTATAATGAGAAACACTATAACGCGCTCAAAGTACAAGAACATAAAATGTTCAAGGCTGTTTGATGATTAAAAAACTACTTGTTATTGATGACGAACCGGACATCTGTACGTTTATTTGTGATGTCGCAGACGGTATGGGATTTTCCACCGCGAAAACGCATAACTCGCTTGATTTTCCATTGCTTTATTCCAATGATCTGGATTGCATCGTAATGGACCTGTCCATGCCGGATATGGATGGTATCGAACTCATGCGTTTTTTAGGCGACAATCAATGCAATGCTGATATCGTTGTCGTCAGCGGGATGGATGAAAGTATTATTTCAACTGCAAATAGACTGGCCCGTGACCACGGCCTTAATGTATTGGGTTCGCTCAGCAAACCTATTAAGATCACGTCACTGGAAGATATCCTGTCACGCGTCACATTGCGTTCCATTGAGAGAAAGGCCATATCGCCCACTGTCAAATACGACAAATCGGATCAAACGTTTCCGACTGTCGAAGAAATGCGTACGGCCATTGACAACAAGCAGATTCAACCCTTTTTCCAACCGCAAATCTCAACCCATGATGACACACTGATTGCGTGCGAAGCTTTGGCCCGCTGGCATCACCCTGAAAAAGGCCTTGTTCCTCCTTTTCAGTTCATCCCTTTTGCCGAAGATAACAACCTGATCAACGACCTTACACTCTGTATGTTTGAACAGGTTCTGGAGACATTGGCGCACTGGCAGACTTGCGGAATCAATCTAGGTTGCTCGATCAATTTTTCCGCTCATTCCCTCTCCAATCTGGATTTACCAGACCTTCTGTTTAGCCAAGCTCTCAAACACGGTATTTCAACCAATTTCCTGACCATTGAAATTACTGAAAATGCCGTTCTGGAAGAAGGTAAAACATATCTGGATGTCCTGACCCGGTTACGCATGAAAGGCTTTAAGCTGTCCATTGATGATTTCGGGACGGGCTATTCATCCATGAAGCAGTTGCGCGACATTCCCTTTAACGAAGTTAAGATTGACCGTTCCTTCGTTATGAATGTGATGACGGAAGAAAGCGCCAAGTCTATCGTGCAATCAACCACAAACTTGGCACATACGTTATCCATGTCGATCGTTTCCGAAGGGGTCGAAGACCTTGAAACACTCAATTTTCTGAAAGAATTGGGAAGTGATCTGATTCAGGGGTATTATTTTTCCCCTCCGCTTGCCCGTGACGACTTTCAGCAGTGGGCCCTTCAATGGCAGAAAAATAAACAGAGATAAAAAATGTAAGGAGCCGCAATGTCGTCAAAACTAACCTCGGGACTACAAAAACAATATCTTCTGGTTTTGGCGGTTATTGGTTCTTTAGCTATTTTCGGTGCCGTCCTTCTCGAAGTGGTGGTCGTCAGTCAAGGTAAAGGGGCTGAAATCATCAATATTGCCGGGCGTCAGCGCATGTTGTCCCAACGCATTGATCTTTACAGCAACCGCTTGTTGCATACAGTCAGCCCCATCGAAAAACAGGAAATCAAACGTAAACTTAACCATGCCGTTGATCTGTTTAAAAGTTCGCATGACTACTTGCGGCAAAATTCAATATTAAAAAACGCACCGCCTGAACTATCTGCCCTTTATAACCATGCGCCCCATCAGATTGATCAGCATATCTTGCGGCTGTTGACCGACATAGACCGCATGATGATGCAGTCGGAACGCAATGCACCTATTGATCTTAAGCTGATCAGCCAGATATCGCTTTTATGTGAAACATTGCTGCCGAAACTGGACCGGGTTGTCAGTATCCATCAGGCCGACCAGGAAGCAAAAACCGCTAAGCTGCGAACCTATCAATGGCTCAATCTGGTCGTTTTGCTTAGTGTCCTCATTTTATCTGGTGTATTTGTCTTCCAACGCATGCTGAACAGGTTGCAAGGACAAGTCGATCATATCGCAGAAGCCGAAGAACGGTTTCGTTCCATTACGCATTCTGCGGAAATATCGGTTGTGGTTGCATCGGGTCAACATGGATTGATCGAAGCGTGGAACCCGGCCGCAGAAAGGACATTTGGCTACACCAATGAAGAAGCTATCGGGCAACCCGTCACGATTTTAATGCCGGAACGTTATCGCGATACACATGATGAAAGCTTACATCATGCCTATTTTAACAAAGATCATACATTGATCGGGCATACGATCGAACTCGAAGCTTTGCATAAGGATGGACATGAATTCCCCATTGAACTTTCACTGGGAAGCTGGCAATCCAAAGGGCAAAAATATTTCAGCGCAATTATTCACGACATTACAGAACGTAAGAAAAACGAACTGGAAAGAGAAAACTTACGTCAACAACTTGTCACTGCAATTGAATCCATGACCGAAGGTTTCGCTCTCTTCGACAAGGAAGATCGCTTGGTGATTTTTAACTCTGTTTTCCGTGATTTCTATAAAAACCATGTTGATTCCATACATGTCGGACAAACATTAGAAAATATCCTGCGTTCCGGTTTGAAAAACGGCAGTTTCCCAAGAGCTGTTGGTCGTGAAGAAGAATGGCTGGCTGAACGAATGGAATTGCACCTCAACCCATCCGGGCCGGTGGAACAACAACTTCAAGATGGTAGATGGCTGTCCATTAGCGAACAAAAAACAAAAGACGGGGGTGTCGTCGGTGTTCGCACAGACATCACCCAACGCCGCAACAGAGAAGCCGAATTACGCAAACTGAAAATGGCAATCGAACAAAGCCGCAGCATCATACTGATCAGTGATGCCAATGGCATTATCGAATATGCCAATCCCTATTTCACTCAAATCACAGGCTACAGTAACGACGAAATCATTGGACAAAAACCCAATTTCTTCTCTCAAAGTCAGGCAAGCAAACTCAAAGACGGCGATATTTGGAAAACAATTCTCAGCGGTAACGTCTGGCAAGGGCGGATTGAAAATCAAAAAAAAGACGGAACCCCCTTTATCGAAGAAACCATCATCTCCCCTATTCGAGATGACAAAGGAAAGATCACGCATTTTCTGGCAATACAGGACGACATCACAGAACAATTGCGTTTGGAAGACGTTATTAAAAAACAACAGAAACTGGAAGCCGTTGGACAGCTTGCCGGTGGGCTCGCGCATGATTTCAACAACCTGCTTGCCATTATCAACGGCAATCTGGAACTCTTGCTCCGATTGGTCAATAACAATGACAACGTCCGCAAAAAAGTAGAAACAGCCCTGAAAGCATCCAATCGTGGTGCCAAACTCACAAAACAATTGTTAGGTTTTACCCGTCAGTCGCCAACCTCCATTGAAACGGTAAGCGTCAATGACATCATCACTGAAATTTCCCCCTTGCTGGAACATTCCCTTTCCAAGTCGATTAAATTGAAATTGCAGTTATCCGACGATATCCATCTCGTCGATATGGACCCCGGTGATTTCGAAGATTGCCTGGTTAATCTGGCGGTTAATGCCAAGCATGCTATTTCCCACGATGGTGAATTGTTGATTGAAACCACAAATGTCGACAGTGTTTTTGAACAGGAAAACACGCAAGATCCGTATGTTCAAATCACCATATCCGATAATGGATGCGGCATCCCGGCTGAGATACAGGATAAAATCTTCGAACCCTTCTTCAGTACGAAAGAAAAAGGGCACGGAACCGGAATGGGCCTTGCTATGGTCTTTGGTTTTGTGCGTCGATCGCGCGGTTATATCCGGGTCTATTCTGAAGAAGGTGTCGGCACATCCTTCAAAATTTTCCTACCACGCTCCAACAAAGATATACAGACTGCGCCATGCAGTCCGGCTCAGCAAAAAGAACTGCCCGGCGGCAACGAACATATCCTTCTTGTCGACGATGAAGCAGAATTACTGGAACTCGCAAAAACCAATCTCGAACATGCAGGCTATCGCGTCACAACAACCCATTCAGCAACCGATGCCCTCACTATTTTAAAAGAAAGCGGCGATATCGATCTTCTTTTTTCAGATGTCATTATGCCCGGCAAAATTAATGGTTTTGACCTTGCTGTTATGGCACAACAAGTTAGCCCCCGTACAAAAATACAGCTGACATCGGGCTATACGGCACAAGCGGGCCAAGATTTAATCGAAGGCAATATTTTTGCAAAACAGCTCTATCAAAACCTCTTGTCCAAACCCTATACTCAAGCGGCGCTGTTGCAAGCCGTGCGCCGGGTTCTGGATGCAGAAATCCTGATAGAATGGTCCGAATATTTAGATACCGGTATTTCCCTGATTGATGACGACCACAAAATGCTGGTTGCCATTCTCAACCGTCTGTATCAGGCCTGCTTGTATAAAGAGGATGAGAAAATCTTCCATTCCATTCTGGATGAACTGGCCCATTACACCGAATACCATTTCCAACGCGAAGAAAACTACATGGAAGAAATCGGCTATCCCCACCTGAAGAACCACAAACAAGTCCATAAGCTTTTAGCCAATTTTGTTATGGCCGAACTCAGCAAAGTTCAGGATGATTACAACACCAAAAACGGTGACGAACTTTTACATTTCCTTAAAAACTGGCTCATTGACCATATTATGGGGATGGATCAGGATATCGGTACCTTCATATCCACAAACCCTTCTGACGATTAGGAACATGGAAAAGAAAAGCGTTTTCCTATAGTATGGGGTAAAAGAGACAATACATAAAGGAAAGCCCAATGGAAACGGTTCGCACAGCGGCCGTCGCTGGCACTTTTTATCCCGACGACCCCACAGTTTTACGCAAAACGATCGAAGAGTTTTTAACCAGAGCCCAATCTGTTCAGGGAAACAATGGTTCAAACCTTGAGGCACCCAAAGCCTTAATTGTTCCCCATGCCGGATATGTTTATAGCGGACCTGTTGCCGCCAGTGCCTATTACCGTTTATTGGCCCAAAGACACACCATCACACGGGTTGTGCTTCTTGGCCCCTGCCACCGTGTCCCTGTCGGCGGATTGGCTTTGTCCAGCGCCACATATTTTGAAACCCCCTTGGGACGCATAAAACTGGATGAAGACTTGCGGGAAAAAGTCGAAAAGATGCCGCAGGTTTTTACCTTCGATCCGACCCATCAGGATGAACACAGCCTTGAAGTTCATCTGCCGTTTTTGCAATCCATCCTCGCTGACTTTACCCTGCTGCCCCTTGTCGTGGGGCAAGCTTCCCCCACCGAAGTCGCTGATGTTTTAGAAGCCGTCTGGGGCGGGCCGGAAACGCTGATTATCATCAGTACCGATCTTTCGCATTACCTTGATTACAATGCCTGTCAAAGTCTGGACAATCGAACCGTACAAGCCATTGAAAACTTTGACACCGCCCATATCAACAACAATCAAGCCTGTGGCCGCATCCCTTTAAAAGGTTTATTGGAAATTGCCAAAATGCACCATATGGATATCACCACATTGGATGTGCGTAATTCCGGGGATACGGCAGGGTCAAAAGACCGAGTGGTCGGCTATGGAGCATGGACATTGAGCGGAGGGCATCAAATCAGTGATTCCGATGCCTTCGCGTTTCGAACCAAAGCTATTTTAAACCGGCACGGAGCCACATTATTACAACTTGCCGCAGCCTCCATCAAACGTGGATTGAGTCATCACGAACCCGTTAAACTTGACCTTGAAAGCTTCCCCGCCAGTTTGAAAGACCCCGGCGCAAGTTTCGTCACATTGGAAAAAAACGGTGGCAATTTGCGCGGCTGCATCGGTTCTTTACAAGCCCATGCCCCCTTGGCCAAAGATATCGCCGACAATGCTTATAAGGCCGCCTTTCAGGATCCTCGTTTTCACCCGCTGGGTACAGAGGAACTGAAAGATCTCAGTCTTCATATTTCCATTCTATCCCCGGCATTCCCGATGGAAATTCAAGACGAAGCCGATCTTCTGGAACAATTGCGGCCCAATGTTGATGGCCTCATCATACAGGACGATGGCAGGCGCGCTTTGTTTTTACCCTCCGTTTGGGAAAAATTGCCTGATAAGAAACAGTTTTTAACCCACCTCAAGCTGAAAGCGGGCCTGCCCGGCAATCACTGGTCTGATACTTTTAAAGCTTCGCGTTTTATTACCGAAAGCATTCATTCTGAATCATTGGACGAGCCGGAAAAATTGTGGCAAGACAACGTCAAATAAAAAAAACACCCCTTTTTGGAGTTATTTTTGTGAGTTTTACACTGAACCAAGCAGCAATTGACGAATTGCTTCAGATTGCGCGTGTCGCAGGCGATGCGACGATGGAAATTTATCATAGTGATTTTGAAATTTATTCGAAAAAGGATGAATCACCCGTTACAGAGGCCGATCGTAAAGCCGAAGCCATCATCACACCTGTCTTGCAACAGCTGGCACCCGATGTTCCTGTTGTTGCCGAAGAAGCCTTCAGCGCCGGGAATTCCCCAGATATTGAAGGTAAAATGTTCTGGCTGGTTGACCCGGTTGATGGCACCAAACAATTCATCAACAAGCAAGATGAATTCACCGTCAACATTGCCTTGATCGATCACAACCGTCGTCCAATTTTTGGTGTTGTTCACGCACCCGCACTGGATCGTATGTTCTGGGGATCGCTGGAATATGGTGCCTTTGTGCGCAACCCTGATGGGGAAGTAAAACCAATTTCCGTTCGTCATGCACCAAAGAAAGGTATCGTCGCCGTCGTCAGCCGGTCCCACAAGACCCCTGAGGTCGATGAATTCTTAAAAGACTATACGGTTGCGAAGGAAGTTTCTTCCGGTTCCTCCATCAAATTTTGTCAGGTTGCGGAAGGGACAGCCGATCTTTATCCACGTTTCGGCCCCACAATGGAATGGGATACAGGCGCAGGACATGCCGTTGTGTTAGGGGCCGGCGGATCGGTCCTCACCCCCGAAGGTGACGAATTTCTGTATGGAAAACCCGGTTTCAAAAACGGTTTCTTCATTGCCAAAGGTAAAGAATAAGAACCTGCTATAGGCATTATTTTTTAAAATTCAAGTCTTGTTAAAAAGCTAAAAAAACGGCAGTATTCAAGGCATACAGAGAATGTTCTTTGTAGTGACCCGACACTTACAGGGCCATGATTTAGCCGCCGTATTTCCTGTACGGTGACTGCAGCGAAGATCGCAACCGCGGGCGGTTTTTCGCAAAAATGCAGATATGAGAATTAAGGGCCGGAGGCAATTGCCTGACCGGCCCTTTTCCGTTTATTCCCTTCAAATATCCGCGCCACTTGCCTCAGGTCAATTTTTAATCAGAGAACATAGGGTAAGACATCCCAAAGATTATCTCGCAAAATTGAGGCCCCCCTGATGACGTCACATAAAAAGGGTCCTGTTGCACCGTTATCTCCGGTTCTTTTGGCCGGAATTGCTGCACGACCCCTGCCGCATAAATTGCTGCAACCTGCCTTTAACGCAGCGATCAAACAGATGCACCGCCAGCACCCGGATGTATTTGACCGCCTGAAATCGGTCAATTCCCCACGATTTTTAATCGACCCGGTGGACCTGCCCTTTTCCTTTGTTATGGATACATTGGCAGAAGATCCCGCCCTTGAAATCGTTGATAGCGATACGGATGAGCGCGAACTTTACACCCAAGCCGCCATTCGCGGCCCACTTTTGTTGTTAATCGAACTGTTGGAAGGCCGCATTGACGGGGATGCACTTTTCTTCTCACGCGATCTGGTTGTTGAAGGTGATACCGAAGCTGTCCTTGCCTTGCGCAACGCGGTTGATGGTGCCGATATTGATGTTCATAACGACCTGCTCGCCTTTTTCGGCCCTTTGGCAAAACCTGCCGATTTGGCGGCACAAGCCGCTGGCAATATTTTCAAACGCTTCACCCGCGATCTGGAAACACTGAGCCGTGCGACACTCGCCCCCTTACAACGCAAGTGCGATGCGCAGGCCGCCACAATCGAAGAACTTGAAACAACTGTAAACGCCCTGAAAAAACAGGTGCGCCGTCGTTCTGGAAAAACAGCATGAAGACCGAAAAACTTGAACTTGTCTGCCCCGCAGGCACACCGGCGGCCTTGCGCGCTGCCGTCGATGCAGGTGCGGACACCGTATATTGCGGTTTTCGCGATGCCACCAACGCCCGAAATTTTCCGGGGTTAAATTTTTCACGCGAAGAATTAGCCGAAGGGATTGAATATGCTCAATCACATGGGTCCAAAGTTTTGGTGGCCCTGAACACCTACCCCGAAGCAGGCAATCCCGATCCTTGGCACAAAGCCGTGGAAGACGCTGCTGACCTCGGTGCCCATGCCCTGATCATGGCCGATCTTGGCTTATTGGCCTATGCGGCAGAAAAACGCCCGGATACCCGTCGCCATTTGTCTGTACAGGCGTCTGCTTCCAATCCGGATGCAATCAATTATTATAAAAACACGTTTGATGTAAAACGCGTTGTTTTGCCCCGCGTTCTGACCGTGCCGGAAATTGCAGCCCTAAACCGTGAAATCGATGTGGAAACCGAAGTTTTCGTCTTTGGCGGCCTATGCGTTATGGCGGAAGGACGGTGTTCACTGTCATCTTACGCAACCGGACAATCCCCGAACATGAACGGCGTTTGTTCACCTGCCAGCCATGTCCGTTATGAGGATAAGGGCAATAAAATGGTCTCCAAACTGGGGGACTTCACCATCAACAGTTTTAAAGAGTCTGAAGCTGCTGGATATCCGACCTTGTGCAAAGGGCGCTTCGTTACGCAGGACAAGGCTTCTTACCTGTTTGAAGACCCAACCAGCTTAAACGCGGCACAATATCTGCCCGAATTGATGGAAGCAGGTGTCACAGCCCTGAAGATCGAAGGTCGCCAGCGCGGCAAAGCCTATATCGCACAAGTGGTCGCTGCTTTCCGCAAAGCCGCAGATGCCGCCGCCAACGGCGAAGCCGTTCCGCCCTTAGGTCTGGAACGCATCACCGAAGGACAACGCGAAACCACCGGCGCTTATAACAAGAGATGGCAATAAAAATGACCACAACACATTTAAATATGGGCCCCTGCCTGTTCAACTGGGCGCCTGAGAAACTGAAAGATTTTTACTTCCGCGTTGCCGACGAAGCCCCGGTTGATACCGTTTTTTTGGGTGAAGTCGTCTGCTCCAAACGACAGCCGTTTTTTGCGCCGGAAATTCCCGAGGTGGCCGAACGTTTGATGAATGCGGGCAAACGGGTGATTTTCTCCACCCTCGCCCTTGTGATGACCAAACGCGAAATGGCCCTTGTGCGCGAAATGTGCGAGATGGAAGGCATGATGATCGAAGCCAACGACCTGTCGGCCTGCGCGCAGCTTTCCGGTACAGACCACGCCCTTGGTCCCTTCATCAATATCTATAACGAAGGCACACTGAAGGTGATGGAACAGCAGGGGGCAAAACATATCTCGCTGCCCGGTGAACTGTCTCGTCATTCCCTCAGCGCGCTTGCCAAAGCTGCAACAGCCGACTTGGAAGTTCAAATTTTCGGTCGCTTACCCTTGGCCTTGTCTGCACGCTGTTATCATGCCCGTTCCCACGGTCTCGCCAAAGATTCCTGCCAATATGTCTGCGACAAAGACCCGGACGGTATGGATCTGGACACACTGGATGGTGATCCGTTTCTGGCGGTCAACGGCATTCAAACCATGTCTTATACCTGCGCCAATCTAGTCGGTGAATTGGATGACCTGCAAAATATGGGTATTAACCATTTCCGCCTGTCTCCGCATGATACCGATATGGTCGAAGTCGCCAAAATCTACCGCGATGTTCTGGACAAAAAACTGGAACCGATCGAAGCCACAGAAAAACTGGATGGCCTTATGGACGGTATACCGTTTGCCAACGGCTTCTACTACGCCACCGAAGGTGCCAAAGCAAAAGGTGCCATTGAAGATTTCGGCCTTTAAGACGACTTGTCACGGAAATAGGAAAGACGGTTTCAAACCATCCTAACGGGCTGACAAACACTCAATCGTCATACCCGACCCTGATCGGGGATCCATTTTTATCAAACAAGAAATATCTAACTTATTGGTTTGAATGGATCCCGCATCAAGTGCGGGATGACGACCTTTTCAAACTCAACATCAAAAAAACACCTTATCAATCCTTCACCGTGGTTTCAGAGTCGTCGTCTTTTCCCTTCCCTTTTCGCCGTCTTCGCGCTATTGAGGCGGGGTTATGAGTGAAGCTGATCGTATATTCAAACCAACCGCTGATATGATTGTCAAAGCCGGCTGCATTATTCGCGCAGGCGGGCTGGTGGCTTTTCCAACGGAAACGGTTTATGGACTGGGGGCGGATGCAACCTCGGAAAGTGCGGTTGCCTCTATTTTTGCAGCCAAGGAACGACCGAGCTTCAATCCCCTGATCGTGCATGTGCCGGATATGGAAACAGCACGTAAACTGGTTGAGTTCACCGAACAAGGTGAGAAATTGGCAAATGCCTTTTGGCCCGGTGCCTTAACGCTGGTTTTACCACGTAAAAAAGACAGCGGCCTATCCCTGTTGGTCAGTGCAGGACTGGATACGGTTGCCATTCGTATGCCCAACCATCAGATTGCAGCCGAATTATTAAAAGCATCCGGCAAACCGATTGCAGCACCAAGTGCCAACCGATCGGGTCAAATCTCACCGACACAAGCAGCCCATGTGGCCCAATCCCTGCCGGGTAAGGTCGATATGATTTTAGATGGTGGCCCTTGTGCCGTCGGTCTGGAATCCACCGTGGTTGACGCCTGTGGGGAACACGTCGGTTTTTTGCGCCCCGGCGGTATTTCCGTGGAAGAACTGGAACAAATTGTCGGCCCGTTGATTTTCCCCGATGATGCACCCGATGCCCCGAAATCCCCCGGTATGTTGACCAGTCATTATGCCCCGACCCTGCCCATGCGCCTGAATGCAACCGAGATTGAAGACGGTGAAATTTTGTTAGGGTTCGGTCCCCATTGTGAAAAAGCCACATTAAATCTCAGCCCTTCAGGCAATCTTAACGAAGCGGCGGCTAATCTATTTGCCATGATGCGGGAACTGGATCGCGATGGCTTTACACGCATGGCTGTTTCACCCATTCCCCAAGATGGCCTTGGTCTTGCCATAAATGATCGGTTAAAAAGAGCAGCAGCACCCAGATAATTCAAAAGAGGGGTTGAGGGGAAACCACATGGGGAAAACAAACGGCGCAATTGCCGCAGGACATCCACAAACCGCCAAGGCGGGTGCCTTGATGCTGGAAGAAGGCGGCAATGCCTTTGACGCCATTCTTGCCTGCATGTGTGCCTCCTGCATTACCGAACCCGTATTATCGTCTTTTGGCGGTGGTGGTTTTTTGCTGGCACATGCCCATGACAATGATCCCGTTCTATATGATTTTTTCACACAGACCCCAAAAAAACGCAAAGATAACCCTGATTTTTATCCCATTCTTGCCGATTTCGGCACCGTCACACAGGAATTTCATATCGGGCGCGGATCCATTGCCACACCCGGCGTGGTCAAGGGGCTGTTTGACGCCCACCAAGATCTGGGCAGCCTGCCCATAGACGTGGTGCTTGCCCCGGCCATTGATCTGGCGCGAAACGGTGTACAAGTCAACACCATGCAAGCCAGCATCTTCGATATTGTCGAAGCTATTTTCATGGCATCTGATGACAGCAAAGCCCTTTACGGCAGTCCCAACCACAACGGACATTTGCTGCGCGAAGGTGAAACCCAATATAACCCGGACAGCGCCACCCTTTTGGAAAATCTTGCCAAAGAAGGCAGCGATCTGTTTTATCAAGGCGACATTGCCAAATTGATTGAAGCAGACTGTTGGGATCATGGCGGGCATCTGAGCCTTGGCGACCTGCGTGATTATCGTGTTTATAAACGCAAACCGTTACGCGTGGATTATAATCGATCCCATTTTTATACCAACCCGGCCCCATCCACCGGCGGGTTGTTAATCGCCTTTGCCCTGGAACTGATCAAATCAGCAGGTTTACGAGATCTTGCCTTTGGGTCCAAAGATCATATTGAACGTCTCAGTCAAATCATGGCCTTAACCAACAAGGCCCGACTGGATGCAGCCCTCGCCGACGGTGCCGATCAGGCCCAGCTTAAAATGCTGGATCAGAATTTCTTACAAACCTATCGCCAACATATTCTGGGCCGCCCGAGTGCCCTGCGCGGCACCACCCATATGAGCGCCATTGACAAATTCGGTAACGCAGCTTCCCTGACCGTTTCCAATGGTGAAGGATGCGGTCATATCCTGCCCGGTACCGGCGTTATGTTGAACAATATGCTGGGCGAAGAAGATATCAATCCGCATGGGTTTAACCAATGGCCGCAAGATGTGCGTATGGCCTCCATGATGTCGCCAACCCTTTTGTTACGCGATGACGGCATCAATGTTGCGTTAGGATCTGGCGGGTCCAACCGGATCAGAACGGCTGTCTTGCAAGTGCTGGTCAATTTGCTGGAATTTAACATGTCGCTGGAACAGGCCGTCACCGCCCCACGCCTGCATTATGAACGCGGACTATTAAATATCGAACCCGGATTTGATCCTTTCGCCTTAAAAGACTTGGGTGATCACGTTCCACACTATAAAGTCTGGGAAAAACAAAACCTCTTTTTTGGTGGCGTACATTCTGTACGGGCCAACTTGGAAACAGGCCGTTTCGACGGTGTCGGAGATTCCCGACGCGGCGGGGCGGCAATTATTATTGATGAGAGCATGTAAATTATGAATGCGGAAAATAAAAAATATATCCTGACCATTTCCTGTCCTGACCATACCGGCATTGTGGCACAGGTTTCCGGCTTTCTTGCCGATCAAGACGCTTTTATTAACGAGTCTGCCCACTTTGGCGATTCCGTATCTGATCGTTTTTTCATGCGGACTGTCTTTACTCCCGGTCCCTATACCCCCGATGCGTTCGAACTGGCGAAAAAGTTTTCCCGCGTTGCCGAACGTTTCCAGATGGTCTGGGGCATTCACGATGCAAACCGCAAACAGCGCCTGCTGATTATGGTATCCAAATTCGATCACTGTCTGAACGATCTTTTATATCGCTACCGCACTGGTGAGCTAAATGCCGACATCCCGGCGATTGTGTCCAACCATCCAGACCTGGAAAAACTCGCGCAATGGCATGATATCCCGTTTTATCACATGCCCGTCACCAAGGACACCAAGGACGAACAGGAAGAAGCTGTCTGGGACTTGATCGAAAACTTGGAAATCGATCTGGTTGTTCTGGCGCGTTATATGCAAATTCTATCGCCGCGTATGTGTGAAAAACTGCGTGGACGCTGCATCAACATCCACCATTCGTTCTTACCCAGCTTCAAAGGGGCAAATCCATATCGCCAAGCCCATGAACGCGGCGTAAAACTGATTGGGGCCACCGCTCATTACGTCACCGGCGATCTGGATGAAGGACCGATTATTGAACAGGCGGTCGAACGCGTTGACCATACCTTTACACCGGAAAAATTAAAAGCCGTTGGCCGCGACATCGAAAATGGTGTTCTTTCGCGTGCCGTGCGCGCCCATGTGGAACATCGTATCTTGATGAACGGGATGAAAACAGTCGTTTTCAAATAAGCCATTCTAATGATTTTAACCTATCATTAGATTAAAATGAATAACTTCATATGAAGTTAATTTGAATCGGAACCGAATCTTTTTTTGATTCGGCTCCGATTCAATCCCTTGTTGCGCTGTTGCACAAATCCCGGCACAATAAAAACATATAAAAAACAAAGGTTCGTCATGGTGAGCGTCCAGAACACACTGGCTAACATAAATCTGCTTGAGGGTTTATCCGAAGATATTATCGAGGCATTGAACAAACAGTGCCGATGGAAATGGTTCGACGCCCAAGAACAGATCATCGACCGACAGGCGGAAAGCACCGATGTGTTTTTCATCGTACAAGGCCGTGTGCGCATTATCATCTATACCGTTGGCGGTAAGGAAATCACCTTGGATGATTTTACCGAGGGCAAACAATTTGGTGAAATGGCCGCTATCGACAGCCTGCCCCGTTCTGCCAGTGTTATGGCGGTGGAACGCTCTTTGCTCGCGGCCATGCCGCAATCGCGGTTTATGGAACTGCTAACCGGACACCCGGTTGTGGCTGCGCGTGTTTTAAAAAACATGGCCCATATCATTCGGATTTCCAACGAACGTATTATGGACCTGTCCACATTGGGGGCCGCCAACCGGGTCCATGCTGAAATTTTACGCCAAGCCCGTGAAAATATGGTTGATGAAGATGAGGCTTTTATTTCCCCCATCCCCATACATGGCGATATCGGATCACGCGTCAGCTCGACCCGCGAAACCGTCGCCCGCGTGATGAACGATCTCGCGCGCAAAGGCTTTGTTGAACGTAAGAAAAACGGCCTGAAAGTCACCAATATCGCTGCCCTCAGCCAAATGGTCGAAGACGTGCGCGGCGACTGATCCCCTGAAAACCACAACTCGTGATTCCCATTTAAGCGATAATTTAAAGTTTTTTTCAATCTGTGACCCCTATCACAGACCTTTAAACTTCGTTAAGGCATTCTTATATGTATCAAAGAGACATAGAATGCAGCAAACGTCCTCCACCCAAGGACATTACGAGAGCAGCTGCAAGCTTGTTTCCAAGAGAACTTTTTCATTCCCGAGACTTTAAGCCACACTTCCCCTTGTGTGGCTTTTTTTTGCGCTGTTTTCCTGACATTTTTATGAAAAACACCCCTCCTGTGATACCCGTCACAGCCACGCGCAAAGGATGCAGGCATTATCTTCTTCATAGCCGGGACTGGTGCGTCACATCTGTGATGTTAACGCGGCTATTACCTACACCAGTCCATTCGTTATCCCTCAAGAGTATACTTAACCCCGCAAGCATTTGTTTGCGGGGCTTTTTTTGAGTGAAAAATATCTCCACACAATGCCAAAACAAGCTTTTTCAACCTGAGAAAACATTAACAAAATATAATTTTTTAAGGGTAGCTTAAATACGGTTTAGTAGTTCAAGCATTTTATGCCCACCATATAAATTAACAGCAGATATGAATTTATTGGCCTTTTCTTTTGAGTGATTTAATTCATCTAACAGCTTACCATAACTTGAGTTATTTTTTGCAACTGCAACTGCTTCATGCATAAATGCATCTTCTAACTGGGAGAAATAGCTCTCCATTTCTATAATTTTATTTAAAATTGTTCCCCTAAACACATTCAAAGAAATTTGTAAATGTAATATTTCCTTCTGCTTTTCTTTCCATTCTGGACTAACCGCTGAATCCGACGAATAGCGTAGCCTTTCAACAACTTTACTATAGGTTAAAATCATACTCATCAATTCAAATTGCACCTCAAATTCTTCATCACTTGAAAAAAAGAAATTACTTTCATTAAAATTAAAAAACTCTAATCTAAATAATAGATCTTTTATTTCACTGGCTTCTTTAATGATATTTTCATTTTCATCTATCCAGATGTGAAACTTTTTCAGTTCATCATGTAACTCATACATATTATTAATAATATTTTTTGGTAATGAAGCAGACTTTTTTTCAAGTAAATTCATCAAGTTAGATATTTCATTCTGAATTTGGTTTTTTCTAAATTGTTGAGTATGGTTTTGAAGTTCCTCACGTGTCTGTTCTAACTCATGTCTTTGCATAAAGGCTGTATAAACAAACCAACCGAATGCCAATGGAGCAAACCATCCTGCCAAAAAGTCACCAATTTCATTAATACCTAAGACTCTTGGATTAATTTTCTCCACACCTAAATCAAGAATATAAATGGCAAGCCCTGCCCAACCTAACGAGAAACCTAGAGCCAGAAATATAGCCCAACTATTATCTGCCTTTCTTTTTTTATCAACCATCGCTCTTCATCCGGCATTTGTACTGAAAACAATAAAATTAAAAACAAAACGACATTCAAATTCAAGAATTTCCGAAAGAAACTGTAAAATTACTTTTCTGTATACCCTATATGAGAACTCCTAGCTCAACCTCGAAATTATATTTCTTCATCACTCCCCTCCACAAAAAACACACCCCACAATTCTCCATGAAAAACGGCTCAAAGCCTGTCATAGTGACTTGAGAACCACGCGTTAAGGGATCGTTTATGAAAATCGTTTTGTTTTTGTTCAGCCTGCTGCTTGTCAGCCCCGTATTTGCGCAAAGTGTCGAGGACGGATATGCGGCCTATGATGACGGGGATTATGAAAAAGCAAAATCCATTTTTCATGCTCTGGCAAAACAAGGCGACGCGAACGCAATAAATGCGATCGGGATCTTGCACGCAGAAGGCAAAGGTTACCCCCTTAATCGGAATGTAGCTTGTGACTGGTATGAAAAAGCGGCACTGATTAATTTTCCTGCCGCACAATTTAATTATGCCAATTGCTTTGGCGATAAAGGAGGAAGAAAGAAAAATCTAAAACAATGGAGGTTCTGGAAAGAAAAAGCAGGCGAGCAAGGTTACCTACCTTCTCAAACCATGTTAATGACATTTTATTTCGATACCAATCGAAAAAAAGCTATTTATTGGGCTAAAAAAGCCGCTGCACAAAATAGTACAGCGGCTAGAGTCGCATTATGGTCCATAAACGAAGATCAAGATATTGCCCCCGTGTCATTTGGCGAAATAACCTGTGTGCTTATAAAGTTATACGCACTCGGGCAAACAGTTGGTAGCTGTGACTAATCTTTCGTTCGACCACCTTTATGATCAAGTCTTGGTAAGCCACTCTCCACAATCCCCTTCGGGCCAATCGACCATGCCTCATTCAGGGCCGCATCACCGATCATTTGAAGCTGTTGCGGGGTCATTTTTTTCAGATCTATTCCGAAGCGTTTAACCAGCATTTCGTTGACCTTCTTTAATCCATCCAAACAAAATTTCCCCATGAAAAACGGCTCAAAGCCTGTCATAGTGACTTGAGAACCACGCGTTAAGGGATCGTTTATGAAAATCGTTTTGTTTTTGTTCAACCTGCTGCTTGTCAGCCCCGCGTTTGCGCAAAGTGTCGAGGACGGATATGCGGCCTATGATGACGGGGATTATGAAAAAGCAAAATCTATTTTTCATGCTCTGGCAGAAAAAGGCGACGCAAAAGCAATGAATGCAATCGGTTTACTCTACAGTTGGGGAAAAGCTTATCCCCATAATAGAAAAATCGCATGTGACTGGTATGAAAAAGCAGCACATTTAGGCTATAGCTCTGCGGAATATAACTTTGCGAGATGTTTCGAAAAAGAAGAAGGACGTAAACGCAGTATAAAACAACAGATCGAATGGTTCACAAAAGCCGCTGAAAAAGATGATATAGATTCACAAATTGCACTTTTAATGTTGTATGCAGATACAAATAAAAAATTATCAAAAAGATGGGGCCAAAAAGCCATGAACTTAGGCAGTACATTTGCCCATGTTGCAATGTGGGAAATGAATTACAACTATATTGGCCCCACACCCACTTTACATCAAATCACCTGTGTCATTGTTATGATCTCAATACTCGATAAACCCTCAGACTATTGCGACTGATTATTGTTTACGTGGTTTGTGTTCATAAGTCCTCTCCACAATCCCCTTCGGGCCAATCGACCATGCCTCATTCAGGGCCGCATCACCGATCATTTGAAGCTGTTGCGGGGTCATTTTTTTCAGATCTGTTCCGAAACGTTTAACCAGCATTTCGTTGACCTTTTTCAACCCACCTTTCGTTACCCCTTTACCAAACATACTGGTCAGTCCGGTAAGGGCGGCACCAATGCGTTGTCCTTTTAACGACACCCCTGCCTTGGCAAGCTGGCTTGCCGTTTCCCCCGCAGATTGAAGCGAGGCAACAGGAGCCAGTGGCGGTAAAAAGGACCCGGCCTTTACAAGGCCTTTGCCGATCTTTTGTGTCGATCGAATACCTTCTGCCCCTTGATACCCTGCCGGGATCCGGTCGCGGATTTCTTTCATTCTTTTTTCAAAGGCTTCGTAATCCGGCTCGTTCCCCATCAAAAGATCTAGTCCCACCCCCACTTGTGCACCGGCCTCTAAAAACGGTTGGGTGACGGCTTCGCCCACATAGGACCCTGCCCCGCCTTCACGCCCGGCAACGATGGCATTACGCGTCACTTCGGCGCGTTCATGCGGTTTCTGATCGGGGCGACGGTTGATATGTACTTTTTTCATATAGGCATGATAAGCCGCACGATCTGCTTGGGGTAACCGATTAAAAGCATCTGCATCCTGTTCCAAAAGGTTTTGCATCTCCTGAAATGACAAATCCGGAACTGGGGGCTCTGGATTTTTACGTCTATATTCTTCCCGATCACGCTGTTCACTTTGTGGATCCCATATCCGTTCCGGGTTATTTTCTTCCCAGTCATTCACATCCCCTGCCTTGGGCTGATTAAATGCACGAACCTCTTCCGGTTTGATCACGGGTTTAATCGGTTGCATTTGCCCGCTTTTATCATATTGCACATCACCGGGATAAGCCCGTTCAAATTCCCCCTGCACATGCTTTAAGTATGCCTTGTCTTTTTTTTGATAAAGCGGGTGGCTCATTAAATTCTGCAAGGCATTCTGTGTTGTCTTTGCCTTTTGATTTTCGGCAACCTGTTGCCACATTTTATCGGTCTGGGCCTTCGATATTTTTGGCAACTGCGGTGTCTTTTCCGATGGATTTAATACATCTGTTTCATGCGCATTTTTAGGTGTCGCCCCAAAAGAAGCACTTGCCTGAAAAGATTGATCGCCCGTCTTTTTCACGGTCACATTTGGCGGCAAAGAATCATCCGCTTTTTTCGGTAAAGAGGCCGGGTCAGGCGTCCTTTGTTTCAAGGCATCCGATAACGCTTTTTCCGTTGGGCCACCTGCATTGATCACACCATCCGGCTTTAAACCATTGGCATCCTGAAACGCTTTCACCCGGTTGGATAAAGCAAACTCACTTTCCCCGTTTTCGCCAAAATACCCTAAACTGGAAAGCGCCTTATCGGTATTCATCGCATCCGGTGATGTCACGGGGCTATCCGGTGTATAACCATCACCGACGGAAAAGAAATCAGCCATCTCATTGAAAAAACTAAACATTATATATCCTCACTGCGGTTATCTGTCTGCCATTGTTTTAAAAGACGGATTGCACCCAGCTTTGGGGCAGACATAAAAAAAGCCACACCTCGAATTGATCGAGGCATGGCTTGCGACAAATAGAAAACGGGAAAAATGCTTTAATCGCACTTCTCCCGTTGACTAAGCTTATATTAAGCGAACTCCCATTAAGAAGTCAAGAACAAAAAGCGAACACAATAAGGATTTTACTTCTTCCCCTAAGGGGCTTTCCTTTATGCTTTGATCGGCTTATGTCATAATCAGGGTATATCCCTGTTAAAGTTGAAATATATTGTATGATCTCGTACAAGAGTCTCTATGGAACATATCACGACATCAATCGACCAGCTCGTCCAGCTTTATCGTGAAAACCATTATGTCGCGAACTTTGCGGCTTTGGTTTTTTTGACGGTTCTGGCCACCTTTGCCAATTTTGTGGTCAAGCGCCTGTTGCTGCGGGTCATCTTTAAAATTTTGAGCCTGACCAAATACGGGCACGATCGCGATATTATGGAACATAATGTCATTGCGCGATTGGCCAATGTGGTTCCTGCCCTGATTGTCATTATGGGGATTGCCCTGATCCCGGATATCCCAGAACAACTTAATATCATTGTGCGCAATGTGGCCTCGGCCTTTATTATCCTGACCATCGCCTTGGCATTGGGGGAGGCTTTGGTCGTTGCCAACGCGCTTTACCAACGCCGTCCCGATGCCGCCAACAAGCCGATCAAAGGGTATTTACAGGTCATTAAAATCGCCATTTACGTGATTGCTGCCATTCTCATCGTTGCAGCCCTGATCGACAAATCACCCTTAATCCTCTTGTCCGGTTTGGGTGCAATGGCGGCGGTCTTAATGTTGGTCTTTCAGGATACCTTGCTGTCCTTGGTTGCCAGCGTTCAAATCTCATCCAGCGATATGGTCCGTGTCGGTGACTGGATTGAAATGCCCGAATTGCGCGCCGATGGGAATGTGATTGATGTCGCCTTACATACAGTCAAAGTCCAAAACTGGGACAAAACCATTACCACCCTGCCAACACGCCGCCTTGTCAGCGAACCGTTTAAAAACTGGCGCGGCATGCAGGAATCCGGTGGCCGGCGCATTAAGCGGGCCTTATATCTGGATCAAAACAGCATTCATTTTCTGAAAGAGGATGAAAAAGACCACCTCAAGAAATTCACTTTGCTGTCTGAATATCTGGACAATAAAGATAAAGAACTCACCCACTGGAATGCAAAAATCGGTGAAAACAATCACGATCCTGTGAACACCCGCCGCCTGACCAATGTCGGGACATTCCGGGCCTATGTTCTGCGATATCTGGAAAGTCACGATAAAATCAGAAGCGACATGACCATGCTGGTCCGCCAACTGGCACCGGGACCGGACGGTTTGCCGCTGGAGATTTATTGTTTCACAAATACAACCGCATGGGCCTCTTATGAAGATATCCAGTCCGATATTTTCGACCACCTTTATGCTGTTCTGCCCGAATTCGGCCTACAGGCCTATCAACAACCCAGTGGTCGGGATTTACAAAAGATCGGTTTTGGCATACAGGCCCTTGAAAACGTCCCAACGCGAACTGAATAACATGTCTTTCCCTTAAACAAAAAAAATGCCTGCAACGGGTGGTCCGTTGCAGGCAAGTTTTAGCAGCACGGGAGTTTCTAGGAGAGGGCTGCTACCAAAGATTCTTCTAAAATATTCAATCCTTCTTCCAAAACAGCATCACTGACTGTCAAGGGAACAAGAACACGAACCACGTTGCCGTATGTCCCGCAGGACAGCAGGATCAAACCGCGTTTTTCCGCTTCTGCCAACAGGGCTTTGGTTAGATCGGCGTCCGGTGTTTTCGCCGCACGGTCTTTCACCAGTTCCATCGCAACCATTGCACCCAAACCACGCACATCACCGATGCAATCAAACTTGGCTTCTGCCATTGCCTTGAAACGGCCCTGAATTTTATCGCCAAGGGCGACGGCACGTTCGCACAGTTTTTCTTCCTCGATAACCTCGATCGCAGCCAAAGCCGCTGCACATGCCGGTGGGAAGCCCGCATAGGTACCACCAAGGCCACCGGGATGAACCGCATCCATCACATCAGCGCGACCAACAACAGCCGACAGCGGGAAACCACCAGCCAGACTTTTTGCCAAGGTCATCATATCGGGGATAATGCCCGCATATTCTGTAGCAAACATTTTGCCTGTACGGGCAAAACCTGTCTGAATTTCATCACAGATCAGCAAAATGCCATGCTCATCGGCAATTTTACGCAAAGCCTGCATAAATTCTGCCGGAACCGGGTTAAAACCGCCTTCGCCCTGAACGGGTTCAATAATGAAGGCCGCAACACGGCCCGGGTCAATGTCGGAACGGAATAATTCTTCCAGACCCGCGATGGCTTCTTCGATATCGCAACCGCGATATCCGCCGGGAAATGGTGCGTGATACAGTTCTGTCGGGAAGGGCGCAAACCCTTTTTTGTAAGGCGTAACCTTACCGGTCAGCCCCATTCCCAACAAGGTGCGACCGTGAAACGCACCATTAAACGCGATAACCGCCGGACGCCCTGTATAAGAACGCGCAATCTTAACGGCGTTTTCCACAGCTTCGGCACCCGTTGAAACCAACATGGATTTTTTGGCATGATCACCCGGTGTAATTTCATTTAATTTTTCTGCCAACTCGACATACTTGTCATACATGGCAACATGGAAACAGGTATGGGTAAAACGGTCCATTTGCTCTTTGGCAGCGGCCATGACCTTTGGGTTACAATGACCTGTATTCAACACCGCAATTCCGCTGGCAAAATCGACATAGCGTTTACCTTCGACATCCCACAGTTCTGCATTATCTGCACGTTGTGTGAAAATAGAGGACAAATTGCCGACCCCTTGCGGGATAGCCTTTAGACGACGATCTTTCAAATCAGATGAGAGAGACATATTTTTATTTCCTTTCCATTCCCAAAGATCAGCGGTCAATCCCGCCGAGACACAGGTATTTAACTTCGATAAAATCATCGAGACCGTATTTGGAACCTTCCCGACCGATACCGGATTCTTTCACACCACCAAACGGGGCGGCTTCGGTTGAAATAATGCCTTCGTTGATCCCGACAATGCCATATTCCAAACCTTCGGAAACACGCCAAATGCGCCCGATGTCACGGGCATAAAAATAAGCAGCCAGTCCATAAGGTGTATCGTTTGCAGCGCGAATAACCTCTTCTTCGCTTTCGAATTTATAAAGCGGGGCGACAGGGCCGAAAATCTCTTCACTGGCAATGCGCATATCGCCTGTAACGCCTGTCAAAATAGTTGGTTGGAAGAAAGTTCCGCCCAAGGTATGACGTGCACCACCGGTCACAACCGTCGCACCTTTTTCCTGTGCGTCCTGAACCAGCCCCTCCACCTTTGTAACAGCTGCTTCGTTGATCAACGGACCTTGGGTCACCCCAGCATCCACACCGTTGCCGACCTGCATTTTTTCAACAGCTTCCGCCAGTTTAGCGGCAAAAGCATCATAAACACCGGCCTGAACATAAAGGCGGTTTGCACAAACACAGGTTTGACCCGCATTGCGATATTTGGACGCCATCGCCCCGGCAACAGCCGCATCCAGATCTGCGTCATCAAAGACAATAAACGGTGCATTACCACCCAATTCCAAAGAGACCTTTTTGACCTGATCTGCACATTGTTTCATCAACAACTTGCCGACCGGTGTGGACCCGGTGAAAGACAGTTTCTTCACAATCGGATTGGAAGTCATTTCCCCACCGATTGCTGCCGCATTGGCTTTACAGCCTGTGACAACGTTAAAGACACCTTTTAGCATACCCGCACGTTCAGCCAGTTCGGCCAATGCCAGTGCAGAAAGCGGTGTATCTTCACCCGGTTTTACAACAACGGTGCAACCTGCCGCCAAAGCCGGCGCCACCTTACGTGTAATCATCGCGTTGGGGAAGTTCCAAGGGGTAATGGCGGCAACAACGCCGATCGGTTGTTTTAAAACCGTGATACGTTTGTCTGCACCATGAGACGGGATCACATCGCCGTACATCCGTTTGCCTTCTTCGGCAAACCATTCCACAAATGATGCACCATAAATGACTTCACCACGGGCTTCAGCCAAGGGTTTTCCCTGTTCCGCCGTCATAAGCTGGGCAAGGTCTTCCTGATTTTCCAAAATCAGGTTGAACCATTTGCGCAAAATATTGGCGCGTTCTTTGGCAATCAAGGACTTCCACGGACCAAACGCACGATCAGCGGCTTCAATGGCCTGACGTGTTTCTTCGGCGCCCATATCGCTAACACTCGCCAGTTTTTCCCCAGTTGCCGGATTTAAAACATCAAATGTCTGTGCCTGCACGCTCTGCACCCACGCACCATCGATATAACCATCGGTCTTGAATAAACCCTGATCCGCCAATTGCATTTGCATCTCCATTACAAGGTGTGTCGTTTATTTTTTCAATTCAAAACACACAAAAATTAGTTAAATATTAAACATCACAGTAGCACGTTTATTTTTTTAAACAAGAGGCTTTATTTGTTTATTATTTTCCTTTTATAATCGAATAACTTGTTCAAAATGCTACCGTTTAACAGGGCAAAGACTAAACAGGAGAAGATGAATTATGGATGATTTCGATCTTGGGCAACGCTTGCGCCAAGTCCGCAGCGAACACAAGCTTTCCCAACGGGAACTGGCACGCCGTGCCGGTGTAACAAACGGGACAATTTCCCTGATCGAAAAAAATCAAAACAGTCCTTCCGTCTCCATGTTGCGCAAAATCCTGGAAGGGATTCCAATGGATTTATCCGACTTTTTTGCCACCGAAGCGCACCCGAACGACAAAGTCTTTTTCAAACCCGACGAACTGCGTGAACTCAGCACCAGCAAGAACCTTTCTTTCTTACAAGTCGGCGATGCCAAACGCTACAACCTGCAAATTCTTTGCGAAACCTACGAACCCGGTGCCGATACGGGCAAAACCATGCTACGCCATAACTCCACCGAAGGTGGGATTGTGATCAGCGGCTGCGTCGAACTGACAGTCGGCGATCAAAAACGGGTTTTACGTAAAGGGGAATCCTATCTGTTTGACAGCACAGTCCCCCACCGTTTTCATAATACAAGCAATGAACCCTGTGAGGTTATCAGCGCCTGTACACCGCCCTACATCTGATTTGCAGGCTTCTTTAGTCTAGGACGTTCCATTCAGTTTTTCCGAACGACGACGCAGATATTCCAGAACCGTCAACAAGGCAAAGGCAAACACAATCAACAAGGTCGCCGCCGCCATAATCGCCGGTGTGATATTTTCCTTGATCCCATCAAACATCTGGCGCGGCAATGTGCGTTGTTCCGGTCCCGCACTGAACAGCACGACCACAACTTCGTCAAACGATGTAGCAAAGGCAAACAATGCACCGGACACCACCCCCGGTAAAATCAACGGCAAAACCACCGTAAAGAAAACCGTGACCGGATTGGCCCCCAAACTGGCAGCCGCACGGATCATGTTATTGTCAAACCCTTGTAAAGTCGCCGTTACAGTGATCACCACAAACGGGGCGCCCAAGGCAGTGTGCGCCAAAATCAATCCTGTGTAGGTCGCATTCAACCCCAGTTCGGCAAAAAAGAAATAAAGACCCAATGCAGAGATAACAATCGGCACGATCATTGGTGAAACCAACAAGGCATTGACCGCACCTTTCCCCCTGAAATCGGTTCGTGTCAGCCCCATCGCTGCCAGCGTCCCCAGCACAGTTGCAAAAAAGGCAGAAGCCGCACCAATCATCAAACTATTTTGAATAGCATTGACCCAAACGTCAGAGGTGAAAACCTCTTCATACCAGCGAAAGGAAAAACCACTGAGCGGATAGCTCAAGAAACTGGTTGAATTAAACGACAGCGGAATAATGACCAGAATAGGCAGAACCAGAAACAGCAGCCCCCCTCCGGCAATTGCAAGAAATGTATAGTGCCAGATTTTCTGGCCGGTTGTGGCGTATGGTTGTAACTGCATGATTAAATCACCCCATTTTCACGCCGGACGCACCGGTCAGTCGGTTATAGATGGTAAAGAGTATCAATGTGGAGCCGAGCAGGATCATCCCCAACGCCGAGGCAAGACCCCAGTTCAATGTGCTGTTGGCGTGGTTGGCAATGAAATAACTAAGCATCTGGTCTTGCGGACCACCGATCAAGGCAGGCGTAATATAGTAGCCGATTGCCAGAATAAAGGCCAAGACACCACCAGCCCCAATACCGGGTAATGTTTGCGGCAAATAAACCCGGACAAACGCAATAACCGGATGTGCCCCAAGACTTTCAGCCGCACGCATATAAGCCGGTGAAATGGATTTCATAACACTGTAAAGCGGTAAAATCACAAAGGGCAGCAACAAGTGGATAAACCCGATATACACCCCTGGTCTGGCAAACAGCAATGTCAACGGTTCATCAATCAGCCCCAAATTCATGAGCGAGCTGTTTACGATCCCGTTCTTTTGCAGCAAAACAACCCATGCACTTGTGCGCACCAACAAAGAAGTCCAGAACGGCAGTAACACACAGAACATTAATGTATTGGACACCTTTGAAGATGTGTTTGCCAATAGATAGGCAATTGGGAAACCCAATAACAAGCTGATCACCGTAACCACACCAGCAATCCAGATGGTACGCCAGAAGATATTTACATAAATCGCCTGATCTTCAGGCACATTTACAATCTCACCTTTATCATCAATTTTCTTATCAACGGCACTCAGCAGGTAAAACGGTGTCAGGGAACCCGATGCCCGTTTCAAGGCGTTCCAGTATTTTTCCTGTTTCCAACGTTTGTCCGCTTTCACAAATGTGTCCAGTGTCGCATCAACCGGCACATGACTTTTAAATTTACGAGCCGTGCGCATAATCAAAGAGCGCATACCCGAAACATCATAGTTCAACCGTTTCCCGACAGTGGCTGCCGTTTTATCATGGTAAGCCTGCACCAGATCCGTTGCAAAAATTGCCGTCAAGGCCTGTGGTGGCATGCCTTCACCCGACCATTTATCCAGCTCTACCTTGGTGTTGGGCAGATAAGACACCACTTCCGGGTTATCAATAGAACGCACAAGCATGATACCGATCGGAATGGCGAAAATGAGCATTGTGAAAATAAACAAAGGTGCAATAAGTGCCATTGCACGAATTTTTTTCATACGCTCAGCTCGTCTGAGCTTTACCTTAAGAGGAAGGCCATTTTCCTCCTGAGGCAAAACATCCGATTGCGATGCTGTTAAGGCTGGTGCCTGATCCATTGTTCTTTACCGCTTCGTTAGGGTGGACAATTTGGCTCAATCAAAAAGAAGGCGAAGAGAGAGGCGATATTCCCTCTCTCTTCCCTACCGGGTGCTTATTTCGCAGCCCAGGAATTGAAACGTTCGTTGAGTTCTTCTTCAAAATCGATCCAGAACTCCGTATCGTTTGCCAAGGCATTTTTCAGGTTGGCTTCCGCAGTCGGCAACTGATTGCCAAGGGCTTCAGGCAACGCTGCAATCGCGCCTTTGTTGGTCACACCGTAAGGAATACCTTCCGGGAACTTGACCTGATTGTCCTTGGCGGATGCAAAGGCAACAAAATCAAATGCCTTATCTTTGTTTTCCGAGCCTTTGACGACAGCCCAGCTATCAACGGCATAGATTTGGCCATCCCAGGAAATCTGGAAGTTTTTGCCTTCTTTGTTGGCATTTGTAATACGGCCATTATAGGCTGTTGTCATCACAACATCACCAGATGCCAGCCATTCCGGCGGTTGTGCGCCAGCTTCCCACCACTGAATATGTTCTTTTAATGCATCCAGTTTGGCAAAAGCGCGTTTTTGACCTTCCGGTGTTCCCAGAACTTCATAAACATCACCGGGGGCAACGCCATCTGCCATCAAAGCAATTTCCAGATTAAACTTGGCGCCTTTACGCATGCCGCGCTTACCTTCGAATTTCTTTACATCCCAGAAATCTGCCCAGCTTTTCGGGCCGTCTTTCAGAACATCGCCATCATAGGCCAACGCGATGGACCAAACGTAAGAACCAACGCCGCAATCACTGACCGCTGCGTCGATGAAATCATCTTTTTTACCGATTTTGTCCCACGCCATCGGTTCGAACAAACCGTTCTCACAACCGCGCAGCAGTTCCGGTGCTTCAACCAGCAACGCATCCCAAGTAACGGAATTGGTATCAACCATCGCCTTGATTTTTGCCAGACCGCCATTGTAGCTGTCTTCGGTCAAAGCAACGCCGGATTTCTTGGAAAACGGATCAAAATAAACATTACGGTGGACTTCCTGCGACGCACCGCCCCAACCGACAACGGTCAGGTCACGCGCTTGTGCATTTACGGACAGACCGGCCACAAGAGCACCGGTAGCAATCGTAACAGAAAGCAATTTTTTTACAGACATGAAGTTCCCTTTCTCTTCATTTGACAGGGTGATTAAAGGGTGAATACGGTCACTCAAAACAAAGGCCCTAGACCGCTCCACCTTCCCAAATTAAGCCGATGCGGGGTCTAGCGCCCGACAGTCATCAGCTGAAAAGCCCACATAGAGCTTATGCCCCGGATTCAAATCCGCATGGATGTTTCCGGCTCGCACCATAGCGCGAAAATCTTTTTGCCCCCCAACGTCAAGGGCAACACGAACATGGTTTCCGTGATAGATCGTCTCAATCACAGTTGCCTCAAATACATTGGCGAAATCGGGTTTGATATCATTCAGTTGAACCCGTTCCGGGCGCAAGGAAACAGCTGTCTGCACCCCGGCCCCATGTCCGGCAACATTTTGCGCTGTAATCTTGATCCCATTGGGCAATTGCACGGCACAGGCCTGATTGTCAGAAGAAACAATCTCGCCACATAAGGTATTTGTTTCACCGATAAAGTTCGCCACAAAACTGTTTTGCGGACACTCATAAAGCGTTGCCGGATCGTCAATCTGTTGAATAATCCCGTCATTGAACACCGCCACGCGGTCAGACATGGTCAAGGCTTCATCTTGATCGTGCGTAACAAACACCATCGTCACACCGAGATTTTCATGGATATGTTTAATCTCGATCTGCATTTGCTCACGCAGTTTTTTATCCAATGCGCCAAGCGGTTCGTCCATCAAAACCAGTTGTGGTTCAAACACCAAGGCACGCGCCAACGCAACACGTTGCTGCTGCCCACCAGAGAGCTGACCAGGGCGACGTTCACCAAACTCCCCAAGTTGCACCATATCCAGTGCCCGTTGCGCCTTTGCCTTGGCATCCGTCTTGTTCATTTTTCGAACCGTCAGGGGAAAGGCCACATTTTCCACGACACTCATATGCGGAAACAGGGCGTAGTTTTGAAAGACAACCCCGATATCGCGCTTATGTGGGGGAACATTATTAATGGCATTACCCTGCAACAAAATATCCCCATGTGTCGGTGTTTCAAAACCTGCAAGCATCATCAAACAGGTACTTTTTCCCGATCCACTTGGCCCCAGCAGCGTTAAAAACTCGCCACGCTCAATATCTAGGTTCAGGTTCTTTACAACCAGATTTTCACCATCATAGGTCTTTTGCACATTTACAAAACGAACCAATGGATCATTCGCGCTTGCCGTCATTACTCAACGTACCCCTTAATCGGATTTATCCTCAAAAGCGGTGCCTTTTCTGTTATATTGTTTTTATTAAGTGAAAAGGCTTCCACTTCCCGTTTAATCATTTTGTAAATCAGAACACAGAACGTTTATTATTTCAATACACAATTCTTAAAAATGTCATATTTTTTGTGCATCTTTTTTTACTGCACAAAAAACAGGCAAAGACCATCGCCTTTGCCTGCTTACTATGCTGTAAAAGCCTGCATTTTAATCCTTCAAAGCCCACTTTTCCGCGTCCGTTGAAGCTAAAACCAATACAGAGATACCCCATCCCCGCATTTCCTTTTTATGATTCCTGACGCCCTGCGTCTGCCCCGATCAGTCTCTATTGTTGAACGATTCCCCGCTCTGCCAGTCTGGCAATATCATCCTCACTCAACGATAGAATCCGTTCCAGCACTTCTGTGGTATCTGCTGCCAAAACAGGTGGCGCGTTGCGATACTCAACAGGACTGTTTGAAAATTTCAACGGCGAGCCTACGCTCGGCACCTTACCGGCAACCGGATGATCCAATTCAACCTTCATGTCACGTGCCCGTACTTGCGGATCTGCAAAAACACGATCAATTGTATTAATCGGTCCACAGGGGACATGGGCCGTTTCCAGCTGCGCAATCCACCAGTCAAGCTCGTCCTTTAAGATGCGTTCACGTAATATCGGCACCAACTCTTCCCGATACTTGACCCGAGACGCGTTCGTCGCAAAACGCTCATCTTCCGCCAATTCAGACAGACCTGCGACTTTGCAAAACTTGGCAAATTGATTGTCATTGCCAACAGCCAAAATCATATGACCATCTGATGTTGCAAATGCCTGGTATGGCACGATATTGGGATGCGCATTCCCCATCAATCCCGGTGCATTGCCACTCGCCAGATAATTCATGGCTTGATTGGCAAGTGTTGCCACCTGAACATCCAGCAATGCAAGATCGACATGTTGGCCTTCACCGGTGCGATCACGGTGTGCAAGCGCCGCTTGCACACCAATGACAGCATAAAGCCCGGTCATTACATCGGACAAAGCCACGCCGACTTTTACCGGACCAGCCTCAGGCCCCTTGCCAGGTTGGCCGGTGACACTCATCAAACCGCCCATACCCTGAATTAGAAAATCATACCCGGCCCGATTGGCATACGGACCCGTTTGTCCAAACCCGGTAATCGAACAATAAACCAGATCCGGCTTTATCTTTTTGAGACTTTCATAATCGAGACCGTATTTTTTCAGGCCACCGACTTTGAAGTTTTCAATCACCACATCACAATGCGCCACCAGATCCCGGATCAAGGCTTGCCCATCCGGTGCGGCCATATCAATGGCAACAGACCGCTTGTTACGGTTTGCCGACATATAATAAGCCGCATCGCGGGTATCCTTGCCGTCTTCATCCTTAATATAAGGCGGCCCCCACTGACGGGTATCATCCCCGACTTGCGGGCGTTCGATTTTAATAATCTCTGCCCCCAAATCGCCGAGCGTCTGACTGGCCCACGGGCCAGCCAGAATACGAGACAGATCAAGGACGCGAATATGTGAAAGTGGTCCGCTCATCTAAGCTCTCTTCTTAAAAGAATGCTTGCAGGCCTGTTTGGGCACGCCCCAAAATCAAGCGGTGAATATCGTAAGTCCCTTCGTAGGTGTTTACGGTCTCCAGGTTAACCATATGACGGATCACATGGAACTCGTCAGAAATACCGTTACCGCCGTGCATATCACGCGCCATGCGGGCAATTTCCAGAGACTTGTTCACGTTGTTACTTTTGATGATAGAAATATTTTCAACTGCACAGTTGTCTTCATCCATCAAACGACCAACACGCAGAGCAGCTTGCAAGCCCAACGTAATCTCAACTTGCATGGTCGCAAGTTTGTTCTGGAACAATTGGTTCTGCGCCAACGGACGATTAAACTGTTTACGATCAAGACCGTATTGACGGGCTGCGTGCCAGCAATATTCCGCGGCACCCAACGCACCCCATGCAATACCGTAACGCGCCTTATTCAAGCAACCGAACGGACCGGCAAGCCCTTGAACATTGGGAAGCAGGTTTTCTTCCGGTACAAATGCCTTGTCCAGAACGATCTCACCCGTGATAGAGGCACGCAGGCTCATTTTACCTTCAATCTTCGGTGTTGAAAAACCTTCCGTACCGCGCTCAACAACAAAACCACGGATGACACCGTCCAGTTTTGCCCATACAACAGCGATATCCGCGATGGGAGAGTTCGTGATCCACATTTTGTTACCCGTCAACAGGTAACCGCCGTCCACTTTTTCAGCACGCGTTTTCATGCTGCCCGGGTCAGAGCCATGATCAGGTTCGGTCAAACCGAAACAGCCAACCATTTCACCCGTTGCCAGTTTCGGCAGGTATTTTTTTCGTTGTTCTTCGGAACCATATGCATAAATCGGATGCATCACCAAAGAAGACTGTACACTCATTGCAGAACGATAACCGGAATCAACACGTTCAACTTCACGACCGATCAGGCCATAACAGACGTTGCTCATGCCCGCACAACCGTATTCTTCGGGAATGGTACAACCCAGCAAGCCCAACTCGCCAAATTCATTCATAATTTCACGATCAAATGTTTCCGTACGGTTGGCTTCCAGAATACGCGGCATTAACTTGTCGTCACAGAATGCACGTGCACTATCACGTACCATGCGCTCTTCTTCTGTCAGTTGATCGTCAAACAGGAACGGGTCTTCCCACTTAAAAGATACCTTGGCGGCCATAAACTTTTCCTCAAAATTGGTTAAATTGCTTAATCATTCATTTAAATGATGATAAATTAAAATAAAAGCGATGTTTTTTCATGGTTTCATTCATTTTTTGAATGATAATATTCAAAGGCTTTCAAAACCGATGCGACGACACCTGCCAACTTTCACCTCCCTGCTTTGTTTTGATGCCTCTGCGCGTCACCTCAATTTCACACGTGCCGGCGAAGAACTCAATCTTACTCAAAGTGCGGTCAGCAGACAGGTCCGTAATCTTGAAGAATTTGTTCAGACAGACCTTTTTCATCGCGTCAAAAAGAAACTGGAATTGACCGAAGAAGGCATAAGCTACGCCGAAGCCGTCAGCACTCACCTTAATGCACTGGAAAGCGAAACCTTAAAATTGATCACCAACGACCAAAACGATATCCGCCTTAATGTCGGTACGTTCCCGACATTCGGGTCTCGCTGGTTGATCCCGAAACTCAATCGCTTTACCCTGCAACACCCCAACATACAACTCAACCTAACCACAGGGCTGACGGCGTTTGATTTTTCAACACAGGATGTGGATATCGCAATTCAACATGGCGATGGCAACTGGCCGGATGTCGAGATCAAAAAATTAATTGATGAAACGGTCGTTGCCGCTTGCGCCCCCTCCCTCGTAGAAGGGCGCATGGGGTTAGAACCCAAAGACGTACTGGATTTCAGCCTCTTAAATCTGCAAACGCGCATGTACGCTTGGCCAGAATGGCTTGCCCATCAAGACGTCACGACCAAATCACGCATCACGGGCCCGACCTTTGAAACCTTTTCCATGATGATTCGTGCAGCCCTTTCCGGTCTTGGCATCGCAATCGTCCCTCCGATGTTTATTGAAGATGAACTCGCATCCGGTCGGCTCATCTCCCCCTTTGGACCGGAAATTCAAAGCCAACGTGGATACTATCTGGTAACAACGGCAAAAAAGAAAAAAATGGAAAAAGTAAAAGCCTTTAGCGCCTGGATCGACAGTATAAACCTAACCGAGAATTGAATAATGTTATTGGAAATGTATTTCCAAAGATAATACATATAAATTCTGCTTTATTCTTCTTTTTCATCTCCCCTTTCAAGCGTATCTGATATATTAATAATTAAAGTCCCATTCGCCGAATTACGTAAATAGCCGCAAATTGAACAGCCAATAAGAATGTCAAAAACCATCCTGATTGTTGAAGACAACCTGATGAACATGAAATTGTTCAATGACCTTCTACAAGCGCATGACTATAACACAATTCAGACATACAACGGGCATGATGCTGAAGACTTGGCCCGCCAACATAAACCTGATCTTATTGTCATGGATATCCAGTTACCGGAAATTTCCGGCCTGGAAATTACACAAAAACTCAAAAGCGATGACACCCTGAAACATATCCCCGTTCTTGCCGTCACGGCATTTGCCATGAAAGGGGATGAAGAAAAAATTCTTAAAGGGGGCTGTGACGGCTATTTATCAAAGCCTATATCGGTGCCGCGTTTTTTGCAGGCCATCGCAGATTTTCTGGCATAAATAATCTTAAATACATTCTCCAGACACCAAAGCACAAAAAAAGGTTCCGACATAATCGAAACCTTTTTTATAAATTCTGGTGCAAATCAGCTTGGATTATTTAATCTTCGCTTCTTTGAACAGCACATGCTTGCGTACCACCGGGTCGTATTTGCGGAATTCCAGCTTCTCGGTGATATTACGCGGGTTTTTCTTAGTTACATAGAAATAGCCCGTGTCAGCGGTGCTTACCAGTCTAACCTGAATGGTGGTCGGCTTAGCCATCTTACTTATTCCTGTAGCAAAAATGCGTCTGTGAGGGCCGGACAATACAGGCATTTTTTTCGATGTCAAGACGCTTTGTACGTTTTTATGACAATTTCAGTTTCTATGGCCCTCTATGACACAATATCGTCAAAAGCCGCTGTATTTAATTGGTCAATTGAACCTGAATGCTTTCCTTTTTCACATGCTAATTAAAAAATATCGAGCCAAATAAAAATCGATTCCCGATAAATTACTGTGCCAGTGTTGCCAGCGTCGCAGACCCGGTAAAACGTTGATATAGCCCGAGGTCAAGAACCAGATTACGGGCAACAGTAATATCTATTTCTTTTTTGCTGTTGTCGGGGCGACAGGTCTGGCGCAATTTTTTACGCCCCTGACGATCATCCACCCCAACGGTTCGCCAACTGGTCAGTAAATCAGCACCATTGCTTTCCGATAAAGCAGACCCCCTGTCCTTGTTTTGTTTTATGCCGCTTGTACAAACGCTGGGGCGCACCCCTAGCCCGTGAAAACTATATCCACTGGGCGCGATCAAGCGTGACCATGTGATCGTAATCTCCCCATCATTAGGCAAGCGTTGAACAGACTGAACCGTTCCCTTGCCATAAGACGAGCTGCCAACAATAACGGCACGCTGGCGATCTTGCAGGGCGGCTGCAACAATTTCAGAAGCAGACGCGCTTTTACCATTTAACAAAACAACAACTGGTCGCCCATTGGTAATATCGCGCGGATCTGCCTCAAATACTTCAAAACTATCAGGATGACGCCCTTTCGTCGAAATAATCCGCCCACCCGATAAAAACAAATCCGCCACCTGTACGGCCCGTTTCAGCAATCCACCGGGGTTCCCCCGCAAATCAAGGATAATGCCTTTCAGGGCCTCACCATGCATCAGAACCGCATCTTCTATATCCTGAGATAGGCTGCTCAGTGTTTTTTCATTAAAACGGGCAATCCGCAGCGTCAAAACACCGTCATCATAATCCGCCCACACCGTTTGCGCGATCACCAGTTCACGCCATGCAAAGACTTCCTGCGTAATCCCGGTTGACGGACGTTCGATTTGCAATATGACTTCGGTTTGCACTTTACCGCGCAGCATCTCATTAACATCATGCAGGCTATGACCTATGACGGCTTGGTCATTCACCATAATCAACATGTCGCCCTTGCGCACACCGGCTTCATAGGCAGGGCCGTCCCGATCAACACGGTTGACCAGAAAACGTTCATCAATTTTTTGCAGGGTCATATTCAACCCGCCAAACCCTTCGCGGCGATCACGGTTTCCTTCGGCTTCATGGGAACCGGCATAACGAGAAAAAATATCAAGATTAGACAAAGCTGCATCAAAAACAGCTTCATAAATACGTTCTGCATTGGTCGCAGCAACATCACTGGAATAAGGCCAGACCGATTGAACGACCTCATAAACCGCATCTGCCCAGCTTTCACTGTCATAGGCCAAAGGTTCAATCACGCTTTTGATCCGTTGATCACCATACGAAACGTTGATGACCCCGTCGGTTTCTACAATCGAAATTTCCGGGTCAATGGTCGCCAGCCCCCGCATACCTTCCAAGCCCAACTGACGCACCGATACAACCGATAAAGCCCGTTCGGAAATTGTATAGAACCCCGATGCCAAAATGGCGGAAACTTCATCACGGGGCAAAACACGGCGGATTTCACTGGCATGGTTTTCCTGTTGCACCTGATCAGACACGTGCAAGCCGGGCGAGCATCCGGCCATCAACATTAAGCTGACAAAAGCCGAAAGCCTATAGGAACATACCTTTTTCATCTTTTTATTGTGCCAAAAAAATATATTTCTCGCCAGCGACAAATATGGACAGACCTTAACGGGAACGTCTTTTGTGTTTTGGGGTCTTGCGATGCCCTTTGCGCGGCCCCCTTTTATCATTACCACCACGGCCAAGCTTGGCTGCTTTTGCAACGTCTTCCGGGCTTAAAACCAACTGAAAAACCATGCCGCCTGTGATCGTATCGGCCTCAACCAACTTCACTTCCACCCGTTGGCCCAGTCGGAATGCAAAACCGCTGCGTTTCCCGACCAGCATATGAAGCTGTTCATCGTGGTCGTAATAATCCTGTGGTAAGCTGCGGATCGGCACCAGACCATCGGCCCCGTTTTCATCCAGGGTCACAAACAGACCAAAACGCGTTACACCATTAATACGCGCCCCAAAACTCGCCCCAACACGATCGGCAAGGAAAAGAGTTGTATAACGATCCATTGCATCACGTTCAGCCGCCGCCGCCCGACGTTCGGTTTTGGAAAGATGTTCCCCCATATCGGCAAAATCACGTCCACCGTCTTCAAGCCCCCCCTCACCAAGGCCATAGCCGCGAATAAGCGCACGATGAACCAAGAGATCGGAATAACGCCGGATCGGTGACGTAAAATGTGCATAACGGTGCAGTGCCAAGCCAAAATGACCGATATTTTCAGGGTTATATTCCGCCTGTGACTGGGATCGTAAAATGACCGTATTCACCATCGTATCCTGATCAGTATCCTCTACCTGTTTCAAAATCCGGTTGAAGATTTTAGGACTTGGCGATTGTCCTTTCGCCAATTTAATATCCAGTGACCCGAGGAACTGGCGCAAAGCTTCCATCTTATCCAGCCCCGGTGCATCATGTACACGGTACATACAGGGTTGGCGTTTAGCTTCCAGGGCTTCGGCTGCCGCGACATTGGCGGTAATCATAAACTCTTCGATCAATTTATGACTATCTAAGCGTTCGCGCTTGTCGATCGAGGCCACCTTGCCGTTTTCATCAAAGGACATTTTACGCTCCGGCACATCCAGTTCCAACACATCACGTTCTTCACGATAGCGCAGGAAGCTCTCAAACGCGCCATAAAGCGGATTGATGACCTTTTCCATCAAAGGGGCCGTTGTTTCATCTGTTTGGCCGTCACGCGCCATTTGAACCTGCTCATAGGTGAAACGGGCATGAGAACGCATCAAACCGCGAACAAACTTGTGACCTAACAAATGACCATCAGCATCAATCCACATATGGACCGCAACACAGCCTCGATCTTCATGGGGGACGAGCGAACACCAGCCGTTTGACAAAGCTTCGGGCAGCATGGGCACCACCCGGTCTGGGAAATAGACCGAATTTCCCCGTTCATAGGCGCATCGATCCAAATCATCGCCTGCACGTACATAATGGGAGACATCAGCAATCGCAACGATGATATGCCAGCCGCCTGCATTTTTTGGGTCACTATCAGGTTCGGCAAAAACCGCATCATCAAAATCACGCGCATCTGCACCGTCAATAGTGACAAGCGGAATATTGCGTAGATCCACACGTTTGCCCAACGGCACAGCTTTGGCATTTTCAGCTTGAGCAACGGCTTCTTCGGTAAATTCGGTGGGGATATCATGGGCATGAATACAGACCAGAGAAACCGCCTTGGGTTGATTGGTATCCCCTAAACGTTCGACCACTTTTGCCGGTTTTAAACCGAACACACGGCCGGGCAAGGGTTCACATAAAACAAGCTCGCCACTTTCAGCATCCATTGCATTTTCACGGGCAATGATAAATTCGGATTTGGCGCGGCGGTCTGTCGGGATCAAACGTCCCCCCTCGCCACCATCCTGATAAATCCCTAAGACACGCGAAGGTGCTTCAGAAATTTGGCGGATAACCTGTGCTTCATATTCCTTGGCCGAAATTTTGCGCATCCGACACAAAACCCGATCACGTAAACCGTATGCAGTGCGCCCACCCGATTGTGCCACATAGATTTTCGGCGGCTGATCTTTGCCTTGCCAACTCAATGGCCGCGCCAAAAGCTCCCCATCCGTATCAATGCCGGTAATTTCAAGAACCGTCACATCCGGCATGGAACCGGGTGTCGCAAAACTGCGTTGACGGCCCCGGCCCAATTTACCATCCAGTTCCAATTCTTTGAGCACTTTTTTCAATTGGATTTTTGCAGGCCCCTTCAAGGCAAAGGCACGTGCAATTTCACGTTTACCCACTTGACCGGGGGAGTCCTTGATAAAGTCCAGAATTTGTTTTTTCGTGGGAAACGGAACGGGTTTTCTCGGCGTATCGTTCAAAATGATGTACTTTCCTGTAACCGTCGGGGCGCAGATAAAGCGGCGTGTCAGTTCTACCTTACTTAGGATATAATGTTTACACGCATACGCGCAAGCCACATGGCATGACGGATTTCTTTCAGGCTATGTACACCTTCCCCCTCTATTCTTCAACCGCTTTGGATAATTCCTCCAATATATCCAAAACGACCTGCGAATAATGGTCAAGCTGCGTCAAATGCTCCAAGGCTTCTTCAAAATTACGATTTTCATGGGCCTGAAGCGCCTTAATCCCATAGGCATGGACCTCTTTATGCGGTTCAATCAGTTTTTTAAAGGCCGGATGCGCCAGTAATCTTTCATCCGTCACCTCGTCATACCAACGCCCTAAACGACACGTATGATGATCATGCATATCGCTTGATTTATGGTCGCGTCGGCCCATAACCGTATTGACGATTTTGCGCTTAAACGCCATATGATCATTTTGGGCAACAAGGACGATACTATAGGCATCCCCACCTGCGGCAAATTCTTCCACACGGGCATCCAGTTCCGCATTGCTTTTATCAATGGCTTCCAGAACGATATCAATTTCAATATTGTTATGTTCCGCAAGTCTGGCAATATTAGCTGTACCAGCGGCAACTTCGTTCGCAGCCGTTGTCTGCTGTGCCAAAATACCAGCAATTTCTTCAACCTTACCAGTCACATTATTGACCTTGGCGCTCATTTCCCCCAAGCGGTTATAAAGTTCGCTAATGACTTTTTGCCCGCTATTCACCGCATCATTACCCGTACTCATGGAACTGGTAATTGCATCCATTTCATCCAATAACGTCGAAATGCGGGCATTGATATCTTCGGTTGCCCCTGCCGTCTGATTTGCCAGATTTTTCACTTCACTGGCCACAACGGCAAAGCCCTTACCCGCATCGCCTGCCCGCGCGGCTTCGATGGTCGCATTCAAGGCCAATAAGTTTGTTTGTTCGGCAATCGCTTCAATCTGGCTGACAATATCGCCAATTTTTTCTGAGGATCGCGCCAAGAGGGCTGTTTTATCAACAGCGTTATTCACCGCGCTATAGATATCACCCATCGCGGCTGTTGCATTTTCCGCTTCGCTCATCCCTTCATTGGATGCTGTTTCAGCGTGGCGGGCATCTTGGGCAATGGCTTCGCCGTTATGGGCAATTTCATTAACGGATGCCACCAGTTCTTCCACCGCAGAGGCCATTGCCTCACTGGCCGTATGCACATTGACAATATCATTACGCATCGATGCCATTGCAACAATCGCCTTGTTTGCCTGCATTGCAGCTTCAACCACACCATGCAATTGGTGTTTGGATTGTTTATTGAGTTCATCCTTCCAGTTTTGCAATTCCACAAACCGGGCTTCACGTTCAGTTTCCTGTTGATCATGGATAATCGCATTTTCGCGTAACTCCACCAAGGCCTGTGCCATCACCCCGACCTCATCACTGCGATCATGGCCGACAATTTCCATATCAAAATCTTTGTGGGAAATACGTCGTAAGCCATTTGCCATGCGCAAAATCGGACCGGAAATACTTTTTGAGATCCAAATCGACAATAAAATCGAAAGGCCCAAAGCCGCCAAAGAAATATAAAGTGCGCGATTTTCAGCCGCACTGCTCATATCGCGGAAATGTGACACATCCATTGCAATCTCAAGAACCCCGACTGGTTTTTGTGAAAAATCACGGATCACATCATATAAAACGGCATGGGGTTTTTCATTGTAACGCGCCAAGCCCATCTGCGCCTTGCCCTCCAAAACAGCTTGCAGATTAACCGATGAGTTCAGCGGCGTTCCCCCAAGTGTGGAAGCAAAAGACTTAAAACCATCTTCACCTTGTAGATAAAGGGAAACATCCACAGCGTTGCGAGCCTTGTAACGATCAAAAAAAGCTTGTCCAAAAGACATACCAAATTCAACTGATCCAATATGGTTGTCACCTTGAAAAACAGGGACAACGCCACGTACTCCAAGACCGGCAACCCCTTTTTCAAGCCCAACAACAGGTTCTTTTGTTTCATTGGTTTGTATCACCGTATGGCGAAATGAAGATAAGTCATCACCAAATTTTTCCGGTTTGTGGATTCTTGCAAACGAAGTTGCGGGCGGACTATGAAACTGAAACTGCCGCACCGCATAATTCTTTTTCATATCCTGAAATGAAGAACCGAATAATTCAAACAGCTGATCACGTTCCCCATTTGCAAACGCATCACTGGCCTGTGGAATTTGTGCAACAAGTGCCGCCAAGGACTGCGCCCGATAGGCTTCGGCCTCAATCGCACTGGAAATTGCAACGTAATGGTTGCTCAATTCCCGTCTTTCCGACTGTGCAATAATTTCATCAACCGATTGTGTCATCGAAAACACAACGATGATAATGGATATTAACGCAGAAACGATAACCCCAAAGCTGATTTTATAAGCAAGTTTGATATTGTGAAACGCAAACATCAATCCCTCCGGATATGAAAACAGGAGGTTCACCCTCCCCAATTAAGAAGAGAGAGTATCATTTATTGCTTATATTAGGAATTGATTTTACACAATCCGCTTTGGAAAATTATATTATTCGTCTGTCGCATCCGCCTTTGCGGTTTTTTTAGTTGCCGCTTTTTTAGCCGGTGCCTTTTTGGTCGTTTTCTTGGCAGTCGTTTTCTTTTTTGTTGCCTTTTTCTTACCGGCACCTTTTTTATTCAGCATCTCAATTGCGATTTCCAAGGTAACGTCTTCACGTTCCATATCCTTGGGCAAACGGGCATTGATCCGGCCAACCTTGACAAACGGGCCCCAACGACCATTTTGCAAAATAATATCTTTCTTTTCATCCGGGTGCTGGCCCAGTACGACCATTTGCGTCTTTTCCATTTTTTCATGGATCAGGTCAATCGCACGGTTTTCACCAATGGTGTACGGGCTGTCTTCCTTGATGGAAACAAACGTTTTGCCAACACTGACATAAGGGCCAAAACGCCCGATACCGGCCTTGATCATCTCCCCCGTATCAGGGAAAATTCCGACATTACGCGGCAGAGAAAGCAATTTAAGGGCTTTCTCCAGATCCATTTCCGCCGGATTCATATCGGACGTCAATGAGGCGCGTTTGGGTTTTTTCTTTTTGTCTTCCGGGTCGATATCACCGATCTGAACATAGATACCATATGGTCCGCGACGCATGGTAACCATCTCGCCGGTTTCTGGATCAAGCCCCAGTTCCTTCGGCCCGGCTTCCAGATCAGGCAGCGCACCATCGGCGCTGTCATCCTGGATCAAGGGACGGGTATAGCGACAATCAGGATAATTCGAACAACCGATAAAGGCCCCGAATTTACCCAACTTCAAACTCAAACGGCCTTCGCCACAGGTCGGGCAGACACGTGGGTCTTTGCCTTCTTCATTTTCATGGAAGAAATGCTCTTCCAAATCTTTATCCAGCGCATCCAAAACATCGCGCACACGCAATTCTTTAGTATCTTCGACAGCCGCGCTGAAGGCAGCCCAGAAATCACGCAAGACTTTTTGCCAATCTTCCGCTCCATTGGAGATTTCATCCAATTGATCTTCAAGGTTTGCCGTAAAATCGTATTGAACATAACGTTCAAAAAAGTTTTCCAAGAATGCGGTGACCAAACGACCACGATCTTCTGGAATAAAACGTTTTTTGTCCAGACGGACATAATCACGATCCTGAAGGACCGAAATAATACTGGCATAAGTGGATGGGCGACCAATACCCAACTCTTCCATCTTTTTAACAAGGGAAGCTTCGGAATAGCGCGGTGGCGGTTGTGTGAAATGCTGATCTGCATTCACAGGACCGAGGTTTAATGTATCACCGGTTTGAACATCCGGCAGGATTTTGTCGCTTTTCTCATCATCGCCGTTATCGTCACTGCCTTCCTGATAAAGCGTCAGGAAACCGTCAAAGACAACGACTGAACCACTGGCACGTAACCATGTTTGTTTATCCGCACTCTGGATAACCACACCGACCTGATCCAGAACCGCACTTTCCATCTGACAGGCCACCGTTCGTTTCCAAATCAGGCTGTAGAGTTTCAACTGGTCTGCATCCAGATATTTTGCCATATCTTCAGGACGACGCGCCACAGCGGTTGGACGAATGGCTTCGTGGGCTTCCTGTGCGTTCTTGGCTTTGGTCTTATACGTGCGTGGACTTTCCGGTACATATTTGTCGCCATATTGATCCTTGATCAAATCACGGGCGCCAAAAATTGCTTCGTTGGACAGGTTCACCGCATCGGTACGCATATATGTGATCAAACCAACAGTTTCCCCGCCAAGGTTAATCCCTTCATATAATTTTTGCGCAACCTGCATGGTCCGTTTTGCACCAAACCCCAGTTTACGTGAGGCTTCCTGCTGCAATGTGGATGTGGTAAAGGGCGGGGCCGGATGACGGCGTGTTTTTTTTCGTTCAACATCGGCAACAGTGTAACTGCCCGCTTCGACCGCAGCGACTGCCTTGTTTGCTGCCGCTTCATTGCCGATGTCCAGTTTGGCAAGCTTGTCCCCATTTAAGTGGGTCAGGTTTGCGGCAATGGTTTTGCGTTTCGGGGTCGTGAACTTGGCATCAACCGTCCAATATTCGTCAGCCTTAAAGGCTTCAATCTCGGCTTCGCGTTCACAGATCAGGCGCAGGGCAACCGACTGTACACGACCGGCAGAACGTGACCCCGGTAATTTACGCCACAAGACAGGTGACAGGTTGAACCCCACCAGATAGTCCAAAGCCCGGCGTGCAAGATAAGCTTCGACCAGTTCCTGATTAACATCACGCGGGCTGGCAACCGCATCCAAGACAGCCTGTTTGGTAATTTCATGGAAGACGATACGTTTGACATCAACGCCTTTTAACAAGCGTTTATTCGCCAACACTTCCTGAACATGCCATGAAATTGCCTCCCCTTCACGATCGGGGTCAGTCGCGAGATACAGTTTATCCGCGCCCTTCATGGCATCTGTAATTTCTTTAAACTGTTTTTTGGACCGCGCATCCATTTCCCAATCCATTGAGAAATTTTCGTCTGGTCGTACAGAACCGTCCTTGGCGGGTAAATCGCGTATATGACCGTAAGAGGCAAGAACGATATAATCCTTACCTAAATATTTATTGATCGTTTTGGCCTTTGCGGGCGATTCGACGACAACTACGTTCATAAGCGATCTTCTTAAATTCTATTCCACTAACTGCACTCATGCCGGCAAACCGTTTAAATAATTGAAGAAACCATGTTCCCGGGATGGCGTTCCACATGCCCCGCCAATTCCAGTTCCAACAAAACAGTTTGCACAACGGAAGCAGAGATTTGGCATTGACGAATGATTTCGTCAACACAAACTGGTGAAATTGATAAACTTTCTACAATTACCTTGCGTGCTTCAGCCATCTCATCTTCCCCCGGTAATGTGGTTTTAACTTCTTGAAAATATTGGTATTTTCTTTCATTTAAAGGGGTATTTTTGAGACTTTCCAGTTCAAAAAAAATATTTTGCGCATTTTCCAGTAAATGCGCTCCTTCGCGAATCAGGCCATTTGTACCAGCCGCGCGTGGATCCAACGGCGAGCCGGGGACCGCAAAAACTTCGCGCCCCTGTTCCAAGGCCATCCGCGCCGTAATCAAAGAACCGGACCGGGGCGAGGCTTCAACCACCACAATCGCACGGCACATGCCTGAAATAATCCGATTGCGCCGAGGGAAATGACGGGCTTGCGGTTTGGTCCCCAGTTTAGGTTCCGCAATCACACAACCACGCAACATCATCTCTTTATATAAAGAGGCATTTTCGCGCGGATAGATCACGTCAACCCCACCGCCTTGCACCCCGATGGTCCCGGTTTCCAACGCAGCGGCATGGGCAGCACCATCGACACCCCGTGCTAACCCGGACACCACCAACAAACCACCCTCCCCCAAATCGCGGGCAATCTGTCCGGCAAATTTACATCCGTTCAGGGTTGCATTGCGCGCCCCGACAATAGCAACGGCTTTCTTTTTCAACAGATGTGTATGTCCGCGCACACATAAAACCGGAGGTGCATCTTCAACATGGGATAATAAAGGGGGGTAACGGTCTTCATCGCGTACAATCACTTCTGCACCGATTTCTGCCAACTCGGTCATCTCCCGTTCCGCATCCGATTTGGAACAAACGACAATTTTTTTCTTACGCCCACCTTTGCGCGCTAGCTCAGGCAATGCGTCCAAGGCTTTTGATGCCGTTCCGAATTGTTCGAGCAAACGGTAAAATGTAATGGGACCGACATTTTCACTACGGATCAACCGCAACCATGCCAGTTTTTCAGTATCGGAGAATAAATGCGTCATCAGCCTGAACCGTTCCTCTGTCAATGTTATGACTGAAGTTATGAACGGTTCAGGCTGATTTTACGTAAGTGACTTTATTTTTTTTGACCGATTTTCGGTTCTTCACCCGCAAGCAGGCGTTTGATATTGGCGTGATGACGCACGATGCCAAGGGCAGCTAACAAGACAGCCAGAACCGCCTTATTTTCATCCCCCAGAAAATACATATAAAAAGGAGAAGCTGCAAAAGACACAAGGGCCGCCAATGATGAATAACGTAACACCAGCGCAACCACCAACCATGTCGCAGCCGTCACCAAACCGGCAGGCCATGACATCGCCAGCAAAACACCCAATGTCGTTGCCACTCCTTTGCCGCCTTCAAATTTCAGCCACATCGGGAAATTATGACCGATGACAGCCATCATACCGGCAATAATCGCTGCATCCGGGGCAAACCAATATCCGGCAAGCAAAACCGCAACGGCCCCTTTGCCACCATCTAATAATAATGTGGCCGCCGCCAGATCTTTACGCCCGGTGCGCAACACATTGGTGGTGCCGATGTTACCGGAACCGATAGAGCGCAGATCCCCTGCTTGAAACAACTTGGTCAACAAAAGGCCGAACGGAATGGACCCTAACAGATAGCCGAGCAAAGCCGCCATTTGCCATTCATGGGTCACGATAATAGGCATGGTACCCACTGGAGTACTCCTTTATCTTTTAAAGTTCAAAGACGGTGCGACCGTCAACAACGGTACGCAGACATCGGCCCTGAGCGAGACGTCCGTCAAACGGCGAGTTTTTGGACTTAGACGGCAGTTGATCTGCATCGATCTTCCAGCCGCGTTCCGGGTCAAACAAGCATAAGTCCGCTGCCATACCTTTTTCAATGCGACCTGCCGGAAGTCTGACAATATTGGCAGGATTGCAGGTCACTTTTTTCAAGCATTCCAGCAAAGACATATGTTTGTTGTGATAAAGTTCCAACGTAATTGCCAGCAGTGTTTCCAATCCAACACCACCAAATGCGGCTTGTGCAAATGGTAGGCGTTTTGAATCTTCATCTTCCGGTGCATGATCTGAGGCAATGGCATCAATCGTACCGTCTTTCAGGCCTTCAATCACGGCTTGACGATCTTCTTCATTGCGCAAAGGCGGGGAAAGTTTCGCAAACGTACGATATTCACCGACCGCCAATTCATTTAATGAAAAATAAGGCGGGGCTGTATCACACGTTACCGCAACACCGCGTTCTTTTGCACGACGAATAATATCAATACTTTCCGCCGTGGAAATATGACCGAAATGCAAACGTCCGCCGGTGTCTTCGGCCAGACGTACATCACGCGCCACCATAATGGTTTCCGCCACTGTCGGAATACCGGTCAACCCCATACGAATGGCCAAGGCACCGGCATTCATATCGCCACCTTCCGCCAAAGAAGGTTCTTCTGGATGTTGCACAATCAACAGATCGTAATTGCGAGCATAGGTCAACGCCTTACGCATCACCTTGGGCGAGGCAACCGCACGAATACCATCGGTAAAGGCAACCGCACCACTTTCCGCCAACATGCCCATTTCGGCCATGTCTTTGCCTTCCAGTCCTTTTGTTACCGCACCATAGGGGTAAACCTTGGACAGACCCAATAAACGGGCACGGCGGGCCACAAATTCAACAACACTCATATCATCTGTGACGGGTGTTGAATTGGGCAAACTAAGCATGGAAGTCACGCCCCCCGAAGTCGCCGCTTCCCCGGCCGATTTCAAGGTTCCTTTGTGTTCTTCACCCGGTTCACGAAGTTGCACCCGCAGATCAACCAGACCGGGGATCAGGCAAGCCCCATCACAATCAATGACTTCAACTTCACCATAATGACCATTCGCTTTTGCATAACCGGATCCAAAATCAGCGATTTTTTCACCTTCGGTTAAAACACCACCATGAATGTCCAGATCATTTGCCGGGTCGATCAAACGGGCGTTAACATAGGCAACACGTTTGTTGGCAATATCTTTTTTCACGCTCATTTCCCGTTCTCCTCGCGCCATTGATCCAGATTGGCGGTTACCATTTCCAGACAGGCCATACGGGCAGCAACGCCCATTTCCACCTGTTCCTGAATGGCTGAACGTTCAATATCATCGGCAACGTCGGAATCAATTTCCACACCCCGGTTCATGGGACCCGGATGCATAATCAAGGCATCGTCTTTTGCCATCGCCAGCATTTCATAATCCAGACCGTAAAAATGGAAATATTCCCGCTGGGATGGCAAATAAGCCCCTTCCATCCGTTCTTTTTGCAGACGCAACATCATCACGACATCAACGTCTTTCAGGCCTTCGCGCATATCATTGTAAATTTCTGCGCCCAAAACTTCCATCGCCGATGGCAACAAGGTCGTCGGTGCGACCAGACGGACGCGCGCGCCCATCGCGCTGAGCAAATGCACATTAGACCGTGCAACACGTGAATGCAAAACATCACCGCAAATGGCCACATTCAATCCGGTGATACTGCCTTTACGCCGTCGGATCGTCAAAGCATCCAGTAACGCTTGTGTCGGATGTTCATGCGTCCCGTCACCGGCATTAAGAACCGCACAGTTCACTTTTTGTGATAACAAATTAACAGCACCGGAATCTCCATGACGCACAACCAGCACATCAGGATGCATAGCATTCAACGTCACCGCTGTATCAATCAGGGTTTCCCCTTTTTTAATCGAGGAAGTCGCCACAGACATATTAATCACGTCCGCGCCCAAACGTTTTGCCGCGCGTTCAAATGACGTTCTCGTTCGCGTGGAATTTTCGAAAAAAAGATTGATGACCGTGCGGCCTTCCAACGATTGTTCGACTTTCTCGCGACGTCGGTTGGCTGCGGCGTAAACTTCTGCCCGGTCCAGAATATCGGTGATCTCGAACGGGTATAAACCCTCGATCCCAAGAAGGTGCCGGTGCGTGAAGCGTAATTCTCTGTCTCTGGTGCTCATAGGGGCGGACTATATGCACATGGACACGGCCCTTGCAAGCACCTGTTGAAACAATACTGTTTCTGCGGTTTTCAGAACCAATTCAGGATCAGCATCCACAAGGGCATCGACATCATTGCCACCAGAGTCGTCAAGGTAATAATCCCCGCCATTGCCGGGGCGTTCCCCCCCATCTTGCGGGCCAGCACATATGACGAGGCCGAAACGGGTAATCCCGCGTATAAAACCGACAAATCGCGTGTAATCCCCTCAACCCCCAATGCCATGCAACAAACCAGACAAGCCAGTGGTAACAGCATAAGCTTATTCACACTTGCGGCCACAACCGTTTTACCGGCATCACGGACCGCCTGAAAATCAAGCCCGGCCCCAACACATAACAGCCCGATCGGTAAAGCCGCACGTCCTAAAATTTCCACCAGCGGCCCTAAAACAGGAGGGAGGCTTGCCCCTGCCTGATTGATAAGAACACCCAAAAAGCAGGCCAAAATCAGTGGATTTCGCGCAATCGTATTTAACAATGTGGCCAAACGCGGGGCCCCCTCGTTACGAAACTCGCGGGCCCCGTAAGTTTCCATAACGATGACGCATAAAAAATTGACCAAGGGCACAATAAAGGCAATGGCAATCGCAACCAACGTTAAGCCCGGTTCCCCCCACAAGGCAAAGGCTGCAGCGATGGCAACATAGGAATTCGGACGAATAGAACCTTGAAATAATGATGAAAAATCAGGACCGTTCAATTCAAGCACAGGCTTTGCTTTCAAAGCAATCGCACCTGCCAAAACGGTGGCGGCCATCAAGGCCAGTGCCATCGGGGCAATTTGTAAATCTGCAACATTGGTGCGCGATGTCGTATGTAACAACAAGGCTGGAAAGAAGACATAATATGTCATCAATTCCGCAGGTCCCCAAAATCCTTGTTCAGCCCATTTTGCCTTAATGACATGACCGAGTAGGATCAACAGAAACACCGGTCCCAATGCAAATACAATATCAACCATAACCTACCACTAACGGTTTAGCTAAATAGACTTAAGTACTCATACTCACTTGCAAAACAGTCAAACATGCAGCACTTTAGAATTAATTAAAACACAATATCTGTGAGTTCGCACCTTAGAAGCATACAACTCAGGCATCAAGTTTAGGAGAAAAAAATGGGATTTTTTGGAAACCAGACACAAATTGATCGCTCTTTCCATGATGCCGTTGACGCAATGCCTATCAACGTCATGTTTTGCGATATTAAAACATTCAACATTACATATGCCAATCGGGTTTCTATCGAAACCTTGACGGAATTAGAACATCTCATTCCGGTAAAAGCTGCCCATATCGTCGGAACGAATATTGATGTTTTCCACAAGATGCCCGAACGACAGCGTGATATCTTGCGCAATCCAAACAATCTGCCTTTTCAGACAATCATCACACTGGGGCAGGAAAAACTGGATCTGCTTGTGACCCCTATTTTCAATGCATCAGGTGTTTATACAAGTGCGATGTTGACCTGGTCGGTTGTGACAGAAAAGGTTCGCCTTGAAGAAGAAGCCGCACGTCTTAAGCAAATGACAAACCAAATGCCGATTAACGTCATTGCCGTGGAAACCGAGAATTTTACCATCACCTATATGAATGAGACCAGCATTGAAACACTGAAGGGTCTGGAACATTTACTCCCCTGCAAAGCAGAAGAAATTCTTGGGCAAACCTTTGATATTTTCCACAAGGCACCGGAACATCAGCGCCGCCTTATGAGCGACCCGTCAAACCTGCCCCATAAAGCCAAAATTAAATTGGGGGATGAACATCTCGACCTTTACGTCACGGCTGTTTACGATTCACAAGGCAATTATGCTCAGGCCATGCTGACATGGTCGGTGATTACAGACCGTATTAACTTTGCCTCCGAGGTTCAGCATGTCGTTGATCTTGTCGCCGCATCGGCAACAGAAATGCGTACAAGTTCGGAAGTGATGGCTAATACAGCCGCACAGGCCCGCGATATGGCGGCTAATGTCGGGGCAACTACCGAAGAACTGAGCGCGTCCATTAACGAAATTTCTGCACAAGTCGCACGATCTTCTCAAATTTCGGACCAAGCCGTTCAACAAGCGCAAAAGGCCAACACGCAGGTTGAAAACCTTAAATCCGCCTCGCAGGAAATCGGTGATGTCCTATCCATTATCACCGACATTGCAAGTCAAACCAACCTTCTGGCCTTAAACGCCACGATTGAAGCCGCACGCGCCGGCGAAGCGGGGAAAGGTTTTGCAGTGGTCGCTTCAGAAGTCAAAAACCTTGCTAATCAGACTGCCAAAGCCACCGATCAAATCAGTCAGCAGGTATCTGCAATCCAGAACCAAACCTCCAATGCCGTGCAGGCCATTGCCGATATCACAACCATCATTAATGAAATCAATGACATTTCCGGTGGAATTGCCTCTGCTGTTGAAGAACAAAGTGCAGCAACGCAAGATGTAAACCTCAATATTGATGGGGTCAGTCAAGCGTCCAACCAAACAGAAAACTCTGCGAATGAGGTCCTGCAGGCCGCCAGCGAATTATCGGTTCAGGCAGAACAATTGTCCTCGCAAGTTCAAAAGTTCATTCAGGCCTAACTAACGTTTACGGACAACTGTTAAACCATCACCCAAGGTCAACATGGACATATCGACCCGATCATCGGCAACGATATGTTCACTGATGGCCCGGATGGCTTCCGTTTGATGGGTTTTGTCCTGTTCATCAACAACACGACCATACCATAAAACATTATCAACGCAGATCACACCGCCCGGCTTTACAAGTTCCAGTGATTTTTCATAATAATGCATGTAACTGGCTTTATCCGCGTCAATAAAGGCAAAATCAAAACTGTCCGGTCCATTTTCCTGCAGGACTTTTTCAATACCTTCATTGGCATCGCACAAACGTAAATCGATTTTATCTGCAACACCGGCTTCTTCCCAGAACGGACGACCAACAGGGGGGAAACGTTCATCGCGTTCCAAGGCGACCAGATAACCATCATCGGGCAAAGCTTGGGCAAGGGCCAAGGTGGAATAGCCTGCATAAACGCCAATTTCAACGATCCGCTTGGCACCACAAAGGCGAACCAGCAAATCCAGAAATCCGGCTTCTTCCGGCATAATCGCCAACTGTGCGTTCACCAATGTTTTTTTGGAATGTTCGCGCAGTTTTCTTAAAGGCTCACTTTCTCGCATACCGACACGGCGCACATAAGCATCCAGTTTATCGTCTAGTCGAATAGAATGGTCAGCCATATTGATGTTCCAATGCGTCCAAAACCCCTTGCAAGATAAAAGCAGCAGCCGCACGATCAACAACTTCGGATCGGCGTTTACGTGTCATATCGGCTTCATCGATCAACATACGTTCAACCGCCACAGTCGATAATCGTTCGTCCCACAATAAAATCGGCAAATCAATTTCACGCGCCAGATTCGATGCAAATGCCTTGGTCGCCTGCGCCCGCTTGCCAAGTGTACCGTCCATTTCACGCGGTAAACCCAAGACAAGGGCGTTGACTTCCTCTTTGAGGATAATTGCCTTAAGATTGGTCACATCTTTTGAAAACTTTCCCTTCGACAAAGTTTCCAGTGGTGTTGCGACCATCCGCATCACATCGGACAAGGCCACACCAATGGTTTTTGTGCCGAGGTCCAGCCCCATCAAGCGATCATATTGTTTCAAGGAAGCGGCAAATTCAGCCAGTTCGACAACAGCCATTGATCTTTTCTCCATGCAGTTGAGGCCTTATGACGCAAACGTGAATAAATGTCGAGGCTTCATCGCATTGTATAACAAAACACATTCCGCTATTATGCCAACAACACTTATAAGGGGATGGAGTACAAGAGTGAAATATCAATCGCTCAAGGGACTGGCAATCACAACCATTTTTGCAATGACGATTGCCACGCACGCTTTGGCCGCACCGATGTTCGACGCCTCAACGCTGGAAGGACATACAGGTCCTTATCTTGTCATCAAAAACAATGTCAATGTTCGCGATACCCCCGCCAGCACTGGGGAAAAAGTTGTACAACTGCCAAGCCGCGATATTGTTACGGTAAAAGGCCGGGTAAAGGGAACCCAATGGCTGGCGATCAGTAAAAAGGGCAATAATCTGGGATATATCTATGCCTCATCCCTGACCCCGATGATCGATGCCTCCTTAAAAGAACCCATTACGTCAAAAATCGACTTATCCGAAGACGACAAAGGCGTTTGTGCCTATAGCCTGACTTTTGAAGGCCGCGCCATCGAAGAAGAGGCCATTTTCGTCTCCGCCGATTATCAAGTCACATTCAATTGTACAATGGACAACGATAAGTTCGATTTCAGCGCCTTGGTTTTCATGTCCGAAGTGCCACCAGATTTAGGTCAAAAGCCAATCTATCAAATCACCTTGAACCTGCCTGATATCGCCACAGGGTATGAAGAATTTCTCTCGGCAACCGCGCTGTTCAATCAAGCGGAAGAACAAGTTATAATGGATGCGGTCTCCCTTGAACAATTCAAAGAAAAAGCATTGCGCGATAAACTTCCGGCGACGACACCACAAGAAGCCTTGCAGGCCGCTTTGAAATTACAGCTAAGCTCTTTCAATAAAAAAGCATGGCGCATTATCGCGGGTGAAATTCCCAATCCAAGTGAACTTAAACCACAATAACTTCGCCATAATTTAGGCATTGTCACAAACTACTGTCCAAATATAACGCGAACACATATGAGTGCCTTGAGATGTCGATAAAAAAAACGTTGTTCTACACCAGTGCCTTCTTGCTTTTCGCCTCCACCGTAAATGCGATGGGGGATACACAATCACCAGCAACGGATATTGAACAAGACTTAAGCTGCATTCAGCGCGCACAATGGATTGTACCAGCGACACAATTACCGTTGGATAATCAATCCCTTCTGAAAAAAGCTGCACAGCAACAAGTGGTGCTGTTGGGTGAACAACATCCCGATGCAGTGCATCATCGCTGGCAACTGCAAACCATTACTCAACTTTACGCCCACAACCCAAATATCGTCATCGGTTTTGAAATGTTCCCGCGTCGTTTGCAACCCGTTCTGGATGCATGGATCCGTGGGGAATTAAGCGAAGATGAATTTCTACAAAAAACCGATTGGGACGAGGTTTGGAAATTCGACCCTGACCTATACATGCCTCTGTTTCGTTTTGCCCGCATGAACCGTTTGCCCATCGTTGCCTTGAATGTGGAAATGGATCTCATCGGTGCAATCTCACAAAACGGTTGGGATGGTGTTGACGAAGACCGAAAAGAAGGCGTATCGCCACCTCGTAAAGCCCATCCGGATTATATAACCGAGCTTAAAAAGGTATTTGATAAGCACCCCCATGTTGCAGATGACGAAAAAAAGGATGATGAAAAATCCGAAGCCCGCTTCCAGCGTTTCGTCGAAGCACAAATCACATGGGACGGTGCAATGGCACAGGAACTGGCCCGTGTGCAAAAAATGGGCGGAAACCCGCTGGTCATCGGCGTCATGGGCAGTGGTCATCTTGCAGATCGTTACGGTGTCCCCTATCAATTACAAGGCTTAGGGCTAGACTCAACCGTCCTGCTGCCCTGGACATTGGGGTGGAACTGCAATGACCTTAGCCCAAGCTACGCAGATGCTATTTTCGGTTTGGAAGCTATGGAACAAAAGCCCGCAGCCCAACGCCCCATACTGGGTATTCGGATTGAAAAGGCCGAAAACAACACAGGCGTTGTCGTTGAACAGGTTGTCGAAGAAAGCATTGCAGAAGATGCCGGTCTGGAAAAAGGCGACATTATCTTAAGTGCCGCCGGGCAATTGGTTGAAGACACAGAACAATTGATCAAAATCATCCAACGGCAAGCACCCGGCACATGGCTGCCCCTTGAAATCGAACGCAATGCTCAGCCAATGGATATTATCGCCAAATTTCCAAACTGGAATGAAGCAGAATGAACAAACCGCTCAGTCTTTGCGTCACACTGCTGACACTCTTTATGATTTCTGTCAGTGCGCAGGCTGAAACGCATGTCACATTGACCGTTCAAGTCGATTTGGAAAAACGTTTGTTAAATGTACAAGGTCATGCAAATAAAGCCGTACAACTCCCGGACGGGACGCGTCCTAAAGCCAATGAAATGTTTTCTTATGACTGGACATTCCCTGCAGATCGTACACCTGAAGAGTGGCAAGGCGGGGCCTTTGTAAGAGAAACGGACCTTTACCTCCCGACAAAATGGCATCCTCACAATGATGATTTTTTGACATTTGACGTCTCTGTCACCGCACCTGTCCCCACCATTTTACCCGGTAAGATCAGTGACGAAGAAATAACCGACGGACACTATAGTGCCCGTTTTCAAATGGAACAGCCCAGCGAAGGTATCCCTTTATTTGCCGGACCTTACAAGATCACCCAATTGCAACAAGGCCCCGTAACGCTACGCACTTATTTCTATGAGGGAATGGAAAACCTCAGCCAACCCTATCTGCAACGCAGCGCAAAATATATCACACGCTTTCAAAACCAGATCGGTCCCTTTCCTTTTCCACAATTTCACATTATCGCTGCCCCTATTCCTGCCGGATACGGCTTTTCCGGTTTGACCTATATGGGGCAACGTATCCTGCATCTGCCTTTTATTATGGAAAGCTCGCTCGGCCATGAGATTTTACATAATTACTGGGGGAACGGTGTTTTCCCCGATTATGCCAGCGGCAATTGGGCCGAAGGTTTAACCACATACATGGCAGATTATATGACGGCGGAACTGTCCAGTCCAACCAAAGCCCGTGATATGCGCCTCAGTTGGTTACGCGATTATAATGCCTTGCCCCCTGATCAAGACAAACCTGTCACCACATTTGTCTCCAAACACGGTGCAGCCTCACAAGTGATTGGCTATCATAAGGTTGCCTTTATTTTTCATATGCTGCGCCAGACCTTAGGGGATCAACAATTTTTTGCCGGCATTCGTCATTTCTGGATGACTTTTGCCTTTAAGTCGGCAACTTGGGCAGATATCCAAACCAGTTTCGAGACTGTTAGTCAGGCCAATCTTGCCTCCTTTTTTCAGCAATGGACCCAATCTTCCGGTGCCCCGCATTTCACCAGCCTGTCTGCACGCGCAAAACGTTTGGGTGAAGACCACTGGGAAATTGACGCCACCATCCTGCAAAACAATCCCGTCTTTAAAACCATTGTCCCCGTAAGTATCGGTACCGGAGATGATTTACTGCAAAGTCATTTAATCGCAAAATCGCGTCTTTCACATTCAAAAATCAAAATCCCACATCGACCAAATGCCATTAGCCTCGACCCGAATTTCCATATCTTGCGCCGATTGGGATCAAACGAGGCTCCGCCTATTTTACGCGATATTATGCTCAGTGATCAGGTTGAGGTTTCCCTATTAGGCAAACTAGCGCAACATCCCTCAACCACACAACAATTGATCAACCGCCTCCTTGAAGAATCCTTTGAAATTTCAGACAAACCCAGTCTGCAAAAACCGTTTATTCTCGTGGGGGAAGATCAAGACATCGCGGATACATTACAAGACCTGCGCCTCCCCCCCAATGACAAACCGGACACACCGGACATAACAGCTCAAGTCCGGACAGCCAAACTGGAAAACGGTCTGCCTTACCTGATTATTGCACTGAAACCGGGCACTGGGACCGATACTCTCCTACGTCCACTGCCGCATTATGGCAGATATTCCGACCTTCAATTTAACGGTTCTCGTGTGATTGAAAAATCAAGCGGACAAACCCAGCCAATTACTGTTCCAATTCGTTGACATTTCAATCTTTTAGTGCCCTAATGCAGCGCATAAGAGGTGGCAATCTTATACACTGGAGTATTGACTATGATGAAACATTTTGCCTTGGCTGCCGCGATTGTTTTGGGGTTGAGCACGCCGTCACTTGCCGGTGACATTTCTGTTGAGAACGTCTGGGCACGTGCCTCAGCTGGTATGGCCCGCGCCGGTGCTGCATTCCTGACCATCAAGAATACCGGGGAAGCTGACAAACTGGTTTCTGCGAAAGCAAATATTTCCAAAAAAGTCGAACTACATACACATATCCACGATAACGGCGTGATGAAAATGCGTCAGGTTGAAAGCGTTGCCGTCAACAACGGCATGACAATGTTACAACCGGGCGGCGATCACATCATGTTCATGGGTCTGAACGAAGGTTTGAAGGAAGGGACATCCTTCCCGCTGACACTGGTCTTTGAAAAAGCCGGTGAAATCAACGTTGAGGTCATGGTCAAAGCCGCGGGTGCTATGGGTGCGTCGAACGGCAACATGAAACACAATATGAAGAAAATGCAGTAAGCATCTTTTTCATACGGTTTCAAAAAGGCACCTTCCAACAAAAGGTGCCTTTTTTATTCATAGAAATACAATTTTAATTAGAATATAAACTTACAAAACAGTTTACATGAAAACTCGCTCTTCTTCATTATGGCAGGCAGGCTTTAAAATGACCACCCAATCTCAAACACCCGATCCATCTTTAAAAGAAGAAAATGAACAACTGAAACAAGCCTTGCTTAAAATTGAAGAAGCACAGTTTCGTATCTATACAGATCGTTTACAAGATGCCGTTCTCGCAAGATTTCAACGCCTTGCCTTACCCATTACCTTAATCATTGTCGTAGCAGGATTTCTCGGTTTTAACAGCATTATGTCACAAGTCGAAAAATCGCTTATCAGTCCACAAGTCAATGAAATCATCGGAACCGAAGTCGCCAAAGAAGTCACTCATCAGACACAGGAATATATCCGCGAACGCCTCCGCCAAGCAGAGCTTGCCCTTGATATCAAAGATCAATCCGATGACATATCCAACACCAATCAAGCCATACATGATATGTATTGGGTCATTGCTGGCACATCTGCCGATCTAAGTGATATTATAGCAGAGCGGGAAAATATTTTACGCATTCTCTCAATTAAGGGGATGAATGCACAGAAAGAATACCCAGACCTGCAAATAATCCATTGGAAACGGGACAACAATCCCGCAAAAACTCTAAGGTATTCCCTCGCCCTTGGCCCCTTTAAAGACAAAGCAAAAGCCAATGCTGTCCAACACAGTGCAATCAACAATGGCTTCCGGGCAGAGGCAAAGCCGCACTATATTCAGGTCGCAACGCCCCTCAATTTTACCAATTAAAAGAGAGGGTCACAGGGTCGCTACAAAATCAGCCAGTCCCGTACGGCGAACCCGCTTCAAACGTTCAGCCTGTAAAATTGCCTGAACTTGTTCGGTAGCTTTATCCAGATCGTCATTCACCACCACATAATCGGCATCAACCCAATGGCTGGCTTCGCTTTCTGCTTCTGCCATACGTTTGGCAATCGTGTCGTCACTATCTTGGGCACGTGCACGCAAACGATCTTCCAGTGATTGCTTACTCGGGGGTAGGATACAAATCCACACCAGATCGTCCGGGGCGTTTTTCTGTAGCTGTTCCGCCCCTTGCCAATCAATATCAAAGAAAACATCCTTACCTGCACTTAAGGCTTGTTCAACCGGTTCTTTCGGCGTTCCGTAAAGTCGACCAAACACTTCTGCCCATTCAAGAAACTCCTGATCGGCAACTTTTTCTTTAAAACGCCCCTCTTCCATAAAGAAATAATGTACACCATCTTCTTCACCGGGACGAGGGCTGCGGGTCGTGGCAGAAACGGAAACAGCAATAGATGGGTCATCCTTCATAATCGCTTGCGTGATCGTACTTTTTCCACAACCACTTGGTGCCGTTAAAACCAACATCAGCCCGCGACGTGCAATGGATTGATCTATAGAATGGCTCATCTCTCGTTCCCTTTTTTTTCCATCACATACCTATTCACTCTATATTCTGTACCTTTTCATAGGCTAAAATTATTTAATTTAATAAAATCAAATACTTAAATAGGTTTAACCTGCTTCAAAAACCAAAACAGTCACCATTTTTGTCACCACTTTTAAAAAGCTAACATTTATTTTAGCTGAACTTCGAATTCGCTCTGGTTCAAAAGACTACCCCCAACTTAATTCCAAACAAACTCAGAATCCACCTGATTTTTCATCTCCCGTTTTTCTTGCTTTAAACCTCATCTGGATGGGGCGCGCTCATCTTTCTTTGCCTGTTACTTATGGGAAGAGAAGGTAACAAAAGGTGAAAAGATGAGAAAAGTTTTACGAATTCCAGAAGTTCTCAATAAGGTCGGCCTTTCACGCTCAACCATTTGGCGGAAAGTACGCGACGGAAAGTTTCCACCTCCTGTTCTGTTGGGAGGGAACTCGATTGGCTGGTTCAATCACGAAATTGAAGAGTGGCTTGAAGCACGCCCTCGGCTAGGAAAAACTCAAACAAAAAACACAAGATTCTCACATAAGGATTCGAGCCCCTCGAATCCTAAATCTAGAATGAAAAACGGAGGCATAGCGAATGTCTGATCCAATCCAACAAATTTTAACAGCACTTTCAACAGAAACAGAGTTTCTTCACCATCAAACAAATCAAATCATTGAAAATCATGCTTTCACAGCAGCGTCTCATGAAAACCACGGCGCAGATTTTGAAGATCGTCCAAGGTTTCATTGGCGCTTGAAGAAAGGGAAATTTGGGATCGAAATGTACTGGTTGGAGAGAAATTTCATCCGTAAAGACGGAAAGTGGAAGCGCTTCGATAAGCACTTGTCACTGAGAGGGAAAGATACATACCCACTGCAAATTTTTCGCAAAGCTCCAATTTGGGAATTTGAAGCGATTGCCGAGGCCGAAAGAGATTTGAAGATTATTCGAAAGCGCAGTCGAGCTTTGACGAAAATAGGACGTGCAACTTTAAGATATGGCAAAGAGTTCAAATAAGGGGGCGGCAAAATGCTTTTTAAAATCGTGATTAACAAATTTAGAACTGTCTTTGGAAAGAGAAAACCGCAAAAGAGTAACCTTCAACCAATTAACCTTTCGACATTACGGGAAGGCAACTTAATCAGAGTTGTCCCATTTTCAGATTTCTTTGATACGTGTTCGAATGAGATCAATGCAGTAAAATATGTGGCAGGATTATCGCCCGAAGTTTTTGATTTTCTTTTATTGCCAACAATAAAGACGGCAGCAGAATATATGTTCTCTTTGCCTGCAAGTCAAATTGATCATCATAGAGAAGCAGGAGGTCTTTTTCGCCATAGTCTTGAAGTTGGACGTTCTTCTCTTTTGATGGCGACGGGAAACGTATGGGACCTGTCTGATGATCCGGGAACAAGACGGAAGCAAATTGAAAAAATGTACGCGGTAGCGTTTCTAGCGGGTTTTTTTCATGACTTTGGAAAGGTTGCGACAGATTTCACTGTCCATTGTGGACATACAGGCGCGCAATGGTCTAGATACCAAAGTTCGCTGTCTTCTTGGGTGGAAAATTCAAAGGTTAAAACCTTAATGTTGAAGTATCGGTTAAACAGAAAAGATAAACATAAAAAAGAGAACTTTGCTTTGGCTTTCAACGCCATGACAGAGGAGTTGAAGTTGTGGCTATCGGAAGACGATGGCGAAGAGTTAGAAATGTTGCTGACATTCTTGGCTAACCAAGATTCAGATGAGCGAAATTATGCCATTTTGCAGAACAACGTTGAAAAAGCAGATCAGGCGAGTGTCAACAATTATATGAAAAAAATAGGCGAGGACGTTAGGATCGGACAACAACTTTTTCACCATTTAACAAGTTATCTATTTGAAAACAGGGAGAAAATTAACAAGTCAGGCTCACAGATTTGGCATTTAAAACAAGGCGTTTTCATCGTTTGGCCTGAGGCATATAATGAAATTCTGGAACAAGTTCCCCATGAACTAAAAAAACACTTTAGACACGAGCATGAAACTCTAGTACGCAAACTTCAAGACTTCCGACATGTTGAGATATATCTGGACGAAAACAACAAAAAGCATATCCTCTGGCCCTTCTCACCGGATATTTTAAACGGAAAAGGAAGGACCGTCGTCCTCTACGGACTTAAGATATCAATAAATCCAGATATTTACCGATATTTACCACCTGCTATGGATGGACAAATTGGGGGTACTTTAAAAGGGGCAGACCAAAACCATAAAATGAACCTTTCCTGCGCAAGCACCATGGAAGAAGTTCTTCACCTCTTGAAGAAAAAAAAGATATCTTCGATCTCAAAATCAGACCTGAAGGAATTTCTTGAAGGAAATAGCTGTTTAAAACCGCATGAATTTCTTTGGGAGATGAAAGCGGCTGGTTTCACCTATAGACTTGAAGGCGATGAAATTTTCATCGAAAAATAAGCCCCGGGTCGAAAACCATTTATGAACCATAAACTTCAAGATAAATCATTCTCTAAAAGCTGTTCGACAACATTCAAATTGGCACAAGGCCTATGGATTTCAACTGCCAGAAAGTACCTTAATTTGTTTCAATGCTATTGCCAAACTGTTGTCGTCCAGCTTTTGAATTTCAGCAAGAAACTCCGCTTCCATTTTGCTGCGTTTAGGGTTGCTAAGCGCATTCCCTTGAAAGAAGCTCTGCACCGGAATGTCCAAAGTTTGTGACAACTTGGACAGTGTCTCAATTGTGGGCAAGGTTTCGCCACGCTCAAGGTTTGAGATCGCCTGAACGCTCAACTCAATCTGCCCCGCCAATGCTTCTTGCGTCATGGCCTTGTTTTTACGTGCGGTGCGTATCAATGTGCCGATAAATTCTTTCATTGCCTTGTCCTTGTACGACGATAGGCAAAGCATCAACTCCACTTGAAGAAATGACCATCACATCAACATTAAATTGTTGAACACAACTTCATGTATAGTTTAAATAATTGACGGAAAATTCATAAGGAGGCGAGGTCATGAGGGTTGGAGTGTTATTGGCGTTGATTGTGTTGACTGGATGCACGACCACGAAGCCAGAGAAATTTGAAATGCAGAGTTCAGCGGGAAATTCAGGCTTTGTTGAGATCGGTTTGAAAGAAAACAGTCGGCTTGGAAAGGGCTATTTTGTCCTGCTTGAAAGCAACAGTGGGCGTTGGACGGCTGTATCTGCCCGACGAGAGGCACATAAGGTGAAATGGCAAAAGAAGGGACAGGAGGTTCTCTTTGTCAGTGAAAACTTTAAGTATGTTCAGCCTTATTTTGAAAAATTGACACATTTTAACTCAATGACCTTCAACTGTGATTATTTTTCAGATGATGACAAGGTTTATTCGCCCTGTTCCAGCCAATTCACAGATACAAACCTGACGATGTCATTGGCAAAAAATGTAATTGCCATTCCTTTTTCTTGGGGAACTGCTGTCGGTTCTCATCAAGCTTTGGATAAAGAGAAAATTTTAGAGGCCGTTGAAGAAGCAAATCTGTTTTCTTTTATAAACGATGAAATGCACAGACTTGCAAACGTCAAAGATCAACAAGAGATTGAGTTGGCGAAAATCAAAAAAAGAAGAAATTATCGTCGCACATTTAATGAGGCCAAAACTTCAACTGATTATACAAATTTTATAAACCGCTATCAAAATTATGATCCTGATTTGCTTGTTAATCAGGCGATACAATTACGTGATGTCGCCTTAACAAAAGAATTGGAAGCCGAGGCTAGGCGGCAAGCAGAAGCCGCAGAGAGAGAACGCGAACGGAAACAACAGCGTCTAAAAGAACAAAAACGTATTGAGCGGATAAAAACCTTTGCTTCAACTTATCGAAAATCATTCAAAGTTGGCGTGGAAACAAATTGCGGTCCGATTGTCGCCCTGAATGGAGATATGGTTAAAATCTATGCACCAGTTCAGGGGTATGGGAATGAGCATTGGATTCATCGAGAAAAACTCTATCACCCTGTCGTTGGCTGTAACTTCCTAAACGGACATTATATCGCACCTTTGTAGGTGAACTACCCTCATTATCGGGTCCTGTTTAGTGACAAATTGAAACTAAAAGGCAATATCCTTTTTAGCCATATATGTGACCAGTTGCCTCAATTCCTGATAGATAAATTAGTATTACAAAAAACACCCATTTTCCGAGATGAAAAAACTGAAATTCGCAGAAAATTTCCCCCATAGCTTTCTGCTTTTAAAAGCGCAGTTTTCAGCCACTTTTGACGGAGAGGTGCGCCTTATTTGACAGAAACCCCTTTCTGTCAAATAATTTATGTGACAGATGCGCGTAGGACACTAAACCATCGTCGCCTTATTTGACAGAAACCACCTTTTGTCAAATAAGTTATTTGACGGCTAGGCCCGTTTGAACGCGCAAATTTAGAGGAAAAGAGGCGATTTCCCTTATTTGACAGAAACCCCTTTTTGTCAAATAATTAATATTAAGAAACAGGCCCCTATTTTGCGATTTTCCAGAGAGAGTGGATGGGGTCTTCAAAACAATCTAGGCATTTCAAAACGATGGGCATGGGTGGGCTGCTTAATCTTCATTCAAGCTTTTAAAATTTCATAACTCAACAGGCTTGCCGGACCTGTGAGAACTCCATTAAACCGTTTAGATAATCTTGCTGATATTTTGCTGATGTTGGATTTAAAGAATGGTTTTTATTTAGACACAAACAACCACGGCAAAATTTGTTCAGGATGAACAAGACAAAGCGGCCAATGATGTTCGCCACTGCTCCCGTTAGAACCAGCGACGTTGTCTGGGCCAGACGATCAAAGAAACATCGCCACATGTCTGATATCTGCCTTGGACGACAGACAGCAAAAGCAAGAATGACAAAAATCGCCATAAAAGACCGAGAATTAAGCCTGCCGTACTTTCCGCTGGTCTGGTTCTGAAAATCGTTAAAGGCCTCTCCAGCCCCTTAAAACGCCGATGGCTGACACCGTTAGAGCGGCGTCTTCGTCTGCTGTTGCCCGATAAACTTCTTTCAAATCCGTTGCCAGTGCCATTTTCTCTTTCCTGCCGACAAAATTCAGGGAATTGCAGGTCATATTTTAATGGCATGTAAAGCTAAAATTTACTGAGAATATTCCCCATAATTCTCTGCTTTTGGAACGGCAGTTTTCAGCCATTTTGGACAAAGGTGCTCCCCTTATTTGACAGAAACCCCCTTTCTGTCAAATAATTATATGACGGGTACATATGAGGCACAGAAACATTGTCGCCTTATTTGACAGACACCCCCTTTCTGTCAAATAAATTATTTGACAGCCAGACCCGTTTGGGCGCGTGAAATTGGTGGAAAAGAACCGATTTCCCTTATTTGACAGAAACCCCCTTTCTGTCAAATAATTAATATTAAGAAAAAGGCCCTATTTTTTGGTTTTCCAGAGAGAGTGGGTGGGCTGTAAAAAACAGTCTCAGCATTCCAAAAGTAAGGACATGGGTGGGCTGGTTAATCTTCGTTCAAGCTTTTATAAATTTCATAACTCAACAGGCTTGCCGAACCTGTGATCACTCCACTTAAACCGTTGACATAATCTTGCTGATATTTTGCCGATGTTAGATTTAAAGGGTGATTTTTCTTTAGACGCAAACGAACATGGCAAAGTTTGTTCAGGATGGACAAGGCAATCCAGTCAATAATGAACACGGCAAAGATGAGAAGATACTCTTGGGCATTGGACATGCGAGTCTCCTATCGCAGATTGTTGAAAAGATCGCCAATGATGTTCGCAACTGCGCCTGTTAGAACCAGTGACGTTGTCTGGATCAGACGATCAAAGAAGCACCGCCAAGTGCCTGATGTCCGACGTGGGCGACAGAGCGCGCAAGCAAGAATGACGAAAAACGCCAAAAACGATCCAAAAATTGCGCTTGTCATATCTATTGCTCCACAGAGTGCTGAAAATCATCAACACCCTCTCCAGCCTTCTTAAAATGGCGATAATGAATACCGCTCGCATAGATAATATCATCTACTGTCACAGAGACAGGATCATCAACCTCCAAATCAATAACGCCGAGATAATCAAAGCGGGTGCCGTTGCGGCTTTCAACCCATTCATAGATAGGGAAATCCTTGTACTGCCCGATCACAGGGCCATTGGCGACGATATCCCATTCATGCATGGCTCTCACCTCGCTGGCTGAGGCGGTACATCAAGTCATGGAGTAACCGTTGGAACCAGTGATCCAACGTCAGTTCCAGACTGCTCTTGGGTGCATAATCCATGACCTCTTTGATCCAAGTCTGGAGGGCGTCTAAGTCGGACAGGTCATTCGGCGTACCAATGAGCGATACCAGACTGTACCGATCATGGATGGGCAACATGGACTGCAGCTTCTTGGCAAGCTGTAAACGCGCATGAACCTCACACGTTTGGCGGATCAAATCATAAAGCTGACGATCTTCACTATTCATCTTTCTATCCCCAATGGTGGCCTAAAATCAGAACGAGTCATCCTGTTTGCGAAAACCGATTAAACGGATGGCGCATGAATAAAACTCTGTCTGAATGTGATGGAGTGACTATAGCAAAACAGCACTTAATTGTCTATTAAGTTATTGATATTGTTGCGTTGTCCACTACGGACTGTGGGAGTATTTTTGTTGTCCGTTGCGGACAACCAATTAACTGAGAACTTAATCTTTAAATTGCTTTTTTATTTATATTTGACACCTTATGGATAAGTGGTGAAAATCCAACATACAACCCAAGCGCGCCGCAAGACGAATACAATACGGGGGATAAAGTGGAGCAATTTAATGATATTTGGAAAATCTCAAGGGAATTTGAGAAGGTCTTAGATCGCAAATTTGGTGCGCAAGGAAAAGGGCTTCATAGCAAACTTTCCAGTGTCCAGCGTGAACTACCCAAGGAACTGGTCTTACGCATTCGAAAAATTGCAGATATTCGCAATAAGACGATGCATGAAAGGGATATAGAATTTTCAGATTTCAAAGCTTTCAAACAGGAAGCAAAGAAAGCCTATCTGGCATTACGTTCCTACTCGTCTGCCCCCAATGCTACACCAGACATCAAAAAGAAAGACGGGATCATTCACGCATACATGGCTGAAAAAAAATATGGTTTCATCCACGGCGATGACGGTCAATCCTATTTTTTTCATTATCGTGATTTACTAAATTGTCTTTCCGACAACTCCTTGGAAGGGCATCCAGTTCATTTTGAAGCTATTTTGACACAAAAGGGTTATCGAGCAAAAAACTGCACAGTTTTAGCTAAAGAAACCGTTAACACATATAGAATGCCGGATGACTTTCTGTTTTCCAAATCCAATAAATTCAAGAGTTGGGAAATTATTGATGCTGGAGCTTGGGAAGTTCATGGCAGTTCCCAAGAATCTCCGGACAGCGCAAAACAACTTCTTAAAGATCATGCCAGACGCATTGGCGCAAATGCTGCCCGGAACCTGAATTATTACAAAACCACGGGCACAGAAGGCAATTATCGCTTTACGATCCATAATTTTAAAGCACAGGCCGTCCGTGTCGGACGCAGAGACAGGACCGCACACGCCCAACCAGATGATTTTCCAGCAATCAATGTACTGGCACAGACCCTTTTGAAAGAACATAAAGCCCATCGACGTAAAAAACGCGCGATCAAGTTGAGTGTGTTTTTTGCAGGGATTGCTTTATTGCTCCCCAGTCTTTTGAACGGTTACCTTTTTATTTTGCCCGTTATTTTAATCTTAGCATCAGTGTTCATCCCCATGCCCAAGCTTGATTGGTTGAACGAACTATCAGAACAAGGAAACCACTCACTTAATCCTGATCTTGGATGGAATGGTCCCTCCAGTATTCTATCTTCAGATACAGACACCACGGTCCAGCCCGGACAATCAAGAGCAGTATCAAATCTCACAAGTCATCGCATGATGGACCCAACAAGTGATATGACCGATTTCCACTTGGGAACACAGGGGATATTAACTGGTAGCCCGACTAATGTTCAGGGGTATATGTTACATCAAGCATTTGAAGATTAAGCTCCCTAGATGTCAGCAATCCCAGTGGCTATTCATAATGCTTATAAAAAATGGTATTATTGAGGAGAAGTTAGCAACCTAAGTGAAGTCTTATGGATTGTATCCAAAATTAATGGCGAGGGAAGCCCTATCCATCCTGCATATCGTGAAACAGTTCTCTGAAATTGTTGTATCCTCAACTCTGGTTGAGGTGTTCGGAATGGCTCATCTGTTTCTATCAAAATTCTATCTCTAGGTATAACTTCAAGAAGTTTGAGACTTCGCTCATTTGATACCATACTTTCATTGATTGAGAAAAAACAGCCTAATTCGATAGCTTGCTTTGCTTGTCCTTTACTCCCCGAAAACCAATGAAGGATGTATTTTACATCGTCTTTTTTAGGAAACGCTGACAGGATTTCAAGGACAGGTTTTGGGGCTCGTCGACTGTGAATACTTAAAACCTTGTCGCCCAAACGATTACATTCGCCAACAATACGCTCAAAGATATCTAGTTGTTTTTTATAACTGCCCCTGTGCTGGGGACTGCCATCAACTCCTATCTCACCGACCCATCTTGTCTTGGGAAGTAATGACAACAACATCTCGGCTTCATTCCCCCTTTGGCCTATAAGCTCAGGGTGCAGCCCTAATCCAACACGCACATATTCGTTACCTTGCGCCCAGAGCATATTCTGCTTCCAAGCTTGTGGGGTAGTTGTCATTGTAAGCGTGAATAATTGCAATTGCTCACATTGACGAAAAGCTTCATCTGGATTTTGAAAAAGATCTAGGTGACAGTGAAAATCCCACCCTTTAGGTTTGAAAGTCATAATGGCTTTACTGTTACATCTTTTAGAATTGCATCAACTTCTTCAATGCCACGTCGGAAAACTTCAGCATATTCGTTGATATCGGTTTGTGGATAATCACTCAATGGACCAGACTTGTGAACCAGTATTTTATGTTGGTTTGCAGACTTTGAAAGCTGCCGTTTCATGTATTGGAATGAACGCACATGAATGCCTTCTGCTTTTTTCGAGTCTAAGCAGGTCGCCGCATTAAATTCAGGTACCGCTTGATATCCCGATAAATCTTCCCTATAGGCATGGGTAATAGATGCTCTTCGAATGATGCAGGGGACACAATGGCCGCAGTGTCCAGTCGAATATCCATCCCATCTGCCTTTGCTAACAGAAGCGCATGAGAGCGTATTTCGATAGGTATTTTTTAGAAGTGTTGAGTTTTCGCATTCCGCGACCATTTCACCTTTGGTTTTGAAGCGATATGGATTTTTTAAAGTGGTTTTTAGTCCTAGTTTATCAAGTAGCTCATTCCATCTTGCCAAATAATACGGGTGCGTCGTCCTTGTGCTCCAAGCCCCTAATCGTAAGGGGTCTAATGGTACGTTGAGTGAGATTAATCCATTTTCAGGAACGTATAATGTTTCAATGTTATCTGAGCTGCTTGCAGCAAGGCTCCCAAGGGCAAAGAAGAGGAATGACCGTGCCCGCAGGGTGTCTTCGCCTTCCACATGTTTGACAGTTCCTTTATTAAAACCAACCCGTGTGCGAATGTGGGAGAAATCTAGTGATGAATACTCTTTTTTTAGGTTTTCAGCACACTCAGGCTGACCAAACGTACTTTGATCCCAATAATGGCTAACGAGGAGAGGGGTTTCTATCCCTTCAGCCAATAAGTCAATTGCTCCGATGTAACTATCTAAACCGCCTGAGAAAAGAGAAACAGACGTGAAACGCTTTAAAGCCAATTGATTGTTTTTGGGACAGATGGAAGCCCAAGTATTCGGTCTTCTGCGAAACTTGATGCGCCAGATATCACCTGTCAGAAACTTCAGCATATTGCGAATAAGGTCGTTTACAGTTTCCCATTTTTCAGGCTCTGAGACTGGGACCCAAATATCAATTTCCCTTGTCCAAGTATCTTGTGACTCACTCTTTCGAGAAATTTTTGTGTCTGCTGCTGTGATTATTGTGGCCAAAATTACGAGATCAATCCCAATCTCTGACGGTTTCAATCCCAAAGACAGAAGTTCTTTTAGTGTCGCTCCAAGTCCGTGGTTCAGTGTTTTTTGATCAGTAGTCAATTCAATGACTGTGACTTGGGTATAGTCATCTTCGTGCATGTGGGGGGCAATATCACTTTCACCCAATTTCCCCCATAGAATGTGACGTTTCATAATTATTGATCCTCTTCATCTTCAAGCATGCTGAAGGTTGAGCGATAAGTTTGATCTACGATGTCAGCAATTTCTTTGTCATTCCAGTTGCCCAAGCTGTCAAATTGGACATCAATGGCATCTTGAACGGTACCGTTGATATAGTCGTGCAGATGGGTGTCCAGATCTTCAACATCTTTAAGGTCCTCGGAAATTTGAAGTGTTTCGGCCCCGATATCTTGCATGATGCGGGCTTCAATTGAGTTGGTAATATACTCGATGAAAACCGCTTCAATTTGCTCTGGTGTCAAGCTTTCTAAATCATTGATTCCTAAGTTTGAAATTTCTGAAACCGTTTCCAGCCATGCATCTCTCGCGATGGCCTCATCAATGGGGCCGCCGTGTTGAGTGTTGCAAATCACATCCGTTAGGCCTGCGCAGATATCGACAGGGCTGCTACCAGAGAGTTCCGATAAATTGAAACGTTTTAAAGTTTCATTAAGCCCGTTGGTTTGAATGCCTTGGAAAACCTGCAGGATATTACCTGCGGCTGACCGTGCACTCCCCATTTTTCGGGTTGCACTTTTTGCACCACCAGTGCCTTTTCTTACATAGCTGCTGAGTGCTTTGCGCCCAGCACCTCTGTCACCTTTTGCATAATCTTTGAAGCGGCTCCTTGGTGTTCTCAGGCGCTGAGGTTGAGGTGGTTTCTCAATAGCAGGTCTCGCAGAGTCTTTTCTTGGTTGGTCATTTTCAGGTGAGGCGTTGTTTCCATCACTTCCACTGTCACCATCGCTGTCCATGTCTGCTGGAGCAGGAAGTGAAGGTTCTACTTTGTCAGGCAACCATGACGGAACGAGAGGCGTTTTGTTTAATGGCCCATTACTAGGTTGAGATGTTCCCATTACTTACTTTTCCTTTGAGAGGTAAGAACTGATTGCGCAACTTGTTTGAGTGTGAGGTTTTCCGTTTGTTGACTGAGTTGAACCGTAAATTCTTGTATGCTTTTCTCAAGTTCAGGTGATGATAATGATGAGCCTAAACCTTTAACTGCCCAAGAGCCTAGTTTTTTAGGTTCTATGCTTGTGATGGTTTGAAAAAGCTCGGCTTGGTGTTTGGGGTGGTGTTCTGCAATTAACTTTAGGCCCGCGAGAGCTTTGGGCTCAGAGCCTCGAGTGTCGCTTTTTAACAGCTCTTCTCTGAGGTCTTGGAAAAGGCGCTCAACATCATCAGGAAGAAGTTCTTTGATTTTGGTGGTTTCGCCTGCAGCGACAATCTTGTTTTTAAGTAAGTTTTGTTTGATCTCGCTGAGTTTGTCAACGCCAACACCGTCAGCAATTATCAGTCGTTTATCCCGAGCAACGAAGACATATGGTCGTAGGTCGATCCCTTGGAGTGGTGGTTCGATTGCAGCCCATGACTTCAGGTGGAGTTGGTCTACCCATTTTTGAATATTTTCTGGGATTAGTTCTTCTGGCTCATCGTCTTTTTTTGATTTAGCTTTTTTTGTTTTATGATCGACTGCTTCTAAAAACTTTAGCTCCTTGACTATCCCGGTCGGTGATTGAATGACCAATCTAGATAGGTCGTCATAGAAATCTTTGTGCGCCATTTCAACGAGCATGAGCTTTGCTAAGGTTTTTTGGTCGATCTCTTCTCCAAAACCAAGAGCATCGGCAATTGCAGTTCTGAGTAGCATGGAGTTTAGGAAGCGTTTGATCTGTCTTGGATTTCCGCTGGTTCCTTCAGTGAGTTTTTCACCGATTTGTTGCCCGATAAGGAAGGCTTCTGAAAGTGCCGGTTTATGTGCAGCATCTACAGCTTCAATTTCAGAGAGGCGCAAAGGTTGTGCATCCCACGGTTTAATGATTTTCTGCTTTGTGGTTTCAAGCAGTTCTTCAAAGCCTTTGTGTTCTTCACCTACGATATTCTGAACAAGCAATAATGTGATATATGCTTTCGTTTCTTGGGCCCCCATTGAAGGAATACGAAATGGAACTTGGATCAATTTTTCAAGGTAATTTCGCGCATAAGAAGTAGGTTCATGAGAATATGGCAGGTCAGGAAAGTGTTGTTTGACCGAATATTCAATCATTGCTTCGTCTGCAGCAACAATGAATGCTGATTTGGGGACAAACAGGAAAAGGCGGATTGCCTCAAGGGTTTCTATTGCCGTTTTGGGAAGGCACCGATCCAAGTCATCAATCAGAATGACCAATTGTTTGATCTGAGCTGCTTCTAGAAGTTCTTGAAATTCTTCTCTGAACTGATGCATCACTTCAGGTACAGAAGTTGGCTCAACAGGCTTTAGCAATTCGTTAGCTGCCTTGATGCCTTCTTGCACGTCTTCTGGTGAAGCGTCTTTCAACCCGACAAGCACGTCCTTAAAGTCATTTAAGGTTTCCAATGTTGGTATGCCCGTTGTTGCCGTGACAGCATAATTTGCTGCTTTTTTAGTAACTTTTAGCCAATCAATACGTTTGAGCAGGCTCGCTGAGATTTCTTTGACTTTCCCAGTTGAACTGCGTTTGCGACGAAGCTCTTCAACGATGGTTTCAATAAGGACAGTTTTAGCATCATCGAACCCCTGGAACGTCCAACCATTAAACCAGAGGCAAAGCGTATCCTTGTTTTGGGAAATGTCTTCTTCGATCATTTTAAGAACAGATGACTTCCCTGCCCCCCAACTGCCGTGCACCCCAATAGTCACAGGTTTTTCTCGGTTCTTTTGAAGCAAACTGTTGATTGTTCTTGAAATGGCTTGATAGTTGAGCAGATCAACTGCTGTCTCATGATCGGGTATTAACATTTACGACTCCTAATTGAGGATCAAAATGTAACCGATGAAATTAGCAACGTAAATAACCTTTAGATTGTTTGCAAAACTCATAATCAGATAACGTGTCGGAAAGAACTATATGATCTTGCCAGTATGCATGGATATCTGGAGCTTGCAGAAAGATATATGAAACAATAGTTTTTGAACCAAAGGAAAGCAAAAATAGTTTCTGGTTCAAACCTAGGAAGCCTAATTAATAATCGGCCCGAGCTCTGTACTAATCCGCGATAACGCCTCTCTTCGTTCATCCAGATAGTCGTAACGGTCATAGATGCCCTCAACCCCTTTTAATTTATGGTTCAGGCAACGTTCGGCGATGTGGCCGGGGATGCCTTCGCTTGCGAGTAGGCTGCGGAAGGTCCGTCGTAGATCGTGGACGGTGAAATGATCGACGAAGAGTTTATTTTCTTTGAACAGCTTTTGAATGGCGGCATTTAAGGTATCGTGGCTGATATGTTGTGCGCTTTTGGTTGTTCGTCGGTTGGGGAAGACATATTCGGAGCCGAAAGAACGGACCTTTAATTCTTCAAGCCACTGAACCACAGGGTCTGCAAGCGGAATAGTGATCGCTGCTTCTGTTTTGCTGCGCGCTTCCGGGATTTTCCAAAGCTTTTTCTGAAAATCGAATTCATCCCATTTAGCGGCAATGAGCTCACCTTTGCGTACACCAAGGCAAAGCAAAAGTGCGGTTGCCAGATAGTTTTCGCGGGTGAACTGCACGGAATTCTCGCGAAATGTGGTGAAAACGGATTTGAGTTCATCCAGACTGAGGGCACGACTACGGCTTTTTTCAAGCCCACCTGCATCATTGACGCTGAAAGGTTCTGCCGGATTATGGGTCAGCAGGTCAAGTTTAATGCCGTGGCGGAAAAGTTGTTTGCAATACATCAAGGCATCATTTGCAATGCTTGGTCTGTCACTTTTGGCGATTTTATTGAGAACGGCGCGAATGTCGCGGGGCGTGACTTGGCTGAGGGAGAGACTGCCGATGAGAGGCTTAATTTCCTTGTTATATACTCTCTCTGGGATTTTAGGATGTTTTAAGCGTCTTGCGCAGTCTTCCAGCCAATCTTTCGCCAGATCGTCCACCGTGTTGAATGTCCCGATTTCAGCCCGATGCCGTTCAGCTAAGGGGTCAACATCATTCTTGCAATCTTCTTTGATCTGTGCGGCACGAGCATAGGCGTCCGCTAACGACATTGCAGGATAGTTGCCAAGGGTCATCTCACGGCGTTTACCAAAAACGGTGTAGCGAACGATCCAGCTTGAGGTGCCGACACTGCTGATACGAAAGTAGAGACCTGCCCCCGCCGCATGTCTTCCGGGCTTTCCAGACTTTGAAAGAGATTTGATTTTCGCTGCGGTGATCTGCATCGCCATGACAACACCTATTCAAAATTGGTGACAAGAATAGATATTATAAGGGCGATGCGATGTTTTGTCACCGATCTTGTCACCACTTTTTCGAAACATGGTGACAAACAGTGAAACAAGATGCACAGATTAAATTTACTTAAATCATTGTTTTATATAGACTTATAAAACACTATGACCCACCCTGAACGATCACTCAATATTCTGTACCTGCTCACGGAACTGGTCGATTGTTGCCTTGAAGTCCAGTCCAATGCGTGTCAGATCCACGTCCTGTGCCTTGGAACAGAGCGTGTTAGCCTCACGGTTAAACTCCTGACAAAGGAAATCGAGTTTGCGTCCACAAGGGCTGCCCTTTGCCAGCAGATCACGTGCCCCTTCGATATGAGCACGCAGACGATCCAGTTCTTCGCGCACATCGGCTTTGGTCATTAAAATGGCTGCTTCCTGTGCAATACGTTCTTCATCCAGATCAGGCAGGTCTTCCATCACATCTTTAAGCTGGCGTACCAAGCGTTTACGTAACACATCCGGTTGTGCGCCAGCGCATGCCTCGGCTTTTGTACATAGTTGTTCAATTTCTTCAATATGGCCGTATAGAACACTTTCCATACGTCCGCCTTCACTTATGCGATTATCCAGAAGATCATCCAGTGCTTCCTCTAAACTAACCATCATTTTCCCGAAGGCCGCTTCACGATCCGCTTCGCTTTCGCTGTCTTCAACCGTTTCAATGACCCCGCGTAATCCCATCAAACCATCAACCGAAGGCGCATTCACACCGGGAACCTTGGCTTCAACCATTTTCATCACATCGATCAACTGGTTGAGCAAATCCTGATTCACCCGATATCCCGTTTGATCCTGATTATGAGAAATATTCAAACTAAGCGCCACGCTACCGCGTTTAAAACGCTGAGAAATGGCTTTCCGGGCTGGCATGTCCAAAGCATCAAAGCCGGACGGAATGCGCAAACGCACGTCAAGTCCCTTGGAATTGACGCTTCGCACTTCCCAAGTCCAATTATAATTACCATATTGGGCACTGGTGCGGGCAAAACCGGTCATGGAATTGATGGGCACGAACTTAGTCTCCTTCGATTCAATATTTGACAGACCTTATACCTTTCTTGATAAGCTATTGTCTATGAAACATATTCTGATTACGGGTGCTTCAAGTGGGATTGGCGCTGCCTTAGCCCTCGAATACGCCCAAGAAGGCCATCGTCTTTCCTTAAGCGGACGAAACCGGGAACGTTTAAACACCATTGCACAATTGTGTGAGAATAAAGGCGCACATGTACACACCGCCCTTATTGACGTATGTGACCGCACCGCCATGACCGATTGGTTGCTTAAAACCGACACGGCACATAAAATTGATCTAATTATTGCCAATGCCGGTATTTCCAACGGATCCGGCAACGCCGACAGTTGGGAAGAAAGTACACGTGATATTTTCGCCGTCAATCTTGCCGGAACCTTAAACACCATCTTACCCCTTCTGCCGACGATGGTAGCGCGCGGGTCCGGGCAAATTGCCTTAATGAGTTCCCTTGCCGGGTTTCGCGGGCTTGCCAGTTCGCCAGCCTATAGTGCCAGCAAAGTCTGCGTCAAAGCCTATGGTGAAGCCTTGCGCCTGCGTTATGGCAAAGACGGATTAAAGGTTAATGTTATTTGTCCCGGTTTTGTCGAAAGCGGCATTACACGTCAAAACACCTTTAAAATGCCCCTGCTGATGAGCGGGGATAAAGCCGCAGGTTTGATCCGGCGTGGCCTTGATAAAAACAAAGCCATTATAACGTTCCCTTGGCCAATGGCCCTTGCGACTCGCCTCTTTGCCAGTCTGCCACTCTGGCTGGTTGAAGGCCTCAGCACGTTTATGCCGAAAAAGGAATAACGATGCCTTTGGATGTTCAACATAAGGCCTGCCTTGAAAATCAGCTAGGTACAGAAAAGGAAAAACTGTTTTGTGCAGCCTGTGGACATCTGATTACTTTTGGCGATTGGCGGATTGCAATGAAAGAAGACCATCAACATACGGTTTTTAATCCCGCCGGGATCATTTTTACCATCGGCTGTTTTAAGGAAGCACCGGGTTGCTTAACAACAGGCCATGAAAGCGCGGAATTCAGCTGGTTTCCCAGCTATAAATGGCAACTGGTGTTGTGTGCACGGTGTCAACGTCATTTGGGGTGGCAATTTCGTAATCCGTCACAAATACCCACGTATTTTTATGGCCTTATCCAAAATCGACTATCCAAAAAAACCATTGGCTAATACCTTATGGTAATATGAATCTCCGCTATCTCTCCTATAATGATGCATGGGGAAAAGGGGAACGCCATGAGTGACTATCATTTTGCAATCGGTGACACGCTGGTCAGTTACGTGCAAGAAATCTACACAGCTTGTGAAAACCCACTGAAAAGCGAGAAATGCCTTTGTTTTGAAGATCCTCACGACTTGCCATGCCAATGCAAGCGTATGATTGCCGTTCGCGAACAGATCAAGGCAATCAACGCACACAATTAAGATAAGAGGAAATCCTCTAAAACTTAGGGCTGAGATGGTAAAGCATAAACAGTGTCGGTATCCATAAACCGATCCAGCCAATGATCATGCCTGTGCGTGTATAAACGCCGTTGCGATAGAAACGATAAATCATAAACGTCAATATAATCGCAGCGCCGATCAGGACGAGCATATTTCCAAGGTGCGTTTCCATGACAACAATCTCCTTTATCCGCCCATCCTATAACAGTCCTGAACAGGCAAATACCTTGACGTTTGGCAATCAGTCGCGACTTCTTTCAATTTTACGCCATTGCGCAACATTGCGATTATGTTCCACTAAGGTCTTGGCAAACGCATGCCCACCTGTACCATCCGCCACAAAATAAAGTGCATCGGTTTGGCGGGGATTAAGCACAGCCTCAATAGAAGCACGCCCCGGATTACAGATCGGCCCGGGCGGTAAACCATAGTTCGTATAAGTATTGTATGGCGTAGGCGTTTTCAAATCTTTGCGCGACAAAGGCCGTCCCAAAGGTTCTTGCCCCATTGTAATACCATAGGCCACTGTTGGGTCCGTTTGCAGGCGCATACGTTTTTTCAAACGATTGATAAACACACCGGCAACCAAACCGCGTTCTGCGCGAATCCCCGTTTCTTTTTCAACAATCGAGGCTAAGATCAAGGCTTCATTCTTGGTTTTAAATGGCAGTCCGTCTTGACGTTTTTCCCACAGTTCATCCAACGTTTTTATCATCGCCTCTTGCATATGAGATAGAACGGCAGCACGTTCCATTCCACGATGATAACTGTAGGTTTCCGGCAATAAACTCCCTTCTGCCGGAATATCGCTCACTTGGCCGTTCAACCCGTCTTGCGCGTTTAACTGTGTAATAATCTCAACTGCTGTCAAACCTTCTGCAACAGTCAATCGGTGCAGAACCGTTTTGCCTTCTTCCAGAATCCGCGTCACCTGTTTGGGTGTGACACGAGCCGGAAAAAGATATTCCCCCGCTTTCAGCTGTTTATCCAGTTGGTTAAAACGCAGAACAATTCGAAAAACCAGCGCGTTGTTGATCACGCCTTCTTTTTCCAAAAGGTGTGCAATACTTGCAACTCCACTACCTTGCGGAATAATCACAACTTTTTCCTGCGTCAACACCCAGGACCGAGTAAAGTTTTTTGCCAACCAATAGGAAAAACCGCTACCGGCAAAGACCACAACAACGATTAAACCAACAAGAAAAGCCGAAACCTTCTTGAAGGAAGATTTCGGCTTGTTCTTTTTACTTTTTGATTGAGGCTTTTCAGCGTCGCTCATCCAGCACCTTAGTCAATAGACTTGAAAACCAAAGAAGCATTGGTGCCGCCAAACCCGAAGGAGTTGGACAAAGCTACATTAACTTCACGTTCTTTTGCCTGTAACGGCACCAAGTCCATATCACAACCTTCAGACGGATTGCGCAGGTTCAAGGTCGGCGGAACAACATTGTTCTGGATAGACAGCAACGAGAAGATCGCCTCGACCGCACCGGCAGCACCCAACAGGTGACCAATTGCCGATTTGGTCGATGACATGGACGGCTTTTTATAGTGCTCGCCCAACAAACGCTTCACCGCACCGTGTTCAATCTCATCACCCAACGGTGTGGATGTTCCATGTGCGTTGATATAATCGATGTCTTCAACATTGATGCCTGCGCGTTTGATAGAGGCCTGCATCGCACGGAAACCACCATTGCCATCAGATGCCGGAGCTGTGATGTGATAAGCATCACCTGACATTCCGTACCCGATCACTTCACCGTAAATTTTCGCGCCGCGTTTTTTGGCATGCTCGTATTCTTCCAGCACAACAACACCAGCACCTTCACCCATGACGAAACCGTCACGCCCCTCATCCCATGGACGAGACCCAGCCGTCGGATCATCATTATAAGATGTGGACAGGGCTTTCGCTTGTGCAAAACCCGCCATACCGAGACGGCAACATGCGGCTTCAGCACCACCCGCAACCATAACATCGGCATCGTCAAGGGCAATAATACGGGCCGCATCGCCAATTGCGTGCGCCCCGGTTGCACAGGCCGTCACAACCGCATGGTTCGGGCCTTTGAAACCGTATTTAATAGAAACGTGACCGGACACCAGATTGATCAGGCTTGCCGGAATAAAGAAAGGTGACAAACGGCGCACACTGTTCGTTTCAACCGTCACCGCCCCTTTGGAAATCTCAGGAAGACCGCCAATACCGGAACCGATCATCACACCAGTGCGGAACAGTTCTTCTTCGTCATCCGTTTGAATGCCGGCATCTTCAACAGCTTCGGTTGCCGCAGCCAACCCATAAACGATGAAATCGTCCATACGGCGGCGCTCTTTCTTAGATACATAATCTTCGAAATTGAACAGGCCTTCACCTTCACCAAGGGGAACCTGTCCGGCAATTTTTGCAGGAATATCGGAAACATCGAATGATTCGATGACATTAATGCCGGATTCGGCATTCAGAAGTTTTTCCCAAGTCGGTTTCACTCCGTTTGCCAACGGAGACACCATACCCAGGCCTGTAATGACAACACGTCTCATGTCTGATCAAAATCCTTTGAGGTCGTCAGAAAATGTTAGGCGTAGAAACAAGAATGAGCGCAGACCACAAAATTAGGGCCGACGCTCACATCTCATAACACTTGGCTTAAGGAATTAAGCGTTTGCTTCGATGAAGTCGATAGCATCCTTAACAGTCAAGATTTTTTCAGCAGCATCGTCCGGAATTTCACAGCCGAATTCTTCTTCAAAAGCCATAACCAGCTCAACAGTGTCGAGGCTGTCAGCGCCCAGATCGTCGATGAAGCTAGCGTTTTCAGTAACTTTTGCTTCTTCTACGCCGAGGTGTTCAACTACGATTTTCTTTACGCGCTCTGCGACATCGCTCATCTTAATAATTCCCTTAACGGTATTGATACAAAAGGTCCGCCCCTAAGCACAAACGGGACATCCCCCTCTCTTGTTTGATCTCGTTCCCAGCTTACATAGCTAGGATTGAGGTTTGGTAGCACAATTTTTCAGAAGGCGAAAGCCCTAATGTTAGGGCTTTGTGCCCTTTAAATCATCGCCATGCCGCCATTGATATGCAAGGTTTGACCTGTAACGTACTGCGCTTCATTTGATGCCAGATACACAACCCCTGCTGCAATCTCTTCCGGGTTACCCATACGGCCTGCCGGAATTTTGGTCAACATACCGGATTTTACATCATCAGACAGCTCGTCCGTCATCGCAGTTGCAATGTAGCCCGGCGCAACACAGTTGACTGTAATCCCGCGTGAACCGACTTCGTAAGCCAGTGATTTGGAATAACCGATCATACCGGCCTTGGACGCTGCGTAGTTGGTTTGACCGGGGTTGCCTGTCACACCAACAATAGACGTAATACCAATAATACGACCCCAGCGTTTTTTCATCATGCCGCGCAACACAGCCTTGGACAATTTAAAGGCTGCCGTCAGGTTAACATTCAAGACCGCATCCCAATCATCATCTTTGATGCGCATGGCAAGATTATCACGGGTCAGACCTGCGTTATTGACTAGAATGTCCAAAGACCCCATTGCTTCTTCTGCCTGTTTCGGCAGAGCCGCCAGTGCCTCGTCATCAGACAAATTACACGGCAGAATATGAACGCGTTCATTGCCGATTTCAGCCGCCACTTTTTCCAAGGCTTCAACACGTGTCCCGGTTAAGCCAACGGTTGCCCCCTGTGCATGCAACGCTTTTGCAATCTCTGCACCGATCCCACCGGATGCGCCAGTCACGAGTGCACATTTACCTGTCAAATCAAACATACTTAACTTACCTTTTTGTCTTAAAGTGAACCGAGGAAACTTTCAATATCCGCCGGACCATTGATGGCCATACCGGACAGTGAACGATCAATACGTTTTGCCAAACCGGACAGAACTTTCCCCGTCCCCAGTTCAACCAACTGTTCTACGCCTTGTTCTTTCATATAAAGAACACCTTCGCGCCAACGAACAGAACCACAAACCTGTTCAACCAACAACTTGCGAATTTCTTCCGGGTCGATCACTTTTTCAGCCGCCACGTTGGCAACAACAGCAACACTAGGGGCCTGAATAGTGACATTCGCCAAAGCGTCAGCCATTGCATCCGCCGCCGGTTGCATTAATGCACAATGGAACGGGGCAGAAACCGGCAACAGAACAGACCGTTTCGCGCCTTTTTCTTTTGCAATCTCAATCGCACGTTCAATCGCCGCCTTTGCACCGGATAAAACGACCTGACCGGGGGCATTATCATTTGCCGCGGTACAGACTTCACCTTGTGCGGCCTCATCAGCCACAGCTTGTGCATCTTCAAGGGACAGACCAAGGCATGCCGCCATCGCCCCTTCCCCAACCGGAACAGCAGCCTGCATGGCACGACCACGGATTTTTAATAAACGTGCGGTATCCGCCAATGAAAAAGCACCCATTGCCGCCAAGGCAGAATATTCCCCCAAAGAATGCCCGGCAACCATATCGCAATGATCTGCAAGTTTGATATTGCCTTCTGTTTCCAACACACGAGCGACTGCAATAGAAACGGCCATCAAAGCTGGTTGTGCATTTTCCGTCAGGACCAGTTCATCATCCGGGCCGTCAAACATGATTTTGGAGAGGTTCTGCGACAGCGCCTCGTCCACTTCCTGGAAAACTTCACGGGCAACAGCAAAAGCATCAGCCAGTTCCTTACCCATACCAACGGCCTGAGAGCCTTGGCCGGGGAAAACAAATGCGCGGGTCATCTTACGAACAATCCTCAGTCAATGTTAAACTTCAATTACAGTTGCAAACAAATATAGACTTGTTCCATTGTGATCAAGAAAAAGGGGGATTCTTTCTGCCTTTTTCAGTAAAATTCACCATAGATTTACCAAAGTAGTCTGGAAAATCATGTTTTATGATCTTTTAAAAGAAGGCGACCGTAAAGAAGTCGCACGCGCAAGCGAAGTCGCGGCGCAAATTCTCGACACACCACCACTTATCGACACCTTACTGGATTGCCTTTGCACCGGGGATGAAACCGTACGCGCCCATGCCGCGCATGCGCTTATGCAAGTGGGCAGACAACAAGCCCATATCCTGTATCCCGTCCATAGCCGTCTTTTAACAGAAATTGCGCTGATACAGCAATGGGAGGTGCAGGAACAGCTTATGAAAGTCCTGCCGTTGATTGATACCTCCGATCAAGTGGTACAACTTGCAAAACAGAATTTATTTCATAAAAGCGCCATTGTCAGAACCTGTGCCTTACAAGCCCTGTTTGACCTTGCTCAACGCATTCCAAACCGATTTAACGAGGTTATACACATCCTGCAAGAGTACCAAAACGTGCACGCACCAAAATCCCTTCAAGCGCGTGCACGCAAACTTTTGGCAGAAATGAAGAACCTTAAACCTTAAAGTGCCTTGGCAAATTCCACGATATGCCCGTTGCAATCTTCCACCATTGCAACTTCAAAATTCCAGGGTTTGACTTCCGGTGCGACAAGCGCTTTGGCACCATTTGCAAGGGCTTGAGCAAATGCGGTTTTTACATCACCCGGTTCCAGCGTGATTTGCGCCCCGATCAATCCGCTCGTGCCCCCTGCCTTGACATAAGAGCGTTTTAAAATATCAGCTGCAAGATTATGTGCTGCAAACCCCAATGTTGTTGCACCAGTTTCCATCTCCGCATAATCACCGCTTTCATGGATAAAACGTCGCGTTAAGCCGAATGCCTTTTCATAAAATTCTACCGTTTCAGCGATATTTGCGACATATAAAATTGTATAAGAGAGCTTCATGTTTCAACCTGTTTAATCTTTGACGATAGCCTCAGCTTAGAAACATCTGACTATCCTGTATTGTATGATTGGGACATCAGGTTCAACGGTGTTTTTCCCGTAATTTTTTTAATCTGTCGCGTCATATCGGCTTGATCAAAAAAACCAGCTTCCAGCGCAATCTGTGACAAGTCTGTTCGCTTTGAGCCCTGTACTAATTTTTGAAATTGAAGCAAGCGATACGTATTGGTATACTGGCGGGGTGAAATCCCGTAAAACTGAATAAATTCCCGATAAAACCGTTTTCGCGACATTTCCATCGTTTGCGCCAAGCGGGACACACCGATCATTGAAACAGCGCGCATGGCCTGCACCCTTTGCCTTTGCGTATCATCAAAGAACAAACGTTTCCGCAAGTAACCTTCCATCCAGTTGATAAATATATCAAACGTATGTGGACTTGTTGCCAGTTGATCTTCCAAAACCGCATAACTATCAGCAAAAGGGGCCTCAACCAGACAATCGCGCAGACTGGCAACGTTCATCCTCAAGGCAATTGCCGCCATCGCTGGATAGAAACGAACCCCAAAATAGATATCCTCATTGCTCAACGAAACCGTCCGCGCAATACTCATCGTTCCACATAGGGAAGAAAACAACTGCCCATCACAATAACGAAAGATGAGGTCCATAGCGGCATCGGGCAGGATCAAAGCTTCACCTTGCCCCGATGCCACATCACCACCAGACATCCAGAAGCAATCCACATATTGCGCCAATTGCGCACAGCTTGGTTTGCGTTCTTGATACATGACACCTCTATTTTATTGTCTAAACGACCTTTTTAGGAGCCAAATTATTGACACCTAACGCCAACAAAATGATGACCGCGCCAATCATTTGTAAGCCTGTCAGCGTTTCCCCCAAAACCCACCATGCCAAGATCATAGTCATAATCGGCTGAGAGAGCGAGAAAAACGAAACAAAGGTCGATGACAAAACACCCATTGACTGAATATAAAGGTTCATCCCCAAGACCTGCGATACAAACGCGATTGCAACCAAGACGGCCCAGCCTTCCCAACTTTGCGCAATCAGAATTTCCTGATTAAAGATTGCCAAAGGCGCCAGCATCAAAATAGCCGTAGCATTTGTCCAATTCACCACCGTTTTTGAACTGCAGTATCGACGCATCCGCGTTCCACACAAAAGAAATCCAGCGTAACACACCGCAGACAACAAGGCTTCGATGCTGCCTTCCCCCATCGCAACCACCCCATTGACCGGATCCAGACCGGACATGAAAAAGGCACCGGGGGCCGCACAGACAAGACACAACAAGGCATATTTGCTGGGACGTTCTTTTAAGAATACCCATGCCCCCAAGATCACAAACAAGGGTGCAAAATTATTCAGGAAAATCGCAACACCCACACTGCCTTTAATATAGGCATGGTGTAACAAGGCAACCTCGCCACCCAAGAACACACCACAAGCGATTCCATAAGGGGCAAGTGTGCGCCATGAAACTTGCGAAACAGTGACCCGTTGCGTTCCTGCGGGTGAATGAAAAAAGATCATCCCCCACCCCCACATCATGGGCATAGCAAAAAACAAACGATAAAAAGCAGACGCCGTCGGTCCCACGTCCGCAAAGCGCGTGATTACATTGCCCACACTAAAACAGGCAACACCAAAGAATAAAGCGATCATCGCCAAAGCCTGAGGACTAAGCGTCGGTAAGGCCACGATTTGATTTCTACGCATCGTTTTAACCTTGAAACAAAAGGGGGTTGAATTTGGCTGGACAATACCGCAAAAACCTAAAATAATAAAAACGAATTAATCTTATCTAAAACATAACAAAATCTTATTTTAAAATGTCACTTGATCCTGAATGCCTGAAAGCCTTTGTCACCGTTGCCGATTGCGGCAGTTTCACCCGCGCAGCACAAATCCTTAACCGGACACAGGCGGCTGTCAGTCAACAGATTAAAAAACTGGAAATTTTACTGGATGCGCGCCTGTTTCAACGCCATAGCCGGGCGGTTTCCCTGTCCAGTCACGGGCATTTGCTTTTAGGGTACGCCAAACGCTTACTCGCCCTACAAGACGAAGCCATCCACGCCTTTCGCGAAGCCGATACAAAATGCACGGTGCGGCTAGGTACACCCGATGATTACGCCAGCAGTTTCATGCCCACGATCATCAATGCCTTTGCCCACGCCCATCCCAATGCCGAAATCGAAGTGCGTTGCGATTTAAGTATCGACCTTTTAGATTCCCTTAATCGCCATGAAATTGATCTGGCCTTAATCACCAAACAAGCCAATAACACAACAGGTGAAGATGTTCGTGTCGAACCTCTCGTCTGGGTGGGGGCAGCCGGAGGCATGGCCTATATGCGCGATACCCTCCCGCTCGCACTGTTCAGTTCATCTGACAGCAAATGCATGTTTCGTTATGGTGGCTTAGCTATTCTTAAAGAAGCCGGACGCGATTACCATATTGCCTATACCAGCCGTAACACTGCCGTTGTATTGGCCGCCGTGCGTGCGGACACAGCAGTTGCCATTCTCGCACGATCATCCGTTCCGCCGGATTTAACTATTCTTGATGATCAACATGGCCTACCCCCTTTGCCGGAAATTCGAATAGCACTGCATCGCCGCACCGGGGAGCGCAATCGCGTTATCGACGATTTTGGGGACCATATTGTGAAAACCTTGTCACTTGATTAGGTGCAAGCGATCCAGACGCAAACGATGACGATCATCACTGAGCCGCCAAACGGATAAAAAGATGGCTGCTGTCGTTCCAATTGCTGTGCCACCTGCAATCAAAAACATGACCAAAACTTGATATTTTGCCGCTTCTACCGGATCAGCTCCGGCCATCAGTTGCCCTGTCATCATACCGGGGATGAAAACCAAACCGGATGCAGACATGGAATTTACAATACCGATCATCCCGGTTTGCAGAGCAGAACGGACAACCGTTTGTGTTGCCTGCCATTTCGTGTGCCCCAAGGCGAGACGAGCTTCAATCATATCGCGTTCCCGGTATAAAACATCCATGACATGCGACAATCCAACCGCCATCCCCGTCATGGTATTGCCCAGAACCATCCCCAACAGCGGGATAACATAACGAGCCTGATACCAAGGCTCTGCCTTGATTTGTACCAATAAAGCAAACAACGTGACAATCGCCGCCGCCATAAACAAACTGCCTGTCCCGACCCCGTAGGTCCAAACCCCGCGTAAACGCCGTTTTTGCCTTGCCGTTACCTCATATCCGGCAAACCCAATCATCACAAGGGCGGCAACCAACGTCCAAAGCGCAGCTTGACTGACAAATAAATAACGCAACACATAAGCCATAAGGGCAAGTTGCACCACCATACGCAGAGCCGCGACCAACAAGGATACAGCAACACCCGTGCGATACCATAACGACACCGCCGCATGCATAAATAACAATAAACTGCCGATTGCCAGCTCTGTATAACCGATCGTAATCATGGCTTTGCCTGTTCAACAACAAAACCATCTTCAATACGCCAGACTTTTTGGGCAAACCTGCTCACTTGACGTTCATCATGGCTGACAAACAGGACACCAATGCGCTTGGCTATCAAATAGTCCTGTAACAAAGCTTCGACTTGACGCGCACGTTTATCATCCAAGGCCGAGGTTGGTTCATCCAGCAGCAGAATGCTGGCCTCATTCCCCTTATGAACTTCCAACGCCCGAAGCAGGCAAAGCCGTTGCGCCTCCCCATTGGATAAACGACTAACCGACCAGTTCATCGCATCAGGGGAAATATCGAGACGACCCATCATGTCCACCAACCAGTCCAAGTCGTGAAAATGCGCTTTAACCTCATCCTCCCACCAAGTGGCCTTTGGGCCAACATAAGTGACCTGTTGACGCCATGCAGGGGCAGCTATGACATCACGGTCTTGATCTTTTAATGAAAGTATTCCTTCATTTTCCAATAAATCAGCCAGCCCTTTTAAAAAGACAGACTTCCCCGCCCCCGAGGGCGCACATAAGGCAATACATTCCCCGAAGACAAGGCAAAGTTCGGATGCCTTAATATTTAAAACGTCAAGCTTTTCAATTTTCAGCAACAGGCGCTACCTTTTAAGTTACAGTTACCAAAACACACATGAGATTTTTCTCTTTTAAATTAACAGTTTAATATTTACATTTTACAAAATGAGGTAAACGGACCTTTCCAATAAATAAGAAAACAGCTTGAGAATGACGAAATACAGGCGGCCATTCAACTAAACAAGGATCAAAAATGAAACGCTTATACATTTTCGCTATTATGTTCAGCCTCGGCGCCCTGAGCGCGTGTCAAACGACCGTTCGTTCCCCCGAAGTTAAAGTAAAAGGCCCCAGCGGGATCGAAGTCGAAGTCAAAGATGGCGACAGCAACAGCGGTGACGGGAAATTCTGTCCTCCGGGTCAGGCCAAAAAAGGCAATTGCTAAATCCAGGCATTCACCTGCAAGACATATAGACGACACCAGCCTATATGTTTTGCAGGTCAGCCTGTGGGCACTCGGTCCAGAAAATGATATATTTTCGTCAATAAATCAGCCAGATCAAATGGCTTTGTTACATATTCATCAAATCCGGCATCTTGGCCTGCCTGCACATCATTTGGCATAGCCGATGCACTGACCGCAATCACCGGAATGTCTTTGGTTTGCGGATTTGCGCGCAGTTCCTTCAGGGCTTCAAAACCTGTCATCCCCGGCATACAAATATCCATTAAAATTAAATCCGGGCACTGTTCAACTGCAATTTGAACGCCTTCCTCTCCACTCATGCAGACAAGAAACTCACAGCCTTCCACCTCTTGAATCACGGCAGACATCAATTTGATATTTTCGCGATTGTCTTCAACATATAAGATTTTGCGATATAAAGGCGTAACATCTGACGTCGCTACATCTTCCTCTCTCGTATCCGGAAGACAGGTACTGCCCTCATCATCAATCTGATCACACAACGGAACCTCTACCCAAAAGGTAGAACCTTCATCCTTCTTACTTTCAAAACCGATACGCCCGCCAAGGCTTTCAATGATACGTTTTGCAATTGTTAAGCCGATCCCGGTCCCTTCAACCTGCCCGCCATCATGGCCCAAGCGTTCAAATGGCTGAAATAACTTATCTTGTAACTCCTCACTGATACCAACCCCCGTATCGGCAACAATGATTTTTAAGCAGTCCTCTTGAAACTCCGTCGATATGCGGACTTCCCCTCCCGTTTTATTATACTTGATGCCATTGGATAACAAATTTACCAAAACCTGACACAATCGCGTTTGGTCGGTTCTTAAATAAGGCAATGTTTCGGCTTGCGTCATATTGACAATCATCACCTTTTCATCGCGTGCCCGTGCCGAAACAAAAGAAAGACTTTCCGCAAGCACCTCTTCAGCGCGTACACAGTCCAGATCAATTTGCATCTCGCCAGCCTCGATTTTATTCAATTCCAGCAATTGATCAATTAACGCCAGCAGAAACTTACCGCCTGTTATAATCTGATCGACAGATTTCTTTTGTTTCTCCGCTAACGGAAAACGCCGTGATTGATTAAGCAATTGCGCAAAGCCAAGAATCGCATTCAAAGGCGTTCTCAGTTCATGGCTCATCGAAGACAAAAATTCAGACTTTGCAGCACTGGCCTGTTCGGCTGCTTCACGGGCTTCTTTCAAAGTGGCTGTGCGTTCACGAACTCTTTCTTCCAGTTCGTTATTTGCCTCAATAACCTTGCGTTCGCTTTCTTCACGTTTTTCAATATTGGCCTTCAACAAATCCAGCATGGTATTAAAGCGCCGTGCCAATATGCTAAATTCATCATTTCCACCAACAGGCAGTCGTTCATCAAGATTTTCCGGTGAAATGCGCGCCGTCAAATCACTTAAATATTTTAATGGCGACGTAATCCGCATGGCAATAACCACCGCAATCACACAGGCCAGAACAAGGGAAATCATAACAAAAACAACAGTTATGTATTCAGTATCCAGTAATTCTTTTTCGAATGCGTCGCCTTCACGTTTGGCTTCATTTAATGCATCTTCATGTAAATCAAATGCTTTGGATTGGATCGTACGTGATATCGGTTCCACATGTTCTTCAAAAAACTCATAAAGTGTTGCCGGTGTTGCAACCTTGTCATTATAAAGCACCATAAATTCATTGGTTGCCTTGATAAATTGTTCCACCAGAAGCAATAAATGTTTCACTTCTGCCAATTCATCTTTTTCAAGGTTAATCGCATTTAAATCTTGATGTTTGTGGTTTTCAGCCAGATCTATCTCTACAATGGCCTGCCATTGTGTGCCCATCTGTTGTAGGTTTTCAATATTGCGTTTAACATTTTCGCTGGCACGAGAGAGTTCTATCGCTTTCGGATCAATGAGCAACTCCAGCATCATTTCCCGCAAATTTGATTTTACACGTTGGACTACATAATTGAAATGGGATGACAGCTCGACTTCTTTAATATTTACCTGAACCATTTCATCAATATGTTCGCGGCTCGCCTGGCTGGTCACGACCATCACCACAAATGGAAAACCCAAAATGCCGACCAAACATATAAAACTGATGATCAATTTGCTTCGAAGCTTCATCTTTAACACTCGGTATTCTTAATACGACGATGTTTCTTTATCTTTTTAGCTAACAGTATAACCATGTATATCCACAATTGAAAACAAAAGGGAATACCCGCCTCAAAATTCTCATTTCTCTTTCGTAACAGAGGTACGTTTCATTTCCCTTGCATTCCCGACATTATTCTGTATATTGCCGCCTTTCAAACTGCCTCCTTGCCGGAGCCGGTCGGCTTTGGCTATGCCTGCAAGAAATGCTCATGCGGAGTATTTTCAAGGGCTGAGACAATCCATAGGGAGTTATATCTATGGCGTTTTATGAAAGCGTGTTTATTGCACGTCAAGACGCTTCGGCTGCCCAAGTTGAGGGTTTGCAAGACTCTTTAGCGTCCGTTATCGAAGAAAACGGCGGTAAGGTCACGAAGCGCGAATATTGGGGCCTGCGCAACATTGCGTATCGCATGAAGAAAAACCGCAAAGGCCACTACGTTCTGTTCAACCTCGATGCTCCGTCTGCTGCTATTGACGAATTTGACCGTCAGCTGCGTCTCAATGAAGACGTACTGCGTCACCTCGTTATTCGCGTTGAAGAACTCGAAGAAGAACCGTCTGTCATGATGCAAAAAGGTCGTGAAGAGCGTCCGCGTCGCGGCAAAAAAGAGGGAGAATCCTAATGGCTGGTCGTCGTCCTTTCTTCCGTCGTCGGAAATCTTGCCCGTTCACAGGCGAAGGTGCACCGAAAATCGACTATAAAGATGTAAAGCTGCTTTCACGCTATACATCCGAACGCGGGAAAATCGTTCCGAGCCGTATCACGGCCGTTTCTGCAAAGAAACAACGTGAGCTGTCTCGCGCCATCAAACGTGCCCGTTTCCTGGGCCTGATGCCGTACGTCAGCAGCAACTAAGTTAATTAACTTGGTTTTTGCAAGGTTTCGACCTTGCATAAAAGGAGCGCATGGAAATGCAACTCGGTGAAGACAAAAAACTCCCTTTAAATACAAAGGTCGTTTTCTTCGCTGTTGGCGGGGGCGCACTGAGCGCGATACTGGCTTTATCGCTGGTAACGGGTTCCGGTCTGGCTCTTATTCTTGCATATCTGGCGCCTTTCCCACTTTTTTTGGTGGGATTGGGAAACGGAGGCAAACCTGCCGCCATTGCCGCCTTCGCTGGTATCGTATTTGCCACATTGCTGGGGGGTCCCTTATCGGGATCAATTTTTGCAGTGATGAATACGCTCCCGTGTTGGCTTGCGATCAGGTTGGCTTTAACGTCCCGCACCCAAGATGGTCGTGAAGAATGGTTCCCGTTGGGCAACATTCTTGTGACTTTCGCGGGTTACGGCAGCGCACTGTTTGTTATGGCTTTGGTCTTTTTGATCACACCAACAGACAGTATTGTACAAATGGTCAAAGACTTTTTGTCCACGCTGATAGGTACAATCGCCGCTTCGCTTTCTGCGGAGCAAAAAGAAGGTTTCGTCGATCAGATGAGCAACTTCTTCCCGGCGATGGTTCTTGTTTCGTGGATGTTGATGACCACTATAAACGCCGTTCTGGCACAAAGTGTTTTGACCAAATCGGGCAAAGCACTACGTCCCTCCCCCAAATACGGGGAACTGACATTGCCGGACCTCGCATCTTGGGCGTTTGTGGCTTGTGCAACCGTTACTGTGGTGGCCAGCGGCGACATTGAATATGTCGCACGTAACCTGACAGTGGTAATGGCATTGCCGTTTCTGGCTTTGGGCCTGACTGTGGTTCATAAGCTGGTGCGATTGACACGTTTTTCCGGTGCTTTATTGGCCGCCTTTTATTTGCTGTTGCTCTTGTCCATATGGGTGGCGCTGCCAGTCATAGGATTGGGATTGATTGAACAATGGATCGGTTTGCGAAAAAAAATTCCTTCGCAGCCCCCATTTCAGGAGAATGACTAATGCAAGTTATCCTGCTTGAACGCGTAGAAAAATTGGGCCAGATGGGTGACCTCGTCACTGTCAAGCCTGGTTACGCTCGCAACTATCTGCTGCCGCAGAAAAAAGCGATGCGCGCTTCTGACGAAAACGTAAAATTCTTCGAAGCGCAAAAAGTACAATTGGAAGCCGCTAACCTGAAAGCCAAAGAGGAAGCAGAAGCTGTTGCTTCCAAACTCGACGGCATCAAGGTTGCAGTTATCCGCCAAGCCGGCGATATGGGCCAGCTTTACGGTTCAGTATCCACACGTGATATTGCAACAGCCGTAAGTGCTGCTGGTTTCACCATCTCTCGTCAGCAAGTGACTCTCGACCGTGCACTGAAAACAATCGGCTTGCACGAAGTTTCCGTTAAACTTCACCCGGAAGTGATTGTAACTGTTGTTGCAAACATTGCCCGCACAGAAGAAGAAGCCGTCATTCAGGCAGAAACAGGCTCTGTAAAAATTGCTTCTGACGAAGACGAAGTTGAAGTCGAAGAAGTTGTCGAAGAAGCTGCTGAAGAAGCAGTAGAAGAGACAGCTGCTGAAGAAGAAGTGTCCGAATAATCTCGAATCTTCTTCTCGAAGCTTAAAAAAACGCGTCCCTGATTTTATGGGGCGCGTTTTTTATTGACCAGACATACAGCCAAAAGTTACATACATTTATTTAGTGTAAAGAGTATAAATATCATAAATAATTGATATTATTTGCTTGCCTTCTTTATTTTAATCTCTCCATAATAACCTTAAGTAATCAATAAAAGATAAAATACATATTCTGGGAGGGAGATTGCCAATGGCATTTATCAGCCGTTCATTTACCTATCTATCGCGTCGCCGTTTTATTCAGGGGGTTGCAGGCACATCGGCTGTCGCATTGACATCCGGTTTTTCCAGCGTTGCCCGTGCATCAGACATGGTGCCCTTTTTACAGGCATCTTCCTTGCTGTGCGGGATTGAACTGGATCGTTCCTACATTCAATTAGGCCAACGCATATATCGTGCCCTCACACAAGGAGCGAGCCCGCAGGATCTCAAAAACTGGCAGCGCCTGATTGACGTGCTTGCAAAATTACCTGCCCAAACAACAGAAAAGCACCTCCATAAAAAACTAAAATTTATGGGGCCGCGTTATCTTGAAAAGGCGCGTCTACTCGCCCGTGTTTGGTACACCGGGCGCATAGAACGCAAATCAGGTCCTGCAACAGGCACATTCGAGGTCATTACCTATGACGAAGCCCTCGTCTGGCAGGCCTGTACCTTCACCAAACCGCCCGTCACATGCGGTGGACATTTTGGATATTGGCAACATCCCTATAGCGGGACGGGGAGCGTATAAATGAACGATACAATGATCAATGACGATATCGAAGCCGATATCGTCATCATCGGGGCTGGCCTGTTTGGCGGTCTGATGGCTTATGAACTGGCAAAAAAAGCGGATGCAGAAAACAAAGACCTGAAAATTGCTATGATCGATTCAGGTCCAGTTGTCGATCGGGTAGAAGCCGTCCAGCGTTTTAAGACAAGCCCGGTTAAAAACGGAAATTCCCCCTACCCCAAAGAACCCTGGGCCCCCATCCCATCCGAAGAAAACCCGACCGATTATTACGTTCAGGATGGAAAAGGCGAGAAAGATCCCCTAAAACGTGTTGCCTTTGGTGCACTTTATTTACGCAATGTCGGTGGGACGTCCTGGCATTTTACCGGGCATGCCGAACGCATGTACCCGCAGGATTTCAAACTGAAAACCGCTTATGGACGCGGGGAAGACTGGCCAATTTCTTACGAAACACTTGAACCCTATTACGCCCGTGTCGAACAAGCATGGGGGGTGTCCGGCAACAACACAGTGGTTGCCCCAAACCCGCATCCCTATCCCCTGCCCTATACGCCCTTAACCTATCTGGACCAGCAAGTCGATGCCGCCGCACGCAAACTAGGCGATTCTGTCGGCCCCATGCCCCACTGTCGCAATGCCGTTCCCTATGATGGTCGCCCGCAATGTTGCGGTAATGCCAGCTGTCGTTTCATCTGTCCTGTCGGGGCAAAATACGATGGCAGCGTTCATGTGGAAAAAGCGCAAAACCTCGGGGCCAAACTTTATACCAATCATGTGGTGCGCCATATCGAAGTCGGTGCAGATCAAAAAATTGATCATATCCGTTTTAGAAATTATGAAGACCCGAACAACCCGGTAGATGGCGTTGCCAAAGCCAAGCTGTTTATCCTTGCTGCTCACGGCATTGAAAGCCCACGCCTGCTGTTAATGTCCAAAAATGAACATGCCCCCCACGGGGTCGCCAATTCCAGTGATCAGGTTGGCCGTAATTTAATGAGCATGGTCGGTATCAACGCGGGCGGTTATGCCCCGATGCCGGTTTATCCCTATCGCGGTCCCGTCAATGCAACGGGGGCTTTTTGGCAATTGCGCAACGGGGAATTTCGCAAAGATTTCGCCAGCATCGCCACCATCATCATCAATGGCGGATTTGACCCGACCAATGGTCCCTTTAATGAAGCGGACCGTGCCATTAAAGAAGGCCGCTTCGGGACTGCGTTACGCAATCAGGTCTTTAACACAACGGCAACCCAAGTCTATTTCGACAATTCTGTCGAAGTTCTGCCCGACCCGGAAAACCGCATGACACTCGCATGGGATCAATTGGATGATACCGGACTGCCGCGCCCAAAAATCAATTATAAAATTGACAAATACTCGGTCGAAGGGGTCTATATCTCATGGAAGCGGGCATGGGATATGTTGTGGGCTCTGGGGGCCAAAACCGATATGTATGGCGATCCCCTGACCAAACCCACCCGCAAAGCCTTTGATGCTTATGTTGCCAAACACGGCATTGCCAGCGGTGCGGCCATGATTGCCGGAACCACACGGATGGGGAATGATCCAAAATCATCGGTGGTGGACCCATATTGTCGCAGCCACGATCACAACAACCTGTTTATCGTCGGCACCGGCACATATGTGACCAGCGGGTCCGTTTCCCCCAGCCTCACCGCTGCGGCCATCAGTGTGCGCAGCGCCGATCATATTTTCGAAACATTCCAGCAAGCATAAGGGGCAAGGTGCTATGAACGATAAAAACACTTCATTCCTGAACATGCCGCGTCGCCGTTTCTTGCAAGGGATCGGTGGCGCCGGGGCAACCGCAATGGGACTAGGCGCCTGCACAGCCACCCCCGGATGGATTTATACGGGTGAACCCTTGCGTCAGCCCGAAGTTGAACGATCCAAAGACGGGGCACTCAATACCAAAGTCATCGCCCGGATGGGAAACTTCAAACTGGCGGGTAAAGACGTTTTCCTACGCTGTTACAACAACAAACCGTTGGGCAATACACTGGATGTGCGCGCAGGCGATACCTTAAAGCTCAGGCTGCGTAACGATCTGCCATTCAGTCCCTATGACGGCCTGTGCCTGACCAAACCCGATCCCAGTATCGACAACACACCGCGCGGGTTTAACGTCACCAACATGCATTTGCATGGCCTGCATGTCTCCCCCAAAAAACCGGCAGACGATATCTTTATCACCCTGCAATCAGGGGAACATTTTGATTACGAATACCACATTCCTAAGACCCATCCACCGGGCACCTATTTCTATCATGCCCATGTTCATGGCTCGACCGCCATGCAGGTCGCCAGTGGTATGGCAGGTTGTCTGATTGTACGTGGTGAGCTGGACGATATCCCCGAAATCAAGGCAGCAGAAGAAAAAGTCATTTTCATCCAGACCCAACGCTTTGACGAAGAAGGAAAATGTGAAAGTTTCAGCATCTTAAACAACGAAGACAAGGCCTATATCAACGGGCAATATCAGCCTGTTATCCGCATTAAAAAAGGCCAGGTGCAACGTTGGCGTTTGGTGAATGCCAGCCATATGGTGCCGTTCAACCTGTCTATCCAGACCTATCGCTATACCACAACAATGCCGATGACATTGCTTTGTCGTGATGGAAACCCATTACCCGCCACCAAAGAAATCGAAAGCCTTTATATGGTTGCGGGTAACCGGGCCGATATTCTGGTCAAAGGTTTCGACCCCGGCACCTATTTTCTGGTTGGTGGTCCCGACTACGGCACACTGGCAACTGTAATTGTTGAAGACGAAGCCGTTCCTGATATGTCGCTATACGCAGGCCCCCTGCCTACTGCGCCGGAACTAACCCCGATCTCGGAAAGTGAAGTTACCTTCGGGCGTCGTCTTGATTTTGATTTTGTCTATGGAGAACATCCCAAATTCACCATCAATAATCAGCCTTTTTCTTGTGACGATACATGGAAAGTTCCACTAAATGCGGTGGAAGAATGGGAAGTTTACAACCATACAGCCTACCCCCACCCCTTCCATATCCATGTTAATCCGTTTCAGGTTGTGTCTGGGGGGGGCATTGATCCGGGCACATGGCTGGACACGATGGAATTTCCACCTTTCCAACGCATTAAATTCAGAACCCGTTTTCTGGACTTCACCGGAAAATATGTTTTCCACTGCCATAACCTGATGCATGAAGATATGGGCATGATGCAAGGGGTTGAGGTTATAGAAACCTGAAAACGGTTTTCTCAAAAAATCGTCGTCGGAAATCACAAACTCATGTAACAAATATATTCACTCTGTGAACAAGCGTGTTATAACGTGACCATGACACATTCCGACGACGATATTCCTTTTGGCGGGGCCGATGAGCCACCGCTGGCCGATCCCGACGACTATGCCGCCGGTCCAGATGAAATGGACCCGCAGGATGCGCCCGTTGACACCCCGGATATAGATCGTGATATCCAGTTGGCAGAGGCTGAAATCCAGCCCCCTGCTACCCAGACGGAATGGCTGCCTGCCCGAAAGAAAAACACGCTGGAAATCGAAGGATTCCGCACACCGCCTTGTAACTTTGAAGCCGAAAAAGCCCTGCTGGGTGCCTTGATGGCAAACAACAAGGCTTATGATAAAGTCTCGGAATTTTTACGCCCGGAACATTTTGCTGATCCCATCCATACCAAAGTTTTTGCCGCCTGTATCGCATTGATGGAACGCGGACAGATTGCCGATCCGATCACCCTCAGCAACTTCTTTGATCGCGACCAGCAACTCAGCGAAATCGGCGGAAACGAGTATCTGGTGGAACTGGCGGCTTCTGCCGTGACCATTATCAACGCAGCGGAATATGGACGTATTATTTACGATCTTTATATCAAGCGCGAATTGATCCATCTGGGAACAGAAATGGTCAATAAGGCCCATAGCGGTGAAGTCACCACCAATGCTGTGGATCAAATCCAGTCTGCGGAACAGGCCTTGTTCAATCTTGCCTCTATGGGGGAAGTTGAAGGCGGGTTTAAAAGTTTCCGCGATTCTCTGTTTGAAGCCATCCAGCAAGCACAAGTCGCTCACCAACGCGGCGGTGGCCTGGCTGGTGTCACGACAGGTCTGCGTGACCTTGATAAGGCGCTTGGCGGTCTGCACAAGTCCGATCTGTTGATCCTTGCAGGTCGTCCGTCTATGGGGAAAACCGCCCTTGTCACCTGTATCGCCTATAACGCGGCCTATGCCTATAAACGCTCACATGGCAAAGAAGGCGGCGTTGTCGGTTTCTATTCCCTTGAGATGTCGGCTGAGCAGCTCGCAGGTCGTATCCTGTCACAGGCTTGCGCGGTCAATTCCAGCGCCATGCGTAAAGGTGAAATGTCCAACGAGGAATTTGAACGCACCGTTGCGGCCTCGCAAGAATTGATGGATACACCGCTTTATATTGATGATACGCCGGGTCTAACCGTCAGTGCCTTACGCACACGTGCGCGTCGTTTGAAACGCCAACATGGTCTGGATTGTATCATTGTTGACTATTTACAGCTTGTCTCCGGTAGCCCGGAAACCAAAAACAACCGTGTGAATGAAATCTCGGAAATCACACGGGGGTTGAAAATGCTTGCCAAAGAATTGGAAGTCCCTGTCATTGCGCTTTCCCAGCTTTCGCGTGCGGTGGAACAGCGTGAAGACAAACGCCCGCAACTGTCCGACTTGCGTGAATCCGGCTCCATCGAGCAAGACGCCGACGTCGTTATGTTCATCTATCGGGAATTTTATTATCTGGATCGGAGTGAACCTGTAAAACGTGAGAGCGAAGGTGACGACAAATTTGCGGAACGCCATCAGATGTGGGAACAACGCAAGGAAGAGATGGAAAACAGGTCTGAAGTTGTTATCGCAAAACAACGTCACGGCCCGCTGGCCAATATCCCGCTTTACTTCAAAGGCGAATTTACCCAGTTCGGTGATCTGGACGAAGAACATATCCCCGACTATTAACCCTGAGACGAGGCTTTAATGTTTGAAACCGCAGGCGGATTGCTGAGCATTGATCTCAGCATCATTCAAGCCAACTATCGCCGCTTGTGCGATGAATTAAACGGCAAGGATTGTTCCGTGGTGGTCAAGGCCGATGCCTACGGTCTGGGTATTGAACCGGTTTCAAAAGCTTTGTGGGATGCGGGCGCACGTACCTTTTTTGTTGCCCTGCCTGATGAAGGCGTCGAATTGCGCCATATTTTGCCGGACGCCGATATTCATATCCTTGGCGGTCTGTTTAAAGGCGCCGCAGATGTTTACACAACACATAACCTTATTCCGGTTTTAAACAGCCTTGAACAAATTCAGGATTGGCAAAATCGTGCCCGTGCCGACATTCAGGTGGATACCGGTATGACGCGGTTGGGAATCGCCCCCAAAGACATCGCACAAATCCCATCCGGTTTAAACACTGATGTGTTAATGAGCCATTTCACCTGTGCCGATGAACGAGACCATCCTTTAAGCACTCATCAAATCGAAACCTTTGCACAAGCGGTCCAACAGATTGAACATAAACGGGCCAGCCTGTGTAATTCCTCCGGTATTTTTCTCGGGGAAAAGGCCCATTTCGACCTTGGGCGACCAGGATGTTCCCTATATGGAATCAACCCGACACCACATACCGCCAACCCGATGCAAAACCCTGTACACTTACAAGGCAAGGTCATACAGCTGCATGAGATTGACACTCAACAAAGCGTTGGATATGGTGCCACTTATAAGTTGCATGCAGGTCAAAAACTGGCAACAATCGCCGTAGGTTATGCCGATGGGTACTTACGCAGCCTCAGTTCCAAGGCCACCGTTTATGTCAATGGACAAGCCGCACGGGTTGTCGGTCGTGTATCTATGGATGCCATTGGTATTGATGTCAGTGGAATGGAATGCGAAGAAGGCCAGTATGTCGATGTCATCGGCCCCAACAATACGCCGGATGATTTGGCGCACTGGGCGGGGACAATCGGCTATGAAATTTTGACATCGCTAGGTCGTCGTTACAAGCGGGTCTACAAGGGATAGGGACAAAATAACAAATGAATTTTCTACAGCCTATCGGGCATTATGTTCTGAAATTTTTTGGCTCGGTCGGTCGTCTGGTCCTCTTTACCCTGACGGCCCTGTCCCACTGTATTCGCCCGCCTTTCTATCCACGGGCTATTTTGCGCCAGATGATTGAAATCGGCTATTTCTCGCTCCCTGTTGTTGGATTAACAACCGTCTTTGCCGGGATGGTTCTTGCCCTGCAAAGCTACACCGGGTTTTCCCGTTTTTCGGCAGAAGGCGCGATTGCCAATGTCGTGGTACTCTCCATCACCCGCGAACTTGGTCCTGTACTGGCGGGTCTGATGGTAACAGGGCGGATCGGTGCCTCAATGGCTGCTGAACTGGGCACCATGCGTGTCACAGAACAGGTTGATGCCTTGACCACACTATCGACCAACCCGTTTAAATATCTGGTTGTGCCCCGTATTCTGGCTGGCATAACCATGTTGCCATTACTGGTTTTGATCGGGGATATCATCGGCGTTTTAGGCGGATATCTGGTTGCCGTTTATCAATTGGGTTTCAATGCCTCCAACTACATCCAGTCCACGTGGGAATTTATGGAAAATATGGATGTGGTTTCCGGTCTTGTTAAAGCAGCCGTCTTCGGCTTTATCATTACCCTGATGGGCTGCTATCACGGCTATACTTCCAAAGGCGGCGCACAAGGCGTCGGCAAGGCGACGACGGATGCGGTGGTTTCCGCCTCCATCCTCATCCTGTGTTTCAATTACCTTCTCACCATGATGTTTTTTGACAAATGAGCGATATTCCAAAAATCCGCCTGCGCAATGTGCATAAAGCCTTCGGCCCCAAAACCGTTTTAAACGGCCTTGATCTGGATGTTATGCCCGGTGAATCCGTTGTCATTATCGGCGGGTCAGGAACCGGGAAATCCGTCACATTGAAATGTACCCTCGGCCTGATGGAACCGGACAGCGGCACCATCGAAGTCGACGGTGAAAACGTTGTTGGCTTGGGCTCGCGTGATCGCGAACGGGTCAATCATAAATTTTCCATGCTGTTTCAGGGCGGGGCGTTGTTTGACTCCCTACCCGTTTGGGAAAATGTCGCCTTTGGCCCCATTGCTGACAAGACCATCACGCGCAAACAAGGCAAAGAACTCGCCATTGAAAAACTCGCCCAAGTTGGCATGCCGGCTGAGGTTGCAGACCTTTATCCAAGCGAATTATCAGGCGGTATGCAAAAACGGGTCGGTCTGGCCCGTGCCATTGCGGGTGATCCTGAAATTATCTTTTTTGACGAGCCTACAACCGGGTTGGACCCGATCATGGCCGATGTCATTAACGACCTGATTGTCAAAGTCACGCGCGAGCTGGGGTCCACCGGCCTGTCCATCACACATGACATGGCAAGTGCACGCAAAATCGCGGATCGCATTGCCATGCTTTATCAAGGGAAAATCATCTGGCAAGGCCCGGCAGGCAGCATTGATGATTGTGATAATCCCTATGTTCAGCAATTCATCAATGGGCGCGCCGATGGTCCCATTGAAATGGCGGTTCGAAAGTAACATCACATGCGTCGCTTCCTGATTGCTTCCTCTTTTCTCCTTCTCTTGACAGGATGCTTAAACAGCTATCCCTTGGGAATGAGCGAAGAAGAATGGATGCGTTTAAGCCCCGATCAGCAATTTCAGGCCCGCAGTCAACAAGCCGAGATTGATGAACAAAAGCGCATGGAACGTGAAGCCCGCGCCGAAGCAGAACGTTTACGTCAGACTATGGAAGAACAAGCCTATCAAGACCGCATCGATTACAAATATCGCCATGCCCGGTACGGCGATGTCATTCAGTGCGTTCTGGAAAAGGCCGTTATTGATTTTAAACCCGGCTGGCGCGATGGCGAACCTGTCGGTTTTACCCTGGTGCGCGGTGAAAGCAAACCAATTGATATAGACTCGGTGCAAGATCAAAAGACAACATCCCTGTGGGTTAGCCTAGACAACAATGGAATGACCCTGCGTATTTGTCGCAAAGAACCAACCGGGCATCGTAGTAACAACAAATCCTGCATCGACATTGTTGCAACAACCCATCAATACCGCCGTGGACTGCATCACTCATTTGATCATAACGATATGCGGGGCAACCTTTATTGCACGCTGTCCTATACGAGGTAAGCACCATTAATAAGCATACCGCCAAGAAAATAGCTTAGGACCAAATCATGTTTGAACTTATAAGGAAAGTCTGTTGTTGCTTTCAAAAAGAGGGCCAAATCCTTCCTTTTTTATTTCTTTTCCTTGTGTTAAGCCAACAGGTAAGCGCAAAAGATTTTGACGTTCGCGTCGGTTTTTCACATTTTCCACCTTGGCAAACCTCCAAAGGTAAAAACTGGACAGGCGGACTGGATAAGCTCATTCTCGACAAACTGGTTATTGAGCTTGGAAAACGACACGACATTCACCTGAGGATTGTTCCTCAAAAATGCCCGCTGAAACGCTGCCTGCGTGAACTGCAAATGGGCGCGCTTGATCTGAAAACAGGATTGCTTAAACAGGGAAACCGCGAAGAATATCTTGCTTTTATCGAACCGCCATACCAATCCCATACCAATAAAGTTATCTATTACAATCCGGCCCGTATGAATGATATCAAACGTATTTCAGACCTGTATGGATATCGTATCGGCGTTGCACGCGGGGCCACGACATTCCCGGAATTTGATCAGGACACCCGAATACAAAAAATCCCGACCAATGGAACATCAAATGGCCTAAAACTTGTCTGCGTTAATCGTCTGGATGCTTTTGTCGGCACAGAACTGGTTATGGATTATATCCTGTCCGAAAAAGAAAATTGTACACATTTACGCAAAACATCCTTGATATATAAATCACAAACGGCGGGATATTTTGCAATCTCGAAACTCTCACCTCTGATTGAGGTTTTACCGCAACTCAACAACACGATGGATCATCTTGTCAAAAGCGGTGAAATTGATCGATTGGTTGAAACCTTCAAACGTAAGTAATTCCCTCTTTCCTCCTTACCTGCGCTATGCCATAAACAGTATTCTAATTTCGGCGATAAGGCTTTCTTCTTAAATGGCAAAACCCAAAACATCTTTTGTCTGTCAGTCCTGTGGGGCGTCTTACAATAAATGGCAGGGACAATGTACGTCCTGTAATGAATGGAATACCCTGTCCGAAGAAGCCGCCCCGGAGAGCATCCCCAAAGGAATGGGTACGGCTAAAGGACGTAAAATTGATTTTGTCAGTCTGGATGGGGAAGAAAAAACACCGCCGCGCCGTATTACAGGTATCGGGGAATTTGACCGAGTTTGCGGGGGCGGCCTTGTGCCCGGTTCCGTGATTTTGGTCGGTGGTGATCCGGGGATTGGCAAATCCACCATTTTGCTGCAAGTCATGGCATCGTTATCTAAAGACTACAATGCAGCCTATATTTCCGGCGAGGAAGCGATCGATCAAGTTCGTTTGCGTGCCCGTCGTCTTGGTCATGAAAAATCCAAGGTCAAGTTAGCCTCAGCAACCAATGTGCGTAACATCCTGACCACGCTAGAAGATGAAAAACCCGATGTGGTCGTGATTGATTCCATTCAAACCCTTTATATTGATACGCTGGACAGCGCACCGGGAACAGTCTCCCAAGTTCGATCATCCGCCAATGAATTGATCCGTCATGCCAAACGACAGGGGTTTGTGCTGTTCCTTGTCGGTCATGTCACCAAAGAAGGGACAATCGCCGGCCCACGTGTGCTGGAACATATGGTGGATACAGTGCTGTATTTCGAAGGCGATCGCGGGCACCAGTTCCGTATTTTGCGCGGGGTTAAAAACCGTTTTGGCGCAACCGATGAAATCGGCGTGTTTGAAATGACCGAAGGCGGTTTGCAAGAAGTTCCTAACCCATCTGCCCTGTTCCTGTCCGATCGTAAAGGTGACGTCACCGGGTCTTGTGTTTTTGCCGGGATTGAAGGATCCCGCCCCATGTTGGTTGAGGTTCAAGCCCTGCTGTCCCCGTCCGCCCTTGCCACGCCGCGGCGTGCCGTCGTCGGCTGGGATAGTTCACGCCTTGCCATGATCATGGCGGTTTTTGATACCCGTTGCGGCCTTGGCATGGGCGGCAATGATGTCTATCTTAACATTGCAGGCGGATTGAAAATTGCCGAACCTGCTGCAGATTTGGCTGTCGCGGCCGCACTTGCGTCTTCTCTCAGCGGGGTTGCGGTTCCCCAAGAAACGGTTATTTTTGGTGAAATCGGCTTATCCGGTGAAGTCCGCGCCGTCGGACAAATGGAATCGCGCCTGAAAGAGGCTGCAAAACTGGGCTTTACACGCGCCATCATCCCGGAACGCCAAAAACGCAATAAAAAAGATAAGGATAAAGGCCTGAAAGACAGTGGCCTTGAAGTTTGGGAGATCGGACACGTACAAGAACTGTTGTCTTTCTTCCCGATGAAGGATAAATAGACCCAAAGGAAAACGGAGCCTTATTGAATGGAAAACCTGCCCATCAGCATCACAGACATTGTTGTCTTTGTGATTCTGCTTTTGTCTGGACTGTTGGCCTTATCGCGCGGATTTGTTCACGAAGTTCTTTCCATCGGTTCCTGGGTTGGCGCCGCTTTTGGTGCGCTTTACGGTTTTCCGTATGTTCGCCCCTATGTACGTGATCTGATCCAAACTGAATTTATTGCCGATATTGTCGCCGGGGCAGGCACCTTTATCATTGCCCTGATTGTCCTGACCATTGTGACCAAACTGGTGGCGGAACAAGTTCAAGGCAGTGCGCTAAACCCGTTGGACCGCAGCCTTGGCTTTGTTTTTGGATTGTTGCGCGGCGTGATTATCGTTTGTCTGCTTTACGGGGCAATCGAATGGATGCTGCCGGCAGATAAACAACCCAACTGGATGCGGGACGCGAAAACCATGCCCCTGATCGAACAAGGCACGTCCTTCTTAAAAGGACTGGTTCCCAGCGATACAGCGGATGAGATTAAGAAAAAAGCGGATGATACCCGCGATAAAACCAATAACGCGATCGAACTGCAAAAAACCTTCGAAAAAATACTGACCCCGAACGCGAAATCGGATACAACCCCACCCACGGACCCACAAGGATACGACCAACAGGAACGCAATAATCTGGACCGTCTTATCCGCAACGCCCAATAGGGCCTATGACGAGCATCGAGAAGCCATGACCGATATCGACCTGATGAGCACCAACCCTTTCGACGACGACAAGCTCCATGAGGAATGCGGCGTCTTCGGTATTTACGACCATAAAGACGCTGCCGCGCACGCTGCCCTTGGCCTGCACGCCCTGCAACACCGAGGTCAAGAAGCCTGCGGTATCTTTTCTTTTGATGGTCAACAGTTCCATTCCCACAAAGGTATGGGACTGGTCGGAGACAACTTCTCTGAAAGTGCGGTGATTGACCAGCTTAAGGGAAACACAGCCATTGGCCATGTGCGCTACGCCACAACCGGTGGCACAGTCTTGCGCAACGTTCAGCCCCTGTTTGCAGAATTCGAATTTGGCGGCCTCGCGATTGCCCATAACGGCAACCTGACCAATACACAGGCCGTGCGTCGCACCTTGGTACGTCGCGGCTGTATTTTCCAATCCGACATGGACACCGAAGTCATTGTCCATCTTGTCGCCGTCAGCCTTTATGCAACGGTGGAAGACCGCATCATTGATGCGCTGCGCCAGATCGAAGGCGCTTATTCCCTTGTGGCGATGACCAAAGACAGCATGATCGGTGTGCGCGACCCTAATGGTGTGCGCCCCCTTGCCATCGGGAAATTAGACGATACCTATATTATCGCCTCTGAATCTTGCGCCTTTGATATTATTGGTGCCGATTTTGTACGCGATGTGGAACCGGGCGAAGTCGTTATCATAAATAAAGACGGTATCCAGTCGATCAAACCGTTTGGTCCACAAAAAGGTCGCTTCTGTGTCTTTGAATATATTTATTTTGCTCGCCCCGATTCCTTGATTGAAAATCGTAGCGTTTACGAAGTTCGTAAAGCCATCGGCGCAGAACTGGCCCGTGAAAGCGGTGTCGATGTCGATATGGTTGTTCCGGTCCCCGATTCCGGTGTGCCATCGGCCATCGGTTATGCCGCTGAAGCGAATGTTGCGTTTGAACTGGGTATTATCCGTAACCATTATGTCGGGCGGACCTTTATCGAACCAACCCAAGAAATCCGTCACTTGGGTGTACGGATGAAGCATAATGCGAACCTTGCCTCCGTCAAAGGTAAACGTATTGTTCTGGTCGATGATTCCATCGTGCGCGGAACGACATCAAAGAAAATTGTCGATATGATGCGCCATGCCGGGGCTGCCGAAGTTCATATGCGTATTTCCAGCCCGCCGACAGCATGGCCTTGTTTCTATGGTATCGACACACCACGCCGCGAAAAATTGCTGGCTGGTCAATATAACGTAGAAGAAATGGCAAAAATCATCGGCGCAGACAGCCTTGCCTTTATTTCCATCGACGGTATGTACCGCGCAGTTGGCGAAGCCAAACGCAACAATGACAGCCCACAGTTCTGTGATGCCTGTTTCACCGGGGAATATCCGACCCGTCTGCAAGACCACGATGACGAGGTTGCCGACGACAAGCAACCTTCCCTTCCCCTGCTGGCTGAGAAAGGCAAATAAGAAATGACAAAAGCATTAGAAGGCCGCATTGCTGTTATCACCGGGGCTTCGCGTGGAATCGGGCGTGCCATTGCTTTACGATATGCTGCTGAAGGCGCCCATGTCATTTTGATTGCCCGCACCATTGCTGCCTTGGAAGAAGTCGATGATGAAATTCAGGCCTTGGGTGGAAAAGCGACATTGGTTCCCATGAACCTGCGCGACTTTGACAAGATCGACCAGATGGGCCAAGCCCTTTATGATCGTTTTGGCAAAATCGATATTCTGGTCGGCAATGCTGGCTTTTTAGGTGACCTCACGCCCATGTCCCATTTGAAAGTCAAAATGTGGAACGAGGTTATGGATACCAATGTGACAGCGAATTTCCGTCTCATTCGTTCTATGGAACCCTTATTAAAACAATCAGATGCTGGACGCGCGATTTTCCTGTCCAGCGGCACGACTAAAGCACCACGGGCCTATTGGGCGGCTTATGCCGTTTCAAAAGCTGCACTGGAAAATATGGTGCAGACCTGGTCTATGGAGCTGAATAAAACCAATATCAAAGCCAACCTGATTGACCCCGGCGCCACACGTACCCGCATGCGCGCGCAAGCCTACCCGGGCGAAAACCCTGAAAGCCTGAAATCACCGGAAGTCCTGACAGACCTGTTTGTCGAACTGGCCCTTCCCACCTGTAACAAACAAGGTGAAGTGGTTCGTTATAGCGAATAAAAGTTTATTTAAACTTTGAATATTAACTATAGAGTTTCCAACTGACGTGGGGAATGTAAATGTTGAGACTATTTCCGATATTACTACTAATAGTTGGATTATCCGGGTGTAAAACTTGGCACGCCGTACATTCAATTGACGAATTTACAGACCAACATACAAAAATGGTTACTGTAGGAGAATGGAAAACTAATAATATTGTGTTTACTAAATCTCTAAAATTCTATCCTTTCGTTGGAGTCAGTAACAAAGACGTTTTTGTTGGCATTCGTTCAGGCGGCATATATAAAATCCCAACAGGCACAGTTCAGCTTAGAATTGATACAAACCCTGCATGGACGATCTCCCCAGAAGAAACTCCTATTACATTAAGTCCTGCTTATCCTACAATGAAAACCCCTAATATGCCTGCACTGGAAAAAGTGCAGAAACAAATGATGAATAACATCACTCAAATTATGTCTCCATATACCGCAACTACAGGCGACAAAGCACAAAAAATCATCAAAGAAATGCTAACCGGAAGTATTTTAAAGTATCGGATAATAGGGCAAAATCAAGCGGGTTCTACAACAGGTACTATAAAGCTTGATAAATCATTCAAAGATGCCATTCAAGAAATTGGCATAACCACAAGTAGTCTATAGATGAAATTATTAGAATCAAAGTGTGATGTAGATATCCTTACTGAGATATCATAAACAACATAATCCGACACCCTGATCCATGATCGGGGTGTTTTCAATTCAATGCGCGTTCTTGCCCTCGTCCACGCTGTCGAGCAGGCTTTCGAAATCGCTGGCGACCGCAAGGCCCCATTCATCCACACATTTGGCAAGATAGCCCTGACCTTCTTTTTTGGTCATACGCACTGTTTTCTTATCCTGACCGCCAATGTCGAGGCTTAAGATATCCAAACCGTCACGATTGGTGACACGCACCCACTGCAACCAGTTTTTGTTTTGTTCAAACCGGGCTTGAAACAAGGCCAGTTCTTCGTCAGTAAACATGAGTTTCGCCATGTTTAACCCTCCTGTAAAACAGTCAGATTTCGAAACTCCCCTTGGTGTACGACAGCTTCCTTTTATGATGACTCTATCGTTCATTGCTGCACTGCATAAATATATGTTGCAGCGCACCAATAATCAAGCCTAAAAAAAGAGGCCTTCGTATAAAGCCCCTTTTTTCAACGTTCTGAACAGGTTATTGATCGACTTTACTGACCTCTGAATTCAGGCGTTCACGCTCATTCTCATAGGAATCGAGCACCCAGCTCAAATGCGAACGCATCGCCACCTTGGCTGCCAAGCCGTCGCGTGATTTAATAGCTTCCAACACATCTTTATGCTGGGCAAGTGCCAAACCATCCTCTGCCGGTTCCTGAAACAGATCATATTGGTGAAATTCAAGACTGGAGGCAATGATATCGCGGATGACATCCATGATATGCATATAAACCGCACTGCCGGACGCACGCGCCAACATATAATGGAAATTAAACTCCTGTGAAGCTTTGTCTTTTGGGGCAGCAGAGCCTTTTTGCTGGCGCTGTTTTTCCAAGGCATTGCTTAAATCAGCAATCTGATCGTCCGTTGCTCGTTCCGCAGCACGCCGTGCTGCCCAAACTTCCAATAAGGCGCGAATTTCAGCCAGATCATGCAGGTTCTGTTCTTTTACTTTTGCCAGTTCCCCCAACGGCGAGGACATATCACCGGCAGCCGCAAGAATACGCGTCCCGCCACCTTGTACGGCTTCCAGAAAGCCTTGTGCTTTCAAACTCTGCAAGGCCGCACGCACCGACACCCGACTAACCCCCATTTTTTCGGCAAGTTGTCGTTCACCCGGCAAGCGTTCACCCGGAGACAAATCACCATCGGCAATCATAGCCATAATACGGGCAGCAACACGATCGGACAGCAGGCCGCTTTTTGCCTTTGCACTACCTGAATTCGATTTCTCCTCCATGACCTTCTCCTTTATATATTCCCCATAGGCCCTATATATACCGACTTTCGCGCAGAAAGCAAAAGAACAGTCAATCCACCGAACAATATTTATGAGTTTACAGCACTCTCCTGTATAGTTGGAAAAATGAAGAACGAAAATGAAATTACATTCGAGCCGCTTCTCGGCGCGCACGATCCGGCCCCTTATGAAATCCTCAATCAGGAAGGCGATACACCTTTGTTGCTGATCTGTGACCATGCCAGCAACCGCATTCCTGAAAAGCTAGATAATATGGGATTAAGTGAAAAAGAGCTGAGTTATCACATTGCCGTTGATATCGGTGCGGCTGGTGTCACACGTACGATGTCTGAAAAATTAAATGCACCGGCTGTGCTTTGTAACTATTCCCGTCTTGTTATCGATTGTAACCGCCAACCCGGTGACCCGTCCTCCATCCCGGAAATCAGTGATGGGATCACCGTTCCTGCTAACCATTGTCTAAGCGAAAGCCAGCAAGTCGAACGCAGCGAAGCTGTCTTCTGGCCTTATCACCATGCCATTACCGAAACAGGTGCCCATCTGTGGCGAAAAGGCACACCGCCTGCCTTGTTTTCCGTTCACAGCTTCACCCCGGAATTGATGTCGCGCGAAGAAGACCGCCCGTGGCATATCTCTATTCTTTGGAAACGCGACCCACGTCTTGCCAGCCCCTTAATTGAAATTTTAAGCCGTGAAACCGGCTTGATTGTCGGGGATAATGTCCCTTATTCCGGTTGGGAAGATGCCTATTCAATCGATTTGCACGGCGCGGCCCCCGGCTTGCCCTACTGTGCCATCGAATTGCGACAGGATTTAATCGACACACCCAAGAAACAACAGGAATGGGGCGATATTTTAAGTAACGCCCTCTTGGAAATTTTCAAAGATCGTTCCATTTTCAACGTTAAACATTACTGAGGCAACTGATGTCCGTTCGTGAACCCAGCTGGACCATTGGCATAGAAGAAGAATATCTGATGGTCGATTGTGAGACAGGCAATCTTGCGACCCGCTCACTGGATGATCTCATGGCCGCTTTGCAGACAGAATTAAAAGATCTGGTGCGACCTGAGTTCCTGCAATCCCAAGTCGAAGTTGGCACCCGTGTCTGTAAAGATGTCAAAGAAGCCCGTACCCAATTGGCATGGCTTCGTCAAAGCGTTGCCGATATCGGACAAAAATTTGGTGTCGCCCCCATTGCGGCCTCAACACATCCCCATGCGGAATGGGGGGAACAAACCCATACGGATGCAGAACGTTACCATACCTTTGCCCAAGATATGCAGGCGGTCGTACGCCGTTTAATTATTTCCGGCATGCATGTCCATGTGGGGATCGATGATGATGATTTGCGCATCGACCTGATGAATCAGGTATCTTATTTCCTGCCACACCTTTTGTGCCTCAGTACCTCATCCCCCATGTGGCGGGGCCATGATACAGGTTTAAAATGTTATCGTTTAAGTGTATTTGACGAACTGCCGCGCACAGGATTACCCGAACTTTTTGACAGTTATAGCGAATATCAAAAACACGTCGATGCCTTGATCGACGTTGGAATGATTAAGGATGCAACCATGTTGTGGTGGGACGTGCGCCCAGCAGTGAAATTCCCCACATTGGAAATGCGCATCACCGACGTCTGCACCACATTGGATGACGCCATCGCTATTGCTTGTCTTTTCCAATGCCTGCTGCGCATGCTCTATCGTCTGCGTCGCAATAACCAACGCTGGCGCACCTATCGTACAATGTTAATTGATGAAAACCGCTGGCGGGCCCAACGCTATGGACTGGATGAAGGGCTTGTGGATTTCGGTAAAGGGACTTTGGTTGATTTCAAAGACCTTTTGGAAGAATTGATAGAAATGCTTAAAGACGATGCAGAAGCCCTGAACTGCACAGAAGAACTCCACAGTTTGCGTGATATTTTGGCACGCGGCACCAGTTCACATCGCCAGATAAAAGTCTTTAACCAAGCCAAAGAAGACGGTGCGAATGATCTGGAGGCCTGTCAGGCGGTTACTCACTGGTTAAAGTCTGAAACCGTGCGTGGATTATAATATACTTACTGTGACAAAAGCCATTCAGCACTTTTTTCCAGCTCTTCACGAGGGATATCACGCAGCAATGTTTCTTGTAAATCCATCAAAGTAACCGCCCGTAACTGATCGCGCCAGGCCTCATCCGCATTCCACATCACACGGGCAATCGCGCAGGGTTTGGCGGGCTTGCTTTTTTCTTCAAGACAAGGGTTATTCCCTCGGATTTCTGTACAGTTAAACGTATTGCGTCTGCCTTCTACGGCTTCGACAATATCTAAAAAACTGATCTCTTGTGCGGGACGAGCAAGCCGATAGCCACCTTTAGGACCAAGCGTGCCTTCAACCAAACCGGCTTGCGAAATTGCCTGAAGTGCTTTGGACAAATATTCTTTTGGCACACCGTGGAACTCGGACAATGCTTTGGTCGAAATCCGTTTTCCTTCCGGTAAGGCGGCGATAACGGCACAACAATGTAATGCCCATTCTACTTGGTTCTTTAAAATCATCGCTGTTTTCCTGATTTCGATCAAAGCCTCCTTCCTTGTACCTAATATTCAATGCAAAAGAAAGACGATCCCCTATCTGGTTGAGGATCGTCCATTCCATAGAATTCGTTAAACCAAACCGGCTTTTGTCAGACCGAATGCCTCGTCCGCTGACCCCGGTACGGCTTGGAAGGGGACGGCCAATCGGTTCCAGCTATTGATCGCCATAACTGCAAAGTTCAGATCACACAATTCTTTCTCTGAAAAATGTTCCCGCGTTTCCTCATAAAGTGCATCCGAAATACCCTCGTCCGGTAATCTGGTTACTTCTTCCGCCCATGCCAAGGCAGCGCGTTCCCGATCAGAAAACAAGGTTGATTCCCGCCATGCACTCAAATGATACAAACGCAATTCACGCTCCCCATAAATTTTGGCCTGCTTGACGTGCATATCCAAACAAAACGCGCAGCCATTTAACATGGAAACGCGAATATCCACGAGATGCAACAAAGTCTGGTCAAGGGAGGTTTCCTGCTTGGTTGCCATAGAGAACGCCGCCATTTTTTCCAAAATTGCCGGAGAGGTTTCAAAATGATTCAGTCGATTAGACATAGGGGGGATCCTTTTAAATATTAATTACGGATATAATTTATCCTTAATTAATATTTTGCTGTCAACCCTGTCTTTTCTTCATCCTCAATATTTTGGAACAAATAAAAAAAGGGCCGGAGAAACCTCCGACCCTTTTCAATCAAAAAAATATTGTTTACCAACCTTGGTCCTGATCATCCACTTTCAGGATTTGTCCGGTTTTCTCTTTGACCGCTAACTGTAAACCTTGCAGTAATTCACGGCCCAAGACACCGCCATCTCCCATGATTTTTTCACGCAAAACAGCACGCATGGCATCAATATGGGCTTTGACCACTTCAACAGCCGCATCCGTTTCCTTACAGCCTTCCACCGTACATTCGTAGAGCATCTTGCCGAAGATTGAAATCAGCGGATACCCAAAGGTCCCGCCTTGCCCCCGCAATTCGTGGGCAAGCAGGTTAATTTTATGGAAGTGATCCCCGCGTGCCCCCGGTGCCAAGAGGGCTTCGGTACAAAGGTTGGACAATTGAGACAGATATTCCAGCGCCCAATCATGGAAGCTTGCAGAAGAACGTTCCAGTTCCTGTTCAGCCTGATCCAGCAAGTCTTGCGGCAATGAACCACCGCCTTTCATCCCCATTCCACCAACCTTGTCTTTCAAACGGTTGGGAAGACGGAAATACCAGACACCGGAATCCGTTTTGGCTTTTTTCTTTTCACCGGAATAAACGATTGTAATATCATCATCTGTCGTTTCACGCCGTTCCACATTATTGGGGGCAGGTTCATTACGACGACGACGATCCGGCCCATGATAGTTATGCGTTGTGACAAACTGGCGCGGAAAGTCGATTAATTCCATCAGGCGCTTATAAACACTATCTACAGAAAAAGGCTTGGCCAGAAATTCCGACACGCCCATATCACGGGCTGCATTGACATAATCATTATCCGCAGCCCCGCTCATCATAATAAAAGGCATAAACCGATTGGGCGATTCTTTTGCAGCACGTACCCAGCGTAACAACAACAAACCGTTTGCTGGTGACATGATCAAATCGGAAATAATCAAGTCCACACCACCCGGATTATTGGGTCCCCCTGCCGACTTCAGAAAATCGATTGCCTGCACCCCGTTTTCACAGGTGACGAGTTTGCGAATTTCAAATGAGCGCAATAGATTCGCCATTGTATCGCGTACAAATGCATTGTCTTCCACCAACATGACGGAAAGTCGTTCAAGATGATAACGAGCCACTGGACTTCAACCCCGTTTTGTTTTCCTTATCTCCTTTGATTGATTGCACAAAATCCAAGCCTGACGCAAGCGAAAGAGGTAGGTTCACAGCCCGAATAGCGATTTTTTTTATCCTTTCGTATATGTCGAACAAACTTGCATGTCGCAAGCGAGCTGTTTATCTTCGCCTCAACAGATTTATTACATAGACCAACAAGGGATCAAACTATGGCTGAAGTCGGCGGAATTGCAGGCGATCACCTGCGCTCTTTCATTGAACGTATCGAACGCCTTGAAGAAGAAAAAGCGGCCCTCGCTGCCGATATCAAGGATGTTTATGCAGAAGCCAAAGGAACAGGCTTCGACGTTAAAATCATGCGTCAACTTGTCCGCCTGCGCAAAATGGAAGACCATGATCGTACGGAACAGGAAGAGATTCTGGATCTTTACAAACGCGCACTGGGAATGGATTAAAAACATATTCACACAAATTGCGATGGATAAAAGAGCTCTCCCGACACACGGGAGGGCTTTTTTTGTGATATATTGCCCGGCACAAAATAAAGTATGCATTGGAGGCAACAATGACAAAAACACATCAAGGTTCCTGCCTATGTGGAGAGATAAGCTTTGAAATTACAGGTGATTTCCAAAGTTTCTATTTGTGTCACTGCATCCATTGTCGCAAAGATACGGGAAGTGCTCATGCTGCCAATCTCTTTTCTGGCACAGCAAAAATCAAATGGTTAAGCGGAGAAAAAACAAAAAAGACCTTCACTCTGCCCGGTACACAACACTGCAAAAGCTTCTGCACACAATGCGGGGCTGCCCTCCCCTATTATCTGGAAGAATTAAAATTGCTTGTTGTCCCCGCCGGATCACTGGATAGCAATATCCCCCTAAAACCAGATAGCCACCTTTACTGGGCTAGCAAAGCAAATTGGGACGACACTTTGCACACACTACCCCATTTTGAAAAACTGCCTGTCAAAAAATAACAGATATACTTTTGATCAACTCTCGCTGCGTTTTCGGAAATAAGGCCACCATTCCTTGCCGTACGGGACCAGCACGCGTACCTTATACCCATCGTCACGCAATTTGCGTTTAAGTGTATTATTCACCCCGTAAGGGATTTCAAACTCGAAGCTGTCTACGCTCCAACCTTCCAGATTGGCTATCATCATAATCTGTTCGGCAACCTGATTATCTTCCAGTGCAAAAACCGGCGTCACTTGCTGGATCATGGCATCTTCTGACAACAGAATACGTGCCAATTTCATATAGTTATCCAAAATCAGATCTTCATATTCCAGAGAATTCGCATCGTGCACTTTAAAAGGATGCATGGACAAGCGAATATTACCCCCTTGGGAGATGATCGCCTTCACATCGTTTATACTGCGCATCAAGCCTGCCGGAATGGTCACACAGACGGGAACGTCTGAACGGCTTATACCGCCATATAAAGCCAGCAAACGCTGCATTTGAATGCGTTCGCCCGCATGAAGGATAAGCATATTACGCTCCCCCACACCGTGACCATCCCCATAACCTTGACGATCTTCGACATCACGCACCGCAATTCTCTTGCCAAACACTTGGGCTACTTGCCGACAATGCACTTCACCGCTTTTACCGGATTTCAGATAACCCATTTCGGACGGCATCAAGCTGAAACAGACTTCCAGACGTTCTTCATCCAGGATTTCCAAAGTTTCAATGACTGTAGAAACATTTTCCTGAATAACCTCGAGTTCCTTTGAGGCCTTACCCAAATGATGCAAACACACGTGATACCCCATATCACGCAACTTTGCCGCCACTTCAACAGCTTCGACACCTGTAGTGGCAGGGACAAGTTTTTTTGCAATACCATGCATCAAAGGCGTATTTTGCGCCAAAAAACGCACAATAGAACTGCCTGCTATTTTTTTCTTCAAGCTCATAGGTTTATATAACTTTTCCGCATTTCTCTGTATCAGGGTACGATCCCATTTGGATTTGCGCAAGTCTGATCATAGCTTGAACGACAAAAAGCCGCATCCCAACCAGGTGCGGCTTTTTGTCGAAACGTCTTAATTAAAAGACCGTGTTAAATCAGCCCTGACGAGCCTTGAAACGCGGGTTCTTTTTATTAATAACATATACGCGGCCACGGCGGCGCACGACACGGCAGCCTTTTTCACGCAGCTTAGCGGATTTTAAAGAGTTGCGAACTTTCATAATCTCGTATCCTCAAACGCTTTGCCCATCTCCTCTGGATGAGCGGAGCCGGGAACATACGGAGATCATTATGTTGTGTCAACAACAACGATCTCCAGATCGAAAAAAAATGGTGGGTCGTACAAGATTTGAACTTGTGACCTCTGCCATGTCAAGACAGCACTCTAACCAACTGAGCTAACGACCCATGTTTCTTAACGCCCCCGAATACGGCAACTGGACGATTGCCTCGGAAGCGAGAGCCTTTTAATCCGACAAACAGCACAAAGCAACTCCTTTTTTTCGTTTTTTTGTAGTTTTTGTTTTATTATTCTTACTTGCACCGTCTTTCCGGACGCGGTACTCAAACAATAGAGATTTCATAGAATCGTAAGGAAATGGCGGGAATCATGGGCGCTGCCACAACAGAAGCATATGATCGTTTAGACGAGACAACAGGGGCCAAAGCATCCTTTACCATTCTGCATCCCAAAAAACAGACAGCGCCCGTCGTCTATGCTTCACCTCATAGCGGATGTTATTATCCCCGGGATTTCATCGAATCATCCCTTTTGGACCCGACAACGTTGCGACGCTCCGAAGATGCTTTTATTGATGAAATCTACCAAGTCTGCACCAAATTCGGCAGTCCCTTGCTGAAGGCTGTCTACCCGCGCGCCTATATAGATGTAAACCGGGAGCCTTATGAACTGGATCCCGATATGTTCGATTCTCCTCTACCGTCATTCGTTAATACCGAATCAGCACGGGCACAGGTCGGTTTGGGTACCATCGCCAAAATTGTGACCAACGGGGCTGATATCTATCGCAACAAATTACATTTCCCCGAAATTGATGAACGTATCAAACGCCTATATCACCCCTATCATGCCGCCTTGCGCCGCCTCATCGAAGAAACCCGTGAACGGTTCGGCACCTGTTTATTAATTGACTGTCATTCCATGCCATCCGGTTCCCCGACACCAAACGGGGACTTCCAGCGTATTGAGGCCGATATCATTCTGGGGGACCGTTTTGGCACCTCCTGCGACAGCTGGATAACAGAGCGCACACAACATTTGCTGGAAACACAAGGCTTCAGCGTTAAACGAAACCGCCCTTACGCCGGTGGATTTACGACACAGCATTACGGCGAACCCGCCCGCCAGATCCATGTTCTGCAAATTGAACTCAACCGCGCCCTTTATATGGACGAGGATTACATTACCCCCTTACCACAATTAACAGATGTCAAAAGACGTTTGCAGGCTGCTATAGAAGAGCTGAACGATTTAGCCATAGCCTCGTTGTAGAATTCGCTACTCCCCCTACCCTTAGGCAATAAAAATAACGACATAAAACCCTGAGTTTGCGCAGTTTTCTATAACTTAATAAAAACCACATAAGTATCACAATCCTGTCATACAGCTCATGCTAGCTTTCGCCTCTGTTTCTAATTTCTAATTTAAATCCAGACAGAGGATAAAATGAAAACCTTTAAACGTGCCCTTATTGCGGCCGCTTTCACAGTTTCCTTGCCGACAATGGTACAGGCTGCCAACATTAAAAACGTTATTCTGATGATCGGTGACGGTATGGGGCCGCAACAGGTCGGGCTTTTGGAAACCTACGCCCAGTATGCCCCGAATTCTATTTATAAAGGTAAAAATACCGCCATTTATAAAGTCGCCGAAGAAGGCGTGATCGGATCATCTCTGACCAACCCGACAGATGCCATCGTTGTCGACTCCGCCTGTTCCGCCACGCAACTTGCAACCGGAATATACACCGGTTCAGAAGTTATCGGCATTGATGCAGACGGCAATCACGTTGAAACTATTCTGGAAAAAGCCAAACGTCTGGGCAAGGCAACGGGGATCATTTCCGATACGCGCCTGACACATGCAACGCCCGCCGCCTTTGCCGCCCATCAGCCGCACCGTTCACTGGAAAACGACATTGCCGTTGATATGTTACATACAAATGTGGATGTCATGCTGTCCGGTGGCATCCGCCATTTCATCCCAAAATCCACCAATGACAAAGGCGATGTTTACAATCAACTGGTGGAATTGACCGGTGGTTCCGTCAAGTTAAAATCCAAACGCAAAGACGAACGCAACCTGTTGCTGGAAGCGCAAAAAGCAGGCTATAACCTTGCCTTTAATAAAGACCAGTTAACTCAATCAAAAGGCGATAAAGTTCTCGGATTGTTTGCTTATTCCGGTATGGCCGATGGTATTGAATACCGTCAGACTAAAAATGATGCCAAACGCACACAACCGACCTTGGCTGAAATGACACAAAAAGCCCTGAACGTTCTGGAAAAAGATAAAGACGGCTTCTTCCTGATGATCGAAGGGGGCCAAATTGATTGGGCCGGTCATTCCAACGATGCAGGCACCATGCTCAATGAAATGGTCAAGTTTGACGAAGCCGTTGCCCGTGTCCATGATTGGGCAAAGGGCCGTGACGATACTTTGGTCATCATCACCGCAGACCATGAAACCGGTTCCTTTGGTTTCAGCTATTCTTCCGCTGACCTGCCCACCGCGCAAAAACGTCCGGGTAAAGCGTTTGCAAACCGCGACTACAAGCCAAACTTCAATTTCGGCAGTTTTGATATTCTCGATAGTCTTTATAACCAGAACATGAGCTACGGTACCCTGTTTTCCAAGTTCGAAAAACTCGATAAAAAAGATCAAACGCCTGCCATATTTGCAAAAATGGTCAATGACAGTTCCGATTTTGATATTACCGAACAACAGGCCGCGCGCGTTCTGACGGATAAGAAAAACCCGTATCATGTCGAAGGTCACGGCTATCTGAAAGCCAAACAGGTTCCCGCCATTCACGATTTTGACGCCTATTTCCCCTATAATGACCGGGGCAATGTGCTGGCCCGCGAACAGGCCACCAAACAAAACATCGTTTGGGGCACCGGCACCCATACAGCCGTTCCGGTGAATGTTTTTGCCTGGGGACCGGCCGAAACCATCTTGCCCGTCGCCAAAATCATGCATCACTCCGTCCTAGGGCAATATATGATCGATCAAATCAAATAAAGTACCCCTTTTCCTATATTCTAGAAAAAGCAAAAGGCTCAGCCTTTTTGGGGCTAAGCCTTTGAAATTACTTGGTGCGGGCGGGCGGACTTGAACCGCCAAGACCAAAAGGTCGGCAGATTTTAAGAGGAATAAGACGTGAACATAGAAGAACGTTCTGGCACATTCTGAAACGTTTTTTATTTTTGTTTACAATGAGTTAATCGAGTAAAATGGCTCCATAATGTTTCGGGGTGTTTTGTGAAGTAAATCCCAATTCACTAGCCCAAACACTAGCCGATTGTGGAGCCAAATTTGAAATTCACGGATGTTTCCATACGTGCCTTAAAGCCGGGGCAAAAACGCTATGTCGAATGGGCGGATGGCATTCCCGGCTTTGGTGTGCGTGTGACTCCTCGTGGGACCAAGTCATGGATTTATATGTATTACCGCCCCGAAGGCTATCGCATGATGACTTTGGGCAAATACCCTGCCATGACGTTGGCTCAGGCGCGAAAGGCATTTGGTGAGGCGCAGACGAAAGTTGAAGTACAGGGTGATCCGGCTGGCGAAAAACTAAACCAGATTGCCGAAGATCGCGCGGCTATGACGGTAGGGCAACTTGCCACTGAATATATGGAGCGTTGGGCAAAACCTCGCAAACGGTCATGGAAGAATGACGAGCAGGTGCTGAAAAAAGACGTTTTACCACGTTGGCGTAAACGCAAAGCCAAAGATATTAAACGCCGTGATGTGATTAAGTTGCTGGATGATATTGTGCATCGTAGCGCACCTGCGCAAGCTAACCATACTCTTTCCATTCTGCGCCGTATGTTTAATTTTGCCATTGAACGCGATATTCTTGAATATACCCCTTGCCACAGGGTGAAAAAACCAGCTCCCGAGAATAAAAAGGACCGAGCACTGTCTGATGCTGAGATTAAATCCTTCTGGGAGGGATTTAAGCATGAAGACAATGATATTGGCTTAATGGGGGAGCTGGTTTTAAAGAGCATCTTGTTGACAGGTCAGAGGCCGCTTGAAACATGCAGTATGCGATTGTCTGAACTGGACAACAAGATGGAATGGTGGACACTTCCAGCCAGTAAAACCAAAAACAAACGACAACATCGGGTACCACTAAGTTCCTTCATGCGTGAAATTATCAATCAAGCGATTGAAGCACGTCCAGAAAGGGAAGCTGATAGCGATTATGTTTTTGCCAGTAGCCGTAAGGCGGGAATGCATCTGGCGCGAGATTATATTTCCCGAAAAATGCGGGAAAATCTTAAATTCTTTGGTCTGCACCACAATCCCGCAACACCCCACGATCTACGCCGGACATTCGCAACAGAAGGCGGTCGTATTGGTATCCAACGCGAATACCGCAAACGGGTTCTAAACCACATTGATAATGATGTGACCTCAATTTACGATCTGTATGAATATGACCGCGAAAAGACAAAGGCACTCGAAAAATGGGCAGATCACGTCAAACAACTGGTTGAAGAACCCGATTGCGGCAATATCATTCCGTTTAGACGATGAGCTTAGAGAACGTCAAACGACACATTTTTATTTTTTAGATAGAGTGCGTTGCAGTGAAAGGCCGTCAAACGACGAACGATGTCTAGAAATGCTAGGATTAAAACGCATCTAGATTGAGGGCGGGAACTGTTTCTACATGAGAAAATGGCTTTAGATAGGTATCTGGAGCTTAGAATGAAAAATCAAAAACTTTTGTTGCAAGGTGAAGTCTTACGCAGACTGAGGTGTAGCCGAACGGCCCTTTACAGATTGCGCCAATCAGGTAACTTTCCTAAAGCCATAAAACATGGACGCGTTTTGAAGTGGTTAGAGGTTGAAATCGACGAGTGGCTGGAGAGGTCGGAACGTGTTCAATGATCCGACAAGGCCCGAATTTGCTTCAATGCAATTGCCAAGGTGTTATCGTCCAACTTCTGGATTTCAGCCAAAAATTCGGCTTCCATTTTGCTGCGTTTTGGGGTGCTGAGCGCATTCCCTTGAAAGAAACTCTGAACCGGGATGTCCAAAGTTTGTGACAACTTGGATAAAGTCTCAATCGTGGGCAACGTTTCTCCGCGCTCAAGGTTAGAGATCGCCTGAACGCTCAACCCAATCTGCCCCGCCAATGCCTCTTGTGTCATGGCCTTGTTTTTACGTGCGGTGCGTATCAATGTGCCGATAAATTCTTTCATTGCCCTGTCCTTGTACGACGATAGGCAAAGCATCAACTCCACTTGAAGAAATGACCATCACATCAACATTAAATTGTTGAACATAACTTCATGTATAGTTTAAATAATTGGTGGAAAATTCATAAGGGGGTGTGGTGATATGAGGATTGGACTGCTATTGGCGTTGATTGTTTTGACTGGGTGCGCCAGATCGCAAATGAGCTATGAAAATAGAGACGAAGATGTAATCAGTTTTTCGGAGAGACTGGTGATTGACTTTTCAAGCGGCATGGATAAAGCCATCCACCGTTTTCAAGGCAATAGTATCTATCGTAGCGGTCAATATACGATCTTTGAAAAAGACTTCTTCCCCATGAATGCAGGATACAATGGGGTGCGACAGGCTTATCAGATACATTGCGAGAAGCAATCTGGGCGCTTCCAGAACGATAGCTGCATTAATCAAAACGGAGAGCTATTGTACAAAATATCGCTTTCTCCCGGTGAAATGTGGGTTATGGGTGGCTTACGTCCTGCGGGAGGAGATGACATCCGCTCAACATTGCTGGTTGTCAGAAAGCCAAATACATCCATGCGCGTTGCTCAAGCCCCAAAAACAACAAAGCCGGAAACATCATCCTTTAAATTTAATATTGATCAATATATTTCCGCATTAAAACACTATCCGAATAGTGCCTCCCTAAAGCCAGATTATACCCTGCCATCTAATGAAGAGCATCCAATGAATTTCTCTGTTCTTCCATTGTCTTACAGTGAAAAATGTATGTCAGGCGGAGGCGCGCATATGGAAGAGCACACCTTTAAATACAATGAGAGCGGAAAGTTAGTTTGGCATGGGAAAAAAGAAAACTTTAGGGGCAAGAATACAACAGTAGTCGAGAAGCGTTACCATTATAAAAACAACAATAACCTTTCAGAAGCAGTGGTGCATTTCATTGGACCGAAAGAAGATACTACCCGAACATATATTTATATGTATCCAAGGCCTTTTGAACAAAAGGAAATTTCGGTTTTGTTTGACAGGATAAAGGGAACAACCACGTGGGAAGAACCGAGACAGGAAACAAAAACAATTTCCTATGATCCCACGACAGGGCGGGTCACTAAAAAGTCCGTAACTGAGAATGATAAAGACGTACTTCTCTATAGAACGGGGATCAATTCTTATTCTCCAGAAGGTCTTTTGGTCGAACGCACATTGATTGGAGCAAGATTACTTTCTTGGGGACGTGCCCGGAACACTGGTCCAAAGATTGATGAAAACTTCCGCAAGAAAGAACGTTTCTCTTATCAGTTTTTCCCAAATGGTCGGGTTTCTCAAATGAGGAAGGAGGCTCTAACCAAAGGAAACTGGAAGTTAGACTACGAGGTTTATTATAATGAAATGGGATGGGAAGTTCAGAACTCAACTGGTCAGCAATATTTCTACAAGACAGATGCTAAGGGCAATTGGGTAGAAATGACCGTAGTGCGGTTCGGCAAAAAGGGCCAAGAAATGGAAAAGAAATGTAATCGTACATATCAGTATTAGAGGCCGTTATCCCCAGCCCTAGCACATAATTAACATCATAAAATCATCCCATTTTGTTGAGATAAAGAAAACCGGAATTAGCTGGAAATTTCCTCTAAAGCAATAGGCTTTTGAAAGGACAGTTTTCAGCCATTTTTACCAAAGGGGTGCGCCTTATTTGACAGAAACTCCTTTCTGTCAAATAATTTATGCGACGGACCCACGTAGAGCACTGAACCATTATCGCCTTATTTGACAGAAACAACCTTTTGTCAAATAAGTTATTTGACAATGAGACCTGTTTGGGCCCGTTAAATTAGGGGAAAAGAAGCGATTTCCCTTATTTGACAGAAACCCCTTTCTGTCAAATAATTAATATTAAGAAACAGGCCCCTATTTTCCGATTTTCCAGAGAGAGTGGATGGGGTCCTAAAAACAGTCTCAACATTTCAAAAACGAAGAGCATGGATGGGCTGGTCAATCTTCATTCAAGCTTTTAAAATTTCATAACTCAACAGGCTTGCCGGACCTGTAATAACTTCACTTAAACCGTTTAGATAATCTTGCTGATATTTTGCCGATGTTGGATTTAAAGGATGGTTTTTATTTAGACACAACCAACCACGGCAAAATTTGTTCAGGATGAACAAGACAAAGCTGCCAATGATGTTCGCCACTGCGCCCGTTAGAACCAGTGACGTTGTCTGGGCCAGACGATCAAAGAAAAATCGCCATAAAAGGCCGAGACTTACGCCTGCCATACTTTCCACTGGTGTCTGAGTTCTGAAAATCGTTAAATGCCTCTCCAGCCCCTTAAAACGCCGATGCTGATACCGTTAGAGCGGCGTCTTCGTCTGCTGTTGCCCGATAAAGTTCTTTCAAATCCGTTGCCGGTGCCTTTTTCTTTTTCCAGCCGACAAAATTCAGGGAATTGCAGGTCATATTTTAATGGCATGTAAAGCTAAAATTTACTGAGAATATTCCCCATAATTCTCTGCTTTTGGAACGGCAGTTTTCAGCCATTTTGGACAAAGGTGCTCCCCTTATTTGACAGAAACCCCCTTTCTGTCAAATAATTATATGACGGGTACATATGAGGCACAGAAACATTGTCGCCTTATTTGACAGACACCCCCTTTCTGTCAAATAAATTATTTGACAGCCAGACCCGTTTGGCCGCGTGAAATTGGTGGAAAAGAACCGATTTCCCTTATTTGACAGAAACCCCCTTTCTGTCAAATAATTAATATTAAGAAAAAGGCCCTATTTTTTGGTTTTCCAGAGAGAGTGGGTGGGCTGTAAAAAACAGTCTCAGCATTCCAAAAGGAAGAACATGGGTGGGCTGGTTAATCTTCGTTCAAGCTTTTATAAATTTCATAACTCAACAGGCTTGCCGAACCTGTGATCACTCCACTTAAACCGTTGACATAATCTTGCTGATATTTTGCCGATGTTGGATTTAAAGGATGGTTTTTCTTTAGACGCAAACGACCACGGCAAAGTTTGTCCAGGATGGACAAGACAAAGCTGCCAATGATGAACACGGCAAAGATGAGAAGATATTCTTGAGCATGGGACATGAGAGCCTCCTATCGCAGATTGTTGAAAAGATCGCCAATGATGTTCGCAACTGCGCCTGTTAGAACCAGTGACGTTGTCTGGATCAGACGATCAAAGAAGCACCGCCAAGTGCCTGATGTCCGACGTGGACGATAGAGCGCGCAAGCAAGAATGACGAAAAACGCCAAAAACGAACCGAGAATTGCATTTGTCATGCTCCCTGCTCCACAAAGAGCTGAAAATCACCAGACACCCCTCCAGCCTTCTTAAAATGACGATAATGGATGCCACTCGCATAAATAATATCGTCTATTGTGACGGAGACAGACTCATCAGCCTCCAAATCAATCACGCCGAGGTAATCAAAGCGGGTGCCGTTGCAACTTTCTACCCATTCATAGATGGGAAAATCCTTGTACTGCCCGATCACAGGGCCATTGGCGACGATGTCCCATTCACGCATGACTCTCACCTCGTTGACTGAGACGATACATCAAGTCATGGAGTAACCGTTGGAACCAGTGATCCAGCGTCAGTTCCAGACTGCTCTTAGGTGCGTAATCCATGACCTCTTTGATCCAAGTCTGGAGAGCATCCAAGTTGGACAGGTCATTCGGCGTCCCAATAAGCGATACCAAACTGCACCGATCATGGATGGGCAACATGGACTGAAGCTTCTTGGCAAGCTGTAAACGCGCATGATCCTCACACGTCTGCCGGATCAAATCATAAAGCTGACGATCTTCACTATTCATCTTTCTCTCCCCATCGGTGGCCTAAAATCAGAACAGAGCATCCTGTTTGCGAAAACCAGTCAAACGACTGACGCATGAATAAAATTCTGTCTGAATGTGATGGTGAGACTATAGCAAAATAGCGATTAAATGTCTATTAAGTTATTGATATTGTTGCGTTGTCCGGCACGGACTATGGGGAGTACCTGTCGTCCGGCGTGGACATTCAAAGAGAGGATCGAACCCGAGCTTTAGAGCGGGGTGTTGCCACCCCGCTCATGGCCTTGGGCATACGTCCGAAACGAACTGGCTCCCTACCATGTCTCATAATTAACAACTTTTGACTGAATGACAAGATCATATGTCTGTCATGGATTGTTTTTATTCTCGCCTTGCTCTCAGCGTGGAAGTGTTTAAAAATGCAAACCTAATTCTTAGGTCACAAAATCGAGATAAAAATACATGCCCATATTGCATTGGTTAACACGGGACGCTGATCTGGAAGCGGCCCGAAAGGTTCCTTACCGCGTACTGGAAGAAGACGAGAGCCTGTCTTACGGGATTGAGCAAAGCCAAGGCAATATGATCATACAGGGCGACAACCTCGAAGCCCTGAAAGCCCTGCTGCCCTTTTACGCAGGACAGGTGAAATGCATCTATATTGACCCGCCCTATAACACCAAGTCCGCCTTTGAACATTACGACGACAATCTGGAACATACCAAATGGCTGGAGATGATCGTCCCCCGGCTTATGCTGTTGCGAGAGTTCCTGTCAGAGGCTGGGTCTATCTGGGTGTCCATTGACGACAATGAGGCGCATTATCTGAAAGTGATTATGGATGAAATTTTTGGTCGTAAAAACTTTATTGCGAATGTCGTATGGCAGAAAAGAACCTCCCCGGACGCGCGCATAAATCTTGGAGGGGCGCACGACCATATTGTCGTCTATGGCAAAGAACACTCTAAGGCGCGAGAGACGTTTAATTTGCTTGGTTTAACGGAAGAACAGAAGAAGCAATACAAGAACCCCGATAATGATCCACTTGGGCCTTGGGTCTCGACTGACTTCACAGCTCAAGGGTTTCGACCCAATCAAATGTATGAATTAACGACCCCCGGTGGAGTAAAATACACCCCTCCAGAAGGACGCTGTTGGGCAAATATTGAAGACGTGTTCGATGACTTGGTAGACAAAGGTAAGATGTGGTTTGGAAAAAATCAGAACGCGAGACCAAGAGTTAAGAACCACTTGAGAAACGCAAAAGGTGTCAAGTCATGGAGTTGGTGGGCCAATAAAGATGTTGGTCATAATCAAGAAGGTAAAAAGGAGATCAATGCTCTTTTTGGTGCTGCCAATGCGTTTGATACTCCTAAGCCTGAGCGTTTAATTGAACGTATCCTACATATTGCTTCAAATCCCGGCGACTTAATTATGGATACCTTTCTTGGATCAGGCACAACCGCAGCAGTAGCCCACAAGATGGGTCGTCGTTACATTGGTGTTGAAATGGGTGACCATGCCAGAACCCATTGTGCGGTCCGTCAACAGAAGGTCATAGATGGCGAACAGGGCGGTATCTCCGAAGCCGTAAACTGGCAAGGCGGTGGTGGGTATCGTTTCTTCACCCTTGGTGCGCCTGTCTATGACCAAGACGGACATATCTGCCCGGATATTACCTTTGAGAACCTTGCCGCCCATATCTGGTTTAGTGAGACCGACCATGCGTGGCATAAGCCTACCTCTCTTAACACAGTATTGGGTGTGCAGGGGGAGACGGCCTATGCGTTGCTCTATAACGGCATCTTGGGGGATAGAAAACCCCAAGGCGGCAATGTGCTGACGACAAAGACTTTAAAAGTCATCCGTGATGATCTTGCAAAAACGCATCCTGATTTTGCGGGTCAGTTGGTTATCTATGGGGAAAGTTCCCGCCTGCGCGGACCGCGCTTGGATGCCGAGAAGATCATCTTTAAACAAACACCATATGACGTTAAAGCGCGCTAGGGGGCAGTAAAAATGGAACTCAAAAAATATCAACGGAATGCGCTTGAGATTTTGGAAGCCTTTTTTCAAGACTGCCGGATTGCAGGCCCCAAAACCACTTTTGAAAGAATGGTCGCCCAAGAACCCCTTGCCACCCGCCTAAAAGGTTACAGCAACCAGTATAAAGAAATTAAGGACATTGAACATGTCCCCCATGTCTGTCTTCGACTGCCGACAGGCGGCGGCAAGACCTTGCTTGCGGCCCATAGTATCAAATTTGTGAAAGAAGCATGGCTAGAAAAAGACTTTCCCGTTGTCTTGTGGCTGGTGCCGACAAACACCATTCGCCTGCAAACCGTCGAAGCCTTAAAAAACACCAAACATGCCTACCGTAAAGCTTTGGATGAGAAATTTGAAGGCGCAGTGCGTATCTTTGATATCGGCGATTTTGAAACCATCCGCCCGCAAGATATCCAACAAAATGTCTGCATCGTGGTTGGGACTATTCAAACCTTGCGTGTCTCCACCACAGAAGGGCGCAAAGTTTATAAAACCCACGAAGATTATGAACCGCACTTTGCAGGCATAACACAAACGCAAGGTTTGGAACGCGAAGAAGAATTCAAGGAAAATGGCGAACGTAATGACCGTGCAGGCAAGATCAAATTGTCCTTTGCCAACCTGATGCATCTGCACCGCCCCTTGATGATCGTCGATGAAGCCCACAAGGCCGTGACCGGATTGTCAGAAGAGGTCAAACTGCGGGTCAACCCGTCTGCCATCGTTGAATTCACCGCCACACCACGGGCCAATAACAACACAATCTACAATGTCTCGGCTTATGAGCTGAAACAAGCCGATATGATTAAAATGCCCATCGCCCTGAGTGAACACGATACATGGCAGGAAGCGGTGACGGGCGCGATCTTGCAACGGGCGCAACTGGATGACGTGGCAAAGCACGACCCCGCCTACATTCGCCCCATCGTGCTATTTCAGGCGCAAAAAAAGGGGCAGGAAGTCACTGTAGAGGTCTTGAAATCTTTCTTGATGGAAGAAAACGGCATTGCGGAAAAACAAATCGCCATTGCAACAGGTGCGCAACGGGAACTGGATGGGATTAATCTATTTGATGCCAACTGCCCAATTGAATATGTGATTACCGTTGAAGCCTTAAAGGAAGGTTGGGATTGCTCCTTTGCTTATGTGTTCTGCTCGGTTGCCAATATCTCCAGTGCAACGGATGTGGAACAGCTTTTGGGCCGTGTGTTGCGGATGCCTTACGCCACTAAACGCGAAGATATGGCATTAAACAAAGCCTATGCCCATGTCTCGGAAACCAAATTTGGCGAAGCGGCAAAAGCCTTGCGCGATACACTGGTTGCTAAGATGGGCTTCCGCGAAGAAGAAGCCAGCGATATGATCGAGCCACAAACGCCGCTACCCCTTGATGGTGGCATGTTTGCGCCCAAAAAACATATTCCCGCAATGACCTTCACAACCAAGGCACCTGTGACAAAGGCCTTGCCCCCTGTGCTGTCCGGTAAGGTTTTGTTTAAAACGGATGAGGCAAGCGGTTCTGTGGAAATGGAAGTCAAAGGACCGTTGAACGCGCAAGAAAAGGCTGCGGTCTTCGAGCTTTTGCCCGAAGAAGATCATCAAGGTTTTGCCGAAGAACAGGCAAAATATGTCGCAGAGATTGCAGAACATCTCTCCCCCGCGCAAAAGGGGCTAAGCTTTATCGTGCCGCGCCTGATGGCCTTTGTGCAGGAGGAAATGGATTTTGTCTTTGCCGAAGAGACAATGGACTATCACGATTGGTATCTGTCAGCCTATCCGGCGCGATTGGAACAAAACGAATTTACCATTCGCGAAACCGCACGCACCTTTGAAATTGATCTTGATGGCGACACCTTGCGCTATGGGTCCATTGGGGAAGACGCATTGCAGCTCTCCCTTGATGTAGACGTTGAAGGGTGGTCTGCGGAGGGATTGGCACGCTGGCTTGCCAAACAATGCCGCCAAGACGACATTAGCGCACCTGAACTTTTGACATGGTTGCGCACCCTCGTCACTTATCTAGAACGTGATCGCAACATTCAGCTTTCTGCCCTGATGCGGTGCAAGTTTATCTTGGCGCGTAAGATCAAAGACAAGATTGTCGAAATACGCAAAAAAGAAGAGAAAACCTGTTATCAACGTGACCTGTTCGGATCGGAAGCCAAGGTCGAAGTCTCATTCGATGAAGGCTTTGAGTTCCAAGATGGCATGTTTGCCTATTGCCCGACCTATAAAGGACCGTATGATTTCCGCAAACACTTCCTTGATTACGTCCCGGGCTTTGATGGTAACGATGAAGGGGAAGAGTTCAAGTGTGCCCAAATGCTGGATAGCCTGCCTGAGGTCGAATACTGGGTGCGCAACGTAGACCGCCAACCCGGTGCCTTTAAACTGCCTCTTGCTCATGGGTATTTCTATCCCGACTTTGTTGCCAAACTAAAGGACGGTCGCCTGTTTGTTGTCGAATACAAAGGCGCGGGACTGGTGACAGCAGAAGATGCACGCAACAAAGACACCATCGGACAGAAATGGGAAGAAGTCAGTAACGGTAACTGCTTGTTCCTCATGGTCGAAAAAATGAAACACGGCCTCGACCCACGCGCTCAGATGCAGGCGAAGATTGAGGGGTGAGTGTTGGTTTATTTAGGCTTTGGATGCTATCTGGAGTGAGTCTGAGAATTGCTATTTATAGCAAAATAAGAACGGGTTACTTGTGTACAATGTATAAAAAAAAGACTTTAGATCAATTGATCCAAGCCGCAGTCGACGGTGTACTTTATGTCAATTCTCTTAGTAATGATGAACTCAGTAATTGGCTTAGAAATTTAAAAAGTATTCCTGCAAGTATCTCTGTGGGATCAAAAAGGACACAACTAATAACCTACGAAGGTTATCGCGCTTTACAAGACTTTGGAGTAGCTTGGCGTGACGAAGATATGAAAACGAAAAGGCAAATTAGTGCCGATCAAGCCGCCAATCTCGCGGTGAAAGTTTTTGGAAATATTGTGGACGGAAAAGCAATTGACGATGTCGATGGGCAAAAAAAGATAAAAACAGTATTCAAGGAGCTTTTGAGTAAAAAACTTCAAGAGCTTACTCAACCTATACAGCATTATTATCCTTGTAAAATTTTCCAAAATTCTTTCGAAGGCCAGTTTAATGTAGGGCCTGTTCATTTTTTAGACCGCAAAGAATGGTTGAAGTTAGTCGTAAAAACATCGCCCGAGTCAAAAGACCTTATGGATGAAGTTTATAAACATTGGTTTGGAGACATAAAAGCCTCTACAAATCGCGCAAAAAGCGTTTTAGAGTTTGTTGGCCCTTACGATACAATTTCTAGCGTAAAAATTGTAGGGTATGAGTCTAAACAAGCTGAAAAACTAGCGAGAACCACATGTCAACTGGCTTTTGATGGGCTTGGTCTAAGAATGCCACCACAATTCTTTTCGGATATCCATTCAGTTTTAAGCGGTCCTTTTGAAAATACTAGCCGTAGTTATTCTCAAAGATTGAATGAAGAACTTTCTTGGGGAATAAGTTGGAACAACTTTGGAATTACTGGTGATTCTGAACAAAATAGCAAATTCATCCAAGATACGGAAACGCACAGAGACTCACTTGGATCTGCTCTAGAAAAATTCATTCTGCCAAATGCAGTGGGGGATAACGCTAAGATGTATAAAAGATGGCTAGAAGCGTTGCTATGGTTTGGCGAGGCTCGTAAAGCAGGACACAATCACATCGCTCTAGTTAAGTATGGGGTATGCCTTGACATACTTACAAGTGCCGGAGAAGAGAGAGGAATTACAGAGTTGGCTTGCCTGCTTCTTCGCGTGGGCGAAAGCGACATATGCAAGGAAATTAAGATGCCGCTAAAAAAGGTGGTTAATAAAATTTATAAAGAAAGCCGATCTCAGTTTAGTCATGGAGGACGTTTGGGGTTAATGGAAGATATGCCAATTCCACGTCACTATGCAGATGGTTTTACAGCATCAATCTTAGTTGAATACTTAGATTATCTGCAAAGTATAAGCGGTGATTGTGATTATGCCTGCTTCCTTAAACATATCTCCGATCTGCAAGATGGTAAAAAAGCCTAAAAGGCACCATCTGAATTCACCAGAAGAGTTGAAAGAAAAAATAATTTCCGAGATGCCAGTTGAGTTACGCCCCCGTGTTGACGTGATTGTCATTGATTTGTCGATTTAGCTTTAAAAATACACCGGACTTATCCACAAGTACATATTCCTATATCGAACTCGAAAACACTAGCCCAAACACTAGCCCGGCGATTTCTGGAAAAGCAAAAGGCTCAGCCCTTTTGGGGCTAAGCCTTTGAAATTACTTGGTGCGGGCGGGCGGACTTGAACCGCCAAGACCAAAAGGTCGGCAGATTTTAAGTCTGCTGTGTTTACCGATTTCACCACGCCCGCACAAAGTATATGCGCCTTCGCGAAGAAAGCGCGCACACATTATCGTCGCCGATCCAATATGGCAAGAGTGTTTTACTCTTGAAGGCCAGCTTTTTTTAACATTGCGTGCAATTGTGTAATCACCAGCTCTTTCTTTTTCGCGGTTTGAACATCTTCGGTGAATTTTTCAACAAAGTTTGGTTGGCGTAAATGTTCCTGTACCCGTTGGCGGACCCAGTTTAATGTCCGCCCTTCAATCAACAAGCCAGACGCACAAAATTGCAAAAGGGCTGTCGCGCGTTGAAACAAGGTGTCCTCGGGACTGTCCATTTTATCAATAATGCGTTCTTCGTTCAGATAGTCGAATATCAGATCATCCAGCCAATTTGCAAAAGTCTCGTTCATTTTATTAGGCAGCTTGATCGCCAGCGCAGATTTTTGCAGTCCGGTCAAAATCTTCAGCTTACGCTTCAACGGAAGTTTGTAATGGACAATATCATGTACATGTTCCGGCCCTTCCATAAACTGCGGTAAGAACTTACAAACAATATCCGCGCAATCTTTACCAAAAGGCGATTTAGAGAGTGTTAATAGAAAACGAAGCTGCAGGATCGGCGCCTTAAGGTTTTCCATAATATATTCAATGGCTTCGCTCGGGTTTTCAAGATTACGATCCCGGTTAAAGCTGCGCGTCCCGCACATGGCAAGGGCTTCTGCCATCCCTTCCCCGCCAAGGATAGAGCCATTTTTTGCAATAAACAAAGGCAACAATTGTTTAAAGGCATGTTTTTCTTCATGTATATCGCCTTTGGTTAAGGACGACCGACTGCGCAGCATTTGTTCAACCCGGTTTGCCAAACGACCCCGGCTTTTCGGCATCGGCAGTTTTGCCATTAACTCGCTGACGCGTTGCAGGCCGGGCGTATCCCATTTACGCGCCTCGTAACGTGCAATACAAAGTTTGGTCAACACATCAATTGCATTATAGCGATCCGGTTGCTGCCCCAGCATTTCCGCAATTGCATTGGGAATGGCAAAAAATTCACTGAGGATATCATCCAAGAAAATAGCCGTATTTTCATGTAAGGCTTCAACATCGGCTTTACCCAACAGTTCAAAGAGAAAGACAAACTTTCCCTCCCACGACGGCGACATCATGGTGGACTTGCTCAGCGACAGGTTGACCCGGTAGCGTATGGCCGGATCATTTAAATCCCCTGCATTGGCGATATATGCGTTCAAGCCATCATTTTGGAGGTTATCAAAACCGGACCCACGTGCTTTTTCTTTGGCTTGTTCAAAAAGATCAAATATCTTTTCACGGCATTCCTTTTCATTTTTCCGGGCCTTAACCGCCTGAATACCCGCTAAACGTTCAACCGCGCTTACAAAAAGCGCATCATCACAGAATTTTTCAAGCAAACGATGGCTATGCATCAATTCTGTTGGCGTAAACGTCATCTGGTCGCAATAATCGCGCAACATTTGACTCAGTGCCAACATGGATTCCGGTAAAAACAGATCGTCCACGGTTTCATAGACCGGACACTCCGTAATTTGCCCCAAACCAGCTTTGCGTTTAATCGAATTTATATTTTCATTAAAAACGATCTTGTCTTCACCCTGGTCTTTTTTAATCACCTGAGCTTCATCGACGACTTTTTGCTTGAGCAATTGACGAGACTGTTTAACAGCAGCAGCTTCACTGTCTTTATAGGAATGTAGGCTCCACCGGTTCCCGCTTTTAACTTGAATAACGTATTTCGCCACGTTCTATTCCTAATTCGGTTTATCTTTCAGTTAAGCATATCAGGAGCTTCATAAGCTGTCACCTCGTTGCGCAAAAGTTTTTTTAGGATTTATTAGGGCTTCCCCTGTAAAATACGACTGCACCATTGGGTGTGAAATTGGGAAAAGACATTTTACATGTACGGAAATTGAGGAAAATGCTGTGACGATATTCCGCCTTGCCTTAACGGTTGCCAGTTTAACTATTTTAAGCGCCTGTGCAGATCTCCCCTTACCTGAACCCTTGACAGAAACAGTGGCTGGGCAATCAACCAAGGCTGAACGGTTAAAAGAAATTTCCGATCGCATGCGTTGGATGGCGCCGGAAAAATCATGGCATTATAACTGTTTGTTCCTGAAACCCGTTGCGCAGTTGAACCAAGACGAGCAAATGCTCGCTCTCGTCAACTCAAAAATTCTATCCATTGCCCATTTTGAAGAAAAACGACTGGCCTATCGTTCTGCGGGTTCCTTATATCGTCGCGCCGCCGACCAAGGCATCGCCTATGCAAATGCAAAACTCGGCAATATCCTCATTGCCGGTAAAGGCGTTTCCCCCAATCCCATCGGCGGCACACAACTGGTTCAGCAATCTGCACAACTGGATTGCGCCTTTGGGCAATATCGATATGGCGAATTGCTAAGCAAGGGAATAGGTGTGAAAGCCGATTTTATCGACGCATGGGCATGGCTGGAACTGGCACGCCGCCAAGGTTATGAAGACGAGCAAAAGTTACAAAAAAAAGTTGAAGGATTCCTTGGTCCAGTTCAGTTGCAACTGGCAAATCAAAAAGCCGATACACTGCGTCAGCAATTGGATATTTTCAACAAGGGACCACAAAGTCAGCAGTTGATCCAATGTATAACGCCACGCAACAAAGAACCGTTTATCACCCGCATGCGCGCATGCCATGCCATGAGCGGTACCCACGTCGGCAGCCTGATTGATTACAGACAGAATAAATAGGTTAAACGTGACAAAACCATTAGATGGATTACTGGTCGTTGCCCTGGAACAGGCGGTTGCGGCCCCCCTATGTTCAAGTCGCCTTGCTGATGCCGGTGCACGCGTCATTAAGATCGAACGATCCCAAGGGGATTTCGCCCGCCATTATGATTATGTTGTACATGGGGAAAGTGCAAATTTTGTCTGGTTGAATAAAGGAAAGGAATCGCTGGTTCTGGATATTAAACAGTCTGACGATGCGAACCTTTTGGAACGTATTCTCGCAAAGGCCGATGTCTTCATCCAAAACCTTGCCCCCGGCGCTGCCCAACGCGCCGGATTTGGCAGTAACGATTTACGCCAACGCTACCCCCGCTTAATCACCTGCGACATTACCGGATATGGCGAAGAGGCAACATTGGCAAAGATGAAAGCCTATGACTTGCTTGTACAAGCTGAAACGGGTTTATGCAGCCTGACCGGTGGACCGGAGTCCCCGGGGCGGGTTGGTGTTTCCGTCTGCGATATTGCCGCAGGTATGAATGCCTATCAAGGTATATTGGAAGCCATCATTCAACGCGGTGTTACAGGTAAAGGAAGCGGGATATCCGTCTCCCTTTTTGACGGAATGGCAGATTGGATGACCGTACCGTTATTGTTTCAGGACTATACCGGGAATGCCCCCAAACGGGTAGGATTGCGCCATCCCAGCATCGCCCCTTACGGCGCATTTGAAACAAGTGATAGCAAGCAAATTTTAATTTCCATTCAAAACGAACGGGAATGGGTCAGATTTGCCGATGACATATTGGGCCAGCCGGAATGGGCCACGCACGGCCCCTTTTGCAGTGCCGTTTTGCGCGTGAAAAACCGTACCGAACTGGACAAAATCGTTGCCGACACATTTGCAAAATTCAAGAGTGATGACATATGTGAAAAACTATTACAGTCGCAAATTGCCTTTGGTCGCCTGAATGATGTAGAAGGGCTCTCCACTCACCCCGCGTTACGCCGCATTCGTATTGATAGTCCCAGCGGACCAATTGACCTGCCCGCCCCACCCGTGAAAGTCGCGGGACAAAATCGGGCATACGGACCAATCCCTGCGATTGGCAGCCACACGGATCGCATCAGAGAAGAATTTACAGAAAATGGTTAATTCAGTCATTATCGTCCTTGGCGCAGCCTCCACCAAAGAAGCAGGCCCCAGCTCGGCTTTACTACGCAGAACCCGCAGCGGCTGTGAACTCGCCTTACAAAAAGACGATCACGATCTTTTGCTATGTGGCGGTCAAACCAACAGCCACCATTTTGTAAAAGAAGCTGAAATCATGGCCCGGATTGCATTGGAACATGGACTGGACAGCAAACGAATTATACAGGAAGGACAATCGCGTAACACATTTGAAAATGCGATTTTTGCGAAGCGTTTAATTAAAGAAAAAGGCTGGCAAAACATCATGGTTGTCAGTGACCGTATTCATCTATTGCGTGCCCGTATGGTCTTTGGCGCATTGGGCATCAAAGCCCGTTTTATCACCGCGCACGCGGACCCAAAAATCGGTTCAGGTTTTCTGATTGCTGCACTTTATGAGGTTCCCGCTTTGCTTTGGTATGCTATTCGGATATTAAGTGGGCATCACAAACCTTATTTGAATAAATCTTAAGGGATGACTTAACGTATGAGTGCCTTAAAACCGTTTATTCTGGCAACATTCTTACTTGCCTGCACCGGACAGGAAACACGGGCACAATCCTGTAATCCCATCAGCCAATTTGAAGGATTGTTTTTTGACGCCGGGGCCTTTGTCGGCGATCAAAATATGGAAGCAAACCTCGAAAACGCCCTCCTCCAAGGGGTTGAAAAGGTCGTTCTTTTCCCTGCCCCTGTTACACAACCAGTCAATCACCCTTATGCCTTGGAAAACGTTTTCCCTGATCTGGTGATACGTGGTGCCTCCCCTTGGAGCAAAGCCTCTCCGGTTATTTGGCCGGAACCACTGGACATAACAATGTTCGGTCCCCTCGCCGATGAAATGGCGCGATACCCAAATCGCAATTATCTGATTTCTCACCTGTCGCGGTTTGACCCGAAACGTTTATCCAAGCTATTGGACAAGGCCCCCAATTTATGGCTTGGCCTTAGCTGGGAAGATTTAAAAATTTTGAATAAACAATGCGCGAACGGCCCGCTACAGTCGCTTGTTGATCAAGCCGAAGGCCGTCTTGTTTTTGCCTCCTTCGGGCAAGATCAAAATTGGCGAAACTATAAGAAAACCGTCCAAGCCTTACGAAACTATATCGCCTTGCTCAGTGAGCCAAAAGGCGAGGCTATCGCCTTTCGCAATGCCGAACATTTATACAAGGTGGCCGTCAACGCTCCTTAGAATCATATCCCTAATCCAGCAACGTATGCGTTGTCGATGTCTCGTTTTGTTTGACTTGTGCCAATAGATCCGGGTTTGCCGTTGTGCGACGCCATTTTTCCAACTGACTGGCGCGACGTTTTGCAAAATCAAATCGATTGAGCTTCTGTTGCCCTCCAGACATATTCGTCAGTGTTTTTTTGGCCTTTTGTTCCCGAATGGCGCGACTCTTTGCCTGATTCACCGCCCCGCCCATATGTTGACGATATTGCGCCAATCGATTTGCAATCACCTGTGCTTTGCCTAAATCTTCGCGTTGCTGGGCAATACGGGTTTTAAAATTATTATTCAGCATAGCAATGCGGCTATGGTCTACAGGGAGTACCAATTGCACCTCATCCGGCTGTGTTTGGACTTGTGCCACTTGGACACGGTCATCATGGGCTTCGCGATTGGCATAATTCCAATAGGAAAGGACCTTTTCACGATAATACATATTTTTTGTCGGTTCAGATGAATGATACCGTCCAGCCGCCGCCGACCATGATTTTTCCTCTTTAAACAAGCGAGTCAGGAATTGCGCGGCATATTGCGCATTTTGATAAGGGTCAAAAGCCTCGTTTAAACTTTGAAACGCATCCGGGTGATAACGCAGGTTAATTTGCATACACCCCACATCAATATTCTCCACCCCCTGGCTTTGCAATTTCTGCACATGTGCAATAGCTTGCCCCTTGGTTGGGAAATATTCACCAGCCCCACCGGAGGCAACTGTCCACGGCCAGGCAATATTTACCTTATCCTCTGCCAGCCAACGACCAGACTCTGTTAAGGAAATGGCCCGTAACAGATTGGGCGTAATCTGATATCGACGCTCTACATCACGGGTTGCGCTTTTACATAAGTCCATGTTTTTATTTAACTTCACTTCTGCCTGTACAACAGAAGACCAAGCGATAAGGACAAAAACCGATAGAGAGAAAAGACTATATTTTTTCATTTTCTTACTGACGTTGGAGACATTCACACCAAACAACAAGCAATCCTTATGCCAAACACTCCAATGTTAGACCTACAAACAACTTTAGCCATATAAAAAATTAAAAATAAATTAAAATACAGTTGATTTTAACTTTGGGATATGCTTTATACTGCTTTCAGCAATTACATTATTAACTGTTTAGATGTTAATTGCTTTCTTGGACGTTTCCTCCCAAACTATTACAGGCTCATCTACGGATGGGCCTTTTTTTTATTCAGACTTCAACGGCTAATTTTGAATCTTCGGAAAGATAAAAATAACCATAATAAAGTTAATTTTTATCCATCTAAACGGTCCTCTTCATTTTCACCCCCCCTTTAATCTTTTCTCTCATCCCCCCATATCAAAAAGATAAACGGGTGAGGAGGATGACCAATGCATAAGATTGCTTTATTGGGACTTGGAAATGTTGGCACATTGGCCGGTATTTTATTACAACAGGCAGGATTTCACGTTGTCGGTTTCGATCAATTTACGCCCCGTCTGGAACTTCCCTACCCCACTATTGAAACAGACCTGAGCAGCGCAGAACAATTAAAGAAAGAACTTAACGGTTTTGACGGGGTGCTTTCTGCCCTTCCTTACGCCCTTAATCCATTAGTTGCCCAAATTGCCCATGATCTGGATTTACATTATTTCGACCTGACCGAAGATGTGCACGTCACCAAAAAAGTACGGGAACTCAGCCAAACAAGTAAGTGCTTAATGGCCCCGCAATGCGGCCTTGCACCGGGGTTTATTTCCATTGTCGCAAGCCACCTCAGCACCCCGTTTGACCGGGTGCGGGCCATCCGCATGCGGGTCGGGGCATTGCCTCAACACCCGACAGGTCTTTTAGGTTATGCATTTAACTGGTCTCCCGAAGGAGTCGTCAACGAATACTTGAATGATTGCGAAGTGATCGAAGAAGGCCAACATAAATGGGTTTCCCCAATGGAATGGATGGAAACCCTGCACGTGAATGGTCGAAAGTACGAAGCTTTCACCACATCGGGCGGCTTGGGCACCATGTGTGAAACCTTTAAAGATCGGGTGGAAAACCTGGATTATAAAACCATTCGCTATCCCGGTCATGCCCGGTTGATGAACTTCTTCTTCCATGAATTGCTGATGCGGGAAAGACGCGAAGAAGCCGGCAAAATTCTCACCAACGCCAAACCCCGTGTGGATGACGATATGGTTGTTATCCATGCCTCTGTTGAAGGGGAAATCGCCGGACACTTGCAAAGGCGGGAATTTGTACGCACCTATTACCCGAAACGAATTGGCCAAGACATGCGCCGCGCCATTGCCTGGACAACCACCGCATCGGTCTGCGCTGTTATCGAAATGGTCAGAGACGGCACCCTACCCCAAACAGGTTTTCTCAAACAGGAAGATATTTCACTGGATGCCTTTCTTAATACAAAATCCGGCGCACTCTATCGGGAGGAAAGATAAATGCCCCACCTTCGCAATATTTTAGAAGAATTGGAACTCCCCGTGGACAGCAACGGTGACCTCAGCGTCATCAGCCCCATTGACGGTTCAACAATCGCCAAAATCTTTCAAACCCCCTTGAACGACATCAGCCAAATGGCAGAACGTTCACAGGCCGCTTTCTTAAAATGGCGCAATATCCCGGCACCGCGCCGAGGAGAACTGGTCCGCCTGTGGGGGGAAGAATTGCGCGCCTGTAAAGAACAGATCGGTGCACTTATTTCCTTCGAAGTTGGCAAAATTCTGCAAGAAGGCTTGGGCGAAGTGCAAGAAGCCATTGATATTTGCGACCTCTGCGTCGGGCAATCGCGTCAGTTGTTTGGGAAAACCATCACCAGCGAGCGCCCAGAACATCGTATGATGGAACAATGGCACCCCCTTGGCCCTGTTGCCATAATCACTGCGTTCAACTTTCCCTGTGCCGTCTTTGCATGGAATGCTGCAAATGCCTTGATCTGTGGCGATCCCATCATTTTAAAACCATCGGAAAAATCGCCCCTGTCCGGTATCGCCACTCTAAATGCGCTGTTACGTGCCATTGACAAATTCGGGGACGAAGCCCCAGACAACCTTGCACAAGTCATCATCGGCGGCACAACACACAGCAAATCCCTCGTCAGTAATCCGCATATGGCATTGGTCAGCGCAACCGGATCAACCGATATGGGCCGATCCGTTGCCCTGAATGTCGCCCAACGTTTTGGCCGGCGCATTCTGGAACTAGGCGGTAACAATGCCATGATCGTAACCGCACATGCCAACCTTGACCTTGCTGTACGTGCCATTGTTTTTGGGGCAGTCGGAACATGCGGGCAACGCTGCACTTCCCTGCGCCGTATTTTCGTTCATTCCACCCTCAGCAAAGAACTGCTCAAACGGATTGAACACGCCTATGTCAGCCTGAAAATCGGCAACCCCTTAAACGAAGATACCTTGGTTGGCCCCTTGATTGATAAGGGCGCATTTGAAAAATTTCAATCTACCCTCAACCGGGCACAATCAGAAGGCGGCGAGGTCCGCGCCGGTGGGGACCGGGTTTTGCAAGATGTCTATTCAGACGCCTATTACATCACCCCCGCCCTTGTGAAAATGCCAACACAAACCCCGATCATGCGTGAAGAAACCTTCGCCCCCATTCTGTATGTCGTAGATTATGATGATTTTGATCAAGCCATACATTTACACAATGACGTCCCGCAAGGACTGTCATCCTGTATTATTTCCGACAACATGCAGGAGGTTGAATATTTCCTCAGTGCCAACGGATCAGACTGCGGAATTGCCAATGTCAACATGGGACCAAGCGGAGCCGAGATCGGTGGTGCCTTCGGTGGTGAAAAAGAAACAGGCGGTGATCGCGAAACCGGATCAGACGCCTGGCGTAACTATATGCGCAGGACGACCAACTCCATCAATTATTCCCACAACATGCCTTTGGCGCAAGGGATCAGCTTCGGGCAAGATTAAATTTTGCCCCCTCCCCTATGCAAAACAGGAATTTCCTGCTAAAAGCGCGCCATCATTTTACATTATTTAATAGGACATTGCGACCATGAGCCTCGCTTCCCAATGCGACCTGTGTTCCAGCACGGACGCGCTTTCGACCTTTGACGTTACAGCCGAGGAAACCATCACGGTCTGCGATACCTGTAAAGGCCAGATTGAAAATAACGACACAATGGACGTCCATCATTGGCGTTGCCTGAATGACAGCATGTGGTCACAGGAAAGCGGTGTACAAATCATGGCTTGGCGTTTGTTGACGACATTGGCCCAGAAAGGCGAAAGTTGGGCACAAGATGCGCTTGATATGCTTTATCTTGAAGATGACATCCTGCAAAAAGCCAAAGCCGGCATGGCACAAGAGCAAGATGATGACGACGTCAAACATATCGACAGCAATGGCGCCTTACTCGAAGCCGGCGATACGGTTATTCTGATCAAAGACTTGAATGTAAAAGGTGGTGGTTTTACCGCCAAACGCGGAACAGCCGTGCGCAACATCTCGTTGGTTCCCGATAATGCAGAACATATCGAAGGACGTGTCAACGGTCAACAGATCGTCATCCTGACAAAATTTGTGAAAAAATCCACTTAAGTATGAAGAAAGCGACCCCGCCCTGCAAACCCGCAACACAGGCACGTTGCAAACGCCTGAAGGTCGGTCAATGTATCGAATGCGAGAAGACCAAGCCCAAGCAGGGCGGAACGCACAAAACAAAAAAAGTCAGCCTGCAAACTTCAAAACCGTGAGGGTCTCTTCCTGCATGACATCCATGCGGATCAGCTCGCTGATGGCTTCATCACACAGGTTCGGCGCATCTTCATTCGCGACTTCCCAGCTCCAGTGATTGTCCTTAAGAATAATTCGCCCCTTGCCCGCGTTGACATAATCGACAATCTCGCGTTCCAGCTTTTCAAGATCCCCCATGTCGACCCCGTAAATTTGGGTGTGAACCTTGATCCCCGCTTTGTTGGCTTCGCGTAACATACAGCTTGCACCAGGACTTTTCCCATCCCACAACAAAACCAGCGCATCGGCATAATTGGCCATATCCCTGTTGCGCAACTCCCCGGCAACACGACCATGCGTCAACCAGTCTGCAGGAAACGGTCGTACAGGCACACCATTGGCGCGCCCCCATTCCTCGCCCATGACATCCACCCCGCGACATGTTCCTGATACGACTTCTGTAATCTCGAAACCGGAGGCCGCTATGGTCTGTTCCAAAGCCTCCTTATCTTCAATTTGACGTGAGCCTGCAATAATCGTTTTCATCTCTCCCCCTCCTTACAGACTGAAATGAGCGCCCTTTATATCATAACTGAGAATATTCGGCACCCCCTTTGCTCACGACAGGATCGGTGCTTCCTCGCGATGGGCACAATCCTGCCAACTGCACAAACGGCAACTTAAACCGACCCGGTCACTCAATTTCTCTGAACTCATATCCAGTCCATCAGCATAAACGGTCTGTTCGGCATGTAAGGCATCACAGGCCAACATGGTAGCCTTGAGGACACGAGGTTGCGAATAACCATGTTGATCAGAGGCCTCAGCCTTTGCAAAAAACAAAAAACGTTCTTTATTGGGGAACATCGTAATCTGTCGCACAATACGCCCCGGCGTCTGAAAAGAACTGTATATATCCCACAAAGGACATGCATTCCCATGACGGGGAATGGGCAGGCGCGGCAGTGTCAACCGTTTGATAATGCGCCCTGCCGGATTAATATGCATCAGAGCAAAGGGGATCCCCTCAGAACCGGGTTTTCGCAAACTGGCCAAACGACTGGCAGCTTGCAAAAAACTGACTGTATATTTGCGCGACAAAACATCCACATCATAGCGTTCCCGCACGGCATCTTCGAGAAATTCATCATATGGCATCAACAAGGCGCGCGCAGAATAAGAAATCAATGCAATGGCAGCAAGTTCCTGCGCAGCTGGCGAGATCAAAAAATCAGACTTTCGAATTTCTTCAGAGATCAAATCAACCAAAGACAATTCAACCATTAAACAGGCCATTTCATAACGTCGCGTAAGAGCCGATGCATAAGACGGCACACTTAAAACGCGCTTGAGCGGATTGTAGCTGCATTGATGCAATTTACCAACAAAACCGATTTCACGATCTTTTGAAAAGGTCACTTTCACATCAAATTTACGTTCCAGAAAATCCTGAATAACGCGTTCCGTATCCCCGCCATGAAAATCTGCCTCCGCCAGCATGTCAGCCGCCGCATTTTCCAGTGTTGGAAAAAATCCCTGATGATCCATGACAAAGTCATCAACTTCTTCAGCGGGTGTCATGGACCGGGTCTGGACTTTTGCATTATCCAGAAAATTACCCAGCCCGGCAGCCACCCCTGCCAATTTTTGACTTTCTTCAGAAAGAATAGATAAAAACCGCGCACGGTCGGCCTCTTTCATATCCTGTGCTGTTCCCAAAATTTCAGAAGAAGAACGGATTGCCGTCGCATTCGTCAACATCTGGAAAATCGCATCATCAATATAAGGCGCATAATTGAGACGTTCCGACAGGGCTTTGATTGTTTGCCCCTGATCCACATACGTCCGGTAAAGAATTTTTAAAGCCCGTGCCCAACGCGGATGCTGCCCCACAAGATTCGGTGCCGTCGCATGCGTTAAATCCATATTTTGAAATAAAGGATCGGTGGTCAGTTCATTTAAATCCATAATGAGACGGCGATCACTCTCCCCATCCAGTAAACCGATGTCCAGCCCAAGCTCCTGAGAGATGCGTTGCAGCAATTTACCACCAATCGCCCGTTTATTGTTTTCAATCAAGTTGAGATATGACCCCGAAATACCCAAGCGTTCCGCCAGTTGTGCTTGCGTAATACCCACTTGTTTTCGTTGTTTTTTGATTTTCAATCCAATAGGGGCGCGGGCCATTACCTGTCTCTCCGGTCAGAAAAAATATTGCAACGCAATGTCAATAATTTACAACTTCACATAAAATCATTTTATAAAATTGACAAAAAAATAACGTTACGTCAAAGGCTTATTGTTCTTTTTAAAAATTACATGTACTTCTATTAAATAATTACAAAAGTACCGTAAGGTCGAAAATAGCTTAGAATTGACGGATAACCGAAAAATCATACCGGAAATTCTTAATGATAAATGTCAACCAAACAGGGAGTAAGACTTTGGTAGATATGAAAGTAAATCGTCGCTCGTTTATGAAGGGTACAGCGGTTGCAGCAGCAGGCGTTGCAGCACCATCTTTCTTTACACGTAACGCATGGGGCGCTGACTTTGTAAACAATCCGGGCAGCAACAAGTCCATTACTTTGGGCTTTAATGTTCCGCAAACCGGTGCTTATGCAGACGAAGGTGCAGACGAACTGCGTGCATACAAACTGGCCGTAAAACACCTCAATGGTGAAGGCGACGGCGGTATGCTCAACACCATGAAACCGCTGTCACTCAAAGGCAACGGCGTTCTGGGTAAGAAAGTAGAATTCGTAACAGGTGATACACAAACAAAATCTGATGCGGCGCGTTCTTCTGCAAAACGTATGATCGAAAAAGACGGCGCATTGATGATCACAGGCGGGTCTTCTTCCGGTGTAGCCATTGCCGTTCAGTCTTTGTGTCAAGAAGCTGGCGTCATCTTCATGGCTGGCCTGACGCACTCCAACGATACAACTGGTAAAGACAAGCGTCGTTATGGTTTCCGTCACTTCTTCAATGCGTATATGTCCGGTGTTGCACTGGGTCCGGTATTGAAAGAAGAACTGGGTACTGATCGTCGCGCCTATCACCTGACAGCCGACTACACATGGGGCTGGACGCAAGAAGAATCCATCAAAAACACCACAGAAGGTCTGGGTTGGGAAACCGTTGCAACCGTCAAAACGCCGGTTGGTGCAGGTGACTTCTCTCAATACATCACCCCTGTTCTGAACTCTGGTGCCGACGTGCTGATCCTGAACCACTATGGTAAAGACATGATCAACTCGCTGACACAGTCCATTCAGTTTGGCCTGAAAGACAAGCAAGTCAACGGTAAGCAGTTCGAAATCATCGTTCCGCTGTTCTCTCGTTTGATGGCACAAGGTGCTGGCGACAACATCAAAGGCATTCTGGGGACAACAGGCTGGAACTGGGCATTGCAGGATGCAGGTTCACAAGCCTTTGTTAAATCCTTTGGTCAAGAGTACGGCTTCCCGCCGTCACAGGCTGCTCACACATGCTATTGTCAGACTTTGCTTTATGCAAATGCTTGTGAAATGGCTGGTACATTCTATCCGCCGGAAGTTATCAAAGCACTTGAAGGCTTTGAATTCGATGGCATGGGGAACGGCCCAACCCTTTACCGCGCAGAAGACCACCAGTGCTTCAAAAACGTTCTTGTTGTACGCGGTAACCAAAACCCGTCTTCTCAATTCGACCTTCTTGAAATCGTTAAAGAAGTTCCGAGAGAAGTTGTCACTTACGACGCCAAGATCTTTGGTGGCGAATTAGGCCCGTACAAAGTCTAATTTCAAATGACAGTGAATGGTCGCTCTCTGTTTCAGGAGCGGCCATTCTTTTAAAAAAACAAATTTAATACCGATTTTTGGAATTGAGAGCTATGGAAGCTGTTTTCTTACAACTTCTCAACGGTCTTGATAAGGGGGGCGCTTATGCGCTGATCGCACTTGGTCTGACCCTTATCTTCGGGACACTTGGCGTAGTTAACTTCGCCCACGGCGCGCTCTTCATGCTGGGTTCTTTCTGCGCGGTTTCGCTGCAAAAAGTATTAAGTATGTCAATGAAAGTGCGCGACGAAAGTGTCACCTTTTTCGAGGCCTACAAAGAAGTCCCTTACTTGGAAGTCTGGTTTGGCGATTTGGGTAAAGCCCTGATCGACTGGACCGTCCCGCTTGCCCTTCTGATTACGATCCCCATCATGCTTGGTGTCGGATATGTGATGGAACGCGGCCTTATCCAACGCTTCTATAAGCGCACACACGCAGAACAAATTCTTGTCACCTTCGGTCTCGCTATCGTTCTTCAGGAACTGGTCAAAGCCTATTTCGGTGCCAACCCGATCCCGACACCCGCACCTGATATCGTTTCCGGTTCTGCACATGTCGGAGCTTGGTTCGGCCTCAGCGATGCGATCGTTTACCCCTGGTGGCGCCTGATTTACTTCTTCTTTGCCTTCGCCGTCATCGGTGCGGTCTTCGCCTTCCTGCAACTGACCACCTTCGGGATGGTTGTGCGTGCCGGGATGGCTGATCGTGAAACCGTTGGATTGATCGGCATTGATATCGACAAGAAATTCACCACCGTTTTCGGCCTCGCAGCCGTGGTAACCGGTCTGGCTGGCGTAATGTACACACCTGTCCTGCCCCCGGATTATCATATCGGTATGGAATTCCTTGTTCTTTCCTTCGTCGTTGTTGTGGTCGGCGGTATGGGCTCCTTGCCCGGCGCGGTTGCGGCTGGTTTCATGCTCGGCATTTTGCAATCTTTTGCATCAATGACTGAAATTAAATCCATCCTGCCCGGTATCGACCAGATCATTATTTATCTTGTCGCGGTGATCATTTTGTTGGTCCGTCCGCGTGGCCTGCTGGGTCGTGAAGGCGTGATGGAGGACTAAGCATATGAACATGAAAGACAATATCCTTGTGCTTATTTTCGGTGCGGTCATCCTGACCATGCCACTATGGGCCGGCATTTTGGGCGCAGGTTATCCTGACCTGTTGCAGAAATTTGCCATCTTCGGTCTGTTTGCCATCGGATTTAACATCCTGTTCGGCTTTACCGGCTACCTCTCCTTTGGTCACGCTGCCTTCTTGGGCATTGGCTCCTATACAGCCATGTGGTCTTTTAAACTGCTGACGATGAACGCAATCCCTGCGGTTTTGTTCGCAACAGCCGTTTCCGGCCTGTTTGCACTGGCAATCGGGTTTGTGGCGCTACGTCGTTCCGGGATTTACTTCTCCATTCTGACATTGGCTTTTGCCCAAATGTGCTACAACTTGGCATATTCGGTTCTGACACCAATCACCAATGGGGAAACCGGCCTGACACTAACAGCCACCGACCCACGCATTCTGGATGCAGCAACAACGGAAGGCTTACCCTCCACAGAATTATTCGGCATGGGCTTAAGCGGTTATAACGGTTTCTACTTCTGCGCAGTTATTCTGATCATTGGTTTCTATATCGCCGTGCGTTTATATAGATCTTCTTTCGGTCTGATGTTGTTGGCTGTAAAATCCAACCAGAACCGTATGAAATACACAGGCTTGAACACCAAACCTTACCTGCTCTCCGCTTTTGTGATTTCAGGTATGTATGCGGGGCTTGCCGGTGCCTTGATGGTCGTTATTGATCCGCTCGCCGGTGCAGAACGGATGCAGTGGACAGCCTCTGGTGAAGTTGTTTTGATGACCATCCTTGGTGGCGTGGGGACTCTTCTTGGTCCGTTCATCGGCGCGGTTGTCATCAAATACTTCGAGAACATTTTCTCTGCCTTTAATGATGCTGTTCTCAATCAGGTGTTCGGCTTCCTGCCAGACTTCATTCAAGGCATCTGGGTTTCCTTTGCCAGCTTGTTTGTTGGTAAAGGGTGGCACTTGACACTGGGCGTCCTGTTCATGTTGATCGTGATCTTTCTTCCCGGTGGTGCAATGGAAGGCTTCCGCCGCATTGCCGCCAAGTTCAAAAAAGAAAAAGAAGCCCATAGCGCAGGAGGAGCAGAATAATGTCATCTATTCTTACTGTTGAAGGCGTTAACAAGAACTTCTCCGGCCTGAAAGCACTTGACGATGTTAACCTCGTTGTTGAAGAAGGCTCCGTTCATGCCATTATCGGTCCGAACGGTGCGGGGAAATCCACCTTCCTGAACTGTCTTGTCGGGCGCCTCATTCCCGATACAGGCACTGTTCTCTACTATGGTAACAAGCCGGAAGGGGAAACCCTGTTCGGTCTGCCACCACACGAGATTAACCAAAAAGGCATCTCTCGTGTATTCCAGACACCGGAAGTTTTTGAAGACCTGACCCTGTTTGAAAATGCCATGATCCCTGTTATGGCCCATTTGGACGGATCTTATCGCTTCAATTCCTGGGGTGGTGTTTTATCGCGCGGTGAAATTGCCGACGCGGCAGAACATATCCTGTCCGATGTCGGTTTGCTGGAAAAACGTAATATGCATTCCGGTTCCCTATCTCGCGGTGATAAACGCCGTCTGGAATTGGCCATGTGTCTTGCACAAGATCCCAAACTGTTGTTGTTGGATGAACCGACCGCCGGTATGGCGCGCGCCGATACCAACAACACCATCGATCTTTTGAAAAAGATCGGCGAAGAACGTAAAATCACCAAAATCATCATCGAGCACGACATGCATGTGGTGTTCTCGCTGGCGACAAAAGTAAGCGTTCTGGCACGGGGACATATCATCGCGGAAGGCGCACCTGAAGAAATGAAGGGTGATGCGCGCGTACAAGAAGCCTATCTCGGAGGGGCACATCTATGAGTGATAAAATCGCACAATATGGCGGTCCGCTTAAAAAAACCCTGCAACCGATCAAATCGCAGGGAACCGATCCGGCTTTCTTCTCCGTATGGGATGTTCATGCCTACTACGGTGAAAGCTACATCGTCCAAGGGGTCAGTTTCGACATTCACGAAGGTGAGATCGTCGCCCTTTTGGGACGCAACGGCGCGGGAAAAACATCCACCTTGCGTGCTCTGGCCCGTACGGATGACCCACAACTCCAACACGGTGAAATTTGGCTCGACCATGAACCGCTTCACGATATGAAGTCGTTTCAGGCATCACGCGCAGGTCTGGCCCTCGTTCCGGAAGATCGCCGTATCATCCCTGGCCTGACCGTTCAAGAAAATCTTGAACTGGCACAGATCGAGGGACGCAAAGGGTGGTCGATTGAGCGTCTATACGAACTGTTCCCCCGCTTGGGTGAACGCCGCAATCAGATCGGGGTCACCATGTCCGGTGGGGAACAACAGATGTTAGCCGTTGCACGCGCACTGGCCAAAGACATCAAGTTGTTATTGCTGGATGAACCTTACGAAGGGCTGGCCCCGGTTATCGTTCACGAGATCGAAAAGACACTGGAGGATATTAAAAAACTCGGTATTACAACGATCATCGTGGAACAAAATGCTATTGCAGCCCTGCACTTGGCTGACCGCGCCATTATTATGGATGCAGGCCAAATCGTCTTTGACGGAACCGCACAAGAGGTTCTTGATAATGCAGAACTGCGTCAGGAATATCTGGCAATCTGATTCATAAAACGATCAAACCAAGACCTGACAGGCCCGTCCCCTCCCGAGACGGGCCTTTTTTTTCATAACTTCAACGAAATACCTGCTTCACATTGCCGACAAACCGTGACAATGACCCTGCAACATCATCCACAGATACACTGTCTTTACGCCCGACAGCCTTACCGACTTCACGCATGCCCATATAGGTCATAATCACTGCGGCAGCCCAACCAACCATTTGTTCATAAAGGCTGTTCAACACATCTCCCATTTCAATCAAGGCAACCGTTGCCGATGGTGCACCAAACGCCGCATTAACTACGTTATAGACGGCAATCAGTGAATTCAATCCAACAATGGCAAGCGGTGGCAATACAACAGCAATCACCATCCAGCGCACTGCCCAAGGACGTGTGGTCATGCGCATCAGAGCCACCTGAGCACGCGCCTGCGGAGGGATTGCATTCAAAATGTCTGCATTCAAATGCCCGCCTTGCAGATTTAATCGATTGGTAATGGTTTCATAAAACGCCAATTCAGATTTCATTCGCTCCATAAATTGCGCCCGTTCCGGCTCACTTAATTTATCAACCTCCTCACATAATTCGTCAGGTGACCGCGCGTTAACGCTTTCACCCTTTATCTCTTCCACAACTTGTTTACCGACATCAAATAAATCCGCTGCCCCTTTCATTGCCGCAAAAATTGCAGGCAATGCTGCTAAAAATGCAACCATATCCTACCCTTCCTCTAAAAGAACATTTAATGAATATAGGACTAATATCCTTTATTGCAAGTCTAACAGAAAAAGCCCCGAAGTTTCCTTCGAGGCTTTTTCAAACGATAAGCAAAAATTCAATTTAGCGTGCTTAACTCACGCAGTTTGAATTTTTAACCAATAATATCGTTCAATGTTTTAGACGGACGCATCACAGCCACACGTTTGGCTTGATCCTGATGGTAATACCCACCCAAATCAGCCGGTGCACCTTGGCAATCAATCAATTCTTTACGGATTTGATCTTCATTTGCCGCCAGTTTTTCTGCCAACGGTGCGAAGAAGGCTTTCAAATCTGCATCTTCATCTTGTGCCGCCAGTGCTTGTGCCCAGTACAGCGCAATGCAGAAGTGAGAGCCACGGTTGTCATGCTCCCCGACTTTACGGCTGGGAGACTCGTTCTTATCCAATAGCTTAGCTGTCGCTTCGTCCAGTGTTTTACCCAACAAAGCCGCTTTTGCATTGCCATTTACGTTGGCCAAGTGTTCAAACGATGCACCCAATGCGCAGAATTCACCAAGAGAGTCCCAACGCAGGTGGTTTTCAGCAACCAACTGCTGGACGTGTTTCGGTGCAGAACCACCAGCGCCAGTTTCAAACAAACCGCCGCCGTTCATCAACGGTACAATAGACAACATCTTGGCAGACGTACCCACTTCCAGGATCGGGAACAAATCGGTCAAATAGTCACGCAGAACGTTACCTGTTACAGAAATAACATCTTTACCGTCCTTAATCATCTGACAAGAATGTGCTGCCGCATCAGACGGTGCCATAATACGAATATCCAGACCGCTTGTGTCGTGATCCGGCAAGTAAGCATTTACTTTCTTGATCAATTCCGCATCGTGTGCACGATTTTCATCCAGCCAGAAAACAGCCGGTGTATTGCTCAGACGTGCACGAGTCACAGCCAGTTTAACCCAATCGCGGATCGGGGCGTCTTTTGCCATACAGGCACGCCAGATATCGCCTTCTTCCACATCATGTTCGATCAGGCTGTTACCAGCTGCATCAACAACTTTGATCGTGCCATCAGCCGGGGCTGTAAATGTTTGCGGGTGGGAACCGTATTCCTCAGCTTTTTGCGCCATCAGACCAACGTTGGGAACAGAGCCCATTGTAGACGGGTCAAACTCACCGTTTTCTTTACAGAAGGTAATTACAGCATCGTAGACACCGGCATAAGAGCTATCGGGGATCACACATTTGGTGTCACCTTCGTTGCCATCCGGGCCCCAGCCTTTACCACCAGCTTTAATCACAGCTGGCATAGAGGCATCGATGATCACATCACTGGGAACATGCAGGTTGCTGATACCTTTATCGGAGTTCACCATATACATATCGGGTTGCGCCTTCAGGCAAGCCTCGATATCGGCTTCGATCTCAGCCTTTTTATCAGCAGGCAGGGAGGCGATTTTAGCAACAACATCGCCAAAACCATTGTTTGTATCCACGCCCAATTCTGCAAATGTAGCCGCATGTTTTTCAAAGACTGGCGCAAAGAAGACTTCAACACAGTGACCGAAAATCACCGGGTCGGAGACTTTCATCATGGTCGCTTTCATGTGAAGCGAGAACAAAATACCTTGCTCTTTGGTTTCTGCAATTTGTTCCGCCAAGAATTTGCGCAGCGCCTTCACTGACATGTAGGTTCCGTCCAGAACTTCACCAGCCTGCAACGGCAAGCTTTCTTTCAAGACTTGTTCAGAACCATCTTTGCCAACAAAAACGATCTTGGCTTGTGTTGCTGCATCTAGTGTCACAGATTTTTCGTTTGCTGCGAAATCGTTCTGTCCCATTGTCGCAACGTGAGTTTTGCTGTCTTTAACCCATTTCCCCATGCGATGCGGGTTTTTCTTGGCAAATTGCTTAACCGCAAACGGTGCGCGGCGATCAGAGTTCCCTTCGCGCAGAACCGGGTTTACAGCAGAACCTTTTACCGTGTCATATTTCTTGCGGGCTTCTTTTTCCGCATCTGTTTTCGGGTCTTCCACATAATCGGGAATATCAAAACCATGATCCTGCAATTCTTTAATCGCTGCGATCAATTGGGGAACAGAAGCTGAAACGTTCGGCAATTTAATAACATTGGCTTCCGGCTTTTTCACCAATTCGCCCAACTCAGCCAAATCGTCGGAATGGAGGTCAAACAAAGCAAGGATACGGGCAGCCAAAGAGATGTCCTTTGTGCCCACCTCAACGCCAGCTGCACCGGCGAATTTCTGGATGATCGGCAGGAAAGAACCGCTTGCCAATTCCGGCGCTTCATCGACGATTGTATAGATGATGTCAGTCATTTTGTTTCAAAACTCCCAAAAGCCATAGAGGCAAATATTTAATTTCGTGGTCGTATTTGTAGTATCTGGACCGCCGCACCGCAACAAATTTACAGTTTTTTTCGGTATTACCAGTTGACGTTACCTTTTAATCCTTCAAAATCAATCTTCTAGCAATAAAATGCATAAAAGGTCCACAAACTACAAAAAAACAGGTGAAATTTTTCATAGCTTTTTTCATTATATTTAACATCCGCAAAGCTATCGATTCTGCTTCCTCAGGCAACTCAATTCACACGTTTTTACCCGATACATTTGTATTACCACTACGATAGATTTGAGAGACTTTCCTTTGTCTACAACCCTTTGTAAAACATAGAAAAACTGTCCCTTTGGTCATACCAAAACTTTCCTTGCCAACCCATTTACACAAGCGTATCGTCGCCTTAATGACATTGGAGACTTCGCTGTCCTCCATCCTTGTTCCTCTAGGAGATATCGCACATGAGCAAAATTAAGGTCCAAAATCCGATCGTCGAACTCGACGGCGACGAGATGACCCGCATTATTTGGCAGTTCATCAAAGACAAACTGATCCTCCCCTATGTCGATGTCGATTTAAAATACTATGACCTGGGCATGGAAAACCGTGATGCAACCGATGATCAGGTTACCATTGATGCCGCCAACGCCATTAAAGAACATCGCGTTGGTGTCAAATGCGCAACCATCACCCCGGATGAAGCCCGCGTCGAAGAATTCGGCCTGAAAAAAATGTGGAAATCGCCGAACGGTACGTTGCGCAACATTATCGGCGGCACCGTCTTTCGCCAGCCGATTATCTGTAAAAACGTCCCGCGCCTTGTGCCCGGCTGGACCAGCCCGATTGTAATCGGTCGCCATGCCTTTGGGGATCAGTATAAAGCCACCGACATGCGCGTTCCCGGTCCCGGTAAATTGACCATGACGTTTGAACCGGCCGATGGCGGTGAACCCATTACCCACACCGTTTATGAATTTGAAAGCTCAGGCGTGGCGATGTCCATGTATAACGTAGATGAATCCATTCGTGGTTTTGCCCGTGCCTGTTTGAACTACGGCCTGGAACTGGGCTGGCCGGTGTTCCTGTCCACCAAGAACACCATTATGAAAGCCTACGATGGGCGTTTCAAAGATATCTTTGAAGAAATCTACGAAACCGAATTTAAAGAACAGTTTGAACGTGCCGGTATCATGTACCAGCACCGTCTGATTGACGATATGGTCGCTTGTGCCATGAAATGGTCCGGCGGTTTTGTCTGGGCTTGTAAAAACTACGATGGGGATGTTCAGTCCGATACGGTTGCTCAGGGGTTCGGTTCCCTCGGTCTTATGACTTCTGTTTTGATGACACCGGATGGCCAAACCGTTGAAGCCGAAGCTGCACATGGTACCGTCACCCGTCACTACCGCATGCATCAAGAAGGCAAGGAAACATCCACCAACCCGATTGCCTCCATCTTTGCATGGACACGGGCTTTGAAATTCCGTGGTCAATTTGATGGCACACCAGCCGTTGAACGTTTTGCCGAAGATCTGGAAAAGGTCTGTGTTGAAACGGTTGAAAGCGGCCATATGACAAAAGACCTGGCCTTATTGGTTGGACCGGATCAATCCTGGTGTACAACCCAGCAGTTCCTTGATCATATTGATGCAAACCTGAAAGACAAAATGGCCCGTCGTCCAGGTTGATCTGCCAGATAAAAATAGTCCTCAAAAAGCCCGGTCAACTGATCGGGCTTTTTAATTTATTAGCTATAAATGTTCACATCAATCAATTTAAGATTGATAAACTCATATCAAAATTATATCGTTATAGACAATCAAAAGTCCTGTTCACCAAATTACACACCATAAAATATGTGATATAATGGACGGTATTCATATTATGGGAAAGAGCTTGTTCTATAAGATGCGGCTTTATATTTTTTCATTTTTCATTCTCTTGGCGCTCTGCTTTTCTAATCCTGTAAATGCAGAAAACAGCCATGCAATCTCTGAAAACAGCTATCAGGGACATATTCAAATATTCGGTCATGTCGGCTTTCTCATGCGTTTGACTCAGAAACAAACCTTCAGCGTTTCCATCCACAACCATACCAACCAGGAATGCCATATCTCTGATGAACTTTTACGCGCGCCCCTTCTCTCTGAATTAAAATTCAGTGATTATCCGACAACTTCTACTGCCCCCTTCACTTTACATTTGGAACTCATTGGCGGCATGGACCCACACGATAACTGCCTGATCAGCTATGACCTCAGCCTTCTTCGTAATTATACCGGTCATACCGATGGTCAAGAAGAAGTCCAGAATTCATACGATTACATACACGCCGTCCCCTTACTGGAAATCAAAGGCCTTATGCACACACCCCCAGACACAACCGAACAAAAACTGGTGGAAGGCGTTCAGAAAGCCGGAAAACGGCTTTTATACAATTTAGGGCAAATTCAAAAAATATACACTTTACCCCAAAAACATTAGCCCCCCCAAAAAAAAGGGCGACCTTGAGAGTCGCCCTGTCGAGTTTGGGTAAATTCAATTTATTTTTCTAAAACATAAGCGCCGGGTGCCCGCATCAACGGTGCGTGCTGATTGCTTCCTAGTTTATAGGGAGCCCCTTTTTCTTCTCCGGATCGTTGGCCGAGCCAACCGGCCCAATGATCCCACCATGACCCTTGCTCTTTGCTCGCGCCGGCCAACCACTCGTCTGAGGTATTAGCACCTTCCGCGTTGTGCATATAGCTTGCCTTCGGGTTTCCCGGCGGGTTGATAATGGATTGAACGTGCCCGCTGGAATGCAGAACAAATTCAGCGTTACCACCAAAGAATTTAGCGGAATTGAAACATCCCTTCCAAACACTGATATGGTCTGTCTGCCCCCCCACCATATAGATATCGCAATCTACTTTCTTCAGATCAATCGGTTCACCTTTGACCGTCAATCCACCCGGAACTTTCAACAAATCCAGCGAGAAAACATCCAAGAGGTCTTCGTGTAATTTTGCAGTAACGCGTGTGGAATCATTATTCCAGAACAGAATATCAAATGCAGGCGGCTTTTTACCCATCAGGTAGTTATTGACCCAATAGTTCCAGACCAGATCATTGGGACGCATCCATGTAAAGACACGGCCCATTTCTTCACCATCCAGCACACCTTTGTATCGCGATTTCATTTTTGCCATTGCAATGGCTTCATTGGAGGCAAACAAGCCAAGGGACTGTTTTTCATTGCTGTCCAGGACCGCAACAACCATCGTTGCCGACTTAACATATTTTTTCTTTTTCGCTGCTAAATACCCCAACAGGGCCGCCATCGGAATAGCCCCGGTACAAGCCGCATACAGGTTGATTTCTTCCATCAAGGTAATAGAACGGATTGCCTCGATCCCTTCTTCCAGTGCAGTGACATATTCGTCCAGCCCCCAATGACGATGTTCACGTGTCGGATTACGCCAGCTCACCATAAAGACCTGAAAACCATTATTGACCAGATATTCCACCGCACTTTTCCCCGGTGCGAGATCCAAAAGATAATATTTATTCACAACAGGCGGGATAAACATAATCGGACGTTCGTGAACCAGTGGCGTCGTTGGGGCATACTGGATCAATTCCAAAACATCATTGCGGTAAACCACATCACCGGGTGTTGCGGCAATATTTTCACCGACTTGAAAAGCTGACTTGTCCACCTGCGCTGGTAAACCATTATTTTCGGCCATATCTTTGGCAAAATTCTGAAACCCTTCCATCAGGCTTTTACCACCAGTTTCCCGCAATTTTTCCAGTGCTGCCGGATTGCTTAACAAATTATTTGTCGGGGATAATGCATCCGTCACCAACGAAGACAGGTAACGCGCACGCTGGGCATCTTTATCTTCCAATTCAACATGATCAATCATGTTATTAACGGCACGTGACCACGCCAAATATCCATGCATTGCCATCTTGTGCATGGGGCTACGATCCCATGCATCATCACGGAAACGACGATCTTCTTTTTCGACTTCCAGTGCCTTGGGGTTAGCAACCGCTGCGGTCAGTTCTTTTGCCAATTTATTGGTTTCTTCCAACACCACGCTGGGTTTGCAAATAACCTGCCCCCCAACTTTGGAAAACAGTTTCACCATATCCTGTGGCGACACACCACCGACGAACGGCGAATTTAGTTTAACCTTTTCATCTTGGGCTTTCTTGTCTTCCAATCCCTTTGTCTGGTTCGAAGCAGGAGAATTGACATTACGTACCATCTCAACCCATTGGTTCGCCACGGCGTTCGGCAAACTATAGAGCTGTTGCATACCATTCATGTAATTCGACAAGGCGGTATTGCCGTCAAATGAGGATGCCAAAGGCTTCGCAGTTGTATTTTTAGATGTCTTTTCAGTCGGTTTGTAGTTCCACATATTTATTACCCTTATTGGAGTTCATTTTATTCTTATTGTTTTGAATAATGCTGAATTTTCAGCGGCTTATGTAACAGTTGCCAAAAAGCGAACAACGTAACCACAGATAGGGATTTCATTTAATTATGTAATTTAGAATTGATCTAGCTGCTTATTATGCGATGTAAGCCTGTAAAGCAGGACGCGAGCTATCACAAATGTGATCGCGCATCAATTAAGTATAAATACGGCTATACGAATGTAGATTGGATACACCTATAGAAGTATCTTTAAACAACCATAAGTTTACACATCTATAGATTTCAATCACTTATCACAGTCGTGATAAGGCAAGGTAAAACATGTCTTGAGATCAAAAACACACTCTTTCAACACAAATAAATTGAATTTTTTATGATTTTTTAGTGGCCAACAGACTTGGAAAAGCCATTTATCAGGATCACGCCGGATACAATTAAACCGATTCCCAGCATGGCAGGCAGGTCAGGAATTTCTTTATAAAAGACGATTCCGGCAAGGGTCACCAACACAATGCCGATCCCCGACCAAATCGCATAGGTGATGCCTATCGGTAAAACACGCAGCGTTAACGTCATAAAATAAAACGCACAGCCATAGCCCACCACGACAATCACACTGGGCCAGAATCGACTGAATTCTTGCGACGCTTTCAGCGCACTGGTTCCAATAACTTCGGCAAAAATAGCAATCGCCAGATAAACATATGTCATAAAGAAACCTCAATGGGTGGATTAACATGTGTGCAGTTTTTACAAACGTTTTTCACCAATGCACGCAACCATTTGCGCGCCGGATCATTGTGGAAACGTTCATGCCAGATTTGCGAAATTGTGAAATCCGGCCCCTGTAATTCATCCGGTAAATCCTGTACAGCCAAATCATGTCCCTTCACACGATAAGCCAAACGGGCCGGAATGGTTGTAATCAAATTGGTCGTGGCAATAACGGAATGTATCGCCATAAAATGCGACAGTCGAAGTGCAATTTTTCTGGACAATCCCACTTGTGCCAACCGTCTGTCAATCTCGCCCCCCCCACGGCCGGTAATACTCAATAATGCATGCGAAGATGCGGCAAAATCTTCCAACGATATTTTCTTTCCTGCCAAATCATGCGTCTTTCGCAACAAGCATACGAAATGATCCTCAAACAACGGTTGGGCATAAGCCTGATCAAAAGCAGGACCATCGTTTAATACACCAAACCCGAGATCAATTTTTCCCGTCTTCAAATCGTCCATTGCCACCGCACTCAATTGCTCGACCTCAACTGTTACATGGGGGGCTTGTGTATAAATTTCTTCCAGAAGGGATGGCAAAATTAAATGCGATACATAATCCACACCCACAAGACGGAAACAATCCTGTGATGTCGCCGGATTAAATTCGTTGGGGCTCATCACTGATCGCACGCGTTCCAACGCGTCATATAACGGGGCACGCAAGCTCTCTGCCCGTGGGGTCAGCACCATCCCTCGCCCGGAACGAACCAACAGCGGATCCTTTAATGTTGCACGCAAACGATCCAATGCCCGGCTCATTGCCGGTTGGCTCAAATTTACCGCCATTGCCGCACGCGTTACACTGGCTTCATTTAATAAGGCTTCCAGTGCCACCAATAAATTCAAATCGATATTTCTAATATTCACTTTATGCATATTATCAATATAAAGCATGCATTTGATGGATGCAATTTAATCTCTTACCTTCTCCTTCAGATCAACATATTCAAGGAGTATTCATTATGTATGTCATCGCAGGTGTTACCGGCAACACAGGATCCATTGCCGCACAAACTCTTTTAGATGCAGGAGAGAACGTCCGGGTTATCGTGCGAACTCCCGAAAAGGGACAAATCTGGAAAGACAAAGGCGCAGACGTCGCCATTGCTGACCTGTTTGATGAAAAAGCAGTCCGTGACGCATTGGTTGGAGCCAAAGGTGCTTACTTCCTTTTGCCCCCTGAACTGTCCAGCGATCGTTTTCTGTTTTCACGTCGCGAATTAGCGGACAAGCTTGTCAACGTCATCAGTCAAAGCCAGTTGGAGCATGTCGTCTTCCTGTCTTCCGTCGGTGCACAACTTGATGAAAAAACAGGTCCGATTCTCACCCTTGCTTATTTGGAAAAGCTTTTGGAAAAAAGCCCAATTAACACAACGGCTTTGCGCCCCGGATATTTCCTTGATAATTGGGGGGCTGTTCTTCCCGCGGCCATCAATGATGGTGTCCTTCCCAGCTTCCTGCAACCACTGGACCAGAAAATCGATATGGTGGCCACTCAAGACATCGGGAAAACCGCTGCACAGCTTTTATTGGAAGGCCCGACAAAAGATGGGCAAGCCCACCGAATTGTCGAACTCAAAGGTCAGTCCCAATATAGCGCACATGATATTGCACAATCTTTGTCCAAAGCCCTGAATAAAGACATCACCCCCATTGCAGTTCCACAAAACACATGGAAAGACACCTTTATGCAGTTTGGCATCTCCAATGAAGTGGCTGGTCTGTTCGCCGATATGTATGAAAACATCAACAACGGAACTATTATTTATGAAGAGATCAATGTGCGCCACGGTGATACCTCCTTGGATCAATTCATTCAGGATTTAACAAAGTAACCCGCCCTTTCTCAACAGCCGCCCGCCACAACGCCGGGCGGCTTTTTTGACATCTTTCCCATGAAGAACAATTTTATTGATAAATAGAGTCAGATTCACCTTGACGAGAGCAGTTGTTTTCCGTAAAAGGCGGGTCTCTCTTGAGGGCGGGACTATGTCTGGCCCCACCTTCAGTATTTATGAGATTGAGGAATTTGTATTATGGCACGTCGCTGCTCACTTACTGGTAAAGGCGTTCAAACTGGCAACAACGTTAGCCACGCTAAAAACCGCACTCGTCGTCGTTTCTTGCCGAACTTGCAAGACGTAACTCTGGTTAGCGACGCCCTTGGCGTTTCCGTTGGCCTGCGCGTAAGTGCTTCTGCACTGCGTACGATCGAACACAAAGGCGGTCTTGATGCGTACTTGCTCGACACAGCAGCCGACAAGCTGCCGCGCGAAGCACGCCGTTTGAAAAGCCGTGTTAAAAAAGCTCAAGCTAAAAAAGCTGCTTAATCCAGCCTTTTAGTTACAGTTTACAAAGAAGCCGCCTACTTGAAAAAGAGGCGGCTTCTTTGCGTCTGAGCTTTATAGCAGAAAACACATAAAACTATTGATTGCACCACACCCTTCCTTTAGGTTTAATTAAACAAGGAAGGCTGCATGTTATTCATTGATTTATTATTACAAAGCACACTTGCTGGCATGATTAGTAATGTCATCAACAAATGCTCAGGTGGTCTTTGGGGGTTCACTCAACCCGATAATGCGACAATTGAAGACTTAGCTGCTAAGATTGATCTCATTCTCAAATCACAAGATATTGAAAAAGAACAATTAAAAGAAACAATTCTTGATATATTCAAAAACACCAAGCATCACGAACATGACTTAATTAAAAGCGAGCTACAAACGGGTAATACAGAGCATTCAGAACATGTTCTTTTATCTGTCTTGGAAAGTGAAAGAAGAAAAGCAAAAAATCATCACAAGAAAGCCTCGCAAGCCGCTTACCATATTGCAATATTGAGCCAGTTTCACGATATTGAAAAAGCAATTGAACATTTGCGTCTCTCAATAAGCTTGTACCCTCAAAATTTCAAAGCAATAAATGAATTGGGTCGCCTGCTACGGCGTATGGGTAAAATTGAAGAAGCTGAAAATAATTTCAGTAAAATTCTCACATCCAGTCCATCGTCTCTGGATCATGCAAAAGCGTTGGGGAATTTAGGCTTAATTGCAAAGTCCCGTGGTAAACTTGAAAAAGCAAAGCATTACCATCAAAAAGCTTTAGACCTGTTTACCGAGCACAAAAACCAACATGGCATAGCAAAACAAATGAGTAACCTTGGTCTCATTGCAAGACGCCAAAATGACTTTAAAACAGCTCTCTATCTTCATAAGGAAGCCTTAAAAATCAACGAAGAGCTAGGTTTAAAGATTGGAATCGCACGTCAATATGGAAATATCGGCCTTTTGGAACGGAAACAAAACAACCTTGATACTGCAGAGTTTCATACAAAAACCGCACTGGAAATACACGAAGACTTGGGCCGCAAAGACGGCATAGCCCGACAAAGAGATAATTTAGGTTTGATTGAAATTCGTCGTCACAATTATGATCAGGCAGAAGCCCATCTAAAATGTGCACTTGCGATTAATGAATCAATTAACCGCATTGAAGGCATGATCAATCAGCATATTCACCTAGGTTTTTTAAAACTCAAACAAGGTGATTACAAAATATCGCACGAATATTTTCAAAAGGCGTTGGCATTAGCAACTGAGATAGATGCAAAACCGAGAATAGATCAAATATTGAACGCGCTGCAATCTCTGCCTCTCGATCAAATTCCAACAAAAGAAGAAAAAACTGTGGCTACAACACCTGTAGCATCATAAGCAAAGTACGTTGCAAGGGACTGTAGTTATCGTCACTAATCAACGTTAGAACCGTCTCTCCCTTTTCATTTTTACCGGCAATAATCCCCTCAAAATTGTCCAACGGCGTGGGGCTGCGCAACGTTGCCAGAATCTTCTCGCGTTGACCGGTTTCAACGTTCAAAACCGACAAGCGGATCGCAACGCCTTGCAAGGGGCGATAAAACCGTTCCAGAAGCACCATGCGCCCATCTCCGGGCAGACGGGTCAGACCGGTTGGACGAAAACCGTCACTAAGCGGAAGTTTATACGCCTGCCATTTCTTTGCCTGATCCTGTACCCAAAAAAAGGTGGCATCCGCATCTCTAGGACCTTCGGCAACAATAACCAGACGCCCATCGGAAGAAACTTCAATCGCTTCCAGCCCATCGTTAAAAGGCAGATCATAAACTTCTTTTGGAAGCAGCAGTTCTTTCCCCATCACATATCCAGCCAGATTATAAGGCACAATGCGATCGTCACGTTCAAACGAAACATAGATCAGGCCGTCACCTGCATCAGCCAGACTTTCAGCATCAATACGATGATCACCATCCAGTTCATCATCGTTCTTTTCCAGCAAGGGTACAATGTCAACCAGACTCATATCTGAGTTGAATTGAAACAAATGGGCACGATCACTTACTGCCAGTAATTGACCATCTTTTTTCAACAAAGCCGACAAGCCGCCAAAATCACTGCTATCGGCTTCCAACTGTGTCACAGACAACAATTTAAGATGTTCATTTTGAAAAGGCGCAAAGGGAACCTCTTTTTTCCATACCTTGACGGGTTCCGCCACTGCCGGGATTGCCCAAAACAACATGAAAAAAAGAATATATCGCATATTTATCCCCTTAGATGCATATGATCCAGTTTTGCATCAAACATATCCGCTAAATTCTGCAAAATGGTACCGCCAAGATCTTCAGGATTGCTGAGTGTCACCGCATTTCGGTAATAGCGTGTCACATCATGGCCAATCCCGATGGCGGTCAATTGCACTGGTGTGCGCGTTTCCATCCACTCGATCACTTCACGCAAATGTGCTTCCAGATAGCTACCCGGGTTGGACGAAAGTGTGGAATCATCAACCGGTGCCCCATCTGAAATAACCATCAGAATTTTACGTTCTTCCGGGCGCATCATCAGGCGTTTATAAGCCCAAAGCAAAGACTCACCATCGATGTTTTCTTTCAGCAATCCTTCTTTTAACATCAGGCCCATATTGTTCTTGGCCCGACGCCACGGCACACTTGCCGGTTTATAAACAACGTGGCGCAAATCGTTCAAACGACCCGGATTGGGGATTTTGCCTTCCGACATCCATTTTTCACGCGACTTGCCGCCTTTCCATGCCCGTGTGGTAAAACCGAGAACCTCAACCTTGACCCCGCACCGTTCCAGCGTGCGGGCCAGAATATCGGCACTGATGGCCGCAACCGTAATTGGACGCCCCCGCATGGAACCGGAATTATCAATCAATAAAGACACCACCGTATCGCGAAACTCTGTCTCTTTTTCCCATTTATAAGACAGGGAATGCGTTGGGTTTGCGACAATCCGTGCCAAACGGGCGGCATCCAGCAAACCTTCTTCCAGATCAAAATCCCAAGAGCGTTGCTGTTGCGCCATGAGGCGTCGTTGCAAACGGTTGGCAATCCGGGCAACAACCCCTTGCAGGTTTGCCAGTTGCATATCAAGTTGACGACGCAAGCGTTCCAACTCTTCTTCATCTGCCATATCTTCGGCTTCGATCTCTTCATCGAATTCGGTCGTATAGGCTTTATAATCAATTGCCAAGGCCTGTGACGGATCCAGCCAATTAGGACGGCGTGTCGGCCCGGCGGGGCTTTCTTCACCTTGGCCCGGTTCGCTGTCGTCTTCTTCGCCGTCTTGGTCTTCTTCAGCATCCATGCCGCCCATATCGTCACTGGCTGACGGCATATCCATATCATCTGCCGTATCGCCACTGGACCCGACACTTTGCAATTCCTGATCAGAGGCACTGTCTTCGCCTTCGACCTCATTGCTGTCGCCAGTATTTTCTTCTTCTTCCTGATCACCGCCCGGCGGTTCCATCAGTTCCAGTTCTTCCAGAAAACGATATACCGCATCACTATAGGCTTTTTGATCATCCGCATTAGCAACCAGTTCATCCAGAACATGTTCACCATGTTCTTCCAAAAACGGGCGCCACATATCGGCGGCCTTTTGGGCCACCGGTGGTAAATCCACACCAGTCAGACGTTCACGCACCAACAAGGCAAGGCCTTGTGCCATCGGGACATCTTCGCGATTTAAGGCATTGCCCCAGCCGTTTTCCATGCAGCGCGTATCCAGAAGGGTGCGCAGGTTTTGAGCAACCCCTTTCATGCGCCGCGACCCCAGCGCCTCCACACGGGTTTGTTCAACCAGTTCAAAGACTTCGCGTGCATTTGCATCGCTTGGCATTTTCGCCCGGTGCAGGTTTGCATCATGGAAACGCAGACGCAAGCTGGCGGCATCCGCCGTCCCGCGCAAACGTTCCAGATCACTTGCAGATATCGCCCCACGCGACGGCATCGGCAGACGTACTGCCATTTTGGAAACACTTGCCGCCCCCGGCGAGTAATTGACCATCAATTCCGCTTCCCCGGAAAACGATCTTACAGTTGCCGTGGTTACCCGCTTCAAAAGGTCGCGCGTTTCTTCCTGCATTAGCTTAAGGCCACACGTGCTGCACTTAACGGCAGATCCACATCAAAACAACGTTGGTAGAATTCAGCCACAACAGGACGTTCCATCTCGTCACATTTATTCAGGAAAGTAACGCGGAATGCATAGGCCAAATCATTACCGAAAATGGCGGCATTTTCCGCCCATGTAATGACAGTACGCGGTGACATAACAGTTGAGATATCACCGTTGATGAAGCCTTGGCGCGTCAAATCCGCCAATTCAACCATCGCACTGACATTTTTACGCCCTTCGGCATTATCAAGGGCCGGAATTTTCGCCAGCACAATATCCACTTCGGCATCATGGGCCAGATAATTCAACGTCTGCACAATTGACCAGCGATCCATTTGCCCTTGGTTAATCTGTTGGGTGCCGTGATACAGACCCGTGGTATCGCCTAGGCCGATCGTGTTCGCGGTTGCAAACATACGGAAATGGCTGTGCGGACGGATCACGCGATTTTGATCCAGCAAGGTCAATTTACCTTCGACTTCCAAAATACGCTGAATAACAAACATCACATCCGGGCGACCGGCATCATATTCATCAAAAACCAGCGCACAGGGATGCTGCAGCGCCCAGGGAAGAATACCTTCGCGGAATTCCGTCACCTGCTTGCCATCCTTCAAAACAATGGCATCCTTACCCACCAGATCAATCCGGCTGATATGACTATCCAGATTGATGCGCACACACGGCCAGTTCAAACGGGCAGCCACCTGTTCGATATGAGACGATTTACCTGTACCGTGATACCCCTGCACCATCACACGACGGTTATGGGCGAAACCGGCCAAAATCGCCAATGTGGTTTCTTTGTCAAAACGGTAGCTTGAATCCACATCCGGCACATATTCATTGCCTTGGGAAAAAGCGGGAACATCCATATCCACATCGATACCAAAAGTATCGCGAACATTGACAGTCGTATCGGGTGCATTCAGGGGGAAGGCTTGCTTGCCTGCAACTTCGGTCATAATTTCTTTTCTTTGTTAATCGAGGATAACGTTTTTAAGCAATGTATAGGCTTGGCTGATAATTTTGAATTGTTCTTCTGCATCTTTATCACCCCCATTTGCATCGGGGTGATATTTTTTCACAAGGACTTTATAACGCGATTTCAGTTCCTGCAAGGTCACATCCGATTTTAAATCCAGCACGGCAAAAGCTTGACGTTCTTCCAGGTTGAACTGCGCATAATCATCTTCAGGTTCGCGTTTAAAACTGCCATCTTCATTGAAAAAGCCAAAATCATCCTTAAAGCCACCGCCACCGCCGGGACTTTTGCGGAACGTGCCAAAATTCCAACTGGGGCGGTCCCACGTATAATCCTTACGCATATCACGTTCGATATCTGCAGAATTCATGCCCTCGTAATAATTCCAGCGCCGATTATATTCGCGCACATGCTCAAGACAAAATAAATGGTAAGATCGCAGATCATCACGAGATTTGGGTGCCTTGAATTCGCCAAAACCATCGCAATCGGGCCATGCACACTTGGGGGCATCGGGCGCGATTTCAGTTTCCGGTTCTTCCCAGAAACGGCTGTTGAAGCGAAGATCATTTTTAAACGACACGTAATCAAACCCGTTATCGACGTTGTTTCCATCCCGATATGGGACATAGGGCCGTTTATAACAAGTCGAGGCGTTTTGAAAAAGGGACAAAAAAAATATCCGGCGAAACAAATGTCGCCGGATATTTAAATTTGAGCCTTTTAGCGTCGGTCTTCGGCCAATGCGCGTGCCAGACTAGACAATGCTTCCTGATGTTTTTCGTTACGGATCAGGGAAAAATGACGCGACAATTCCAGCCCCATACGTTCACGCGGGTTGGCTTCACGTTGAATTTCACCACCGACGCCATCGAAAAAGAATTCAACCGGCGTATTCAACATACGGGCAATCTCAAACAAGCGACCGGCAGAAACACGGTTTACACCCTGTTCATATTTATGCGCCTGTTGATAGGTCACACCGATCCCTTTCGCCAATTCCTGCTGGGTCAAGCCCAACATAATGCGACGTTCTCTAATCTTTTCACCGACGAACCGATCTACATCATCTGCTCTTTTTTTGTTTACTATATCCGACATCGGCTTATAGCTCCCATTCTCAAAAACTTTACAATTCAGAACACCCGAATTTTCAAAAGACCCTCAAGCCTAATACTTTTTGTTATACTTCCTTAGTATAGTATTGCAAAAAAGTTATCAAGCCTTACATTCCGTAATCCATAAGTTGAACTATCCCGTACGGGTTAAATACACAAAATCAACCAATTAGTTAGAAAAAGGAATTCTCATGTCCGTTGCAAAAGTGATGAAAGAAAAGCTGGAACGCGAATTTTCACCATGTATTCTGGAGCTTGAAGACGAATCTTACCGTCATGCCGGCCATGCTGGTGCAAACCCAGAAGGTGAAAGCCATTTCCAACTCCTGATCGTGTCGGACAAATTTGATGGGGTTTCACGCGTGCAACGTCAACGTATGGTTTATGACGTATTAGCTGTAGAAATGAAAGAGCGAGTTCATGCTCTGGTTCTAAAGACACTTACCCAAAAGGAGTATAGTGCACGCTAAGCCTACCGCAAATGTAGGTTGGATTGACAATCATCTTTTTACATTTTATGGTGCATACCACCTCTCATACTTTAGCATGAAGAAGGTCACAATAATAAAAACCGTTGAGAAGAAAATGCTACCATCACTCATTAGCCGAAACGTTGTTGTGGCAGGACAGCGCACCAGCTTCAGATTAGAACCGGAAATGTGGTCCGCTCTTGATCTGATTTGCCAGCAAGAACAAACCGATGTCCATTCACTTTGTACATGGATCAGTACGTATAAACCCCGCTCCAACCGTACCTCCGCCATTCGGGCATTTATCGTGTCCTATCTACGGGCCCAAATTGACGGTGTGCAAATAAATACAGGACAGGACAATCACATTCCTGTTCAGGATCAAGATGACATGAGCGAAGGCCTGCGCCACCTCTTTCGTGCGGCAGGCTAACCTATAAAGCAAAAAACGGCCTGCATAGGGGCAGGCCGCAATGTCTATGTTATATGACTTTGGTGCAGGGCATTTTGCTCTGCCTTTTTTTATGCCTCATCCCCGACATAATGTTCCGGCCATCTTTCTTTCACCAATGGTCCGGCGCTGTCCATTGCATGACAACCATCAATCATCGCCGGACGATCTTTTGAACGCTCCTCCGCAGATTGAGCCTCACGGCGGCGTTTCAGAGCTGGATAAAGGGTTTGATAAGTTGCTGTTGCCAGTGGCGCCAACATTTCAACCAAATGGGTACATCCCTTTACGCCCCCCAGCTTTGCCCGTACATTTTTATTCCATCCTGGGCCGATTTGCATACCTTTCAGCACATCAAAAGCCGGTGTAATTGTATCACAGACATTAAACGGGCTATGATCAATACAAGCCACGACATCCTGAATAACCATCTCTTCGTTCACAGTAATGCGCAATTGCATATTATGGATGGGTTCGCCCGCCTCAATAACCCCACGGTCCTGATTGGGAAAAGAATAGGTTTTTGTATCAACCAAATGACCTTCAATATCAAACAAACCGTCTTCACGTTCATATCCTGTAAACGTAACCTGACGGGTATGTTGATGTGTCCGTTTTGCCGGTGTCGGTAAAGGCATAAAACATTTCCTTTTACTGGGACAAAAAGAGATAGCTGTACGGTTTTGCCATACAGCTATTTCGATATTACAGAGTTTGAATAGGCCCATATAGGGTTGAGGTCAAGCCCCCACGCCATAGCTTTCACCACCGTGAACATATGTTTCACAGGCTTGCAGGTCCTCTGCCAAGCTTTCCTGAACCGCTTGATAGAGATCACGTTGTGACACCATACCTATGGGATTTCCGGCTGCATCCACAATCGGCAAGTGGCGGTATCCTTTCTCCACCATCATTTCCAATGCCTTTGAACTGAGGCAATCACCCGTAATTGTATCCGGGTTTTGCGTCATTACATCACCGACGGTGACCACATCTGGGTCCTGATTTGCGCCCATAACTTTGCGCATCAAATCGCGTTCTGTTATAATACCAACAAGCCCACCGGCCCCCACCACAATGGCAGCGCCAATATTTTCGGCCGTCATCAAAACAGCAACCTCACGAACCGTTTTATCGGCTGTCACTGTTGTGCATCTGCATTCCTGAATGACGTCTGGTACGATCTTTCTTTGCATATATGTTCCTCCCTATGAACAATAATCTCCCTGAAAAACAGGATGATTCATACGTGGGGAGCGAAAAATGCAGTTTCAAATCTTATTTTGCTAAAATATGGTTACAAAAGTAACATACTCTTGCAAAATCAATCACTTTCCGGCGGGAAAACACGGATGGACGTAATCTGATTTCTTTTGCGAGCCCGGACTTCAAAACGAAAACCGAAAAAGTGAAAAATCTGTCCCACTTCGGGAATGCGGCGTGCTTCATGCAACAACAACCCTGCAATGGTCGATGCTTCTTCATCGGGTAACCGCCATTCAAATTCCCGGTTTAGGTCCCGGATTGTCACAACTCCGTCGACAATATAAGTGCCATCCGCCTGCGGTTGCACCCCTTCCACCGTGTCATCATGTTCGTCTTCGATATCCCCGACAATTTCTTCAAGAATATCTTCCAGCGTCACAATCCCCATCACACTGCCATATTCGTCAACAACAACAGCAAAATGTTCGCGACGGGCACGAAAGGCTTCCAACTGCCCCAAAAGCGTTGTTGCCTCGGGAATAAACCAGGTTTTTGCAGCAAGCTCTTCGATTTTAAGCTCCTTCAATTCCCCTCGCTGTGCCCGAATAGCGCGCAACAAAGCTTTGGCATGCAAAATACCAATGATATTGTCCGGTTCCCCCCGATAGACAGGAATGCGGGTAAAGGGGCTGTCCAAAACCTGTTCGACAATTTCTTCTGCCGGCAAGTCCGCATCAATCATCACCACCGCCTTACGGTGTGTCATAATTTCCCCGACCTCTACTTCGTTGAGATCAAGGATGCTATGCAGCATCGTGCGCTCCTGACTAATGGCTTCATCATTTTGCGCATCATGCAAATTAATCGCCCCGCGCAATTCTTCGGCAGACTGCCCCCCATCTTCGGATTGTCCGGCCCCAAACAGGCGCAACGTTCCGGCGACGATAAACTGCGTGGTCATGGTAATCGGTGCAAGCAGATAGACAAGCACCTTCATAACCGGAGCAATCGCCAAGGCCATGCGATTTGCATTTTGAATGGCGAAGGTCTTCGGCATAATCTCAGCAAAAATCAGAACAACGATGGTCATCGTCAAAGTTGCCCAAACGACGCCTGTCTCGCCAAACATCTCGATCATAACACTGGTCGCCAAAGCCGATGCCAGAATATTAACCAGATTGTTCCCCAGCAAAATCGCCCCGATCAGGCGTTCTTTAGAATCCAGAAGACGGTTTACAATCCCTGCGCGGCTATCTTCACCACTTTGTTCCAACTGATGCATCAACGGGCGTGACGCTGCTGTTAACGCTGTTTCCGAACCGGAAAAAAAAGCGGAAAACAGGATCAATAGAAAAATAGCACCTAGAATAATCGTCATTCACGTTTTCCTTTTTGATGAAGGAACCTTCCTATGATTTTGATCGAACCAACAAATCGTCGAGATATTCTTTCAAGGCCCGGTCTTCAACGTCCCGGCTCAAATAAGCCTGCGCGATCCCGCGTACAAGGACAAACATGACCTTACCATCCTTGACCTTTTTGTCTTTCAACATATGTTTCATCAGTAATTCAGCCGTCCAACCTTCACAAGGCAAAGCCTTTAAGTCCACCGGCATGTCCAAAGACAAAAGATGTTCTTTCACACGCACCACGTCTTCTTGCGGACACAGTCCTTGGGCTGCACAGTATTCAAAGGCCATGACCATACCGATAGCGACTGCTTCCCCATGCAACAAACCACCATCGTAACCGCACTCTTTTTCAAGCGCATGCCCGAAAGTATGCCCCAGATTTAACAAGGCACGCACCCCACCTTCACGCTCATCCTGCGCAACGACATCCGCTTTGGCCGCGCAGCTGCGCAAAATGGCTTCACGACGTAAATCCTGATCACCATCGATCAGTTTTTTGCCGTTTTCTTCCAGCCAATTAAAAAAGTCCGCATCGCCCAACAATCCATATTTCACCACCTCGGCATATCCGGCCAGAAGTTCGCGTTTGGGCAAACTGTTCAAACTTTCTGTATCAATTAACACCAATCGCGGTTGGTGGAATGCGCCGATCAGGTTTTTCCCCGCCTTGGCATTGATCCCGGTCTTGCCACCGACCGAACTGTCCACCTGTGACAACAGTGTCGTCGGCACTTGAATAAAATCAATTCCGCGCAAAAGCGCACTGGCGGCAAAGCCCGTAATGTCCCCGATCACACCACCTCCAAGCGCAATCAACGTTGTCCCACGTTCAATCCCCAGCGCCAGAATTTCTTCTAACAACTGCTCAAAATGCGCCATACTTTTGGTTGCTTCGCCTGCCGGCAACATAACGGCATCATAAGCAATGCCCGAATCTGTCAACGACTGCCCCAGTTGATCCAGATAAAGCGGCCCTACATTGCTGTCGGTCACAATAATCACGCGTTTTGTTTTTAAAAGCGGCAAAAAATAGTGGCCCGCATCCGACAAAACACCGGGAGCAGCAATAATATCGTAACTGCGTTCATCAAGGGCGACATGCAATGTATTTTTATCAATCGTCATGTGTTCGGCTCAATTCATCTAAAGTATCAATCACACGGGCAACCGTGGTGTCTTGTGTTTCATCGCGGGTTTCAACCGTGATATCGGCTTCAGCATAAACCGGATATCGTTCATCCACCAGTTTGCGCAAGATTTTTGCAGGATTCCCTTGATTCAGCAATGGGCGATGTTTACGCCCTGTCGTGCGTTTAATCAGCACCTCCAGGTCCGCTTTCAGCCAAAGGCTCGTTCCGGTTTTGCCAATCAGTTTACGGGTTTCCTTGTTCATAAAGGCACCGCCGCCTGTTGCCAGAATGCACGCCTCGCCTTCCAGAATACGCTTGATGACACGACGCTCACCATCGCGAAAGGCTGCTTCACCGTAGATTTCGAAAATATCGGCCACGCAACAACCTGCCGCTTCTTCTATTTCACGGTCCGCATCAATAAAAGGAACATCGAAATGTTGCGCGAGATTACGCCCAATGCAGGACTTCCCAGCGCCCATCAACCCCACAAGAACAAGGGATCGGCCTTTGGGCAGCTTGAGTTTCGTTCGTTGATCTGACACCTTTTTCCGTTTCAAAGTAGAATTAATTTCAAAATTTGAGCCTACTTTAATTAAGATTTTATATTTTCGTAAGTAGAATTCTTCATCGGCACCGTTGAAACTGTTGAAAGAGACGGTTAGACTGCGCGCAAAGATCGTTATTCACGAAAAGAAAAGAAGACGAAAACCTCCCATGAAGGCATTCTCAAAATTTCTCCTTATCCTTATTCTGCTGGTCCTTGGTGGTGCCGGTGTTTTTCTGGCAACGTGGGATATCCCAGCCCCGACCTCCCCGGTCAGCAAAACCCTGCCCGATGACCGTTTTCCACGTTAAATGAACATGCGCTTCTTTCTCAAAGCTACCGTATGCGTTTCCATTCTCGTTGGTTCCCTGACCAGTGGATATGCACAAGACAACAGCCCGCGCACCTTGTCCCCGCGTAAAATCATGCAGGAAGAACAAGAGATCCCGGACGTTACCCCTGTTCCGGTGAAAACCATATCCGGCGGGATCAATGTGCGCTCACTGGACAGCGTTGATAAAGAAGCCCTCGGTGTACTCAGTGGATCACAAGCCTTTCCGGCAGATATGTGGTCGCAAAGTGAACGCACCTTCGTCGAAGCCTTAATCACAGATTTACCGGCACAACCATCCGCACCTTACTTGCGTATTTTACAACGCCGCTTGCTGTTAAGTGCGGCCCAACCGCCCCAAGGGTCCCAAACAGACATTTCCCTTCTTGCCTTGCGGGCTAAAAAATTAGCCGATATGGGGCAGGTCAAGGATGTGATTTCCTTAATCCGTAGCGCACCACAGAACGAACGCCAAGGCGCACTGCAAATTCAATTGGCCGAAGCGCACCTGCTGGATGACAATGTGTCTGAGGCTTGCGCACTGGCCGCAACAGGTTCACAAGAAAGCAGTGATCCTTTCTGGATCAAAACACTGGCCTTCTGCCGTTTACTCGCCAAACAAAATGACCGAGCAATGCTTTCTTTGAATTTATTGCGCGACGGCGGAGATAACGATCCGGTTTTTTATCGTTTGATGGAAGGTTTAAATGCCGGGGAACGCCCAAACATTGAAAACCTACCTGCACCCAAACCACTGCAAATTGCCTTGATCAAAGCCAGTCAGGCAATTTTGTCTGATGACATTCGCAACAGTAACGATCCCTTGGTTTTAAGTATGCTCACCAAGGCAGGCCATATCGAAGCCACACAAAAAGCGGTTGAGTTGAACCTTGCCAGTGCAGATTTTCTGAGAAAAGCGTTCCTGAATGTCAAGTTCACAGCTGACGAGTTGGCCAATCCACTGGACAGCGCCGAAAAACTCGACACCTTAAAAGCGCAGGCCTTGCTGTATCAGGTCAGTTCCCAAGACGGTCAACTTCCTGTTGTTCAAAGCGAAACCATCGCCTTGGCATTTGAACTCGCCAACAAAGATGGTAACTTCTTCAGCATTGCCCGTCTTTACAGTCCGATGATTGCCCAATTGCCGCGTGGCATCGACATGTTGTGGTTTGCCCCACAAGCCATGCGCGCCCTATTAGGGGCCGGTGATTGGGAAAGTGCAAAATCCTGGTATCTCATGCTTCGCAACGCTGCCTTCAGCGATAGTGAAGCCGCCAAACACTGGATTGCCATACGCCCATTGGCGGTCTTGGCCGGGTTTGACGTTGCGCAGGAAGCTGTTCATCAGACCTTGACCGACTGGTGGGCCGCACAGGAAAAAATCCCGCAAAGTTATCAAAAAGCTGCCCTTTTATTTTCCATCATTGATGGCATGGGACTGAACGTGGCAGCCACCTTGTGGCTGGATATGATACAAGGCCCAAAACTGACAAATGGACAATCACCCAAAACAGGTCTTTGGATTAAGATGAATGAAGCGGCAGACCAAAACCGTCTGGGGGAAACCGTTCTGATGGCATTACTGGCCTTCGACGGGAGCAAAGCTGCACAGATGGACAGCACCTTCCTCCATGATGTCTTAGAAGCATTACGCACCGTTGGACTGGAACGTGATGCGCGCGCCGTTGCTGTGGAAACACTTTTACAAACAGGGTTCTAGATACAAAGTTAGGACTGCTTATGAAACCGTCACGTCACATCACTTCGTTTTTACAGATGATGTCCGTTGAACGCGGGGCAGCACCAAACACATTGGACAGTTATCGACGTGACCTTGAAGGATTGGAAGCCTTTCTCAAAAGCTTGGCGCAACGTTTGGAAACGGCCTCAACGGAAGATTTACGGCGCTATATCAAGAAAATTCACGACAGCGGATATGCACCACGCACCGCTGCACGCCGTCTTTCCGCCCTCAAACAATTTTTTAAATTTCTATATGGGGAACGTATTCGCCCGGATGACCCGGCTGCCAACCTGGACAGTCCGAAACAAGGCCGGCCTTTACCCAAATTTCTAAGCGAAGAAGAAGTCAATCAACTGTTGGAACAATCGCGTTCAAAGCAGCAACCCAAAGATATTCGCCTATCGGCCATGCTCGAAATTTTATACGCCTGTGGCTTGCGGGTCTCCGAACTGGTTAGCCTGCCTTTAGCGGCCTTTACCCGTCAATCCGGTATGTTGATTGTCACGGGTAAAGGTAACAAAGAACGCATGATCCCCATTGCCCAGAAGGCTGTTGATGCCACACAATTATACCTGAATATCCGACATGAATTTTTGCGCGACGCACAGGAAAGCCCGTGGCTGTTCCCCGCACCCAGCGCAAAAAAAGGCCATATGACACGCGCAACCTTCGACAAAGAATTGCGCCAGTTGGCCATCCGTGCAGGTATTACCAAAAAAGTATCTGCCCACGTGCTACGTCATTCCTTCGCCAGTCACATGCTGGACCATGATGTCGATTTGCGGTCCCTACAACAAATGCTGGGGCATGCCGATATCTCCACCACAACAATTTACACCCACATGATTGGTGAACGTGAAAAGCAATTGGTCTTGAATAAGCACCCACTTGCCGCCCTTTTCAATCCCGAAGATGATTAAAAAGGGCATATAGTTGCACGTGCAACTTCTTTTTTCTTTCTCTTGCCAGAAAAAACTTGTGCAACGCCATTTCGCAATGCACAATCCCCGCCAGAATTTAAAAAGCGAACAAATCGCTTTCCTTAAAAAAACATATGGAAACGTTTAAAAATGACAAAACCTGCAAAGAAATTTTTCGAGCCATTGGCTATCGGTGCCCCGCAACCCTATCGTGAAATTCCGGTCAAGCTGGAACGCATGATTCACTTTTTCCCGCCGCATATTGAAAAAATGCGCGCCCGCGTTCCCGACATGATCTCGCAGGTTGATGTCATCTTGGGAAATTTGGAAGATGCCATCCCAGCCGATATGAAGGAAGAGGCACGCGCTGGCTTCATCGAAGTCGCAAAAAATAACGATTTCGGCACCACTTCTTTATGGACCCGTGTAAACTGCCTGAACTCCCCTTGGTTCCTTGACGACGTTCAACAAATTGTTGCAGAAGCCGGTGACAAACTGGATGTTCTGATGCTGCCGAAAGTCGAAGGTCCGTGGGATATCCATTACGTCGATCAGCTTTTGGCACAATTGGAAGCCAAGCATGGCGTCAAAAAACCGATTATGATCCATGCGATTTTGGAAACTGCCCTCGGTGTAGAACAAGTCTCTGAAATTGCGGCTGCATCCCCTCGCATGCATGGCATGAGCCTCGGCCCGGCTGATTTGGCAGCCTCACGCGGTATGAAAACAACACGCGTTGGCGGTGGTCATCCCTCATACGGTGTTTTGTCCGATGCCACCGAAGACGGGGCCGTTCGTACGCATTACCAACAAGACCTGTGGCATTTCACCGTTGCGAAAATGGTCGATGCCTGTCAATCCAATGGAATTAAAGCCTTCTATGGCCCGTTCGGTGATTTCTCCGATGACGCCGCTTGCGAAGCCCAGTTCCGCAATGCCTTCTTACTCGGTTGTGTCGGCGCATGGTCATTGCATCCCAAACAAATTGATATCGCGAAAAAAGTCTTCTCCCCGGATGTCGACGAAGCCAAATTTGCCCTGCGCATTATCGAAGCCATGCCTGATGGAACGGGCGCAGTAATGATCGATGGTAAAATGCAGGACGATGCGACATGGAAACAGGCCAAAGTTATCGTGGACCTTGCCAAACAGGTTGCCGAAAAAGACCCTGAACTGGCGAAAGCTTACGGTCTTTAAAACTTAAAGTTACTAACATCTTAGAAAGGCTCAAAAGTACAGCAACTTTTGAGCCTTTTTGATTCCTTTTGGTTGATAACCACAATTTAATTGTGCTATTTGACGCACACAATAATAATAACTCTAAAACAGTATTTTTAGCGGGACATGACAATGGCCAACAGTAGCAACCAATCGTCTGTGATCGACTCTTTGCGTAAAGAATTTAAGCGCATACATGAGTTCCGGGAACTTATCCTTCCTTTTACACATTCTGCCCATATCCGCCGTCATCGTGCGAAAATCATCGCAAGTCGAGTCGGGTTGATGTCATTGCTGTTTTCTCTCGTCATTCCTTTATGGATCGGGATTGATTATTTTGCCTTTTCCTGGCCAACCTGGGCAATTTTAGCTGTTCTGCGTATTGTCTCTGCCATCGTTTTCTTCGTCTTATATATTTTACACAGTTCCTGTAAAACCCTGCCCAATGCCTATCTCCTTTTGGGTGGCATGATGGCAATTCCGCCTGTCTTTTATCTAATTTCCCAGCCCTTTTTAATGAATGTGGAAACCAATGCTTTTGGGGCCGCCGTCGTCAGCGCCTATGCGTTGCTTCCGTTCATTGTGGTTGCCGGTCTTAGTGTCTTTCCCCTAACTGCACTGGAAGTGTTATTTACCGGCAGCGGCATCATGGTTGTTGTCATGCTGGGCGCAGCCCAACAAGCCGCGTTTGAACTGCAAGATTTTATTACAACTATCTGGCTGATGGTCCTTGTCATCGGTGTCTCTATCTTCTCCGGCATGAGCCAGTTACACTATATGATATCCCTGATCAATCAGGCCTCAAAAGACCTGCTGACGGGGGCCTTTACCCGCCGTTCAGGGGAAGAATATCTCGATCTGCAATTCCGCATTGCCTCTCGTACCGAAGTTCCTTTCAGTATCCTGTTTATGGACGTGGATAATTTTAAATCCGTCAATGATGAATTTGGCCATGAACAGGGCGATATGGTCCTCAAACAAGTCGCCGAAGGACTGCAACGTTGTTTGCGCCGTTCCGATCAGCTTATTCGCTGGGGCGGGGAAGAATTTGTCATTCTGCTGCCCAACACATCAGCTGAATTTGTGAAGCCCATCCTTGACCGACTGAGCGAAATCACTTTGGGCAGACGTCCGGACGGTCGCCCTGTTACCATCAGTATCGGTATCAGCGAACTGTCTTTAGATCGTTGTGAAGACTGGATCGAAATGGTTGAAAAAGCGGATCACCGCATGTATGAGGCCAAAAAATCCGGCAGAAATAAAAGCGTTGGCCCGAAACCGGATCTCAATCTCGACAATATTATCGCGGCATAAAAGGCCGATCCAAACATTAAAACATCTCAAGGTTTTACGTTTATACATTGCTGCCTTGCGGGAATTTAAGTTTGCACCTCTGCTCATAAATTGTTATGACAGGTCAAATTTTGCAATGCACAATAAATAAAGTAAACTCGAGGTCCCCCCTTTATGTTTGATCTTGTCTCAAAGGCATCCGCGAACGCCCGCGTTGATGTCCTGTCCGGCTTGACCGTCGCACTCGCCCTTGTTCCTGAGGCCGTCGCCTTCGCTTTTGTTGCAGGGGTGCACCCTCTCGTCGGTCTTTATGCCGCCTTTATGGTTGGTTTAATCACCGCCATTTTCGGTGGGCGCCCCGGCATGATCAGTGGGGCCACCGGCGCACTGGCTGTCGTCATGGTGACTCTGGTTGCCGATCATGGCGTGGAATACCTGTTTGCCACCGTTGTCTTGATGGGTATTTTGCAGGTTCTCGCCGGAGCCCTTCATTTAGGGAAATTCATTCGCCTTGTGCCTCACCCCGTTATGTTGGGTTTTGTAAATGGTTTGGCTATTGTGATTTTCCTTGCCCAACTCGGTCAATTCAAAATCGAAGGCACAGACGGACAGTGGGAATGGATGAGTGGCAATCAGCTTTATTTAATGCTCGGTCTCGTTCTGGCGACAATGGTGATTATTAAATACCTGCCCAAGATCACAACTTTGATCCCCGCCCCACTGGCGGCCATTGCCGTCATTTCACTGATCGTCATCTACGGTGGGCTGGATACGCGCACCGTAGGCGATATGGCTAGTATCGCTGGTGGATTGCCTGAATTTCATATTCCCGCTGTCCCTCTGACCTGGGACACTCTTTATATCATCTTCCCTTACGCCATTGTTCTGGCGGCAATCGGCCTGATCGAATCCCTATTGACCTTAACTCTGGTCGCAGAACTGACCGAAACACATGGTCGATCCTCCAAAGAATGTATGGCACAAGGGGCCGCCAATATTGCCACCGGATTTTTCGGCGGCATGGGTGGTTGTGCGATGATCGGGCAATCCATGATTAACGTAAATTCAGGCGGACGGGGCCGACTGGCCGGTATATCTGCGGCATTGTTCCTTCTTTCCTTCATCTTATTTGCCTCCCCGCTTATCGAACAAATTCCATTAGCGGCCCTCGTCGGTGTCATGTTCATGGTTGTTGTCGGGACATTTGAATGGAGTTCCTTCAGAATCCTGCATAAAATCCCCCGTACCGATGCTTTTGTCCTTATTCTTGTGTCCGGCGTAACCGTCATTAGCGATCTGGCAATTGCTGTTGTCGTCGGCGTGATTGTATCTGCATTGGTTTTTGCATGGAAAGCAGCCAAACGTGTTGAAGCAACAAGTAAAATCCTGCCCAATGGGTCCAAGGTTTACCTGTTGCATGGTCCATTATTTTTTGGGTCCATTGCCAGTTTCAAAGAAATCTTCGACCCTAAAAACGACCCGGATGATGTGATCATTGATTTCGTTGAATCCCGCGTTTGGGATCATTCTGGTCTGGAAGCAATTGATGCACTGGCGGAACGTTATTTGCGCGCTGGAAAACAATTACACCTGCGCCATTTAAGTCCTGACTGTAAAATACTGTTGGAAAAAGCAGGCAGTATGGTCGAGGTCAATGTGATCGAAGACCCCCATTACGGGCTGGTTGTTGACTATCCGGCAGAAACCGATGGCGTAATCGCAGATCACATCACACCAACGAAATAGTCAAAAAAGAACTAAAAAGCTTGCATTCTCAAAACCGCTGGCGCAAAAAGGCGCTTGCGGTTTTGTCCGTTTGAGCACCGAACAAATGAACTGTTTTTGGGGTTTCCATGCATACCTATCTCGATTTCGAAAAGCCGATTGCCGAACTGGAAGGCAAAATCAAAGAATTGCGCCATGTCAGCGCATCTGGCGAGGAAATCAATATCGCCGATGAAATCGGTCGCCTGCAAAACAAGGTGGAAAGACTCCTGCAAAACACCTACAGCAAGCTGACACCGTGGCAAAAGACGCTGGTGGCCCGCCACCCGGAACGTCCTCACACGATTAATTACATTGAAAATCTCATCGAAGATTTCACTCCGCTGGCTGGTGATCGACTATATGGTGAAGATTGCGCCATTATCGGCGGTCTGGGGCGTTTTGAAGGTCACAGCGTTGTTGTGATGGGCCATGAAAAAGGCCACACCACCGAAACCCGCGTAAAACACAATTTTGGCATGGCCCGACCGGAAGGTTATCGCAAGGCCCAGCGTCTGATGGATATGGCAGAACGTTTTAACCTGCCGATCGTGACATTTGTAGATACCGCAGGTGCCTTCCCCGGTGCCGATGCTGAAGAACGCGGTCAATCCGAAGCGATTGCACGCTCCATTGAAAAATGTCTGCAAGTCAAAGTTCCTTTCACCTCCATCATCATCGGTGAAGGTGGATCCGGCGGGGCAATCGCCATTGCCTGCGGCAACGATGTCTTTATGCTGGAACATTCCGTTTATTCCGTTATTTCACCCGAAGGCTGCGCCTCTATTTTATGGCGTTCCAATGATTATACGGAATCAGCTGCAGATGCGCTGAACATTACAGCACAGGATTTACATCGTCTTGGCGTTATCGATGACGTTATCTCAGAACCTTTGGGTGGTGCACATCGCAGCCATGAAACGACATTTGCCTCTGTACGTAGCGTTCTGGCAAATTCCATTCGTGAACAACTGCAACACGATGGTGGTGTTCTAAAAGCAAAACGCCGTGAGAAATTCCTTGCTATGGGCCGCCTCAGCGCCGCTTAAGACAAGAATATTGAGACAAAGAAAAAGGCTTGAGAGGATATAACCGCTCAAGCCTTTTTTATTGGACGAGGTGCTGCCCCTAAAGATCAGATCCGATCGCCTGCGTAATATTGGTATATCCGTCAACCATCAAACGTTCAACCAGTCCACGGTTAATCTCCCCGACCAGTTCCAACCCTTCATAAATCAGGGCGGAATAGAGCTGGACCAAGGAGGCCCCAGCACGGATTTTTTCATAGGCCTGATCGGCATTGGAAATCCCGCCAACCCCAATCAACGGAATACGACCATCCACAATTTTAGCAATTTCTTTCAAAACCTGTGTTGAGGGCTCGAATAAGGGTTGCCCACTTAAACCACCGCCTTCACCTTTATGTTCACTTCGTAAGCTATCCGGGCGTTCGATTGTGGTATTGGAAATAATCATCCCATCAATGCCGGTTTCCAAGGCGACATCGACGATATCTGCCTTGTCTTCATCCGTCAGATCCGGGGCGACTTTCAACAATAACGGGGCTTTACCCGTTGCAACAACTTCATTTCGCGCGATTAAAACAGCCTTCAACAATTCAGCCAACTGATCTTTACTTTGCAAAGCACGCAGCCCCGGTGTGTTGGGTGAAGAAACATTGACCACCAGATAATCAGAAAGTGGCGCCAACGCACGTGTACCAACAACATAATCAGAAACCGCATCTTCCTGTGTTTTGTTTTTACCGAGGTTCGCCCCGACAATGCCTTTGCGTTGGCGTTTTTTAAGGCGTTCGGCAACTGCATACAGCCCCTGATTATTAAACCCCATACGGTTAATCACAGCCTTGTCTTCTAACAGGCGGAACAAGCGTGGTTGCGGATTACCGGGCTGGGCACGCGGTGTGACGGAACCAATTTCCGTAAAGCCGAATCCCTGCTTCAAAATCGCATCCGGCACTTCTGCATTTTTATCAAACCCTGCTGCCAGTCCGATCGGATTATAAAAGTCCAGCCCCCAAATGGTTTGATTGAGGATCGGGTCGGTTACAGGTGGTGTTTTCGGCATCAAACCGCTTTTTAATGCTTTAATGGCAATACCGTGCAATGTCTCCGGTGACATTTTGTACAGCATCGGCGCGGCAAGTTTGTAAAGACCCATTTTCGTCTCCCCCTCGGTGAGCATGAATTTACCTGCGGGAACTTATCTAAATCCGCCACGAAGAGCAATGCTTATCACTTATCCCAGCCTTGCGCCAATTTCTCGGCCTGTTCACGGTCAAACTTACTCATGCGTCGATCCAGTTCGACCAAGGCAACATAAGGGTCGAACCTTTCATTTTCCGCGCGAACCAGTGACGCATCACGATTGGCAAGCAAAAACCATTTATAAGCCTCGATAAAGTCCGCCTTGCGTTCCCAACCATCACGATAGGAAACCCCCATGAAAAACTGCGCACGCACATCCCCTTTTGCCGCCGATAGTCGAAACCATTTCATCGCTTCGGCAAGATTATTTTCCACACCCAGGCCACTCATATACAGTCGGGCCAATTTATATTGTGCCCCTGCGTGCTGGCCTTTGGTTGCTGCAACACGGTACCATTTTTGCGCATTCAAATAATCGGTTCGGTCTTTTTCATAATACATACCCAGTTGATATTGCGCTTCCGGGTTCCCTTGCATGGCTTGTTTGCGCCAGGTTTGTACCTGCGCCCCACGGTCAACGACAACCTGTGCAATTTCCGCCTCTTTTTCCCAGTTTTTTCCGATCGTATAACCTACAGCCGTGATGATCGTCAGAAGCAGTGCAAAAAGATATAAATTCCGTTTCATCCGTCTTGTGCGCCTATTGAACCAAACCATTTATCGAAGCTTTTTCCCTTTTTAGCAACTTGTCCTCATTTTCGTCACAAAAAAACGATAAATCGGCATATGAAAGTGAAAGCGCGTTTGCAATAGCGGTAATGAAAAGCTATGTTAGCGCAACAATTTTGATTTTTTTTGGGAATATGTGCCGTGGCTGAAGATGATGCTTCCGTAAGCAATCTGTTTAAAGAAATTGACGAAGAATTGCGTCAGGACAAAGCGACAAGGCTTTGGAAACAATATGGCAATACACTAATCGGCGCAATTGTCGCCGTAGTCATCTGTGTTGCAGGTTATGAAGGCTGGAAAGCTTATGATCTAAGCAAACGCGAAGAGGTCAGTGCAAAATACGCAAACGCGCTTGATCTGGTACAGCAACAAAATTTCACCGAAGCCGAAAAAGCGTTCAAAGCTTTATCTTCGCAAAACAGCAGTGGTTACGCCACATTGGCGCGCATGCAGGAAGCTGCATTGCTCGCCGATCAAGGCAAGCATAAAGAAGCTGCTGAACAGTATTTCCTGATCGCACAAAATGGCGAACTTGACTCTGTCTTTCGCGACATGGCTTTAATTTTGGGGGCAATGAACGGTCTGGACAGCATGGATGGTGCCGAAATCGCTCGCCGTCTGCAGCCTTTAATCGGGGGGACAAACCCTTGGCGCCACAGCGCAACTGAATTGCAAGCCTTTGCCGAAGCCAAAGCGGGCAACAAAGCCAAAGCTCTTGAGCTGGTGAAGAATCTGGCAGACGATGCAAGCGCACCGGCAGGGATGCGCCAACGCGCTGCAGAATTTGCCAAAGCCTACGCTGACTAATTAAAGCCCACGGATCGAGATGTGATGAAACAACCGGAGACACCGAACATGATGCGCCGTTTTTTGATGGCTGGACTTTGTGTCCTCTCCCTCAGTGCTTGTGACACTTGGCTGGGTGAAAAAGAAGCCCCACCCCTGCCGGGTGAGCGAATCTCCGTTTTATTGCATGAACGTACCCTTGATCCAGACCCGGAAACAGCGGCAAAAGAAATTTTGCTGCCTCCACCATCTCCCAATATGGAATGGCCGCAAGCCGGCGGTTTTGCCAATCACGCCATGCACCATATCGAAGTGGCCCCAAATCTGCGTCGGATTTGGCGTACCAGCATTGGGTCCGGATCCGATGATTCCGAACGCATCGTTGCCCAACCGATTGTCGCAGACGGCAAAATCTTTACCGTGGATTCAGAAAACCTTGTCAGTGCATTCAATGCTGAAACGGGCCGCCGCCTTTGGGAACTGGAACTCACGCCGGAATATGAAGATGACGGTCATATCAGTGGCGGTTTAGCCTATGAAAACGGTCGTCTTTATGTCGCCACCGGATTTGCGCTTGTTTTCGGTATCGAAGCCAACACAGGAAAAACCATCTGGGTTTCCAAGGCCGATGCACCGATGCGTGCCGCACCGACCGCACGGGGTAACCGTTTGTTTGTGATTACATTAAACAACGAACTGATCGCCTTTGATGGTCGCAACGGCAACAAAATCTGGAACTATAAGGGCATCAGCGAAACAGCCAGTATTCTGGGTGGCGCCAGTCCCGCCGTGGATCAAGGTGTGGTCGTTGCTGCATTTTCATCTGGTGACATTGTTGCCCTGAAAGTTGAAAATGGCAATCCGGTCTGGACGGATAGTCTCACAGGTGGCAAACGCATTGATGCAGTCTCTGCGCTAACCGCCATTCGCGGGCGCCCTGTCATTGACCGGGGACGCGTTTACGCAATTTCCAACTCCGGCAGCTTCACCGCCATTGACTTGGCAAGCGGACGGCGTTATTGGTCCAAGGAACTCTCCAGTCAGGAAACACCTTGGATTGCCGGTGACTATCTTTATGTTGTTACACCGGATTCCGAACTTGTCTGTGTCAGCCGTTACAATGGACGCATTCACTGGGTCACACAACTGCCGCGTTGGGAAGACCCGGAAGAGCGTACAGGAAACCTGACGTGGAGTGCACCGATTCTGGTTTCCAACCGACTGATCGTTGCCGGCAGCAACGAAGAGGCCTATTCCGTTTCGCCTTATACAGGTGAAATTTTAGGTAAGGTGGATATGCCGGACAAAATTATTGTTCCGCCATTGGCGGCCAACGGGGCCTTGTATTTCCTGTCGGACGACGCGGATCTGGTTGCTTACCGCTAAAACGTTGCGAAACGTTTGGCTCATTTAGGATAGAAAGAAATGCCCTTTACCGTGGCAATCGTTGGTCGTCCCAATGTTGGGAAATCGACCCTTTTCAACCGTCTTGTCGGTAAAAAACTGGCAATTGTAGACGATACTCCCGGTGTCACCCGTGACCGACGCGAGGGGACAGGTCGTATTGGTGATCTGGAATTTAAAGTCATTGACACTGCTGGTCTGGAAGAAGCTTTCGATGATTCATTGGAAGCACGCATGCGCGAACAAACCGAACACGCATTGGATGAAGCTGACATCACATTGTTTATGATTGATGCGCGCGCCGGCATTACACCGCTGGACAGCCACTTTGCCGATTGGCTGCGCGGACGCGATAATCCGGTGATCTTGCTTGCCAATAAATGTGAAGGCAGTGCAGCTGATAACGGAATTTACGAATCTTACGGCCTTGGTCTTGGGGAACCGTTTCCTTTTTCCGCCGAACATGGCGTCGGTATGAACAATGTCTATGATGCCATTCAACCGGCCTATGACAAATGGATGGAAGAAAACGCTGCCCTGGTCGAAGAAGAAAAACTGCTGGCACAAGTCCAGACCCGAACAATCATCAATGAAGAAGGTGAGGAAATCGAGAAAATCGATACCTCCAAAGCACCTTTACAGATTGCCATTGTCGGGCGCCCCAATGTCGGTAAATCAACTTTGATCAACCATTTACTCGGGACAGAGCGTCTCCTGACCGGTCCCGAAGCCGGAATCACGCGTGATTCCATTGCACTGGATTTTGAAGTTGATGGACGCAAAATCAAACTTATTGACACCGCAGGTATGCGCCGCCGCACGAAAGTAAACGAAAAAGTCGAAACATTATCGGCTGCGGACTCGCGCCGTGCCATTCGGTTTGCGCAAGTGGTTTGTCTGGTTCTTGATTCTTCCCTCATGCTGGAAAAACAAGATCTGACCATCGCTAAAGAAACCATTGATGAAGGCCGCGCCCTTATTATTGTTTGTAATAAATGGGACGCTGTTAAGGATCGTAAAGAACAGTTACAAAAACTGGCTGATCGTATGGAAACCTCCATGCCACAGGTTCGCGGTATTCCGATTGTAACCCTTTCGGCCAAAACCGGACGTGGGACAGACAAATTGTTCCCTGCGATTTCCCAGCTTTATGAAAACTGGAACATTCGCGTGCCCACCGGTAAATTGAATCGTTGGCTGGAACAAATGACAGAAGCCCATCCGCCGCCCTTGGCACAAGGCCGCCGCCTGCGCCTGCGTTATATGACACAGGCCAAAACGCGTCCGCCAACCTTTGTGATTTTTGCAAACAAACCCGGTGATTTGCCGGGCTCCTATCTGCGTTACATCGCCAACGGCATTCGCGAAGATTTCGGCATCGATGGCGTTCCGATCCGGGTGATGATGCGTAAAGGCGAAAACCCTTACGAAGGCAAAAAGAAAAAACGCTAATCCCAAAAGGGGCTTCTGCTTACAGGATGCCCTTTTTTCTTATTTTAGAAAATAATATAAGGGAATGGATTATTTCACTGATAGAAATAATCCATTCCCTTTTTGATGTGTTTTAAAGATTCTAAAAAGACGATAGGCTGTTGAGCAATAGTCATATCAAATAGGTTCTTCAATCATGTCCAATTCTCTGTTTCCTTCCACGCATCATCCAATTAAGGTTTACTGGTCGCCTGTTTCCGGTCATGCCCATCGGGTGACTTTGTTTCTATCCTTGCTGAATATTCCGTTTGAAACGGTCCTTGTTGATTTAAAAAAAGGGGAACATAAAGAAGCGGATTACTTGCAGAAACACCCCTTTGGACAAGTTCCCATGATTGATGATAACGGTACTCTTGTCTGGGATTCCAACGCGATCCTGATTTATCTGGCAAAAAAATATGATGGGGAACATAAATGGCTACCGGAAAACCCACTTGAAGCCGCACAGGTTCAACAATGGTTAAGCGTGGCAGCAAGTCAGCTTTATAACGGTCCGGCAACAGCACGTGTCATCAAATTATTGGGGCGCGATCTGGATTATGATTTGGCACTTGCTGTCAGTAAAAAGCTGTTGCGCGTTCTGGAAAGTGAACTTGAAAGCCGCGCTTTCTTGGTTGGGGAACACCCAAGTTTGGCCGATATCGCCCTGTACAGCTATATCTTCCTTGCACCCGAAGGGGAAATCGATCTTAGCCCTTATAAACACATTAATGCATGGCTAAACCGTATTGAGACCTTGGAAGGCTTCCTTCCCATGCAATTGATTTCAAAAGCCTGAAGTTACTTATTTAATTCCTGTATGGCCTGGTCGATCCCTTCCAGGGTCAGGCCATACATACGATCCGACATCAACTGTTTCATCATTTGGATGGACATGGTGTGGCGCCACCAGTTTTGCGGTACCGGGTTAATCCAGACCGCATGGGGATAAACATTTAAAATCCTTTGCATCCAAACGGCACCGGCTTCTTCGTTCCAATATTCAACCGCCCCGCCGGGATAGGAAATTTCATAGGGACTCATGGACGCATCCCCGACAAAGATCACCTTATAATCACTGGGATAGGTGTGCAACACGTCCCACAGGGCGATGGTATCATTGTGGCGACGTCGGTTATCTTTCCAGACCCCTTCATAAACACAGTTATGAAAATAAAAATATTCCAAATGTTTGAATTCAGAACGGCATGCCGAAAACATTTCCTCACAAACTTTGATATGGTCATCCATCGACCCGCCGACATCAAAGAAAAGCAATACTTTCACCGCATTATGACGTTCTGCGACCATCTTGATATCCAGAAACCCCTTATGGGCTGTCGATTTAATCGTATCATCCAAATCAAGCTGGGTTTGTGCCCCGGTGCGCGCAAATTTGCGTAAACGACGCAAAGCAACTTTGATGTTGCGGGTCCCCAGTTCAACCTGATCATCCAGATTTTTAAATTCCCGCTTGTCCCACACTTTAACGGCACGGCGATGACGAGATTCTTTTTGACCGATGCGTATCCCTTCCGGGTTATAGCCATAGGCACCAAACGGCGAAGTGCCCGCTGTCCCAATCCATTTGTTACCGCCTTGGTGCCGTTCTTTTTGTTCTTCCAGACGCTTTTTCAACGTCTCCATCAACTTATCCCATCCCCCTAATGATTGAATAAGCTGCTTTTCTTCTTCGCTAAGGACTTTTTCTGCCAGTTTGCGCAGCCATTCTTCCGGGATGTCGTGGGCTTCTCCCTCAACAGGTTCCAATCCTTTAAACACATGACCAAAAACCCGGTCAAATTTGTCTAAATGACGTTCATCCTTGATCAGGGCCGCACGTGACAGGTAATAAAAATCCTCAATCGAATATTCAGCCACGCCTTTATCCATTGCCTCCATCAGCAACAGATATTCTTTCAATGAAACAGGGACATTGGCTTGTTTTAATTCGAAAAAGAGGTTGAGAAACATGGCTTAATCTTTCACCAATTCTTTTTCCATAAACAGACTGAGCGGATCTGGTTGATACTCCCCAAACGGGCCAATTTCGACAAAACCGGCATTGCGATAAAGGCCGATGGCTTCGGGTTGCGACACGCCCGTTTCCAATCGCAGGCAGGGCAGTTTGAACTGACGCGCCGCCATTTCCAGCACCATCAATAACTCACGTCCCAAACCGGTTCCACGTGTCTCTGGTAAAACAAACATGCGCTTGATCTCGCCATAGCCGGGATAACTGACAATCGCCCCGCAGCCGACAACCTTGTCATTCTCCACCTTACGGGCGACAAAAAAATGGGTTCGATCATTAGTCAGCTCTGCCACATCCAGCAAATGATTACTTTCTGCCGGATATAATTCCTGATGATAGCGGTCACTTAAATCCAACAAGGTCTTTACATCGGCTTGATCCGGGCTTTCCAACGCGATTTCATACATGATCTAGTCTTTCTCTTTTTCCAAGCGGATGGGAACGACGCCTTTGACATGGATATCACTTTGCGGATAGGGGAAGACCACGCCCTGTTCATGGAACTTGTCCCAAATACGTAGCAAAACTTCCGAACGCACGTTTCCCAAACCATTATGGGCATCGTTTACCCAGAAACGCAGTTCGATATTGACCGAGCTATCGCCAAATTCACGCAATAAACATCGTGGAGCCGGGTCTTTTACAATACGGTCTGTTTCATCGGCGGCTTCTTCACATAACCTCATCGCAAGCTTGATATCCGCCGAATAATCTACCCCGACCATCGCGCGTTGGCGCACATTGGTATCAGAAAAAGACCAGTTTTCCACGCGTTGCGTAATCAATTCCTCGTTCGGGATCAAATGTTCTGTACCGTCACGTGTAATAACCGACACATATCGCCCGCCCAGCTTATCAATGCGCCCATACGTACTGCCAAGGGCAATCACGTCCCCCGGCTTGACAGAGCGATCCAGCAACAAAATAACACCACTGACCAGATTGGCAGCCACTTTCTGCAAACCAAACCCCAAGCCGATACCAATGGCACCGGAAAAAACAGCCAGGGCCGTTAAATCGATCCCCATAGCATCCAGCGCAATCAAAACGCCCAGAATGATCAGGATGATGCGCATAAATTTTTTCAGCAGGACTTTTGCCGACGGGGTAATGTTACGCAAACTGTCAATACGGCGTTTCAACACCCCTTCCAACAAGGTGAACAGCCAAAACAGGATGGCAATCGCGACAGCACCTTTAACCAACCCAAGGATTGAGAAACGCATTTCGCCAAAACTGAAAGACAGACTATCCAAAAAGGCCGTCGTCACATCCAGCAGGCCGACAATGTTAAGCGCCGCGACCGACCACGCCGCAATGCTGACAAAACGCGACCATCCTTCATCATGTATGAAAGCGGAAGCAAATCGAATAACCACCCATGCATTCAGCAGGCTGACCACCAGATTTATAATATGGAACCCCTGCCCCAACGTCCGCAGTGCAAAAAGACTGAACCACAGGACAATCAGAAAAAATAAGGGTACAACAAGGGGACGCAACACCTCATGCATCGGATGTTCAAAACGCTTTACAGCTTTGGGCAAGCTAATCGCTTCAACACCGCGCACCATCTTGGATTGTAACAAATTGCCGACAATAAACACACCGACCAGCAGCGCAATTTGCTTGGCACTGTCCCAAACCAGCACATTTTCCAACACCCACTGGTGTACCTGGCCGATCAATTCAAATATCTGGTCGTGATATGGAATATTGTCCCACACGGTTTATAGTCCCCTTAGCAAATCCCGAGCAACCGAACTTAGGTTGCCACGACGCATGTGCGCCAAATAAATAAGTTAGTGCTACTCTAACCGTCCCGCCGTGCCATGAAGGCGAGGCGTTCAAACAAATGAATATCCTGTTCATTTTTCAACAAGGCACCATGCAACGGTGGGATAACTTTTTTTCCATCCGTACTGCGCAAGGCCTCAGGTGGAATATCTTCCACCATCAACAACTTGATCCAATCAAGCAATTCAGACGTTGACGGCTTTTTCTTAAGTCCCGGCACATCACGTAAATCATAAAACGCATTCAGAGCCTCACTCACCAGGCGCTTTTGCAATCCCGGATAATGAACATCAACAATTTCTGCCATCGTTTCTTTGTCAGGAAAGCGGATGTAATGGAAAAAACAGCGGCGCAAAAACGCATCCGGCAATTCTTTTTCATTATTGGATGTAATTACGATGACCGGGCGGTTACGCGCACTGACCGTTTCTTTTGTTTCATAGACATGGAACTGCATACGGTCGAGTTCCAGCAACAAATCATTTGGAAATTCGATATCAGCTTTGTCAATCTCATCAATCAACAGGACCGGGCGTTGTTCGCTTTCAAAGGCTTCCCACAATTTACCGCGCACGATGTAATTGGCAATATCATGGACACGTTCATCCCCCAATTGGGAATCGCGCAGACGGGACACTGCGTCATATTCATACAATCCCTGTTGTGCCTTCGTCGTGGATTTGACATGCCATTCAATCAACGGCGCATTCAACGCTTTTGAAATTTCATGGGCCAAAACCGTCTTACCCGTTCCCGGCTCCCCTTTGACCAAAAGAGGGCGTTCTAAATTGATTGCTGCATTCACCGCAACGCGCAGGTCGTCAGTTGCAACATAATTGTCTGTGCCTGTAAAGCTCATTCCCAAAACCTAAATGATTGGATACCTAACAACCAAGGTACGGTACGCGAAGATATCATTCAAGTCATTCCGTTCTTTGAAAATTTGCTCGTACATACATTCACAGAAAGCGCATCAACACTGCTGTTGAATAACTCCAAGAACACGAATGAGAAAAGAGGAAATCAGAAATGTAGTTTAGAAAGATTATGAGCTATGCATTTTCTGTAAATCACACCTGCAAAAACAATAATTGTTGTCTACATCAAGCAGGCGTAAAGAGGGCGCAAATATCGTACAACCCTTTAGAGAGACAAACATCATGTCCTTACCTTACCCGATTACGTCTTACGCCAGCCACCATGTTGATCTAACCGGTGGTGCTTTGGATAAATTCGAAAACTTCATCATTGCCAAAACAGCAAATGTTGTTTCTTCTGTGCGCACATATAATGCGCTGAAAAAACTGAGCGAACGTGAACTGATGGATATTGGCCTGACACGCGCCGACATTCTGCCCGTTTCAAAAACAGCACTGTCTGGCACACGTGCGGCTTAACAACAAAAGCCTGTGACCTGCTGCCAGTAGGTGAGCACATCAAATATAAAGGGCCGTAAACTCATATTTGGTTTACGGCCCTTTATATTTAAAATAATAGATTACTCTATCATCCAGAAAATACGCCCATATGCATTTACTCTGCCGGTTCCACGATTGGGGTGGAACGTTTCCAGACAACCTCCAGGCCGGGTTCTGGATTATCCGGAATGAGGCGTGATAGGATCAATGACATAGCCGCCAACCCTGCCCCGGTTAAAAAGACTGCTGCGGGCGAGGCAATCCATAACAAACCATAAAGCGCCGGTAAGACCACCGCAGCAATATGGTTGATGGTAAAGGACACCCCTGCCGTCGGGGCAATATCTTTCGGGTCAGCAATCTTTTGGAAATAGGTTTTGATGGCAATAGCCATCGAAAACAACAAATGATCCACCACATACAGAACTACGGCAACCCATGGACTTTCAACAAAAGCATAACCGACAAAAACCAAAATCAGACCGATATATTCCAAACCTAACGAACTTTTTTCACCCAATCGACCAATCAACTTGCCGATACGCGGGGCAAAAAACATATTCATTGCCCCATTTACCAGAAACAAAATGGAAATAGCTGCTGCATCAAAGCCGAATTTTTCCACCATCAAAAAACCTGCAAAGACGACAAAGATTTGACGGCGCGCCCCACTCATAAACGTCAGGGCATAAAACAGCCAATAACGCTTGCGTAAAATAATCTTCTTGTGCTGTTCCACCCCCTGATTAAAACGTGGAAAAGCCCACCAACAAAATAGGGCCAAAACCACACAGGCACCGCCCCCCAGCACATAGACCACTTCCATTTCAACTTTCATCATATCCAGCATGGCCCACACCAGACCAAAGGCAATCAACGAGGCAAAAGAACGCATCGCAATCACTTTACCCATCTTGTGCGCGGCTGTTTTTTTATCAAACCATTGCAAAGACAGTGACTGGTTGACCGTTTCATAATAATGAAAGCCGATCGACATCAGAACCGTTGTTGCATAAAGCCCGATTTCAGACGGAAAGAACCCTGTAATCGCCGTACCAATCCCAAGAAATACGAGAGACACCAGCCCCAACGTTTGTTCACGCATCATCAATAACAAAAATACAGCCGTAAAAGCCAAGAAACCCGGAATTTCACGCAAAGATTGGAGGATGCCGATTTCAACACCGCTGAAATTCGCACGTTCAATCACAAAGTTATTCAACAAAGCCTGCCAGACACCAAAAGCCAACGCCATCGCAATCGCCATGACGTAAAGCAGGTTTTCCGGTTTTTTCCATGTTTGAGGGGAAGACATTTCAGAGACCTTATTCTTTATTTATTACCAACTTTCATACTTTATAATGAAGCCAAAGTGTCGTATATAGGAGTTTATGACAAAAAATATCGCAAAAAAGACACCTGTTTTTGGCCTTCGCCCCTTCCTCACACATGATGGTGTGGAAATTGATGATTTCGACAAACTCCCGCGTGATATCAATTTAAAGGAAGTGCTGAGGCTCCCCGACCATGAAGTTCATCCCCATCAACACATCTGGGGACAACTTCTTTATGCTTCACAAGGGGTGATGCAGGTCATGGCCCAAGGACATATCTGGGTTATTCCGCCACAACGTGCAGTCTGGATTCCACCAAATGTGGAACATGCCATCAAAGTCATCCATAAGGTTCGCCTGCGCAATGTCTATATTTCCCCCAATGTCATGCAAGGCTTACCCGTCCATTGTCAGGTCATGCATATCAGTCCGCTTTTACGTGAAATTATCGCTGAGGCCGTTCTCTTCCCTCCCCTGTACGACACCGATGGACCGGAAGGACGTTTAATGCGTGTGTTGCTGGATTGCCTGAAAGCGACCCCGTCCGCCCCCCTGCAATTACCGGTCCCGGATCAAGGAATGATAAAAACCATTGCAGACTTCTTAAAAGAAAATCCCGATGATGAAAAAACACTGGAAGATTGGGCACAGAATCTAGGCACAACATCACGTACCTTGGCGCGCAATTTTAAAAAACAAACCGATATGACCTTCGGCCAATGGCGCCAACAGGCACGATTACTGGAAGCCCTTAGTCGACTGGCCGATCAACAGCCTATTGCCCATATCGCACAGGATTTGGGTTATTCCTCGCAAAGCGCCTTTAGCGCCATGTTTAAAAAAGCATTGGGGGTTACGCCCGGACAATATTTTAAAACGGATTAGGCCTTAACGTTTAACCGTCAAATCCACACCGGACAGATATTCATGGCCCAATACAGCCGCGATAAAGACACAGACACCAACAGCAAAAACAATAACGCCCTTATGAGGTAACTGTTTATCCGGCAACTGAAAATCACCATCACGGCGGTTGGTTAAAATGATTGTCGCGACGGCCCACAATGCCAAACCGCCAAACAAAACAACCGCGCGTAAATCCCCATTCATCAAGGTATGCGCAACCGCCCACAGGCTAAACCCTGTCAATTGCGGATGGCGAACTGTACGCGAAAAATTGGATTTTAATTTTGACGCCGCCATCAGGACAAACCCTGCCAGAATCAGCAGCAAACACGGTGCTACGACAATGTCGTAAATATCGTATAAAACCGTCACGCTTTCAATTGAGCGCCAACCAACCACCATCAGGGCGACACTTGCCAAAATAACAAGTGCAAACAGCCCGCGATAAGGTAGCGCACCGACTTTCTCAATCAAGTTTTGGCGAACATCAGGCGCAACGACGGGAACGAAATGAACGCCGCTCCAGACAATTAGACCGAGAAGGATCAATTCCATCGTTACGCCTCTTTTATAATCAACTCACTTTAACCGGCGAGTGCCGCTTCAATCGCAGCCAGTGCAACATTTGCTTTTGTGCCATCCGGGCCACCGGCTTGTGCCATATCCGCACGCCCGCCACCACCTTTGCCGCCTAAAGCTTCCGATCCGATGCGGACCAGATCAACGGCACTGTGTGTGTCTTTCACATCATCAGTTACACCAACAACAATGGAGGCTTTACCTTCATTAATTGCAATAGCCACACAGACACCGGAACCGACTTGATTTTTCATTTCATCAACCATCGATTTCAGCTCTTTACCCGGGATATCTTCAAGAATCTTCCCCAGATATTTAACCCCATTTACATCTTTGATGTCCGCAGCACCGCCGCTTGCGCCACCTGTGGCCAGTTTTTTACGCAAATCGGAAATTTCACGTTCCATTTTTTTGCGTTCTTCCAGCAGAGCTTCCACACGCCCGGGCACATTTGCCGGTGTCGCTTTCAACAAGGCTGCTGCTTGATTTAAGCGTTCTTCCTGTTCCGCCAGATAGGACACTGCCGCAGATCCGGTCAGGGCTTCAATCCGGCGAACCCCTGCAGCAACCGCACCTTCGCTCACGACCTTAAACAAGCCGATATCACCGGTTCGCTTGACATGCGTTCCACCACACAATTCCACAGAAAAGTTCTTGTCTTTGTCGGTCCCCATCGTCACAACACGAACCTCATCACCGTATTTTTCCCCAAACAGGGCCATTGCGCCTTGTTCAATGGCTTCATCCGGCGTCATCAAACGGGTCACAACTTCGGAGTTTACGCGAATTTGTTCATTCACACGCGCTTCCACATCCGCCATTTCTTCGGCGCTTAATCCTTTGGGATGCGCGATATCAAAACGCAAGCGTTCTTCAGCCACCAAAGACCCTTTTTGCGTCACATGCTCGCCTAGACGTTCCTGCAAAGCCTTGTGCAAAAGGTGAGTGGCTGAGTGGTTCGATCGTACAGCCCCGCGTCGAACCGGATCAACAATCGCATGAACATCTTCACCAACGGCAATGGAACAACCTTTGACCTTACCCAGATGAATATGTAAATCGCCCAGTTTTTTGGCGGTATCGCGCACTTCAATCGTTGCCGTATCCCCGACACGCAACAGGCCGCTATCACCAACCTGACCACCGGATTCCCCATAAAACGGGGTCTGGTTTAAAACGATGGCAACTTCGGTACCGGGTTCAGCCCGTTTGACCATTTGACCATCTTGAATAATGGCAACAATCTGACCTTCGGCCTCTTCCGTTTCGTAACCTAGGAAATCCGTCGCCCCGACTTTATCGCGGACATCAAACCAGACGCTTTCATCGGCGGCTTCACCGGAACCTGCCCAATTTTTGCGCGCTTCTTCACGTTGTTTCGACATGGCGGCATCAAAACCGTCCATATCCACATTAATCCCTTTGGATTTCAAGGCATCTTGCGTCAAGTCAACCGGAAAACCGTATGTGTCATAAAGCTTGAAAGCGACCTCACCTGCCAGTTCATCCCCTTCGGAAAGGGTTTCCGTTTCCGCATCCAGCAAAGACAAACCACGATCCAACAATTTTTTGAAACGTGCTTCTTCCAGTTCCAAAGTTTCCGTAATTAAAGCTTCTGCACGCAGGAGTTCTGGGAAAGCCTGTCCCATTAACCCGGTCAGGGTCGGAACCAGCTTGTGCATCAATGGATCTTTCGCCCCGATAATATGGGCATGACGCATCGCGCGACGCATAATACGGCGCAAAACATATCCACGGCCTTCATTAGACGGCAAAACACCATCAGCCAACAAGAAGGAACAAGAGCGCAAGTGATCTGCGATAACGCGGTGTGAGGTATTGAAATCACCATCCGGGTCCGTCGACGTTTTATCCGCTGAAGCCTCAATCAACTTACGCAGCAAATCCACGTTATAGTTATCATGCGTGCCTTGTAAAACCGCTGCAATACGTTCCAATCCCATGCCGGTATCAATGGACGGTTTTGGCAGTTCGAGGCGATCTTCAAGGGTCTGCTCATATTGCATGAAGACCAGGTTCCAGATCTCGATAAAACGGTCACCGTCTTCTTCCGGTGATCCCGGAGGCCCGCCCCAGATGTGATCGCCATGATCATAAAAAATTTCTGAACACGGGCCACACGGTCCCGTATCCCCCATGGCCCAAAAATTATCAGACGTCGGAATGCGGATAATTTTTTCGTCCGGCAAGCCCGCGATTTTCTTCCAAAGATCAAAAGCTTCATCATCTTCATGGTAGACGGTAACCAGTAATTTATCTTTGGGCAGGCCGAATTCCTTGGTGATCAAATTCCACGCAAGTTCAATCGCCATGTCTTTGAAATAATCACCAAACGAGAAGTTCCCCAACATTTCAAAAAATGTATGGTGACGTGCTGTAAAGCCGACATTTTCAAGGTCGTTGTGTTTCCCGCCGGCACGCACACATTTTTGCGATGTAGTCGCACGGCTGTAATCACGGTGTTCCAGACCTGTAAATACGTTTTTAAACTGAACCATCCCCGCATTTGTAAACATCAGTGTGGGGTCGTTCCGTGGAACCAAGGGAGAAGAGTCCACAATCTCGTGACCATTCTTACCAAAATATTCCAAAAACGTTTTACGAATATCATTCGCGCTTTGCATGGGCTTCACTTCGTTTGTTTATCACGTCAAGAAGGTAGGTTTTACCTTGCCTTTTGGTTCATGTCTAGCGGAAGTCCCCGCCCTGTCTGAAATATTCTTTCAAACAAAGACGCCACCTCCCTGCTCTGCTGGAAGATGGCGCCTCAATGACTACCTTTTCAAGTCCCTTTTCCCAAAGAAAAAGTATTTGAAAAACGTTTCGTGTGATTATTCCTCTTCCGCTGAAACCACAGAATCACCTGTGGTCATTGCATCGGAAATCAAACCGGCATTTTCACGAATGGCACGTTCGATTTCTTGGGCAATAGCTTCATTCTCCCGCAGGAATTGCTTGGCATTTTCGCGTCCCTGCCCCACACGTGTGGAATTATATGAGAACCACGAGCCTGATTTTTCAACCACACCGGCCTTGACCCCAAGATCGAGAAGTTCCCCCATTTTGGAAACACCTTCACCATACATAATGTCAAATTCAACAGTGCGGAACGGCGGGGCCATCTTGTTTTTCACGACTTTAACGCGGGTCTGGTTACCAACAATTTCGTCGCGGTCCTTGATTTGCCCAATCCGGCGAATTTCCAAACGGATAGAAGAATAAAACTTCAACGCGTTACCACCCGTTGTCGTTTCCGGGTTGCCGAACATCACACCGATTTTCATACGAATTTGGTTGATAAAAATCACCAAAGTATTGGACCGCGACACTGAAGAGGTCAGCTTACGCAAAGCCTGAGACATCAAACGTGCCTGAAGGCCAACATGGGTGTCCCCCATTTCACCCTCCAGTTCGGCCCGTGGAACAAGAGCGGCTACACTATCAACGATCAAAACATCCACCGCACCGCTGCGCACCAAAGTATCGGTAATTTCAAGGGCCTGTTCCCCGGCATCCGGTTGCGAGATTAACAGTTCATCGACATTACATCCCAATTTTTGGGCATAAACCGGATCCAACGCGTGTTCGGCATCCACAAACGCGCAAGTGCCCCCCATTTTCTGGGCTTCAGCGACCACGTGCAAGGCAAGCGTTGTTTTACCGGAACTTTCCGGTCCATAGATTTCCACGACACGACCACGCGGCATCCCGCCGATCCCCAAACCGATATCCAACCCGAGAGACCCGGTTGAAATAACCTCCGTTTCCACCGCGTTTTCGCGCTGGCCCAGTTTCATAATGGAACCTTTACCGAACGAGCGTTCAATCTGCGCGACTGCCGCTTCCAATGCCTTATTTTTATCCATCGTATCCTTATCCACAAGCTTAAGTGCCGTTTGAGACATATCTATGCTCCCTTATTCCACAAGTAACAGGGCCGTTGCAATTCATTTAAAAGTACATGAAATGTTCTCATTAACAAGAACATTTGCGAACACGTTGTTTTTAAATGATTTTACAAACTATGTTCTCTTAAAGTTCTAACCGAATCGCAAATATCAGAACGAATCGCTCCGGTATCATGCCGGTATTATGTACGGTATTATGTAGCAAACACACCTAAGCCTCACCCAAGACTTCTTTGACTTTGTAGGCGAGGTCTTTGAGCTTAAAGGGTTTGGGCAGGAAATGGATGGTCGGGTCATTTTCGATCCCGTCGGGGATCACGTCCTCGGCATATCCAGACATGAAAATCACCTTCATATCCGGTTGGCTTGCCCGAACGAGTTCAACAAGGTCCGGGCCCTTCATGCCGGGCATAACCACATCGGTAATAATCAGATCGATCTTATTGGCTTGAGATTTAAATATATCCCACGCTATATCGCCACTGGACGCTTCAATCACTTCATATCCCTTGGCGCTGAGGGCACGCGCGCCAAACAGGCGGACCGGGTCTTCATCTTCGACCAACAAAATTGTCGCCGTTCCGGTCAAATCGGCATGGTCAAACAGGTCCGGTTGTTTTTTGTCCACTTTTTTCGCAACCGCCTCTTCCTCGACTGCTGGGAAATAGATCGAGAAGGTTGTTCCCTTGCCAACCACGCTATCAACAAAGATATAGCCATCGGTTTGGCGAACAATCCCGTAAACGGTCGACAGACCAAGACCCGTTCCTTTGTCCACATCCTTGGTTGTAAAGAAAGGCTCAAAAATCTTGGTCAGGTTTTCCGGTGCAATCCCGCAACCTGTATCGGAAACCTCGATGCAAACGTACGATCCCGGCGGCATAATATCATGGGCTTGTTCCACTGGATCATGGACAAGCGCATTATTGGTACGGATCATCACCTCGCCGTCGCCATTCATCGCGTGCCCGGCATTCACTGCCAAATTGACAATGACTTGTTCAAGTTGACCTGTATCAACACGGATTTGTTTCAGATCGCGCCCATGATCAATACGCAAGACAACCGTTTCCCCCAACGAACGGTTCAGCATGGCCGAAAGATCGGAAATAACTTCTGAAATATCGACAATTTTCGGCCGCAAAGTCTGCTTGCGTGAGAAAGCAAGCAGTTGACGCACCAGATCTGTTGCCCGGTTTCCGCTTTGATAAATTTGTTGCAGTTCCTGATGGTCCGGGTCGCCCTTGGGGTGGCGTTCCAACAAAATTTCGCAAAAGCCCGTCAATGCAGTCAACACATTGTTGAAGTCGTGGGCAACACCACCGGCCAGTTGACCAATCGCCTGCATCTTTTGAGCTTGTGTAAATTGCAGTTCCAGATCCCGTTGTTCCGTCGCATCGATAAAGTGCAAGACAAGGCCGCTGATTTGCCCGGTTTCATCTTCCATGTGGCCTGCAAAAACGCTGACGGTCAGCATACGCGCACGCGCTGTCGGCATTTGCACGTCAAAGCGCACCGCAGCCATCGTACCCATCGCGACTTTGCCGAGCTGTCGGCTGGCATCGTCGTGATATTCGGACTTGATCTGATCAAAAAGCGAGCGACCGACAATCGCATCCTGATGGCGTCCCAGCATTTTAAGAAAAGCGCGGTTACAATCCACAACATTGCGTTCCAGATCCAGAACGGCAATCCCGACCGGTGCTTCCTTAAACAACCAACGCACACGCGGGTCATAGCCGAGCGAAGCTTTGCTTGAACTCCGTTCAGGTCTTTGTTGGGCGACTTGCCCTTGTTCAATCCCATCGCGCAACACAAGGCAACGGTTATGTACAAAATTCCCTTGATCGTCATAGAGTTCCGTTTGGCGTACATAAACGTCAAAGGGGCGACCATCTGCGCCTTTCAGGCTCATCACCCCATTCGGGCCCTCGCGTAAATCCAGAACAAAGTCTGCCAAGCCCAACCCGGTTGCGCGTACCATTTCCGGTGAAACCCCCAGCCAATCCCCCAAGGTTTGGTTAACAAATCGAAAGCGCCCCTGTTGATCTGAACTGAAAAAACCAACCGGCAAATTATCGAGAAAATCGAACATCTGGCGAAATTCTTTGCGTTGCGCTGTTTCCATTTCACGCCGTGCACTGACATCACGCACCAACCACAACGTAAAACCTGCAGGTTTCCCCAGTGGTGCCACAGAAATACGCCGCCATTCGCGGCTGCCATCCCTTAAACGGATCGGGACTTCGCAATAATCACCGACCCCATTGCGGGCATTCCCGCGCAGACGATTAAATTCTGCCTGCGCGCTCTCTCCCTCCAATAAATCCACCATGCCTGTGATTTCAGGCTTTCCCGGCATAATCGGCATCAGTCGTTTAAAACCCGGGTTGGCATAAACGGTAGAGCCATCACGCGCCGTGATTAATCGGGCCTCGGGTAAAACATCAATGGCCTGGCGCAGCAAATCTCCAAAGGCCCCGGCATTTCCAGCCGAGCCCACCGCCCAACCGAGCATGCCCATACAGCCAATACCAATGACCAAGCTGACATATGTCACCATACTGTCTGCCTGAAACAAAAAATGATTGACCGTCGTTACCAGAAACGCGACCCACCCCACCACGGCCCAGCTAATGGGTTGGCGGATAACACGCTTTAATCGACGACGTAATCGCATGGAAAAAGACAGCGGCAGCATCAATTCATCTGCCCCTTCAGACGCATGACATAGCCAATAACCTCGGCCACAGCGGCGTAATGTTCCGCCGGAATTTCTTCGTCAATTTCAACAGAAGCATAAAGGGCACGCGCCAAAGGCGGGTTCTCAACAATCGGAACTTCGTGTTCTTCAGCAACCTCACGGATACGAAACGCAAGATTATCCATGCCTTTCGCCACCAATTTAGGAGCCCCCATTAATTCTTGTTTATATTCCAGTGCACAGGCGTAATGAGTCGGGTTTGTCACGATGACATCCGCTGTCGGAACAGCTGTCATCATACGTTGGCGTGCCCGTTCCACCCGTAACTGGCGGATTTTGGCTTTGACCTGCGGGTCCCCTTCAGACTGCTTATGTTCGTCTTTGACTTCCTGCTTCGTCATCCGCATTTGCTTCATAAACGTATAACGTTGGTAAGCAAAGTCCAGCCCGGCAATCAACGTCATCAAAGCCGTGACAGAAATTAGGATATAAATAGCGACATCATACATTAAAGATAAAAGGGCAAAAACATCGTGTTCAGGCAGAAGCTCTACATTCATATAAATCGGAAGAACAACCAAAAGGGCTGCACCACCGACCAGAGTCATTTTGAAAATTGTTTTAATCAGCTCGACAACAGATCGTGTCGAGGCAACTTTTTTCAAACCTTTTTTTAAAGAAAGGTTTGACAGCTTGGGTTGTATTTTTTTAGGTGCCCAGATCAACCCGGTTTGAAAAATACCGGACATAACAGCTGTCAGCATCAAAACAAACAGCAGCGGTAAAACCCGCAAGCCCATATCCCCAACTAACCGTTCAAACATCACGCCTACAGAATTACGATCAAGGGACAATTGATACCCATCGCGCCAAAAATAAATAATGGGTTCAACAACACTTTTGGCAAAAATCGGCCCTAAAAACAGAACAAAAATGGCCGCTGCAAAAAAGGAGGCCCAGCTTTTAATTTCCTGAGATTGTGAAACCTGACCTTCTTCACGCGCCTTGGACAGTTTTTTATCCGTCGGTTCTTCCGTTTTTGAAGCGTCGTCTTCTTCAGCCATGCGATCCTCTCAACACCCCTTATGGTTCCAAAAAACCGATGAGGCCTTTTTGATAATACTGCAAGAATACCATTACAATGGCTGAAATTGTAAACGTAAGCATAACAATCGTCACCATAATCTGCGCAGGCATGGCAACGAAATAAATCTGGAATTGGGGGTTTAGTCGACTGATCAAACCCATAGCGAGCTGAAAACCAAACGATAACAGGATGAAAGGTGCTGCCAATTCAACTCCAATTTTAAAAGAACCCGCCACTGTTCGTGACATAAATTCAGCAAAATCTCCAATCGGGGGCAACTGCCCCGGGACAAACAAAGTATAGCTATCCACCACCGCAGATAGCATCAAGTGATGCAGGTCTGTTACGAAAATAGTGACCATAGCAAGATTAACAAAAAAAGTTGAAATAACCGAACTTTGAGATTGCGAAACGGCATCAAATGAGAAGGCGTTAGACAATGCCGCCACAAAAGCAATAATCGTTCCCAACACCTGCATTGCACTCAGCATAATCATCATCAATGCCCCAAAGAAAAAACCAATTAAGATTTCTCCCCCCAACAACATTAGCAGTTCCAGCGGATGAATAGGAAAAGGAGGGAAATTATTGGAAACAACAGGGACAAGTATAAGCGCCAACATCAAGGCAAACAAAAGCCGGATGCGGGTTGATACAAAACTAGCACTAATCCCAGGCATCACAATAAATGCTCCGCTCATACGCGCAAAAATCAATCCGAAATGAAAAATATTAAAAGTAAATATGTCGCTTAACATAAAAAATGCCCTTTATCCAAGGGCGATGATCTTGTCGAAAATTTCTTCCCCAAAATCCGTCATGTGATTAATCATATAAGGTAACATTAACACCAACGCGACAAAGATCACAATAATCTTGGGAACAAATACAAGGGTCATTTCCTGAATGGACGTTAAGGCCTGAAACAATGCAATCAACAGACCGATGACCAAACCGGCCATTAAGATAGGGCCTCCAGTGATCAGGATCACCCAAAAGGCCTCGCGTCCAAGTTCTATAACCCCAATTTCGTTCATCTAATCAAATCACTTAAATCGGCATTTTAATAATTTCTTGATAGGCTTGGATCACCTTATCACGCACCGTGGTCACAGCTTGTAGAGTCACTTCAGCCTCTGCCACAGCCGTCACCACTTCATTGACATCGGCTTGACCCGCTGCCGCTTTCAAAGACATGGTTTCACTTCTATAACCGATATCAGCAGCTTCACGCACCGCTTGTTTCAACAGGTCGGAAAAATCTTCACCACCAGCCTCTTTCGTCTCGTTCAACGATGGAAGCTTGTTAATCGTGTCAGCCTGGCGGGCATAGGCAGCCGCCGCAGATGCCATCATATTGTCAGCCATTTACCTTTGTCCTTCTCAAAACCTTAACGCAAAATACCGATGCTTTGTTGCAGCATCTTTTTACTGGCCTTAATCGTATTGACGTTCGCTTCATAGGAACGTTGTGCCTCGCGCATATCCATCATTTCGATCAACGAGCTTACATTGGGGCGTAAAACATATCCATTTTCGTCCGCTGCCGGATGTGCCGGATCAAAAAACTTCTTAAAATTCGCTTTACTGTCTTCTTTGACCTTATGAACGTGCACAAGGTTCACGTCCATCTCTTTATCAAGTTCATTTTTAAACAGGATTTTTTTACGACGATAGGGAATTTCGCCCGGCTTCGTTGGTAAGGAATCCGCGTTGGCAACGTTTTCAGAAATGACACGTAAACGGGCACCCTGTACTTTCATACCCGCCGTGGAAATCCGCATACTTTTAAACAGGTCATCCATTATGAACCTCTATACCTTTTTGACTCTCATCCAACAGGAAAATAAAAAACAACCTACTGCTTGCCTAAGGCAATTTTGAAAAGCCGCATATTCTTTTTATACACTTCCGTGGTCAGTTCGTGATCGACTTGCGACTCAGACATCTTGGTCATCTGTTCTTCCAGAACAACCTGGTTGCCGTTAATCGTCGATTCATAAGGCTTGGGATCATCCACTGCATATTCACGCATACGCGCAGGCTCCGTCCCAATATGTTTCGGGTCGGTCCCTGTCGGGCTAACATGCATCGCCTGACGCCGCATCAAATCTTTAAAATTGAACGGCTTCAAATCCTTGGCGATATATTTAGGCGTATCCGCATTGGCAATATTTTCCGCCAACACTTCCTGCCTGTTACCAATGTAGTCCATTCGCTTTTTCAAAACAGCGAACAGCGACATTTTGCCTAAGTCCATTTCGAACTCCTAACCTGAATTGTGCCCTCGACCTCCCAAGAACAAAAATCAGTACATCGTCAAATCATGCCTACTCGCACGGTTCTACTATGCAATACCCATATTAACAAATAGTAAAGCCTTATGTCAGCTTTTTTATGCAAACACTTACCTTAAGGTTTTTTAAAACAGTTTGAAATAGGATACTCTCGTCAGAAACCACCACTGGATCCCGACGTGAACGAACCCAAAAACAAACCGGCAAAACCATTTAACCCCGATCAGGTTGCTGTTGCCCTGTCTTATGAAGGCATTGAAGGCAAGGCACCGGAAATCGTGGCATCCGGGCGCGGCGCCGTCGCAGAGCAAATTTTGCAGATCGCCTTTGATGAAGGCGTTAAAGTGCGCGAAGATGCCGACCTTGCCCAAATCCTCAGCCTTCTGGATGTCGGTCGTGAGATTCCGGTCGAGGCTTTCAGTGCCGTTGCAGAAATTCTCACATATGTCTATCAAGCCAATCGTCAACCCATGCCCGGCATTGACGTTCCCCTTGAAAAACCTCAGAATAAATCTTCTTCAACTCAAAAGACCAAAAAAACGTGATGACTGAAACGGTACACGGTATTGCACATCAAATTGAGCAAATCCTCTCTTTTATCGAAGCGGCGGAGCGTTTGATCTATGATGGTAAGATGGTAGATATTGCCGCCCTTCAAAACCACATCAACCTTCTGTGCCAAGATATCCAAAAACGCCCGCAGTCAGAAGCACGCACGTACCTTGAAAACCTGAACATCTTATTTGAAGCTGTCGAACGTCTGGAAAAAGATATCAATCTTCAACATGATGAATTAACAGAACGCTTGAAGTTCAGCGACGGACGTGTCAATCCTCTTATGGCGCAGGAAATCAGTGACGATGACAATGAAACATAAGATAGACAAGGCACAGACATAAACGATGGATATCTCCGATTATTTGCGATTTGTGTTCGCACTGGCCTTTGTGATCTCGCTCATCGCCATTCTGGCCTTTATTGCCAAACGTTATGGTATGGGCTATCGCCACGCACCAAGATCAGCTAAAAAACGCCTGAGCATTTCTGAAATTATGCCAATCGACGGTAAACGACGCCTCGTTCTGGTAAAACGTGATGACCGCGAGCACCTTCTGGTAATCGGGGGCACAAACGATCTGGTTGTTGAAACGAACATCATGGAAGACACATTCGACTTCAGCCAACATCTGGCCGCAACTTCACACATCACCGATAAGAACAAGATGGATGAAGGAGACCCGCAATGACGAAAAAACAAATTTTAAAACTCTCCTTAAGTGGCGGCCTTTTCTTTGGCTTAAGCTTTATGATTTTAGCCGTCTTCAATTCCGATGTTCTTGCCCAAAGCTTCACACTTGATTTCGGTGATCCGAATGTCGGTGGTCCCGAAAGTACGACATCGCGTATTATTCAGTTGATCGCCCTGACGACTGTTCTGTCACTGGCCCCCAGCATTCTGATTATGGTGACATCATTCACCCGCCTGATTATTGTTTTCGGTTTCCTGCGAACCGCGATGGGCACACAACAAGCCCCCCCCAATCAGGTGATGGTTTCTCTCGCACTTTTCTTAACCTTTTTCATTATGATGCCCACCTTTGATGCCGCTTATCAACAAGGGATTAAACCCTATATGGATGGCGACCTTGAAGAAATCACTGCATTCGAAAAAACGGTCCTCCCGTTCCAACGGTTTATGATGCAGCATGTGCGCAGCAAAGATCTGGACCTGTTTATGGGAATTGCCAAAGAAGACATCAATGTTAAGGCGGATGACGTCCCCTTAAAGGCACTCATCCCCGCTTTTATGATTTCTGAAATCCGCCGTGCCTTTGAAATCGGTTTCCTGTTGTTTATCCCCTTCCTTGTCATCGATATGATCGTTGCATCAGTGCTCATGTCTATGGGGATGATGATGCTCCCCCCGGTTATTATCGCCCTGCCTTTCAAAATCATCTTCTTCGTGCTGGTCGATGGCTGGTATATGTTGGTCGGCTCACTGGTGAAAAGTTTTGGCACCGGCATACTGGAATGAAAAAAGCGGCACTCTCAAAAAATGAAAGTGCCGCTTTAAAAAAATATAGACCTGAAATTTTATATTATTTCAGTAACTTTTCGATATACCGCGGCAATGAAAACGCCCCGACATGCACACCCGGTGTGTAATAGTTGGTTTCAAAACCTGCTTGTTCAAAACGGGCCTGAATATCAGCAACCGATTGCTGGCGCTTGTCCACATCGTCCGTTGCCCAAGCCAAAGTCATAAAACCACCGATATAGGTCGGGACAGCTACCACATAAAAAGACATATCCTTAAAATGAGGTGCCATACGGCCTTGTGTGGTCGTTACCTCGTCACCCTGGAAAAACGGCACGCCGTTTTGCGTCACGAGGATACCGCCTTGTGTCAGACAATCATGGCAATCACTGTAGAATTCGCTGGTGAACAGAACTTCCCCCGGCCCGATCGGATCGGTTGAATCCACAATGATCACATCAAAATGATCTTGTGTTTCCTTAACAAATTTCAAACCATCCGCAATAATCAGATTGCACCGTGGATCATCGAACGCACCGTCGCTATGTTCCGGGAAATATTTTTTAGACATTTCCACGACAGAGGCATCAATTTCCACCATCGTACATTCAACATCTTTATGACGCAGCACTTCACGCAACACGCCGCCGTCGCCGCCACCGATGATCAATACTTTTTTCGCATTACCATGAGCAAAAATCGGCACGTGAGCGATCATCTCGTGATAGACGAATTCATCACGATCAGTTGTCTGGGTTACCCCGTCCAACAACATGACACGACCAAAAAAGTCGTTCTCGAAAATCACAAGGTCCTGATGTTCTGTCTTTTCTTCAAACAGAACTTCCGTTGCGCTGAAACGTTGCTGATAGAACGGATAGAGCGTTTCGCCAATCCAGCGGCTCATACGTCCTTGCCCCGCAGTTGCTCGTCCACGTCAATACGGTTCGGGCTGAACGCATCCTGTAAGAACGGAATTGCTTTATGCGGATCACAATCGCCACACATAAAGACATCAAGCGCCGCAAAAGACGCTTCCGGCCATGTATGGATCGAAATATGAGACTCAGCCAAAACCAGAACGCCGGACACGCCACCGTTGGGTTCAAAGTGGTGCAAATGACAGTGCAAAATTGTTGCACCAGCTTCATCAGCACCCGCACGCAAGGTACGTTCGATCAAATTAATATCATCCAACTTGCTGGCGCCCCACAAATCGATCAGCAGGTGAGTACCTGCGTAGCGGATGCCGTTTCGTTCGATGAAATAGTCTTTGTTGTTTTCAATCACAGCAAAACCGGATTGTTGATCAACATTTTCGCGGATCTGGGTCTCGCCCGGTACTTGTACCGAGTCCATCCCCAGTTCGGCAAGAGCAGCAGTCTTTGCCATTCCAAACCCTTTCCAAACCAGTAGATAGATGATCCGCAAAAACTTATATGCGGATAAGGACGCAGTGTTTGCCTGAGATTAGAGGCAAACACAAGTGAAATTTTCAACATTATTAATTTTTTTTGAAACAGCGTTGCTTTTACGTTTTTCAGAGACAACATACACCAAGTTATTGGATCAATTGATGGCACTGAGTTGCCCTGCTTTCAGCCGTTCCTGATATTCCGTCATAAAGCTGGAGAAATTTTCCGCCGGTTTTACCAATTGGGTAATCGTGCGCGGATCCAGCATGCCGGCATTTTCACGAGAAGCAATCAGACGGAAAGCATCACGCAGAGTCGTCTGCTCCATCGCCGCACCGTAATCAGCACGAATACGCGCCACACCACGTTCATTAGCCCCAAGTGTATAAGCAACCGCCAAATTCAAAATCAACCGGGCCTGTTCCTCATCCAATGGTTTTGCTCGACGCGCCCCTTTTGCCAAAGCCAGACGTTTGATGGTCACAGCGGAATTACGCCAATCTGATGCGTTCCAGTAGACTTCTGAACGCAAAATATCAGCAGCAACCGTTTCGTCTTCGGCATCATCCAGCAATTTCAAAGCCTGATCCGTTTCCCCCATGTCAATCAGGGCACGTGCCTCCAGATGGCGACGCTGTACAATCTCCTCCGGTGTCATGGAGGGTTGCGCACTTTTCTTAAGTGCGCGAATGGCACGTTCTGGATTGCTTGCTGCCAAATACACCACAGCCAGACGTGTCCCGACCTGTGCCTTTTTCTGACCACTTAAACGGAACTGAACCTGATTTTCCAACAACTCAGCCGCTTCGCGCAGAAGATCTACCGCTGCCAGACGATCAGCCAATTTGCGGATCATCTCGTCCCCTTTTTCACCAGCTGGTGTCAATTCACGGAATTCATCGTAAAGGGCAATCGCCGTCACTGGCGGTAGTTCATCCGCTTTACTGTCAAGATACAATTCTTCAAAGATACGGATCATTTCCTGCGTCACGGCTTCGGCCTGCGGATGTTCACGGAAATAGGTTGCAGCTTGTCGTAACGTGCGCAATCCATCGCGATAATTTCCCGTCTGAACATACAGATCACCTAAACGTCGCAACAGCTTAAATTCAAAATCATCCCCACGCCATGCAAAGCGCAGTTTCTCCAATGCCTCAATCAACTGCTTGGCATCAATTCGTTCGTTTTTATATAGCAACTCGGACTTAGACAGGGCTGCGCGTGCACGTGACGGACGGTGGTTGCCATTTTCGACTTGTTCATAGGTCACCACGGCCCCATCAGGGTCACCGCTAATTTCTTTGGTCCGTCCCCGCAAGTACTTCACCGCATCCACTTGGCGATCGTTCAAATGTTCTGATTCAAGAACTTCCAGATAAGATTCTGCTTGGCGGACATCCCCAGTCGACAAGGCAGCTTCCGTCAACAACAAAGCCAGCGGGAACTTAAGACGGGGCGGATAATTTCGGATGACACCGCCTAGGCGTTTCAAGGCAAATGCACTTTCGCTGAAATCGCCCCCGGCAGCCGTCACAGCCGCTTGCCAGAATGCGCCTTCGTCTTTGGCCGCAACCTCATCGCCCTCAAGATCTTTTGCCGCCTCGTCCAGTCGTCCCATCACATAACTGGCAACCCCGCGCATAGCCCTGAATTCGGGATCCTTTTCTTTTTCAGGATTGGATTTTGCCATCACGTTCAAAACGCCCAAAGCTTCCGGCCCCATTGCGTGAGCAAGATAATATTGTGCCAGTTTTGTACGGGCGATATCACGACGAGGGCCTTTCAGGCCAGCAACCGCTTTTTCAAGGTCCTGACGGTTGACACGGTAACTCTCCATACTGCCGATTTTCCATTTATCAAAATCGAACAGACGGCTAACGCCGCGCAAGCCACCCAGTTTTGCCTGTGCAACAGCTTTTTTGCCTGTATCAGACAATTTCAAGCTGGACGTCGATGTCATTTCAATACCGGATTTCAGCGTACGAATACGTAAATCATCACTTAGCGGTCGATAAACAGCCCCTTGCGCGCTGGCTAACAATTCAAACTGAGGGTAATTGCGCGCCGTATTCACGCCATGCCCCAATGGGATCACCGGAACAACAACCAGATTATCCCCGATTACAGGGTCCTGAACAGGCACTGGCAAACCACCTTCCTGTACAGACATAAACAAACGTGATCCCGCAGGTGAATGAGGTTGTGGCTGAACTTCAATTTCTTGTGTCGCCAACAACGGTAATTTCCCAAAATCGAACACCCACGCTAAACCTTCGCGCTTGGGACGGGGATTAAACCCTTCAGCTGTTTCCATACGTAAAACAGTCGCCCGAGGAATGGCAATTTGTTCAATTTGGGAAATTCCACCATTTGAAGCCGTCTTCAATGCGTTCAAATCCTGCTGGGTTTGCTTGTCAAACACCAACCAGACCGAACCGCCACGACGAAACGCTGCCGCTGCCACGGGTTCACCAAATTCAAAGCGTAAAGAAAACGCAGATGCCAAGGCAGAAGAACCATCCGTTGCGGGGTCGTCCAACGCCTGCGGTTCTGCGACTTTTTCCACCGGGGCTGCGCGCGGTACGGGGGCCGTCGTGGGCGCTTCAACAGCAGGTTCGGCAACAGGGGCAGGCTGCGGTGGGGGCGTTTGTGTTTTTTCAGGTTCTGGCGCAGGCGTGGGCACAGGTTTCGGTGCCGTCGCTGTTGCGAGTTGGGTTCTTTCTGTTGTCGGAGCTTGCGGCTTGTTGGCCAAGTTATCGCGATACACATCCACAACAACCTTTGTCCCGACATAAAAATCTTTAATCCGTGCCCCGGCCGTCACGTCCAGTTCAACATCATTGCCATTTTGGCGAATGCCACGTACCTGCCCTGTTAGTCCACGTTGGGCACGTGACAGGTCATACTGTGCTGGTTCGTTAAACTGTACAATGGTTTTCCCTTGATAGTCCCCGATCGTATAGCCAACCTTTTTTGTCCAATCGAACACGATCCGGGTATAAGTTCCTTTTTCCCCTTTACGCACACGAATGGACGGCCCATTTGCCGGAACGACAGAAGCCTGCGTTTGAACAGGTGCGGCTTGTACGGGGGCAGGTGTCGGGGTCGGTGCTGGTGTCGCGGCAGGTGCAGTCGTCTGTTTAGGGGCGGCTTGCGCCTGTTCAGGTTCCCCCAAAACATCAACGACCAAATAACTGCCTGTATAGAAATGGCGTAGACCGTAATCACCCGTCAGATTAATCGCAACATTACGTCCGCCATTAGACGGTGTTACATTGGTGATATATTTTTTAAGGTTTCGACGCACTTCATTATAAGATGTTTCGGCAGGCTCGCCGAAACTCAGATTCAGAACGCCATTTTCGATATTGGCTTCGTAACGAACCGGCAAAGACCATTTAAAAACAATACGGCCATAGCCGGGATGCGCACCAGCGCGCACGGCAATACGTTCGGCCCAGACTTGTCCGCTCAGGGCAAATATGCCGATCATAAACGCCAAAATGGCTATGAGTGAGCGCCCTTGTCTCAAAATGCCGTTCGTCCCCTAGTTACTTCAGTACACCAGTCTGTAAAACCAGTATATCCACACGCCGGGCCAATGCCTCTTTTTTATCAGGTGCGATATCAGGCAATTGCCCGTAACCACTATCCCCATAACCATATGCCAAGAAATCTTGTGTGAAGCCAGACTTTCTTAATGCATTTCCCACAGCAATGGCCCTAAAAAGCGATAATTCCCAGTTGGACGCATAATCCAGCCCTTCAGCCGGTTTTGGGTCCGTATGTCCAGTTATAACAATCTGATTACTAACATGTCGTAAAACATCGCCTAGTTTTAGCATAGTTTCTTGCGCACGCGGACTTAAGTTTTTGCTTCCACTCGCAAAAAGCAGATCTCCCGGCAATGAAATCAACAAACGATCATCTAAAAGCTGGATCATTGAACGCCCCAGAATGTCGTCTTTTTCGACTTTTTCCGCCAAGACAGCCTGCAAATACTCCAAATTTATCGCGCGCTGACGAAAAACAGTTGAAATATTATAATCTGCCGTCGCTGTTGCGACCGTTTCGTTCTTTTCAGGGTTCAGCGTAGTTGATAAGGAGTCCGTAATCGCATCCCATTTATCGATTTGAACCGTAGACATAGAAAAAAGCATAACAAAGAAAGTCAAAAGCAAAGAAACCAAGTCGGTGAATGTCAGCATCCACGCCCCCGTCTTCTCGCCATTTTCTTTTCCTGAAATCCCGAATGATGTCATGCCGACTTTTCGTCCCTGTCGGATCATTGCCCACTCTCCCCTAATCGTGGCGGGCGCAATGATATCGGTGCGTTGGCGTTGGCGTTGGCATTATCATTATCCGACGCGGGAGCTGTCTCCGGCACAGAAGGCGTAAGAGGCAAAGGCAACACAACACCCCCATTCTCATTAGAAGTCGCAGGGTTTTGCGGTGATAGCGTCACCGGCTCCGGGCGGGCTTGTTCAACAACAGGCGGCTTAATCACTTCGCTGGAAATCAAAGGAGAATCTTCAAACCGAATACGATTTTCGTCCTGAGCACGAATATGGAACCAAATCTCTAATGCGGTTTCATCACTCCCCTTCACCCCAATGGAAACCGATCCCGGCGGGGCGCCACGCGTCAACAATTCACGGGCAAAAGCACCGGCACGGCGCACAGGTAAGCTTTGTTTCGTCGGCAATGTCCGAATACCGGACCAAGGGGCTGGCACAACAAATTCCATTTCAAAACGCAACCCCGGCGGATTGGCACTGAGAGCCGCCACAAGACGGTCCATAAAACCATATTGGCCTTCGCGGATGGTATCTTTGTCCAGTTCAAACAAACTATCCCCGTCAATTTCAACCCGCATCAATCGCCCAGGCTGAATGGTATCAACCTTTACCACACCGATAACAGTCGAAAACAGTCCAGTCACCTGACGCTGGAAATCATCCGCTGCCAGAAAATCGCCTGTCGTCGCATTAAAAGCGGTTAAATCCATACGGGGGGGTAAAACAGAGGAAAAAGTCGAGGTCAGACTTTCCATTAAGGCTTTTGATTTCACCTCTTCCGTAGAAGAGATGCTCACAAGCAGAATAAAAAATGCTAAAACCAGCAGATAAAGTGACAAAAAAAGCGTAATTGTCCGTCCGGCGTCACTTTCGGGTCTTTTGCCCCCACCAAAGTTTACCTGAATTCGGTCCATCGCCTTCTATTATGTCATGGGTTAATCGAAACTGGCCAGCAGAGCGTCGATATCTTCCTGACTTCTGCCCTGACCCTCAAGCTGCGGACCTTCCAGTAAGTCCTCATCAGTTATTTCCTTCGGTCCATCCTCAACAGGATCGGGGTTCTCAGCTTTGAATTTATCAATTTCCGAACCAAACGCATCGACCAAGGCATCGATTTTTTCTTCAATATGCTTCAGGGCATTCACCACTTTTGTAATACGTTGCCCCGTAATGTCCTGAAAAGTACAGGCTTCATAAATTTTGGTTGTCGCTTCCATCAATTTATCACTGATTTCCGGTTCCAACCCCGCCATAACCTCTTCGACAATTTCGGTTGCGTCCATAATATTGTTGGTCGCATCCGCAGTCGCCTCGACAATAGCATCCAGTTCATCACTGGCGGAAGAAAGGTATTTTTCTTTCACATCGTCGGGACGGAGCTGAGCAATCTCGGCCTTGGCACTATGGATATACTCAGCCAGAGATTCCAGCTCGTTATAGAGTTCCATGTCAGTAGACGTAACATCGCCTTTCATCGTTGAAAGAAGACTATCCACGACTTCGACCACCTCTTCCACTTGCACAGTATCACCATAGGTGTCGCGCAATTCATCAAGACGTGCACCCAAATCGGGATCTACTTTAGAAGAAACTGACATGAAAGCTCCATAAACCTGAAATGACTAGACATCGAACGACTTAGAAGTCACCGATAACACTAACCATTTTACCTTTTAGCGTTTCCGCGTTGAACGGTTTTACGATGTAGTTGGATACACCGGCTTCCTTCGCTGCGATTACGTTTTCAGACTTACTTTCCGCAGTCACCATGATGAACGGAATGTGCTTCAACTTCGCATCGGCACGGACTTCACGCAACAATTGCAGGCCCGTCATCGGTTCCATGTTCCAGTCGGAGATAATCAAGTCAAAATTGGCTTGGCGAAGTTTTTGTAACGCCTGGCTCCCGTCGGTTGCTTCATCAATATTGGTGAAACCCAACTGACGCAGCAAGTTGCGGATGATACGCAACATTGTTTTATAATCATCCACAATAAGGATCGGCATATTAGGATTGACAGCCATTTAGCACTCCACTCCCAGATAAAAGTATCTTTTCAATCGGCTTGTACCTTTTTTAAAAAAACATATAAAAAAGGTATCTATTAAATTTAGTACTTGAGCTTAGCCTATGACGCAACCTTTTTAAAAGGGAAACCAACGCATTAGCTCATTTTTTTTACACAAAGGGATAAATTACCCCCCTGTCAACTCGCCCGGCTGCGGTAAACTACGTAGTTTAAACAGTTCTTCTGTTACATCACGTGCTTTTTTCGGGTCCATTTTTGCGAGAATAGGGGCAAGACGCCGCTTGTTCATTTTTTCAGCAACTTCAAGCAAGACATCCATTTCAAGTTCTTCAAAGATTCGCCCGGCATCCTTTGGCTTCATATTTTCGTAGATTTTGACCAAATTCACCAACTTGTTGGCTTGTTGCTCGTCATATTTAACCATTTTGTCTTCAATCGTCTGCTGCAAAGCTTTCAACGATTGAACTTTTTTGTCAATCCGTGCTTCCGCGGCTTTCAACAGGTTTTCGCGAACATCCAGTTCACGGGCATGGGCTTCAATCTCTTCCCGGCGTTCTGCCAGCTTTTGCAACAAATCCACTTCGGCCTGTGTATAGAACGTCGGATCATCACCGATCCCGGTATCGCGCTGATTATTGGCGGCTTCCTCCGCTGCAATGGCCGCATCCTCTTCCGCCATTGCTTTTTTTTCTTCGTCGCTCAATTCTTCGGTATTGGCTTGCGCCAGTTCCAGAACACGCGGCGGGGCGGGATGACGATCTTTCAAGATATCTTTGGCTTCTTTCGGGCGATCCTGTGCGGCTTTTTGTTCAGCACCGGCCTGAGTAACGCTTACAGCACCCATCCAGTCACCAACCCCTTCCCAGATCGCGTTCACCTTGATCGTCAGCAAAAACACGGCCACAAAAATTGTAACAGGCAAGACTCTCAATCTATTCAGGAAGGTCATCATGTATTATCTCCCGGTCTTCAGCGCACCGATTCAAGAGCTTTCAAAAGCTCTCGCTCGGCATCTGTTTTCGGTTTAAATTCTTCCTCATCCTCTTTTTCTGCTTGCTGGACGGGGGCTTGAGGCTTGTCCTTACCCGATGGAACAACCGTATCTTTCACTTTTTTCCCTGAATAAGCCGGGGGCTCAGGACGGTTATTACGGACTTTCTCTTCCAGCTTATCTGCCGACACACCCGCACGTTCAATCAGAAAATTCAAATCATCACGTAAAGCTTCGGCCTTACGCAAGGTATCCTGCACATCGCGTTTCATATCATCGGCAGATCCGGTCAGTTTATGGATACTTTCTTCAGCACGCAAAGTCGCATCATTAAACTGATTGGCCAGCGTCTCCAATTCGGACTGATCCTGACGCAACTGTGAGAGACGACGGTTCAACATGACCGCGTAAGCAATGGTCGCAATCAGCAAGATCGCAATCAAAATGTCCAAGAGCAAGGCAAACGGCACAGGCTTATCCTTTCGTCTTCGTAATCTCGTCGTCGATACGCACGGCGATATTGTTACCTTTACGACCCATTTTACCCACATACATGGATACACCGCCACAACGAATTTCCACGTCTGAATCCGGGGTGGCATTAAACATGATCTGTGAACCGATTTTCAGATTAATAATATCGGTCAATTCCATATATTGTTCGTCAAGCACAGCTTCAAGATCCACATCCGTCTGCCAAAGCTCACGTGCCAAGTGTGTTTCCCAAATACTATCACGACCGAATTTTTCCCCCATGAACATCTGCAACAGAAGTTCACGAACCGGTTCCAAAGTCGCATAGGGCAGCAGCATTTCCACGCGCCCGCCACGATCTTCCATATCAATCCGCAGTTTAGCTACAATGGCCGCGTTACTGGGACGAGAAATCGTTGCAAAACGCGGGTTGGTCTCCAAACGATCAAAACGAAACGTCACCGGGCTCAGGGGATCAAACGCAGCAGACAAGTCATTCAAAACAACATGTACCATCCGCTCCACCAGATTACGTTCAATGGTGGTATAAGGACGACCTTCAATCCGCATGGCTGCCGTTCCGCGACGCCCGCCCAGCAAAACGTCCACGATAGAATAAATCATGGAACTGTCGATTGTCAGCAGACCAAAGTTATCCCATTCTTCCGCCTTGAAAACACCCAGCATCGCCGGCAAGGGGATAGAGTTCAGATAATCACCAAAACGGATAGATACAATGTTATCCAGCGAAACTTCCACGTTATCGGATGTAAAGTTCCGCATTGATGTGGACATCATACGGACCAGACGGTCAAACACGACCTCCAGCATCGGCAGACGTTCATATGAAACCAACGCCGAATTCAGGATAGCCTGAATACCGGATTGCCCCGCGTCGTCGTCGTGATCCTCATCAAAACCGAGAAGGCTGTCGATCTCGTCCTGGTTTAGAACGCGCGTGGATTCACGCCCACCGACCGCACCCAGCAAATCGGCACCGCCGCCCCCATCGTCACCGACCATAGACTCCCATTCGGCGGCGAGATCGTCATCGGCCTCGTCATCGTCATCACCGAGGGCTGCTTCCCATTCGGCGGCGAGATCTTCGCCATCGTCGTCGGCGACAGTCATGCGTGCGGTCCTTTACTTCGATCAATCATTCGTCTTCTACCAATACTTTATTGTACCAGCATTTCCTTAAAAAGCACATCATTCACCTTCACAGGTGCAACGGCGGCATTTACGCGGGCCAGCAATTCTTCACGTAAACGATACATTCCAGCCGACCCTTTTAAATCTTCCACGCGCAATTCACGCAAATAGACCTGAAAAGCATCAACAACACGGTCCTGAACCTCTTCAACCTTGACCACATCTTCTACATTGGGCAATTCAAGACTAACACGGATTTTCAAAAAGCTGGATTTACGCCCCGTTGTATTCAGGTTCACCAGAATTTCAGGCAAATCGGTAAACGCAACCGGACCCGCTGGCGCGGCGCTGCCCCCTTCCCCGCCTTCACCGTCGACGGTCTCTTCAACACCCAGCAACGGATCAAGTAAACCGGTAAAATAAGCACCGGCCGCCCCACCGATAATCAAAACCAGTGGAATGGCGAGGAGCAATATCTTTTTCTTACTACCGCCCGAGCCACCTTCTTCGCTACCGTCCAGATCGTCGTCGTCACCCATGTCGTCGTCGAGATCGTCATCAGCCATATCGTTCACTCACTTCGATTCAAATTCCATCTGCTTCAGCCTTGCAACTGATATTGCACTTTTTAAAGATGCGCATAACAGTCTCCTAAAGCTACCCTTATTTACACCATAATAAGCAAGTAGTTAACAACTGGTTTAATCCGTTTTTTTACCTGAAGCAAAAAAACACAAAAATGCAGACAGGTTTATTCGCTCATAGCAAGGCATTTATTGCCGCATCCCCACCACACTGTCCGGCAAAATATGAACAAAACACCTAATATTAAGTAACTAACTAATTGTTTTTAAATAATTTTTAAGACTGGCACAATGTGTGCATTTAGTTCTAGCAACAACGCGGCAAAATGTCGCACCACCTAGAGCGAAAAAAGTTTAGAGGCTTAGCCAAATGGAAAATACATTACTCATCGCACTGTCCAGACAGACGACGTTGCGTCGTGAAATGACTTCTGTGGCAAACAACATCGCCAATATGAACACACATGCTTACAAACGTGAAAGCATGATGTTCGATGATTATCTGATGCGCAGCAAGGGCGGCGAAGCAATTATGGGCGACAAGCTCAAGTTCGTGCGCGATGTCTCGCAATATCGCGATCTATCCGAAGGCAGTCTGGAAGAAACCGGAAACTCCTTGGATGTTGCGATTCACGGAGATGGTTATTTCGTGGTGGAAACACCACAAGGCAATCGCTACACCCGTAACGGTCACTTCCAACTGAACAATGAGGGTATTGTTGTCACAAGTGATGGTCACCCGGTTTTAACCGAAGAAGGCGATCAAGTTTCCATTCAAGCCAACGACAGTCGTATTGAAATCAGTCGAACAGGCCAGATTTATACAGATGGTGGTGAGATCGGCAAACTTAGTATCGTAAACTTCGAAAACCCACAGTTTTTGGAAAAAGTATCCAGCACGATGTACAGCTCGGACACACCGGGGATTCAGATTGAACAGCCCCATGTTATTCAGGGTAAACTAGAACTGTCCAACGTTCAGCCAATCATCGAAATGACACGCATGATTGACGTACACCGCAGCTATGAAAAAGCAAAAGATCTGGTCGGCAAAGAAGATGACCGGATTAAAAAAGCCCTCACCCTGATTACAGATAGATAAAGAGCGCCGATCAAACGGCTGAACTAGAGCGAATAAGTTTAGGAGTAAGAAAATGAGATCATTAAGTATCGGCGCAACAGGCATGATGGCACAACAACAAAATGTTGAAGTGATTTCAAACAACCTTGCCAACATGAACACAACGGCCTTTCAACGCCGTCGAACCGAATTTCACGATCTTCTGTATCAAAACCTGCGTCGCGTTGGCTCAACATCTGCCGACAACGGGGCTGTAGTTCCGACCGGTGTTCAACTGGGTCTTGGGGTAAAACTGGCCTCTGTGTACCGTATCCACGAACAAGGTAACCTGTCAGCAACCGACAACACATTCGACCTTGCCATTCAAGGCAACGGTTTTTTCCAAATCACCCTGCCCGACGGTCAAACGGCCTATACACGTGATGGTACATTCCAGTTAAACGGCGATGGTGAGTTGGTTACACACGATGGCTATCTGGTACAACCTGGCCTGACAATCCCTGCTAATGCAGTAGATGTAACCATCAACTCCAGCGGTGAAGTGCTCGCTAAAATCGACGGTCAGATCCAACTGCAAAATGTTGGTCAATTGACTCTGGCAAACTTCCCTAACCCGGCAGGTCTCAGCGCCGAAGGTTCCAACTATTACTTGGAAACACCAGCTTCCGGTCAGGCCTCCACTGCGGCACCGGCGACCACGGGTTACGGATCCATTCTGCAAGGTTTTCTGGAAACATCAAACGTCAATGCAGTTTCCGAAGTCACCAACCTGATTTCCGCACAACGTGCCTATGAAATGAATTCTAAAGTCATTTCCACTTCCGATGAAATGATGGGCACCCTGTCCAACATGCGATAAGGGAGGGTTAAAACCATGAAACGCTTTATCTTTTTTCTAAGTTTCCTCGGTGTTCTGTTTTTTGCGTGGCAAGCACAAGCCGAAACAGACAAGCTCGCAGTTGGTGAGGCCGACCCGGTTTCCTTGCGTGAAAATATTTCTGTATCCAGTAATTATATCCGTCTGGGTGATTTTTTCACAAACGTTCCACAGGACAAGACCGATACAAAAATTGCCTATGCCCCCAAACCAGGACGCCGTGCCAGTTTTGATGCACGCTGGCTTTATCGTGTTGCACGGGCCTATGGCCTGCAATGGCGCCCCCTGTCCGCCGACCTACGCACCATCGTTAGTCGCGACAGTGCCATCATTGAAAAAGACGAAATTCGTGATGCCATAGCACAGGCACTCAGCAGATACGACCTGCCCAGTAATCCGGAAATTGAACTAAGTAATAAAAACTTACGTGTGCACGTCCCCAGCGAGCTGATGGCCGAAGTTCTAGTCAATGATGTCAGTTATAGCCGTCGCACAAACCGTTTTGCCGCAATGCTCAGCATTGGTGAAAAAGGTATGAACCCGGTCCAACAAGTCCGTGTTACCGGAGAAGTTCATTCCATGCTGGAAATACCGACCCTGGCGCACCGTTTAAGCAAAGGCGATGTGATTTCACAAAACGATATTACTTGGATCAAAGTCCGTGCAGACCAAACACAACGCGATATCGTGATTGATGCGCAAGACATTCTCGGCATGACCCCGAAACGCCTTTTGCATGCCGAACGTCCCATTCGCACCCGCGATGTACAACGCCCCATCGTTGTTCCCAAAGGCAGTGTTGTGACGATCATTCTGCAAATGCCCGGTATGACCCTGACCTCCAAAGGCAAAGCCATGGAAAATGGCTCCGATGGTGAAACCATTCGCGTTATCAACACCAAAACGAAACGAACTATCGACGCCATTGTGCTGAGCAGTTCAACCGTTACGGTCGTACCTCTGACGGCCAAACACGCTCAACTCGCCCTAAATCAATAACTCATATCGCGCGTTGAGTTCAGTCTTAGAGCATAGTTACAGGAGACTAGACATGTTTAAATTTAGAAATATTCTCCGTATTTCAGCCATCATTCTTTTGATGTCATCCCTTTCGGCCTGCAACCTTTTCTCACGCCTTTCCCAAGTCGGTGATGGTCCGAAAACAACCGAAATCGTCAATCCGACCAAACGCCCGGATTATCGCCCTGTCAGCATGCCCATGCCAGCCCCCGAGGCCGCAACAGTCAACCCGAATTCCTTATGGCGCAGCGGTGCCCGTGCTTTCTTTAAAGATAACCGTGCCAATGCGGTTGGCGATATCTTAACCGTCAGCATTGCCATTTCAGATCAAGCAACCATCAACAACAAAACAGAACGCACCCGCGATGACGGCGAAGATAGCAACATCACTAACCTGTTCGGCTTTGAAGCGGGCTTAAAAAAAGTTGTTTCATCAAATGTTCTCAATACATCAACCGTCAGCCTTGATACCGACCATACCACTATGGGTGAAGGTAAAATTGCCCGGGATGAAACCATTACCCTGACTGTTGCTGCCGTTATTACGCAAATTTTGCCAAATGGGAATCTAGTGATTAATGGCCGTCAGGAAACATTGGTCAACTATGAACTGCGTGAATTGAATATCACCGGCATCATCCGTCGCGAAGATATTTCTTCTTCCAATACAATTGATCATACAAAAATCGCTGAGATGCGCGTCACATACGGTGGTCGCGGCAACGTTTCCGAATTGCAACAACCGCGTTGGGGTATGCAAATTTTGGATATCGTCTCACCGTTCTAACTCTTTTAATGCCCTAGCTCTTATCGCTCTAAGACGCAAGGAAAACTCAAGGCCGAAGTCACCCGACTTCGGCTTTTTTTTATCAAAGCAAAACATCCCAGACAGCCTCAATAACATCTTCAATATCCTGATCGCTCAGTCCACAATATAGCGGCAAAGCCAGAACACGTTCATAGAACCGACAGGCACCGGGTAAATTTTGCACCCCGTATAAATTTCGATAATAGGGCTGGTTTGAAACAGGGATATAATGCACCTGCGTCCCCACACCGCGCGCAGACAATTCATTCATCACTTGCACCCGATCTTTTCCAAGTTCATTGTAATCAATCAAAATCTGAAAAAGATGTAAAAGCGGTTCTCCATTCCCACTAGGGGAAACATTTTTTATATGGGGTGAGACACCGTCCAGCGCCGCCCGATAACGCGCGACAATATCGGATCGAATGCGTGCAACGTCTTCCATACGTGCCAATTGACTAATTGCTAACACCGCCTGTAAATCTGTCAGCCGGTAATTATACCCCAACTCTTTCATTTCATAGGCCCACGGACCTGTTTCAGGATCGGCTTCCATACCATGACTGCGTAATCGGCGCATACGTTGGGCAACCTTTGGGTCATTTGTTGTGATGACCCCACCTTCCCCACCTGTAAAGCTTTTGGTCGCATGAAGCGAAAAACAGGCAAGGTCACTATAAGCACAAGCCCCGACCGGATATCCCTGATTGGTGCCCCCTAAGGCATGGCAGGCATCTTCGACGATTTTCCACCCCTTTGTGCGCGCATAAGTGCTGATTTCTTGCATATCAGCACAATGCCCCCCGATATGCACCGGATAAACCGCAACAACCCCCGGACCGCCGCGCGCTTCTGCCTCGCGGATATGATCCAGTGTCACAAGCCCGCTTTCACTATCCACATCACAAAAAACAACATCAGCCCCGCACATACGCACCGCATTTGCCGTCGCTAAAAAAGTCAGAGCCGGAACAATAACTTTGTCCCCCGGCTTCAACCCAATCGCCATTGAGGCCAAATGCAACGCCGTTGTCCCATTGGAGCAGGCCACCGCCTGCTTTGCCGCAACTTTTTGAGCGAACAGGTCTTCTAATTCAGGGATCTTGGGACCGGTTGTCAGAAATTGACTTTTCAAAACTTCACAAACAGCTGCAATGTCTTCTTTACGCACGTCCGGACGTGCATACGGTTTCAGTGCCATGACTTACGGCCCCCATGCTGAACAAATCACATAAACAATCAAAAATAAGACCGAATTAAGCGTAAAGATCAATGTCTATTTAGAAAACGCCTTATTCTCCAAATGAAAAAGGGGACACCGATCTGGCATCCCCCTTTAAAAAAATCGACATCCTTCGACTTAATCGTCGCGATGTGTTTTTTCCATACGTTCGTGACGCTCTTGCGCTTCGATACTCAATGTCGCAATCGGGCGGGCTTCCAAACGGCGAATACCGATCGGCTCATCCGTTTCTTCGCAATATCCATAACTGCCATCGGCAATACGATCCAGCGCCGCATCAATCTTGTTAATCAGTTTACGCGCACGGTCTCGCGTGCGCAACTCCAAGGCACGATCCGTTTCCATTGAGGCACGATCAGCTAAATCCGGTGCTTGATTATTTTCGTGTTGAAGATGTTCCAATGTTTCATTCGATTCACGAATGAGTTCTTCTTTCCATGACAAGAGCTTCTGACGAAAATACTCTTTCATGTTTTCATTCATAAATTCTTCGTCATCAGACGGCTTGTAATCTTCTGCCAAAGCGACGGTCATCCCGTACCCCCTAACTTACGTAGGCATCCTGCTAAATTGCGCGCAATATAGAAAGACTCTCACAATATCGCAAGCAATTTTCTTCGATGAGTTGCAAGTTTATTTTTGCCTGCAATTAGAATGGGTTAGAGAATACCATTTCATGCTGCCTATTTTTTAGCCCGGCCCCATTTGGCAATTTCGACCTCTGCACGCAGTTCAATTTCATCAATTATTTGCTGCAATTGCGGGTCATCAACGTTTTGTCGTCTGTTACGCAACATCTGTGCAAGGTTCTGCAATCGCTCAACCGAGATTGCACCTGACAGGATTTCGCGCTGTATTTCAGCAAGGCGGTCAAGGATATCCTCACCACGTTGGTACAGAGCCCGACGGTTTTCTTCTTCCGTTGCATCCCCGACTTCCTGAATGGACAGGATAGAATCCATAGATGCAACCGGATTGACTTCTGACAGTTCGATGTGAGAGCTGCTGGCGCCCCCCGTGCGACCAAGATGCGAGGAAAATTCACTCGACTTGCCGACACTGCCTTTTTTCTGTCCTTTCTGGGTTGGCTTACTGGACCCGACATTGGAAATTTTCATCTTGGCATCCTATTCATTGCTTCAGCCTGCGTAGTATAGCCTATTTTTTCTTTCTTCGTTAACTTATTACGCATCTTCAGGCAAGTGGGGAAAGTCTGCCCGGCAAGTTTTGCCTCCTTCTTTCTTTGCATTCTCCATCAAACATGTTTTATACAAATAAATCAGTCGCTTATATAATGGCATACCCCTTGCTTATAAATTTACGGGTTATTGTACCCACTGTGTAAATTGAAAAAGAAAAGAGACTTGAAATGAGTTTGCTTGGATTATTCGCCGCACCCGTCGGTGCGATGATGGCCCAGAGCAAGGCCATGGAAGTCATAGGTATGAACTTAGCCAACCTGAATACAGGGGGCTATAAACGAAGCGAAACCAACTTCTATACAATGGTCGCGCAAACCTATGGCAGCAACCGCGATATTGGCGGGGTTAACGGCATAACCCGAACCCTGATCAATCAACAAGGCCAACTGCTGGGAAGCGACAGCAATCTGGATGTCGCCATCAATGGCAACGGCTTTTTCGTGCTCAATACTCAACTGGATGGCAATGGATCGACCTATTACGGTCGTGACGGCATGTTGGGCATGGCCTTGGGCGATGAAATTACGACAACAATCAACGGTAATACGGTCACCACCCGTGAAGGATATCTGGTCGACAAGAACGGATATTATGTACAGGGCTGGCCGGTCAATGCCGATCAATCCACCTTCCCGACCGATGAAGGCTCTCTGGGGCCTATCCGAATTGACCCGGAAACCTTTACATCGAATGGGGAAGCTACCACCACGGCCCAAGTAGGCCTGAACGTTCCCTCTAATGCCGCTGTTGGGTATAACGAGTCGACCTTTATCAAAGCTTATGACGCCAATGGGGTTGCTCGATCTTACCAATTGCGCTGGTCCAATATTGTGTTGGGCGCTCATACCCAAACCATGACACCAACTTGGTCCCTACCTGGCCAATGGGCTAACAACAGCTCGCAAACCAATGTGGTAACAGCTTATAATAATCGTGGTTACGAAAAAGAATTCAACGTGACCTGGACAAAAAGCGCCACTGCAAACCAATGGGAATTACAAGTTCTGGAAGGGTCTACAGCACTTGATATTGACGGATCTGGAGATGGGAGTACAGACAGCTTAACCGTCACGTTCGACCCTATTACCGGTGCAATTTCCAGCACCCCGACCTCCGTAACCATACAAGGCAGCGGCAGTTATGATGAAGCCTTTACTTTTGATTTGGGATCAATGACCCAAATTCCGAAGATTGCCGCTAATCCCGACACCACCCCTAATGCGGATCCCATTATCCAGACCTCTATCGTCAATGACGGGATAGTGGCTTCTGCGCAAGATAATAAATATTCGTTGGAAGTTCTGGAAGACGGTGTTCCTCTTTCCATTGATACGGCATCAGCCGATGGGACACCAACCGTCTTAACGGTAAGCTTTGATGGAAGTGGTCGTTTGCAATCCCCGCTCAATCTGGCAATTGCCAGTGCAGGGACAGGCCCTACCTTTACATTGGATATTTCCGATGTCACCAACTATGCCTCCGGTCAGTTGGTCGAAGGGCATTACGATTTCAATGGGCGTTCCAACGCCCGATTGGATCATGTCACCTTTAATGATGCCGGGGAAATCATCGGTCACTTTGCCGATGCGACCACCCGACCAATTTACAAGTTACCATTGGCAACCTTCACCAACCCCAATTCACTAGATCCCGTAAACGGTAACGTTTACCGCGTATCGGGCACAACCAGTGATCCTGTCATTCGAACGGCAGGCGGACAAGGTGCAGGGCAATTCGTTCCCAATGCACGGGAAATTTCCAACGTGGATATGGCGGATGAATTTACCTCAATGATCCTGACGCAGAAGGCGTACAATATCGGATCGACATCCTTTAAAACCATTGATGAAATGAGTCAGGTGGCACGCGATCTAAAACGTTAACCTTTCTTTTTTCGCCCCAATTTACACAGCAGGTCGGCTTGTTCTTTTTACAAGCCGACCTTTTTCTCACCCGGCAAATCTTTCCGTATCTGACCTTTTTTGCAGTTCGCCCTTAAAAAAGGCCCTCCTCCAAAGCATTCCAACCATTTGTTTCTATTGCATTTTATCAAATTATTTTTCTGGCATCGAAATTGCTTAGTTAAATCGTAACAAAGACGACTTACATAAAGTTAAGTCACAATATGACAACGGCTAAGAGATGAGAAAACCATGACTGCCGTCATAAAGAGAACCATAACAGTGCTTAAGAGCGCAAAAGACAGCACCTACCGTCTGGGGTTTGCCCTGTTGGTCGGATTAGGTCTTTTGTTAAGCCCTGTTGACACGCACGCCTCTTCGCGGATTAAAGACATCGTCACCTTTGAAGGCGTACGCGACAACATGCTTGTCGGGTACGGCCTTGTTGTCGGTCTCAACGGCACAGGCGATGGATTGGCGGACGGGCATTTTACCAAACAAAGCTTACTGTCCATGCTGGAACGTCTCGGAGTCAAATCGACTGAAGACGGTCTGGACAGCAATAACGTGGCAGCCGTAATGGTGACCGCATCTTTAAAACCCTTTGCCCGCCAAGGCTCACGCGTGGATGTAACCGTCAGCGCCCTTGGTGATGCCGACAGCCTGCTGGGCGGTACCCTTCTCGTAACACCCTTGATCGGTGCGGACGGCGAAGTCTATGCCGTCGCCCAAGGTCAATTGGCTGTGGGCGGGTTTACAGCCGCAGGTGCGGCTGAAACAATTACAAAAGGTGTCCCAACATCAGGGCGCATTGCAAACGGTGCCATTATTGAACGCGAACTGAATTTCGAAATGGCGCAAATGGAAGATGTCAAATTGTCCTTGCGCAATCCGGACTTCACCACAGCCCGCCGCATTTCACAGGCCATAAACGCCTTTTTGGGCAGCAGCTCCTCACGTCCGACCGATCCTGGTACCGTACAACTGGATATCCCGGACAGTTACGATGGCAATGTTGTTAACCTCCTGACCGATATTGAACAATTGCGCGTTGACCCCGATCAAATGGCCCGTGTCGTCATTGACGAAACCACCGGCACAATCGTTATGGGTGAAAACGTCCGCATCAGTACCGTTGCAATCGCACAAGGCAGCCTGACTATTCGCATTACCGAAACACCACAGGTCTCGCAACCGGGCCCCTTTGCTCAAACGGGCACCACCACAACTGTAGACCGAACCGCCATTGAGGCCGATGAAGGCAAAGACAAAAAAATGACGGTTCTGGACGATGGTGTCTCCTTGCAGGAATTGGTCAACGGGCTGAATGCCTTGGGTATTGGACCACGTGACCTGATCACCATTTTACAGGCGATCAAATCCGCCGGTGCCTTACAAGCTGAAATTGAGGTGATGTAATGAGCGACCTTTCTCTTCTCAGTCAGGCACAAGTTGCCTTTCAGGATGCACAGGCAAAACGGGGACTGTCTGGTCTTGTTGACAGCGCCAACAGTCAAGGCAGAACCTTTGCTGAAACCCTCAACGCACAGCAACTCAAAGACCCGACACAAGTCGATGTTTTACAAAGACGTAAAATCCATGAGACGGCTGTTGATTTCGAGGCACAGTTCCTCAGCCAGATGCTGCAACCAATGTTCGAAGGGATCGAAGCAAGCGAACCTTTTGGCGGTGGTCATGCAGAAAAAATGTGGCAGAGCATGCTGGTCAACGAATACGGTAAATCGCTTGCAAAATCAGGTGGAATTGGCTTGGCCGACCACGTCGAGCGCCAACTCTTACGCGCACAGGAAGGACTATAATTATGGAAATGTCAGAACGCGTTAATGAACTGATTTATATCTGCGAGCGTATGATCGAAATCCTTCAAAAGGAAAATGATGCGCTGAACACACAAAATCCCAAAGTGCTTGCAGAGACCGTGACTGAGAAAGATAAACTCAGCCGCCTTTATGAACGCCACACTCGTGGCATTCAACGCGATGTCAATGGATTTGCAGCCGTCGATGAAGATATTCGTTCAACCTTGAAAGAGCTGAGTCAGGAAATGGACACGCTCATCGCCCATAATGCACGCATGTTGAAACTGAATATTGATACAAATCGGCGCGTTTTGCTGAAATTTGCGGATGTTGCCAAACAGATGACCCCGCATTCCGGTACTTATGCCAAGGATGCAAATGTCGGTACCCGTGGAGAAGCCACATCACCGATTTCTTTGAACGAAACTTTGTAAGACAGGCCTTGTAGAAAACAAGGGAGATCAGATATGTCAATTACACACGCCCTCCACGTTGCCGCCGGTGGTCTTTTAGCCACTCAATCCGCACTGGGCACCGTTTCCGATAACGTCGCCAATGCCAATACCGTAGGTTATTCCCGCAAGATCGTGAATTTTGAAACGAACGTTCTCGCCGGTGTCGGTGCTGGGGTGAATATTGCCGATGTTGGACGCGCTGTCGATGAAGAGTTGATGCGTGATGTACGTGATGAAGCCAGCCAACTCTATAAAATTAAGTCTCAAGTTACTTATTATAGTAGGATGCAGGAATTATTTGGCGCCCCTGGTGACAACAGCTCCCTTGCACATACAATTTCAGAACTCAACAGTGCTTTAGAACAGCTTTCCGTAACACCGGAACGCTCACTTGAGCAAAGTGAAGTAACCCGTTGGGCAGAAAACCTAACCCAGCAACTTCAGGATATGTCTACAACCATTCAAGGACTACGCAAACAAGCCGATAACGATATTCATCAAGCTGTACAAGAAGCTGATAATTATCTCGCTGAAATTGCTGACTTAAATCATAAGATCGTAAGAAATGATGTTGCAAACAATGATACCTCGGCGTTAGAAGATAAACGTGACCTTGCTTTAAACGCCTTATCACAGATTATCGATATCTCATATTTTCCGAGGGCTAACGGGGAAATATCTGTCTTTACAAAAGGTGGTCGCGTCTTAATTGATCAAGAATCAGCAGGTATCAGTCATAACCTAGGCGCAAGCGTCAGTGCCGTGACAACTCATGAAGAGGGTGATTTTTCGGGTATTTTCATAGGTAGTGCAGTTACATACAATGATGTCACTAACGAACTTCAAGGGGGAACATTAGCTGGCCTCGTAGAAATGCGCGATGACAAATTAGTTGAATTGCAAGCTGAAATTGACCATCTAGCCGCCACGTTGCGTGACACCATCAATGCCGTGCATAACCGAGGAATGGCTTTCCCTGGTTCGCAAGCCATGGAAGGATCCACCTCTTTTGTCGATTCCTCAACACAGCAAATTGCTTTTGGCAGCGGCGATACTCGCATGGTTGTTATGGACGGAACTGGAAATCAGGTAGCTTCCGTATCCCTTTCAACTCAACTCACTGCAGATCATGGCGCAGGGCCATGGACACTAGATGATGTTGCAACTACAATTGACAATTGGCTTGATGCTAATGCAGGTGGCGGTACTGCGCAATTCGTCGATGGCAAACTTCAAATCACGATGGATAACACATCCAATTACTTAAGCTTCCGTGACGAAACCGGTACCACAGCGGGTTCCGACATGGCCGACGCAACTATAAACTTTTATGGTAATGGTACATCTGTAACCCGCACCCATGAAGGTTTCTCTGATTTTCTGGGCCTCAATGACTTCTTTACAGACGACTTGGGTCAAAACATCTGGGAAACAGGAATATTATCTTCCAATTATACAGAAAGCGGCTCAACTCTTACTTTTTATGATGACTCTAGTGGGAGCTTAACAAGTCTTGGTTCAATCCCGCTTTCCGGCACAATGGAAAATATGGCCAAGCTTGTAAATGATGCAAATATCGGCGTAAGAGCAACGGTCATCGGAGAAGGTGACGGTCAACGTTTGCGTTTTACAAACGAGGCTGGCAATAATATGGAAGTGGTACAAGAAAATGGCAATTTCACATCCAATACAGGCTTTGATGTAGCAGACGTACGGACAGCGTCCTCATTAATCGTTCGAAGTGATTTGACATCCTCCCCGGGCAATATCTCTCGCGGCACTCTACAATGGGATGCTACACTGGGTACTGGTGGGGAGTATTATGTTAGTGCTGGTGATAACTCAATCGCTAGAGAATTAGCAGGGGTTCTGAATAATGCACAAAGCTTTTCCAGTGCAGGCGGTTTGAGCGAGGTTACAGAAACAATTCATCAATACGCTTCCTCCATTCTCGCGCTTAACGCCTCTCAAGCCTCAAACAATGAATTAGATGTCGAAATCCAAGAGTCTCTGGTTAACAGTCTACAAAACCGATCAGATACACAAAAAGGTGTCAATCTGGACGAAGAACTGTCACAATTGATCCTTTATGAACAAGCTTATTCAGCCGCTGCACGTGTCATCAGCGTTATCCAAGGCATGTTCGAAACTCTTGAAAACGCAGTTAGATAGGAGATAGAAAGATGGTAAACCGGCTTGCAAACTTTGCTCACCATCAATTTTTGAATTCTCATTTATTCAAGCTGCAAAACGATCTGTTTGATGCAGAAATTGCAGTAGCATCAGAAAAGAAAACGCAGGAATACGCGGGCCTAGCCTCTCAGTCTCAGCGGCTGGTTAACCTTGAATATCTGGCACGTCAATCAGAACAATTCAACCTCAACAATAATGCAATGGATTTAAGGTTGGAAACGCAAGACATTGCAATGGTTGGTATAGAAGAGACCATCAGCAATATCAAAGACATGCTTTCTGATTTTTCTTCTGGTGAAAGACGAGATGAAAATCAAGTTGAGCAAATGCAAAAATTTGCATACCAAGCCTTGCGCGACATTCAGGGTTTCCTAAACGAAAAAGTCGGTGGTCGTTATTTATTTTCTGGTTCACGTATTGAAACATCACCTGTGAGCTTAGGACTCGGCGACAATTTGAATGATTTTCAAACAACATGGAACGGTGATACGACGACTTACCCAACAACGAGATCCGCGAATATTATGGAGTTTGGCATCAATGAAGCTGGCGTAACCTATACATTAGGTAACAGCGTCATTAATGGAGAGCAAGTTCAGCATGGCGTTATGACTGTTGCAGACTCATCTCTCTACCAAACAGGCAGTTCAATTACCTTAACAGGTACAAACGCAGGTACTTGGACCGTCCTTGATAAAGATCAAGACGGCGCAAACACACTCAGGCTTGCAAGAAAAGAATTGAACACGAATGCCAGTTCACCAGCAACCGATACTTATACATTCACAGTAAAACGCGGCACCAAAGAGGAAACATTCAACGCCGATGTTGTTGTTGACCCCGTGACAGGATACATCACTCCGTCCAACCCCACTGACTTTCAGGGTGTTACTATTCCGTCAACCATTGAAATCACAAGTGCTGATGGTAACAACAACCTACACGTAACAGCAACAGCATTTAATGAAGATACTCTAGGCAGCCTGACAATTGAACAAAAGCCTCTCACAGCAGTTGGCGGTGCAGGCGAAGCCGTAACTGTTAGTTCTCAGAATTATTATAATGGCGACTTAATGACATCAAATCATCGAATTGATGACAATCGCGTCATTACATTAGACACCAATGGACTGGACCCGGCATTTGAAAAGGCCATTCGTGCACTCTCTATTATCGCACAGGGTAAATTGGGAACAACGGGTGGTCTGGATCAAAATACAGACCGCGCGGATGACGCACTATGGTTGTTAAATTCTTCTCTTAATTTCCCCACAGATGGTACTCCGCCATATGGCACGGAAGAAACATCCAGTATTGAGCAATTACGTTTTAATAACGCTTTCCAACGCAATCAGATCAAAGACTCGATCACACGGGAAGAAAAAACCATAGGCTTTCTTGAGGTGAACATTGGTTCAATTGAAAACATCGATATGTTAGAGGCAACAACTCGACTTCTTGATATTGATCGGGCTCTTCAGGCATCCTATCAGGTTCTCTCCAGAACTCAAAAGCTTGGCTTGGCGAACTTCTTGTAATCACAACGTTTTGTCAGGTCTTATATGATGTTCTCTTCTCTGCAAAAGCCTTACCTAATTGCTGAAATTTCAGGTAACCATAACGGTTCGATAGAACGTGCAAAACAAATCATCGCTGCAGCAAAAAACAATGGCGCAGATTGTGTTAAATTGCAAACCTATACACCTGATACAATGACGATAAAATCGGGTATTGAGGATTTCCAGATAAAAGGCGGCCTATGGGATGGTTACCAATTATGGGATCTCTACAACTGGGCGCACACCCCTTACGAATGGCACCCTGACCTTTTCGCCTATGCTAAAAATATTGGAATTACATGCATCAGCACACCATTTGACGAAACCGCTGTCGATTTACTCGAAGATCTCAACACACCCTTTTATAAAATAGCGTCATTTGAACTAACTGATTTACCGTTGATTAAATATATTGCTCAAACTAAAAAACCTATTATTGCTTCAACGGGTATGGCAAACTTCGAAGAAATACAGCAAGCCGTAAATGTTATTCGTGAATACGGTGGGGGAGAGCTCGCTTTATTACACTGCGTGAGCGGTTACCCCACCCCGATCGAACAGATCAACCTAAGTACTATTCCCCTCTTACAAGAAACTTTTAAATGTAGTGTCGGTCTCTCTGATCATACTCTTGACAATTTAGCTGCAACTTTATCCATTGGTTTCGGCGCTATGATCATCGAAAAACACTTCACATTAGCTCGTTCAGATGGAGGGCCTGATGCCGATTTTTCAATGGAGCCTAAAGATCTCAACGATCTCGCACAAAGTTTACAACGTGCATTTCTTGCAAAAGGCAAGGCTAGCTTTAATCAAAAGAAAGTAGAAGAAGCAAACAACCAATTCAGAAGATCAATTTATGTTGTAAAAAACATCAAGAAAGGGGAGCACTTCACTTCTGAAAATATTCGCCGCATCCGGCCTGGTTTTGGATTATCCCCGCAGTATTATGAAAAAATCCTAGGGACCGTCGCAACTGCAGACCTGCAATGCGGAACTGCGTTAAAAATAGAACACACCGAACTTAACCCTTCGCAGGCTTCTCAAGGAAATTAAGCACTTCCTAAGATCAGACCACGCATATACATAAACGTTATAAACGGTTTCACACATTAAAATTACATAGTTTGAACGTTCTCTAATAAGATAAAGAAAGTATTTTTACAAATAGCACCGTTTACCTTTTCGCTTTTCTCGGCTATAATGAGTTTGATTTTATATGATGCGTAGAATGCGCAATATTCCAAGAATGGATGGCTGCTATGGCAGATATTTTCTCAGCACTTTCTAACGGCACAACGACCTCTTTGTCCGGTGCTACTCAATCTACTGCACAAAGATTGGCACAAATACAAGGACGCCAACTTAGCGCGCAGCTTTCGACGCAATACAATCAAAAACTTGCGAGAGAAAGCAAGGTAATCCAAGACAGCTACACCAGTAAAATCAACTATAACACCTACAAGATCAAACCTTATGAAGATATGAAACAAAACATATCCGACGCAAAGGATGTGGTGTCCAACTCTTTATCCCGCATAGAAGGGATGCTGAACCGAATTGAGACTCTGCGTCTTACCGTTAACAACGCGGAACAAGCCGAAGAAAGCGGTGATTATTTTGATTCCAGTGGCTATGCCGCTGCTTTTGATTCAATACTTAATAGCGTGCGCGATCTTGCTTCAAACACACGTACAAAAACAAACCTTCTCGCCTCCAATACCCGTACGCTTGAATACCCAACAGCACCAACAGGGAGCTACGGCACCATTCAAGGCCTGAACGTTGAATCGGATTATTATATCGTCGACCAAGACGGCAAACGTTGGCAACCTAATTATAGTGGCGATTTCATACGTAGATACGACACCTACCCAGATGAAGAAACATCCACAGTTGGCAGTTTCGATAGTATCGTCGTTGATTCAATTTCTGGAGATGATATAGAGTTCACAATTGGTAGCGAAACAGCTTCGCCGCAAACATTTACCGGGACAATCTATCGTAAAGGGATTGGCGTCTTGGATTCTTGGCTTTATAGCAAATTGGATAACGACACAACTCGCACAACCGCAAAAGACGATCTCGAAGCTGCTGAAGAAGTGCTAAAGTTAGAAAAAAGTCGTTATGAGGCAGCTCTAACTGTCATGAATTACTACCAAGGCATGGCCGAAAACGTGATTACAGAATCATACGATAAAAACATTGAACTTCAAGTTGAAATGCAGTACGAGATTGATGTAAAAAAACAAGCCATCCAACAACAACTTCAATCTGTCTCCACCTCCTTGGCTCATGCGATGGCCCAACGCAGCCAATACGCTAACATGTTTGCACGTTTTACAGGTAGCAATCCGCTAATGAATACTTTGATGAATATTAGCGTGTAAATTCGCCCATGAATATCGTTGCGATCATTCAAGCCCGAATGAATTCAACCCGCCTACATGGCAAAATTCTTAAAAGATTATCTGGTCAAACCGTATTGAAACACGTGCTTGAGCGATGCAAGGCCATTGAAAACGTAAATACAGTTTGTTGCGCCATACCAGAAACTGCAGACTCCAACCCCATCGCAGAAGAAGCTTTACAATGCGATGTAGAGGTCTTTCGAGGGTCTGAAACGGATGTTCTTGCCCGATATTATCAAGCCGCCAAAAAACTGAAAGCGGATTACATTCTTAGAGTGACATCCGATTGTCCACTGATTGATCCACAAATCTGTGCGGCAGTAATTGATCACGGCCTAAAAGAAAATGCTGACTACTGCGCCAATAACATTCCGCCAACCTGGCCACATGGATTAGATTGCGAATTTTTCACGTTCAAATGGCTCCAGAAAGCATTTCGTCAAGCTAAACTGCCGCATGAACGCGAACATGTAACCCCTTTCATTCGCACCAATCCTTATGCCAAGATCAGTAACTTTGCCCACCCCAATGATAATTTGGCACATTTAAGATGGACGCTAGATACACCCCAAGATTTTGAATTGATCAATGAAATTTTTAATCGCCTACCTGCACCATCCAAAGAACAATATAGCTATTTACAAATTCTGAAAATTTTAGAACAAGAACCTGACCTAAAAAAAATAAATGAATTTCAAATAGATAAAACAAGATTAGCTTCAACAAACGCCATTTAACAACCACAGCGGAGAAGGAAGTTTACCCCCCTTCTCAGATGCGCAAAAACTCTTGCCCTTCACAACCGCATAAGGTAGTCTGATATAGCTGTGATGTACAGCTGATACCAGGAAGGTATCTTCTCACCTTTAGAATGAAGGAATAAAAAAATGGCTGATATTACTCTATCTACGGCAGTACGTTCGAATCTGTTGTCATTGCAAGGCACTTCCGGTTTTATTGAAAGAACTCAAGGTCGCTTGTCCACTGGTCTGTCTGTTGCAGGTCCAGTAGATGACGCTGTGAAGTTTTTCCAAGCCAAATCACTGAGCGACCGCGCTAGCGATTTAATGAACCGTAAGTCTTCAATTGAGCAAGGGATCAATGCCCTGAAAACAGCTCTAGAAGCAACGACTGCAATGGAAAAACTCGTTGACCAAATCAAAGGTGTTATTGATAGTGCACGTTCCGGTGATCCGGCTCAACGTGAGGCCTTCAATAAACAAATCGGTGACCTTGGTCAGCAGCTTTCTCATATCGTTGGTGATGCAACGTACCAAGGTTTGAATCTGTTGAACTCAACAGCATCCTCACTTAGCGTACGTTTCTCTGACTCCGCAGATTCCAAGCTCAAAGTTGATGGTATTAACTTTGAACTTTCCGGCTTTATTCAAGTAGCTACAGGCGGTGGCTCATTCTCCGCTGTGGGTTTGACATTCGAAACTGCAGCCACAGAAATGGGGCAAAAGCTACTGTCCGCACTTGGTTTCGTAGCAGGGATTTCGACTTTCGAATTCTCAACTGCTGCAACGTTGGCATCATTCAACGAACAAGCCGATTTGGCTGTTTTGTCACTTGACGCCACCATCTCTAACCTGCGTGCGGAAGCTGCTAAAATGGCTGGTAACGTAGCTATTCTTCAAGTTCGTGCAGACTTTACTCAAGAGTACTCCAACGTTCTTGAAGGTGGTGCTTCCCAATTGACTGTTGCCGATTTGAACGAAGAAGGTGCAAACCTTCTGGCCTTGCAAACTCGTCAACAAATGGGTATTCAAGCTCTGTCGTTTGCTGGTCAATCAGAACAAGCCGTATTGGGTCTGTTCCGATAAGCAAAGCCTATCAAATGGGGATGGGGGGAAAAGGAAACTTTTTTCCCCTTCCTTCTTCTTTTAAAACAAGGGTGCGGACGTGGCTTTACAAGTAAATTTAAAAAAAGGTCAAAAAATCATCATAAACGGCGCCGTCATAGAAAATGCTGGTAATCGCAATATCTCATTAAATCTTCACAATAAAGCTAGCTTATTAAGAGATTCAGAAGTTCTTGGGCCCGATGATTGCGTTACTCCTGCAGCACGAATATATTATGCGCTACAGTGCGCTTACATATTCCCAGAAAAATATGAAGAACATTTACGTTTTTTTTACCTTCATCTCAAAGAATACATAAAAGCTGCCCCCAGCTGCGCCCCTATCGTTAATGATATCGAACAAGAGATTGACGACGCTAACTTATATGGCGCACTAAAAAAGACACAAGAATTGATCAATCACGAAGCTAGAGTGTTAGAAAATGTCCGTCAACCAGAACCAGCAGAACCATCAGAAGTACCAAAGAGTACCTGAACCGGGAGACCCAACGCAGAGTGAAGCTTGGGCACTTACTCAGGCTGCTATTCGCATCCGGCAAGCTTATGAAAATAAAGACACAGAAGGTGCGGAAGTTGCGGTTCGCTTAAATTGGCGCCTTTGGACAATTTTTCAATCAGAGATGCTTTCTCCAAATTGCCCTTTACCTGCCAACATTCGTCAAAACATCCTTTCTTTGGCCGCTTTTATAGATAAAAGAAGTATTGATTTTTACGCAGAAAAAGACATGGAACTACTCCCTGTTATGTTTAATATCAACAAGGAAATTGCAAGTGGCCTGTACGATTCAATACAACTAACAAACCAAGAAGCATCAAGCTCTGCTACAGAGAACACCCAAACTGAGGCCGCTCCGGCTGGTTTTGACGGTGATATTGAAGCCTAATCTTATTTTTCCCGCACTTCATTACGAGCGAGAGACCACAATGGACAATTTGCGTATTCATTTCCAAAATAAAAACTGGGATGAGATTATCACTTTGTGTCAGAGAATGTTGACCAATGATGATGGACGAAGAAGTGAAACGCTTTACGCTCTCGCACTCGCCTTATATTCTAAAAATGAATATATTGATGCCTATAACACAGTTGTAGCGGCACATGAAGAAGATCCTCAAAATGCAGTGATTGCCAATTTTTGCGCAATTATGGCCTTCTTAGTCGGTGATCATAAAAGTGCCTTTTACTATACAAAACTACGTTCCATTGCGAAGCCTTCTCCAAATTTAAAAGAGTTGATCTCTTCTGATTTTTTACCGGATTTGGATCAATTTTTCACGAAAACGGTCGAAGACCCGTTAAAATTACGAGCTCTTCATGCATTGGACAATAATGATATCGAAATGGCCGAACATTGGTACCGTCAACAATCAATGGCGAAGCCAAACGATCCCGCATCTTACATTAACTTGTGTATGTGCTTGCTTTTAACTGGGTCTTGGCGCAGCGTTATGGAAGTCGCGCGCGGTGGCATGCATGCTTGCCCGGGGAACCCAGATATAAGTATACTCCTAGCCAAATCCCTTGCTCATTTAGGTTATCATTCAGAAGCCCGTCATGTTTATGATTGGGCGATCCGTCATTCGAACACCCCAGAAAACATCATCGGAGAGAAATGCCTCTCCATGTTTCATGATGCGGAATTTAGTCGTGAAGAAATTGTTTCTGAAATCATTAAATGGGGGGAAGCATCCTCTATTTGCGACACAGGCCACTGGGATGTCCAAAAACCAAAGCAGAAAGATAAACTTGTTGTTGCCTATCTCGTTGGTCAACTAGAAACATCGCGTATCGCACCCGCACTTGCCGATTTCTTAATGCACCATAACAATGACCGTTTTCATCCTATTGCATTCGGAATAGGAGAAGGGCACGAATTGCAAAATTATTTATTGCAAAAAGGGTTCCGCGAATGGCGTAACATCAAGGGTATCAATATTGAAACGGTTCGCGCCATGATCGGTGCAGAAGAACCAGATATTCTGATTGATCTTAGTGGCTATAATGAACCGGGACTATTACGCCTATTTTCTATGCGTATCGCCCCTGTTCAAATCTCTATGATAGGCAGCCCCTTTGGGACAGGTATGCCTGAAATGGATTATCTTGTCGATGGCATTGGCTTAGAGAAACGTAACATTGTAATCCGTGAAAAAGCTATACAACTAAAAACGGGAAATGTTTTTATAGCTCCTATGACAAAGCAAAATTTTACAATCCCCAAAAAAGATCAACAGATCACCTTTCTGTGTGATGCAGAGCTTGGTAGCTTGTCTCCTCAAATCGTCGCAACCTGGGCTCGCATTTTAAACCAATGCCCGAATTCTACCTTAGTCCTAAAAAATAATCATTTCTTAGCCCAAGATAACACAGACGCTCTAATACAACGTTTTGGGAACTACGGTATATCCCATCGCATTGATATTGTAACGACTGCAAATATGGCCGAATTTTTTGCTCATGGGGATATTTTCTTGGCCTCTTATGATCAAAATTACATTACGGTTTATAATGCAATGGAATGTGGCCTTCCTGTAATTCATCAAAAAGGAAAAGAGGGAAGCAGCTACCCTGCACATCTTCTTTTTAATACATTAGGTATAAAAGATAACTTCCTTGCCAACGATGATGATCAATACGTAGAATTTGCCATAAACTGGGCAAATTCACCTGAAAAACGGGATTATCTCAGTAAAAATGCTCCCAAAGAATATAAATTGGAGAACCTTTTCAATTATAAAGCCCGTATTCAAGAGTGGGAAGATCTGCTAGAACATGTCTGGGTTGAGAAGTCCAGCGCAAAATAGGTGTAGAAAAATGGTTACGGTCAACGTCGAAAAACTTAAAAACAAAAACCTTAATGCCTTCAAAGACCGTTACCCTGCTTTACATAAATCAGCCATTCACTTTGACATGGCAGGTTCCAAGCTGGTTCTAAAAAATGGTACTCCAGTAAACATCACAGTAGATAACGTAGAACTTTATGGCCAAGATAGTCAGAAGTACTGTCAGACACAGCTAGACGATTACTTTAAGAAACCATCTCAGATCCTTTATGAGAACCCAAACCATTGCAATCTATCACCAATCTCTATTGGCTTGATAACTAAAGTCGCCAAACATTGTGTCGATCATACAATCTCTGTAAACTCGCAGGTGCCCTTACGTAATGTCGGCTTTTTCTTTGTTTTTGGGCTTGGCCTTGCTCACCATATTAAAGATCTCGTAGAAAGAAACGCTGCCTTTAATATTGTAATTGTGGAACCTGTTCCTGATTTTTTCATCCATTCTCTCTCCAGTGTTGACTGGGCGGAAATATTTGACCTAGCTGATGAAAAAGAGATACAGATTCATTTTATCGTCGGCCAAAGTGTTCTTAAATCCATTGACGCCCTTAGCGATATTCTCAGCTCATTATCTGTCGTTTTCGTTGAAGGTTCTCACTTCCTCATTCATTATTATTCTCGTGATATAAACGAAATTTACAATAAATTTCAAGAATATGCCAAGTCTCAGTTCATTTCGAGTGGCTTCTTCGAAGATGAAGTGAAGATGATGGAAAACACTTACCATAATGTACTTAATATTGATTTTCGACTCATCAATCGTGGTTCATTCCTATCACAAAACCTACCTGTCTTCATCGTCGCTGCAGGACCGTCATTAGAGCGTGATATCGCCTCTGTCAAGAAATGGGCCGACCGTGCCATTATTGTATCATGTGGGACAACGCTTAATCTTCTACTCTCTAACGATATTATGCCCGACTTTCATATAGAAATTGAAAATGTTGAAATGGTATATGAAATCATCAGTAAGACAGCGGAAAAACATGATCTGAAGGATATAACCCTTGTCTCCTCTTCAACCTTAACCGCAGGCGTATCTGAATTTTTCAAACAAACATGGTTATATGCCCGACCAGGATTAAGTTCATCTGCTTTTTTCTTTGATGAAACAAAGTCGCTCCTCTATTCTTTCCCCCTGGTCGCCAATGCAGGCGTTTCTTTTATCCTAAATATGGGGTTTAAAAACATTTACTTATTTGGCGTTGATTGTGGTCGCTATGCCGGCGGTGGGCATCATCATAAAGATCATATTTATTATGATATCGGTTTAGATGAAGAATTTGAGAAACGCTTTGATCGTTCTGTTCCGGGAAACTTCGGCGGAACTGTTGAGACAGGCCATTTCTTTGACGTTTCGCGCCAGTCACTTGCTTCTATCCAAAATGTTTACAAAGTACAATTAAAGAACTGTTCTCATGGTGCTCGCATTAACAAGTCATTACCTATAGTCTCTTCTACAATTGACTTATCGAGTATTACACCAAGTCAAAAAAAGCTCACTTTGAAAAACATGGAAGAACAACTACCTCTCATTCAAAAAGGGCAATTAATTCAAGAAATAAATTGGGACGATGTTTGTACTGAGGTGGAAATATTCAAGAAGGCATTTGCAGAACTTATTGAAATCGCACGCACTGAACAACAAAGTTTTAGAGAAATATATGCGGCTTATCGGACTTTACAAAAACAAAACCACAACAAAGCGAACCGTGTACTACGTATTATCAATGGATCAATGGCTGGCATGATTCGTGCCGCAGCATTTTATGGAAACCGCACAAGTGACGAACAAACAAATCTCTTTATTGAAGGTTTCCTAGATGCATGGGAAGAATTAACATTATGGATGTTAGACTGGATAGATATCATGTTTAATGCTTATCGATCAGGTCAGAAAGCTCCTACTTTCAAACCATATGACTACAAGAGCCTTGCACAAAAAAATAAAATTGATTTACAGGTAAACGAGTAAATGTCATGTCTAAACTGTTAACATCTTTTAAAACAAGTACCTCTTTCTTAGATGGAGCCTCTCTTCTCATTACAGGTGGAACCGGTTCCTTTGGTAATGCATTAGTTCAGACTCTCTTGGATGAAGCAAACTTAAGACGAATTATTATCTATTCTCGAGATGAACTAAAACAGTATGAGATGCATAATCGATTAGCTAATCACCCCAAATTTCATACTATTCGCTTTTTCATCGGAGATGTTCGCGATAAATCAAGATTACAAATGGCATTACGTGACATCGATTATGTTGTCCATGCCGCAGCTTTAAAACAAGTTCCAGCCGCTGAATACAACCCATTTGAATGTATCCGCACAAATATCATCGGTGCAGAAAATGTTGTTGAAGCTTGTATGAGCCGGAATGTGAAAAAAGTTGTTGCCTTATCAACCGACAAAGCAGCAAATCCATTAAACCTTTACGGTGCAACAAAACTGGCCTCTGACAAAATTTTTGTTGCGACTAATAACTTATCAGGCAAAGATGGTACTCGCTTTTCCGTCGTTCGCTATGGAAATGTTATCGGTTCTCGAGGTAGTGTCATTCCTTTCTTCAAGCAATTATTAACTCAGAATACCGATCATCTTCCTATTACCCATGATCAGATGACCCGATTTTGGATTACATTGCAGCAAGGGGTTGATTTCGTTCTAACTTCTCTATCCAGAATGGATGGTGGTGAAATCTATATTCCAAAAATTCCAAGTACGACGATCACTGATATCGCCAAGGCTATGGCACCGAACATCCCCATTAAGATAATTGGCATTCGCCCCGGTGAGAAACTTCATGAAATTATGGTGCCCATGGATGAAGCACGACAAACGGTCGAAATGGATAATTGTTACATTATCCAACCATCTTATGCTTTTTGGCGACTTGGTGAAAATAAACTAGCTGATGCAAAAGAAGTCTCACCAGACTTTGAATATACAAGTAATAACAACCCACACTTCCTTGATATTGAAGAGATCAAGCAGCTACTGAGACTCCTTTACCCAAATGAACCATTTTAAATATACCCGTCACAATATAACTGTTTTATCAACGCCGATGTCTTCGTTAAGGTAATGTTTTCAGCACTTAAGCCAGATTCCCTTAAAACCGTAATGTCACTATATTCCTCTTTTACTTTCTGAAAATATCGAGAAATTTCAGAGAAAGACAAATTTGTCTCAATCTTGAAAAGCACATCAATCAAACGTTGTTTGGTATTGATAATTAAATAACACGGATCACTTACTCGAACCTGTTTTCGATCCAAGCCAACTTCTTCAATTAATTCCGCAAGAACTTGCTTTTCAAGTCCACTTTTATAACTCTTGTCTTCTTCGAAAACACTGCCATCACATGCCCCCGAAGGGACCAACTCCCAATAACCAGCCTCATCTGCAACCTGATTAGAACGTTTCCCCACCACAAGGCCGTCACGACAAAGCAGCAAACCTGATACAGCTAATGAGAACCAATCTAATTTAGTCTGTAACATCATATTCCGGCGTAAAGCCAAAAATACTTTATAAGTACTAAGTTCAAGCGTCAGGTTACGATATCCGTAGTTGACCAAACGGCAAACAGGACCATTAAAAAAAGTATTTCCCTCTTCCTGTTGAGCTACTTTCCATAGCCTGTCAATTTCATGTTTCAGTGCAGCATCAACGCTCCCGTCTCCCCTAAGATGAATATTTAATTCTCTCGCTAACTTAAAAATCATCAAACCTTGAAAAGAAAAAAGAAAATAGGCTGCTTCAAACCAATCCTTCACAGGCCACGCCTGTTCTTCTTCATAATTATTCCCATCTTGTCCGATCATTAGAGTGCGAATTCCTGCACTCGTCGCAGAACATACACCGGCTTTCGAATCTTCAATGGCAATTATATTATAAAGCTTGCAACCAGTTTTCTCGACTGCTTTCAAATAAGGTTCTTTTGAGGGTTTCCCTTCTTCAACATCTTCGCCACACACCAACGCATTCACAAGAGACCATAATTTGCGAATCTTCAACCAAGACCTTGTACGTTCTTCACTGTTAGAAGTAACAATGACAATCCCCCACCCTTCTTGATGAGCACGAATTAGAAATTGATCCGCGCCGGGCATAATTGCCGCTTTATCATAAAAGCGATCTATAATTTCTTCATACTTCTTATGTAATTCAACAATAGACCCCGGCAAATCGTATCTTTGTTGTAATATGCGTACGACATTCAGCAAAGGAGGACCATTCAGTTGATTAAACTCCTCTATGTCGCCTTTTTCCCCATAAAGCTGCAAAAAACTATAATAAGCTTCTTCCATACAGGAAAGGCTATCCGCCAACGTCCCGTCTAAATCAATGCAAATCGCTTTTTCAATATTTAAGTCCACAAGGTATTTAGAAATACAGCATTCTTCTCCTGTATCGTGGACCGTTTTATTAGCATCACCGAGATATCTAAATCCTGCACGTCGGAAAGCTCGTTTTGAGGGGTCATTATTTTTTCTTACTTCAGCATAAACAGACTCGACACCTTTTTGCTTCAAATAATCTTGTACCTCATACAATACCCTGTGGCCCAACCCCTGCTTGCGAAAACTTGGAGCAATATTGATAGAAATCTCCACACAACTCAAATTTCGATCCAAAGGGTCTTTAAATGGGGCAAACTTCAAGAAACCACAGGGGGTGCCGTCAACTTCAGCAAAAACGGGCTGAGGTACCTTCGAAACGGGCATCAAATATTCATCACAATATTCCTTCCAAAAATTTTTCCACACCTTAGGCGTATGATGATAAGAAACAGCCAAGGTGACCGGGTCATTACGCCACATCATTATTTTTCGTGCATCTTCCTGACTTTTTTTACATGTTTTAAAAGAAATACGAGTCATTATTATCCTACTAATTTTGTCGAACTCTCAATGGTATGTTTTATAGCAGACTCACGAAATTGTATCTCACACAATACAACAGACTGCACATTTTGCCCATAACGGTATTTTTTTCCTTGCCATCAACAAACTGTTCATAAAACTCAACCTATCAATAATAATTTTATTATTATTTTTCAGATAGTTAATATAATATAAATTATCTGGCACACCCCTTGCATTTAATCCGCCGAAGAACCGGAACTTGCGAGGACGCGATCATGGATAATTTAGCGGTTAACGCGAAAAATAACGGAACTGTTGCCCCGGTAACAGGTCCTGTGACCCAAACGACAAAAACAAAAGGCACCAACGGTGCAGGTTTTGCCGATTTGCTCGCTTTTTCCAGCAGCAATATGAGCACAAACTTAAGCATGTCGACCTCCAAGACATCCAACGAGCCCGCCTATGATGCCCATGCTGACAAAGGCTATGATGACTCCTACGATGATAAAGCATCCAAAACATCCGATGCGCGCAACGACGATGATGTCGCAAGCGACCGTACAGATAAATCTGACGACACCCGCACAGAAGACCGCCCGGATGATCGCACCGACGATACACGTCGTGACGCCAGCGATGACAACCGGGATCGTTCCGAACGCGACGATGCCCCGCAAAAAGACGCCGATGCAGGGGATAAGCCCAAAGCGGATCAGAACGAACAAAAAGAAACGGCTGAAGCCAACGGCAATGCCTCAAACGATACAGTAGATACAAATGAGGCTGGCGCAAACAACGAAAACCAAGGTAACGATCTTGCAGATGCTGCCGCCAATGCAAATCTGGGACAAGCCGCTGCTGCCAACGCACAAGGTGCAACAGACCCAAGCGTTGTTGCCGCCGTTGCCTCAACACAGCAGAGCAACACCCAAGGCAATAGCACAAAAACAGGGAGCCAGACGACTGATCCCTTAGCTGTAGATCCGAACGCCAAAAACACAACAACACAAACAACGACGACACAAAACACCGCTCAACAAGGACAGGCTGGTCAGCACGGCAATGCACAAAACCAGTCTCAACAGCAATCGCAGGTCAATAAGGGCGAGCAAAAAGAGATTAACCCGCAACAGACCACACAACAACAAAGCAACACACAACAACAAGCTGCGGAGTTGTCCAAAAAAATCGGTCAGAACCAACAGGCAAATGTTCAGGTCAAAGTCGCAGAGGCTGCCGCAACAACCACGTCTCAGACCTCGACCTCATTATCCAATGCTTCCAGCGTTGCGGCAAACACCAGTCAGGCGGGTATTCCCACCCAAAATGGACAGCAGCAAAATAATGCACAGTCCAATCTGGGACAAAATGCACAGGCAGGTCTTGCGAATGCACAGGTGCAAAATAATCAAAACAATTCTGCACAAAACACCCAAAACCAGAATTTCGCCAATATGGTGAATGAAGCAAAAGGTGCACAAGCCGCTGCAAAAGGGACCGGCGCACAAGTTACCCAAACAACAACCGGAACAGAAACAACACAAACCGCAACGACAACACAGACGCAAGCAAGTAACCAGACCCAGCAGACTGAACAAGCCAAACCGGCGCACGAAGCCAAACAGCATGTTCACACCACGGCAAAGCCTGAGCATATTAACATTGAAATCGCCAAAGCTGCAAAGGCTGGCGCGGACCGTATCAACATCCAGCTTAAACCATTGGAGTTGGGCCGGATCGAAGTTCAGTTGGACATGGCAGGTTCCAAGGTAACCGCAACGGTCACAGCAGACCGCCCCGAAACACTGGAAATGCTGAAACAAGATGCCAAGGCATTGGAAAAAGCCATGCGTGAGGCCGGTCTAGACATGGGCGACATGAATTTTAACTTGCGCCAGCAAAATAACGAAGGCCAACAGACCGCACAAGGTAATGGGTCCGGTAACCTCGGTAACGATACATTAAACGACGCCCCTGTGCGTGGCGAAGACATCACGACAGCCGAACAGGAAGCACTGGAACGTCGCGCCCAATTACGCGCTGCCTATGGCGGCGTGGACCTGAGTGCGTAAGGACGAAAAAAGAAAGGTTGAACGATGGCTGACTCAATTTCCGGATTAGGCGCTGCTGCAGTTGCCGGCCAATCCCGCGCAGAAACGGACCGTCAAAAACTCGCCGATGACCTCGACGATTTCATGACACTTCTGACCACTCAGTTGCAACACCAGGACCCGTTGGACCCAATGGATGCCAACGAGTTCACAACCCAATTGGTACAGTTTGCCAGCGTGGAACAACAGATTTCACAAAACGCCAACCTTGAAGCCCTCATTAAAGCGCAAGAAACTTCACAGTTGTCCTCTGTCGCCAGTTATGTTGGCCGTATGGCAGAAGTCAAAACCAATCAGGTTCAAATTTACAACGGCGAAGCTGAATTCAACTACGTTCTGCATGAAGACTCTGTCGGTACTCTTATCAATATTCAGGATGATAATGGACGTACTGTCTTCTCCGGTGAAGGTAATCTGGCCGCCGGTAAACATGGCGTGCTTTGGGATGGTACAGATCTAAGTGGCAACCAACTGCCGGATGGTCTCTATAAATTGACAGTGACCGCACTGGATGCAGATGGTGCACCGGTTGATGTCACAACCACGGCTGTCGGCAAAATCACAGGTGTCTCTTATGCCGGTGACGAACCTGAACTGATTATGACCAATCAGGCCGTCAAACTGGCTGATGTCATCTCGTTGAAAGAAGAAGCTATTGAACTTTCAGAAGTTGACTCAATCGCTGCCGCACAACTGAAAGCAAAAGCATCCTCACAAGATGCTGCCGCCAGTGCTGAGTCTGCACAAGCTTCTTACGAATCTGCACAAGAATATGCTGAAGATTATCCGATCACCGAGATTGAGGCTGAAGTAGAAAAAGCGAAAGTCGCCTCCGAGGCTGCTGCTGCCGCGAAAGCAGAAGCAGAAGAGGCATATGAAACAGCACAAAATGCAACAAGTTCCGCACTTGCAGCCGAGGCGGCACAAACTGCCATTACCGCTGCTGCAAAAGCATCTAAGGCAGCATCTGATGCAGCCCAGGCCAATGCTACAGCTAAAGCTCTCGCAGAGATTGCCGCTGCCGCATAATTTAATAACAAGAAGCACAAGCTTCAACGAATAGAGAACCAGTGACCTAGAATGGGTGACTTAAACGATAAGCAAGAATGCTGAAAAAAACATTCTTAATGGAGATAAAAGATGAGCTTATACGGCGCACTTTTTTCCGGTGTATCCGGCCTTCAGGCGCAATCCAGTGCGATGGGTGCCATTGCCGATAACGTGACAAACGTAAACACCATCGGCTACAAATCGACACAGGTCAATTTTCAGACACTGGTGACCAAACAAGCCTCCCTGACCAAATATTCAGCAGGCGGCGTTCAATCCAAACCTCGCCAAGGCGTTGATGTGCAGGGTCTTTTGCAATCCACAACATCTGCAACTGATATTTCAATTTCAGGCGGCGGTTTTTTCATCGTAAACGAAGCGGGCAGCCCGTCAACGGGTGATATCTACGCCTATTCCCGTGCGGGTTCATTCCGTGTGGATAAGGAAGGTTATCTGCAAAATACGTCCGGCTACTACCTGCAAGGTTGGCCGCTGGAAACGTGGGATGGTTCGAGTCAGGCCGTTCAAAAAGACATTGGCGGCAGCACCTATATGAAATCTTATAGAAACACCGCAGGTGATACGGTTTATATCAATGACAACATCGTGGATAACACCAACCTACGTCCCCTGAACCTGAAAACAATTGGTGGGACAGCTGTTTCAACAACCACCATTTCCATGGGCGCCAACCTTCCGTCTTCTGCTTCTGTTGGCAAATCACATAAAACAGATGTTCTGATTTATGACTCTTTAGGTGCAGCCCATAACATCAACCATACATGGACCAAACGGGCCTCTAATGCGTGGGATTTAAGCGTTGTCCCGCCACGCGGCTCAGCTTCAATCGTTGTGGAAGATCAGAATTCTGCTCGCAACAACTATATGTCAATCGGCCGTATGGACTTTGACTCTGTTCCTGATGCGGGCACATCCATGACGATTAACGTTGATAATACGGACTATACAATTAACTTCAGCGGCTCATCTGATGATTTGGCTCTGCAAACTCGCGATCTTGCATTTACAGGCACAAACCCAGCTGATGGAGAAACTTTCACAATGGACGTAGGCGGTACTCCCTATGTCTTCGAATTTGACAACGATAGTTCAGTTACCAGTGGGAATATTGCAGTTTCTATTGGATCCACCTTAAATTCCACAATCAGTAACTTGAACACAGTCCTAAACACTCAAGCAGATACAGTTTTTGGTCAAGGCGAGTGGTTCTCCGTATCTGGTGGTACAATCACCTTTAACAACCCCGTAAATGCTGCCGCACCCAACAATGCAGTAACCTTCTCTGAAGCATCCGCAGCTACATTAACTGATGGCGGTCTCTCTCCTGCAACATTGGCCCTTGCAGCTGATCGTACCCTTAACATTAACACTAGCGGACGCTCTCTTTCTCAAGTCATGGATAAGGTTGCCGCTGCAGTAAACAACATTTTGCAGACCGAATATGCAGGTACACCTAAATCTCCGCCAAATAATTGGGCCGAACGCATTGCAGGTGAAAACTCTGTCGCCTTTCATAATGGTTCCACCTCTTATGATATATCCGTTGACATGTCAGGTCTAACAACGGCTGGTGTAACTTCGGTTATTCAAGATAGCGCCTTCACAGTTGAAAAACTGGACTCTGCTGCTGCCTGGACCGACCCTAATAACTATACACTCGAATTCAATGGCGATGGTACACCGAATAAATTCTTCGGTACAGACGAAGCCACCGCATCAGACCCGCGTATCCAGTATAAAATTGACTGGGCAAACGGTGCCGAAGACATGAACGGATCCGACAGTCCGGCCCTGTCTGTCTCCCTTGGGAATTATAACGTTGCTGATGGGATGACACAATTTGGTGATACATACCAGATCAACTATATTGCACAAAACGGGGCTTCCTTCGGTAACTTTGCCGGTGTCACCATCGGGGAAGATGGTGTGGTGACCGCCCTATTCGATAACGGGGTAACCCGCCCGATCTTTATGATCCCGGTTGCCACAATGGTGAACCCTAACGGCATGGATAGTTTGTCCGGTAACGTCTGGATTGAAACAGATTTTTCCGGTCAGCCGACCGTACGTGAAGCCGGTTCTGCCGGGTCCGGGTCCGTGCAGCAATCCTCACTGGAAGCTTCCACCGTTGATTTAGGGGAAGAATTCACCTCTATGATCACAACCCAGCGCGCCTATAGTGCTGCGGCCAAGATCATTTCCACATCAGACGAGATGCTGGAAGAACTGTTGAGAGTGAAACGTTAAGTCCGTCTCTCTCTTGACAATCTCCGATTTTTATCGGTTCTCTTTAAGACTTGGCCCCGGTGTTTTTGCGCCGGGGCATTTTTCTTTTGAATAGGCAAAAAAACACTAGAATCATTGAGCTTTTAAGGCCATTTTAGAGAAGCTGAGTCGGTTAAAGAATCCAATGGGCAAAAATTGCCGGGTTATTAACCTCTTGTTTAGGGTAATCGCGTTAGATTCTATTCTGTGCATCATACGCGGGTCGTACCTGCGGACTATGTGAGAGACTTAAAACAGGTACATCGGAAGGAACGATCAAGTGAGCGGTTTTGTAGACACATTAAAAAATCTCGGACCACAGCGACTGGCTGTTGTCGGTGGTGTCATATTGGCTCTCGTTGCCTTTTTCATTTATTTGATGACCCGTTTGGGTACACCGCAAATGGAATTGCTTTATTCCAACCTGAACACAGATGACTCACAACAAATCGTCGCAATTCTGGCACGCGAACAAGTTCCTTACGACATCGCAAAAGAAGGGGCGGAAATTTTTGTGACCTCCGACAAAGTCGGCCCCATGCGCCTTAAAATCGCTGAAAACGGCCTCCCCACTGGCGGGTCTGTCGGATATGAAGTGTTTGACGGCACCGATAGTGTCGGTTCCACTAACTTTCAACAAAATGTCAATCTGGTCCGCGCATTGGAAGGCGAGCTCGCTCGAACCATCCGTTCCATCAACAATGTAAAAGCCGCCCGGGTCCATCTGGTTTTGCCGCGTCGTGAATTATTTTCGCGTGAACGCCAGCAACCCAGCGCCTCCGTCATTCTAAAAATGAACAATGCGGAACGCTTAAGCAAAGAACAGATTATGGCCGTTCAACATTTGGTCGCTTCTGCCGTACCGGATCTAAAACCTGAACGAATTTCCATTGTCGATGACAAAGGCACATTGCTCGCCCGTGGTTTCGAACAACCCGGAAATGCCGACAAGGCACAGGAAATCGAAAACCAGCGTCTGCAAAAACAGGAAGCCATTGCGCGCCGCATCGAAGGATTGCTGGAACGTACCGTCGGTTTTGGTAAAGTCCGCGCCGAAGTTTATGCCGATATGGATTTCTCCCGCGAGACCTCTGTCGAAGAAGAATATGACCCTGAAGGTCAGGTGGTTCGTTCCAGTTCCACAATGGAAGAGAACGAACAAAGCAACGAAAGCGAAAATGATATGTCCGTGACGGTTGGCAACAACCTGCCGGATGCACAAAACGGTGGCAGCGGTGCAACCGCCGGGTCCAGTGCCAGCCGGACACAGGAAACAGTCAACTACGAAATCTCCAAAAAAATCATTAACCGCGTTCGTGAAACTGCTGTTGTCAATCGCTTGTCCGTCGCCGTTCTGGTTGACGGTATTTACACCGCTGGACAAGATGGAACAGTGACTTATGAGCCGCGCAGTCAGGAAGAAATGGATCAAATTTCCACTTTGGTGAAAAGCGCGATTGGTTTTACGCAGGACCGCGATCAGGTTGATGTCATCAACATGCGCTTTGCCTCCGTTGAAGCCATTGATGATGCACCTGAAATCGTCTTCTGGATTTTCACCAAAGAAGAACTTATGCATTACGCCGAAATGGTTGTCCTTGGTCTTGTCGCCCTGCTGGTCATCCTTTTGGTGGTACGCCCGCTTATCAAACGTGTTTTCGAACAACAAGCCGCCGCCGAGGCCGCTGCCTTGGCAGAAGCCGAACAGGAAGCTTTGGCCGGTCCGGGTGGTGTTCCGGTTCCATCCGATACCGTGGCTGATGAAGATGACAGTTTCGAGGAACTTATCGATATTGACCGGGTAGAAGGTCGCGTGAAAGCGTCCTCCGTCAAGAAAGTCGGCGAGATCGTCGAGAAACACCCGGAGGAAGCACTCGCCATTATTCGCAACTGGATGTATCAGGAAGGCTAAGGTAGAATACGATGGCACGCGTAAAAGACGATTACCGCAGTTTAACCGGTCAGGAAAAAGCCGCCATTTTCATGCTGTCACTGGGGGATGAACATTCCGGTCGACTGTTTGAGATGATGGACGATGAAGAAATCCGCGAGCTTTCCCAAATTATGGCTTCGCTGGGTTCTGTCAGCTCCACTGTTATTGAGCGTCTGTTCGTCGAGTTTGCCGATCAACTGTCTTCTGCCGGTTCCCTTGTCGGTACGTTTGATAGTACGGAACGCTTGCTGAAAAACGCCCTGCCCAAAGACCGCGTTTCCGCCATTATGGAAGAAATTCGCGGCCCGGCCGGTCGAACCATGTGGGACAAACTCGGCAACGTTCACGAAGCCGTCCTTGCCAACTATTTCAAAAACGAATATCCGCAAACGGTTGCGGTTGTTCTCTCGAAAATCAAACCGGATCACGCGGCACGTGTTCTGTCCTTATTGCCCGAAAACTACGCAATGGAAGTTATCATGCGTCTGTTGCGCATGGAGGCTGTGCAGAAAGAGGTTCTGGACGGGGTGGAGAAAACCCTGCGTTCCGAATTTATGTCCAACCTGGCACGTACACAACGCCGCGACAGCCACGAATTGATGGCAGATATCTTCAACAACTTGGATCGCAACACCGAAAACCGCTTTATTACCGCCCTGGAAGAACGCAACCGCGAGTCTGCGGAACGTATCAAAGCCCTTATGTTCACTTTCGACGATCTGGTACGTGTGGATCAATCCGGCATTCAAATCCTGCTGCGTCAGGCAGAAAAAGACAAACTGGCAATGGCATTGAAGGGCGGTTCCGAAGAGGTCAAGGAACTGTTCTTCAAAAATATGTCCGAACGGGCTGCCAAGATGATGCGCGAAGACATGGAAGCAATGGGGCCAGTTCGTCTGCGCGATGTGGACGAAGCACAAGCCGAAATCGTTGTCGTCGCCAAACAATTGGCAGACGCAGGCGAAATCAACATTTCTCAACCGGGCGAAGAAGACGAACTCGTCTTCTAATTGGAGTATATGTAACTTATGAGTACCGTCAAAAGATACATGTTCGAAAACCGAAACTTCGACCCGGATTACGACCCGGAGGCCGATCACAGCTACGCCTTTGACGAAGACGATGATGCCCCCCATCATCAGCGGGAACGAGAGCAGGACGAAGACGAAGATGACGAAGAGGTCGAGGCCCCGCCCCCGCCTACCTTCAGCGAAGAAGAAGTTCTCGCCGCCCAGCAAACAGCATTTGATGAAGGCAAGGCCGCTGGTCTGGAAGAAGCCAATGCTCAGTTCGAACGCATGATCGCAACCGCATTGACACAAATGGCGCAGACCATCCCGGTCGTTTTTGCAGCCCATAGCAAAAGTCAGGAAGATCACGAAGCCCACGCCTTATCCGTTGCCAATGCGGTTACGAAAAAGATCATTCCCGCCTATGCGGAAAAACATGGATTGGACGAAATTCTCAACGTGGTTTCCAAATGTCTGGAACCTTTACGTGCTGAACCGCGTATCATTGTTAAGGTGCACGAATCATTGCGCGAAGACCTGCATGACAAACTGGTTAAAATTGCCGATGAACTGGGATTTGACGGACGGATCGTCACGATGGCACATGACGATATCCTGCCCGGTGACTGCCGTATTGAATGGGCGGAAGGCGGCGCAGAACGCAACATCGAAAATATGTGGCAACTAATTGACGAAATTGTAGAACGAAACTTGACGCAAGGCACCAATCAGGGCGAAACTCATAATCAGGCGGACGCATCCTTGTCGAACGCACAAGATGTATCGGCCGAAAACCGGTCAGAACAACAGACCGGAATAGAGGAGACATCATTCGATGGCTGACGAAGACAACAACTTGGAACTCAACAATCTGGACAATATGGAAGGCCCGATGGCCCCGGAAAGCCAGATGGGACACTCCGGCCCCAGCATGGGCGCACCGGTTCAGGACTTACCGACCAGTGCCCGTGAACTGGAAGCCGTTTACGATATCCCGGTCCGTGTATCTGCCGTTCTAGGCAAGGCAACGATGCCGGTTAGCGACCTTTTAAAACTGGGACGCGGCGCTGTCGTTGAACTTGACCGCAAGGTGGGGGAAGCAATTGACATCTATGTCAACAACCGACTTGTCGCACGCGGCGAAGTCGTCGTGGTTGAAGAACGCCTCGGCGTCACCATGACAGAGATCATCAAATCAGACCGGAGCTGAGTGCAGGAAACATGAGCGAAGGCGAAGGTATCGGCGGCGGCAAAGCCTCTTTAGATAGCGCAACCATCATTGGCCTGATTGTGGCCTTTGCCTTGGTTGGCGCGGCTATTGTCTTGGGTGGATCACCAGAATCCTTTTTCAATCCCCCTTCGGTTTTGATTGTGATCGGGGGAACCATCGGTGTCACCACGGTTTGTTTTTCACTGGGCGAAATGTTGCGGGCCGGTCAATTGATCTTCAAAACCGTTCTCTATAAAAATCAAAATGCCAGCACAGTTGCCGTTCAAACCATACGCATTGCCGAAATTGCCCGTAAACAAGGTGTTTTACAGTTACAGGGCGTTCTCGACGATATCCGGCGCGAAGAATTTTTTTACAAGGGATTGTCACTGGTTGTCGACGGCACCCCGGCAGACGAAGTCGAAAATATGATGATCGGCGAATTGGAAGCAATGGCCGGACGCCACCACAAAGGGGCAAATATCTTACGCAAAGCTGCCGAATTCGCCCCTGCTATGGGGTTGATCGGGACCCTGATCGGTCTGGTACAAATGCTCGGCAACCTTGATGATCCCAGTACCATTGGTCCGTCTATGGCTGTTGCCTTGTTGACAACCTTCTATGGTGCGGTCCTGTCAAACATGGTACTTATGCCGCTGGCGGCAAAACTGGAGCGAAATTCCGACGATGAATTGCTGATTAACCAGCTCTATATTCTCGCCACAGCATCCATCGGACGTCAGGAAAACCCACGCCGTCTGGAGATGATGCTCAACAGTATTCTGCCACCGAACCGTCGCGTTCAATATTTCGATTAACGCAGATATTAAAGAGGCCTAAACCAGATGAAGATTTTGATTGTCGGCACATTGAATGGACAAGTCGGCGCTGCCAGCCAGATAGCGGTGAAGCGCGGCGCAAAAGTCATTCATACCGATAACATCAATGAAGGTTTGGACACCTTGCGCCAAGGCAAGGGGATCGACCTTGTGCTGGTGGATATCCAGCTTGATATTGAAACATTCATCAGCAACCTGAATGCTGAACGCATCAACACGCCCGTCGTCGCCTGTGGGGTTGCCACAGATGCCAAAGCCGCCGTGCGTGCCATTCGCGCGGGCGCACAGGAATACCTGCCCCTGCCCCCGGATGCAGAATTGATCGGCGCTGTTTTAAGTGCTGTGGCAGAAGAAAGCCACGCCATGATCTATCACGATCCGGTCATGGATGATGTGGTGCGTCTTGCCAGACAAATCGCGCCTTCAGATGCCAGTGTCCTGATCACAGGGCAATCTGGTACGGGTAAAGAGATTATGGCCCGTTTCATCCATCGCAATTCCCGGCGCAAGGATGGCCCCTTTATTGCTGTCAACTGCGCAGCTATCCCCGAAAACCTTCTGGAATCAGAATTGTTCGGCCATGAAAAAGGCGCTTTTACAGGCGCTGTGGCCCGTCGGATCGGTAAATTTGAAGAAGCCAACAACGGCACCATCCTGTTGGACGAGATTTCTGAAATGGATCCCCGTCTTCAAGCCAAATTGCTGCGGATTTTACAGGAACGCGAAATCGACCGTGTCGGTGGCAAAAAGCCGGTTCCCGTTAATGTCCGCGTTTTGGCAACATCCAACCGCAATATGGAACAATCCGTTGCAAAGGGTGAATTCCGCGAAGATTTATATTTCCGTCTGAATGTGGTGAATCTGCAATTACCGTCTTTGAAAGAACGTCCCAAAGACGTGCAAATTCTTGCCGATCACTTTATCAAAAAATATGCAAAAGCCAATGACATGGCAGAACGTCCTCTGTCACCAAGTGCACTAAATAAATTACTGCGCCACAGTTGGCCCGGAAACGTACGCGAATTGGAAAACACGATGCACCGCGCCGTTCTGATTGCCGGTCCTACTGAAATCGGCGAAGAAGCCATTATGTTAAGCGGCAGCCCCAACGCACAATCCAGCACAGACACAGGACAAAGCACAGGCAATCCGGGTGATTTTGTCGGTCAAACCGTTGCAGATATGGAACGTAAACTGATTATTGCCACATTGGATCATTGCCTTGGCAACCGAACGCATGCAGCCAATGTTTTGGGTATTTCCATCCGCACATTGCGTAACAAGCTGAAGCTATATGGGGACGAAGGTTTCGACGTTCCTGCAGCGGGCGGCAATGGTTAAAACAAGGTAGCGTTTTATGGCAGAACCCAGCAATACCGGTCAACCAGAGGCAGGCGGTGACGCTTTTGGTGATTTTTTCGCCAAAGCCAAAAATGCCCTTTTGAAAGGCGATTATGGAATGGCGTTTGGGATCGCCACCATTCTGGTCGTTCTTATTTTCCCAATGCCCAGTTGGCTGCTGGATATTTCACTCGCCTTTAGTTTTACGTTCTCCGTTATGATTATGATGACGGTTATTTTCCTGGAAAAGCCACTGGATTTCAGCGCATTTCCAACCGTTTTGCTGATTGCAACCATGATACGGCTCGCGTTGAACCTTGCATCAACCCGTCTTATTCTGACCGATGGGCATGAAGGAACAGCCGCTGCCGGAGCTGTGATCGAAGCCTTCGGTGGCTTTATCATGGGCGGTAACTTCGTCATCGGGATTATTGTTTTCTCCATTTTGGTTATTGTTAACTTCATCGTTATCACAAAAGGTTCCGGTCGAATTGCAGAGGTCACTGCGCGTTTCACTTTGGATGCTATGCCCGGTAAACAAATGGCGATTGATGCCGACTTGTCCACCGGTTTAATCGACGAAGATCAAGCTAAAGCCCGCCGTCAGGAATTACAGGACGAAAGTACATTTTTCGGGGCGATGGATGGTGCCTCCAAATTCGTGCGTGGCGATGCGATTGCCGGTATCCTTATTACTTTCATCAACGTCATCGGTGGTATTATTATCGGGGTTGTGCAAAAAGACCTTGAAATGGCGCAAGCTGCCGACAGCTATACCCGACTGACCGTCGGCGACGGTCTGGTTTCCCAGATCCCGGCCCTGATCGTTTCAACTGCCGCCGGTCTCCTTGTAACCAAGGCCGGTGTTGCCGGGACCGCCGACAAAGCCCTGATTTCCCAGTTTGGTGCCAACCCAAAAACCTTGGGTGTCAGTACCGTTATCCTGCTGGGGATGGCGACCATGCCCGGCATTCCGCTCCTGCCCTTTATGTTTTTGGGGATTTTGACCGGGGGTGGGGCTTATATTGTCAGTCAACGGCAAAAGGCCGAAGCCGCCGAATTGCTAAAACAGCAACAAGCCGATACGAAAGCCCCTCCAGCTCCATCGGAAGAACCGATCTCGGAAACGATGAAGATTGATATGATGCGTCTGGAATTGGGGTATGGATTGCTTTCCCTTGTCAACGCCGGAGCCGCCGGACAACGTCTGACCGATCAAATTAAAGCGTTGCGTCGCCAGTTAGCGCAGGAAATGGGCTTTGTCATGCCCTCGGTTCGTATTCAGGATAATATGCAGCTTCCGGCCAACAACTATGTCATCCGCATCAAAGAAATTGAAGCTGGCCGTGGTGATCTTCGCCCCGCAAGCCTGATGATTATGGACCCGCGCGGCGAAGATATCAGCCTGCCCGGCGAAGCCACACAAGAACCGACCTTCGGTTTGCCTGCCATGTGGGTAGATCCCACTAATCGGGAAGAAGCCCTGTTTCGCGGTTATACTGTTGTCGAACCCGGCACCGTTATCACCACCCATTTGACCGAATTGGTCAAAGACAACATGTCTGAACTTTTGTCCTATGCCGAAACGCAAAAATTGCTGGATGATCTGGACAAAGAGCACCAGAAACTTATTGCAGATATCATTCCAAATTCCATGAGTGTCGGCGGCGTTCAACGTGTCTTGCAAAACCTGTTAACAGAACGGATTTCCATTCGCGATTTGCCGACCATTTTGGAAGGTATTTCCGAAGCCACAGGATATACCCGCAATATCAATATGATTACCGAACATGTGCGTTCCCGCCTTGGTCGCCAAATCAGCGATATGCTGGCAAACCATCAGGGGATTTTGACGCTTATTACCTTATCCCCGGAATGGGAACAGATTTTCCTTGAATCCCTCGTCGGATCCGGGGACGAACGCCAGCTTTCCATGGCCCCCAGCAAAATGCAGGAATTTATCAACGCCATTCGCCAAACCTTTGAACGCCAAGCCATGATGGGTGAAACACCTGCCCTTCTCACCAGCCCGGCAATTCGCCCTTACGTACGTTCCATTATTGAACGGTTCCGCCCGGCAACAGCTGTTATCTCGCAAAGTGAAGTCCACCCGAAAGCCAAAATTAAAACCTTGGGCCAGATTTAACTCTGTCCTTAAACACCTCGTATAAATAAGACTAAGAATCCCATAACCAACGTTAAGAGTCTTTCTTCGAAATCACTTGGTGAACATACATGAATATGGCACGCAGATTTCAAATCTTTTTATGAAGTAAATTAAAGGCATCTCTCGAAAATAAATAAATAATTTTCAAAGAACAAAGCCTGCCTGATAACCAAGGGTTTATGCGGTTTTCGTCCTTTTCTTTCTACCTGAAATTAACGAATTGAATACCTTTACCTAACCGTTCGGTAACCATTTGAGCGTACAAATTATGGCTATGTTTGCAGCTATGACAAAAACAACTCCAACGCCGATGGCACGCAAGGGCGGCAATGTATTTGCCGTCGCATCCGGTAAAGGCGGTGTGGGAAAGACCTGGTTTGCCGTGACGTTGTCTCATGCGTTGGCAAATCTGGGTCAAAAGACATTACTCTTTGACGGGGATTTCGGCCTGGCCAATGTGGATATCCAGCTTGGCCTGATGCCCAAACACGACCTTTCCGGTGTTGTAGGTGGCAACTTGACGCTCAATCAGGCCGCGCAACATTTTGACCAAGGTGGTTTTGATATTATCGCCGGACGATCAGGCTCCAGTGCCCTGAATCATATCCCTGCCAATCAGGTCCAACATCTGGGCAACGACCTCGGTGTCTTGGCCGCATCCTATGACCGGGTTATCATTGATTTAGGGGCCGGCATGGATCGCCCCACCCGACAGTTAACATCCAAGGCCGGAAGTTGTCTTGTCGTCACCGCAGACGAACCGACGGCCATGACCGATGCCTATGCCTTCATCAAAACCATGTCGAAGGATCGCCCCGGTCTGGACCTGCGCATTGTTGTCAATATGAGCGATTCTATCCGTGATGGGGAACGGACCTACAACACACTACGCCGTGCCTGTGAGGGGTTTTTGGGTATTTCCCCACCTTTGGCAGGTGTGATTCGCTGGGACAAGCGTGTTCGTGATACAATCAAACAACAGCAACCTTTACTTAGCCACGCACCTTCATGCGTTGCTGCCAAAGATATTGCTGCCATTGCCAATCGATTGTTAAACAATTTTTAGAATGTAGCACACACACCATGACAAGCGTTGCCCCACCACCGCCTCCGCCACCGCCCAGTGCGGGTGGTTCAGCTGCGCAATTGACCGTTACATTACCACCGGCCAATGTTGCTTCTCTCGAACTTTCAAAACTCGCCCTTGACAGTCTCATCAATGGATTGGTCAAACAAACTACGGCGCAAGGCAATCTTCAGGTTCAAACAAATTTAGGCCTGTTACAGTTTAAAGCACCCTTTGCCCTACCCGAAGACACACAAGCCACTTTCCGTCTCGTACAAAAAGTTCCAAACGTTCAACTCCAACTGGTCGGGGTTAATAATAAGCCTGTGTCCCCCAATATACCGGCTACAAAGATTGCAACATTTGCCACACAGACATCATTAACACCTCAAACCCAAACGGCACTGCCGCAATCTGCCTTAAATACAAGTGCAACAGGAACTGGCCCTGCAACCTTATTAAACCTGAACAATGCAACCGGATTTCGGGCCTTTGTTTTAACCCCGTCTCAGGCCCAAGGATTAATATCTGGGGCCGCCACCCCGTCCACCATGCAAGGACAAGCCTCCCCCGCTTCGCCTAATATGTCCCCGACAGCGGCAACCTCTTCGAATACTCCGGGACAATCTTCTACAGGGGTCCCAAGCGCAAGCGGACAAAATAGCCACCCAATGGTGCAACCGGGAAATGATTTAAAAATCCGCCTTTTGTCGGTTCAGCAGGAACAACAAGGGGGGAAAACCTTTACGCAATCCCCTCAAAATCAGAACCTGACAACCACAACAACAATCGGTAGTACGGCAAAAACCAATACAGTCATTATTCAAGGAACCATAATGGGCAACACTGCCCAAGGACAACCAGTTGTCAAGACTGCACAGGGGCTAATTGCACTGGATATCAAGGCGAAGATGCCGGAAGGCACACAGGTCAAACTTGAAATCCTGTCAGCCACCCGCCCTGATCCACAATCCCATACAAAACCGGTTTTGGGTGACATCAAACTGGAACAAGGGGTTGGAAAAAATTGGCCAACCCTCGAAGAAATCGATAAAATTCTAACACAAAGCAATCCGGCTGCCGCAGATAACCTGCATCAGAGCATGATCCCGAAAGCGGACCATCGCTTAGCCGCCAATATGATCTTTTTTCTAAAGGCATTGGGCCGTGGAAATTTCAAGAATTGGGCCGATGACAAAGTCCTAAAAGCCTTGTCCAAAGCCCGACCGGACTTGCTGAAAAAACTGGAAAATGATTTCACACAAATCAGTGACAAGATTAAAACACCAAGTTCTACGGACTGGAAAATTGCCTATATCCCTTTGCAAGACAACGGACAAATCAACCAAATCAGATTGGCAGAACGCGATCATAAGGATGAAAAAGAAGAAGGAAAAGAAGACCCCGGCGTGCGTTTTGTCATCGACCTGCATCTCTCCCGTCTGGGGGCCATGCAATTGGACGGATTGACCAAGGAAAGCAATCGGATGTTTGACCTGATCATCCGTACACATAAACCATTGGCTGGCTTTATCCGTCGCGACATCCTCGCAATCTATGAAAATGCGATGGACACAATTGGTTTCGATGGTAAGTTATCTTTTCAGGTCACCCCTAATTTTATTGAAGTCGATGGCGTTGATCTGACATCGACAGAATTAAATCTCGGTATGCTGGTATAAAAAATGGACCTTGCACAACGACGCAGCCTGATCGCCACCAAAGACAATCCAAACCGGGCAAATGATTATATCATCACATTCCAAACCACTTGCACACGCACGGCACGGCGTCTACGCCTGCGTTATGTGCCCGACAAGGTCATAATTGATACCGCAAAAATAAACGCGTATTTCACTCACCTGTTTGACTTGCCGGATTATTCCCTCGAACAGACGGCGAACGCTCTTTTAGAAGATATGAATAACGAACTGGTCGCGCGCTGGATACAGGTCTTTGGCGAAGAAGACCCCACCGAAACGATAACACATAGTATTGTTATAGAAGACCGTCAGCCCCAATGGGATAATCCCCATTTGCTGACCCGCGTCACCACGGTATAAAACCGCCTTAATCCTGATTGCGACGATGTAAATTCATCGCAATTTCATCCATTTCGATATTTTCTTTACGGGTACGTTCTTCCTCTTCCCGTTTAATGCGATTTTTTTCCGCTTCTTCATATACTTTCAATTCGCGAAACGCCTCGTTTACATCGTCACGTGCAATCTCAACTTCCTGTTCCTTGGCCGCAATTACCTGTTGCAGTTGTTCGCGGATACCCATGGCGCGTTGATGAAACCGACCATAGGAAAACAACGCCTGATCAGGGGCGGATTTCGCAATCTGTTGCTCTTCAATTAATTGATTTTCAAGGTCTTGTAGTTTTTGTTCGAGATCGTGCAATTCGCCATACAGCTGACCAAGGATGCGGCGTTTTTCATCGACACGATATTTATGAAGGCGGATCAGGTTGGCGAGCGTCTTCCCCATACATCACCCCCTTATTGCGGGCCCTGAAGTTGTTCGTGTGGCACCCCCAATTGGGAAACGTCCCCATTAAAATCTTTGTACGGCATGCCTAAAAGCTGTGCCAGGGCCATATATCCGGTTTCCAAATTCATTGGCTCATTCTTGTTCTGGGATAAAAAGGCCTCCATCGCCGGATAATAATAAACGGCTTCATCCACCTTGGGATCGGTTCCCTGACGATAAGCTCCCAAACGAATTAGTTCCGCCATATCTTCATAGGTCGACAACAATTCTCGCGCTTTGAAGACCAATGCATTTTGCTGATCATCGTTGCAATCAGGCATGGTCCGCGAAACCGACCTTAACAAATTAATCGCAGGATAACGTCCTCGTTCAGCAATCGCACGATCCAACACGATGTGACCATCCAGAATACCCCGCACCGCATCTGAAATCGGTTCGTTATGATCATCCCCTTCCACCAATACGGTGAAAAGTCCGGTAATGCTGCCCTGTTGGGCATTCCCCGGCCCTGCACGTTCCAGAAGTCTCGGCAATTCAGCAAAAACAGACGGTGTATAGCCTTTGGAAGCAGGCGGCTCCCCGACCGACAGGCTGATTTCACGTTGGGCCATTGCAAAACGCGTCACACTGTCCATCAAACACAAAACATCGCGTTTCTGATTTCTGAAATATTCCGCCACTGCCATTGTGACATAGGCCGCCTGACGGCGCATTAACGGGGGTTCATCCGATGTTGCAACAACAACAATACTACGGGCCAGTCCCTCTTCACCCAGATCATCTTCGATAAACTCGCGGGCTTCTCGTCCACGCTCCCCGATTAGTCCGATGATACTAACCTCAGCCTCGGTATTGCGGGCCATCATGGACAGGACGGTTGATTTCCCCACACCAGACCCGGCAAAAATACCCATCCGTTGCCCACGACAACAGGTTAGAAAAGTATTGATGGCACGTACACCCAAATCAATTTTTCCACCAACACGGGTCCGTTCATGGGCTGAGGGCGGTGTTCCCTTGATAATATATGGTATGGGTCCAACCGGCAGAGGCCCCTTACCATCAACCGGCTCCCCCATCGCATTAATCACACGCCCCAGCCATGCTTCACAGGGAAACAAAACCGGCTCACGTTGCCCAACCTCCACGCGATCACCCAACGCAATCCCGTCCACCGGGCCAAAGGGCATAACAAGCGCACGACCATCACGAAAGCTAACAACTTCACAAGTCACCCAATCACGGCGCCTCACATGAATTCGGCAATGATCCCCGATAGATAGCGCCCCTTGTACGCCACCGACCTCGACCATAAGACCTTGTACAGCCGCAACCCGGCCAAACACATTAAAGCCGGGAAGCTTGTCAACTTCTGCGATTACGTTATTGACCAACAGGGCCACGATGGATACTCCAAACCGGATTATTTATTGTCTTTTCTTTGCCCACTATACTCCTTTTGCAAAAAATAACAAACCCCTTGACAGGATTCATTATTTTTTGCGACTCGCGAGAAAATATAGCGTTGCGACAAAAAAACTATTTTCAACGAATCGGAGTTATGGTAATGGTTAACGAAAGGTTAATGAAAAGTTAACGCCAACTTTCGGGGGGCACCATGCGCGCATTACTCGTTGAAGACAACCCAAGCGAAGCCAAAGCCATTGAATTGATGCTTAAATCTGCCGGGATGGTGGTCGATGTCACCAACTACGGTGAAGAAGGCATCGAAATCGGCAAGCTATACGATTACGATATTATCATTCTTGACCTCATGCTGCCCGACATCGACGGATTTGAAGTTCTTCGTGCCCTGCGCAGTTCCAAGGTCGAAACACCGATCCTGATCCTGTCCGGTCTGGACCAACCGCCATCCAAGGTGAAGGGCTTTGAAATCGGGGCAGATGATTACCTGACCAAACCTTATAACAAAGAAGAACTGGTTGCCCGTATCCATGCGATTGTACGTCGTTCCAAAGGCCATGCGCAATCTGTTATCCGCACAGGCAAGCTTTGCGTCAATCTCGACAATCAAACGGTCGAAAGCGATGGAAAGCCGGTTCACCTCACATCAAAAGAATACGGCATTTTGGAACTACTTTCCCTGCGCAAAGGATCTACCTTGACCAAGGAGATGTTCCTCAACCACCTTTACGGTGGCATGGATGAACCGGAACTGAAGATCATCGACGTTTTTGTCTGCAAACTCCGCAAAAAACTGACCAAAGCAACGGATGACAACTACATTCATACCGTTTGGGGGCGGGGCTATGTCTTGCGCGACCCCGATGCCAACGACGAAGCACAGGCCGCAAGCGCCTGATACCAGAGCTTCAACCCATAAGAAAAAGGCCGCCCACAATGTGAAGCGGCCTTCTTTTATTAAGGTTTCTTAATGCCTGGTTTGGGCGGCAAGGGCCGTGTCGGTGACCCCGAAGCCGGGCTTGCCGGGCGGGGCGGCAGACCACCGGGACGTGGTGGCAAACCACCGGGACGGGCAGCAGGCGCCTCAGCCCCTTTAGGGGCACGGCCTTCCACCATATGCTTTGGCTTGGCAAACCCTGTTGGTGCTGCCGCGGGTTTTGGCGCTGCACCACCAGCGGGTGCCCCATCCCCTAAAGATCCGTTTCCGCCTGTACGACCATAAACACCGCGCAAGCCGGGAACAGGTTTGAAGGCTTCTGAAATACCCAAAACGGTTTCCGCACCACCTAAATAAAGCACGGCATCATCCGCCATCTGTTTCGACATTTTTTCCAGAACAGCGCCTTTTGTCTGCTGATCGAAATAAATCAAAACGTTTCGACAAAAGACAACATCAAAGGTGCCCAGCGCATTCATATCGTTCAGCAGGTTAAATTCCTTGTACTGCACCATCGCCCGCAAAGAGGCGTCAATCTGCCACAGGTCATCATGTTTTTTGAAATATTTCACAAGATGCTGAACTGGCAAACCGCGCTGAACCTCGAATTGGGAATAAAGCCCAGCCTTGGCTTTTTCCAGCATTTCACGCGAAATATCCGTGCCAATGATTTCAATACGCCAACCGGCAAGCTGCGCAGCAGCCTCTTTTAACACCATTGCAATAGAGTATGGTTCCTGCCCGCTGGAGGCGGCGGCACACCAAATCCGGAAGGATTTTTTTGCCGCCCGTGTTTTAATCAGATTTGGTAAAACCGTATCGCGGAAAATATCAAATGGTTTGATATCACGGAAGAAGAAGGACTCATTCGTCGTCATCGCCTCGGTAATTTCATCAGCCAAAGCATGATCCATCCGCGCCTTCAACGAGGAAACGAGGTCTTCCAAACCTTTCATGCCACGCTTTCGCGCCACCGGCATCAACCGGCTTTCAAGCAGATAGGCTTTATCTTGCGTTAAAACAAGACCGGACCGATCCTTAACTAATGTTGCGAGAAACTGAAAATCATCAGGTTTCATGACGCACCTCCCGCAGCGACTTTAACGACATATGAAGAAATTTCGTCCAAGGGCAGAACCGCGCTGCAAATACCTGCCTGTGCAACCGCGCCCGGCATTCCCCAGACCACGCTACTGGCTTCATCCTGTGCGATCAAGTCACCCCCGTTTTCAACGATGACACGACCACCTTTAAGTCCATCTGCCCCCATACCCGTTAAAATAATGCTCAGCACTTTTCGACCATAGGTCGCCGAAATACTGCGAAACATCGGATCAACGGCAGGACGACAGAAATTTTCCGGTGGGTCCTGGTTTAATCTTAAAACCTTTTGCGTCCCTTGACTTTCCACCACCATATGGAAGTCACCCGGTGCCAAATAAGCTTTGCCGGCCTCAACAACCATACCATCCGTGGCCTCTGAACAGGTCCACCCGGTCATACGATTGATATGTTCGGCTAAAATTTTTGTAAAAGTCGCTGGCATATGCTGCGTTATAATAACAGGTTGCTTAACTTTGCCAAACATGCCTTTTAAAACACTGAACAACGCCTGCGGGCCACCTGTCGAACTCCCGATTGCAATCACATCGGGGCGCTCTTTCAAAGAAGGGGCACGCAGCACAACCTCTTTATTCTTATGCAAACTCGACCCGGCATGTGCAGCTGTCGCAGGGGACGGTTTTTCCAGCGTCGTGCGTGGTCGTGAAATTGAAACACTCGGGGAGCCTTTTAATTTACGTCGCGCATTGGCATGAATTTTGACTTTATCGACCAATTCCTTGGAAAAATCTCGCCCGCCCGACAATTCGCGCGAGGAAGACGGCTTTGGAATATAATCGACCGCGCCAGCTTGCAGTGCCCGCAAACTGATATCCGCATTCCGTGCCGTTAAGGTCGAAGCCATAATGACACGAATGGATTTGTCAATTTCCAACAATTTGGGCAAGGCCGTCAGCCCATCCATAACCGGCATTTCGATATCAAGGACGACAACTTCGACCTCATTTCGCGCCAGACTATCCACCGCCATTTTTCCATTGCCAACAGAAGAAACGACTGAAATGTCGGCATCGGCTTCAAGCATACGCGTAATGAGCCCGCGCACAACAGCAGAGTCATCAACCACCATGACCCGGATTGGATTATTACTTTTTTGCGTTTGGTTTACCGACATTGTTTTTCCAATGAGACTCGACAAGAGAACCTCAATTCATAAAAGAATTACAAAAGACCAACTTGAGAGAATTTCGCTTGAATAATCTCGCTGTCAAATGGCTTCATAATATATTCGTTTGCACCGGCTTCGATGGCTTCCTGAATATGCTCGATATCATTTTCTGTCGTACAGAAAACAACAACCGGCTCATCACCACCCGGCAGCTTACGTAATTCGCGTAAATACTCAATGCCGCTCATCACCGGCATATTCCAGTCCAGAAGTACCGCTGTCGGCATTTCTTTTTTGCACTCATCAAGGGCTTGCTGGCCATCGGCTGCTTCGATTGTTTCAAAGCTTAATTCCTGAAGAATTTTACGGGCCACCATACGGATGACTTTTGAATCATCAACAATCAGACAAGATTTCATTATTTTACGGCTCCCTTCGGCATTATAACCTTGGTGCACCGGCTCCTCTGGTTAGAGACGGCCCCCATACATATGTAATAAGTTAATGTAGCGGGCCGTCAAACTCAACAACGTTCGAAACTTTTCTTACTTTTGCGCAAGCAATTCAGACAAGGTTTGCAACAAAGCATCACGATCAAATTTGGCGCAATAATCATTGAAGCCAACTTCACGTCCACGTTCAAAATCTGCTTCGGTTGCATGCGATGACATGGCCACCATTGGCGTATGCTGCCAACGGGTATCACTGCGCACAGCTTCAGCAAATTCAAAACCGTTCATTTCCGGCATTTCAATGTCACTGACAATCGCATCATAGAACGCACCAGCAGAGCGCAGTTCCAAAGCTTTCTTCGCATTTTCAGCTGTGGAAACCTTGTATCCGGCAACTGAAAGGATCGGTGTCAACAAGTTACGGAAGAACGGGCTGTCATCAACCAGCAGGACGCGCGGTCCCCCCTGATAATCATCCCCATAGGAAATGGAGGTTTCTGCACGACCAAACCAATCCGGGAAGGCTTTGGTCAGATAGTAACCTGCATCAATCAGATCGGTTGCCTTGCCGCTAATGACCGCAGAACCGACGAAACCGTCACGTTCGGAGGCCAGCTCGATATTGAGGTGGTCTTCCACGATATCAACAATCTCATCAACAACCAGCCCCATAGAGTGATCGCGATCCGTAAAGACGAGAACCGGCTGACGGCCTTCCTCTTTCCAGACATGATTCGGATCGATCGGGATCAACGGCATTAATTGACCGCGATATTGGACAACCGGATTTGTACCGGAATATTCGATCTTCGTAACGTCGACCTCTTCCAGACGTGCCACCAGAGCCAACGGAACCGCTTTGAGTTCCTCGCTGCCCGCACGGAAAATAAGAATAGACGTTGTTTCCCCGTCTGTGCGTGTTGTCATCGCCGTATTGTGTGCATCATTACTGCCACCCATCGCAACTTCACCAGTTGTCGCCGCAATACCGTTCGGATCCAAGATCATAATTACGCTACCGTCACCCAGAATTGTATTCCCGGAGAAGAGCGAGATATGACGCAGGATCGGTGCAACAGGTTTCACAACGATTTCTTCCGTATCGAAGACGCGATCAACAATAATACCAAACTGATAGGTCCCAACCTGCGTCACAACAATGAACAGTTCATCATTAGCAAGGTCTTTTTTGGTTTCATCCAGTTTCAAATGATCATGCAGGGAAACCAGCGGCAACAAACGATTACGCAGACGCAAGACAGGCGCATCGTTAATCATTTCAATCGCGTTATCAGAACCTGATGACGTACGCACCAATTCCAGAACACTGATTTGCGGAATGGCAAAACGTTCACCTGAACATTCTACAACCAGCGCAGACACAATTGCCAAGGTCAGCGGGATCTTGATGGTAAAGGTTGAACCTTTACCTTCAATTGATTTCAGCTCGATCGTACCACCAATCTTTTCAATATTGGTCCGTACAACGTCCATCCCGACACCACGACCGGAAACGCTTGTCACTTTTTGTGCAGTTGAGAAACCCGCACGGAAAATGAACTGGTGAATTTGCTGATCGGACATCGCCTCCAGATCGGCCTCACTCGCCAGACCATTTTCAATAATTTTGGCTTTAATGCGATCTGTATTCAGCCCTTTACCATCATCTGTGATTTCAATGATGATGTGACCGCCCTCATGGAATGCGTTCAGCGTAATCGTACCGACTTGCGGCTTGCCAATTTCAACACGCTCGTTGGGTTGTTCCAGACCGTGATCGGCAGAGTTCCGCACCATGTGTGTCAGCGGATCTTTGATCAATTCAAGAACCTGACGGTCCAGTTCGGTTTCGGCACCGATCATTTGCAGATCAATTTTCTTACCCGATTCAACGGCCAAATCACGAACGATACGCGGCAATTTCGCCCAAGCATTACCGATCGGTTGCATCCGGGTTTTCATCACCCCTTCCTGCAGATCCGATGTAATATGGCTCAAACGTTGCAGCGGCACCTTAAAGACACTGTCATCAGACCCACGTACCATTTGCAACAATTGGTTCCGGGTCAAGACGAGTTCGGAAACCAACGTCATCAGGTTTTCAAGCAATTCGACATTCACACGAATGGTTTGGCTGGCAACAGAGGTTTCCTTTGGCGCAGCCGCTTTCTTGGGTTCTTCTTTTTTCGCTGCAGGTTTCGGCGCCTCTTTCGGGGCAGCGGGAACTTGTGGCGCAGGCGCAGGCGGTTCCGGTGTCACCGGGGTGCTTGCCGCTTTCTCTGCTTCCATTTCCGCTTTCATTTGGGCATCAAGTTCATCCTGACTGGGGGCACTGACCCCAGCGGCAACAGCTTGTTCAACCTCGGCCAGAAGTTCAGCAGCAACGGGGAATCCCTGATCATTTGTAATCGGGCCACTGGATGGCGCTGGTGCAGCCTCTGCAACAGGTTCCGGTGCCGCAGCGGCCGGTGCTGCCGCTTCAACGGTACGGCCCTCAGCCATTGCGTTCAGTTGATCAATGAGTTCCTGATCGTTCCCGTCCGGTTCGGCTTCTGTTTCTTCCAGTGTTTGCAGCAATTCTTTAATGGTATCGATCGCGTGCAAAATCAGGGTCACGGCCTGAGGTGTAACTTCCAATGTACCTTCACGGAATTTACCCAGTACGTTTTCACCGGCATGTGCGACTTTTTCCAGACGCGGCAGCCCCAAAAACCCACATGTCCCTTTAATCGTGTGCATCAAACGGAAAATATTGGACAGGATTTCCGTGTCATTCGGGTCCTGTTCAAATTTAACCAGTTCAGAGTCCAACACCATCAGGCTTTCGGACGTTTCCGTTATGAATTCACTGAGTAGATCATCCATGACTGTACCTTTCTACTGTCACGCCGGCGTATCCGGCCGCATTTACGACGCATAAGAAGCGTGTTTCCTATTTCTCTTACCACAAGCAATAACTTAAAAACTGCTGAGTTCAAAAGAAAAAATGCACTTCATTCCGCATTCGAAATTTTTATTTTATTTTAGTTTAGCAATGAAACTATTTTATTGCTGCAGCGCATATATCTGCAAAACCCTACAGGTCCAATGGAATAATTGCAGCAATCTGCACACAATCAGGCTGCGGACTAAAGACTTCAAAATCCAACCCAAGGTCATCTGCAAGCCGTGCTAAAAAGAAGGCCTGAACCGTTCGCGCACTTAAAGAATCGCAATTTGCATTCGCCTCTATTGCGCTTTGGATATCATCGCGAACATGGGCTTTTTGTCCCTCTGCCACCAGCGCAATCCCCAATCCTTCGGGTAAAACCGCTTGGCTTAAGGTCAAAACACCCCCACGAGGCAAGCAATCCACACCTAACATGATGAGATTCAAAATAACCTTCACCACATCTTTGGGGACGGTTACTTCGCTATCTTGCCACGGCAATTCCGTATTTTTCGGCCAATCAAGACGAATATGCTTTTCCAGAAAACCTGTTGCGAGTTTTCGTCCCTGTTCCATCGAGGTCAAGCCGCTTCCCCCGCCTGACAGTCCAAATGCAAAGCGGAAAAATTCAAGCCGATTGGAAGCCTGTCTTGCACTTTGTCCGATCATTTCAACCGCCTCGTTTAAAACCGGGCTGTTTTCCTCTTCAATCAGTTCCATTCCATGATTGACAGCGCCGACCGGACCCACAAGGTCATGGCACAAACGTGAACACAACAACTCGGCCACTCTCATTTCGACTTGTACACCCATAGAAATTTGATCCTTCTTTTGTTAGATTGGACACTCGGCTCACCCCTAGAAGAAAAGCGAACAGGCTTTCATGTCAACACAAACCGTAAAACCGATTCGCTTTGGTGGTGTACTTTATGCCGCCGACACCCCAAAACGCAATGCCTTGCTTGATTTTGCCACCGATTTACAAAAACGCGGCTGGCATGTCTGCGGTTTAACGCAGGAATTAGCCTATGACAACGATGGTGAAAAAATCGGTCTTGATGCCATCGACATCAAAACTGGCGAACGATTTGCCCTTGCCCGCCCCAGCAAAGAAGACCGTGCGGCAGGAAGCTGTGGATTTGATGTTTCCCGCCTGTGCGACACCTCCAAAGTTTTAAACAACGCGATAGAGGAACAAGCCGACCTTTTAATCGTTGAAAAATTCGGGGAACGCGAACAGGACGGTAATGGATTAACCGAAGAAATCGTTGCTGCCGCCCTCGCCGGCATTCCCACATTGGTCGCCGTACCCGCCAGTGCACTTGAAACATGGAATAACTTTACGGGACGTTTGGGAACTTTACTTCCACACGACACGGATAAGCTTTGGGACTGGTGGCCCAAATCAAACCTTTATAAAGACCTATACCTTGATGTCCCGGAGATCGCGGTGCGCAGCCTAACAGTCGGCCCAAAAACCATTTTGGTCGAAACGGCGTTTGGATGTGGCGCTGCGCCAACCCCAAGCACAATGACAACAACAGATGTTCCTGCCACGGCCTCTTTACGCGAACTGACCCTGAAACTTCATCAAGATGCAACCTCACTGGATCACGCCTTTGCCTGTGCGGCTGTGCTGGCGCATACCAACAGATACGATCAAAAAGGGCCCGATAAAAGCGGACTTGATCATTTTAAAGGAAGTACCGACAATGTTTTGGTCGTCGGGGACTTCCCGCGCCACCGCGATTACGCGGCACATACCCATTTCATTTCAACAGAAAACGCCCTGCCCCATCTCGCAACACATGCCTATGACGGCTTGATCCTGCCAGCTCATACATTTATGGATTGCAGCCTTCCTTTATTTTTAAATACCAAAGGAAATGCCCAGACCTTGCTGGTCGGCCCGATGACCCCTTTAAGCCCCCGCCTGTTCAATTATGGCATTGACATGTTATGTGCCCGCATCATTGAAAACCCAACAGAGGCAAAGACAATGGTCGAGGCAGGCGCCAGCGTGAACGAGCTAAAAAAAGTCAGTCGTTACATCACATTGGAAAAGGAATAAATCGCCAAAATCAGGCGTTGATTTTCGCCAAAATCGCTTGTGAAATTTGACGTGCCGTCGCCTTATCTGCGTTTTTATCAAAACCCAGTTGAACGGCTTTATTCAACGGATCAAGCAAGCGCACATCCTTGGGTGTGGGCATACTGCCACTATTGCGAATGCTGTTCACAACCCCCAGCAACGTCTGACATAAATCCGAGACATGGTCGTATTCCGTGCCGCCCAAACGACGGTTGGCATCTTCAGACGCATAACGCAAACGGTCCAGACACAACCGTGATGTTGCATCAATTTGACCTTCCGTCAGGCGTGGTACAAGAATAGTCACCAATTCGTTCACGTCTTCGGCGTGCGCTTCCAAGGCCTTGTTGTTAACTTGCGAGATCGCCGCATCAACCATCGCCTGCACTTCATCCACACTGCCTTCATTCAGGGCACGGGCCTTTAATGTATTGGGGGCAACAAAACGTTCTGCATTGGCTTCTTTTTGTGATTTTGCCTGCCGGGTTGGTCCGACATAATCCCCTGTTACAATAAAAGGTTTGCGTTCATGGATCAACCGTCCGACACGACGCAATAAGGTTTCAACCGTGAAAGGTTTGGACAATAAATCATCCGCCCCAGCCTGAATAACCTTCTTCACAATTTCCGGCGTCGGATTGGCCGTCAATGCCGATACAACAAGAAAAGGGTTATTGCCGATTTTATGATGGCGCAGATCGCTGACAAATTCACTGAAATCCCCATCGGGCAATTCGGTTTCTGCAATCAGCAATTCTGGCATCTCAATATCAAAGCTTTGCTTCACAAACGCCAGAGAATGTCCCGTTAGAATTTTGCGAAATCCTGCCTGGATTAATGTTTTTTTTGCGATTGTACGCGCGCGCGGATCAGGGTCCGCCACAACGACTGTCACTTCATTAAATCGTTCCTGCCCCATATCACTCTCTATCTCCGACAGCTTCTCTATTTTTTATTATGGGAGATTTATGCCACCTTTTGCCTGAAAAGAACATAAAAAAGCGCACATTGCAGCCAAGATACACCAACTACAAGTTTGCCAATCAGTTTATTATATTTTATAGATATTTCCTATGAATGCGATTTATACTCTGAAGCACCTCAAATATTTTATCACCTTGGCCGAATTAAAACATTTCGGCCATGCCGCACAGGCCTGCTTTGTCACACAACCGACCTTAAGTGCTGCAATCAAGGAACTTGAAGACATTCTCGGTCTGCAATTATTTGAACGCACCAGACGAAGCGTTCTGCTGACACCGCAGGCTCACGACATTCTGGAACGCGCCAAAGAAATCGTCCTGCAAGCTGATGCCTTAATGGAATTGGCCCATGCCAAAGGCAAACCTTTACAAGGAGAACTACGTGTTGGGGTTATTCCGACTATTGCCCCTTACCTGTTACCCAATTTGATGACAAAGGTTCGCAGCGCCTATTCCGATTTAGTCCTTTATTTAAAAGAGGACCAAACCGAACGCTTGCTTAACGCCCTGCATGACGGGCAACTGGACTTGCTGATTTTGGCACTACCTTATGAACATGACGGCATTGACAGCCAAATATTTATGCAGGACCCCTTTTACTGTGCCCTTGCACCGGACCATCGTCTCGCCAAGAAAAAGACCATTCGCAATCAAGATTTGTTCGAAGAAAATCTGCTTTTGTTGGAAGAGGGGCATTGCCTGCGCGATCATGCCCTTGCCGCTTGTTCCTGGCCCAAAAATAAAAATGCAAATGAATTTGCCGCTACCAGTTTATCAACAATTGTTCAAATGGTCGCAAATGGTCTGGGCCTGACTCTATTGCCCAAAATGGCGGTACGAGCAGGCATTACACAAGGCACCGGGCTTAAAACCATTGCCTTGGATCAAGATGCGCCGCCCCGTGACATCGGACTGGTTTGGCGTAAAACATCTGGGCGATGTGATGAATTTCGTATGCTGGCAGATTTTTTAAAAGAGGCTCTCTAAGATATGCTCCCCTTTTTTTTCCTCCTCTGTCTCTTGCAATTGGTGGGCGAGGCCATTGTCTATCTTGCCGATCTCCCCATTCCCGGTCCTGTCGTTGGCATGGCTCTGCTTTTGGTCGGATTATTGATCAACAAGGGATTACCGCAAGGACTGGATCACGCCGCAAGCGGTCTATTGAAATATCTTGCCTTGTTGTTTGTCCCGGCAGGGGTCGGTGTGACCTTGCATTTCAACCTCATTGCGCGTGAATGGCTACCGATCACCGCATCATTAATTATCGCCACCTTGCTGACAATCGCCTTTTGCGGCCTGATTATGAATTTTATGGACCGGCGCAATGGATAGATTTTACACACTTTGGGATCATTTGGCACAAAGCCCTTTGCTGGGTATTTGCCTGACGCTGGCGTGTTTCGTGCTGGGGGACTGGATCAACAAAAAATGCAAGCAATCCCCGCTTGCCAACCCTGTTTTGATTTCCATCGTCTTGGTCTCAACCGTTCTGATGATCACCAAAACCGATTATCAAGCCTATTTCAACGGGGCCAAATACATCCATTTTCTGCTTGGACCTGCCACAGTGGCCCTTGCTGTCCCGCTTTATAAAAACATCCATCATGTCAAGGCAGCACTTTTGCCCATAATTATGACGATCATCGCCGGCTGCCTCTTTGCCATTTTCAGCGGTGTTGGCATTGCTGCACTAATGGGGGGATCACGCGAGACCCTCTTGTCCCTCGCCCCCAAATCCGTAACAGCGCCCGTTGCAATGGGATTATCCGAAATCATCGGCGGCACCCCGTCGCTGACTGCTGTTTTAGTTATTCTCTGCGGGATTATCGGCGCTGTCTTTGGCGGGATGGTCCTAAATTTGGTTGGCGTTAAAAATAAAAAGGCGCGCGGATTGGCGATTGGTATCGCTTCGCACGGAATCGGAACGGCCCGTAAACTGAGCGTCCACGAAACCACCGGTGCTTTTGCCGGCCTCGGCATGGGGTTAAACGCCTTGGCAACAGCCGTTTTGTTGCCTCTTTTATACCTGTTATTTACATAACATTATGAAAAGCATGAATTTCCTCGCTTAATAATTGGGCAAGACTCGACATGCCCTCTTCCACCATTTCACGGGTTGGCGGGGCACCAAAACAAATGCGAACAGCATTCAACGGTGTGCCCTTACCGATATAAAAAACATGGGCAGGCATGATGGATACATCACGTTCGCGCGCACGCAGGCAGAACATTTCTGCCGTCCACGGTTTTGGCAGTTCCAGCCATGTATGGTAGGTATTGGGCGCACGATGCAAAGTGCCGCGCGTAATATGTTCCAGCATTATTTCCTGACGGACAGCTGCTTCCTTACGATGCCAATCCATAAAGTATTCTGCTGTGCCATCTTCGATCCAGCGCGACATCAATTCCACATTCAAAGGCGGCACCATCCAATTGCTCAGTCGCACACAAGCCGCCACCGTTGGCACTTTTTTCTTGGGCGCCAAAACATACCCGACCCTCAACCCCGGGCTGACACTTTTGGAAGCCCCGTTCAGATAGAAAGTCTGTTCTGGTAACAAACTGGCAAATGGTGGAAACTTTCCCGGTTCTTCATGTAAAAATCCGTAAATATCGTCTTCCACAATCCACAAACCGTGACGTTGTGCAATTGCGGCAATATCACGACGGCGTTGCAAATTCATGGTCGCACTGGTTGGGTTTTGATAATTGGGCATACAATAAAGGACGCGCGCGCCAGTGTTTATCACAGCTTCTTCAAGGCGTTCCGGGATCAAGCCATATTCATCCATAGGCAACCCCTGCATTTTCACCCCCAACTGGGTGGAAAGCGTCTTGATACCGGGGTAAGAATATTCCTCACACAACAAAGTGTCTCCCGATTTCACCAACGACATTAAAGCCAAGGTCATGGCATGTTGCACCCCACAGGAAACAACAATGCGATCCGGGTCATAAGGTGCCCCATGCATTTGCGCCCATTTCGCCATGGATACTCGGTGATGTTCCATCCCTTGCTCCGCCTGATAACGCATCAACGCGCCTAATCCGGGGGCTTGAGCCAAGACCATCAAGGCACGACGCAGGATTTCAACCCCCTCGCCTTCGGTATGAATATTCATGCTGAAATCAATGAGATTAGGATCCAGATTATCCGGGATATGAAACGGCATGTCCGGTTCATCAATGGTCGGCTTCACGTAAGTCCCACGCCCCACTTCACCAACCACATAATCCCGGCGCACCGCTTCTGCATAGGCACGGCTGACAGTCCCAACAGTTACGCCAAGGTCATACGCCAAATCTCGATGGGTGGGCAATCGCTCTTCCGATTTCAGGCTTCCTTCCCGAATAGCCTCCCCGATTGCATCGGCAATCGCAAGATAACGCGGACCTTTTCGGTGATCAATTTGCGGTTTCCATTGAGACATTTTAGAATTCCTAAAAAAATTGTCATGGTGACAATGTATTGTTTGACAGCTCATTGTATCAATTTTACCTTAAATGTCATCAAGTATTTTTAAAACACAAGCGGAGTTTAGACCGATGAGACAGGATTGTATCGATACATTCGAAACAAAAACTGCCCCGCTGCCAAGCTGGGGCAATTGGGCAAAGGCAGGTCTGCGCATGGTACGTGCGGACATTCTCCAGCTTGTGACAACGGTGATGCGCTGGCACGAACGTTGGCATCATCGCCAAAAATTAAAAAGCATAACAGATACGACATTAATAGATGTCGGCTTAACCCGTGCGCAAATTCAGGCCGAAGCCAACAAACCTTTTTGGAAAGCCTAACCATGAGACCATTACATATATTTTTGGCCATATGCGTCATGGCAGCATGGGGGATCAATTTCGTCATCATTAAAGTCGGACTGGACAGTTTCCCGCCCATTTTGCTTTCTGCATTGCGCTTTGCCTTGGCAGGTCTACCCATTGTTTTCATCTGGAAAACACCACCAGCCCCTCTTAAATGGATTGTCGCGATTGCGCTCAGCCTTGCCATTTTTAAGTTCAATTTATTATTTATCGGCATGAATTTGGGGGCCGGTGCGGGGTTATCCTCGTTGGTTTTGCAAACACAAGCTTTCTTCACGGTTATTTTCGCCTTCTTCTTGCTGGATGAAAAACCGGGCATCCGTCAACTCCTCGGCATGGGATTTGCGTTTGGTGGCTTGGGATTAATCGTCAGTGAACGTATGCAGGAATACGGGGCCATTGGTGGATTGCTATTTGTCATTACGGCTGCAATCTGTTGGGCACTTGCCAACCTTGCCATGAAACAGGCGGCCAGTAAAAACCCGCTTCATTTAATGATCTGGGTGAGCGCAATCAGCGCCCCCTTCCTGTTCGCTATCTCTTATTGGCTGGAAGGTGGGGACGTTATGGTACAGGCCTTAAGTCATATTAATGCGATGGGGACATTCAGTGTGTTTTACCTTGCCTTTATCGCAACATTGGCCGGTTTCGGGGTATGGGCTTTTTTGTTGCGGACTTATCAAGCCGCATATGTCGCCCCCTTTTCCCTGCTTGTGCCGATTTTCGGTATGAGTTCCGCTGCCCTGTTACTGGGGGAGGAGATTTCCACCCTGACCATTCTTGCCGCAATGCTTATTTTAACCGGATTGGCCCTCAATACCTTAAAGTTGGATTTTCTGAAAAGAAGTAAAACACCATGTTGAATTTCGCCCTTTTTGCCCTCATCACATCCATTACGCCCGGACCGAACAATTCCATGTTGATGGCCTCTGGCTTGCGTTTTGGCATACGCCGGACCCTCCCCCATCTTTTGGGTATTAATCTGGGTTTTGGGTTCATGTTTCTGTGTGTCGGCAGCATTCTCCCTTTACTACCGGAAGGAACGATTGAGGTTCTGGAATATGTTGCAATGGCTTTGCTCATCTATATCGCCATTAAAATTGCCACGGCCTCAACCAATTTCCACGATGAAAAGGCTGATGATCGCCCATGGGGATTTTTCCAAGCCGCTGCCTTTCAATGGATCAACCCCAAGGGATTGATGATGGCCTTTGCCGGGGCAACCTCGTTCGGATTAGATAATGTAACCGGTGCCGTGATCTTTACTTTGTCCAATATGGTTTGTGGAACCTGGATTTTCGCAGGCAGCTATATGCGCGGCTTTCTCATTGATAATCCGCTGAGAACCCGCATACTTTATGTATCGCTGGCGCTGATTATGGTGCTGTCGATCGTCCTATAACAAAGAGGGGAAGAAAATTATGACCAAAGAATTGTTTCGCGATGATTCATATCTAAAAGAATGCACCGCAACTGTCAGCGCCGTACAGGACAATGCCATTGTTCTGGATCAAACCGTCTTTTATCCTACAGGAGGCGGTCAACCCGGTGATAGCGGGACATTTACCCTCAGCGATGGACGCACCATCACAATTGCCAATACGCTCAAAGATCGCGACACCGGGGCACACCTGCATTTGGTTGAAGAAGGCACACCATTACCAAACGTTGGCGAAACACTTACCGCCCAGATCGACTGGGACCGTCGCTATACCTTGATGCGCATGCATACGGCCCTGCATATCATGTGTTCAAAAGTTGACGGTGCTGTTACCGGTGGCTCTATCGGATTGGAAAAAAGCAGGCTGGATTTTGACTTGCCCGAAGTCCCGGACAAAGACGAACTTGCCGAGGCCATCAATGCAGAAATCACCGCCGATAAACCCGTTGAAATTTCTGCCATTTCAGATAGCGAACTGGAAGAAAACCCGGACCTTATCCGTACTATGTCCGTCAAACCGCCAATGGGCCAAGGACAGGTACGCACCATTCGCATTGCAGAGGTGGATTATCAACCCTGTGGTGGCACGCATGTCAAATCCACCGGTGAAATTGGCCCCATTCGCATCGGAAAGATCGAAAAAAAGGGCAAATTAAACCGTCGTATCAATATTCATTTCGCCGAATAATTCTAACAGGAGACCTATCCCGTGAATCTCCCAATTTATCAAGTTGACGCGTTTAGCGATGAATTGTTCGGTGGAAATCCGGCAGCCATTGTTCCCTTGGATAAATGGTTGCCGGACGACCTTATGCAAAAGATTGCCGCAGAAAACAACCTTGCAGAAACGGCCTTCTTTGTGCCCACAGACAAAGGCTTCCATCTGCGTTGGTTCACCCCAACCGTCGAAATCCCCCTGTGCGGGCATGCCACCTTGGCCAGTGCTTTTCTTCTTTACAATAAGCTTGGGTACAATGGCGATGCGGTTACATTTGAAAGTATGAGTGGTGATTTAATCGTTCGGCGCAAAGACGACGGTTTCGTCATGGATTTCCCCACACGCAAAGCCCATCCTGTTACCACCCCGGATGGGTTGGAAAAGATTATTGATGCCAAAGTAAACGGTGTCCTGACCTGTGAACAAAGCATTTTCTCGCTTGTACTTACCGACAGCGAAGAAGACGTGGTCAAAGCAAAACCGGATTTTAATACCCTTATGAAAATTGCCCCCGGCAATTTTATCTTAACAGCCCCTTCTGAAAAACATGATTTTGTCTCGCGCGTTTTTGTGCCCGAACACGGCATCCCCGAAGACCCGGTGACAGGGTCCGCCCATTGTGTATCTGCCCCTTATTGGTCCGAAAAGCTCGGTAAAACAGAACTTTCCGCCCGTCAGGTTTCTGAACGTGGGGGCAATATCCTGTGCCATTTACGTGGGGATCGCATCGACCTGTTCGGCAAAGCGGTTCTTTATCTGGAAGGACGCATCAATATTTCATAAAGGTTCAAAAAAATGTCTCTGACTTTTGTCCATGCACAAAACGATAGCGAACTTGACCTGTTTTTTGAGCTGGTTGAACAATATCGCGTCGAATTAAATGAAAATGTTTGTTTTCCGGCATATGAAGAAGAACGCACCACATATGGCGCGGACAAAACCTTTATCTTTCTCGCCAAAAAAGACGGACATGTTTGCGGCTGTATTGCTTATCGCCCCAAAAGCAATCATGTCTATGAAATGAAGCGTCTGTATATTTTGCCCTCTTATCGCAAACAAAAAATCGCAGACCAGCTTTTGATATATACATTAAATTTTCTGCGTAAAAACCATGTCGAAAAAGTGGAACTTGAAACACTCAAACGTCTTGGCCCTGCCTTATCCTTTTATCAGAAACACGGCTTTAAAATGGATCAGAAGGCCCACCATACCGAACATGAAGACATCGTCCCAATGGGATTAACTTTAGGAAAATAGCGAAAAATACTTGTGTAGAGCCGCGCCATAGGCGATATCTGATATTCGCAAAGAATAAAAAAACTAAGGGGCACTATGCAGCAACTCGTCATGGACATCTTCGGGCCGAACTTCCAGATGTGGTTAACCTACATCATTATTATCGCCGCCCTGATCGCCTATGCGGTTGAAGACATCCCCGTAGAACTGACCTCTCTGGTGACGTTAGGCGTCATCATGGTTATTTTCCATATATTTCCGGTATTGGACGATCAGGGCAGCAACCTGTTATCGCCGCACAATCTCTTGCTGGGGTTTGCCAATACCGGCCTGATTACCGTCCTTGCTCTTTTGGTTGTCGGGCAAGGCATGGTCCGCACCGGGGTTTTGGAACGCGGTGCCCAGTTCCTGCTGCAACTCGGCGGGAAAAATACATGGCTGACCATCTTATTGACTTTGATTGTCGGCATGCTGATTTCATCCATGCTGAATAATATCCCCGTTGTCGTCATCTTCATCCCCATTATGCAAGCCTTGGCCGCCCGCATTAATAAGTCTGCATCCAAGGTGATGATGCCGTTAAGTGCGGCTGCTGTTCTCGGCGGGATGATCACGTTAATTGGCTCAGGGACAAACCTGCTGGTGAATTCCGCCCTGATCCAACTAGGTGAAGTACCATTTAAATTTTTCGATTTTACCATTCCCGGTCTCGTTTTGGCCGGAACGGGGCTGATTTACGTTGTCTTTGTCATGCCGCGCCTGCTGCCGGACCGCAGTGGTGAAGAAAATGAAAACCGACATAGCGGCAAGCATTTTATTGCACAACTGACCGTCGCCCCCGGTGCCAAACTGGTCGGCAAACGTTCCATGGGTGGTTTTTTCAAAGAACTGCCAGATATGACGGTGCGTATGATCCAGCATCAAGGTCTTACCATCCTGCCGCCCTTTGAAGATCATAAAATCCAACCCGGCGACATTTTGGTCGTTGCAGCCACACGGAAAGTCATTACCGAGGTTCTCACCCAAAATAACGGTCTTCTAGAACCGCATCATCCTGAATTGATCGAAAAATCCTTTGCCTCGATGGAAGGCGACGAAACTGTTGATGATGGGGATGACGATGTAATTCGCAACCGTGACCGCATGCTGGTCGAAGTCATGCTGCCGCCGACCTCGCAACTATCTGGGCAAACCTTACAAAATACAACATTTGCACAGCGTTCGGCCTGCAAGGTCATTGGTATCCAACGACGTTCGCGCATGATCCGGGCACGTATGGACGACATCCGCCTGCAATCAGGCGATGTTCTGCTGGTTCAGGGCCACCCGCGTGATATTCACAATCTGCGCTCAAACCGTGACGTCATTTTGTTGGAATGGTCTAAGGAAGAACTCCCTGCCGTTCACCATGCAAGACGGGCCTTAACGATATTTCTCGGCGTTGTTGTACTGGCTGGTACCGGGATACTGCCCACGGTGACGTGTGCTCTTTTGGGGGCAACGGCAATGGTGGCAATCGGTGCATTGAATGTTCGCCAGGCCGTGCGTGCAGTCGATTCAAAAATCGTTACAATGGTGGGGGCTGCCCTTGCCTTGGGGGCTGCCATGCAGGCAACGGGTGCCGCCAGCTATTTGGCGCATAGCGTTGTCGATATGCTGGATGGGGCTGGTCCGCGCACCGTGCTGTCAACCTTGTTCTTGCTCATCGCCATCTTGACCAACGTGCTGTCAACACAGACCTGTGCCGTCCTGTTTACACCAATCGCCGTTTCAATGGCGAATGAACTGGGGGTCGATCCACGCGCCTTTGCCGTGGCGGTCGTCTTTGCCGCGAACTGTGCCTTTGCAACCCCTATTGGCTATCAAACCAACTTGCTGGTCATGGCACCGGGACGTTACAGTTTCAAAGATTTTATTGTCGCAGGAACACCGCTGGTCTTTATTATCTGGATTGTCTTCAGCCTGTTTATCCCCGTTTTCTATGGTTTCTAGAAAAATCCCGTTAAACCTACCCTCACCCCATGCAGTTTAGGGTTTCTTTTTTGTGTCAGTTTTGCTATCTACCCCACAGAATTTGGAGCCATCTGGAAACGCAAGATCGGCACTGGCAACACTGACAGCGTCTGTTCGGCAGCTTTTTCCGTGATGGTTATTTCTGCATGTAAGTTACATGTACTTTATATGACAAAGGGAAATTGAGCATGACGAATTCGAGTGCCTCGCACTTCGCGAAGTGGAAAGAACAGCAAAGCTCTGCTGAACAAATGATTCCGCTGGTTGGCCAACTCTATCGCGACAATGGCGTGACAATCAGAATCTTCGGTCGCCGTCTTCTGAACAACTCCGCCATCGACATCATCAAAGCTCACCGTTATGCATTGCAAATGGTTGGCGAAGAGCTTGATATTCCCAAAAGTCTGGAACTGGTTCAAGCCATGTCCAACATGGATTTGGCACCGGCTCGCGTTGATCTTGGCCGTCTGTGCTATGATTTTATGAAAAAAGGTGGCGACGTTGAAACCTTCCTGAAAGATCAACTGGGTTGCATCAACACGGGTAAAGGTACAATTCTGGACGAGCCACAAGATATCGTCCTTTACGGTTTTGGCCGGATTGGTCGCCTGCTTGCCCGTATGTTGATCGAACGTGTTGGTGACGGCAACAAAATGCGCCTGCGTGCGATCGTCGTTCGTGGCGGTAAAGAAGGTGACTTGAAAAAACGCGCCAGCCTGCTGCGCCGCGATTCCGTACACGGTGCCTTCAATGGTTCCATCAAAGTGGACGAGGAAGAAAGTGCCATTATCGCAAACGGTGTTTACATTAAAGTCATTTACGCCAATTCTCCGGCAGACGTCGATTATACCGAATACGGCATTAAAAATGCGTTGGTCGTTGATAACACCGGCATGTGGCGCGATGAAGAAGGCCTCGGCCAGCACCTGAAATGTCCGGGTGCCTCCAAAGTCCTTTTGACAGCACCGGGTAAAGGCAACATCAAAAACATCGTTTACGGTGTAAACCACGGTGACATCGAAGCAACCGACACCATCTTAAGTGCGGCATCCTGTACAACAAATGCCATCACACCGGTTTTGAAAGCCATCAACGACGAATTTGGTATCGAAAACGGTCACGTGGAAACCATCCACTCTTACACCAACGACCAGAACCTGATCGACAACTACCACAAAGGTGATCGTCGTGGTCGTTCTGCGCCGTTGAATATGGTACTGACCAGCACAGGCGCTGCCAGTGCCGTTGGTAAATGTCTGCCGGAAATGAAAGGTAAACTGACGGGGAACGCCGTTCGCGTACCGACACCGAACGTTTCTATGGCTATTATGAACCTGAACCTTGGCAAAGAAACCACCAAGGAAGAGATGAACGACTACCTGCGTAATATTTCGCTGAATTCCGAAATGCAGGATCAAATCGACTACACCACCTCTTCTGAACTGGTCTCTACAGACATGGTAGGTTCGACACACGCTGGTGTGGTTGACTCCTTGGCAACCATCGTGGATGGCAACCGTCTCGTACTGTACGTCTGGTACGATAACGAGTCCGGTTACAGCGCACAGGTTATCCGCATGATGCAGGACGTTGTCGGCCTGAAAATGCAAACGGTTCCGGCGGAATAATTCCCCCCCGGTCTGCGTACATAAGCTATGTAAAAAACGGCCCTTTCCGGATTTCAGGAAGGGGTCGTTTTTTTGTACCTATACAATTTTTCACAATTGTTCGCTGCCCTTTGTTGCATGTCTTGCTTATCATAAGCATTCAGAAATTAAGCAAACACGAGGCTGCCATGAACAATATTCCCGTCCATATTCAGGAACAATTCGGTTATTGTTTTGAAGATATTGAAGTCGGCATGTCCGCAAGTTTCGGCAAAACCGTCACCGAAGCCGACATTAATATGTTTGCCGGTGTCTCAGGCGACACCTGCCCCATTCACCTGAATGAAGATTTTGCCAAACATACCCGTTTCAAAACCCGCATTGCACATGGCTTTATCTCTGCAAGTTTAATTTCTACCCTTGTCGGCTGTCGTCTGCCCGGCCCCGGTGCCCTTTATGTCAATCAAGAGATTAAGTTTAGAAAACCCGTTTTTATCGGGGATGCCGTCAATGCCCGTGTGGTTGTCCGCAAGTTGATCCCGGAAAAGAACTTTGTCGAACTGGACACAACGTGTGAAGTCAATGGCGAAATCGTTGTCGAAGGGTTCGCAACAACTTGGGTTCCCAGTCGTGATTCTGGGGGGTGACCCTTTAAAAAGAATGGGGTTTCACAAATTTTCGATCACGAAAACCGACTGGCCCAAAACCGATCCAAAATAAAATACCACAACCCGTTGATCAAAGGTTCCACAATCGCATCGGTGATTGCAGCTGAAAAATTGGCTCCGGTAAAATACCAAACACAGGTTGCTGCAATAAAAAAGTGACCAACCGTATAGATCACCGCACGTAATAACGATCCGGCATTGTTATTGATCCATTGCTGAAATTGCCTGACAGAATAAGCCTGAACCGATTGCATCCTACACCTCGTTTCCAAATTACTTATATGCAATTAATAATCATTATTAATTTATAGATTTTACAGTTCTGTTCAAGTCTTTTTTACCTTCTCGAAAAAAAATCATTTTCTTGCGTAAGGTTTTTGCTTTGTCATCCGTGTAACTATTTGTGCATCTCATTTGGTATGCATCTTGTTCAGAATGAACATGTTCCCTTGCCCTTAAAGGAGAGTAAAATGGACTCCATTAGTTCTTATGGTTCCAGTAGTGCGCTTGACTATACCCGTCAGCGCCGTGAAGAAATGTTCGCTAAAATCGATAATGATGGCGATGGACAATTCTCACTGGAAGAATTCGAGGCGGCAAAACCCGCCGATGCACCGGCTGGTGCACCGTCTTCTACCGATCTTTTTTCCCAAATGGATAGCGACGCTGACGGTTTCGTCACAGAAGATGAATTTGCCAGTGCCCCGCCACCTCCGCCACCACCACCTGGTGGTATGATGGGCGGTGGCATGATGTCTGCCTTGTTGGAAGCTTTGGAAGAAAGCAGCACAACAACAAGTGACGAAGACGATACCACTTCTGTTTCTTCAACCGATGATACAGATGAAAGCGAAAGCACATCCGACGAAGAAAATATTCTTGAACTCATTCAGAAGGAATTGGAACAATATCGTAATTCCGCTTATTCTGATGCCAGCAGTGCCTATGCTAATGCCGCCAATTTGGCAACATTGCAGCAGCAGACCCTTGCATCCTTATAAGATGCACGTGTGAGACACATTTGTCGCAAAGGATGGAAGTAAGGCTTTGAGGGCAGCTTTTGGAAAACAAAAGACGGATGCCGAGCTTCTCGATCGCATGGCCATAGGTGATCAAGACGCCTTCCATTCTTTGATACAACGCCACCTCCCTTACGTCTTGAAAACCGCAGAACGTATGATCGTTGACAACCACAGCGCCGAAGATATCGCACAGGAAGTCATGATTAAATTGTGGCACAAGGCCGCTAGCTGGGACCAAAAAGGCAACGCACAGCTTAAGACGTGGCTCTATCGCGTAACGATTAATCTGTGTATCGACAAATTTCGACAAATTAAACATATACCGATTGAACAAATCGATATTTTCCCCTCACGTCAAAAAGATGCGTTATCACACATTCACGAAAAGCAATTACAGGACATCATCCAAAATCTGTTTTTTGAACTGACTAATCAACAGCGTGTCGTCATCGTTCTTTCATATTATGAAGGATTGAGCGCCCCGCAAATCGCAGAAATACTGGATTTAACACCCGGCGCGGTAACGGCCTTGCTTCATCGCGCACGACATGCTTTAAAAGCAAGGCTGACTGATTTGGGTATAGAAGGCTGGGCCGATGACAAAAACAACTGATCAACAACTCAAACACTGGCTTGATGCCTTTAAGGTCGATACATCTGCCCCGCGTCTGTCACGTCTGGAAGATCGTATCTTCATGTCTATCCCTTTCAATCGCCCTGTATTTTTTCGGGCACTTTCCTTGAAAGACGGCATTCTCGCCGGGTTGGGTGCAGCCTGTATCGCCGCCGGTGTTTTATGGTTCGGTCATCTCACACAGAATAACGATTTAACCTCCTATGTACTGGCTAGTTCCTATCTGTATGGAGGCTTCTAGGAATGGCTGGCATGTTAAAAAACCATTGGCGCAATCTGTTGGCATGGGGGTCTTTATTCCTTAATGTCATTTTGATCAGCTATATTATACTTGGCACCACACAGTTTCATCGACCGCCCCCCGGCCCACCTTCACCTGAACATATGTTTAAACGCATGGGGGAAGACCTGCAGGGTCAAGACAAAATCGTCTTCGAAGAATTATTGGCCAAACATACCCCAAGCATGCGCACTGGGGCCAAAGACATGCACCGGATTTTGGATCATTTGGCCGAAGTTGTAAAAAGGGATCCACTGGATTTGGAAACCATCAAAGAAATCCATGACACCATGCGTCAATCTCGTGCACAAACCGATACGGCGATTGAAGATTTTATTTATGAAATGCTGCCTGCCCTTTCGCCAGTGGGACGCCAATCTTTACGATTTGGGCCACCTAAACGCCCTTAGCCTTACGTTTGACTTTGTTTTTCTGCAATGCCCCATCCAACAAACGTTGGAATGATGGGCATTCCAAATGGCTGGGGGCGGAACAATCTGCGGCATGACGTAGGCCTTCACTCACGGCTTTCAGCTGGCGAATTTTCACATCCAGTTCATCTGCCTTATTTACAAGGCGATTACGGTCAATCTTTACACCGTCTTGGAAAGTAAAAATTTCATCCATTTCATCCAATGAAAAACCAGCGTTTTTCCCCAGTGAAATTAAGGCTAAACGTAATAGAACACTGGCTTCAAACAAACGGCGCATCCCCCGGCGACCACACGATTGGATCAAACCTTTTTCTTCATAAAATCGCAAAGTGGAAACCGCCAAGCCCGATTGACGGGATACTTCACCGATATCTAAAATCAAAGGGGATGTCATTTTTTACCTTGACCTCAAGTTAACTTAAGCTTGTAGCCTACAGCAACTTACAGAGATAAACAACATCAGGAAAAACAGATGGAACATCATTTTTGGCAAGATAAATGGGACAACAACAAACTTGGCTTCCATGAAGGTCGTCCCAATGAACTGCTGACCAGTTACTTTCACACCCTTCACCTTTCCCCCAACCAAAGCGTTTTTCTGCCTTTATGCGGCAAGACCCGCGATATTGCATGGTTGTTGGGGCATGGCTACCGTGTAGTCGGGGCAGAATTGATTGAAAGCGCCATCATCCAGTTATTCAAAGAATTGGAAATCACACCAACACGCACAGTCCAAGGTGACCTGATCCATTACAGTGCACCGAACATTGATATTTTTGTCGGTGATATCTTTCATCTGAAAGCCGAACAAATCGCCCCGATTGATGCGGTTTATGACCGTGCCGCACTGGTTGCCCTTCCCGAAAACATGCGTCATCAATACACCAAACACCTGATGACATTAACCCATTGCGCCCCACAATTACTGATCACCTACGAATACGACCAAGACCTTGTGCAAGGTCCACCGTTTTCCATTCATCCCGAAGAAGTTCATTATCATTACGATGCTTTTTACACCTTTGAACTGCTGGACCGTATCAATGTTGACGGCGGTGTTCACGGCAAACACAAAGCACAGGAAAGCATCTGGCGATTGGAAAAGAAAACCGGATAAAATCTTCTGGACCTTGAGCTAAAAGAGGAGTAAATCATCCCCATGATCGAACGTATATTCCATAGTGCTACATATTATGCGCTGCCACATATGGCGGTGTCCTCGTTCGATTCTTAAAATTGATCAACATGCTGCCGTCGTTCGGTAGCATGTCCTCTTCTCAAACATTCTTTCCGAACATCGGCCCCTTATTCGGAGAATGTTTCCATGACGACCCAATCTGCACACAATCAAGACGTACCGAACTTTTTACACGTTTTGCAGGACCGTGGTTTTATCCATCAATGCAGTGATACAGACGCACTTGCCCAAACGCTGTCAAAGCAGGTGACACCCGCTTACATTGGCTTTGATGCAACGGCTGACAGCCTGCATGTCGGTCATCTCATGTCAATTATGACATTGCGTTGGCTACAAAAATGCGGACATAAACCCATCGTATTAATTGGCGGCGGAACCACACGTATTGGCGACCCCAGCTTTCGCGATACCACACGTCCCATTCTGAATGACAACCAAATTGCCGCCAATATCGCCGGGATCAAAAAGGTGTTTTCAAAATACCTGACCTTTGGCGATGGGCCAAACGATGCCGTTCTGGTGAATAACGCCGATTGGCTGGATGACTTAAAATACCTGTCCGTTCTGCGCGATGTGGGTCCCCATTTCACTGTCAATAGAATGTTGAGTTTTGACTCTGTTAAATCGCGCCTGGATCGGGAACAACCCCTGACTTTTCTGGAATTCAACTACATGATTTTGCAAGCCTTCGATTTTGTTGAACTGTCCAAACGGTTTGGCTGTGTCCTGCAAATGGGCGGCTCTGATCAATGGGGTAATATTGTCAACGGGATCGAATTGGGTCGCCGCATAAATGGACAAAACTTGTTTGGCCTAACGACAAAACTGCTAACAACCTCGTCAGGTGCAAAAATGGGAAAGACGGCCTCCGGGGCTGTTTGGCTGAATGAAGATCGGCTTTCGCCTTGGGACTTCTGGCAATTTTGGCGCAATACGGAAGATGATGATGTCTTACGTTTTTTACGTTTATTTACAGAAGTGCCCTTATCAGAGATAAACGCAATGGCATCCCTAAAAGGGGCAGAGATCAATGAAGCCAAAAAACGACTGGCAAATGAAGTCACCGCCCTGTGTCACGGAACAGTGATTGCACAACAGATGGCAGAAACCGCACGGCAAACTTTTGAAACAGGTCAAACCGGACAAGCCCTGCCACGATTGACCATCTCAAACGAGCGATTAAACACGGGCATTCGGGTGAATGACCTTCTGCATGAAATCGGTTTCTGCAAAAGTAAAAGCGAAGGCAGGCGCCTTATTAAAAACGGCGGTGTTCGGATGAATGATCATCGTCTCACAGATGAAACTCACGAACTGAGAGCAACTGATTTTGAAGAGGAGAATCAGATTAAAATTACAGTCGGTCGCAAATTACATGGCCTGTTTATAAAGGAAATTTAAGCCCACATCATAAAAAAAGGGAGGCATCATCGCCTCCCTTTTTATCTTTTTTCAGCTTCCTTTTCTATGAAGCCAAGCTTTCATCTTCCGGCTTTTTCTTTCTACCAAACAGGCCGATAATCAGCACAAAGAATAAGGGGACGAAGAAAATTGCCAGCACCGTTGCTGCAATCATCCCGCCCATAACACCTGTACCCACCGCAATACGGGCACCGGCACCGGCACCACTACTGATGGCCAGTGGCAGAACGCCCAAAGTAAAGGCCATAGAGGTCATAACGATCGGGCGCAGACGTTGACGTGCGGCTTCTACGGTTGCAGCCACCACATCCATGCCCTGTTCGTAAAGGTCCCGCGCAAATTCCACGATCAAAATCGCGTTTTTCGCCGAAAGACCAATCGTCGTTAAAATGGCAACTTGGAAGTAAACGTCACCGGGCAAGCCCCGCAACATCACCGCCAGAACGGCACCTAAAATCCCCAAAGGCACAACCATCATAACCGATACAGGAATGGTCCAGCTTTCATAAAGGGCCGCAAGGCTGAGGAAAATCACGATTGCCGACAACAGGTACAAGGTTGGTCCTTGTTCACCGGCTTCTTGTTCCTCATATGACAGACCTTGCCATTCCAGACCAATGCCGCCGGGAAGTTTGGCAACTATTTCTTCCATTGCCGCCATTGCTTCACCGGAGGCAACACCCGGTGCTGCCTGACCTTGAATATTCAAGGAAGACAAGCTGTTGAAACGTTCCAGACGCGGGGAACCATAAGTCCATTGCGTACTTGAAAAGGCCGAGATTGGAACCATTTCCCCCTGATTGTTGCGCACATACCAATGGGCAATATCTTCCGGCATCATCCGATAAGGGGCATCGGCTTGAATATAAACTTTCTTGATACGCCCCTTTTCAATGAAATCATTGACATAACTGGACCCCCAGGCTGTCGCCAATGTACGATTGATGTCCGCAATATTGACACCCAGCGCACTGGCTTTTTCCTGATCGATATTGATATCAAATTGGGGGGTATCGTTCATCCCGTTCGGGCGCACACCCACAACACGCGGGTCTTGCGCAGCCATACCCAATAACTGGTTACGCGCTGCCATTAACGCTTCGTGACCGATACCGCTGCGGTCAACCAATTGCATGTTAAAACCGTTCGCCGTTCCCAGTTCAATGATCGCAGGCGGTGCGAAGGCAAAGACCATTGCTTCCTTGATCTGACCAAACATCCCGTAAGCACGGCCAATAACCGCCTTGACCGATTGATCCGGACGTTTGCGTTCCGACCAATCTTTCAGGTTGATAAAGGCAATCCCCGTATTTTGACCGCTACCGGCAAACGAGAAACCTGCAACGGTAAACAAGCCATTGACCGTTTCTGTCTCATTCTCCAGAAAATGTTTTTCAATTTTCTTGAGAACTTCGACCGTGCGTTCCTGAGAAGCCCCGGCTGGCAATTGCAGCATCGAGAACATAATCCCCTGATCTTCATCGGGCAGGAAAGATCCCGGCAGACGGTTATAGGTGAAAATCAATCCACCAACCAATGCCGCATAAATCATCAGAAAACGGAATTTACGAACCGTGATGTAACCGACACTATTTTGATAAAACTGGTTCGTTTTATCAAACCCACGGTTAAACCAACCAAAGAAGCCTTTTCTTTCATAAGGGTTATGCTTGGATGGTTTCAACATCGTGGCACAAAGGGCCGGCGTTAGAATAATCGCAACCAGAACCGAGAACCCCATTGCCGAAACGATCGTGATGGAAAACTGGCGGTAAATCGCACCGGTAGACCCGGCAAAGAAAGCCATCGGGACAAACACGGCAGACAGAACAAGTGCAATACCGATCAAGGCACCTGTGATCTGATCCATTGATTTACGGGTCGCTTCACGCGGGGATAGCCCGTCTTCATGCATAATTCGTTCAACGTTTTCCACCACAACGATGGCGTCATCCACCAACAGGCCAATGGCCAATACCATCCCGAACATGGTCAAGGTATTAATGGAATATCCAAACGCAGACAAAACAGCAAAAGTCCCCAGCAAAACAACAGGAACCGCAATTGTCGGGATCAGGGTTGCCCGCCAGTTCTGCAGGAACAACAGCATCACAAGGAAAACCAATACAATTGCTTCAAACAGCGTATTGACCACTTCCTTGATCGAAACCTTCACAAACGGGGTCGTATCATAAGGATAGACCACTTCTACACCTTGCGGGAAGAAAGGCTTTAGTTCTTCCATGCGTGCCTTGACGGCTTCAGCCGTATCCAAAGCGTTGGCTCCTGTTGCCAAGGTTACACCGATACCGGTTGCAGGCTGCCCATTATAACGCGCTGTCACCGCATAATTTTCCGAACCGATTTCAAGTCGAGAGACATCACCCAGGCGAACCTGTGAACCGTCTGTATTCACCCGCAGCAAGATATTTGCGAATTCTTCAACCGTTTGCAGCTTACTTTGTGCGGTGATTGTCGCGTTCAATTGCTGACCGGAAACCGCAGGCATCCCCCCGATTTGACCGGCTGTGACTTCGGTGTTTTGGGCCGCAATCGCCGAAGTCACATCAGATACCGTCAGGTTATAACTAATCAACTTGTTAGGATCGAGCCAGACCCGCATCGCATGCTTGGCCCCAAAGACCCGCACGCTGCCCACACCGTTTACCCGTGCAATCGGATCACGCAACGACGTCACAACAAAATCAGATAAATCTGAACGATCCAGACTGTTATCAGACGACACAATCCCGACAACCATCAGGAAGGACCCGCCAGATTTAGAGACCGTTACCCCTTGTTGCTGTACTTCTGCCGGTAACAGGGACATCGCGCCTTGCAGTTTGTTTTGCACCTGAACCTGTGCAATATCCGGGTCCGCCTCTGCTTCAAAGGTCAACGTGATTTCAACAGAACCGTTGGCATCACTTGCAGAAGAAATATAACGCAAATAATCCAGACCGTTCATCTGTTCTTCTATCACCTGCGTGACGGCATTTTCCACCGTACGCGCAGACGCGCCGGGATAAGACGTATTAATCTTTACCGAAGGCGGTGCAATGGTTGGATATTGTTCGATCGGCAACTGAAAGATCGAAAGACCGCCTGCCAACATAATCACAAGGGCAACAACCCATGCGAATACGGGACGGTCAATAAAAAACTTTGCCATATTCGCTGTTCCTATTTACCGGTTTGGGCGTCAGTCGCCGCGTTTACCGACTGCGCAACAACCGGAGCACCCGGTGCAATACGCTGTAAACCTTCAACGACGATTTCAACACCATCCGTGAGACCAGCCGTCACCAACCAGTCATTTCCTTGGGATTGTTCAATTGTAATCGGCTTGACCACCGCTTTGCCTTCTTCAACCGCATAAACAAAGGCAGACCCATCCGGGCGACGCATCACCGCTTTTTGCGGGACAACGAACACACCGTCCAATTCGCCTTGATATACCGTTCCACGTACAAACATACCCGGCAGCAAATCACGTTTTGGATTTGGGAAGATTGCACGTAAACGCACCGTCCCCGTTGTCTCATTCACACTCACGTCAGAGAATTTAAGCGTCCCTTTGTGAGGATATTCCACACCCGTTGCATCAACGGTTAATGTCACGTCAATTTTACCAGCATCAACACCTTGCAAACGACCGGATTGAACCGCATGCTTAATTTTCAGCAAACGACCACCAGCCTGAATAACATCGACATAAATCGGGTCCAACTGTGTAATGGTTGCCAAGGCATTGCCTTGACTAGCCGTTACAAGGGAACCTTCATTAAACGCAGATGCCCCGATCTGGCCGGAAATCGGCGCTTTCACCGTTGTATCTTCCATATTGATTTGGGCTTGATCCACTTTGGCCTTGGCCGCAGCAACAGCAGCGCGCGCCTGGGCTTCAACCGCAACAGCGTCATCATACTTTTGTTCGCTCAACGCCTTGGTTTTAATCAATTTTTCATAACGGACACGTGTTTTGACCGCTTGGCTCAATGTCGCCTTCTGACGATCAAGTTCTGCCTTTGCCGCATCAAGGGCAGCGACATAAACAGCCTGATCAATCACATACAGAGCCTGATCCTGTTCGACATACGCGCCTTCTTCAAATTTGCGGGCTTCAATAATCCCGTCCACCTGTGGGCGCACATCGGTTTTACGAAAGGCAACTGTACGACCGGGCATTTCTTCAGACAAACGGACTTTTGTGGCATTCAACACCATTGTATTGACCGCCACCCCCGGACGCTGCCCACCCGCACCGGCGCTTCCTTTTTGTTCTTCACCGCAGGAAGCAACAACCAGAGCCATAGCTGCAACACTTGCGATTTTTGTAAATGATCGAATAAACAAATCACGAATCCTTTTAGTGGCGAAATGCCCGTAAATTTTTAACATTGGAGAGAAACCGTACCTGAAACAGAAATGGTTTCCAAATCAAGATTTTTATAGATTGCGCGTAATCTGACACAGTCACGCTTAAACTTTTGTTATCCACCTCACAGTTATGACGCACATGCCAGATAAAGCTTATAAAAGCCCTGCCACTCGCCGGAGTGTATCATATTTTCATTGATGGTTTTTTCTTAAAGTTGTATATTTTACAAGTATTTCGTAACGCAGAACAACAATCACGCACAGGATATTGTAGATATTCAACCTTTCATACAATAATATGATCCAGCCCCCTTTCTTTATTTCTCCTGAAAACGCAAGAAATCACGACCTTAAAAAATATCTAACAACAAAGTTCGGAAAATGGCCTCACGATCTCGCGTTTATATCATTCAGCCCCCCGTCAACATCCCGCAAGTCACCCCTAGTCTTGATGATCAGCAGGTCTCCTTGGGTCTTCTTGGTGTGGGTGCTTATCTCAATCAAAACGGTTTTGACGCCAAAGGCTTACATATCCCAAACTTGCTGGCAAACAAAAGCCATAACCTGAATGATCTTATAAACGAAATTGGTGAATCCCAGCCCTTGTTGGTTGCTATCGCCCTAAATTGGGTACATTTCAGCAAAGGGGCCATAGAATTGGCCCGCTTGATCCGGCAAAACTACCCGGACATCAAAATCGTTATCGGTGGGCAGCATGCAACCCTCTTTACCCGGCAGTTGGCAAAAGCCGCAGAAGGGTGTGCAGATGGCATTATTAATGGCGAAGCGGAAAGAACGCTTCTGAACCTCTGTCAGCATTTGGAAAACGAAGGGCAAATGCCTCTGCAAATGCCCGGATTGTTTTTATGTAGTCATAATCAGTCTCACGCCCGCATTATCGCCCCCGACGTGGTCCAGAATATAGATCGCCTCCCCTTCTACGATTACAGCTTTTTACAAGCCAGAAATAAAAAACTGTCTGTCGCGGCACTCAGCACAGGCCGGGGAAGTTGCCCTCTTAAATGTGCCTTCTGTCTTGAACATGTCATGGGGAATTTGCAAGGACGAAACAAACTGCATTTTCACTCCCCCGAATGGATCGTCGCCCATATGAGACATATCATGGATCAGGGCATCAAACAAATTACCATTCAGGACAATCTTTTTATCGGTGGCGATAAAATAGTAGCCCAGATCGCCGATGAAATGGAACGCCAAAATATATATCTGGACCATATCAATATTTTCGCCCACCCGAACAGTTTTTCCGAAACAGGCTTTCAGGCCATAAACCATATGGCAAAATTTGCCAGTATTGATTTTGGCGTCGAGACCGGCTCGCACCGTGTTCTGGAAATCGTCAACCGCCCCAGCGATTTAGATGCCATCCTTGAAAATATCAACAATGCTGTTAAAGCCGGTATTGTTCCCTACACATGGTGGCTCTCGGGCCTACCCGATGCCCCGCAGGCAGAAGAAGACACCTGCAATTTTATGAAAGAAACAATGATACTGGGGGCTATTCCCCGCTCGGTCAATCCGCTTGTTCTTTTACCCCGGACCCCAATGCATGAGCGTTCACAAGATTACGGCATTCATCCCCGTTTCAAGCGGTTTGAAGACTACAGCCTGTTTTCCCAAGCCAGCTTACAAGAAGCGCAACATTTTGGCGATACCATCACCCACAACACCAGTGATCGCAGTCGCAACGATATTTTGGAAGAAACAAACCGTCTGAAAAAATTTATTCTGGCACATTTTTCAATCATCGAAACATTCTGGAAATCCCGTCAGCCCTTGCTGCATGACGACCTTCAACAGATCAAGGAACATATTCAGGCTTCCTTTCTTCACGATAAACAATAATTTTTAAGTAACAAAATTCTTAAAATAGCCACAGAACCTAAAATGAAAAACCTCCCCCCACTCAATGCCATTCGTGCTTTCGTAATTGTCGCAAGATCCGGCACCATTGCCGCAGCTGCCAAAGAAATGGGTATTTCAAGTTCAGCGATCAGTCAGCAAATTCGAAATTTGGAAAATTGGCTTGGAATTTCCTTATTTGACCGCAGAACACGTGAATTAATTTTAACAGAGCGTGGACATGCATATTTTCAAGAAGTCTCCCGCGCAATCAATGCAATTGCAACAGCAACATCCCATATCATTGGCATGGATACGTCTTCCAATCTCATTCGAATTTCCGTCTTGCCTTCTTTTTCAACATTATGGTTATTGCCTAAACTAAACGATTTCACAGAAAAACATCCTGATATTGAAATTGATCTGATCTCCACTACATCACTTTGTGATCTTAACAAAAATGATATTGATTTTGCCATTCGATATGGAACCGGCGACTATCTTGGATTAGAAAGCTACAAACTCCTGCCCGAGGCGGTTGCCCCGGCCTGCCACCCCCAATTATTGGAAGATATGTTGGGGAAAAAAGCACATGAAATCACCTTACGAGACCTCATACGCTTACCGATCATCGACGACGAGGGCAATCTAAAGGGAATAAAGCACAACATGCGAAAATGGCTGGAAAAACAAGGTGTCCAAAATCCTCAATTTAAGGAACATATACACTTTTCTGATAGCCATATTGCCTGTGAGGCGGCTCGCCTTGGCAAAGGATTACTTATGGGGCGGGCCTGTCTCATTGCCGACTGGCTAGAAACCGGGGATTTGATCACCCCCATCAATAAATGGGAAATTGAGGAAACCGCCTATTACATCGTTTATTCCGCTCAACGTCTTATGCGGCCACCCGTTAAAGTCTTTTTCAACTGGCTTAAAGATACCGCCAAAGAATGGATAAACGATCCACGTCATCAGGAAATATTTTCGCCATAAGTTTTCAACTCTTTTGATTTATCTATTTCTTTGGTTGACGATTAACAAGCATCACGCCCAATGCCGTGATCGCAATGCCAATTGCAACAGGTAAATCAATCTTTTCGTCAAATAAAAGACTTGAAACAAGAGCTGCTGAAACAGGAACGAAGTAAAAAATGCTTGCAACCCGGCTAACTTCTCCACGACGGATCATTACATAGAGCAAGCTTAACGCACCAATAGAGACCCCAATGGACATATAACTCAGCGCACCTATGAATTGAATGGACCATTCCACCTGCATTGTCTCATAGACAAAGGCGAACGGCAGGCACATGACACAAGATGCAAATGACTGGATGGCGCCTCCTGAAAAAATATTCATATCTGCGCAAAAACGTTTTTGGTACAGATTGCCAAAACTGAGGCCCAACAACCCCATCACCGCCATGCCCAACCCTGCGATATGAACGGAGGTAAAGTCCAGTTTCTGACTAACGACAAACACAATTCCGATCAAACCAAAGGCCAGCCCCAACCACTGAAACAAGTTCAGCCTTTCACCCAACATACGACGTGCAACAATCGCAATCAGCACGGGTTGTAAGGCAATAATTAATGCTGACAAGGCTGGAGACACCCCCATATCAATCGCGACAAAAACGCCAAGAGAAAAAGTGCCGACCGTCAACATACCTGCAACGCCGATATGAAAAGCCTCTTTCCAACTTTTCGGCCAGTTCGCCTTAAAAAACACCCCCAGCCCTGCAACAACGCAAGCAGCAATGGCAAAGCGCCAGACCAAAAACGTTACAGGTTCCGCAAAAGGCAAGCCATATTTTGCACCAACAAACCCCGTGCCATACAACATGACAAACATAAAGGGAAAGGCAATTGAATGCAGGTTACTCCCACTCATATTTTCCCCCGTATTATTGCCAAATATACGAACAGACATTCTTCTGTCTCCTTCATTGAAAATTAAAGAACACAGCAACAGACGAACTTTTATGCTGATGGATTTAGGGTGCACACACAGCAATCACATGACTATTTCAAAAAAATACACCCAATGAAGAAAAACTTATTTGCCACAGTCAAAACAACAGAAAACAAGGACTTATTTTATCTGCCAACAAGAACGATTCGCAAAATAAAGTGTATTTCACACCTTGAATAAAGCACCCGTAAAAGTACAAGCCGAAATATTCAAAACACCTTATTTCACAGCAAACTATTGAAATAAAAAAGAAATGATCACACACTTATTAGGCGATTTAGAATGCTTAAAATAAAACCTAGGAAATATACGTAAAAGTACATACCTTTAAAAGTAGGTAATACCGAGGAAATACCATTGCGTTATGTAAATTCTTTATCAAAAGATGCAGGATCCAATTGGATCAAATCTTGAGGGTATGAAATAAAGCATCGATAAAGAACTATAGAACGACTGGTATAGACAATGTGAGGATTGTCTATGAAAACCGTTTTTGATGTAGGCGACAGTCACCCCTTTCACGTGCTCGAACCTCAAGGGAATACTTCGGTCATTCAATTGCCAAAAGGGTTAAACATGTCTGATGCCACCGTCATTCGTGATGGTAGTGACATGATTATCGAGTCGGCTCAAGGCGATCATTTCCTCATTCAAGATTATTACCTTCAGGAACACAGCCCGAATTTGCAACAAGCAAACGGCGAATGGTTTGATACACAGGCCTATGATAACCTGCCCGACATTGACAGCATCAACCAATATGCCCAAGCCGCACCAGTTCTTGACATCCCCGGATTGCAAACCGCACAAACCATACCGCAAAGCGATGTTGCCTTAGGTGAACCGATCGGCATTGTTGAAGAAGTCAGTGGAAGTGTCAGCGTCGTGCGCGCCGATGGCAGCAGCGCCATTCTTAATACCGGTGATCCCGTTTTCCAAGGTGATCGTTTGGAAACATCCACCGATGGCGGTGTCGGTATTACCCTTGCAGACACAAGCACATTCTCCCTCGGTGAAAACTCCGAAATGGTGCTGGATGAACTCGTCTATGATCCCGGCAATCAAGAAGGCAGCTCGGTCCTTTCCCTCATTGAAGGGACCGCCAGCTATGTCAGCGGACAAATCGCCAAAATTAACCCTGACGCGGTCGCCATCAACACGCCGGTTGCCACCATCGGCATTCGCGGGACCAAGGTCTTTCTGGAATACGCCGAAGGAAAATTTCGCGCTATTAACCTGATTGAAACCACATTGGAAGGGGATACCCCGGGCGAGATTGTTATTTTTGCCTTGAACGGTTCCCCCTTGGGATCAACCAATCAGGCCAATGTGGGATGGAGTTGGGACGGTGGTGCAGCCAACGATTTTCGCTCTTCTCAATTCAGCACAGATGAAATCAACCGGTTAACACGCGACACGTTAAACCACCTTCCTCCCAGTCTTGCTGAAAAAGCATTGGAGGCAAAAGAACTTGAAGCCGCTTTAAAAGAAGCCGCAGAAATTGCCGCCCGTGAAGCGCAAGATGCCGAAGCACAGGCCCAACAAGCCGAAGCCGATGCGCAAGCCTTGAAAGAAGCTGCCGATGAAGCCAAGGCCGAAGCTGATGCCTTGGCACAACAGGCTTTAACAGAAGAAGAAAAACTTCAGCTTTTACAAGAACAATTGCAGGAGTTGATTGCTTCAGGCGCAACAGATCAAGAAATCCTGCAGTTGCAACAGGCCCTCAACAAACTGGAATTCAACCTGCAACAAATCTGGCAAAATGCAGAAACCGCAAAACAATCTGCGCAGCAAGCCGAAGATAAAGCAAGCCAAGCTTATCAATTTATGCTGGAAGCGCGCGAGGAAGCCCAACAAGCCAATGCCGCCGCAGAAGTCGCACAAAATGCCGCGCATGGGGCCTATGAAATCACACAAAATGCATTCCAACGTGCACGCGAATATGTTGGATATGAGGCCAATTCAAACGCCAACCCGGGGGACAGCAACAATCAATTTGCTGATAAAACAACAAACGGCCCCCAAAATGGCGAGCAACAAGAAGGGGAGAACGAAGGTAACAATCACGTTTTTGTCCCCCATGAAAATGACGACGGTGATGGGTCGTCCGGTCCCATTGTTGTTGCACAATTGGATAATGGTCAAACGGGCAACTACACCGGGGAGACAGGCCAGAATAACGAGGACGAAAACACTGGCAAGACAGAAGAAGAAAACACCACCCCTGTGAATAACGATCCTGACCCGGTTTCACTCAGCGGAAAAGCTGTGGATGGTTATCTCAGCGGTGCAAACGTTTGGATCGATCTGGATAAAGACGGCATCATGGATGCCAATGAAACAGATCGTAGCATCACGGACAGCAGCGGGAATTACACACTTAGCACGACCGCCAGTGATTACATTATATCCATGTCCGGCGGAACAGACATCGCAACAGGCAAAGCCTTCTATGGCGTTTTACAAGCCCCCGAAGGTTCAACGGTCGTTACCCCATTAACAACCTTGCTTGCCAACGGTGTTTCTGAAAGTGATCTAAAAGCTGCCTTTGGCCTTAGCGCCGGTCTTGACCTGACAACGACCGACCCCGTTGCCGGGGCATCCAACAGTGACATTGCAAAACTGGCTGCTGTCGGCGTGCAAATTCAAAACACTATTGTTCAAGCAGCTTCCGTTCTGGAAGGGTCCAGCAGTACGACACTGGATGTAGGAACAACGGGCAACACCCTGTTCGGTGCCATTGCGGATGCCATCAAAACCCAAGGCAGCAGCTTTAATATCTCAGACGCTTCAAAAATCCAGTCCGTTATTTCACAAGCTGCAGGTGATTTGCTGAGTGGGGATGATCTCACCAAGGCCAACAACGCAGCTGCCAACAGTGCCCAGATTATCAGCGCCTCAAACAGTGTCGTTGATGATTATATCGCACTGGGGGGAACGGGGAATGATTTCCTGTCCAGTCTGGCGCAAGTTGCCGTGGTTGCCAGCAATGCCGCCAGTGACCTACAAACGGCGGTGCGCGATAATAGCGATCTTAACGATCTGCAAAATCAATATAGTGCAAGCAGCTTAACCAACAAAATTGAAGGGGCCTCAATCGGGGACGTCAATGGCGATGGATCAACCAATACCAGCAATGCCGCACCATCCATAAGCGAGCCAGCAGCTTTCACCACATTGGAAGATAAGGCAATCACCCTCAGTGAAGCACAATTGCTTGCCAATGCCAGCGATACAGACGCACTGCATGTGCGCAATGTTACAATCAGCGGTGCCAGCTTACAAGATAACGGGGATAAGACATGGACCATTACCCCGAATGCCAATTCAACCGAAGCTGTGACCTTGTCTTATGACGTCTCCGACGGATTTAAATCAACGCCCACAACTGCACAAGTTTCAATAACACCGGTGAATGATGCACCCGTCTTGAGTGCTGCGGTAATCCTTTCCGGTGATAGCGAAGGCAATTATCAAGAAGACAGCACAATTACCCTGACCAAATCGCAATTGCTGACCCATGCCAGTGATATAGACGGGGATAGTCTGGATATCTTAAATGTCGTTGCGACCTCCGGCGGGGCTGTTATCGACAACGTAAACGGCACGTGGACAGTTACGCCCACACTCAATTCAAACGATGATGTCATCCTGACCTACATCGTCAGTGACGGCAAAGGCGGTAGCGTACAACAGACTGCCACGCTTGAAATTGAAAACGTCAATGACGCCCCGACCCTTTCCAACACCGTCATCCTGAATGGGACAGAAGATACGGTATTATCCATCAGCAAATCTCAATTGCTGGCCTATGCCAACGATATTGACGGCGATACACTCAGCATCGAAAACTTTGTGATAGATGGTCGTGGTCAACAAGGAAGTCTTGAACAAACAACCGATGGCTGGCTTTATACTCCCGGTGAAAACAGTACATCCGATGTCACCTTTACCTATACCATCAGCGACGGCAATGGCGGAACAATCAATACCTCGGCAACAGCTAAGTTTATCGCTGTCAACGATGCCCCGACAGTTTCAAACACACCTGTCAGTCTAAGCGGGACAGAAGACACTGTTCTGACGATTACACAAGATCAGCTGTTAAATGAATACGCCAGCGATGTGGACGGCGATACGCTCAACGTTGAAAGTTTGGCAACAAACGACGGTGGTAACGTTGAGAAAATTAACGCAACCACATGGACCTATACACCAGTCGCAAACGCAAACGGCGAAGTTTCTTTCACATTTAAAGTATCAGATGGAACCACAACAACAAATGGCCATGCGGTTGCGAACATTGCCAGTGTGGACGATGCACCGATCATCACCGGGACCGCATCATTCAGCGTTTATATTGAAGACACAATTTTCCTCAGTAAATCGCAATTACTGGCTTATGCAACCGATGTTGATACCGACAGTGCAAACCTGTCCATCACCGATATTTCATTTTCAAGCGGTTACACAAGTGAAACCGACGGCGGATGGTCCTTTACACCACAATGTTTTGATAATGTCACGGTGAGCTATAACGTCTATGACGGCACCAGCAAAACCGCAACAACGGCCACCATCAATGTACATAATAACTATCAAGGCCAAGAAGGTGAAAATTCAAATATTGCGCCCACGCTTGGTGATGCTGTTTCTCTGAGTGGTTTGGAAGACGGGGGCGAAACTGGTTATATTACGATTACGTCTGCACAACTTTTAAACGGCAGTTACGATCAGAACGAAGACAGCATCAATGTTGCCAATCTATCCATCAGCAGTGGTACAGGCAGCCTTGCCTTCGACAGTCAAAGCGGGAACTGGCACTTCACACCAACAGCCAACAGCACAGCCCCGGTAACGTTCACGTATAATATTTCTGATGGACAAGCTTTATCGGCACAGCAAACTGCAACCTTGACTCTTAGCCCGGTCAACGATGCCCCGACCATTTCCAACCTTGTGTCTTTTAACGCAACCGAAGACACCGCCTTTGACCTGACGGCGGCACAATTGCTCGCCAACGCAACCGATGTAGACGGTGATGATTTGGTCGTGCAAAACCTGATGGCTTCATCGGGTTCACTGATTGCAACCGAAAACGGCTGGACCTTTACCCCGGCTGCAAATGCCACTGACGATGTTACCTTTAACTACACCATCAGTGACAACAACGGTGCAACATTGGAGACCACAGCCACGGTTCATTTTGCTGGCGTTAACGATGCTCCCATTGTTAGCGCCCCGATAAGCTTGAGCGGACAAGAAGATACCAGCCTGACCTTTACCAAGGCACAATTGCTGGCAAACACAACAGATGTGGATAACGATAGCCTACAAATTCAGAACCTGCAAACCAACGCAGGCGGTACTTTAACCTACAACGGTAATGACAGTTGGACCTACACGCCCGTCGCAAATTCCACCGATGATGTGACCTTTACTTATACGGTCTCCGATGGGTTGGAGAGCATTTCCACACAAGCCGTTGCCAGCTTTGCCGAAGATGGTATTACAGAAGGCACCAGTACAGCCAATACATTAAGTGGCACAGAAGGCAGTGACACCATAACTGCCTTGGCCGGTAATGATCAATTAACCGGAGGAAGCGGCAATGATTATCTGGATGGCGGCGATGGCGATGATACGGCTGTCTTTAGCGGCAACCGCGATGATTATACCTTTGCCACCAACGAGAATGGCGAATTAACCATCACAGATAACAACACCGTCGATGGTGATGACGGTCAGGACATTCTGATCGATATCGAAAGCTATCAATTTGCCGATCAGGTCATCACCGGGACACCGGGCGAAATTGTGGGATCAAGCGGGTCCGACCAGCTTTCCGGCGGGAATGGTGCAGATGTTATTCGCGGCGGTGACGGCGCCGATTTCATCTGGTCACATAATGGCAACGATGTCATCTATGGCGGGTCCGGTAACGACTTCATCTGGACGGATAACGGCGATGATACCGTCTATGGCGAAGGCGATAACGATAATATCTGGACAGGAAAAGGCGCCGATACCGTCTATGGCGGCAGTGGTGACGATTTTATCTGGACGGGCCGTGATGGTGACACCGCCAGTGGTGGTGAAGGGGCAGATGTCATTTACACCAGTTATGGTGATGACACGATCATCTACAGTGATGGGGATGCAACCCTGAACGGGGGCAGCGGCACTGATACGCTACGTCTGGACAATGGCGATAATCTGAACCTGACGACAAACAGCGTTAAAATCTATTCCATTGAACAAATCGACCTGCAAACAGACAGCAATGCCAACAGCCTGATATTTGAGGCCAACGATATTACATCCATGAGCAGCAACGACAGTGTTATCATTGATGGGACATCTTCCGACAGTGTGACATTTGCAGATAGCGGATGGTCACAGGGCGCAACGTCCAACGGATATACCACCTACGACCATTCGTCATCCGGGGCGCAGGCCAGTGTTGCAGAAAACATCAATGTCACTTTGAACAATGGTTTGGCCTAGATCGTAAGTTATTGACTTTCTGTCCTGATTGGTAACAATCCTGCACCAAGTTTCATAAGAACATGGCGTACAGGAACGATGGCAGAACTAGAAATAACAGACCCAAGCACATGGCTTGCGCATAACCATGAGGCTTATCCAAATGCGGATGCTGTTATTTATAAGTCTCAGCGGCTCACTCATCGTGACCTCTTTGTGCAAGTCACGCGTCTCAGTCAACAATTAAAACAACCGGGCCTTATTCAGGTTCTTGAGGCACGCGATCCATTGCAGACGGCCTTGATGTTTCATGTTGCCCCAATGGCGGGTTCCCCTTTTCTACCCCTTGATCCCAATATGTCGGCAAACACCCGCGAGGCTTTTTTAGAAAATGTTGCACCGGATATCCCATTTCCCTCTCCCCCGCCTAAACTCGACGCGGTCCACCTGATCATCGCGACCAGTGGCACAACAGGCGTCCCCAAAGGCGTGATGTTAAGCGGGCGTAATCTTGCCGCTTCTGCCATTGCATCACGTCAACGCATTGGACTGGATATGGGGGATAGATGGCTTGCCTGCCTGCCGCTGTTTCATATCGGGGGATTGTCTATTTTATCACGCTGTGCCGAAGCGGGCGCATGCGTTGTCCTACAGGATGGTTTTGATACGGACACGGCTTTGGCGGCAATGGACGATCATGGCGTCACCCACCTTTCCCTTGTTCCCACCATGCTGCATCGTTTCCTTGAAAAACTGGGAAAGTGCAAACCACCGGGTCGCCTGAAACGGGTGCTGGTAGGTGGGGCCGCAATTTCCACCGATCTGGCCCGCCGTGCTTTTGATCTGGGCTGGCCGATTTGCCCAACCTATGGCATGAGCGAAACATCTTCGCAGTTTTCAACGTTTGAACAACTTCCAAATGACTGGTGCGAAGGACAAATCGGCACCCCCTTGAATAGCTTTGATGTAGGCCTGCACAACACACGCCTGAAAGTTCGTGGTCCATCAGTTATGAAAGGTTATATCAACCCCGCCCGCACGATGGGACAAGGATTGGAGGACGGCTGGTTTATCACCAATGATCTGGGTAATATTGGCGAAAACAGGCAACTATCGATCATTGGTCGTGCCGATGATGCCTTTTTAATCGGGGGGGAAACCGTTCACCCCGCCACCGTCGAACGTATTTTATCCACCTGCCCCAATGTGGACGAAATTGCTGTCACTGCGCGCAATGACCGTGAATGGGGCCAGCGCCTTGTTATCCTTTATGCCGGCAACACAGACGAAAAAAGCGTTCAACAGTTTGCCAATGCACATTTAAAAGGGCCGTACCGTCCAACAGAAACAATAAAACGGGCGGCTTTGCCCCGAAACGCAATGGGAAAGTTGGACCGTCAGGCCCTCATCACCGCCTTGACCGGATCAAAGCCGGATTGATCCTCAAATAATCCTGCGGTGCCCAACCCATGTGCCCAGCGCCCTGCCGGGTCCAACGCGGCAGCCGTCATCAAGGCCGCGTGGGTTGCAATCGGACCATCAATGCTTGTGGTCACAATGGTTTCAACACCCTGTTTTTGTAACGTTCTTCCCAATTGATAAGATGATAACGGTCCCCCGTGGGCCATCGGTTTCAACACCACGCGCCGCGTCGCTGATAAAAAGCCATTTTGCAAACTTTCATCTTGGGCCAAAACAAAAGGGACCTTATTTTGCAGCTCAGTCCATGCCTGTTCATTCGGATGTGCCAAGGGTTCTTCCAGACTTTCAATCGCCAACCCAGCAATTCCATCCAAAAAACGTTCGGCCTGATCAAAACACCATGCCCCATTGGCATCCAGTCGTAAACACATCCCCGCAGGAAGTTTCTTATGAAGAGTTTCTAACGCCTTGATTTCGTCTTCAACCAACTGCACACCCACTTTCAATTTGATGACCTGATACCCTTGGGCGTGCAATGGGCTTAATCGGTCCGGTGAAAAATCGCACAAAGCACCTGCACTGACATTCAACCGCACCTGCGAGGCCGCCTGCACATTCAATTGACATCCGAAAAGGTCAAGGAGTGCGGTTTCAATGGCGCAGCGCACCGCAGGGCAGCTTGGCAAAAGGGTCGATAATGTCTTTAAAACGGTGTCTCCTTCCTGTCCTGACAGGGCCGTTTGCATATATTTCAAACCAGCTTCACAGTCAGAAAAGCTTTCCGTGCCGATTTCGGGCAGGGGCGCGGCCTCCCCCCACCCGGTACGGCCTGTTTCATCACAAAGCGCAACAATCCAACCGCGACGCACTGACCAGACCCCATGCGCCGTTCGCCACGGCTGACGTAACGCCCGTTCATAGGGTTGGTAAGTAAGTGAAACAATCTTCATCCAGGCTAATCAGGGAATGCGTGGGAATTTGGTAAAATCAGGATCGCGTTTTTCCAAATAGGCATTTCGACCTTCCTGACCTTCCGCTGTTTGATAAAACAGGCCGGTTGCGTTACCTGCCAATTCCTGCAAACCCGCAGCCCCATCTGTATCGGCATTGAACGATGCCTTCAACAAACGCAGGGCGGTCGGGGACAAGGCCAACATTTCACGGCACCATTGTACGGTTTCTTCTTCCAGTTTTTCCAATGGTACGACCATATTCACCAACCCCATATCAAGGGCTTGTTGTGCATCATACTGGCGACACAAAAACCAGATTTCCTTGGCTTTACGCTGCCCGATCAGACGTGTCAGTAGGGCAACCCCCAAACCGCCGTCAAAACTGCCGACCCGTGGCCCTGTTTGTCCAAAGCGGGCGTTTTCTGCGGCAATGGCGAGATCACAACACAGGTGTAACACATGCCCCCCGCCAATAGACCAGCCTGCAATCATCGCTACGACCGGCTTGGGAATAGTGCGGATCAGGCGTTGCAGTTCCAAAACATCCAGACCTTCGCTCCCGTCTTCATCGGTATAGCCAGCGGCGCCACGGATACGTTGATCCCCACCGGAACAAAATGCCTTACCGCCTGCCCCGGTCAAAATAATCACACCAACAGATTTATCACGATGGGCGGTTTTAAAGGCATGTAACATGCCGCGCACCGTCTCGGGACGAAAGGCGTTATGGACTTCAGGGCGGTTAATGGTAATTTTCGCAATTCCATCCGCCACATGATATTCAATATCTGTAAACTGGGGATCGGTGATTTCCTGCCATTGGATAGACACGGGCTGTTTACTCCTGTTTTTTTGTTTTAACCTTGGGTGACGGCGTGCCAATAGGCCTTATGTGCCGCCGTACTTTGTTTTCTGTCTATCACGACTTCAATCAGATCTATACCCGCATTGGTCAAACAAGCCTGAAAAACATCAGAAAAATCTTTTATATCTTCAATTTTATAATATGTGCGGCCATATCCCCGGGCAACCTGTGCAAAGTCAGGGGCCGATGGTGTGATCCAGTACCGTTCAAAACAATCAGGATCGAGGTTTGCTTGTGCAAGATATTCAAAAATCCCACCCCCGCCATTATTCAGGACGATCAGGGTTAAATTGACATCTTCATCAATCCCTAAGGCGCTGATATCATGTGTCAGGGTTAAATCCCCAACCAAAGCAACCACACTTGTCTTACGCGCAGCCCCAACCCCCAATGCCGTGGAAATATTGCCTTCAATCCCGCTTAATCCCCGATTACATAAAACGTCAAACGCCCCCTGCCCACTATTTAGAAAACTGTCCAGCAGACGGATCGGTGTGGAATTTCCGCAGAACAGAATATGTTTTGGATCCATATTGTGTACAATTGATTGAATAATTTCCGCTTCTTGGGGTAATGCCGCCTCTTTCTGAATATTCAGACATCGTTGCTCCTGTGCAAAAAACGTCTGCCATATCTGTCCACCGTTACGAGAGGTAAGCCGTGCAGATAGACGCACACAAAGATCAAGTGGATCACATTGAATCATATCATCCACAAGCCCAAAAGGATCAGACCATCCCCCCACACCATCAACAACCAAATGGTGGCTATCTGTCAAACCGGATAAATAAAGACCAAAGGATTTAGAGACAGGTTGCGCCCCGAAACGCAAAACCCAACGGGGATGTGCCGCCTGTTCATTCTTTAAAAAGGCATCATAACAAGATAACACCCGCCCCCCTCTTGAGCGTAAATTTGCCAAAGGGTCTGCAAGAATCGGAACATTACATCGTTCTGCCAACTGACAGAGCGCCTCATCAAAACCTTCGTCAAACGGCCCTTCGCCACACACGATCAAGCCATCGCCCTGTTCCATAACCTGCACAAGATGATTGATCTGTTCATCTTGTAGCACCATACGCGGATGCATCACCCGTATGGCATTCTTACGGGGCACAAGTTGGGGAATAGATGACGGTAACAAAGGTTCACGAAAAGAAAGATTTAAATGAACCGGCCCCGCTTTGGGGAAAAGCGATTGTTTGACCAGACGTGTACAAAGCGGGGCCAAGTGGGTGCAATCATCCTCTGCCGGGGGCAATTCAGAAAAGGCACGCACAGCAGACCCGAAAAGTTTAATCTGGTCCGTTGTCTGGTTTGCCCCACAACCGCGCAATTCCGGCGGACGGTCCGCACTGAGTAACACAAGCGGGATACGGGCTGCATCGGCTTCCAAAACTGCCGGGTGCCAATGCGCGGGTGCTGTTCCCGATGTACAAACAAGGGCCACGGGCAGACCTGTTGACTTGGCAAGACCAAGGGCAAAAAAGGCTGCACTGCGCTCATCCAAAATCACATGAGTTGTGATATCCGGGTGATTATGTGCGGCCAACACCAATGGTGTGGAACGCGCCCCCGGTGAAATCACCACATGACAACATGTTGCACAGGCCAACCCATCCATCACGCCAAAGGCCCAACGGTAATTGCGCATCCCCTGTTCGCTTTGGTCCATCAGGCGCCCTCCAGCTCATCCAGCATGGTTTTTAATTTCAATTCTGTTTCGATCATTTCCGCTCGCGGGTCGGACCCGGACACAATCCCGGCCCCGGCTGAAAGTTCGGCCCGATCCCCGTTGATCAACGCACAACGCAAAATGACATTTAAATCACCGTCCCCTTGCGGGGCCATCCAGCCAAAGGCCCCTGTGTACCAACCTAAACGGTCTTCCTGATGGCGCTGCAACCATTTCAAGGCTGCGATTTGCGGTGTGCCGCCCACTGCTGGTGTCGGATGTAAAGCAGCAGCAAGATCAAGCAGGTTCACCCCCTGTTTGGCTTGCGCCTGTATCGGTGTCCATAAATGATGCAAGGCACGTAATTTCAAAACAGACGGTTCATCTGCTGCCACAATATCATCGCATAAGGGTATGAGACGTTCGCGTATCATATCAACAACCAATTGATGTTCATGTCGGTCCTTGCCTGTAATCCCCTGACATCCGTTTCCCATCGTCCCGGCCAGCGCATCACTTTTAACCACACCGTTTACCAGTCGGATCAATCCTTCGGGTGTCGCTGCAACGGCAATTCCGCGCACGCCCGATTGTGCAATAATGGTGCAGTTTGCATGATGATCGGACAGAGATGAAATCAATCGGGAAAGTGAAAATGGTCTTTCCCCTTGGACTTCAATACGGCGGGTTAAAACGACCTTTTCCAATTCCCCACCTTCAATGCTTGCCAATGCCTGCCCAACGCGTGCCAACCAAATATCATCTTCAGGATAAGTTGATACGCGGATTAAACGATTGCTTGCAGATATCGGGGACGTACGCGTAACACTCAGTCCTTCGATCACATCACGAACGGCTTTTTTCCAGTGCGGAAAGATCGAATGGGCGCCATCACCCGGTTTCATATCCCATGACACTGTCAAACTCGTCATTTCATCCCGACGTTCCAACAACAGCAGAGGCAGCATGATTGAGGCATTGGGGAAAACTTCATGGCTTTGATCATCAGAAAACGCAAAACCTGTAAACAACAATGGTTGCCTGCCTGTTTTGTCCGGATCCAGACATCGCCAGTTTTCCTTTAATTGATGATGATATGCCGACAGGTCTGAAAATCTATTTTCACAGGCGGCCCGTTTTACGATCACCTGCCCCATCCCCAACATATAATGTCCCTCTTGTGGACGGGCCCAATAACGCATGTTTTCCAAATTTGGGGGGACCTGATCAAATGATAAATTTGATACAGACAAGGTCAGACTGATCAATCCTGTTGTTCCGGCATCCAACAAAGACCGCGCCGCTTCCAATCGGTTTTCAATACGGGAAATCATCAATGCAGAAAGGGGGGACATGGAGCAAATCAGTTATTTCGAATTTTTTCATATACAACAGGTATAGCCTATCAACCATTTTAAATACCAAGCGTCAAGGCGTTGTTGACAATGGACAAGTCACACACATGAAGTCTTTATTTTCTTTAAGCAAACCCTAACCATTTTATGATAACGTACACCTTGGGTATATTGTTATTCATATTTTAAAATTTAAAATGGCAACGCAGAACACAACACAACAGCGCACTCGCCCAACCGAGGTAGCCGGAAATGGAATAGACAGCCCTTCCCCGGAAGTCGCTGCTTTTGTCAAGGCCATTTTTGAAAACGCCATTGAAAACGGCGCATCCCCGCAAGAGGCCAGCAAACTTGCCTTGCAAACAGCTTTAAGCTTTGGCAATTCACCGGAACAGGCCAAAGTTTTGGTTCTCACGACTGCCCAAAATTTCTTTACCACACACCCCCGGGACTTTCTCAAAACCACAGATGCCTTTTTTGCACCGGATATCCCTTCGCAAGACAATTCTCCAGATGATGCACCTAATGCCCCATTATCGCATCTTTTCAGCCCTGAAACACCAATCTTTTTGACAGAAAATGATACAGGCGATCCTTACTCATTGACCATATCGCCACAACTTGATTTTTTAAAAGATCAACATGGTGTTGATACTCCACGTCCTGATGAAACTTTACTTACACCAATAGAACATTTTGGCCAGACAGGTCATATCGCGCACGATATTAAACTGACACAAGGTATTCTGCCCCCCCTGCGTCCAACACCCCCTTTCCCAGAGGCGCCGAAGCCGACAAACCCGCTCAACGATCCACTGCCCCAAAATACATCCTCGCCTGCAACCGACACCGATAATAGCAGTGGCACCAATATCAGTGCCGCAACCCGCACATTTTTAACCGGTAGCAACCATGCAGATACACTGACCGGCAGTGCATCTGACGATCTATTTCTTGGCGGGGCAGGTAATGACGAACTGGTAGGGGGCGAGGGCAATGATAGATATGTGTTTTCGCCTGGGTTTGGGCAGGATACTGTCACCGATAGTGCCGGGACTGCCGATAAGATCGAAGGTTTTACTATTGAAAATCTATCAAACGCCCTGCGCCAAGGCGATGACTTGATCCTTGATTTTTATTCAGGGGACAGCATTACCCTCAAAAACCATTTTCAAAGCGGTAGCGAGGTTGAAATCCTTGTTTCTGGAACTGATAATTTCGGATTAAACGGACAAACAAACGGGGTAAAAGGGCAAATTCTAGCCGGGATCAGCGGTATAAATGATACCATGAACGGCGCGACCGGTGATGATCGCCTCTTTGGGGGTGACGGCGATGATAAACTCCAGGGTCTAAACGGAAATGACTTTCTCGACGGTGGCAGCGGCAATGACAATGCCGTCTTTAGCGGAAATTTCAGTGAATACACTGTTGCCGTTTTTAAAGATGGTTATCTCGTCACCGATACAGTTGCCAATCGCGATGGCACAACCACGCTTCAAAATATTGAAAATCTGGAATTTGCCGATCAAACACTGGCCCTTAAAGAGGCAATCACACGCCCGGATTATGTCACAGGGGTTCTGTATGATAATGCCTATTCCCGCTGGAATGCCGATACATCTGTCGGCACATCCGTCAATCTGACCTACAGTTTCATGGACAACCTGCCTTCCTATTATGCCTCGGGGGAAGTTGACAATTTCAGCGTCATGTCCAGCGCACAGGAAACTGCCGTGCGCAAAGCATTGGCGCATTTCAGTGAAATTGCCAATATCACATTTACCGAAGTTGCCGACACCGGGGATGGGGGCCTTTTGCGTTTTGGCAATAGCACCCAAAACACATCTGCCGGGCAGGCCTACGCCCCCAGTGTGACCTACACCCACAATGGGGTGACATATCTGGCCAATGATAAATCCGGCGATGTCTTTATTGCCAACAATCAAACCTCCAATCAAACTTTAAGCGATGGCAGCCACGGTTATTACACGCTGTTGCATGAAATTGGTCATGCAACCGGTCTGACCCATACATTTGAAGGTGACAACCAGTTAACAGCGGCAACCGACAGCACCCAATATTCCGTCATGTCCTATACCAATCACCCAAAATCGCAAGTCGTGGATATATCTGGTGATTCAAGTAGTTACAGTTACAAAGCCTATCACTGGAATCCCGAAAGCCTGATGCTCTACGATGTTGCGACTTTGCAGCATTTATATGGCAGCAACACGACCACACGCACGGGTGATGACACCTATAATTTTGATCCCAACGGGCGATTTATTGAAACAATTTGGGACGGCGGCGGTTCCGACACCCTTGATGCCAGCAATTTCACCCGTAACAATATCATTGATTTAACCCCGGGGTCCTTTAGCTCCATCGGCATTTACAATCCCGTCAGCGATCAGTTACCCGATTGGTACGCAGGCAGTTATCAACCGACTTACAGCGGCGAAGACAATGTTGCCATTGCCTATAACACCTTTATTGAAAACGCCAAAGGGGGACAGGGCAATGATCAATTGATCGGGAATTTCCTTGATAACACCCTGTTCGGCGGGGAGGGAGACGACACCCTGACAGGCCATGAAGGCAACGACCTGTTGGACGGTGGTTCCGGGAACGACACCTTCGTTTTTGCCAAAGCATCCGGGAACGATATCATCACAGACAGTGGCGGAAGCAATGACAAGATTTCAGGTTTCAGCATTGCGGATTTATCTCATGTTAACCAAAATGGAAATGATCTGATTCTGGATTTCAAAACAGGGGACCGCATCACCCTGAAAAATCATTTCCTGACAAACAATGAGATCGAAGTATTTGCCTCCGGTTCGGATAATTTCAGCCTGACGGGACAAACCTCAGGCTTTGTTGGCCAAATCATTGGCGATCCATCTGTCAACAATAATCTGTTGAAAGGGGCAACCGGACTGGATTATATCTTTGGCGCAGGCGGGGACGACACTTTGCAAGGCGGGAGTGGTGCCGATGTCTTAAGCGGGGGTGCCGGAAGCGATACTTTTTATTTTGAACTGGGTGATGGCGACGACTCCATTCGGGATTTTTCACACGGGATTGATCATATTCAAATCAAAGGAGATGACTTTTCTATTTCCACTATCACCTTTGAAACCATCAATACGGTTTATGACGGCACAAATGCCACCTCCACAAATGCCACTATTATTCGCGACAGTAACAACGATATTTATGTGGACAACAACGGGCAAACCGCCGGGGGATATTCCCATATCGCCAATATCGAAAATGGTGTCGACGTCGATGAAAATGATTTTACGATCATTTAAGACTATCTATTCCAACCAATACACCACATAAACTTGAAGGCAATATTCGTTTGAATTAAAACAATCAAACGACCAGTGGCAAGAAGCTAACTAATAAAATGATAAAAATCATTCACCACGTCCTCTTTGTCTGTTTCAGCCTTGCCTTCTTATGTGCGAGTACAGTTACTTATGCCCAAAATAAGGTCGTTAAACTTGCAACTTTTTCCTATCCGCCTCTTTTTCACAGCAGTGAAAAGGGGGATCCTTCTGGGACGGTCATTGAAACGGTCACTTATATGTGTGAATTGGCCGATATGGATTGCCAAGTTGAAATCCTGCCCTTCAAAAGGGCATATCAAAAACTGGAAAATAAGCTCGTCGATGGGTTAATCACGATAAAAGTCGGTCAATTTGAAAACTGTTGTACCCATACCAATTGGGAAACGCCGTGGATTGCCGGTTTTTTCTCCCATAAACCCATCGTGGAAATTCCGAAACTGCCCGATGAAATACTCGGACAACGCCTGATTACTGTGGCAGGTATGCGCTCCCCTTACGAATTTATGCCTAAACTGGATGATTGGAGTGCACAAAAAAAACTCACCCTGTTTTCCGCCAACAATGCCTACACAGCGACCCGTATGTTTTTAAATAAACGAGCTGATTACTTATGGGGATCGGAAGATTTCTATTGGTATTTCAATAAACAAACCAATGATATCGATTTTACATTTTTACCTTTAATCGTGCGCCCAATTGTCGTTTGGGTACAAAAAGACCGACCGGATATTTTGGCCCGTTTCAATACTGTTTACGAACAATTACTGGCAACACAAACACTGGATCATAAAAAATTATTGATTCCTGAACTTATGGACATCCGCTATCAGGATGCACCGTTCGATAATCATTAAACGGATACAACAGCCCTTTAAACGGATACAACAGCCCTATCAATTAACCAACTTGAATATAACCCAATTATAAAATAAAATTAAGAATCGTTTTTTCCGCGCATTGGGCAAAAAATGCACAAGCCATACAACATAAACCTTTTCATTTTATTTTTATTAGGTGCCGTTGCCCTGACCACGCCCTCATTTGCACAAAACAAAACCATAAAATTGGCAACTTTTGAATACCCCCCCTTCTTTCACAGCACAAAAGATGGGAATTTTTCAGGAACAATTGGTGAAACAGTTGCTTATATGTGTGAAAAAGCACAAATCACATGCCAGATCGAAGCTTTACCCTATAAACGGGCATATCAAAAACTTTTCAACAATCAAGTCGATGGTTTAATCACAATTGATGTGAAAACATTCCAAGATTGTTGTATCTTAAGCGATTGGCACACCCCTTGGATTGCCGGTTTCTTCTCAGCAAAACCTCTGAACGAAATCCCAAGTTCACCCGATCAGGTTTTGGGAAAAACCCTCATCACGGTTGCAGGTATGAAATCGCCCTACGAATTCATGCCCGATCTCACCCAATGGGCAAAAGACAAAAAAGTCGGTCTTTTTAGTGCAAATAATATTTTTACAGCGACACGTATGTTCATCAACAACAGGGCCGACTTATTGTGGGGTTCTGAAGAATTTACGTGGTATTTTGAAAAGCAACACGCTCAGAATCGATTTAACTTCCGCCCGGTTCTCGCCTATTCCACCGTTATATGGGTCCGCAAGGATCGTCCGGATATTCTCAACAAACTGAATGCTGGTTATGCCCTTATGCAAAAAAACGGAGCGTTAAGCAAAAACAACCTCCTCAATGAGGAATTGATGAAGGCCCGTTACGTGGACGCCCCCTTTGATTACGAGTAATCCGGTCATACAAAATTGTTATCGCTGACAATACCGTTCAAATAAACATCGCGGATTTCCAAAAGGACAGAGCGACACTGGGACCTGTTTTCCGGCACCCCCAGACAAATCCGAACTCCATTTGGATGATGCGGCATCAAGGCAAAAACATCACTGGGCACAACACGAATAGCACGCGCACGTAACGCAGCAACAAAATCACGCACAGACATATGTTCCGGTAAAGACAGCCAGGCATGAAAACCATCCCGGTCCGTTCTGATATCGCCTTCGGGAAACACCGTCTGTAAAATATCCTGACGGGCATGTGCCTCGTGACAAATCGCGTGCGTAATAAGCTCAGCACATCCGCTTTTTAACAATTGCAGTGCAATGGCTTTTGCCGGGGCAGACACCATCATGGCACTGGAGCGCATCACCATCGACAACGCGGAAAAATATTTCACATCCGGCACCGTCAAAAACGAAATACGAACCCCGCTGGACACACATTTCGCCAACCCCGCAATATGAAAACTACGTTCCGGGGCAAAAGAAGACAAAACCGGGATATCACGACCAGAAATGAACCCATAGGCATCGTCTTCAACAATCAACACATCAAATTCACGCGCAATCTCTGCAATCTCTTTACGTCTGTCATGTGACCAAGTGACGCACGTCGGATTATGCATTGTCGGTGTGCAATAAAGCATCCGTATACGATTTTCACGACAAGCTGTTCTAAATTCATTCGGGCATACCCCCTCCTCGTCCATTTTTAAACCAAGGCAGGTCATATTCAATCGCTGACACAAGGATTTAAAACCGGGATAAACCAGTTGCTCGCAACACACTTTATCGTCCGGTTTCACCAAATACATCATCAGGGCCAATAAGGCACTTTGCGTCCCCGGACAGATCATAATCCGGTCCGCCGTTGCCCCCTCAAAACGACTGGCAACCCACGCGGCAGCCTGTTCTCGTTCCGCAGACGAGCCTACAAAATCGTGATATCCAAACAAGGCTTGCGTTGATAACCGGGCAACAGCCTTGGACATTTCGCGTTTCATGCGGGCAATCAAGGCCGCATCATCGGGCAAAGGAGGAATATTCATCCCCATATCAATTTCACGCAAACCCATGCTGCCTTTTCGAAGCGAACCCGGCTGCGCCCCCGCACGTACAAAGGTTCCTTTACCAACTTGTGCATAAACCAAAGACCGCGTAACCGCCTGCTTGTAAGCCCGTGAAACAGTTGTGAAATCAACCCCGATTTTTTGCGCAAGAAGACGCTGCGGTGGCAGTTTTTCCCCGGCCTGCAAACGACCTGACAGAATATCGCTTTCCAATGCTTCTACGATTGCAAGATAAACAGGCAGGGTCGGGTCCAGTTGATGCGGACTCCAAAAAGACGGGGAGATTTCAACCATATACAGCTCTCTTTCCAGACATCCCTTCCGATATATAAGTTTTTCCATATACAGACGGCAAAGGCTGGTGTTTCCATTTTAAAATGACAATTTGTATGCATCTTAATTTACATACAAATACATATATTGCGATCAAAAATTTGAAATTGAATGGATTGTGTGCTTTTGCCTATCCCTCAAGTTTGAATGAATATCGTGGAATGAACAATGCAACCCATGTCACCCAACTCCCTTTCCGCCGATACAGAAACCGCACGCGGAGACCTTTATGTCAATCGGCAAAAAATCCACCCAAAGGCCGTCAAGGGTTTCTATCGATCCTTAAAAAACGCAACTCTGTGGGGGTTTCTTGTCCTGTATCATTTCACGCCCCTTCTGCCTTGGACACGTGAGGGGGACAAACCCGATCAGGCCATCTTGTTCGATATACCGGGTGAACGCATTTATTTGTTTAACCTTGAGATCTGGCCACAGGATATTTACATCCTGAGTGCCCTAATGATTATTGCCGCCATCGGCCTTTTTGTATCCGCCACCTTAATTGGGCGTGCCTGGTGCGGATTTGCCTGTTTCCAAACCGTTTGGACCGATCTTTTTATGAAGGTTGAAGCATGGATCGAGGGTGATCGTAACGCCCGCCTCCGGTTGGACAAGGCGCCAAACAGCATGAACAAAACCATCAAACGCATTGCAAAGCACACCGTCTGGCTTTCAATCTCATGCTTTTTCGCCTTGTCCTTTCTCTGGTACTTTCACGATCCACTGACAATTACCAAGGACCTGTTTCAAGCCAATCTTTCCGGCTGGACATTGGCAACATTCGCCACAATGGCTGGCATGACCTACATGATGGCCGGATTTGCCCGCGAACAGGTCTGTTTTTACATGTGTCCATACGGACGTTTTCAAGGCGTCATGTTTGACGATCACAGCAAAGTCATCACCTATCAGGACTGGCGGGGCGAAGGACGCGCGAAACCAGGTAAAAGTCGGGATTTTTCAGATCGGGGCCATTGCGTGGATTGTTCCTTATGCGTGCAGGCCTGCCCGACCGGGATCGATATTCGTGACGGTCAACAAATGGAATGTATCGGTTGCGGTTTATGTATTGATGCTTGCGATATGGTCATGCGAAAATTTGACCTTCCCACCAGCCTGATCACATACGATTCTGCTTACAACATTCAACAGGCATCCAAAGGGAAAGCTACGCAAAACCCGTTGCTGCGCCCCCGTGTACTGGTCTATATCATCATCTTGCTGACCACTATTATTGCCGCAATCGCCAGCATAAACATGCGGGCTGAAACAACTGTTTCAATCCTGCGCGACCGCGCGCCCTTCTTTGTTAAACTCAGTTCCGGGCAAATCCAAAATGCCTATACCATCCGATTGATTAACAAGTCCGCACAAGACAGAAACTACACCTTACATCTGATCGGTCTGACAAATCCGACAGTGCGTATCATCGGGCAAAAGGATGATCAAATTCACCTAAAAGCCGGTGAAGTCGGGACTTTCCGTATGATTGTCAAAAGCGACCTTACCGTCGATGCCCCAGCCCGCCTGCCCATTCATGTCCAATTCTCAGATCCCGAAAAGAACGATATTCAGATCGCAGAAACCTTGTTCATCGGACCAAAACATTAACCAAAACAAAAGGGGAAGAGGCTCCGGTCTCTCCCCCCTTTTTATAAAAACGATTGCTTCACATTAAATAAATTTGAAACAATTGTTGCAAAGCTAGAAGCTTGACGCTACTCTTTTGAAGATCACATTCAAAGGTGCCCTTCAATGACGTATGACGAACTTCTAAAGCACATTAACGAAAACTACCAGAATATGAGCCCACAGGTTCAACTGGCGGCGCGTTACGTCATTGATAATGCCGAGGATGTCGCCCTTGTATCCATGCGACAACTTGCCAAGGAAGCCAACGTCCATCCGACAACGATGGTACGCTTGGGACAGTTTTTGGGGTTTGAAGGCTTCAACGACATGCGTGATCTCTTTCAACATCGCTTACGCCTGTCCCCGGAAGATTATGTCGGACGTGCACGCGGTTTGCAACGCCAAGCCGGGCATGCCTTTGAACTGATCGAAGAAATCGAAGAAACATCCAAAAAGAACATTCACCGTACCCTGCACGGGATCGGTGCAGAGATTTTGGACGAAACCGCTGAATTTTTACTCAAGGCCAAACGCATTTATGTCATGGGCATGCGCATTTCCTTTCCGGTGGCCTTTGCTTTTTACTATGCCTATTCCATGTTTCGCGCCAATGCCCACTTGATTGATGGCAAAGCCGGAATTGCCGCAGATACCTTGCGCGATATCGGACCCGGGGATGTGCTGTTTGCCATTTCAAACGCACCGTTCAGCCGTGAAACCGTTCAGGCGGCACAATATGCCCGCAAAAAAGGGGCGACGATTGTTGCAATTTCCGATACGGAAATTTCCCCCATTGTCAGCCCCGGTGATCGTAACCTTATGATCCGCAATGTATCACCAACATTTTTCCCTTCTGCCAGCGCCAGTATTGCACTGGTGGAAAGCCTTATCGCCATTATGATTTCAAAAGGTGGCGAAGAACTGGTCGAAACTGTCGCCCAAAGTAAAGAACAGCTCGATCAATTTGATGCCTATTGGGAAGATCAAACCTGATAGCCCCCTTCCACCTCTCTATAAGGATGACCAGCGATGGCAACACATGTCTTTCATCGCAGCTTAAAAAGCAAACTCCCCATCGCCGTTCGCGGTGACGGCCCGTATATTATCGACGAAAACGGCAAACGATATCTGGATGCCTCCGGTGGTGCCGCTGTTTCCTGCCTCGGTCACAGTAACGAAGCCGTTCGCGCTGCCATTCATGCTCAGGTCGATCAACTGGCCTACGCCCATACCGGCTTTTTATCATCCAAACCGGCGGAAGACCTTGCTGATTTTTTAATCGCACGTGCACCGGGCAATATGGAAGCCGCCTATTTCGTTTCCGGCGGATCCGAAGCCGTGGAGACCGCCCTTAAAATGGCGCGTCAGTATTTTCTGGAAATCGGTCAACCTGAACGCAAACATTTTATCGCACGCGGGCAAAGCTATCACGGCAATACGCTTGGTGCATTATCTGTGGGCGGCAACCAATGGCGCAAAAAACAGTTTGCCCCCTTGCTGGTTGAACAGGGACGTGTTTCCCCTTGCTATCCTTACCGGGACCAAAAACCGCAAGAAAGCGAAGAAGACTATGCGACCCGCCTTGCTGATGAGCTCGAAAACGAAATCAAACGTCTCGGGGCTGAAAATGTCATCGGGTTTGTTGCAGAAACCGTTTCCGGGGCTACATTGGGCGCGCAAACCGGGGTAAAAACCTACTTCCAAAAAATCCGTGCGGTTTGTGATCGTTACGACATCCTGCTGATCCTTGATGAAGTCATGTGCGGTATGGGGCGGACTGGTAGTTTGTTTGCTTATGAACAGGAAGGCATCGTTCCCGATATTGTCACCATTGCCAAAGGGTTAGGCGGCGGATACCAACCGATTGGGGCCACATTGGTTTCGGACAAAATCTATCACGCGTTTCAACAGGGCTCCGGTGTTTTTATGAACGGGCATACTTATCTGGGGCATCCAATCGCTTGCGCAGCCGCCTTGGCCGTTCAGAAAGAGATCGAAAAACATAGTCTGATCGACAATGTTCAAAAAATGGGGAACTACTTGGATAAAAAACTCCATGAGGCCTTCGACAAGCACCCGCACGTTGGCGACATTCGTGGACGCGGCCTGTTTCGTGCTATCGAATTTGTAGAAGATAAAAAGACCAAAGCCCCGTTTGACCCTGCGTTTTCTTTAAATACAAAACTCAAAAAAGCGGCAATGGATTTGGGTATGATTTGTTATCCCAATGGCGGCACGATTGACGGACGACTTGGCGATCATGTCCTGCTTGCACCTCCCTTCATCGCAGACGAAGCCTTGATTGACGAAATCGTATCACGCTTGGCTCGTGCCCTTAACCGTGTCACCGGGCGGGAATAGTCTCATGAAAAACGATATGATGCTGTGCGTTGCCCCCAATGGCGCGCGCCTTGGCAAAGCCGATCACCCCGCCCTGCCCATCACCCCGGATGAACTGGCCGATTGCGCCGAAGATTGCGTGAAAGCCGGGGCAGCAATGATCCACTTGCATGTGCGAGATTCTAATGAACGACATGTTTTGGATGCAGGACGTTATAAGGATGCCATATATGCGATTCGGGATCGTATGGGCGACAATATTGTTATTCAGGTCACAACAGAGGCCGTCGGACAATATCAAGCAGAACAACAACGCGATATGGTCCAATCCCTCAAGCCCGAAGCCGTTTCCCTAGGTTTGCGCGAGCTTCTGCCAGACGGCGCAGATGAGCAGACATTTGCCAAATTTTGGCAATGGATGAACAATGAAAGAATCTGGCCTCAAGTTATCCTTTACGATGAAAACGACATTCAACGTTTTCTGACTTTGCGCAATAAAGGTATCTTTGGGCAACACCATCTCTCCATCCTGATCGTTTTGGGGCGTTATGGACAACAGCTAGCCAAACCGCAAGATCTCCTCCCATCTTATCACCTGATCAAAGATCAACCTGATCTAGACTGGAGTGTTTGCGCATTTGGTCAGCATGAAAATGCATGTATTTCAATGGCGGCTACACTTGGCGGGCATGGCAGAATCGGCTTTGAAAACAATCGCCTACTTGCGGATGGATCAACAGCCCCCAATAATGCAGAACTGGTCGCACAAGCTGCCCTTAGCGCCCGATTAACAGGACGCGAACCGATGAGTGCGGCCACTTTACGATCCTTGCGCATCAAACGACTAAATGGAGAATAAAAAAATATTTTTCAAAGGGATGTTGAAATATTTGTTTTGATAGTCATTTGAAAGAAACAAGTGTTGCAGTTCTATTTCAACTATGCTTAGGTATTACCATTAACGATTAAAAAGCAAAAATGCTTTTCGTCCGGTTAGGGCAATAAACAACCAAAGTCATACTGAAATGGCGTCGTCAAACGTCATTTCAGGGAAAGGCCTGTGAAAACAGGCATAAGTCAGGATTCATATCCGAAACGGGAGAGTTAAATATGATCTTTAAAAAAGCCTTTGTTGCAACAGCTGCAGTTATTGGTTTGGCTGCTGCCTCTATGGGGGTTGCTCAGGCAGAACAAAAATTCATCACAATCGGTACAGGTGGCGTAACCGGTGTTTACTATCCGACCGGCGGTGCGATTTGCCGTCTGGTGAACAAGGATCGTAAAACTCATGGTATTCGTTGTTCCGCAGAATCCACAGGTGGTTCTGTTTATAACATCAACACGATTCGCGCAGGTGAGTTGGACATGGGTGTCGCCCAGTCCGATTGGCAATATCATGCTTATCACGGCACAAGCAAATTTGAAGAAGCTGGTCCGTTCAAAGAATTACGTGCCGTTTTCTCTGTTCACCCGGAACCGTTCACGGTTATCGCGCGCGCAGATAGCGGTATTAAAAACTTTATGGATCTCAAAGGTAAGCGCGTAAACATCGGCAACCCCGGTTCCGGCCAACGCGGCACAATGGAAGTCTTGATGAAAGCACTGGGCTGGACCAAAGACGATTTCGCCTTGGCATCCGAGTTGAAAGCGGCTGAACAATCCAAAGCCTTGTGTGATAACAAAATCGACGCGATGGTTTATACGGTTGGTCACCCGAACGGTTCCATCAAAGAAGCGACAACATCTTGCGATAGTGTTGTTGTAACGGTAGATGGCCCTGTTGTCGAAAAACTGGTTGCTGACAATGATTACTACCGTATCGCCACTATTCCGGCCGGTATGTATCGCGGCAACCCGGAAGATACCAAAACATTTGGTGTCGGCGCGACATTCGTTTCTTCCACAAATACACCAGCCGACACTGTTTATCAGGTTGTTAAAGCGGTGTTTGAAAACTTCGATCAGTTCCAAAAATTCCACCCGGCATTTGCGAACCTGAAAAAAGAAGAAATGATCAAAGATGGCCTGTCCGCACCGTTGCATGACGGCGCAGCCAAATACTACAAAGAAGCTGGTCTTCTGAAGTAAGTATATGCTTTGAATGCGAACAAAAAGGGGGAGCTTGTGTCCAAGCTCCCCCTTTTTTCCATCTACATACGCGCAGATCGTTTTGACGCAAAGGAGTATTCGCGATGGGTCAAAATACGGAAAGTAAAAACACGGCCATGAGTGCCGAGGAACTGGTCGCCGAAGCCGATACAGGCGGGCGCCGTCCATTCGGACTGGCTGGACAAATTCTATTATTCACCGCCCTTGGCTGGTCGATTTTTCAAGTGTGGTATGCTTCACCGCTGCCCTTTATTTTCGGGGTTGGGGTTCTCAACGATACAGAAGCCCGTGCCATCCATTTGGCAATCGCCATCTTTTTATCTTTTACCTCTTTTCCCGCAACCAAACATTCCCCCAAGTCTTATATTCCCATCCAAGACTGGGCCATGTCCTTGATCGGTGCTTTTTGCGCCGCTTATTTATTCCTTTTCTATAATCAACTGGCTGACCGTCCCGGTAACCCGACGCAATTCGATGTCATTGTCGGTGTTGTCGGTATGATCCTGTTACTGGAAGCCACCCGGCGCGCCTTGGGCCCGCCTTTAATGGTTGTTGCCGGTATCTTCCTGATTTACACCTTTGCCGGTCCGTATATGCCGGACGTAATTGCCCACCAAGGAGCATCCCTCAATAAAGGGATGTCGCACTACTGGCTAACGACCGAAGGTGTATTCGGTGTTGCCCTTGGGGTTTCTACCTCAATGGTCTTTCTGTTTGTCCTGTTCGGCGCCCTTCTCGAACAGGCAGGTGCTGGTAATTATTTCATCCGCGTTGCCTTTGCCCTGATGGGTCATATGCGCGGTGGCCCGGCCAAGGCCGCTGTCGTTTCCTCTGCCATGACAGGTATGATTTCGGGGTCCTCCATCGCCAACGTTGTGACCACCGGAACGTTCACCATCCCCTTGATGAAAAAAGTCGGATTTTCTGCTGAAAAGGCAGGTGCGGTCGAAGTTGCTTCCAGTACCAATGGTCAGTTAACCCCACCGATCATGGGGGCTGCGGCCTTCCTGATTGTCGAATATACAGGCGTTCCCTTCATCGACGTCATTAAACATGCGTTCTTACCCGCCGTTATTTCCTATATCGCCTTGGTCTATATCGTTCATCTTGAGGCGATGAAAGCCAACATGCAGGGTTTGCCCCGCATTCATAAAATCGGCCTGAAAGGCAGTTTGATCGGTGCCCTCAGTATCTTCATTATTCTGGGTGGATTGATCTGGATTATGCCGCCTTTACTGGGATGGGTAAAAGTCATGGCCGGTGGTGCAACTGGTTGGGTCGTCGCCTTTGGGTTAGCAATACTCTACGTCGCTTTGGTCAAATTTGCCGCACGTTATCCTGAACTGGATACCACACCGGAAATTAACGAACTGCCCCCTGTTGGCCCGACCGTCAAAGTCGGTTTGTACTTCCTGTTGCCTGTTGTGGTTCTGGTCTGGTGTTTAACGGTTGAGCGCATGTCGCCGGGATTATCCGCCTTCTGGGCAACCGTCTTTATGATGTTTGTCGTCATCACACAGCGTCCGCTGATGGCATATTTCCGCAATAATGGCGACGATGTTCAGACGGCCTATAAAACCGGTTTGTCCGATTTGTTCAATGGCATGATTTCCGGTGCACGCAATATGATCGGGATCGGCGTTGCAACAGCGGCTGCCGGGATCGTGGTCGGCACCGTTACCCTGACAGGGATCGGCCTTGTGATGACAGAATTTATCGAACTGATTTCGGGCGGTTCTGTTATGATGATGTTGATCTTTACCGCCATTATCAGCCTGATCCTCGGTATGGGGCTGCCGACAACCGCCAACTATATTGTTGTATCATCCTTGATGGCACCGGTGATTGTGGCATTGGGGGCAAAAAGCGGCCTGATCGTTCCGCTGATTGCCGTTCATCTGTTCGTCTTTTATTTCGGCATTTTAGCCGATGATACGCCCCCTGTCGGACTAGCCGCCTTTGCCGCAGCCGCGATTTCACAGGGCGATCCGATCCGAACAGGCTTGCAAGGCTTCATGTATGATATCCGAACGGCCATTTTGCCCTTTATGTTCATTTTCAATACGGAATTGTTGATGATCGGGATAACGGGTCCCTTCCATCTCATATCAGTCATTGTCGTTGCCGTTATAGGAATGCTCACCTTTGCCGCAGCAACACAGGGCTATTTCCTTGTCAAAAGCAAGATTTGGGAAACAGCTGCCCTGTTACTCATTGCCTTTACATTGTTCCGTCCTGCCTTCTGGCTGGATATGATAGTCCCACCTTACGAAGAACGTCCGGGCACGGAATTAATGAGCTTGGCTGAAGGGGTAAAAGACGGTGGAAGTCTGACCATTCAAATCAATGGCATCGACCTGCAAGGAAACGATGTTTCCAAAGCCGTTATGATCCCGATGGGGCCAAAAGCCAGTGGTACGGATCGTCTGAATTTTGCCGGTATTGAACTGCGCAATGAAGACGGTAAGGCCATTGTCGACAATGTCATGTTTGACAGTCCGGCGGCTAAATTGGGCGTTGATTTCGATTTTGAAATCAGTGGCGTTCAGGTGGAAACAGACCGACCGACCAAGCAAATCATGTTTATCCCTGCATTTGTGCTGCTGGGGCTTGTTATTCTGGCGCAACGTGCGCGTCGTCGAAAAGAAGTCCCTTCATCTGCAGCCCGCGCACAAGGAGCATAAAATGTATAAAGATATCCTCCTGCCCATCGATTTGGCAGAACCAAGTTCCTGGCACAAGACATTGCCAAGCGCCATTGAGATGTGCAAAACCTTCAACAGTAAACTTCATGTGATGAGCGTGGTGCCGGACTTCGGCAGCTCGCTCGTCGGGTCTTTCTTTCCAAAAGGTTTTGAAGCCAAAGCACTGGAAGAAACCAAAAAGATCTTAAAACAATTTGTGGCGGACAATATCCCGGACGGGATCGAAGTCCAGCGCGTCATTGCAAACGGGACTGTTTATGATGAAATTTTACGGGTTTGCCATGATGTCGATATTGATCTGATTATCATGTCCGCCCACCGCCCTAAACTTGAAGATTACTTGCTTGGTCCCAACTCCGCGCGGGTTGTACGCCATGCCAAATGTTCCGTCTTTGTCGTTCGCGATTAAAAAAACAGACACCTATCAAAAAAGCCCATTGCCCCCTTTGCAATGGGCTTTTTCTTTGTCCATACTTTAGATTTAAGCTGCACTTTGGGCAGATTTTGCAGCGGCCTTACGACCTGCTTCAAAAGCTTTATCGTTTAGTTCGGCCAGTTCGGGTTTTTTCTGGCGGAAACGTTCCACAATAATATCTTTCAAGACCTGCGCATCAAATGGTAAATGTTCAGAAATTGCCCCCATCATAATGGTATTGACCAGACGCATTTCACCCAGTTCACGTGCAATTTCACCGGCATCAAAGTCATAAACTTCTACCCCGCTTTTACGCATTTCTTCCACGGGATCATCTGGATATTCAAACAAACCAACATTCACAACAGGTGGGCGAATGCGTGATGTATTAACCATCGCAACACCGCCCTGTTTCAAATGCTTGGCCCAACGCATTGCTTCTGCTGGCTCAAACCCGACCAGAATATCGGCCTCCCCCTTGGGGATCGCAGGCGAAAGTACTTTTTCACCGAAACGCACATGCGAAGTCACAACACCACCGCGTTGCGCCATACCGGCAACCTCGGTCTTTTTCACATCTAAACCCAACTGAATAGCAGCCATCGACAAGACTTCAGACGCCGTCATTACCCCTTGTCCACCAATGCCGCAAACGAGGATATTGGTCAGTTCCGCATTATTGGACATTTTTGGCTACCTCCAGAAAGCTAACGGGTTTAATCACATCGGGACCACAGGTGCTGACACACAGATTACAGCCTGTACAAGCGGTTGTTTCAATCTCGACATAGGCTTTTTCAACCTCTTTACCGGATTTACGAGTTTCGGTTTCACGCCGCGTTACGATAATCGCGGGACAACCTGTACTCAGACAGTTGGCACAGCCCGTACAGCCATCAATCACTTTCAACGGATTTTGACGTTTAAAGCGTGTCGTCAACACACAAGGTTGATCAGTAATAATGACAGACGGTTCGTTCTGATTAATCTCTTCCTTAATCGCCTTGAACATGGTCGGCATTTCATAAGGATTGACCCGGCGAACACGTTCTGGGTTCACACCAAGGGCCACAACGATTTTTTCAAAATCGGCACGCGGTGCTTCATTGCCGTGAATATCAAACCCGGTTCCAGCATGTTCCTGACCACCCGTCATGCCTGTCGTGCGGTTATCCAGCAACATCACGGTCACGTTCCCGCGATTGTAAATCACATCCAGTAACGGTTGCATGCCCATATGCAAGAAGGTTGAATCCCCGATCACAGCCACAACAGGCTTGTCTTTATCTTCATCAGATGCCCCCAGTGTCATGCCCAGCGCCATAGAAATAGACGCCCCCATACAGGTGGTTGTATCCAATGCTTTCCACGGATGACCGGCCCCTAATGTGTAACAACCGATATCGCCTGCGATGCGGATTTTCTTATGCAGTTTGGACAGACAATAATAAGGCGACAAATGCGGACAGGCCACACACATGGTTGGCGGGCGCGGGAAAACCGGCAAGTCAGGATCAGCAAGATCATCCACGTTCTCGCCATATAATTCGCGAATGGGTTTGTCCAGAATCAGGGGGCTGAGCTCACCTGTTTTCGGCAAGACATCCTTGCCATGTACAGCCACGCCAGCCGCTTTCAATTCCGTTTCTACCAAGGGTTCGGTTTCTTCAACCACAACCAGTTTGTCCACTGTTTCACCAAACGCGCGGATCGCATCAATCGGCACCGGATAAGACATACCCATTTTAAAGACCGGAGCATCCGGAAATGCTTCCTTGACATGCAGATAAGCCGGGCCGGAGGTCACAAACCCAATACGTTTATCACTGCCCTCTTCAACACGGTTCAAATCGCATTCATTGACATAAGCTTTCAAGATCACATCACGTGAACCTTGCGCTTTCAACAATTCCTTGGCGTGGGTCGGCACCATGACCCACTTGGTCGGATCATCCAAAAATCCTTTATGTTCATAAGTCTGACGTTCCCCGACAGTCACGAGACCTTTGACATGACAGACACGTGTTGTCATACGGATAATGACGGGAATCCCGAATTTTTCAGACAGTTCATAAGCACGAATACCCATTTCATAGGCTTCTTGTGAATCACAAGGTTCCAAAATCGGCAGATGGGCAAAACGGCCCCAAAAACGTGTATCCTGTTCATTCTGCGATGACGATAGCCCGACATCATCGGCAACAGCAATGACCAGCCCGCCGTTGACCCCGGCCAATGTTTGTGACATCAGCGCATCAGAGGCCACATTAACGCCAACATGTTTCATCGCACAGAAAGATCGCGCCCCAACAACACAGGCCCCGATGGCAACTTCCAAAGAAACTTTCTCATTCACCGACCATTGGGCGTGGATATCTGGATAAAGGGCTAGATTTTCCAGTATTTCTGTTGACGGCGTCCCCGGATAGGCCGTTGCGACCTGAACACCGGCTTCCCAGACACCCCGTGCTAGGGCTTCGTTACCTGACAACAAATGTCTGCTGTCGGCGATGGCTTTAACAATTGCGTTCACGTTTTTGCACCTGACTCTTTATAAATTCCTCACGAAAAGAAGCGCGTCTAACGCACCCCCTCGCGAGGCAAGATACGATGAAAACGTCATTTTTCGCAATTTTTTTGTAATTTTATTTACTGAAAATATTTAATTACGAACAAATAGAACAAAGCGTTACAAATTAAATCATTAATCGCACATTGATGTTACATATTTTGGAATGATTACATTTCGTCACACATGCAACTACTTTCGTTACGAGTACCGAACAAACTGACATAATTCCCAAATAGGTCATAACTGCTTACCGATTCTGACGTTACGTCACCGCTACTTCTCAAAAAACATCGGAATATATACCTCAAGAAAATATTTGATAATAATTATCAATTGCATTATTAAGGTGATAAGTTTTCCCAATCAGGATATGCCATGTCCCCTTCATATGACCGCCACACAATCTCGCTCAGTGATACAATGGCATTGCGCATTTTACGCGCCTGCCCACGTGCCGCCGCTTCCATGAATATGGCGCCGCAGGAATGTAAACTGTTATGTGAATTCCGTCTTGAACTGGCAAAAAACAGTCGCACCGCACTGGAACTTTCCCATATGAATACGCCTTGTATTTCCAGCCATGAACGTTGCATCCTTAATGGATTAGCGGCCGTTCAAAATAACAGACCAGATCGATTTCTACATATTTTGGAATGGCTGGTTCCCGTCTGGGCACGTGACAGGGTTCAACAAAAATTTCAAGTGATTGCGCATCTGTTAAGTCTTCATAACATTCATCTGAGCCTGCCAGCATTACCTTCCCCAACGACCTGCGAAACGGTAGAGCTTCGGGCAATTAGCGGATAGATTTGGCGAATTGAAAACTTTCTCCATAACGTCGATAGAGACGTTCCCCCAGTAAGAAAAGTAAAATTCCACCATAAATCAACGGTTCCCGAACATCGGCTTTGACCAACAGATAAAAATGGACAACACCCATAATCGCGATGGGATAAACAAGTTTATGCAGTTTTTTCCAGCGTGCCCCGCCCAATTTGCGCACCATAATTTTCGGGGACGTCACGGCCAAGGGGATCAATAATAAAAGGGCTGTCATCCCAATAGTGATATAGGGGCGTTTGACAATATCTTTCCAAATGGTCGCCCAATCAAAGAAATGATCAATGCCGATATAAAGAGCCAGATGTAAGAAAGCATAGAAAAAGGCAAAAAGACCGATCATCCGGCGATAACGCATTACCCATGCCCAGCCCATCAGGCGGCGCACGGTGCTGATTGCCAGACCCAACAATAAAAATCGTAAGGTCCAATCCCCAAGATCGCGCAAGATCGCCTCAATCGGATTGGCCCCTAATGTGCCGGCAAAAATGCCATAGACCAACCAGAGCGCCGGAAACAAGCATGCCAGAAAGACAAAAGGCTTGATCGGTATTTTTCTTTTTACTGCCATTAGAAATTCTTCCTCAGGTCCATACCTTTATAAAGATCGGCGACTTCTTCCGCATACCCATTAAAGGCCAATGTCGGACGGCGGAAAAATTCACCGATACGGCGTTCCTTAGCTTGTGTCCAGCGTGGATGATCCACATCAGGATTGACGTTCGCATAAAAGCCATATTCACTGGGCGCTTGTTGCATCCATGTGGATGTCGGCATTTTATCGACAAAGCGAATACGCACGATGGATTTAATGCTTTTAAACCCGTATTTCCACGGTACAACCAAGCGGATCGGCGCGCCATTTTGCGGGGGCAACTCTTCGCCAAAAATCCCGGTTGCCAGCAACGTCAGCGGATGCATGGCTTCATCCATACGCAGACCTTCGGTATAGGGCCACGGAATGATCGGATATTTCTGCCCCGGGAACTGTTTTGGATCAACAAGCGTGGTAAATTCCACATATTTGGCCTCGGTTTTCGGGTCAAACTTTTTCAGCAGACCCGCCAGTTCCACGCCCACCCAAGGGATAACCATAGACCACGCTTCAACACAGCGCATGCGATAGATGCGTTCTTCCTGCTGATATTGCCCCATCAAGTCTTCAATACCAATTTCACCGGGGTTGTTGCATAAACCGTCAACCTTAATGGTCCAAGGCTTGGGCTGAAAATCACCGGAATTATCCAAAGGATCGCCCTTGCCCGTACCAAATTCATAGAAATTGTTGTAACCGGTGACTTCATCATACTTGTTTACTTTTTCATCGGTACTGAACGGACTTTTGATGATCCCTTCTATCTTTTGCGGCAAATAAGCCTGTGCCGATGTCGGCAAAATAGCCGCAGCACTTAGCGCCAGTGTCGCTTTTAAAAAATCGCGTCGATTCAGATAGGCGGCTTTGGACGTAATCTCAAAAGACTTTGGGTCACTTGCAATTGTGTGTTTAATCAACATATCAGCACTCACATAAATCGTTACCGGTTTCTTATAGTAATATGGTAATGATTTGCGCGCGCCCCACATTAAATAACAATTTCGTGAGCACCCGATGAGCATCGAAGATCGTTTAACCGAATTGGAAATACGCATCACCCATCAAGACAGTACAATTGATGAGTTGAACAAAACGGTTTTTGAACAATGGCAGACCATTGAAAAACTGACCAAGGAACTGCTATCCATGAAAGATCGGGTCAAGGCTGTTGCCCCCAGTGAAATTGACGATGCCCCTTATATTCCGCCGCATTATTAAGGATATAAACGATGATCAAATATAAACTGCAATGCGATCAAGGCCATGTGTTTGAAGACTGGTTTGCCAGTTCATCCAAATTCGACGACATGAGCGAAAAAGGCGAACATAGCTGCCCGGAATGTGGCTCCAGCCACGTCAAGAAAACCATTATGGCCCCAAGTGTCTCCACCGCGCCACAAGCTCCGTCCTGCGCTTCTGCCCCTATGTGTTCCAACATGGGTTGTCCGGCAATGCAAGGCTAGGGCCATGACAAAAACCAGCCGCTTATGGATCATCTTGGCCGGATTAATGGGGGCCGAAGCCGTTATTGCGGGGGCACTGTCTGCACATGCGGGCTTATCCGAACAGGCTGTTTTATGGGTGGACAAGGCGGTTAGTTATGAATTTTGGCACGCCCTTGCCCTTTTGGCTGTTGCCCTCTTATCCTTACGTGAAAATTCCCGTCTTCTCACCTTATCAGGTGTGCTGTTCACCGCAGGTGTCGCCTTGTTCTGCGGCACACTTTACATGAAAGGCTTTTGGGAGATTACCCCCTTTCCCATGTCTGCACCACTTGGTGGATTTTGCTTGATTGGCGCTTGGTGCGTGCTGGCTTTTTACGGGTTAAAAGCCAAAATTTGATCATCCCAGATCAAAACGATGTTCATAACGAATGGTCATGGACACACCACCATAACCGTTTGGACTTAAAGCCTTGACGGCTTCACGCGGTAACGGAATGCCTACTTTTTTAGAATAAAGCACCATCGCGGCCACAGTTGTCGCATGATCAAAGACTTTGCGCGACACATCATCATCGATCGCCGTTGACACCTTGGCGACAATGCTGAATTCATCACCCCCCATGACTTTTACGGCAGATACATTTGTTTGATTGCCCGCAACCCCTTCTTTTCGACCATGAAAAAAGGCCAGCGCATTGCGCAATTCGATATCGGTATATTCAATGCGTCTGATCTCGACCGGCATTTTTCTTTTTATTCCAAACAGATTTCGCCTGCACGTTTATATAGCGCAGAGTTTCCAACAAAGAAACATGCAATTTCAGGTTTCAATCACGCCGAACGAATCATCAGGGTTAAAAGATTTCCATCCAATTTCAATGCTTTTTTGGCAGTGCGGGGCACTGGCAGCTTATGATCCTGACAAAAAACCAGTAAAACCGTAATCATTTCACGTGCAGGCAATCCTACATGGGCATCTTTGTCTTCACCAAAATAAAGAACAATTCGCCCACCCGTTTCTTCCGCAATAGAATGAATGGGACGCTTGGGAACCTTGCGCCCCGTCCGGTTGGCATAAGCAACCAATGCTGCTTTTACCTCTTCCAGACTGAAACCTATTTTTCGAATCTCAGTTGCCATCAACTTGACCTTGAAACCGTCATTCTAATGCGCTTCTTCCCAATTGTGCCCGGTGCCGATATCCACCACCAAGGGCACATCCAGATCAACAGCACTTTCCATCACGCGGCGTAAGACCTCTGCCGTTTTTTCCTGTTCTTCTGGTGTGACTTCCAACACCAGTTCGTCATGGACCTGCAGCAAAATTTTGGCGGATAAACCGGCATCTAATAACGCACCGGGTAAACGGATCATCGCACGCTTGATAATATCAGCCGCCCCACCCTGAATGGGCGCATTAATGGCAGCACGTTCCCCATAAGCACGACGCGCCCCGTTTTTATCATTAATGCCCGGGACAAAACATTTCCGCCCAAGGAATGTAGTGACATAGCCATATTCACGGGCTTCTTCCTTGGCATCATCCATAAATTTGCGAATGCCAGGATATTGTTCGAAATAGGCCTGAATATATTCTTTGGCCTCATCGTTACTAATGCCCAATTGTTTTGCCAAACCATATTGGGATTGCCCATAGATAATACCGAAATTAATGGCCTTTGCATTGCGCCGAACCATCGGATCCATTCCTTCCACCGGTACACCAAAGACCTGTGATGCAGTTAAAGCATGGATATCCACACCGTTTTGGAAAGCTTCTTTCAAAGTATCGATTTTGGCAACATGGGCAAGCAAACGTAATTCGATTTGCGAATAATCCGCTGCCATCAAAATCTTGCCTTCATCAGCAATAAAGGCATGGCGAATGCGACGGCCTTCTTCCGTACGGATCGGAATATTTTGCAGGTTTGGATCAGATGAACTGAGACGCCCGGTCGATGTCACCGCCTGCTGAAATGATGTATGCACCCGCCCGGTTTTTGCATTAACCTGTGCAATCAAGGCATCCGCATAGGTGCTTTTTAATTTCGATAACTGACGCCATTGTAGCACTTTGGCGGGTAATTCATGTCCTGCATCCACCAGTTTTTCCAAGACACCGACGCCTGTTTGATACGCACCAGTTTTACCTTTTTTCCCACCGGGAAGCTCCAGATCATCAAACAAAACTTCACCGAGTTGCTTGGGCGACCCGATGTTGAATTCGCGCCCGGCTAGTTCGTGGATCTCAATTTCCAATTGCGCCATACGGCCTGCAAATTCTTCGCTAACGCCTCGCAATTCCTGCACATCAACCCGGATGCCGTTTTGTTCCATCATCGTTAAAACAGGAATCAACGGACGTTCCATCGTTTCATATAACGTCACATTTTTTTGTGCCGCCAATTGCGGTTTGAAAATCTTGTGCAGACGTAATGTGATGTCTGCGTCTTCTGCGGCGTAATCAAGGGCTTTGTCCAGTTCGACCAAATCAAAGGTAATCTGGTTTTTTCCAGTGCCACAGACATCTTTAAACGCAATGGGTTTCAGCCCGAGATGAAGCTCGGATAGTTCATCCATCCCGTGACCATGCATGGCCCCTTCATTAATATAGGACAGAACCATCGTGTCATCGACCGGTGTTACATTGATCCCGCCATTATCCGGGTTGGACAAAACCAGCATATCGTATTTGATATTCTGCCCGACTTTTAAAACGGCCTTATCTTCCAACAGACTTTTCAGCAATTCAACCGCCCGATCAAACGGAATTTGTTGTGGAACACTTGCATCTCCATCGTCATCCCCAAACAATGACGTTTGGGCGGCTTGTCCTGATTTATGACGCAAGGGGATATAACAGGCCTTGCCAATCTCGTACGATAAAGACACCCCCACAAGATTCGCCGACATGGCATTGAGAGAATCGGTTTCCGTATCGACCGCAACCGTCCCACACAAACGCGCGCCTTCGACCCAGCGCGACAATGTGGCTTCATCCTGCACCAATTCATATGCGGTTTCTTTCGGACTTAGGCTTGCCATATTGGGCAATGCCACCTCACCGCTTGCACGTTCCTGCGTTTGCCCGTCTTCATCCATGCTCAGTTCCACACCGAACTTGGCCGCAATGCGCGGGATCAGGGACTTAAACGATTGTTCTTCAAAAAAGGCGATCAGTTTGTCTGCATCAATCTGGCGCGTTGCAAAATCAGCTAAGGTTTGTACAACCGGAACATCCTGACATAAGGTCACCAACTGCTTGGAAATACGTGCCATTTCCGCCTGTTCGATCAGGCGCTCGCGGCGTTTGGTTTGTTTAATCTCGCCTGCGCGCTCCAACAAAGTTTCCAGATCACCATATTCATTGATCAACTGCGCGGCGGTTTTCGGGCCAATGCCTGCAACACCGGGTACGTTATCCGAACTATCACCCGCCAAGGCTTGAACATCCACAACCCTGTCTGGACCAACCCCAAATTTTTCCACCACTTCATCATGGGTGATGATGCGGTTTTTCATGGTGTCCATCATGGAAATATTGTCATCGACAAGCTGCATTAAATCCTTATCGATAGACACAATTGTCACTTGCGCCCCCATTGCGGACGCCTGTTTGGCATAGGTCGCAATCAGGTCATCGGCTTCATACCCATCCATTTCCACACTGGCGACATTAAAAGCTTTCACAGCTTCACGGACCAAGGCAAATTGCGGGATCAAGTCATCGGGTGGTGGTGGACGGTGTGCCTTATATTCCCCGTAAATATCGTTCCTGAATGTTTTTCGTGCCGTATCAAACACCACAGCGACATGGTCTGCATCCGTATCGCCCAACAGCTTCATCAGCATAGAACAAAAACCGTAGACAGCCCCAACAGGGGTACCGTCAGCACGGCTCATCGGGTTGCGCATATTGGCGAAATATGCACGAAAAATAAAGCTGGACCCGTCAATGAGATAAACGTGTTCCGGCTTGGCCTGTGGTGTCGCTTGATCAGTCATACCCCAGACTATAGCGTCCAATTTACAGAGAGCAAGAGAGCTTGTTGATCCGGATTGCGTTTTTCGCTATAGATTAAAACCATAATAAATATATGGATAAAAATCTTGCACGGAACCCAAAAACTAGAACATCGCCTTTTAGACAAGCGCCTGTTGTGCGCCTGCCTTGGTGTCTTTGCGTTTTTGTTTCAGGTTCTCACACCGCTGGCCATTCAGGCACAAAATACCGCAAATCAGGATCTTCCTGAGGAATTCAGAATTATCTGCAGTGCCTATGGACTGATTACCCTGCCAGATGGCGAAGCAGATACGGAAAGCAAGCTTGCAAATTTCTGCCCTTATTGCCAGTTGCAGCAGCTTAGCCAAGCCATTGCACCCAAGGACGTTCCGTTTCTGGTCCGCGCACATGTCCTGCAAATCAAGCAGGCCTTCATTCACCGCATTGAACCAGCAACCCAACGCCACGCCCGCATTGCGACTCCACGGTCACCTCCTGCGAATTTGATCTGATTATCCCTCTTTTTCAAATTCATTATCTTCAAGGAGATGTCCCTTGCGTATATTTATGCTTGGCCTTATGGCCCTGTTCACTGTTTTATCCAACCGACAGACAGCCCATGCGGCAGACCAAAAAAACATTTTAGTCAGCGTCCCCGCCCTTCATTCCCTCGTATCCGATCTGATGGCAGGGGTTGCAACACCCGATTTACTGTTTGCCCATACCGAAGATCTAACCAATCCTCATCTAAGCAATAGTCAAAAAAGTAAAATCAACCACGCTGATATGCTGGTTTGGGTGGGGCCGAAATATGAAAGCAATCTTGTTCCCCTTCGTCTCTCCCATCCTGAACTTGTTCGTAAAGAACTGACCCTCAGCGATAACATTCCCCTTTTTCACAAACCCATCGCACAAGCTGCCCGAAATGCGGACTATTTCGGGGATATGCAGTTCTGGCTGGACCCGCGTTTGGCAAAAATGGCTGTGCGTCGGATGTCCGCCATGTTGGTCACACAATTTCCCGACAATTACGAACATATTCTGGACAATGAGATCACCGTGATTGCCAAGCTCAAGAAATTGGAAAGTAAAATGCATCAGGTTCTTAAGAGCGACAAAAGCGTTCCCGTCAACGTTCCAAAATCAGACGTTCTTTATCTGGCATGGCGTTTTAATCTCGCCATTCCCAACTGCGCAAAAGCGGCAACGAAACTACAAGGGTTTAATCGCACAAGCGGCCCGGACCAATATTTCACCATGATGGACGATATTCTGGAAGATTTACGTGTTTGCCAGCTTCATCAGGTTTAAAGCTCAGGAAGGCGCCTCTATATCAGGGGCGTCTTTTTAATCATCCCCATAAAGACTTGGGCATTCTTCACGCTTTGCCGCTGCACAGTTAAAGAAATTCACAATACGGCGGGCATGTTTGCGTGAACGACGATCAACGCAGCGATTATAACTTGCAACCGCTTGCAAATATAACGCGGTCATATCCCGGCAATTTTCAATATCCACCAAGCGCGGTTTATAACGCAGGTCAAATAGGCAATCCGGAATATCCGGGTTCTCGCATTTATAGGAAGTAACTATTTTCATACCCACGTCGTCTTTGGCTTCTGCCTTTGTTGAAGACTGTGCATTCATATCGGGCATAGATAACAACGGTCCGCTCTCTCTTTCAGCAGGTTGATTTGCGCTCATATCCGGTTTTTCGATATCTTTTATCAACTTTTCCCAACTGGTTTGTGCCATTGCAGGTGAAACAGCCAACATGAATAACGCAAGTGATAAAATGAGCCAGCGCATAACGCCCCCTTAAAAGTAACAAACCAAATTCAAAAAACACTTTTAAGTTTATAAACGTAAATTGCAAGCAACAAAAAAGGATTCCCACCCTTGACGGGAATCCTTTTCAGTATAAATCAGTTATTCGAAAACGTGTCTTAGTGACCGTGCAGGGACACGCCTTCTTTTAACTTATAATGTTTGGAGCAATACGGACAAACGACTTCGTAGCCGTGTTCCTGTTTCAAGCTCAAGAATACACGCGGGTGGCCCGCAGCGCCGCCGTCACCATCACAAGCAACGGATGCAGTTTCAACCTCGATGATTTCTTCAGGCTTCATAATGCCCCCTAAAAACATTGTCATAAACTAAACTGAATGATACCGATTGCATTAAAGGATTACAACCGGAGCAAATTTCGTGACAGCTTCTATAGCGCAAAATCAGAATAATGACACCTCTAATTCCACCCCGAATGGGGCGATTGAGGTAAAAAATCTATCCAAGACCTATAAGGGGCAGTATGGACAACCCGAAAAACATGCCCTGAACGATGTCTCCCTGACCATTCCGCAAGGATCCTTCTTCGCCTTATTGGGGCCAAACGGCGCGGGAAAATCCACCTTTATCAATATTCTTGCCGGACTGGTTATTAAAACATCCGGGCAGGCCAAAATCTGGGGCTACGATATCGAAGACCAGATGCGCGCCGCACGTCGCGCCATCGGCATTGTCCCGCAGGAACTTAACCTTGATCCTTTTTTCACTCCACGTGAATTGATGGAAGTTCAAGCTGGCCTCTACGGTGTCCCACAAAGCAAACGCCGCACCGACGAAATTTTGGAGGCTGTCGGCTTGGCAGATAAAGCCAATTCATATGCCCGCACCCTGTCCGGTGGCATGCGCCGCCGTCTTTTGGTCGCCAAGGCAATGGTTCATTCTCCGCAAATTCTGGTGCTGGATGAACCGACCGCCGGGGTGGATATCGAACTGCGCATCCAATTATGGGATTATGTGCGGGAATTAAATCGTCAAGGCACCACTGTCCTGCTGACAACGCATTATCTGGAAGAAGCCGAAGAACTGTGTGATAAAGTCGCAATCATCAACCACGGTCGCTTGGTGGCCTGTGACGAAACCAAAACCTTGCTCAGTAAAATGGATGCCAAGGAACTGATCGTCACTGTCGCAGAAACGTTGAACGATGTACCCGATATTTTACGTGGACATGGATATAACGTCACCTTAACAGGCCCAAACCAACTCTCTTTTCAATATAGTCCCAGCAAGGTGGAAATTGCCAAAATTCTGGATTTGGTTTCCAAAGCCCAACTGACCGTTGCCGATCTGGTTACAAAAGAAAGCGATTTGGAAGATCTCTTCCTGCGCCTCACCCGGGAAGATAATGCTAAAATCGCTTAAATTTTTCGGCCTTGGCCTCTGCCTGTTTCTGGTTGCCTGCACTCCCTATATGGAAGGTGCAGGCCCAGTTAAAAACGTACCTGATTTTGACGGTGACTTTTATGTTGCTGCCGACGGGGCCAGATTGCCCCTGCGCATCTGGAAACCTGATGAGGCACCCAAGGCCGTATTGCTGGGGGTTCATGGGTTTAACGATTATGGCAATTTCTTAATGCCGGGCATGCCAACATTCCTACAGGAAAACGGTATCTTACTGATTACATATGATCAACGCGGTTTCGGACAAAGCCCACACCCCGGTATTTGGGCTGGCACCGACACCATGATCAACGATCTCGCCACCCTTATTCATCTGGTTCACAGCCGTTATGAAAACCTGCCCTTATACGTCATGGGTGAAAGCATGGGCGGTGCGATTGTTTTAAATACATTAGCGGAGGTCAAACCACTGCCCGTTACCGGGGCAATCTTATCCGCCCCTGCCGTTTGGGGTATGAGCACATGGCCGTGGTATCAAAAGGCCGCCCTTTATATGTTCAGCTATACCGTCCCGTGGATGAAGCTCAGCGGCGGAGGCATTGTACAGCCCACCGACGCCTTGGAAACATGGAAAAATTGGAGCCGTGACCCCCTTGTCATTCGCGCAACACGTGTTGATGCCCTTTATGGTGTTTCACAAGCCATGGAACGTGCCTTAAACAATGTACCCAAGCTGGAAACACCCAGTCTTGTTTTATATGGGGAAAAGGACGAGGTGATCCCGCGCATTCCCACCGCAGAAATGGTTAAAAACCTGCCTGCCCAACATCGCGTTGCTTTTTATGAAAACGGCTGGCACTGGTTGCCCCGTGATAAGAACGGACCACTTGTCTGGAAAGACATTGTCACATGGATAAGAGATCAAAAGGCGCCGCTTCCCTCACAGATGGATCTCAATGCCCGGGCACGTCTGATGCCCTGATCACCCCATCACAAAAACCGACCTTGCCGGACTTGCTCATCCCGCGATAAGGAAGCCCGGCAACAACATCCGTTTCTATACTTCCGCTACATCCATAACCCATTCTTCCACGGCACCCGCTTCGCGCCATTCTTTTAAATGTGCCATATTCAAGACGGTTTCCATATATGCTTTCGCGGCACCCTCAACCGCAATATCGTAAGTCTCAAATCGGCTGACAACGGGGGCAAACATCGCATCCGCAATCGAAAAAACCCCAAACAGGAACGGACCATTTTGTCCGTAATTTTCCCGGCAATCTGTCCAGATGGCAAGGATACGGTCAATTTCCGCCTGACAGATGGGACTGGCCTGAAAGTTTCCACGCGCACGGCGCATATTCATCGGCATATCATTGCGGATATTAAAGAAACCGGAATGCATTTCGTACGAAATACAACGGGCATGGGCGCGGGCTGATTTATCAACCGGCCAAAGATTTGCATCGGGATATTCTTCGTTCAAATATTCACAAATTGCCAGAGAATCCCAAATTTCCTGACCATCCACTTTTAAAACCGGTACCTTACCTGATGGGGAATGCGTAAGAAGTTCTTCCTTAAAATTGCCTTGCAACAAAGGCACAATAATTTCTTCAAAACCCAGCCCCAGATGCTTCATCACCAACCAGGGACGCAAGCTCCAGGAAGAATAATTTTTATTTCCCAAAATCAAACAAAGTGCAGACATAATCCATTCCTTTTCTCTTATCTGAAACTAAACTTATAAGAGTTCTATTCACAGAACAATACAGATTGTATGACCTGCATATTTAGGATTGTCGGATCATCTCAATCCGGTCATTATGGCGTCAAATCATCTCATATGGGAAAGGATGCCTCATGCCTGCTCTGGACTATCTTCTGGATAAAAGTGACGATAAAACAATTACTTTGACCCCCGTCCCTACCGAAGAATTCGATAAATGGCTAAAAAAGCAGGATAAAGAGACAAAAAGTTGGATTGAAGCCAACGAATTTAAGGCCACAGGCGGGACAACACTCGCGCTACCCGGCAAAAAAGGCACTATTGAGGATATTTTGGTTGGCATTTCCATCCATAATCCCATGTGGGATTATGCCGCCCTGCCTGCAAAGCTCCCCAACGCAACCTACAAGGTTAAAGGGCGCTTGGGCCGCGAAGAAGCCACAAGCGCCTGTCTTGGCTGGGCTTTGGGCTGTTATAGTTTTGATTGGTATAAGGAATCTACAAAAGACTTCGCCCGCCTGATTAAACCGAAATTTGCTGATGAAGACAGCGTGATTGCCTTGGCAGAAGGTATCGAATTAACACGTGATTTGATCAACATCCCCGCAGCCGATATGGGCCCCGTTGAACTGGCACAATCGGCACAGGATTTGGCCGACGAATTTCAGGCAGATTGCCAGATTATCATTGATCAAGATCTTATCGAACAAAATTTCCCAGCCGTTTATGCTGTGGGCAAGGGTGCCGAAAGCACACGACGTCCCCGCTTGATCGACCTGAAATGGGGCCAATCAAGCGGCCCTAAAATTACATTGGTCGGCAAAGGGGTTTGTTTTGATACCGGCGGACTAGACATTAAACCGGCACAGTTTATGAGGCTGATGAAAAAAGACATGGGCGGAGCTGCGCATGTTTTAGGACTCGCCAAAGCCATTATGCGCGCCGACCTACCTGTAAACCTGCGTGTCATTATCCCGGCTGTGGAAAATGCCGTTTCCGACAAAGCCATGCGTCCGTTGGATGTGGTCGATTCGCGAAAAGGCCTCACCATTGAAATCGGACATACCGATGCCGAAGGTCGCGTTGTACTCGCCGATGGGCTGGCTCTGGCATGCGAAGACACCCCCGATATGGTTCTGGATTTTGCCACTTTAACAGGCGCAGCCCGTGTCGCCTTGGGCACAGAGCTCCCGGCCCTGTTCTCCAACAATGATGAACTTGCTAACGACCTGCTAAATGCCGGACAGGAAGAAGACGACAATATGTGGCGTCTCCCCCTCTGGGCACCTTATCGCAAAATGATTGATGGCAAGACGGCTGATCTCTCCAACGAATCGGCGGCCCCTTATGGCGGAGCAATCACCGCAGCCCTGTTCTTGCAGGAATTTGTCGAAAAAGACATCGCATGGGCGCATATGGATGTCATGGGCTGGAACACCGCAACAAGGGCCGGACGCCCCGAAGGCGGGGAGGCTATGGGCCTTCGCGCCGCCTTTGCCATGATAAAAAATCGAATTTAATCAATATTAAACGTTGCCCTGCCCTGCATAGCTTAGTAAATATGTTCGAACCCGTAACAAATGGCGAGTAAAATGGCTGTAGAACTAGAACCCGTTCAGGCACTGGACCTTTGGCGTAAAGCGATTGTCGAAAGCGTACGTCGTGATGGGCCTGATCTGTCTGCCCGTCAAATGGCCTTGCTCCTGACCGTTTACCTGACACCACCGCCCCATACCGTGCGCGGTTTGGCAGAAAGCCTAAACGTTTCCAAGCCCGCCATTACGCGTGCACTTGATCGTCTCGGTCAAATGGAACTACTGCGTCGAAAAGTCGATGATACGGACCGTCGCAGCGTTTTGGTTCAGCGCACCGTCAAAGGGTCTGTTTATCTGCGTGAATTTGGCGAAATCATTGTTCAAAGCGGTGCGAAACTGGGAGAAGACGCCTAGTCTCCTTGGTTGCTTACAATATTATACATTTCTTATATTTATTTTTATGACGACACCTCCTATGATGCCCGCCATATAGGAACAAGGAGATCATAAGAAATGTCTGAGAAAGCCTTTCAGGATTATTACCCCGCCGATTTAAGCCATTGCTACGGTTGTGGCAGTAACAACGCACACGGTCATCAGATTAAAAGCTTTTGGGATGGTGAAGAAACGGTTGCAGAATTTAACCCTCTGCCGGAACACACCGCCATTCCCGGTTTTGTCTATGGCGGCTTGATCGCTTCCCTCATTGACTGTCACGGGACAGGCAGTGCATCCGCAGCAGCCTATAAGGCCGCCGGGCGTGAACTGGGCAGCGAACCGGCATTACGTTTTGTCACTGCCAACCTCAATGTTGATTTTCTGGCCCCGACCCCAATGGGTCAAACGCTGAAACTGCGCGGGACAATCACCGAATGCAAAGAAAAGAAAGTTGTCGTCGATATCACCGTCAGTGCAGGTGAAACCGTTTGCGCAAAAGGTCGTGTCATTGCGGTAAAAATGCCCGCCAGCATGGCTAGCTAAATCACCAGCTCTGTTTATAAAAAAATGGCCTCAGAGTAATTCCGAGGCCATTAGTTTAAAGCCTGCCCCCTACTCAAAGGGCAAAACAGGACGGGAGAAACGACTTAAATTGTCTGCCCTATTGCTTCTTGGGCTGATTTGTTTTGCGCTTGGGCGGATTGGCACAATTGATCAATCACCATTTTGACATTGCCATCCAAAGCCACAATCTGTTGGGCAGCATTACCGGAGGCATCACGAACCTGTGCCGATAATGATTTGGTTTTTTCCGCATCCTGAAACACCGTATTAATCTCTGCATGGGCTTCTTCCGTGCGTTCTGCGGCGGTTCGCATATTTTGCGATATTTCCTCAGTGGCTTGTCCTTGCTCTTTCACTGTATCGGCAATAGTCAGTGCAATTTCACTGATTTTGGCAATGGTCTCTGAAATACTTGAAATACTGCCTGCCGCTTCTTGTGTTGCCGATTGAATATGTGAAATATGACTTGAAATTTGACCTGTCGCTTTGGTTGTTTGATCCGCCAGCGTCTTGACTTCCGCCGCAACAACAGCAAATCCCTTGCCATGTTCCCCCGCACGTGCCGCCTCGATAGTCGCATTTAACGCCAGTAAATTGGTTTGTTCCGCAATATCGGAAATCAATTTTGTGACTTCGCCAATACTCAAGGCCGCTTGCATCAACCCTTCAACTTTGAGGTTTGCATCATCAGATTGCCCCTGTGCCGCAGCCGATATTTCGGAAGAATAGGTTGCTTGACGTTGAATTTCCTCAATCGTTGCCGATAACTCTTCCATCGCAGCCGCAACCGTCCCCACCGCCCGAAAGGTTTCCTCAGAAGCATTTTCCGCTTCCTGACTTCGTGAACGGGTATCCCCGGCCACCACGTCTAACGCATCCGCCGCCTGTTGCAACAAAGAGGATTGATCTTTCACACCTTTGGCAAGGTCCTGCACTTCTTCTTCCAATGTATGTGCGATTTTCTGTAATTCATCTGCCAATTCAATTTTTTGACTGTAGGCTTTATGGCATTCACTTTCTTTCATTGCCTCAATCTGCTTGGCATTGGTTTTGAAAATTTCAACCGCATTCGCCATTTTTGAAATTTCATCATTTCCTGTGCTATTCACAACAACATCCAAATCCCCGCGAGACAAGGCGCTCATGGTTTGATGCAAATGACTTAAGCGTGCGCCAACATTTCTGATAACATATAGCCAGACGGTTAAAATTGAGACCAGTAGACTGGTCGCCGTTGCCAGCGCCACGGCCAACAGCATCTGGTCGCTGACTTTGCGCGCAGCCTGACCGGCATTTTGAATATTCTGATTAAAACGACTTTCCAGCGTACCTACTGTCTCGCCCAACTGGTTTAGGTTTTCATATAACCGCGCAATCAAATCTTTCGCATTTTGCGATGTTTCCAAGACATCGCTTCGCAAATCAATCAAGGAACGCTTGTCATCCATGCCTTCCGCAAAGACAGCCAGATTTGTAATAATGCCATCAAAAACATTTTTCATTTTCGGGGGGAAGCTGTCGGCAATTTCACGTGCACTACTTAAAAGAACGGACGTTTGAATGCCCGCCAACGTCAATTTCGCAGGATCGTTTTCTTTTAGTGTGTTTTTCAATGCACTTTCATATTCAAAACTCAAACGTTCCAATTCTGAATATTTTAAACGCTCATCCGTTGCCGTCAAAACCTCTTTTAACAGCTGTTGTGCCAGGATGGGGGAATTCAAATCAGCCGGTTTTTCCTGCAAAACAAATTTACCATTTTCAATTTGCCCCCGCGTTGATGAATAAGCCGGCGCAAGATTGGCCGTGATTTTCTTACGTTCTTGTTCCAGCGCATCAAAACTCGTCATCAACTGCGCCTGATCCGTAATTCTTTTGATCTGCAAGACAGAAATTTCGTCAAAACTCTGTTGGATCTTCTCCATAATCTCTTGTGTTTTTTTGACGTCATCATTGTGCGGAAACGTCGCAATCAAAATATTCAATTCTTTCTGAACAATAGAAAACAATGTTGCGATCTGGGATTTGGCTTGCGTTAATTTCTCTGCCTCCGTTTCTGAAGCATAAGCACGAATTTCAGATGCCAATCTCTCGCTTTGTTTTAACAAGCGGCTCGCCGTCAACATCGGGGGCACTTGTTTATCTGTAATGTTTTTCAACTCTGCTCCAGCCGTATCAAACGCCATAAAAGCGACCATACCGGAAACCACGGCAAGTGCTGAAACCACAGCGAACGCCCCAATCAACTTCTGACGAACACCAAACGAGAATTGTATGACATTACCATGAGGCATTTTATTAAAAAACTTTTTCATAGCGATTTCTAACTATAACATCGATATAACACTGATAATTTATTAATGTTACTTTAAAATTTTTATAAAATAAATACCCTTTTTTCAAAGTATCGTTTTTATATCGTTGCCAATCCTATAAAACTAAAAAAAAGCCCTGACCGATTTCACGGTCAGGGCTTTTTTAGAAAAGGAAGAAATAAACCTTAAACGCGGCGTTCAACGTGGCGCGGTTGGTTCTTTAATTCTTTAAAACGGAACAGATAAGTCGGCAAAATAGCATCCGCCAAGGTTGGCTCAACCCCTAAATCCTTAAGGGTCAATGCCCCTTCAGAAACCACATTGTCCGTTTCCAACATAGTCACCTGATCGCCGGTCAATAACGGTTTAGGGAAGAAACCGATGATACCGCCAAGAATTTTTGCAAACGGGTAAGATACAGGGGCAAGATAACGCTTACGACCGGTATGTTTCAAAATGCGTTTCATAATACCCATGAAAGTCATCACTTCCGGTCCGCCCAACTCATACGTCTTGCCCTTGGCATCCGCATTATCAATCGCGTTCATCGCAGCCTGCGCCACATCACCGACATAAACCGGTTGAAGCTTGGCACCGCCATCCCCGTACAGGTTAATATCCAGTTCGCCATTTTCAAAAGAGACTTTCGGGAACATCGGCGCACCGATCACCGGCAACGCCGGGGTGAAACGCATAATGCTGGCAAATTTATTGAAAAAACCATCGCCGGGACCAAAGACAACGCTTGGACGTAGAATCGTCGCATTCGGATAAGCCGCCAAAATAGCCTTTTCACCAGCTGCTTTTGTGCGGGCATATTGGGCTTCGGCATTTTCATCCGCGCCGATTGCAGACACATGGATCAAATTCCCAACACCTGCATCACTACAGGCTTTGGCAATATTGCCTGCGCCTTCAACATGAACCGCATCGAATGTCTGCTTGCCCCACTGTGATAACAGACCGACAAGGTTAATGACAACATCAGCCCCCTGTACGGAATTCGCAACCATTTCCGGGTTACGTACATTGCAGGCCTGCAGGATAATTTGCCCCGGGTTACCGTTGGGCTTTAGGTGCATGGCCGCTTCCACATCGCGAACTGCAATTCGAACTGTATAGCCCTGAGAGGCCAAACGTTTTACAATATGACGACCCAGAAAGCCGGATCCCCCAAAAACTGTCGCTATACGGCGCCCCATACCTGAATACTCCTACAACAAAACTACTAAAACCTCTGACACATCAGACCAAAGGCCACTGATTTCCTTGTGTGGTTATATACCTGATCGTACGGGTCGACAACCTCCGACTTGAGCAAAAAAGACCGCTTTTGAAAAAAAAAATGAAACTTTCAGAATTTTTATTGACAACTTTGCGCCAGAGCCCTAAAACCCCGCTCGTCCCTCGGACAACGCCCCTTTGAAGAATGCCCAGGTGGCGGAATTGGTAGACGCGCAGGTTTCAGGTACCTGTGGCCGCAAGGCCGTGGAAGTTCGACTCTTCTCTTGGGCACCATTCTTCTGTAAAGTGGATAACACATCCATTCTCATCTCGATTTAAAGTGAGTTTTAGCTGTGGCGATTGAAGTACATTACGGGGACCTTCCTTCCAATATTGATTTTGGTAAATCTGTTGCAATTGATAGCGAAACATTAGGGCTGAACCCTCATCGTGATCGCCTATGCGTTGTGCAATTGTCATCCGGCGACGGAAATGCACATCTGGTTCACTTCAATGAAGGAACCTATGACGCACCAAATTTGAAAAAGCTGCTGTCCGACCAAACTGTGGAAAAATTATTCCATTTTGCACGTTTCGATGTCGCGATTATCGAAAAATATCTCGGCGTGACATGCACCCCGGTTTACTGCACGAAAATTGCCTCAAAACTGGTGCGCACCTATACGGACAGACATGGGTTAAAGGCTTTATGTCAGGAACTGCTTGATATTGACCTGTCCAAGCAGCAACAATCCTCCGACTGGGGCAAAAAGGAACTCTCTGCTGCGCAGATTGAATATGCCGCCTCGGACGTTCTTTATCTGCATCAACTCCAAAAAATTCTGGACGATATGTTGATCCGTGAAGGCCGCAAAGACATCGCACAAGCCTGTTTTGACTTTTTGCCGACGCGCGCCCGCCTCGACTTGGACGGCTGGCCTGAAATTGATATTTTCTCCCATTAAGTCGGGAGAATTGGTCGAAAACCATAACCAGAAGACCCACTCAAATGGCACCTCATTCCCGCACTGCGAAAGCCCGCCCCGCCGAACAGGATATTCAATCGGCACAACGCGTTCTCACGCTTGAAGCTGATGGCTTAAAAGCCCTTGCAGATTCCTTAAACGGGGAATTTGCCGCCGCCGTCGATATCCTAGCCCATGTAAAGGGGCGCGTTATTGTGACCGGGATGGGAAAAAGCGGTCATATCGGACGTAAAATTGCCGCCACCCTTGCATCCACCGGGACCCCGGCCTTCTTCGTTCATCCGGGCGAAGCCAGTCACGGTGATCTGGGCATGGTGACACAGGAAGATGCGATTCTTGCTTTATCCAATTCCGGTGAAACAGCGGAACTTTCTGATATTATTGCCTACACACGGCGTTTCTCAATCAAACTGATTTCCATCACCTCGCGTGCCACCAGCACATTGGCCGAAGCCGCAGATGTCAGTCTTGTTTTACCAAACGCCCAAGAAGCCTGTCCCCTTGGACTGGCCCCGACCACATCGACAACCATGACCTTGGCCCTTGGTGATTGCCTGAGCGTTGCCCTGCTGGAACGGCGTGGTTTTTCGGCCTCTGATTTCAAAGAATTTCACCCCGGCGGCAGTCTCGGCAATCAATTGATGAAGGTAAAAGACCTGATGCACACAGGTGATGCCCTGCCCTTGGTTAGCCTCAACACTGCAATGGGTGATACATTGCTGGAAATGACCGCAAAACATTTTGGCTGCGTTGCTGTTGTCGATAACACCCGAAAACTTTTGGGAATCATCACAGATGGCGACTTACGACGTAACATGACGGATGACTTAATCTGTAAAAAAGCAGAAAACGTTATGACTGTCGGCGCAAAAACAATTGGCGCAAATGCATTAGCCGTTGAAGCACTCGCGATTATGAACGATAAATCAATCACCAGTTTGTTCGTTCTCAATGAGAACGGTACAGTTGATGGCGTTTTGCATATTCACGATTGCCTGCGTGCAGGCATTGCTTAATTGATATTTATAAACTGAGGATGGACAGCTTTCATGGCTTTGGCGAGCACATCACAACGCGAGACATCACCCACTCGCAATGCCTATCGTGATCTGCACGCTATTTCCATAACCAAACGTTCAAAAGCAAGTCGGAGCTACACCCGTTTCGTGCAATTGATGAAACTGTTTTTGCCCGCTGTTGCCGTCATCCTGATTATTATGATTGTGATTTGGCCGCACCTACAGGCCGATTCCCGGCGGTTCAGTATTGGTTTTTCAAATATCGAAATCAGCGAAGCCAAAGATCCATCCATGATCAACGCGCGCTATATCGGCACCGACAACGACAATCAGCCCTTTGCCATCACCGCCGACATTGCCAAAAAAACCGATGACGAAACCCAAAGTATTTTACTGGAACTGCCCAAAGCAGATATTACGCTGGATGATGGCAGTTGGCTGGTTCTGACCTCGGAAACAGGACTTTATGACCGTCCCAGTCAATATCTGGAACTCAGTGGTGCCGTTAACCTTTTTCACGACTCCGGTTACGAAATGCATACAGATGCCGCCGGGGTCGATTTATCGAACGGTTCAGCTGAAGGTCACACCCCTGTCACAGGTCAGGGACCATTTGGCCGGATCGAAGCCGAAGGTTTTCGCTTGATCGACAAGGGGAAAACCATCATCTTCACAGGCAAGTCGCAAGCCAAACTTTATTTAAACCGGATACGACAAAATTAATGTTTAAATCTGCACCTTTCCTTGCTGCTGCCTTGGTCTTCCTGACGTCCATTGCACAAGCCCAAGACCTTAATCTTGCCAGCGGGTCGCCCAACGCGCCGCTGGAAATCTATGCCGATAACGGGATTGAATGGCAGCAAAATCAACAACTGATTATTGCGCAAGGAAACGCAACAGCAAAACGCGCCGATGTCACCATCACGGCAAATGAACTGCGCGCCTATTATAACGACAAAACTGCGGATGGCGCCCAAGGTCAGACAGACATTCACCGATTAGAGGCCGTCGGCAACGTAAAAATCACATCGGCAACAGAAACAGCCACGGGTGACAAAGCCGTTTACGACTTAAAACGTGCGATTATGGTCTTATCCGGCACACGGCCGCAACTGGTCACCCCGCAAGATATTATCAGCGCCGACGACACGCTGGAATATTGGGAAGAACGCGCCCAGGCCGTTGCACGCGGCAATGCCACAGCCGTCCGGGAAGGTCGTCAGATCAAAGCCGACGTTCTGGTTTCTCTGTTTAGTAAAAACAAGCAAGGTAACAGCGAAATCAACCGTGTAAACGCGTTTGGCAACGTGATTATCACCACCAAAACCGAACATATCACCGCCGACAAAGGCGTCTACAATGTCAAAAGTGCCGTTGCGACATTAACCGGTTCCGTTAAAATAAAACGCAATGGCAACCTGCTCAACGGTTGCTCCGCAACCGTCAATTTAAAAACGAATGTCAGTCGATTGAAATCTTGCGCAGGAACAAAAGATAATCGCGTACGCGGGTTAGTCTTGCCAAGCGGAAAAACTATGCAATAATAGTGCCATCTCTTTGGGAATGAAAAAGCGGTTTCATGCCGCAACACATGTCGGAAAAAAGAATGAAACAAAAAAAGATGTCACCGCACGTCGTCGCTGATAATCAGGGTTTGGTCGCAGACGGTTTAGGGAAGCGTTTTAAAAAACGCCCGGTCGTGCGCGGTGCCAGCCTGAAAATCCAACGCGGTGAAGTCGTCGGCTTGTTGGGGCCAAACGGGGCCGGGAAAACGACATGTTTTTATATGATTACCGGTCTTATCGCACCTGATTATGGCTCCATTACGCTGGACGGCCATGACATTACCGACTTGCCGATGTATCGTCGTGCCCGCCTTGGTATCGGCTATTTACCGCAAGAAGCCTCTATCTTTCGTGGCATGACTGTCGAGCAAAATATTCGCGCTGTCTTAGAAGTTGTAGAACCAAAGCGCAATCGCCGCGAAGCCCGTCTGGAAGCCTTGCTGGCAGAATTTTCCATTACACACCTGCGCCGCGCACCTGCCTTGGCCTTGTCCGGCGGAGAACGTCGCCGGGTTGAAATCGCCCGCGCGTTAGCCTCTCAACCCCATTTTATTTTATTGGATGAGCCGTTCGCAGGGATTGATCCCATTGCTGTTGGCGATATTCGCGAACTGGTAAAACACTTGAAGGATCGCGGGCTCGGCGTTTTGATCACCGACCACAACGTACGGGAAACGCTAGATATTATTGATCGTGCTTACATCATTCACGATGGTTCCGTCCTGATGGAAGGTAACCCGCACGACATTGTTGGCAATGAAGACGTCCGCCGCGTCTATCTGGGCGACCGTTTTAGTTTGTAGGTTGAGATAAACAATGGCACTCAGCGTCAGGTTAGATCTCAAACAGTCGCAATCGTTGGTGATGACACCGCAATTGCAGCAGGCAATTAAGCTCTTGCAAATGTCCAATCTGGAACTTAACGATTTTGTTGAACAAGAACTGGAACGCAATCCGCTTCTCCAACGTGATGAAAGCGAAGATGCCCCTTTTCAAGAACCTGCCGACCCCACACAAAACGAGAGCGAGAAGAGTGCCGAATCCCCGGCACTTGAGGATCTGAACCTCAACAATCAAGATTCCAGCCATAGCGAATCTATTGACGCAGATGTCGATAACCAATGGAGCAGCGATACGCCCGGCGATCAAACTTTGGCCGGGTCCGGTGGTCTGGATAATATGTCCCTATCCAAAGCTGGCAGCGGTAGCGACAGCGAAGGCTTTGACTGGGAACAAAATATTTCCACCACCTTGTCATTGCGCGACCATCTGATTGAACAAATCAATCTTGATTTTTCAGATACAAGCGAACGCCTCATGGCGACCTTGATGCTCGAACATCTGGATGAAAGCGGCTATTTCACAGGCGACCTGTGTGACCTGTCTGAAAGTTTCGCGTGTGAAGAAAAACTACTGGAACAAGTGCTCCGTAAGCTGCAACGACTTGATCCCGTCGGTATCTTTGCACGTAACTTATCTGAATGCCTTGCCCTTCAACTCAAGGAAAAAGACCGTTTTGATCCGGCTATGCAAAGCCTGATTGACAATCTTGATCTCTTGGGGAAACGCGATTTTGACGCCTTGCTTAAAATTTGCCGCATAGACGAAGAAGACTTGCAAGATATGATCACGGAAATACAAGCCCTTGATCCCCGCCCGGCCCTTGCCTTTGACACCAGTGAAATTCAAGCCATCACGCCGGATATCTTGATGAAACAAGGCCTGAAGGGCAAATGGCGCGTCGAACTAAACAGTGAAAATCTGCCCCGTGTTCTGGTCGATAACACTTACTATGCTGAAGTCAACCAGCTCAGTCTTGATAAAGATTCAAAACATTACATCAGTGAATGTTTTCAAACAGCCAACTGGCTTGTCAAATCCCTGCATCAACGCGCAACCACCATATTACGTGTCGCAACGGAAATTGTGCGCCAACAGGACGCCTTTTTTCAAAAGGGCATTGAATATTTAAAACCCATCGTATTGCGCGACATTGCCGAGGCTGTCGAAATGCACGAAAGTACGGTTTCACGGGTAACCTCCAACAAATATATCGCCACCCCACGCGGTATATTTGAACTGAAATACTTTTTTACCTCTGCCATCAATCGCGCCGACGGTGGCGATGCTCATAGCGCAGAATCGGTAAAATACAAAATAAAACGCCTTATTGATGACGAAGACCCCGGAAAAATTCTCTCCGATGACAAACTCGTTCAGCTTTTGAAAAACGACCAGATTGATATTGCACGACGCACAGTCGCAAAATACCGCGAAGCCCTTGGTATCTCTTCATCTGTCCAAAGAAGACGAGAGAAAAAAGCTTTGCTTGGAAAGTAAATTGACAATCGCCTCTTCTTTTCCCACATGTTTATGATGAACGTCAAAAAGAGGGGGGTATAAATGGCATATATTAATACTGTTGACATATAGGGACACTGCCACTAAGTTCCCGGCCTTCACACAAGCAGTCTGGCACTGCTGTGTAAACGTGTAACGTTTGTAAAGATTGATGACACGCTTGAAGGGCCGGTTGTTTTAAATGGCCAATAACCAAGCAGGAAATTCTGATATGAGAATTGCGGTACAAGGAAAACAAATGGACGTTGGCGATAGCCTGCGTACACATATTGAAGATGCGCTGAAATCAAATACTGAAAAGTATTTCGATAAAGCAGTTGAGGGTACAGTCACCGTCTCAAAAGACAAGCACCTGTTCAAAACTGACATTACCGTTCACGTTGGGAAAGAAATTCACGTGCAAGGGCGTGGCAAGGCAGAAGATGCCTATGCGGCCGTTGACGAAGGGATTGAACGGATCTCAAAACAATTGCGCCGTTACAAGCGCCGCCTGCGCGACCATCATCGCGACACTGAAAGACTACAGGTCGAAGAAGCACAATATACCGTCTTCTCCGGCTTTGAAGAAGAAATTGCGGAAGAAGCGCCCGGTCCGGCCATTGTTGCCGAAGTGGACAAAAAAATCCACAAACTGGCCGTTGCTGATGCTGTCATGCGTATGGACCTTGCAGATTTACCCGTACTTGTTTTTAGAAACAGTGCAAATGGTAGCGTAAATGTGGTATATCGTCGTGAAGACGGTAACATCGGCTGGATCGACCCGCAAAACAACTGACGTCGATATCCGTCATCTATTTTAGGAACCGGAATTAATACACTATGGAAATCTCTGATATTCTGACACCGGAACGTGTTGTTGCAAGCTTGCGCGCAACGAGTAAAAAGCAGGCTCTGCAAGAGTTGGCCCGACATGCCAGCAGCGTCACCGGCTTGAACGAACGTGCGATCTTCGATGTATTGCTGGAACGCGAACGCCTCGGCACCACAGGTGTCGGCAACGGCATTGCAATCCCCCACGGCAAACTCAATGAACTGGACGGCCTTTATGGGTTGTTTGCGCGCATTGAAAAACCTGTCGATTTCGACTCTATTGATGACGACCCTGTCGATCTCATCTTTGTTCTTTTGGCACCCGAAGGTGCTGGTGCAGACCACCTTAAGGCCTTGGCCCGCGTTTCCCGCCTCCTGCGTGATGACAGCGCATGTGAAAAATTACGCGGTTCGGACACACCAGAAGCCCTCTACGCCATCTTGACAGAGCAAGGCGAAAGCCATCAGGCCGCTTAATCGTGCCGATCTGTTTTTTTGAAAGAAAAGCGTCCCTGATTAAGTACGGGGCGCTTTTCTTATAGGGCTTTGCAGTACATCAATTATTGCCTAAATGATTGACGCTGGTACATGGCTCACTTATATCCTAAGAAACGAATTCACAAACCGAGAATGGGAGCTTAAATCATGGCTATGGAAGCACACGAAATTGAAGGCATGATCCGCGAAGCACTGCCGGATGCAGACGTGCGTATTGAAGACTTGCGTGGCGATGGTGATCATTATGCGGCTTATGTGGTTTCCCCTTCCTTCATCGGTAAAAGCCGTGTTCAACAACATCAAATGGTTTATGCCGCCCTGCAAGGCAAAATGGGGGGCGACCTGCACGCACTGGCTTTACAAACCAGCACACCTGAATAAGACTTTTTAGATTTGACCACCACATCACAATCAGATAGCCGTCTTGCCGTTATATCGGCAATGACGGCTTATATATTTTGGGGCATGTTCGGGCTTTATTTCAAGGCACTGGACGTGGTTTCCCCCATTGAAATTTTGGCACACCGCATTGTGTGGTCCTTTTTGCTTTTGGCCGTCCTCATTACCTATTCAGGAAACTGGATGGCCGTCATGGAAATCGTCCGCTCACCTCGAAAGCTGGTTATTTTTGCCCTCAGTGCCTCGTTAATCGCACTTAATTGGGGGTTCTACATCTACGCCGTTGTCAGTGGACAGGCTCTTGAAGGCAGCATGGGCTATTTCATCATGCCGCTGGTTGCCGTGATGTTAGGGGCCGTTTTCTTTGCAGAACGCTTTAGCCGAACACAAGCCTTTGCCATTGCACTGGCCTTATGCGGTGTGATCTATCAACTATGGTTTGTCGGTAAATTACCGTGGATTGCCCTTATCCTTGCGGGCTCCTTTGGGACTTATGGCATGTTACGCAAAAAAGCCCCTGCAGAATCCACAGTTGGTTTGTTTCTGGAAACAGCCCTGATCACTCCCTTTGCCCTAGCCTATATGATCTACTTATCCCAACAGAATGCGCTTTATTTCATAACCGGCACCTGGGATATGAGCTTCTTGTTGATGCTCGCAGGTCCTATTACAGCAATCCCTTTAATTCTATTTGGCTTTGGTGCCCGGAAACTTCGTTATTCAACGGTCGGTCTTTTGCAATATATTAACCCGACCTGTCAGTTTTTATTGGCTATTTTTATTTTTCAGGAACCTTTCAGCCTGCACAACCTGATTACATTTGCCTTAATCTGGTGCGGCTTGGCTTTGTATAGTATGAACACTCTGCATCAAAGACGACAAATCAAATCGTCGCAAACTTGACAAATGGATGAAAGCCAGCCATATCCCTAGTCGATCACAGCTATGAAGGAATTTTACGTCATGACAGACAACCCCGTTTTTGAACGCATCGAACAGGACATTGCCGATAACCCTGTACTGCTCTTTATGAAGGGTTCGCCCATGTTCCCGCAATGTGGCTTTTCAGCTGCCGTTGTTCAGGTTCTGACTCATCTGGGCGTCAAGTTCAAAGGCGTCGATGTCCTGACTGACCCGGAAGTCCGTGAAGGTATCAAACAGTTTTCCAGCTGGCCGACCATTCCCCAGCTTTATGTCTCCGGCGAATTTGTTGGCGGATGTGACATCGTGCGCGAAATGTTCGAAAACGGTGAACTGGCGCAGTTATTGAAAGACAAAGGCATCGAAGTCGCTGCCTAATTGGATCTTTCCAGAAATAAAGAAACCTTCGTATCTCGGATGCGAAGGTTTTTTTATGCTTATGATTTAAAAACCGCCCATTTATTTTTCCCGTTGGCCTTTGCCTGATACATCGCCGTATCCGCCTTTTGGATCAATCCATCCAAATTATCACTATCCTCGGGGAAATACGAAATCCCGATACTCACACCGACCGTTCCCTGCCCCCCATCCAGATAAAAAGGATGCTTCATCTGATTGATCAGGTCTTCTGCCACTTTTTGTGCTGTTACGTCGTCAAATTGTTGGGAAAGCAAGACAATAAACTCATCCCCACCCACACGCGCAATTAAGTCGGTTTCGCGTAATCGATTGTGTAAACGTTTTGCAATTTCACGTAACACATCATCCCCGATGGCATGACCGAACGTGTCGTTTACAGTCTTGAAATCATCAATATCAATAAAAAGAACAGCGCATTTTTCATTGCTGCGTTTCGCTGTTGCCAGAACAAACGCGCCCTTTTCCACCAATAGATTGCGATTGGGAATTTGTGTCAGCATATCGTGCTGGGCCATGTAACGCATCCGTTCTTCCAGCTTTTTCAATTCTGTCACATCGACTTGCACGCTGACAAAACCACCATTGCCCATTGGACGATCCGTTGTTTTAATCCAGCGCCCGTCTTTTAGACGAACAACAAACGACCCTTCCAATTTCGTACGATATTCGGCTTTACGTTTTAAATATTCCTGTCCATCACCATATTCATCGCCAACAGCAACATTACCACGTTCCAAATCAATTCGACCCAACTCGGAAAAATGGATGCCGGGCTTTAACTCCTCAGGCGTATAACCGTAAAGGTCTGCAAAATTTTGGTTCCAGGCCAACAATCCACCATCTTTATCATAGATAACAACAGCTTCGGATATCTGTTCAACCGCTTCACCAAACATCATACCCGCTTGTTGAGACAGGGACTTCAAACGCAATTGATCACATTCTGCCTGTAAGGCTTCAAGGCGTGTGATTAACTCTTCTTTAGACAAATGATACAAAGAGGGGGAAGTCATTCGTTTATCAATAAAGTTCAAATAAATAAACTATAATCGTATGCTGATATGATAAAGAAATCCAGATGAAACTCTTAAAATGACCAGTCTATTTCTGATGCTGGGGTCAAAGTCTCGACTTTCGGTCGTGCAAAAAAATATCCTTGCATGTAGCGAACGCCTTGCTCTTTCAGATATTTATATTCCTGCACGGTTTCGACACCTTCACAGACCACCGAAATCCCCAACTCCTTTGCAATCAACAAAATACCCGCAAGGATGGCCTGTCTTGGTTTGTGTTGATCAATATTGATAATAATTTGGCGGTCGATTTTAAGCTTATCCGTCTGAAAATCCGCAAGCAGGTTCAGCCCGGAATAACCTGCCCCAAAATCATCAATTGCAGTCATGTATCCATTTTTCTGATAGGTCAGAATGATATTCTTCAAATGCGCATGATCGCTTACAAGTTCATTTTCTGTAAATTCAAACGTAATCATCTCAGCCGGAAAATTGAACTCTCTTGCTGCATTAATGGTTTTCTGCAAACAAGCCCGTGGATGATAAACCGCATTCGGCATGAAATTAATATTCAAACGGCACGTCATCCCGAGTTTAGCGGCCAACTCAATCGCCTTTACACGGCAGCATTGATCAAACGCATACATCTGATCTTCTAAGACCCCTGCCAACACCTCCCCGGCGCTTTCTCCCGCTAAACCACGTACAAGGGCTTCATAGGCATATATGTTGTGCGCTTCAACATCGACAACAGGTTGAAATGCCATCGTAATGGCAAATTGTGTTAAATCATCACAATTGCCCGGGCAAATAGATTGAATACTCTCTTTTGACATCAATCACACACATACATCATCATTAGGTTTTCTTAGACTACAGGTTATTCCTGATAAGATAAAGAAATGAACGCAAGATAACATTCCAACAAAAAAAACGCCCTGTCCAAAGGACAGAGCGTTTTTCGTTCGATTTCGTCTCGTACGAATTAACGAGAGTAATATTCGACAACCAGGTTCGGTTCCATTTGAACCGGGTACGGCACGTCTTCCAGCTTCGGTACGCGGATGAACTTGCCGACCATTTTCTTGTGGTCTACTTCGATATATTCCGGAACGTCACGTTCGCCAGAAGCAACCGCTTCCAGAACCATCGGGATTTCGCGGGATTTCGCGCGAATTTCAACCGTGTCACCTTCTTTTACCAAGTAAGAAGAAATAGTAACGCGCTTACCGTTTACCAGAACATGACCGTGGCTGACGAATTGACGAGCAGCAAACATAGTCGGTACGAATTTCATACGGTAAACGATCGCATCAAGGCGCGTTTCCAACAGACCGATCAAGTTTTCGCCGGTATCGCCAGCACGACGAACAGCTTCTTTGTAGTAACGACGGAACTGTTTCTCAGAGATGTTCGCATAGTAGCCTTTCAGCTTCTGCTTACCCATCAACTGCAGACCGAAGTCAGAAACTTTACGGCGACGTTGACCGTGTTGACCCGGACGGGAATCGCGACGGTTGATCGGAGATTTTGCACGACCCCACAGGTTTACGCCCAGACGGCGGTCGATTTTATATTTTGCGCTAATACGCTTAGACATAGGTTAAATCCTTCTTTTATAACCATTTTTTTGTCCCGGTAGGCCTAAAAGGCGTGGTTGCACAACAACCAACGTTCCCAGGAAGTGATAAGGCGCGGAATATATAGATTTCCGCGCTTTTGTCAAAGGGATTCTCTTATCTAAAATTCGTATAACTGCATATTATTCGTCTGTGTCTTTTGTATCTGTTTCTTTCTTATCCATTCCCTTCAACATCGTTCCGCCAATTGAACTCGCCATACCACCAATCTCATTCATAATTTGACGATTTGCAGATTGAGAGCTTTGTAACAAGTTTGATTGGATCCCCGATATTGTCCGATCCAATTCTTTTTTTGATGTTTCGTAATCTTCAAAAATCGCCTCGGCTGTATTATTACGCATACCTTGCACAATTGCACCAGCAGACCCATCAACCGCTGAAAAACCAGAAGCCCCCATTTTGGCACGTTTTTTGGCCAAAGCTTTTCGCAAGTCTTCTTTGCGCTTTTTCTCTGCTTTCTCATAAGCTTCCCATTGGTCCTTCGCCGCCTGATCAGCCGCTTGTTGAGCAGCTTTCTGCTGTGCCTTTTTTTGCGACTGCGCCTGTGCAATCGACATTGTCGACGACAAAATCGTTGCCACTACCATAAATATTTGAAACGGTGTCATATCTTCCTCACAAAAAAAGCCCCTTCGAATATCGAAGGGGCTTGTGGTTAAATAAACAACGAGATCAGGAACTTTAATCTTCCAGTTCCGTATCCCAATAAAGAAAATCCCGCCAACTTTCGTGTAAATGGTTGGGCGGGAAGAAACGGCCGTGTTCTTGAAGTTCGAAACTGCTGGGTCTATAGGGGGGGGTCATCAATGTCATCCCAGCATCTTTTGTACTGAGGTGCCCCTTTCGCGTATTACACGGCCTGCACGCCGTCACAATATTTTCCCAATGAGTCCGCCCCCCCCTGCATTTGGGCAGGACATGATCAAACGTCAAATCCTGTGCCGGTAATTGCACCCCACAATATTGACAGGAAAACATATCGCGTAAAAACAGATTGAAACGGGTGAAAGCGACTTGGGAGACCGGTTTTGCGTATTCTTTTAACGCAATGACACTCGGCAACTTCATTTCAAGGCTGGGGGAATGCACACAGGTGTCATATTCCGACACTACCTGTACCCGCCCGGTAAAGACATTTCGAATGGCTTCTTCCCAGGACCATAGAGACAGCGGATAGTAGCTCAATGGACGGAAATCCGCATTGAGGACGAGGGCCGGATAATGCATCGGCGAGGCATACATACGTTTAACCTCCTGTCTATCAATGATTATACCCTAACAAATCCCTATGACAAAGGAGTTACAGAAGATATAAAAGTTGTCATGTTCATTGAGACCACACGTTTTGCCCCAAGCCCCAGTGGCTACCTGCATTTAGGCCATGCCTACAGCGCCCGGTTCAGTACCGAACAGGGGCAACGTTTTCTGCTGCGCATCGAAGATATCGATCAGGGACGCTGCCGTCCCGAATTTGTCGATGCTATTTATGAGGACCTCACCTGGCTTGGCCTGTCATGGGAAATCCCGGTGCGCATCCAGTCACAACATATGGATGATTATCAAAAGGCCATAGACAAGCTGAATAGTCAGGGCCTCTTGTACCCTTGTTTTTGTACACGCAAAGACATTCAGGCCGAGGTTACCCATTCAGCACATGCCCCGCATGGCCCCGATGGGCTTCTTTACCCCGGCACCTGTCGTCATTTGAGCCAAACCCAACGCGAAGACCTGCTTGCAGACGGCAAAGCCTTTGCACTGCGTCTTGATATGGGCAAGGCATGTCAACAAGCAGGTGTCCTTCATTGGACAGATCGCGCACATGGCAAACAACAAGCTACACCGGAAATTTTCGGTGATATTGTACTGGCCCGTAAAGACACCCCGACCAGCTATCATATTTCCGTCACTGTTGATGATGATTTACAGGATATTTCACTGGTGACACGCGGTGAAGACCTGTTCCATGCTAGCCATATCCATCGTTTGCTACAGGCCCTTCTGGATTTGAACGTTCCCCAATATCACCATCACACACTGCTGCGGGGCAAAGACGGCAAGCGATTTGCCAAACGCGACAAATCGCTGACCATCCGTTCTTTGCGTAACAAGGCCTATAGCCCGCAGCAGGTTTGGAACATGTTAGAGGATTTCAGATAGGAAGCGCCCCTCTTGTGCAGCGGCCTGTTGGTCTTTCAGGGTTTGTGTGAGTGTATTTTGTTCATTTTGGCCCCATTGATCGAAATGCAGAATATCTTCGATCGACAAGCGTTCACGCCAATTGGCCATTTCCAGTTCCGGCTTTTGATAAAAGTGGCTGACATAACCGATGCAAAGATAGGCAATTACCGTAATATTTTTCGGAATGCCCAAAACCTCTTTTACAGCCTTTTCGTTAAAAATACTCACCCAACCAACGCCGAGACCTTCGGCACGAGCCGCCAGCCACAGATTTTGTACAGCACAAACACTGGAATATAAATCCATTGTCTTTTGATGGGTTCGCCCCACCACGACAGGCCCGGAACGCGATCGGTCACAGGTAATCACCAGATTGACCGGACTTTCCAGAATACCTTCCAGCTTAAGGCTGCGATAGGTTTCGCGGCGTTCTTCCTCAAACATGTCAGCGGCTTCATCATGGGCCGTTTTGAACAGATCGTGAACCTTCTGTTTCACCTCTTGCTGTTTCACCACCATAAAATCCCACGGCTGCATAAAACCAACCGAAGGCGCATAATGTGCAGCAGTAATCAAACGGGCAAGTTTATCATCTTCGACCAGGTCCGGCTTGAACTGCCCACGTACATCCCGACGTTCAAAAATCGCACGGTACACACCGTGGCGGTGATCTTCACAAAAATCGATTTCAGGCTGAATAGGCAAAGTCGTTCCATCCATTTTCATTCCCCTTAAATGGATTATTTCAGAAACGAACGTCCAATCCGTTTCATCAAACTTCCCGACAGGCCGGTCTTCTGACTTCGGTTCATTCCGTTGCAAACGACCTTCCCAAGCAAACCCCAGTGGTCAAAATTGTTACAACAGTCCCCGTTACAGCGTTGGGCACGTAGCGGACTTTCACCGCTTTCCCGATTATCCTGTCTGTTTTCATCAAAACAGGCACCCGTGGGCTATGTAAGGCTTTTATATATGGTGTTTTTCCAATTCACAATGGAAATTACAATATCTAAAAGTAGATTGTAACGTTTCCAGACTATTGACGCAAACCACGCACCAATTCTTCATATTCAACAACCTCATCTGGATTAAGCACACCGTGGCGAATAAGAAAGTCAATGATGACGAGATTGCAATTGAATTTAAAATCAAAGGTATTTTTGACAATATCGGCAACCTCTTCCACATTCATCAGATGAAAGCTCGCGACCTCACCGTCCGTATTGTTCGGCGCAAATTCTAAGGGGACTTCTAGGTCATAACAAAACATCACATCGGGTTTCAAACCGCCATCTGTTTCCATCATATAGCTGACCGTACCAACTGGTTTGGCGCGCCGTGCCAGTTCTTCGGGGATGTTTGCTTCTTCTGCGCATTCCTTGATAATATTTTCCATCAGGCTCAGGCCTGCCGGTTGACCGCCCGCCACCATATTGTCCCACATATCCGGGCAAACCATCCGATCAGCCGCACGCTTGGCAATCCACATTTTAATCTGACCTTTATCACGAATAAAACCATTAATATGAACACCAAAGGCCCGAATACCAAAAAACGGGGTCGCGGCCCGTTCAATTAAAAATAAGGGCACATCCCCAAAACGCGGCGACACTGCGTACTGTTCCCCACGCCACCCATTAATCTGTTTTTTGGCCTGTAACGTCTGTGTTACCTGCGCCATATGTGCTGTTATATCATCGACTTTTTTGAGACGCAGGACATCCTGTGTAAAATCAAAAGTTTCCTGAAATTCTGACAACAGTGCCAGATTGTCGCGCCGAACCCATCCGATGGCTTGCCCCTCAGGCCCCTGAAAAGAAACAAACCGGGACAAATCGTGATTGTTACACGTCCGAATATGATCTATGTAGCCCATCGGTATATTCCCTTTTTTGAAAAATGACTGACACACCATGCAACAACGTCCCGACCATATTCAAGGCCTTATCTTCGCCACACTGGGGGCTTTATCCCTGACACCGGACGGATTGCTCGTGCGTCTTGTCGATGCACACGACTGGACAATCGTTTTCTGGCGCGGCCTGATCATTGCCTGTTGTTTGTTTCTCTATCAAATTATTTTTCGCCGTAGCGCAGGCCTGAAGGCCCTTTGGCCTGCGCATTTAAAAGAATGGTTCTGTATCATTCTCGCAGGTTTCGGCACCTTATTTTTTGTTCTATCCATTACCCATACAACGGTTGCCAACGCACTGGTCATTTTAAGCACCATGTCCTTGTTTGCCGCCCTGTTGTCGTTGATCTTTTTGAAAGAACGAATTGCATTACGGACCATAATCGCAATGGGATGCGCGATCGTTGGTATTATCATCGTCTTTATCGACAATCTGGACACAACAGGTTTAAACGGCAAACTCTTTGCCTTGGCCTGCGCCTTTGTTACCGCAGCGAACATGACCGTTATTCGAAGTGAAAAAAGCATCAATGTTTTAAACGTCTTTGCCTGGGGCGGGATTGTTGTTTGCATTCCCACGCTTTATCTCGCCCCCTATCTCGTCGTCAATGTACAGTCGCTCATCACATTGGGGGCAATGGGTGGGTTAAATGCTTTTGCCTTTGTCATGTTGGGGTTAGGGGCGAAATACATCCCCTCCGCCGAAGTCAGTTTGTTGATGCTGCTGGAAACCATTATCGGTCCGATTTGGGTTTGGGCCGTATTAAACGAAGTCCCGTCTGCCAACGCTGTTATTGGCGGGGGGATTGTGGTTGGTACTCTAGCCTTGCATTCCCTTGCCAGCCTGCGCGCCCATAAAAGAGTATAAACTATAAACGGCTAGCAAGGTCGCCAGATATACCCGTAGCCCCCAACCAAATGAAATATTCCCTCCAAACCATTCATAGGGCATGATGTGTCAAATTATCATCATGGGTCGTATGCAATGTTTGGGTTTAAGTATCACTTGTGGGGTTTTATCGCTGTTTTAACGGTTGGAGTTGTCTGGTCAAACCTTGCTCAGGCAATGGATTTATCAAAGCCACTTCCTAAACGATCTGCGAAAGAAGTCCTGCATTATGGTCCCAGTAATGCCTTTTTTGAACAATATGATCAGGGTGTTCAAGGAAACTGTGCCCCTCTTCTTTCACATTTAAATGAAAAGCTGCAAAGTTCAGATAGTGATGTCCGATATTCTGCTCAATTGGTTTACGCAGAAATGTATGACCGTGCTGTATGTGTAGAATACTCGCCTAAGAAATCGTTTGAATATTTTAAACACGCCGCAGATGCGGGTGGCCCTGCTTTTTACGCCCATGTCGGATGGAAATACTATTATGGGCATGGTGTTGAAAAATCTGAGGCCAAGGCTAATGAGGCGTTCAAGCTATTACTCACTCGTGGAGCATTCTCTAAAACTTCTCGTACATATGCAAGATATCAGGATTTATTGAAAGACCGCCCCATACCGCCTTTGCTAAAAGCAGGTATTGATTGGTTGATCGAAACAACTTCCACAGATGAGAGCCTTATTAAATTAGCCCAAGCTCTGTTAGATGGCTCAGGAACATATATTGACGGAAGCTCATTTGAGAAAGACAGTAAATCAGCGTACAATATTTTTGCCAGCCTATCAGTGAAGCGAAACTCAAAGGCTATGTTTCTTTTCAGTAAGGCTATTTTGAATGGGCAAATTCCTTCATCGCCAGTTCGTGAAGCTCATACATTTTTAGAATGGGCGGCCAATTGCGGTAACACCGATGCAATGATTGAAATGGCAAAATATCACCAAACGGGCCAATATGAATTCTTTCAAACAAATTCTCATGCTTATGCGTGGCTTTACGCAGCTAAAACGTTAGGGGCGAATGTTGAAACTGAAATGGAAAAACTGGAAAAAATCATTAAGAGTTCTGAGCAAGGAAAGGCCCGACAAGAATTACCATGGAACTATCGTCCAAACTCCTGCCGGGTAAAATAAATTTACCAATCGTGGTATTGGCAGGGGATAGCGTCCGCCTTATCTTGCAATCGTGAGAACTTTTGGAATGCATCGTCCTTTTTGGTCCACAATGGATCAAGTTGAGGTTGAATTTCATTAATTCGATCTTGAGTTCGCGCCAATTCAGAAACTTTATCTGCCACACTTTGGACACCAGCCTTACCGCCTTCATTTGACAGATAATTAAATAGCTTCTTGAAAAAACCCGACGCAAGCCAACCTAACAATCGCCCGGTGGCTACACCAAGTCCCAATGCTGATATATCAGACTGGATTTCACTTTTTAGAGAGTCCCTCTTTGGACCTAACTTAAAATACTCATCACTCAGTTTTGCGTATTCGTTACTAAGAAAGTCATACTCGCGTTTGGCGGCTTGGTACTTTGGTTTAAGGACCTCACATTCAGCAATATCTTTCTTTTGTGCCTGCCCCTGTTCTGATTTTTCTTGGTCAGTCGCTTGTGACTTTGCTTGACCATCAGATGTTTGATAAACAACCGTATCGCCGCCTGTTTTTTGCCCCCCTTCGGCAAGAGCGAGAAGGACTTGTTTTTGATTATCAGGCAGTTTGTTCATCACCTCTTGTTCAAAACTGTCCACTCGTTCTTTCTTACGATTTGATAGCTGGTTCAAAAAGTTAGCATATTCAGCTATCGCCTGATCACCACCGTTTTTAACTGCATCAGCGTACAGCGTTGGTAGAAATCCATTGTTGGAATAGTTGAGCATGCCGTCCATGGTGCGGGTATTTTCCGCATGGGCTTCATTAGAAACAGCTTGCAGTTTGTCCGATTTAAACCAAGGGCTTGTTTTCGGCTTTTGTGAATTGGCAGCTTCTTCCCACATAGCGTTGGTTGGCTTCTTGAGTTTCTGCATTTTGACTTCCGGTAAGCCTGTCAGCGGGTCGATTTTTGTCGGTTTCGGTTTGGGATTAGCCACCTTGGTTGCCAGCGGATTCAACGTCGAAATTCCTTGGTTAGCGAGAGTTTCACCAATCTTGCTTTCAGTCGGGCCACCGGGTTTCATAATCCCGTCGACCTTGAGACCATTTTTCTGCTGGAAACGCTTAAGACCGTCAATCATGCCCATATCGGGAATATCCGTGATGCCGTAACCCGGCATCTGGTAATCCCCGGTTTGAGCAAGGGCGTTTTTGGTATTCAACACGTCATTCGGATCTGTGTTGGATGATTGGCTAATTGTTTTCCCAACACTGAACAGGTTGGAAAAACCCGGGAAAAGTGATGACATAACTGTCGTCCTTTACATGGCTTGTTTGCAGACAAAAAAAAGCGCGCCTTCATAACCAAAGGCGCGCTTTTATTCGGTATTTTTAGAAATCAGGAGGCACGTTTCGCATTGCTTTTATCGTCTTTCACACTGCGCACATAAGCCTGTTCACAGTGTGCTTCACAATAAGGCTTTCCTTCAACTGCCTTGCCACCGCAAAAATGAAACCCCGGTGTCCCCGGATCTCCGATCGGCCATGCGCACATCCCCGGACGCAGTTTATCCATTGTAATCACTTCCGGTTCCGGTGCTTTCTTTTTCTTCGCGGGCTTACGCTGGATCGGCGATTGACGCTTTGGCAATCCCAGACGGTGGACCTTCCCGACGACCGCATTTTTCGTCACATCAAGACGTCGACCAATTTCACTGGTGGCGATACCTTCATTCCACAGCTGAGTCAAAATCTCAATTCGTTCCGGCGTCCAATCTACACTCATAACCGTTCCTTCACGATTTTCCATTCCTTTACGTACAAGCGGTCAATATAACCCAGCCGCACAAAAGGATACATAGTATTTTACGAAAAAAGTTGGCGCACATTACAGAATGAGTCAGTTTGAAGCAATACGCAAATGCCTCCTGACATTAAAAAACACCGTATTTCCATTTTCAAACGATCAAGGGATATCTTTATAAAAGACATGATTCCCGATCTCGGCACAGGGAATATGATTGCGCGCCCACGCCGGTAACAACCCGACACGGTGGTAGTGTGTCGCCCCGTGTGTCGGGTCTTTCACGCCCCCGAACAAAGCACGTCTGGCAACACGCAAGCAACTTGCAAACACTTTGTTTTTATCCGTCACCTGCAAAATCTGATCGCGATTGGGATCATTCACATTCCAACATGAAAATTGCCAGGGACGTAGACACACCCCTTCGGCATCGTTGCCCCACCAGTACCCCCCACGGTGAATGGCTTTTTCAACCCGATTAACGACCACACAAGCCACGGCCTCCAAACCACGTACTTTTTCCCCACGCGCTTCGCCAAACAAAGTCCGCGCCAAAACATCAACCGCCTTATCCGGTGTACGGGAATAACGACAATTACTCATACTTAGACTCCGCCACGCATAGGTTGATCCAACTTATTTTCAATTCGAACCAAATGCCCTGTCAGGCGACGTTCAACATCTTTCATATAAGCAATCGAGGCATAATTCTTGGCGACCTCCAGCTTGTACGCGGATAAATTTTCACGCAATTTTCCAAATCCGATTTCCGTATGCTCACGCAATTCAGCACGATCATCGTCATGGTCTTGCCGGCTTCGCCAAATCATCCAGAACAAGCCTGCCATCGCTGGCAATTCAAACGCCGTAATCCACCAGATCAGGTCGATACTCCAACTTCCATTCATCTTCTAAATCTCCTTAAAAAAACAAAAAACGCTTCGGCATCATCTGCCGAAGCGTTTCTCTTTGCTCATTTCTTTCAATGTGTTGTGTGTCTCTAAACACCCGTATCGTTATCACCTCTGCCCTTCAGGCTTTCCCAAGCCTCACCCGCTGAGACAACACAGGCAACGCCAGTTGGTTTGGTAACTATAATTGTCCAGCTACCCTTGTTTGAGGCAAAAATTTCAACGACACCACCGTTCCCCGCCAATCCCATTGAAACGGGAACTTCGTGATAGCGTTCTTTCAAAGCATCAATAATGTCCACACGTTCACCACACAGGCTTTGTGCTACAGATGGGAAGGCGAAGGACATCACGGCGCAGAAAAGAATAAATGCACTAAAAACACGTTGCATGACATCCTCCTTCATTCACTTTACAGTTTAGAAATATATGGTCATCACAAACTCAACTCTCAAGGATTCTTTTACACATCAAATTCACAATCAACGTTTACAAAACTCGCGTTCCCTCCCCAATGTACCACCTTCTTTCCATCCAATTCATGCAAAGGAGTGCGGGGTAAACGAACAGGCTCACTAAGCAAACATCCCGCAACCGCATCCAGCGCATCATCTTTTGCCGAAACAGAAGGAACCCATTCTCGCATTTCAGTTGGAAACCTTGTTTTCCAGACATTGCGATGAACCCATAACGCCTTGGATGCCAGCACCACATCGAATGCAGATAGAATACGTTCCGCTTTATTCACACGGGAATGTTTTTCAATAACCGCACAGGATACCCCTGCCTTTTCCAGCTCACGTCGTAACAGTCCCGGTAAGAACTTTCCTACGCCGTTTGTTTCAAGACAAACAGAAGGCAAATAATATTCCCGGACAAAAGAAACCACCTGCCGACAGAGCTGGGTTGCTTCGTCAGCTTCTGCCAATTTCATGGGGTCATGGGTCATGTAACGTAACGCATGGAGCCAATAAGCGCCCTGATCATCCGTATAAAGGGCTGCAATAACACTGGCATCTCCCTTGTCCGGTGACCCAAATGAAGGATCCCACCAACAACTGGCCGACACCAACTGGCGCTCCCCCAAAGACAGGGAGGCCATCCGGTTATGTTCGTTATAGTCCAGATCCCGTTCATAAAGCTGCATCAAATCTGGATCCAAACGGCTTTCAGAAATATTCACAGGGCGCAGCATCATTTGGCTTTCGAATTTATTTTTTCCCGTTCGTCGCTGGATCGCGGCAATGTTGTTGTCAGGAAAACGTTCCGGCCATTGACTGCGCCCGTTTTGATCCAACAACGCTAGTTTGAACCTTTCAAACCCGGCGAGGAAGGCATCATCTTCGCCATTTTCCTCCCGCGCTTCATCTGCATAAATGGTATAGTACGTGTGCGGTGTGCCGACATAAAGTTGCAAGCCGCCCGGCACAATGACATAATCAATTTCCTGTAAACGCGCTCGCAGATCAAGCCGTTTAGGCGCACTATCACAGGTATTGGGGACTTCCACATCATCACAAATCACTACGTCAGCACGCGACCCGGTAATATTGGCTCCAATACCTTTTGCCAACATACTAGGATCACGCAATTCACTGGGGCGATTAACGGTAAACTGATCAGATGCCCATTGTTCTTTACGTTTTGGTTTTAATCGTTTTGTCAGCGGATGACGTTCAATAATACGCTTTACATTACGCACCATTTTTTTGGCTAAAGCAAAATCAGCCGCCATCACCATAATGCGACGGTCTGCATCCATATACAGTAGCCACGCACAAAACAAACCGACCAATGTACTTTTACCGGAATTACGAAAAGCCATAAGTAAAAGTTCCCGCCGGCCTTGCATCCAGGCCTCATCCAGCCATCGACAAATTTTCAGGTGATGTTGGGGCATACCCAATCCCTGGAGTTGATCCCATAACATGACAAATTCCGGAAAGGCCACACGCTGCTTCATTGTTATTATTCTCCTTTTTCCAGCATGAACACTCATTCATCAGCATTCATTTTCCAGTCCTTTCAACGCTGCACGCGCACCTGCCAGAAGACCCGCAATTTCTTCATCTTCCGACAAAGGTATTATGGTTTCTTCCGGTATATTTTCCGCCCAGCGCACGAGTTTCGTTAATAATTCCACATGCGATAAAGCCGCCTTACAGGCCGCATGATGTGCGGCGAAACCCTTCGCATCCTCAGGTTCCTCAGTACTCGAAAAAACTTCATAACTTGTTGTAGCACTTTGAATAAGGCTGGGAAGCAAGCCAGCGAGCAAACTACGCACCTCTTCAATTGACGTTGCTTTTTTTCGCCGGCGCCGTCGTCTTACAGGTTTTGGACTTTCCTCCATCCCTTTCTCCTATATTCAGACCGATCCCATCGTTATTAGGCCTCCGCCCAGATAATCAGTTTCCAGTTTGCTGAAGTTAAAGTTTCACTGCCGCCGTTATCACGCCGAATAAGCAAAATTGGCCCACCACCACCAAAGACCCCCGTTGTCATGCCTATTTTTGCATGGACATGTGTTGCATCCACACTAACAGCGATGTTGTGGTTGTTCCCACCAACGCCAATATTTTGGTTGGGAAAGTCGATAATCTCACCCGCCAAATAGCCTCGGTCTGCAAGAATACATTTTAGTTTTAAACCATGTTTTTGTGGGATGCTACCGAGACCATGCTCCCAATCAATGGCAGCAGTCGCCGTTATCACATACTCACCGGAAACCTGACGCTTTGTTGTGACAGGCGTAACCGAAGGATCAAGGGCCGCAGCTCCTACGGCATTTGTGGCCAGCTTATCAGACGTGATACTACCAGCCGGAATGTGCGAAGGTGTTAACCCTCGCGCCATTTCCGCAAGATTACGCCCACTCATCGTACCAACCACTCTTCAACAGCACCAGATACATTGCGCATCTTGATCCAGTTCGGGTTGACAACCTCACCTTTAACAAGACGCAATTTCCCCATCAAACCGACACAATCCCATTCAGGACGTTCAGAGCGAGGAGTATATTCTTGGTTTTTGTCATAATCGGGATTGAGTTTACGACGTTGTTGTGTCGAGCGTGTTGCATCCACTGGAACAACAACATCATCCGGCACTTGATCAATCGCGTAGGAGTGTTGGACATCCTCTGTCTTTTCTTCGGTTGCAGGTGATACAATTTCTTCAACGTCATATGCTTCCGTAACCATTCGCGGAACACGGTGAACACCAATAACTTGACCATCTTCATAAAGATCAAATTCATCAAACTGTGGAACTTCTTTTGTTTCTGGTTTGACAACCTTGGTATATTTACCGTCAATCAATTCAATGGAAGTAATATCTTCAAAAACTGTTTCGCTTGCTTGAACTTCACGTTCTTTTGTAACCGTTTTGTAAACTGCCTCGGTTGCGTCCTGAACGACTTTCGTTTCCGTCCATTCAACAACCTCATAGTCTTCCAAGATGTAATCGTTAAAGTCATCTTTCAGATATTTGTCTGCCCATTTATGTTCAGCCGCATCACCAACAACAGTTGGACGGGCGGAAATCACACCAAAAGGAATTTCCGCAGCAAGTGCTTTACGGATTTTTCCATCTTCCAGAACAACAGACCATCCACGACGATCTTCGTTATTCGGATTCCCATCTGCCCATTCAAAATATTCCGCAAAATCGGCGCCAGCCGCATACCAAGACCCGTCTGCAAATGCATTACCGTCACCACGCAGAGAAAATTCTCGATCAGCCCCTCCATCAGAGTTACAAATCATAAAATAGTAGTCACTTGAAGCCGTGCGACCACATTCCATATAATGCATTATGGAATTGTAAGAAGCATTCGGAGCTTTTGTAAGTTGGCAATTCTTATCAGTATCAGATATTTCTAAGCGTAAACCACGTTCACCTACTCCACCACTAACTGCTAACTGCCATCCGATAACTGCACTTTGCCCAATTCCAACACCACCTACGTGGTTAATATGAACATGATTATTGTACAAACCTGCTTCGGAAGTTCCTAAACGCAATTGAGTGTTACCGCCACCAGAATATGATTTAATTTCAGCGTAGCCAGCATTAGAGTCATATCCCATAATAAGACGACTACCATTGGAATTGCCATATCCATGAAATGACAACTCAGTTCCATCAGCATTGATGGACAAATCGGCTGCGCGGTTGTTTGTTCCTATATTGAGATAACCGTTATCGTATTCGATAATTGAACCTGCTGTACCGCTCCCCGAATAAAGTTTGACTTGTGTATAATCCGAGGTATGTCTAACACGATAACGTTCAACACCATTTATATAAGAAATGAATGGTTTCATATCAGTTACCGTTGCTGATGCATTTGATCTAAATGCATCAATATTAGATACAGCATAAGAAGTAATACTCCCGTTCGAATGAAGTTCTTGGCTCGTTCTACTCCCTATTTGATCTCGGAATAAATGAGTCGAGGCATCACTATATGCAGCACCGTGTGATCTTCGCCAGTAATCTCCATTTGAAGTCTTTGGCATAATAAATGCGGTTTCATCGGTTGTGCGAATTGAAGCATCTGTTCCAGATAGGTAAATGTTTTGACCTAATGTAACATCACCGGACACATCAAGGGTGTTAAACCAGCCTTTAAGCCAACGTTTTACACTTGTGCCGATACTTCCCTCCCCACTGGCACGGGGGACAATATTTTTAGTTGCCATGTTTCAAAATCTCCTTAAAGCGGCTGAATATCGCCGTTAGTGTCAAGCTCGTAAGTTTCAGAATAAATCGGGGACAAGGTCGGCATAACATCGCCACTACCGTCCATTTCAAAGAAAGCCCCTGAATATGTATTGTTGACAGTATCCGCCATTTGCTGCGCATAGATCTGCATATTGGCTGTTTGGTTAGTGCCTTCGGCTTGAACCACCGTAATTTGCGTTGTGCCCTCAGCCTGCACATTTGCAATTTGGCTCACACCTTCAGCAACAATGGCGTCCATTTCAGAGGTCACCTGAAAAGACCCAAAAGCGCGAACAGTTATCACATCACCGGCAACAAGCGCAGCAAAGCCAGTAATGCTTGCCCCATCCAAGGCCACATAATCTGTCCCCTCTTCCCAAAGGGCACCGTTCATATCAATCAGTACAACACCGGGCGTATAAATTAACGTTTTGCCACGATCATCCGGCCCACTGAGTGTTGTTTCACCACCATCTGCAGTGTATTTAAAAACGGAAAATGTATTTTGAGCCGCTGACATAGCCTGATCGCGTGCAGAAAAGGTAAGATCACGGGCTGTCTCTGAAGAAACACGGTCTGTCGCCGCCAAACTCGCACTCTCTTGTGCTTCTATTGCCGCCTGCGTGGCTATTCCAGCATTTGTCTGCGCTTGCGCAATCTGATCCACAGTTGGCCCCGCAACCGGCGCCCCTTCCTCATCAAAGATCAAACAAGCGTGCGCCCGTTGCTCTTTTAAAGGCAAGACAAGACCAACATCCCCATCCGTAGGGTCAAGGGTGACAGAGCGGACAATTTCATCTGAATTCTGTTGTGATAAGGCAACCAGATAATCCAGTTCCTGATTAATGACCGCCGCATGAAAGGCCCCGCCTTCTGCAAAATCACTCATACGTTCAATTATTAAATAACGCCTCAACGTCACCACCGTATTTACCGGTGGCGGAACGTCAAAAACAACACTCCCCCCTTCGCTTTGACCTGCACCGATCACACTGTAGCCAGATAGTTGGCGGGCATCGCCCAGATAGACTTCCAGATCCGTTTCCTTGAAAATGGCAAATGGAAAAACAAAGGTGGACAAAATCCCGTCACCCACCGCCTGTATGCGCGGGCGCACGTCTCCAATCACGATGTTTTCACTCATCGTGCTCTCCTCTTCTTCAATAAATTCAGTTAATTAAGCGTTTGCTGTGATTTCTTCGACAACCGACATCACGCTAAAAGGCAGCGGCGTATCCTGTTCAATTCGCCATAATTTCTCGATACCGTTAGACCGCCACCCCAGCGCACGTACCGTGACATCCCCCGTAAATAATTGCGGTGCACTATCCAGAACTCCTTGCGGTCCAAATTGTTTAAACGGGACATCTTTTGGACCCCGCCCAACATCCAGTTTCAAGGCTTGCGTATCTTTTAATCTCAGTGTCAAGGCAACCAACCTCAAACGCCCACCTTGGGAAGCGTGCCCAGTCAATTGCGGCGCGGGTGCCAAAGGTTCAAGAACATGGGTATATGCCAATCCGGCTTCGAGATTTTGTACCGCACGTTTGAGTACAATTTGACCATTATTGACCCTGCCCTCACCAAGAACCGCACCATCAGCAACCAAAAGTACAGCCTGATCGTTTAAATGATCCAACCCGGACCATAGGAGTCCACCATTATCATCAAAACCACTTAGTCCAGCATCTGTTGATAATTGATCATCAAAAATTTCAATCAGATATGTGCCATTTCGTTCAACCAGAACATAGGCATCCTGACCGACAATACAGACATTTTTGAATTTGCCCTGCGTGTCCAGAACGGACCATGCTGATATTTTTTCTGCACGGTAAACACTGAGTGCCCCCATCGTGCCATCATCCATCACCATATAGAACAAACGCCGATAACTATCATAATCCTGATCCTGCGGATCATTCATAATGTGTTTGCATAACATGGCCAAATCATTGGACTGATAAGACTGTTCTACATCCGCATAGAGGAACTCGCGCAAATCCTGCCCGTCCCGGCTCACAAACAGCGTAGCACCATCCACGTTGCGCGGTGGAACATAACGATCAACAGGCGAACCCACACGCGTTTGCCGCTTCAACTGAATTGTTTCCGGTGTTAAGGGATCACCGGACACCATCCATTCCGCCCCGGATGTAAAGACCTGTAGGTGTTTCGAGGAAAACAAAGCCCTTATCGCGTTGACTTGATCTGATAAAATCGCAAATTCAATGGCTTCATCATCCAAACCTTCCCCTAAGTCAAAATTAAACAAATCAGATGATTTGGACATCCACAGACGGTTGGGCAAATCGCGCGTCCCGCCAATCACCAAACGGTCCTGATGGAACACAACGGATACCGGCCAGCCATGAACCGCTGAAAAGGATTGCTCCTCCCAATCTTTTGTTGCCTTTGTGTCAACCAGACCGTCCTTTTCCTTCACTTCCGCCTGAGCTTGTGTCGGTGACGTAACAGATAATATTTCGACTTCTTTTTTCGCCAATCGAACACGCGTACCAATATGCCCGTCGACAAACACATCGGCACTGGCTATCAGTGTCACCGTTCCTGTTGTCGCGCTTGCCTGCAAGGTCACGTTGTCTTCGCTGAATTTATAATAGGGCTGCAAGATATGACCTATTTCCTCATCTTCATAAAAAGACCAATCCGTCAAAGACCAGTCCATATGAGAGGTGCGGGTAATTTTGCGTGGCGAAACATCCGGGTGAACGACCAATAAAGTATCGGCACTTTGCGTCCAGATCAGTTTAGGCAGTTGCTCCTCTGTCCACGGTGTATCGATATCCACATCTTTTACACCGTCTCGATAAACCGACATTTTCAAATGGGAAAAAACCAACAGGTAAATTTGATCAATATTGAATTCAAACGCTACAAGTCGCGAAGGACCGAAAGCTTGATCAACATGACGCAACCCCGCACGCCGACGTAAACCGCCCGTGGGATAAATAATCAGATTACGCACCTGTGCCATTCCGTTTTCATAGGCTTTCAGGTCTCCTCGCCCAATCAAATAAGGTGAAACTTCCCCGCCGGAAAAACTATTTTTCGAAATCCGTGTACGCGCCATTTAATACCTCGCTCCAATCAATCCGTTCAGATCGATTTGCTGTGGTGTTTGTTGTTGTGAATCAATATTACGAGCCTTCATCAAATCCTTCTCGCCAAAGCGTAACAACGCCTCCCCCCTTGAAGCACTTTCCGTCAATGGCAAACAAAATTCCGCTGCCAAATGTGTAATGAGGCATTGCGTGAAATAAGGCGGAAATTCTGTTGGTTCGGGGCGAAAAATATAAGTCAAAACGACATCTTCCATATCACAATGCAGACGTTTTTCCTGAATGCGATAAGATGCCCCCCGCCCCAAATCACCGGTTCCAACCGATAACGCACGCAAGAAATCAACTGGTAGCTGATACGCATATGAAAAATCGGCAATCGGCCGACTGGTCAAACGCGCTAGGCGGGTTTGGGCGGTTGCAAAGCTCCAAGGATGAGATGATAAAAGCGCATCACGCACACCCGGATACAGATTTTGTGCAACTTCTGCTTCTGCCGAACCATCCTCAAAGGACGAAATTGTACGTGCCCCGATTTTCAACAAGGCACGCGAGCATAATCCAATTTTAGTCAGGGACATCCTGCCCTCCTTTTATCTATCTATTATTTGTTGTTTGCAGTAAAATGAGCACTGCGCTTCCTGCGCGATAAAACGTCAAAACATCGCTCAAAATTCTACCCAAGAGAGATTTTTGACATTTTTTTATGCCGTTCATTGAAAAGTCACTTGCCCAACTCAGGAACTTATGATTCCCTCTATGAGAGAGTCCCTTAGCCTTAATCTGATGCTATTTTTTACGAGAGTGATGGAGCATTCATGTTGGTCGACAACAGTGAAAACAATCGAAACAAACAACGCCAGCAAATCACTCAATTCATCGGAAGTTTAAAAGATAAAACCGATGAACTGGATGGTTGGGCCAGACATGCCGAAGCTGCCATGAGTGGCGAGGGGTTCAAAACTTATCTTGAATTCCGGGATCTTGTCGTTGAATGTGAAAGTTTCAACGAAGTCATCCAGCGGCGACTGGAAAAATCCATAAAAGAAGGTGGCAACCCGGACCTTCAATCCCAATTGGATGAATTGACCGCACGTCAACTCACACTTGCCATCCATGCCTCTTTAAAATTCTTGCGCTATATTGCGGAAAAAAACCTGCCGATCGGTTCTCGCGATGTATTTATCCGTGAACTGAACGATTTGCACCGTATGAAAAAAAGCCTTGATAACGAACGCCTTCAAGGAAAAGTCGATGAAGCAGCGCTCGAAGATCAGCGCAAGGTTGAAGAAATTCTCAACGTTGTTATTGAAAAAGCTCCCCAACTCTTCAGCTTTGATAATCTGGAAGACGAAGAAGAAGAAAAACCACAAGAATTCAAGCTGTAGGATATCCCCCTGCTTCTACAAGGGGATACCCGCTTTGACATTAATCGGCGTTTGATGCACCAATCGCGGTAATATCAGCCAAATCGACGCCAGCCCCTGTGCTGGATGCAACAAGAAAGATACCGGCAGCAGGGATACCGTCCGTATCCACGTTTGCCATCACCATATCGCCGGTGCGCAACATATCCGCAGCCTCATTAAAATAAGCAGACGTATCCACATCACTTGCCGCATCCGTTGTTGTATAATGCCAAAGCGTAAACCCATTGGAATAGGCCAAGACACTGAGATTTTTGGATTCAAAAGCCATTTAAATTTCCTTTTCAAAAAGAAAAGCCCCGTATGGCAATCATACGGGGCCAAAGTTATATAAGGGAGTTCGAAACCGTTAAGCGGCTTCCAGACAACGCAGCGAAACAACACCGCTCGGGTCAATCAGGGTCGAACCTTGGCTCATCATGTTATTCACAAAATGAGCTGCACGATCCCCATGCCAGGACACATCTGATTTGATATCATGGCCAATCGCATGGCCAATCGCTGTCTTGTGATACCAGTAACAATAACGTGCCGTCCCTGTTTTTGTCAGACCGGAATGCGGCATCCACAAAGTCCCTAGCCATTTTTTGGCTTGCGTCCCTTTCCACGGCAGATCATCGTCACCAACATAATCAGCTTTGGTAAATTCATCGATTTGCAGCAAGTCAGACCATTGTTTCCAACCAACAATCGCATAACGCTCACCATCATCGGGTACATCTGCCTCACCCATCATTTCAAAGGCTTCCAAAACTTTTGTCTTGGTCAACCCATCGGTCGCATCCCCGGCGAAGTTGGTCGATTTATCCAATTCGTTGATAATCAGATCATCAGTTTTACGGCCCAGCGCATAAGCACCGGCCTTGGACACCACTTGCAATTCATTGATATTGGTCTTGATTTCGTCCAGTTTGTCGATCCAATCACCGGCATAGTAATCATAAAGCTTACATTCCACCGGTTCATGATCGATATTCATAATCGGCACCTTACCGTGACGGCCCTTGGTACTGGCAGTTCCTTTACCAATTTTCTGGAACGTTGTTGTTGCCCCTTGAATATTGTCCTTAGTACGCACTGTGTTGCGCAACTTGGACCCCATTTGCTGGTATTGAAGGTGAACTTCGGCCACATAATGGCCAATAAACGACTGTTCAATTGTTGTACTCATGACAACACTCCTGTTTGATTTTTTTGAAAAGTTTAAGTCACCCGTCACAAACGCGGTTATGGATCATATCCGCCGCCTTGTCGGGCCGGTCAGGCGGGCTGGTTTGTAAAATCGCACCAGTTGTCCGCCGACAAATTCTGTTTTGTGCTTAGCCCGGATACAGACGACGGAAACCGTCACGCACCCGTTCCACAATTGCCGGATCACGATCGCGCCAATATTTGGGGTCACGCATCAATTTACGCACGTCCTGTTCACTATGCGCCCCATGATGGTCATTGAAGGCCCCTAAGGCGGGTTCACCTTCCTGACGATTCATCATGTCATACAGACTGAGAACACCATCATAGCTGGACGCCATCGCATTTAAGGCCTCAGGTCCGAACTTACGGCTCCCCCACGCCTGCATTTGCCGTGCGGTTTCCTGCCAACGATCTTCACCACCAAATTTTTCACACAGGCGGTCTACCTGTTGTTGTCCGTATAACTCGACCACAATTTCAGCCACCAACGGTTCCAGTGCTTCATGTGCAAGATCATAAACCAGTTGAACCTGCTCATTTGTAAAACCCGCATTATGCAAACGTTGGTTCACATTATCATCGGATGTAAAGATATCGCTTTTGCATTCCACACAATATTCAGAATGATGGCCCGGTACCTGTCGATGCTGACCCGCACCAACTTTGCGTTCCATCTCACGATAAGATCGTGCAATCGCTTCAAGACGTGGTTCCCCACGTTGTTCATCCCAGAATTTTTCCGGGAGGAAAGACGGACGTTGTTTGGACAATCCGTTCATTTCTTCTTTAAAATCAGACATTGTTTACCTTTTGTTCTATTTTATTTACCAAGACGACCTTGACGCACCAGCCCCATGATGTAGGAAACCAGATAACGTTGCCCTTCAAGGTGGCGCAAAATACCATTATGAGCATTTGCCCCCAGCGAACGCCCCAGCGTCATTTCTGCCAAATGCATCAAGACGGCTTCACCGTCTTCACCCCGGAAACACCGGGCAAAGCGGGCGGGCAAATCTTCGGGAAGTTCATTTTTATCATCACCGGACATGGCGTTTTCAAACCAGCCCCAACCGGTTTTATTGTGTGGTTGCACGACCAACCTCCTTCATCATTTCCTGTAATTGTTCTGGATTTTTCATCAGATTTTTGGCCATCTCACCGATCTGCCCCATATCCATCCCCTCAGGCAAAGCCATTCCACCTTGAGATGTCGCCTGTTCCAGTTCTTCCTGCGTTTTTAAAATATCAGCAGGCACGCCATAGGCTTTGGCAAGAAAACGGGCTGTTTTAATCGGATCAATTAATCCCATCGCCTGCGGTCCCAATGCACTTAACGACTGGATCCACGCAAGGATATCCTGCGCTTCTTTACGTGTCTGTTGACGCGCCAACGGGGATTTATATTGCAAATCTACATAACGCCCATCCACACGCACGGTTTCCACTTCCCCCCGGCGCACCAAAATAGCCAATGCACGCACCACAAGTGGGGTCAACAGTTCCGCCTGCAAGCGACCATAAGTCGCCCCTAAAATACGTGCCATTTCGGCAGATCGTTCCAAGACTTCGGTTGCGGTCATTTGTTTATTATCTGTCGCCCCCAGCTTATCAGCCAACAAGGCGTGACGGATACGTTTGCGTAATTCCTCCAGCACAACTTGCGACAGATCAAAACTGCCAGGGCTTTGCAACGGTGTTAATCCCGCAGACCCCACGGCCTTTGGAATGATTGTGCCCGGCACCAGCTTGATCGTTGCCGGGTTTAAAACCCCGTCATCATCAGCTTGCCAAATCCCGGTTACTGCAATCGATGCATTCTTTAATGCCAGTTCAACGACTTTGTTTGCAGTCTTGATATCCGGCAACGCTTTCATCACCGGAGATCGACCATAACTTTCCCCCGGCGCTTTCAACCAGCGAAACCCGATAAAAGGAGAATGGGAAAAAACACCCTTACGTAACAGGACAGGCTCCCCCACACCGCCATAGCCATGTTCCAGAACCGCCATATAATCAAAACGGGGACCGTTTTCAATCACCGCCTCGACCACAGCATAACGATGGTCTTTTTCCTTTTCTGAACGGGCAACCATATCAGCGGGGAAATTACCTTCCGGGAAACGTGCCTGCAAATGCGCAAACGTCATTTCATTGCGACGGAAGGTATCGCTTAACAACCCGCTGATGCCTTCTTCCATCATCACTTGTGATAAAGGAACAGCCGTAAAGCGAAAGGCAGATGCTTCACCTGCCGGGGCTTCTTCAAACATCAAGCAGGCACTGCCAACGGTGACCAGATCCAAAAAGCACTGATGCATTTCGATTGAAAAGTTGGATCTTTCGAAATGAGTCTGCAAAACCTTGGAGGCTTTTTCCAAAGTTTGGTTCACCCCATCCACTTGTTCAGGGGCAACTTCGGGACCAGCTGTCAAACCGAACCAACTGGCCCAAGGCGGTGTCAAATGGGCCAACATGCTGGCTGCCAATTGATCCACCGCATCCGGCGCTGTCCCGTCAAATAATTTGTCCGAACGTTTTTCACCGGGAACCGATTGGCTAAAAAAACCACTGCGTTGCGGCAGGGCAAAATCATAACATTCCTGCCAATGACTTTCCCAAACACCACGCCTTTCCTTGGCCTTCTGATAACGCTCCAGCACCATTTTCGGTATGAGTTCGCTCATATTAATCTCCTAATAATTGCTTGCCCTGTGTGTTGGCAGGATTGCTTTGTTCCAGCCCGCGCCACGATGTCTGGATCGTCCCCTGACGGCCCCGACGACGGCGTTCCATATTTTTAAGACGCTCTGTGCGTTCGGCCTCTGCCGGATCTTCCGGGGCTGGTGGTTCTGGCGGCAATGCCGGCGGCGTTGGCGAAGAAAACATTCCACCCATTTGACGACTCCTTTATAAAATTGACCGAGAAACGAAAAAAACCGCCCTATGCATCACGGCACGGGCGGCTTTTTCAAAATCGCTCAGGAGAAAAACACTCTGGTCACACTTCTCCTGTTGACTGAGAAAGAATATAGAACAAAACACAATCAAAGTCAATGATTATTTTCCTATATTTTAAGAAAAAAATAATCCTTAGAAATCAAAGCCCAGATTATGAGCAAAACGATTGACGATCTCGTCCACATCTTGTGTCTTTGCCATCTGTTCAAAAGCCGCTTTTGTTTTGGGGCCGACAATTCCGTCATCTTTCAGGTTTGCCCCTAGATCGTTTAACGTATCCTGCAAGGCCAAACCTTCGGGCTGAAACCCGTCTTTAGGTGATTTGGCACTTCCGATTAACGGAGAAAAGGTTGCACTTAACTCTTCTGCTAAATTCTGTGCACCGTTTGTTTTTGCTTTTTTTACCGTTTCTTTGACTTTACCTAATGCCAAGGCCTCAGCCACCTTCGGTGTCCCGTTTTCCATCACTGCCTTTTTCATGGCTTGCGCTGTTTTGGGGCCGACAATGCCATCTTCTTTTAACATTGGCGTTTTAGGCGCACCAGGCAAGGGGGACTGATTTTTTTGACCGCTTAAAACATTTAACCCAGACTGCATCGCCCTGACAATATTGGCTTCATTAGGCATAATTGCTGGCTTAACCTGTCCCCCGGCGTCTTCATTTGGAATTCCACCCTCATGCGGTCGATAAGGCAGCATTCGATGAACAGGCCGCGAAATCGGTGACACAGAACCAATCAAATACTCGAACGCTTCCCCCAGCTCTTTACCGTCTGGCGTTTTTGTTGGAACAGGTTTTTTGCGGACAGGGCGAATGGGCTTGGGCTGTTTCATCTTCCCTGTTTCATCATAGCCGATTTCCTGATCACCAAAATGATGGACAAACCATTCACGTTCACGATTAAATAGTTCTTTTTTGCGGGCTTCATCCTTGCTGTTCATACGTTCACGCATGATTTCGCGAAGCTCTGCCTCCGTCCAGTCTTTCGGGTCTTTATCCGCAATGGCGGTCCCGCTTTCTTTCCAAAGCTGTTCTATAATTTTATTGCGCCGCGCTCTTTCATCTGCGTTCACTTGTGGTTCTATTTTTGTCATAGTATCCTCTTGTTGATTAATCTTTTTTCTGCCTTCTAGGCTCACCCCCTTCATCGCAATATCACCTTTTCTTTTCGCCCACGATGATCTAATTTTATCCTTCAATTTTTGGGAATTTCTTCTACTTTTAGGCATTTCTTTCTCCTTAAATAAAAGTTGCCAAATCATTTCATAGTCAGCTTAATTACTTTTCCGCTAGATAGGTTCGACAACATGCGCATAAGCTTTTTTCTTTTCTTTTTTATTCTTCTACAAAGTTTGCCAAGCCTTGGGGCATCTTCACAAGCAGATGATGCGTTCCACCGACGTGATTACGCACACGCCTTTACACTTTACGAACAAGCTGCTCTCGATGGAGAAGCCTCTGCCCAATTCATGCTGGGCGTCCTCTACGAAAACGGTTGGGGAACCGATAAGAATCCAGAAAAAGCATTAGATTGGTATATGAAAGCAGCCGAACAAGGCCATCCTGAAGCGCTTTATAATCTTGGGGTTATGCACTTCTATGGCAACGGAATCCCTAAGGATAGAAATCAGGGCATTGCCTACTATGAAGAGGCTCTCACCGTTCAATCAAGCAAAGCGGCAGAAGCGTTAGGCCGAATGCATCTATATGGTGAAAACGGTAAAAAAGACCCCCATAAAGCAAGCTTTTACCTGTGGATAGCAACCGAGTGGGGAAATACACAAAGCCTCTATTTGTTAGCTCATATGTATCTCAAAGGCATCGGTGTCAAACAAGATGAGTACGCAGGCATTCTCATGCTTATTGAGGCTGCGAATAAAGGCGTTCAAAAAGCGCGCGACGACATCAAACGCTTCGAGCGAGATAACGCAAGCACTTTTCAAAATTATTTAAAGCGCAAATATAACCATACTGAACCGCCTTATAGCTGGTTGGAAAAATAATGCGATTTAGATTGGCAGGCCTTTTATTTGCTGAATCAGCAAATAAAAGGCAAAAGATGAAATTAAACGTATTGAAAGCAATGTGGGCATGCCTTTAGAGGTTTATCTCAAGAAAACCTATAACCACACCCAACCTTTAAAAAACATAAAAATATGCCCAACACCATCGACCAGACGATACAAATGCACAATAACGTGGCAGGACTAAAGAAAAACCGGAGTGCTTGAAAAAACACTCCGGTCACACTTCTCCTGTTGACTGAGGCTATATGTAGCAAACCTTCACGCAGAAGTCAATATATTTTTTCCTATATTTTCACTCTTTGTTCCATTCAAGTATTTAAAAAGCTGCCACGGCGTAAGTAAAACACGATCCCGAATACCGAGAAGGCGCTTTACGACCTCCACACAACTCATGGGAGCCAATGCAAACGGTTGGCTTTTTTGCGATTGCGGCTCCACCGTTACCACTTGCATCCCCATATCGCGATACCAGCGGATTAAACCCGCCAATTCATATCCTTCTAGAATCTTAAGTGTAAAATTATTGCTCAATGGATCGACCCAGATGCAGCCCCGGTCTGTCTCCAATATGACAAAGCAGTGACGAAACCCCGGTTTCAGAAGTTTTAACCACCAGACGCCTGTATTGTCACTAAACACCACCAAGGCTTTACTCATCTTTCTTCTCCTCTGTACGCACGATCCCTTTTTTCTGCAAAGCCACAGCCAAGCGCCCAAGTGCATCGCGCCACAAAGAGGCATCTTGTTGTTCTTCTCGCATATATTCATCTGGCGGTGTCAGTTTCTCCCCATAAGATCCCAACACCTGTAAATGAGGATTCCCGATCAATCGCTGACGGTAGATATCCATTACCGCACGATACACATCATCCGGGTCACACGGGCGCGGTGTTTCTACCATTCCCGCCACAAACCGCGCACCATCCATACGCATCAATTGACACCGCGAAAACCAAAACCAAGCCTCTTCACCATCGGCAAAGGGGACCGTTTCCACATCATGTGTCGGTGGCAAAACAATTCTTTTTGTTGAGGACATAAGCATACCTTCCTGCGCATTTTAAAAACAGAACACAACGTGAACATTTATTTATCTTATTTTATTCCTGAGTCAACTAGAATTTTTGCATAAATTCCTATATCATTCCTATTCCATTTTTAGGATAATGCCCCCATGTTAAAACATGCAGACATATGGCGCGCCATTGACCGGCTTGCACACGAATACGGTTTATCCGCATCAGGACTGGCAAAAAAGGCCGGCCTTGATCCAACCACGTTCAATAAAAGTAAACGCTTAACCCGTGAAGGAAAGGCCCGCTGGCCTAGCACGGAAAGTATCGCAAAAATACTGGAAGCCACCCATTCTGACTTATCTGAATTTATTGGGTATGTGCATGGCGAAGGCAGCAAAGGGGTTTTTCGAAATGTCCCCCTGATCGGTCTTGCACAGGCAGGTTCCAACGGTTTTTTTGATGACGCCGGCTACCCGACCGGTGGAAGCTGGGACGAAATCCCCTTTCCCGATATTCCGGACGCCAATGCCTATGCCCTTGAAATAACCGGGGCAAGCATGGAACCCGTATATCGTGATGGCGATATGGTTTTGGTCTCCCCCCAAGCCAATATTCGCCGTGGGGATCGCGTTGTCGTTAAAACCCAAGAAGGCGAAGTCATGGCAAAGCAATTACGCCGCCGTTCCGCTCGTCGTATTGAGTTGCAGTCCCTTAATCCTGAATATGAAGACCGATCCTTTGAAATGGAAGAAATCATCTGGATTCATCGTATTATTTGGGCCTCTCAATAATTAAAAGCCGTACAGGTCTTTACGAACACCTTAAATAAAACTAGGTTTGTCTTCCTATTTCATAAAGGGAGATACCATGACTTGCTATGAAAATCGCTTCAACGGGCCAATCCCGCAATTTCTAACCAAAAACCTGCTTTTAGAAAAAAGGTTGAAAAACAGTCGGCTCTATTGTGAACTGGTTAGAAATAAAACTTGGCGGCAAAAGCATTCAAAAAGAACTTCAAATCTTGAATTCTTGCCCCAACATATAAATGAAGAAAATGGTTAGGGAGTAAACAATGGGGAATATCGGTAGCGGTCAAACGTGGACCTATGTTGACGGACAATGGTTTCCTGACAACCCAAAGATTATGGGACCACGCACGCATGGTGTCTGGCTTTCGTCCAGCGTCTTTGATGGCGCGCGTGCCTTTAATGGTGTCATCCCCGATCTCGAAGCCCACTGTGAACGCGTAATACAATCCGCACGCATTCTGGGCATGGCCCCGATGTTAAGTACACACGAAATTGTCGAACTTTCATGGGAGGGAGTCGCAAAATTCCCCGCTGACAGCGAGCTTTACATCTGCCCCATGTTTTATGCGGATACCGGCTTTATTGCACCAGACCCGGCAAGCACGCGTTTCACCCTGTCTATTTTTGATGCGCCGCTTCCCGCCCCCACCGGTTTTACTGCCTGCAAATCCAGTTTTCGTAAACCTGCACGCGATATGGCACCGACAGATGCCAAGGCGTCGTGCCTTTATCCCAATGTCGGGCGCTGTGTCAACGAAGCCAACGAAAAAGGCTTCGACACAGCCGTTGTTTTAGATCCTGTCGGGAACGTGGCTGAATTTGCCTATACCAATCTGTTTTATGTAAAGAATGGCTGCCTGTTTACTCCGCAAGCAAACGGAACGTTTTTAAACGGGATTACACGTCAAAGAGTCATAAAACTGGCAATAGAAAATAAAATTGGCGTCATTGAAAAAGCCGTTTCCTTTGATGAATTGTTTGACGCAGATGAAATTTTCGGTACCGGCAATTACTTTAAAGTCGGTCCTCTGACTCGTCTGGAAGATCAAACATTTCCGATTGGCCCCTTGACCATGCACTTGCGCGATCTTTATTTCGACTGGGCAAAAAAATAGCCGGACCCGAAGGTCCGGCAAGTCATAACAGGGAGGCTTCACGTCTGGGAGACGTAGGACCAAAAACTTGGCCCCAAAAGCGGGGCGGGAACCCCGAAAATTCATAAACACCGCATCGCAGCATTTTCTGCCCCTTTATGTATCTTTTTTTACTTACCCACGCCAGCCTCTTTTCAACAAGGCAAATATGCATTTTTCGCATGGCTTTAGTTTAAATTATTATAAAAACAATCTTTTCTTTAGGGAATGATATCCTGAAAAGTAAAAAAAACCGGGTCACGAAGACCCGGCAAGTTTTAACAGGGAGGCTTCACGTCTGGGAGACGTAGGGTCAACCCATAAAGGGGACCCTCACACTCAGGAAAATCCCGAGGGGAAGAGACTTTGCTGCAACGCAACAAAGTCGATAAACCCTTTGTACCGTGTCGCAGCAATCCAGACCATAGTTAAATAGGTAGATCAGCCATGCAACAACTGCATAGCCCCGTCATCATTTATAAAATTACAAATATTTTTCAACCACTTGGTCAGTTTTTATCTTAAATTGCCTGCGCCATTTTGCGGACAATAAAATCACGAAACAGTGTAATTCTTTTTGAATTTCGCAATTCCTCAGGATAAACAAAGTACGTATCAATCACCGGACCACGTAATTCGGGAAGAATCTCAACCAGATTCCCTACTTCCCGGCTCATATATTCCGGCAAAGCCCCAAGACCGATTCCACTTTGGACCCCACGATAAATGCCATAAACGTTATTCACACGCAAAGCAGCTGTTCTTCGCGTTCCATCCGTGCGACCAGCTGATAACAGCCAATTCAGACCCTGAACCGGTTGTTTGACATCATCGCCATAAACAATAATACGATGGTTATCCAGATCTTTAGCCGTTTTCGGCATTCCATATTTCTTAAGATATTCCGGTGCGCCGTAAATATGGTAAGGCATGCTCCATAAATGGCGCTGAATAAGATCCGGTTGCTTAGGCGCGCTCATGCGAATCGCAACGTCGGCTTCACGCATGGATAAATCCAGCTCGTTGTCGGTTAAAACCACGCTTACTTCAATATCGGGATATAATTCGAGGAATTCACGTAACTTAGGCGTTAACCACGTCGAACCGAATGCCACCGTTGTTGTTATTTTCAGTGTCCCCTGCGGCTTTTCTCGACTTTCCATTAACTGGCTTTCAACCATTGCCAGTTTGGCAAAGACATCATGGGCCGTTTTATAGAGCATTTCGCCCTGTTCTGTCAGGATCAAGCCACGTGCATGCCTGTGAAAGAGACTCACCTGCAAGCTTTCTTCCAATGCACTGATTTGACGGCTCACGGCCGATTGGCTGAGATTTAAATTTTCCCCGGCGTGTGTAAAACTGCCTGCTTCTGCAACGGCATGAAACACACGTAATTTATCCCAATGCATTCAATTTTCCATTCTTCCTGCGCATAGTCGCCATGCATATATAGCATAGATAAGTAAGGCGAAAGGAAAAAACACCCTTTCGCCTTGGAAAAATTCAAATTAATGGAAAATCAGGTCAATCAGTCTTCTTGTTCACCCAGAAAACGTTCTGCTTCCAAAGCGGCCATACAGCCCGTTCCAGCCGCAGTGACGGCTTGCTGATAGACTTTATCCTGTACATCACCGGCCGCATACACCCCGGCAAGACTGGTCTGCGTGCTATCTGGTTTGGTCACAATATAATTTTCATCATCCATTTCCAACTGACCTTGGAAAAGGGATGTATTGGGATCATGTCCAATCGCAATAAAAGTACCGTGCACCGGAATGATCTTTGTTTCATCCGTCTTAACGTTTTTGACTTTAACACCCGTTACGCCGAACGGATCATCTTCCCCGACGATTTCATCCAAAACACTATCCCAGACCATTTCGACCTTTTCGTGCTTCAACAAACGGTCCTGCAAAATCTTTTCAGCTCGTAGTTCGTCCCGACGATGGATCAAATAAACCTTGGAGGCGAAATTCGTCAGATACAAGGCTTCTTCCACGGCTGTATTGCCACCACCGACAACAGCAACTTCTTTACCGCGATAGAAAAACCCATCACAAGTCGCACAGGCTGATACGCCAAAACCTTGATATTTTTGTTCTGATTCCAGTCCCAGCCAACGTGCCGAGGCACCAGTACAAATAACCAATGTGTCACCGGAATAAACCGTACCGGAATCTCCGGTTAATTTAAAGGGACGCGATGAAAGATCAGCTTCGATAATGGTATCGTCAAACATCGCTGTTCCGACATTTTCAGCCTGCGCATGAAACTGATCCATCAACCAAGGCCCCTGAACAGGATCGGCAAATCCCGGATAGTTTTCAACGTCCGTTGTAATGGTCAACTGACCACCCGGTTGTAACCCTTTCACCAGAATCGGTTTCAAGTTAGCACGCGCTGCATAGATGGCAGCGGTATAACCGGCAGGGCCGGAACCGAGGATCAAGACTTTTGAATGATGATGTTCGGACATGAAAATGTATCCTTGTATTAACTGTCAGCTGTTTGGGGACGATAATCTATGCACCTTGCCACAATTGCGCAAGTCGGAAGAAAAAAGGGAAGCCGGAGCCTCCCTTTCGTCCATATTTACTAAGGAATAAAGAACCTTAGAGATTGTCTGCGTTATCTGCCAAATAGGCGGCAACACCGTCCGGCGTTGCCGTCATACCAGAATCGCCCTTGTTCCAGCCTGCCGGGCAAACTTCGCCATGTTCTTCATGGAACATCAACGCATCCAATGTACGCAGTGTCTCATCAACATTACGACCCAACGGCAAGTCATTTACCAGCTGGTGACGCACAACACCGTTTTTATCGATGATGAATGTGCCACGGAACGCAATGCCCGGACCGGTCTTTACACCGTAAGCCGTTACGATATCTTTTGTGATATCTGCAACCATCGGGAATTGAACTTGACCCAAGCCACCTTCGTTTACCGGTGTATTTTTCCATGCAAGGTGTGTGAAGTGCGAATCGATAGAGCAAGCAATCACTTTTGCGCCGCGTTCTTCAAAGGCTTTGACACGGTGGTCAAAAGCGATGATTTCAGAAGGACACACGAACGTAAAGTCCAACGGATAGAAGAACAGAACGCCATAGGAGCCGTCCAGGTAGGATTTGAGGTTAAATTCACCGTCAATGGAATTATCGCCCATTACGGCCGGTGCTGTAAAATCGGGGGCTTCTTGACCTACGAGAACTTGAGACATTATCTCTTCCTTTTTAGAATGATTCAAAACTTTATACAGATTACATATCCTCAACCCAGTTTGCAATAGCTGAGTGAAACACTGTAAGTATAGGTACTGTAACGTCTTTTATTTTTTTCAGCTAATTAAAATATCACAAAAACACCTTCATATTCGATAACAAACCGGAACATTTTTTCTAAAGTACGGGCTAAACCGTCAAAACGGTGTTCTTTTTTTTTACGTTAATAGAAAAAAACTCTTCCAAAAGAAATTTTATTTCCTATTTTGGCGAAGCTTTGCTTGGCTTCATCGCCGGATCATTGTAATATCATTGCGTCAAACATGGTGTTTTTGGAGTAGAATTATTATGCAAAAGGTCAAACTTGACCGAATCGATAAACGTATTCTTGCAGATCTGCAAGAAGACGGTCGCATGACGAACGTTGAACTGGCTCGCCGTGCTGGCATATCGGCTCCGCCCTGCTTACGCCGTGTGCGCGCTTTGGAAGAAGCAGGTTTCGTGCGGGGTTACCATGCCGACCTCGACCCTGCGGCATTAGGCTTTAATGTCACAGTCTTCGCCCACGTCGGCTTGAACAGTCAGGCGGAGGTCGATCTGAAGGCTTTTGAAAACCTTGTTCAGCAATGGCCTGAGGTTCGCGAATGTCATATGTTAGCGGGTGAAACCGATTTCTTGCTCAAAATTGTTGAGAAAGACTGGGATTCCTACCAGCAGTTCCTGACAAAACATCTCACAGCGGCCCCTAATGTCGCCCACGTGAAATCCGCGATGACTATTCGCAGTGCCAAAAACATTCCCGGCGTTCCGATCAAGGTTGACGGGCCCGAACCGGACGAAGAATAGACCAAAAACAAAAAGGGCCGCCCGAAGGTGGCCCTTTCGTCTTTGGGAAAATCTGTCGTTATTTATATTCGACTTCGATAATTTCGTATGATTTCGTCCCGCCCGGGGTACGAACTTCAACACTGTCGCCCAATGATTTTCCGATCAAACCGCGTGCAAGGGGTGAACTGATAGAGATTTTGCCTTTCTCTAAATCAGCTTCATGCTGACCAACAATTTGATACGTTGTTTCTTCATCGGTTTCTTCGTCAGCAACCATCACCGTTGCACCAAAACGGACTACATCACCGGATAACTGGCTCGTATCAATGACTTCAGCCACGCTGATTACTGCTTCCAACTCTTTAATCCGACCTTCGATAAAGCCCTGTTTTTCACGCGCAGCATGATATTCGGCATTTTCCGAAAGGTCACCGTGTTCACGCGCTTCCGCGATTGCGGCAATAACAGCCGGGCGTTCAACCGATTTCAGGTTTTTCAATTCTATTTCAAGCTGGGCGTATCCCTCAGCTGTCATGGGTATCCGGTCCATTGTCTTTTCCCAAAAACAAACAACAAAAATACGACACGCCCCCAGTCCACTGGAGGCGTGGCGTTAAAATCTCATCCTTCACAAATTAGAAGGAACTGTCAAAATACGACTGAAGTGATCTGACTTCAAGTACTTCTGCACGTAAAGCATCAATCGCTTCACTTGCCGCATAAGCGCCTGCCATTGTCGTATAGTACGGAATGCCTTGCGTTAACGTCTCACGACGAATGGAATAACTATCCTCAATCGCCTGAACACCTTCGGTCGTATTGATGACCAACTGGATTTCATCGTTCTTGATGGCGTCTACACAATGGGGGCGACCTTCGATCACTTTGTTGACCTGTTTTGTCGAAATCCCTTTGCTTTCTAAAAACTTGGCCGTTCCTTCGGTTGCAAGAATACTAAAGCCCATATCAACGAGTTTTTGCGCGATCGGGGCGATTTTTTCTTTGTCACGTTCTTTCACAGAAATAAAGGCACAGCCTTCTGTCGGCAAGTGGGAACCTGCACCCATTTGTGATTTCAAAAAGGCGGTCGGGAAATCTTTATCCAGCCCCATCACCTCGCCTGTGGATTTCATTTCCGGGCCCAACAGGACGTCAACACCGGGGAATCGGGCAAACGGGAAAACCGCTTCCTTTACCGCGACGTGATCCAGTTTCGGCATTTGGCCTTCCAGGCCAAAGTCGGATAATTTCTCGCCCGCCATGACACGCGCACCAATTTTCGCAACCGCAACCCCTGTTGCCTTGGCAACAAACGGTACAGTTCGGGACGCGCGCGGGTTTACCTCGATGATATAGATAACATCTTCTTTGACCGCGAACTGTACGTTCATCAAACCAATGACTTTCAAGGCCTTGGACAGCGCAACCGCCTGATCTTTCAACTCACCAATAATCTTCTCGCTCAAGGAATAGGGCGGCAAGGAACAAGCCGAGTCACCGGAGTGAATGCCCGCTTCTTCAATATGCTGCATAATCCCGGCAATGTAGACATTACCATCACAATCCCCGATCGCATCCACATCCACCTCAATCGCATCTTGTAAGAAGCTGTCCAGCAAAACCGGGCTATCCCCGGATACTTTCACCGCGTCTTTCATATAGCGTTTCAGACGATCCATAGAATGAACAATTTCCATGGCCCGTCCACCCAAAACATAAGACGGACGAATAACCAGCGGGAATCCGATGCTTTCCGCAACTTTCAAGGCTTCTTCTTCGGATCGAGCCAATCCATTTGATGGTTGTTTCAGCCCCAGTTGTGCCAACAACTGCTGGAAACGTTCACGGTCTTCTGCCAAATCAATGGCATCCACACTTGTTCCCAAGATTGGAATATCAGCTTTTTCCAGCGCATGTGCCAGTTTCAAAGGTGTTTGCCCACCATATTGAACAATAACCCCTTTGACCGTACCATTACCTTGTTCAACACGGATCAGTTCAATGACATCTTCTTCGGTCAACGGTTCGAAATACAAACGATCAGATGTATCATAATCGGTGGAAACCGTTTCCGGATTACAGTTGACCATGATGGTTTCATACCCCGCCTCTTTCAGCGCATAGGATGCATGAACACAACAATAATCAAATTCAATCCCCTGTCCGATCCGGTTCGGACCACCACCAAGGATTACAACTTTTTCACGGTTTGATGGGTCAGATTCACATTCAGGAATGCTCACCCCATCGCCTTCATAAGCCGAATACATATAAGATGTTTTTGACGGGAATTCCGCTGCACAGGTATCCACGCGTTTATAAGTCGGATGAATATTCAAAACATGACGACGATAATTCGCAACCTTGATATCGCGTCCGGTCAGTTCAGAAATCCGTTTATCAGAGAAACCCATCTTCTTAAAACGTTGCAAATCATCCGCTGAACGCGGCAGACCTTTCAAAGAAAGTTCCTCCTCCGCCTTGATCAGATCTTCGATTTGGCGCAGGAACCATGGTTCATACTTACAAGCGGCTTGAATTTCTTCCATACTCAAACCATGACGGAACGCTTGTGCAATCACCAACAAACGGTCAGAACGCGGTTTTTGCAACTCACGGATCACAGCCATTTTACCGTCCGGTCCATCGGCCCCTTCGATTTCCACTTCGTTCAAACCGGTTAAGCCGGTTTCCATAGAACGCAGCCCTTTTTGCAAGGATTCCTGGAAGGTGCGACCAATTGACATGGCCTCCCCCACGGATTTCATTGCTGTAGACAAGCTATCGTCCGTGCCCGGGAATTTTTCAAATGTGAAACGGGGGATTTTAGTAACAACGTAATCAATGCTTGGCTCAAACGAAGCCGGCGTGCAGCCTGTAATGTCGTTGTCCAGCTCATCCAGCGTATAACCCACCGCCAGCTTGGCAGCGATTTTTGCAATCGGAAAACCGGTTGCCTTGGAGGCCAGCGCAGACGAGCGTGACACACGTGGGTTCATTTCAATGACGATCATACGACCGTCTTTCGGGTTCACTGTAAACTGAACGTTTGACCCCCCGGTATCCACGCCAATTTCACGTAGAACCGCCAAGGAGGCATTTCGCATGATCTGATATTCTTTATCCGTCAGCGTCATTGCCGGGGCAACCGTGATGGAGTCGCCTGTATGAACCCCCATCGGGTCGACGTTTTCGATGGAACAAATAATGATGCAGTTATCGTTCTTGTCACGAACGACTTCCATTTCATATTCTTTCCAGCCAAGAAGCGATTCTTCCACCAGAACTTCAGATGTCGGGGAAGCCGCCAGACCACTGGCAACAATTTGTTCGAACTCTTCTTTATTATAAGCCACACCGCCGCCGGTACCGCCCAATGTGAAAGAAGGACGAATGATCACCGGCAACCCGATTTCCTTTAACGCCTCATTGGCTTCTGCGCGTGTGTGGCACACAAATGAGCGGGCATTTTCAAGACCGATTTTTTCCATTGCCGCGCGGAAACGTTCACGGTTTTCCGCCTTGTCAATCGCATCCGCCGTCGCACCGATCATCTCGATCCCCAGACGTTCCAGCGTCCCGTTTTCATAAAGGGCAAGGGCCGTGTTCAAGGCTGTCTGTCCGCCCATTGTCGGCAACAAGGCGTCCGGTTTTTCTTTTTCAAGAATTTTGGCAACCACATCCGGTGTAATCGGTTCAATGTAGGTTGCATCCGCCATGCTCGGGTCGGTCATAATGGTTGCCGGATTGGAGTTCACCAAAATCACCCGGTAGCCTTCCTCACGCAACGCTTTACACGCTTGTGCACCTGAATAGTCGAATTCACAAGCCTGTCCGATCACAATGGGACCGGCACCAATAATCATAATCGATTTAATATCTGTACGTTTTGGCATGACTAACCTTATCGTCTTTCATGTTGAGGTTTACACCCCGGTTAATTCGTCATTTTTGCCTATACAAAAATAACGCCTATTACTTAGCGGCTCAAATACCCGGCCAGATCCAACCCGTGCAAGGTTATGGAGGCCATGAACGGAGGCGTCGGGGCGACGTGGAGTTCGTGGTCTTCCAAAATAACCGCACCAGCATCGCAGAGTTCTTCGAGCCAGTCGGCAAGCTCGCTCACATCGGAAAAGCTTACCAAAAATTCATCACAAATTTCTTCCACATTTCGAAACACCCCACCCGGCAACTGGTCATCCTGTGCCAGTGCGTCAAGCAGTTTGGTTGCGAAAGGTGAAAGAGACATGGAATTATTTCGCCTTACCCATCATTTCGACAAAGCGGTCGAATAAATAGTGGCTGTCCTGTGGCCCCGGCGAAGCTTCGGGGTGGTGCTGCACGGAAAAGACCGGCTTATCATCCAACGCAATCCCTTCGATTGTTTTATCAAACAGGGAACGGTGGGTGACACGCACGTTTTTCGGCAGGGTGTCTTCATCCACCACAAAACCGTGGTTCTGTGAGGTAATTTCCACCTTGCCGGTTTCCAGATCTTTTACCGGATGGTTCCCGCCACGATGGCCCAAATGCATTTTATAAGTCTTCGCGCCAAGGGCGAGACAAGTCATCTGGTGCCCCAGACAGATGCCAAACAACGGTTTGCCGCTGTCCATCACCTTCTGGATCATCGGAACGGCATATTCACCTGTTGCTGCCGGATCGCCCGGACCATTGGACAAGAACACCCCGTCGGGGTTGTATGCAAGGATTTCTTCACCGGATGTATTGCCCGGCACCACTGTCACGCGACACCCTGCCGCTGCAAGGCAGCGCAAAATATTGCGTTTCGCACCAAAGTCAACGGCGACGACATGGAACTTCGGATCGGCCTGTTTGCCGTATCCTTCACCCAGTTTCCAGACGCTTTCGTCCCATTCATAAGCTTTATCACAGGTAACATCTTTTGCCAGATCCATCCCTTCCAAACCGGGGAAAGAATTAGACATAGTGTTCAACGCATCCAGATCGATATCCTGTCCGGCGGGTAAATGAATAATCGTCCCGCCCGGTGCGCCATTATCACGGATATGACGTGTCAAGCGACGGGTATCCACCCCGCTAATCCCAACCAGATTGGAGGCTTTCATCCAGGCATCAAAATGTTCTGCGGCGCGGAAGTTGGCCGGTTCCGTAATATCGGCCCGCAGAATGCAACCGCGTGCTGCCGGTTTGGCTGTTTCAATATCTTCGGCATTCGTGCCCACATTACCAATATGCGGGAAGGTAAACGTGATGATTTGCCCGGCATAAGACGGGTCGGTCATAATTTCCTGATAGCCGGTGATGGAGGTGTTAAAGCAAACCTCGCCGATGGCGACACCTTCCACACCAACACCTTTTCCCCAGAAAACGGTTCCATCTGTCAATACCAGCGCGGCATTGGCATCCTGGGGACGGGCTTTAGGCGGCATAGGCGCGACGGGCGCTTGTGTCTGCGACATATCGACGTGTCCTTCATCTACAAAGAGCTATTTAAATCGAGTCTTGCCTGAATGGCTGTGCATCAGCGCATAGGCAAATTGGCGCGTTGATAAAGAAATCTTACACTGGCGTCAAGGGGAAGTCTAAAATAAAATTTATTGTTATTTTTCAAAGACTTAAAAAAAAGTAATTTATTGCTTTTTCCAGCGAATTGCGATAAGTTTCTTGCTTTCCTGAAAACAACAGATGTCAAGGTCATGCTTCGCGAGCAGATTAAATCCGCCTTAAAAGAGGCGATGGTAGCAAAAAACACGCATAAAGTTTCCACCCTGCGCCTTATCATGGCCGCCCTGAAGGACCGCGACATTGCGGCCCGGACTCAGGATAAACCGGACGGGATCGGTGAAGACGAAATTCTCGCTATGTTGCAATCCATGATCAAGCAACGTCGCGACAGTATCACCATGTACGAAAACGGTGGCCGTCTTGAACTGGCAGAACAAGAAGCCGCTGAAATCACCATTATCGAAGGTTTCCTTCCCAAGCAATTGAACGAAGAAGAAATTGCTAAAGTGGTTGACGAGATCATTACCGAATTGGGGGCCACCAACTTAAAAGACATGGGCGCCACCATGAAAACCTTGCGTGACCGCTATGCCGGGCAAATGGATTTTGGTAAAGCCAGTGCAATTATTAAAGAGCGCCTCGCCTAAACAACGTGCATTTTGATAACGGCCCCTTCTCAAATACAAGGGGTCGTTCTATGTGAAAAGTAAAATGACCTTTCACATATTAAAAAGGACGGACAATAGAATAAGATGGCCATCCCCCCCGGATTTCTTGATGAACTAAGAAACCGAATCTCCGTTTCAGAGATTGTCGGCAAACGGGTCAAGCTTATCAAAAAAGGGCGGGAACATTCCGGCCTCTGTCCATTCCACAGCGAAAAATCCCCTTCCTTTACCGTCAATGATGACAAGGGGTTTTACCACTGCTTTGGCTGTGGGGCACATGGAAGCGCACTTGATTTCCTGATGAATACCGAAGGGTTAAATTTCCCTGAGGCCGTCGAACGACTGGCGGTTCAAGCCGGTATGGAAGTGCCACAAGACACACCCGAACAACGCGAACGGGTCGAACGACGCAATACCCTTTACGACGTGATGGAAGCCGCCTGTGCCTATTATGAAAAGATGCTCCGTATGCCGGAAGGGCGTATCGGCCTGTCTTATTTTCGGGAACGCGGCCTCAGCGAAGAAACCATCAAACATTTTCGACTCGGGTATTCACCGAACGTACCCGGTGGATTAAAAGCAGCCTTAACACGCCAAGGTATTGAAGAAAGCCTGATGATTGAAGCCGGATTGCTGATCCAGCCTGATGACCCAAACCGAAAACCGTACGAACGTTTTCGTGAACGTGTCATGTTCCCAATTACGGACCGACGTGGCAAGGTCATTGCCTTTGGCGGACGAATTCTGGGTGATGGTAAGCCAAAATATTTAAACTCCCCCGATACCCCGCTCTTTCACAAAGGGACCATTCTTTACGGTCTGGCTCAGGCCCGGGAAGAAGCTTACAAAAAAAATAAAATCATCGTCACCGAAGGCTATATGGATGTTATCGCGCTGGCACAGGGCGGCTTTCCCAATGCCGTTGCCCCCTTAGGCACAGCCTTAACAGAAGAACAAATCCAGCTTTTGTGGAAAATGAGCAAAACTCCCCTGCTGTGCTTTGATGGCGATGCGGCGGGACAACGGGCCGCCTTACGGGGGGCTGAACGCGCCCTCCCCCATCTGAAAGCAGGATATTCCTTACATTTCGTCCACCTTCCAACAGGTGAAGACCCTGATAGCTTGATCCAAAACGAAGGTCGCGCAGCCATGCAGACAGTCTTGGATGGTGCTATCCCTCTATCCGAGCTTTTATGGCGCACCTGTGTAGAGGGCATAAATCTGGAAACCGCAGAAGATCGTGCGGTTCTAGATGACAATTTAAAAAAGCACGCCTTCCAAATTCAGGACGAATCGGTGCGAAACCATTTTATTTCGGCTCTTAAAGACCGAATGTGGAAAGAAATTCGCGCTAAAAAAGACACAACTACCTTCCAAAAACGCCGTGATTGGAAAAATGTTGAAAAAAATCATCACACGCATTTGGAAGCAAAAAGCAGCTTAAATACAAAAATAGATGCACAAAAATGGCGGGAGTCCTTGCTTATTGCAGCCGTCATTCTTCATCCACACGTTATGGATGAAGTTGGCGAACGCTTAGGGTTGCTGATTTTCCAAAGCGATTCGCTTGACAAACTTCGTCAGGAAGTTTTAAAGACCGTCGATGGGGATTTAGGCCTTGATTCACCCACGCTTCAAAGTCTCCTCAGAAAAAATGGGTTTTCGGAACCGCTAGATGATCTGCTTGGCAAATTTCACGCCCCGAATGGCGGGAGATTTATTGGGCACGAGACTTTTTTGCATCCAGATCGCCCCATTGAAGATGTCCTTCGCGGATGGGAAGACGCCTACCGGCTATATATGCAGGAACGCGACCTGGCTGCGGAGTTCAAAGAACTGAAACGTCGCCTAAAGGAAGAAATGAGCCCACAGGTTCTAAGTCAATTTCAGGCTTTGCAAAAACTGATGGGTAAGGTTGATACCGACGAAACCGAGGCACAAAACGGTTCTTACAAACTGAATGAAGAAGATTTGTTTGATTAACGCTCTTTACATATTTGTCGCGCATCTTACCTAAGGAGTCTCCACTTCTTACTTATTTATAAGATAGCGTTGGATTTTAAAATTTATTGAGTTTCACGGGGAATCGCATGTCTGCGAAAGCTGCAAATACAACCGAAGCAAAAACCAAACAAGAAGAAGGCGGTGACGGCCCACTTCTTGATTCCCTCGGCGCCGCCGTTAAAAAAATGCTCGCCAAAGGCAAAGAGCGCGGCTTCATCACATATGACGAGTTGAATACCGCCCTGCCACCGGACAAGATGTCCTCTGAGCAAATTGAAGATACCATGTCCGCTTTGTCTGAAATGGGGATCAATGTCGTCGATAACGAAGAAGTCGACGAAGATGCTCCGGCAGAAGAAGAGGACGAAAAATCCGGCAATATTGACGAAAACGACACGGGACGTACAGATGACCCGGTTCGTATGTATCTGCGCGAAATGGGCAGCGTCGAACTTTTGTCACGCGAAGGTGAAATTTCCATCGCCAAACGGATCGAAGCAGGCCGCGAAATGATGATCGGCGGCATTTGCGAAAGCCCGATCACAATCCGTTCCATCATCGAATGGCACGATGCGCTGATTAACGGTGATATTCTCCTGCGTGATATTATTGATCTGGAAACCACTTACGGCGGCGGCCCGAACACCGAAGATGTCGCCGCAGCCGAAGATGTGGACGCAGAAGTTGCCGACACCGACAGTCTGACAGCCGATATCGACAACAGTGACGATACGGACGACGATGACGAAACTGAAATCGAAGCCCCCGAAGGTGTCGATGCCGGCCCCGATGACGACGATCTTTCCGACGAGGAAGACGACGAAAACGGCGAAGAGAGTGAAGGTGACGATGACGAGTCCAACGGCGATGAAAACGGCGATGAAAACAACGTCTCTCTCGCCGCCATGGAAGAACAAATCCTGCCACAAGTCGTCGAGACATTCGAAAAGATTGCCAAGACTTACGACAAAATGCATAAGGCACAGGAACAACGCCTCAATGCTTTAGGCAAAGGCGAGAAAGTCTCTTCCACAATCGAGCGCCGTATCGAAAAACTGCGCCATGAACTCGTGGAATTGATGGAAGGCGTTCACCTGAACAACAGCCGTATTGAAGAGCTGATGGACCACCTTTACGGTCTTAACAAAGCTTTGATGAACTGCGAAGGCCGTCTGTTACGTCTGGCAACCGGCTGTCGTGTCTCACGTGCCGATTTCCTCAAACAACATTACGGTCACGAACTCGACCCCAACTGGCTTGAACGCGTTTCTGAACTGCCTGCGAAAGGCTGGCAACGTTTCGCAGAACGTCACGAGGAAGAAATCGTACAACTGCGTGATCGTATCACCGAAGTTGCCGGTGAAGTCGGTCTGCCGATTCAAGAATACCGCCGTATTGTTTCCACTGTCCAAAAGGGCGAACGCGAAGCCAATCGCGCCAAAAAGGAAATGATCGAAGCCAACTTGCGACTGGTTATTTCCATCGCTAAAAAATACACCAACCGTGGTTTGCAATTCCTTGACCTCATTCAGGAAGGCAACATTGGTCTTATGAAAGCCGTTGATAAATTTGAATATCGTCGCGGTTATAAATTCTCAACCTATGCCACATGGTGGATCCGTCAGGCGATTACCCGTTCTATCGCCGATCAGGCCCGTACGATCCGTATTCCGGTTCATATGATCGAAACCATCAACAAACTTGTGCGCACCTCGCGCCAGATGTTGCATGAAATCGGTCGTGAACCCACACCGGAAGAACTGGCTGAAAAACTATCCATGCCGCAGGAAAAAGTCCGCAAGGTCCTGAAAATTGCCAAAGAACCGATCTCTCTTGAAACTCCCATCGGGGACGAAGAAGACAGTCATCTGGGCGATTTCATCGAAGACAAAAACGCCGTTCAACCGTTGGATGCCGCTATTCAATCCAACCTGCGTAACACCACAACACGTGTCTTGTCCTCGTTGACACCGCGTGAAGAACGTGTCCTGCGTATGCGCTTCGGTATCGGAATGAACACGGATCATACATTGGAAGAAGTCGGCCAACAGTTCTCCGTTACACGTGAACGTATCCGGCAAATCGAAGCAAAAGCTCTGCGTAAGCTCAAGCACCCAAGCCGCTCACGCAAACTGCGCAGCTTCCTTGATTATTAAACATAGAAAATCATATTTCTAAGACTTGACGTGGCGTGAGTTTCCTTTAAATTCACGCCACTTGTCTTTGGTAAGGGGCAGTAGCTCAGTTGGTTAGAGCCGACCGCTCATAACGGTCTGGTCGGGGGTTCAAGTCCCTCCTGCCCTACCATATCCTTTTATATAAAATGCTTTATGCATGTAACTCCGTTGCAGAGACACCCAGCAAGAGTGCATGCTATACATAATCCTACATATCTCACACAATTAGAACACGGTGCATTCTATTTTAGGCAGTTAATCCCAAAAGGATACCGCCCCTAGCAGGAAACGCACTCCACTTTTCCATAGAGGTTTCAAGGAGAGGAGTATGAGAAAAAAAGGCCGTAATAATTTAATATTACGACCTTTATCTTCCCCCCAAAAAAAACAATAGCTTTAAAGCCATTATTTAGTGATATAGAAAAGACTTAGTTTAGTTTTCTATTCTGCTGCACGATCTGGTGTAACCTTTTGTTGTTTGACCGTTTCTTTTCGCCGAGTGGCGGCCCAGTCCCACATACCAACTTCATCACGTATGTCGGCACAGACTTCCAGAATACGTTTTATATTCAGGTCACTAAGACCGCAATTGACGGTAAAACGAACCATAGCCCTTTTTTTAGGAGTTGCAGGGGCGCAAAAGACAGCCCCGAAGATACCTCGGGTTTCTAAAGCATCTCGTAGTTTAATTACTTGGTGCTCGCTTCCGGCCTCCAACCCGATGATCTGAGCTTTGCTGGCAGAGACGTTATAGCCCAGTTCATCTAACCCATCGCGGAGAATACGGTGATTGGCATGGAGCTTTTCACGACGCCAGCTTTCTGTCTGGATGATATCAAGTGCAGCATTATATCCTGCCACTTCGTGGGGTAAAACAGTTGTGCTGAAGATCATTGGGAAAGCTTCATAACGGAAAAATTCCATATTCCGCGCCGAGCCCAGAACAACACCTCCCCGGCTGGCAATGGCCTTGGACATGCCAACAGTGCGAAAATGTATCCGATCCGCCAACCCTAAGGAGACAGCCAGTCCTTCGCCATTCTCGCCCAATGTACCAAAGGAATGGGTTTCATCGACGACAAGAATGCAGCCTCCGCGTTCCGCGATTGTCACGACATCTGCCAACGGACAAATGTTTCCGGTAGTACTGTAAAGTGCATCAACCACAATGATGCCCGGACCATACTTGCTGATCTGACGTTCCAGATGGGCAGGATCATTGTGCCGGAACGCTCTGGCAACAGCTCCTGAACTGGGGACACCTTCCCAAAGCGAGGCATGAGCCCGCATATCCAGATAGACCGGTGTGCCTTTTGGTGCAATAGCTTGAATCAGACCACTGTTGGCACTGTAACCTGACATGCATAAAACCGCATCTTCAGCCGCCATAAAGTTGGCAATGCGTTGCTCGAAGGATTGTAGAGGGTCGTTATGACGATGATTAAATATTCTTGAAACGGAATCTCCATGACCGAAATACCTGAGTGCTTCTACTTCAGCTTCAATAATTCGTGTATCATTTGCTAAACAAAGATAATCATTGGTCCGCATTTGAATAGCTTTTGGTGACGGAGTACGTCCGCTTAGCGTATGACCGATCCAATGACCATGCGACCAATCTGGAAAACTGATTTCCCGATGAGAATGGAAAAACAAAGGGTCCTCGGGATGAAGCTGGGATTGTCGATTTAATTTATGTTTCGTATATTTTGAAACTGACATGATAATAGTCTCCTATAATTACTATTGAGAGACTTGATTTTAATGTACATAACCACAAATGGTATGACCGACTTAAGCTGGTGACTCATCTGAGATAGAGATAAATCTCTGGAGGGTGTAATTCTTCGAGAAGTGGATTTTATTTTTTGAATACAAGGATAGCGCCATGAACATAAAACAAAGATCATGGGGAAGAGGACATGAGATGTTTCTGAACATCAAGCGTCGCTACCTTCATGGATACGAATTTATGAGGTTGAAATTCAAGGTAATCGGTGTGCTGGGCGTTTGTGGGTTTCCTTTATTCTTTTTTGTCTGGCACGATTTTTATCCTCAGCCATATGAGAATTTCTGGCTACGTCTTATTCTTGCCGGAATGTGTGGAATTTTTCTGATCAACAATTACTTGCCAGACAAGATCACAGCCTATGCTCCGATTTATGCCTATATTACCTCAATCTTAGTTCTTCCGTTTTTCTTTACATTTATGCTTTTGAAGAATGATGCCAATCTTGCATGGCAGATGTCGTCAATGTGCGCTGTACTTTATCTGGTCCTCATTTTTGATGCGATCAATACGTTGATTATCTGGGGGACGGGTGTCGCATTTGCACTTTTGTGTTTTATTTTCACTTCAGAAACCACTATTCCTCCTGACTTTTTTATAGGGTTGCCAGTTGTTTTGTTCGCCCTTATCGGCAGTATCCTCTTCAGCCATACTGAAGAACTTTTGAAGTACGAACGTCGTATGCAGACAGTGGCAACTCTGGGGAGTAATATCGCTCACGAAATGCGCACTCCCTTGCTTGGCATAAAATTTGATGCACAAGGCATTCAAAAAATATTACTCCGTGTGCAGAATAACTCTCTCCAGCCCAAAGATGTGGAGGGGCTGGAAGCCGCCCTTCGGCGTATTGATCATCAGACTGTTTTTGCCAATACGGTGATTGATATGCTTTTAGCGAATGTCAGGCAGGAAGAGATCAATCCGAAAAACTTTCAGCACTATTCCATGGTCGAGGTGATTGATCAGGCTTTACAACGTTTTCCGTTTAAGCCGGGACAGCGTGATTGGATTGATTGGGATAGGCAGAAAGATTTTCAATTTCTCGGCTCCGATATCCTGATGATCCACGTGCTGTTCAACTTGTTGAAAAACGCCTTGCGTGCTATTGCCGCCCAAAATCATGGCATCATCTCCATTCGCCTAGAACCTGGCACCAAAAAAAATAAATTGATCTTTCGTGATACGGGGACGGGTATTGCGCCGGATGTATTGCCACATATTTTTGATCGATTTTTTACCGCTTCGGAGAACTTGAATGGGGCGGGTATCGGATTGTCATTTTCCAGACGTGTTGTAAATAGCTTTAATGGAACTATTGCGTGCATATCGGAATGTGGTAAGTTTACGGAATTCACGGTTTCGTTTTCAACAGTCCCAGAGGATGACACAAATGTATGATCAACATATGGATGTTCAGGCAACCTTGCCGTTCTTTCATCCAACATCGGTTGTTGTTGTTGATGATGATCCTGTTTTTCTCGAAAGTTTTAAATTTCTGATCGGGCAAGACGCTGATTGTCGTTTATATGCTAATCCCAAAGAGGCTGTGACTTATTTACAGGATGTTTCATCTCTTGTGACCCCTAGCAGTTCTTTCTTTTTTCCATGTTCGGATGGGGAAGGTCGCCGTCGTTTCGAACCATCTGATCGTTTTATCGCCTTTTCGCCCTCGAAAATTCGCGATTTGATGTTTAACAAACGTCGCTTTGATATGACTTCTGTAGTGATTGTCGATTACGATATGCCGGAAATTGACGGTGTGGAATTCTGTCGCCAGATCAAAGATCTACCGTGCAAGAAAGTCATCCTGACGGGTAAGGCTGATGAAAAAGTTGCCGTTAGAGCGTTTAATCAGGGACTAATTGATCGTTTTATCTTTAAACACTCTGAAAATGTGTCTGAAGAAATTTTCAGTGCTTTGGGCCAGTTACAACAGGATTATTTCAGAGATATCACCCAGCGTTTGGTGGAAGCTTTGCGTATTAAAACACCGGAATTTATTGATAACCCAGACTTTTCTCAGTTTTTCCACGACTTGTGCAGAAGAGAAAGCTGTGTTGAATATTATTTCTCGGCTGATCCTCAGGGCGTTTTGCTGTTGAATGCATCTGGGAAGATGATGTTTTTACTGGTGCGTGACACAGAGTTTATACGGGCCCATTATGAAATCGCCACAGACAACGAGGCCCCAACGGAATTGCTTGAACGATTGAAATCTGGTTTGGAACAACCTTGGTTTCCGTCGCCATACGAGTATTATGATCCCAACATTATCAATTGGCAGAACTATCTGTATCCAGCCGAACGGATCGGAGGGGACACAGGTTGGTATTGTAGTTTTATAGATGACGTTGAATCCGCTTTTGATCCTGATGGTGATCTTAATTCCTTTAGCTTGTTTCACCGAGGTGCCACGCAATAATTTTGAATGAGATGGTTTGCCCTAGACTCAGACCCTCTTAATTTTCTGATACTTTAATCACTGTTGTGATTCATTCAGATCAGAAATTTGCCCTATTCGGGCGTCTTGCCTTCGGCTGAACTGTGGCGTTCTGCCCTGTTCGGGCATTCCGCACAGTTCTAAGCTGGTACCACCGTAAGCATAAAAAAAGGACCGCCGATGGCGCTCCTATTTTTATGGTCTTGGGGCCAGATTTACCGTACTCGCTCGCTACGCTTGCTGCGCCGTTGCCTTTGGCCGAACTGTAGGCGATCTGCGCCTTTCGGCACATCTCGCGCAGGTCAAACTGGATCCCCCGGGAATAAAAATTAAAACGGCCCTGCCATAAAGGACAGGACCGTTTTAATTTTGGTTGCGGGGGCCAGATTTGAACTGACGACCTTCAGGTTATGAGCCTGACGAGCTACCGGGCTGCTCCACCCCGCGTTGGTATTTTTTCACGACAAAGCCGCCTTTTGAGGGGCGGCTTTAGGAACGATTGTGATAGGTTTTGATCTTTTTGGAAGGCCTGGCAGCGACTTACTCTCCCGCGCCTTAAGACGAAGTACCATCAGCGCAACGTGTTTTCACGGCCGAGTTCGGGATGGGATCGGGTGTTTGCCACGTGCCATAACCACCAGGCCATCCAAAAAGATCAAGATTATCTATAATATTATACAGGTTTCTGTTGAGAATTGACTTGTAGATTTTTAATTCTACGCATGATGGTTGCTCATCAAGCCTATCGAATGATTAGTATCAGTTAGCTTCATGTGTTACCACACTTCCACACCTGACCTATCAACGTGGTAGTCTTCCACGATTCTCAGGGATACCTAGTTTCCAGGTGGGTTTCCCGCTTAGATGCTTTCAGCGGTTATCCTGTCCGAACTTAGCTACCCAGCGATGCTCCTGGCGGAACAACTGGTACACCAGAGGTTCGTTCACCCCGGTCCTCTCGTACTAGGGGCAAATCCTGTCAAGTATCCTCCACCTACGGCAGATAGGGACCGAACTGTCTCACGACGTTCTAAACCCAGCTCACGTACCACTTTAATTGGCGAACAGCCAAACCCTTGGGACCTGCTCCAGCCCCAGGATGTGATGAGCCGACATCGAGGTGCCAAACACTACCGTCGATGTGAACTCTTGGGTAGTATCAGCCTGTTATCCCCGGCGTACCTTTTATCCGTTGAGCGATGACCCTTCCACGAGGAGTCACCGGATCACTATGACCGACTTTCGTCTCTGTTCGTCTTGTCAGACTCACAGTCAGGCAAGCTTATGCCATTGCACTCTAAAAGCTGATTTCCGACCAGCCTGAGCTTACCATCGTGCGCCTCCGTTACGCTTTGGGAGGCGACCGCCCCAGTCAAACTACCCACCACGCAGGGTCCCGGATCCGGTTTCACGGACCGCGGTTAGACATCAATAACTAAAAGGGTGGTATTTCAAAGGTGGCTCCACAGAGACTGGCGTCCCTGCTTCAAAGCCTCCCACCTATTCTACACATTTAGTTACTAATGCCACTGCGAAGCTATAGTAAAGGTGCACGGGGTCTTTCCGTCTAACCGCAGGAACTCCGCATCTTCACGGAGAGTTCAATTTCGCTGAGTTGGTGTTGGAGACAGCGGGGAAGTCGTTACGCCATTCGTGCAGGTCGGAACTTACCCGACAAGGAATTTCGCTACCTTAGGACCGTTATAGTTACGGCCGCCGTTTACCGGGG